>NZ_CP069513.1:0-1237471 GCF_016889425.1 Corynebacterium amycolatum
TGGAATGCGCCGCTAACTGGCAAAACTGTACATTCGACAGCCCGCCCCTTCTGCTGCTGCGCTGTGAGCTGCTCTGCCAGCTGTTCTAGTTCATCTTGCTTGCCGATAACTACGCTGGTGGTCTGCGTATTCTTCAGACCGATGACACAGTCCTGGGAGAGGAAAGGTTCCAACTCCTCGACCGTTAGGCCAGAGATACTCATCATCGGCGCGCGCCCAAATCCGGCTACTCGGCTTCCGCGCGCACACGCCACACCGATGAGGCGAGCTAGTGCAAGCAGTTCTGCTGCCTTCTCTGGATGAGCGACAATCTCAGCGGTAAGAACACCTTGCGAATGACCGGTTACCGCTATCGCGTCATCGATATTAATTCCCTGCTTTGCCAGCAACTCAACAATGCCCAACTGTGCTAATACGATGCCCGGCACGCTGACTGCAGGGTTGGTTGTATCTCCGGTAAATGGGTCGTCTGTCACGAGTGAGATTGCCCAACCAAAGGGGTCGAAACCTGCGGGAAGCTGGCCGATGAGATCGTCGTCAAGCGGTGCGAGCAGTTCCTCAGCGCGAGTGAAAACTTCCCGTAGTTTCTTTGAGTTGCCACTGGCCATGACGCTGGAGAGAGTGTCCAGCCATGGTTGCGATTGACCGGCGAAAGTGACTGCAAAAGTACCCAGATCTGGAGCATTTACGACATTGGTCTGCAAAGTGGCGAGTTTTTCGTATTTCACGTGGCTGAGGTCCTTGTCTTGTGGGGTACGAAATGAAAACATCTTTTGTTTCCAAATCCTTGCCAGGACACTATGCCATAAATCATGAGGAATCCATCATGTTTTTCTGATGCGGTTCTGTGGTCATGTCAGAGGGAAAATAGTTTGGCCCCCTAAAGTAGGGAGTCCGGAATAGCAACGAGGTCAACGGGTCCAGCACCCCAAAAGCAAAAGAATTCCGCAGGTAGGAAACAGTGTTTCCCCGCTGGGAAACTACTTGCGCTTCATCCCCGCGGCAGCATCGGCTACGGAAAATGAAGCCACGATGACTGCGTCGATTTACACCTAATCGGTGATGAACATCACACTCAGAATGAGCGTCAATGTGCGACTAGAACGCTCAGTTTTCGCCAATTAATCGCCTAGCGCATCCAAGATTGCGGACTCCGCTTCTTCTAAGCGCCGCTCTGACTCTTCAAGGTCCTGCTGCGACCTACCGTCGCGCTCGACTTTGCCGTCGAAGATTGCGCAGGGATCATCGTTGACCACAGTGTCGTCGGGAACTATGCCACGACGCGCCATGTACTCATCCAGATGCATCGAGATGCTCAAGTTGCCTCCCTGCTTCCACCTTACGATTCAAGTTACGATTCGAGCAGCGTCATTGTATCGACAGGTTCGATCGCCCTACGCAGTGGAATGAGCGAACAGAGGTTTCCCAGAATGGTACTCACACGCGCTGTGCGGCTGCCCCGTTTTGTGTTCCCGCCAAAAGAGGCGGGACTGTCGCAGGCCTACAACTGGTCTGGCGGCCAGGGCTTTCCATCGGGGAAATACCGGTCATATTTCCAGCCCAGGCGAAAGGGGAGGACGTATTTCTGGGGACTGTTGTTCGCTTCCCACATTGATTTTGGCTTAGTCGCTTTCTCGGCTTCTTCCCGGTCGGTGTACACCCCGTAACAGATGGGGTCCCAGAAGTTGCTATCGGTGATTTCAAGAGTGGGGGTGCCGGTGAACACTCCGTAAAGGAGTTGGTCGCGGCTTTCGACCTCGACTTCGAAATCTTCCCAGGTGCCCATCATTCCGCCGGGTTGCGCGCGCCACCAGTTGTCAATCGCGAGGGCAGTTTCTTCGGATTCGACAAAGCCGCCGAGAGGTTCAGTGTTATCCGGGTAGCGGGGATAAACGACGCAGACAACAATTTTCATAGGCAATATTCTTGCGTTCTGCGGGAGGCCTACAGCTGGTCTGGTGGCCAGGGCTTTCCATCGGGGAAATACCGGTCAAACTTCCAGCCCAGGCGGAACGGAAGCACAAACTTCGGAGGGCAGTTGTTGGCCGCCCACATCGTCTTAGGTTTTGCCTCGCGCTCAGCTACCTTACGGTCTGTGTACACCCCGTGACAGATGGGGTCGTAATAGTCTGGCTCGTCAATTTTGTGGGCGGGCGTACCACTAAATACCCCGTAGAGAATCTGGTCGCGGCTATTGACCTCGACCTCGAAATCTTCCCAGGTGCCAATCATGTCGCCAGGTTGCGCGCGCCACCAGTCGTCTATCTTGCGGGCGGTCTCCTCGGACTCGACGAACCCGCCGAGAGGTTCCGTGTTATCCGGATAGCGGGGATAAACGACGCAGACAACAACTTTCATAGTCATGGTTCTACACCCTGCATGGGAGATTGGCGACCTCGGAGTAGCTTCGGGCGTAGTAGGTCTTCCCCCGATAGACGATAGTTCCCAACGTGACACCGATGAAGCGGGTATCTACTTTCCCGTTACATGTAAATGCAATGTTGTTCTGGTCTAGACGATTCGTGTTGTAGGCAGAATCGCGCACCCCGCTTAGGGCAAGCCTCCACGCGGTGTAGTATTTGTACCTCAAGTCGGAGCTGTGTTTGATACTCGTGACTGGGACGCTGCACTTTGTGTGTGGCTTGAAGCCAATGGTTCCCCAGTTACCTGACTTCCGTAGGTGGATGTAGTCCAGCCATAGGGTGCAGGGGCCATATTCCTTGACAGCCCGAACGGCGGTGGTGCCCTCGTCAAGTGGGGTATCAGATAGGACATAGGGAATCGCGATAGACCCAAGACTCTCGTCCACTTGGGCCTGGGCGGGCGCTGCTGTTCCTAGGCTGGCGACGCTGATTGCCACCGCTGTGAGTAGGGATATTGTGCGTGTGCGCATGGTTGGAGCCTTCCGTGAGTACGCTTACCAAACCGTTGGCGACAAGCTGCCCCGCGGTATTTTATTAGCTGGGCGACTGTCACTTATAGAATGGTTCACTTCCTGCCTCAATGAAAGACCTGTACCTTTCGGCTACCCCAAGCCGAGCTAGCCCGTGTCTACTCCTCTAGACACGAGCAGCTTGCCCCACGAAACTTGGCACATGCCTACATACACAGCAAAGGTGGAACGCTCCGGAGACCGGTGGGCTGTTGCAGTGCCCCAGGTTTCAGGACTATTCACCCAGGGTCGCAACCTTGTCGAGGAAAAAGACAGTTGCGCCGGGCGTTAGAGCTGTACCCGGAGATAGAGACAGACCCGGACACCGCCGAGATAGTCATTCAGATGGACACTCCCCGCGGGGAGGAGGCCGCCACAGCTATTGCCCGTAACCGTACCCTCCTCGTGGAAAAGGCGGCAGCCGCAGCCGCAACTGCTCGCGCCTCCCGCCACCTCGTAGACCGGGGATTGGCCTACCGCGATACAGCCACGCTGCTCGATATTTCATATCAACGGGTTGGGCAGCTCGTCACATAACCCACCTGCCACCTATCCACACACCCCGCCCGACGCGACTGTGCACCGCCCCATGCAGCAGTGCCCTCGCGCCGGGCGTTTCCTGTACGTGACCTAGGAAAAAGGAGACTTTTGATCGCGCCGAAGCGGCGTGCCAGGCGCTGTGACGGAGCGCACTGGTACCTACAACGAGGTGAAAGTCGAGCGTGAGCGGCGCATGACCGCGGTGGAGGGTAAGCAGGCACGTCAGCGTGCCACCCTTGGCGCAGAGATAGACTCCGACTACGCCGAGACGCTGGCCGAAGCAGACCGCACGGTGAACTCTGCGGTGGAGACAGTCAATGCGGAACTGGACGCGTGGCGCGAAACTGTCACCGCCGGGGTCTATTCCAAGACGGTCACGCGCTCGGAGACGGACCGCACGGTCATAGGCGAGACTACTAAGACTGGCGAGAGCGCACCATCTCTATGCCGCCGCAGGTTGTCGAGCAGCTGCGCCCACGGGTTGCAGGCCGCCACCCTGCCGAGCTGGTGCGGTACACCCTCCACAGCGACCCGTTTACTGACCCGCTGCTCTACCGACGGGTTCACATTCCTGGTGGACCTCCACCATGAGCACGTGCGCGGATGACGATGACACGTTTCCTAAGAGACTAGGCTGTCATGACCTCCTCACACCTCTGCCTCACTGCTCATTGCCTCTAGTGCCAATGTCATGCAGGTGCATAGGCAGCTGGGGCACGCGCGCGCCCGTCCATCACCCTCGATGCGTGCTCTCATCTGTTCGACACCGGACTGGGTGAAATCGGGCGGGAAATGGGCCAGATTTTGGGCACGCGGCCTAATGAGGGCGGAAAATCTGACGGGCTGGAGAACGAAGATACCCCGTGACCTGCATAGTCACGGGGTATTTATGTGTGCGCCTGGGGAGACTCGAACTCCCACGCCCTAAGGCACTGGAACCTAAATCCAGCGCGTCTGCCAATTCCGCCACAGGCGCCCGTCGCGAATCCGTGACAGTTACGTACAGTCCCCGTAAGCATGGACTACTTATTAGCCACCTACAGGCACAACGAACTTTCACAGCTCATTTGGACTGTACACACTTTAACGGGTTCGCCGCAGATTTCCTAATGTCCTAGCAGAATTCGTAATGCCGGATCCCCTGCCTTATCCAGCGAGCGCGCTAGCTTGGCAGGTCACGGACTAGCTATGGTGGTTATGTGTCCACTTCACAGCATTCCAATACCACTGACAAGCCAGCGAAGATTCCCACTCGTACCCGCGTGGTGCAACTAATCTTCTTGGCTCTTGCAGTCGGCGCCACTCTTGCACTCGCCTACTGGCAGCTCAGCAGGTGGAACACAACCAGCTCATTCCAAAACCTGGGCTACGCACTGCAGTGGCCAGCTTTCGGCCTGTTCTTTATTTGGGCCTACCGCAAGTACATGGAGTACGAACGCGAACGCCTGAGCGGCAATAGCGAGGCCGCATTTGAGGCTAAAGACGATGTCATGACGGAAATTCCAGACGACTTCCTGCCGACCAACCCAGATGGCTCGCGAAAGGTGCAGCGTGTGGATGAGACACAATCGACGGATTCTGGCACCAACGCCTAGGCGATAACTGCTTATTCGAGAAAAGGACTTTTAGTGACCAACATCAATCCAGATCGTCAAGAGCGCGTAAGGAAGGCACTGACGTACTTCTCCGTCACCGCCTATTTCACGGGTGTGATGCTGCTCTTGCTGTGTGCCGAGATGATTTACAAGTACCTCATCCTCGACAACTCCGCCGACGCGCCGCGGTGGTTCTTCTACACCGCCCAGATTCACGGCTTCGGCTACATGGCATTCCTCATTGCCACCGTAAACCTGGGTACCAAGGCCCGCTGGGAACCAGCAAAGTGGATTATCACCGCGCTCGGTGGCGTAGTCCCGTTCCTCTCCTTCTTCGTCGAGAAGAAGCGCCGCGAGGAAGTCGAGACCGCTTTCCAGCTGAAGTAGCGGGCTCTCGGCAGCCCGAGGGCTCGCCCGTGGGCTCACCCCAGGGCTATCCCTCAGACTCTGCCTCAGCCAGGATTTTCAGCGCCGGAGTCAAGGCACGCAGTGCACGCCCCCTGTGACTAAAAGCGTCCTTGTCTTCGGCGCTCATTTGTGCCGCAGACAAAGTGGCCTCAGCTTCGTTGCCCTCTCCAACTGCGGGCGCGAACACCGGATCATAGCCGAACCCATTGTCCCCAACAGGCTCGCGCAGAATGGAGCCAGGCCAGCGGCCCTCTACAACCAGCAGCAGGTTACCGGCTTCATCGAGGACGGCTGGGAAACCGCCGTCGGCTAGCGCGGACGGCACCTCCTTGACACCGGGGACGACCAACGCGCAAGCGGTACGGAAGGACGCCGTACGACGCTCATCTGGGCAGTCCCCCATCTGAGCGAGCAGCAGCTCGTAGTTAGCGACATCGTCTCCGTGGGTGCCGGACCAGCGCGCCGAGAGCACACCCGGCATACCGTTTAGCTCATCTACGCTGAGCCCCGAATCGTCAGCCAAGCACGCGTAGCCGGTGTGTGTCGCACCATCGAAAGCCTTGATGTAGGCGTTGTCCGCAAAAGTGCGACCGGTTTCAGGGCGCTCTGGGTACTCCGGGACGTCGCTAAGCGAAAGAAGCTCCACCGAATCAATACCCGCCGCACGCAGGATGCGGTCGAGCTCGACTAGTTTTTTAGAATTTCGGGTAGCGACAAGGAGCTTCACGGCAGCTCACCCGGGTACGGCGCACGCAGAACTTCCTGCTGCAGGGCGATGAGCTCACGAAGACCCTTTTCCGCAGAGTCGAGCATGTCATTCAGCTGACCTCGGTCGAAGGTGCCTTCCTCGCCAGTGCCCTGGATTTCGACGAACTTGCCCTCTGCGGTCATCACCACGTTGAGGTCGACCTCAGCGCGAGAGTCCTCCTCGTAAGGCAGGTCCAGGCAGACGCGGCCGTCAATAATGCCGACCGAAACAGCTGCGACTGGTGCCTTCAGCGGGGTGCCCGGCACTGCGCCCGCTGCATGCAGGTAGGTCAGGGCATCAGCCAGCGCAACGTACGCACCGGTAATGGAGGCGGTACGAGTACCACCATCCGCCTGCAGAACATCACAGTCGATGTTGATGGTGTTCTCACCGAGTTCCTTCAAGTCGATAGCTGCGCGAAGCGAGCGACCGATTAGACGGGAAATCTCGTGGGTACGACCCTTGACCTTGCCGCGCATCGACTCGCGGGGCATGCGCTCGTGGGTAGAGGCCGGCAGCATGGAGTACTCAGCAGTCAGCCAGCCCTCGCCGGAGTCACGCTTGAATCGCGGCACCGACTGCTCAACGGAAGCGGTGCACATCACACGCGTATTGCCGAAAGTAACCAGCACAGAACCTGCCGGATTGTCGGTGAAGCCACGAGTGATGGTCACCTTGCGCATTTCATCAACCGCGCGTCCATCGGCACGGCGAAAATCGGAATTAGCTGTAGTCATGCCAACTACCCTACCGCCCGGCGCGAAAGCGGTGCGACAGCTGTACGGAAACCCGATAATCGATGAGACTAGCCGCCTAGCTCCATGCCCAGGTAGGCCAATTCAACGTCACCGGTAAAGGTACTCTTCGCAGCACCCAGTGCTTCCTCACCGTCGGCGTATGGCGGAATGTGAGTCAGCACCAGCTTCTTGACCCCCGCCAGCGTCGCTGCCTTTCCGGCCTCATAGCCCGTCAGGTGCATGTCCGGCGGTGTGCCCTCTTCGTTACTGCACCATGTGGCTTCACAGATGAAGATATCCGCATTCCGCGCCAGCTCCACCAGTTCATCGGTCCACGCAGTATCTCCGGTGTATGCAATGGTCAGACCATCTGCTTCAATGCGGTATCCAACAGCTGGCACCGGGTGGACCATGTTATACGGCGTGACGACGGCGCCTCCGTCCGCTTCGCCCCCACCGACTAACAGTGGTTCACCGGGGCTACTCACAACCTGGTCAAAAGTGTCTTCCAGGTTGGCATCTTCTTCACTTCCCAGTGCTTTGCACATGGTGCCTATCCGGTCGTGAATGTCTCCGGGGCCAACCAGGAGATTCCGGGAACTCGCCGGGGCTGTCGGGTGGAAGCGACGCCAGACGAGCAGCCCTGGAATGTCTGCAGTGTGGTCTGGGTGCACATGAGTTAGTAACAAATCACAAGCTGCAGGATCAGAGATCTTCTGCAATTCGGCGAGGACACCGGGACCCAAATCAATGACAAAGGTTCGACCGTTATCCAGCTCAATGAGGTAGCCAGATGCTGGCGCCGATGGGCCACCCATGCTGCCTGTACATCCCAGAACCTTCAATCGCATACTTCAAGCTTGCCATGTAATTGATCAAAACCGAGCAAAAAACCAATGGAGTGTCTGGATTTAATAAGAAAGGTCACATTTGGGAATGCATAGTGACCTGGCTAATACCGGGCCCGAGGAAGCGCTTTGCCAGTGATGCAAAAACTTGCGGATCTCCAGTGGATTCAAATGTGCGCACAGGGGTCGGATTACTCTCCGGGTCAGCGAGCATGTCGGTCTTTGTGAGGATGCGCAGAACGTCCTTCGACGTCTCCTCCGCCGAGGACACTAGGGCGACGTCCTCCCCCATGGCCAGCTGAATCACACCAGACAGCAGCGGATAGTGGGTGCAGCCCAGCACGAGCGTATCTACACCATCGGCCTGCAATGGCGCGAGGTAGCCCTCTGCAAGTCCCAGAATCTGGCGACCAGAGGTAATTCCTCGCTCGACAAAGTCCACGAATCGCGGGCAGTCGACCGCGGAGACATCCACGCCGGGCACTGCATCAAAGAGATCTTGGTAGGCACGGGAGCGAATCGTGGCGGCGGTACCGATTACGCCGACTTTTCCGTTCCTGGTGGTCGAGACCGCACGGCGCACGGCGGGCAGAATGACCTCGACTACTGGGACTGGGTAGCGCTCGCGGGCATCACGCAAAAATGCGGCCGAAGCAGTGTTGCAGGCAATGACTATCATCTTGCAGCCGCGTGCAACCAGTTCATCGGCAATCGCTTCAGCGTGCTGACGAACCTCGGCGATGCGCAGCGGGCCGTAAGGGCCGTTGGCAGTATCGCCGATGTACATAATCGACTCGTGCGGCAGCTGATCCATGATGGCACGCGCCACTGTCAGCCCACCGACACCGGAGTCGAAGATGCCAATCGGCGCTGTTCGGTCGGGGAAGCCGCTATCCTGCGCCGTCAGCTGATTGACTGCCTGAGTTCCTGCTTCTGCTCCCACCGCTATCTGGACTCCTCATATCGTTGGTCAAACACCGAAGCTCCTATTCTAGGCCGTTTCCGCCAGGAGCTGATGCCGCTTACCTCGGGCTCTTAGCCACGTGCGCGACCGCGCTTAAACATCACCGCAGCCCAGATGCCCGCAAGCCCACCGAAGAGGTGCATCTGCCAACTAACAGCCATCTGTGTTGGCAGCACTCCCCAGATAAGACCCGAATACATCGATGCCAGAATCACGCCCAAAATAATCTGCATCACCCGACGGTTCACGAAACCGCGTACGACCAAAAACGCCAGCCAGCCGTAAATCAGGCCGGACGCACCGATGTGGACGGTATTTACACCGCCGACCAGCCATGTCAGACCGCCACCAACGACCGTAATCAAGAGCGTGACCTGCCAAAATAGCCGCTTCGACGACATTGCAATCAAACCGGCGAACAACGCCCCGGGCAGAGAGTTCGCCACAATGTGCCCGTAATCTGCGTGCAGCAGCGGTGCGGTCAAAATTCCCCACAGCGTCGAGGTTTCGCGTGGGCGCACACCGAAGTTGTTCAGCGCCCCACCAAAGATGAAATCGTTGACAAGAAAGACCGTCCATATAAGTACCAGGTACCCAATAGCCGTACTGATGGCCGCCCCGAGCCCGCCGTCGCGATCCTGCGGAACAATCTGATTATTCCGCCGCGTCTGCACGGGACCGCGCATCGGGTACTGCGCATAGTTCTGGTAATTCTGCTGTTGTCCCGAGCTCCATTGCGGATTCATTGGCGAACTTCCCTCACTACTTGTCCAGCATCTCTGACAGCGCGGCTACTCCCGCGCGCCCCGTTGCACTCATCACGGCATCGACAATAGCCATCTGCACCGCATCGGCCGCCATCGCAGCCAACAGCGCCACCACATCCGAGCCCACGGGTTCAGCGTTTTCGCTATCCGCTGCCTCGGCCGAGCTGAGCGCAAACAGCGTGTCACCGTCCATCGGTGCATGAGCCGGCCGAATCGCTCGTGCCAGCCCATCATGACCGCACATCGCCAACCGCTTCAACTGCGCAGTCGTCACCGGCGCATTGGTTATCAACGTGCCAATCGTCGTGTTTCGCGTGCTTGCCGACGACTCCCCGTCGCCAGCCGCATCTGCGAGAATCTTGGTTCTACCGACGAAAATCTGGTCCAACTGGGCCAATGCCTCCTTGCTGGCACCGGCAGCCGCCGGCATTCCGTAAAGGTGTCCCTCCGGGTCAATGACTGCACCAAAGGAGTTAACCACCATTGCGGCAGCCACAAAGTACTTACCATCGGCGGAGGTCACACGGGCTTGTCCAAAACCACCCTTAATTGCCCCGGCCATAGCGCCAACACCGGCACCTACTGTTCCGGAGGGAGTGTCCTCCGGGACGTCGTCAAGCGCGTGCGACAACGCTTCGCGCCCGAGTTCAGCGGTGGGCAGCGTCGGCTCACCTAACAGCAAGTCGAAGATGACAGCACCGGGAACGATGGGCACGAGGATATCTGGACGAGTTGGAGTGACCTCAAAGCCAATGCCGCGGTCACGCAGTTCGCGCATAACTCCGTCGGCAGCTGCAAGGCCGTATGCGGAGCCGCCAGCCAAAACGACAGCGTGGGCGCGTTCGACGGTATTCTCCGGTGCGAGCAGGTCGGTCTCGCGAGTGCCAGGACCGCCACCGCGGACATCGACAGCGCCGACAGCACCGCCTGGAGCGGCGATGACGGTGACTCCGGTATCCCCCTCAGCAGCATGGCCGATGGAGATGCCGTCGATGGAGTCGAGACATCCTGCGCCAATGTCGATGCTCGTGCCCAACGCAGCACTGCTGGCTTGGTGTCGAATGTCGGTGGGGCTGATTGCGAAAATCTCAGAATTCATTGTCGCCTACGGCACCTTTCACCACAGTTCATGGCAGTTAGCCTCAGTTGATTACTGCATCTTTCGGGGTTTTGCTCGGATTCGTTACTCACTCATAAGCTGATCCAGCAGTGACTCTTGGTTGTAGGACAGCCACTGGTACATCGCGTCGGTCTGCTCAATCTGCTCGATGGAGCCATTGAGGTTCTCCATGGAAACGTGCAGGTAAATACGTAGGTCATTGATTCCTGCAACCCAGGCATGGGCATCGCTTTCCGAAATGGATACCTGCCCCGACTCGGCGGGCTCCAGTGCGTCGATAATCGCACGCAGGGAATGGAGCTTGCTCTCTACAATCTCCGACTCATGCAGCTGGCGCATGAGGGCGTTTTCCCCCTCCACGCTCTCCTCACCCGGCTTGGTGAAGTCCGGCAACAGTCGCGCAAGCTTAGGATCGGCTGGGGCCTCGGAGTGTCCGACGGGCATTCCCGTCATTTCCGCGAGCTCATCCTTCGGCGCCGACCGGGCTCGCTCCATCAGCGAGTCCGCCACAGTAGCAGCCAGATTCAGCAGCAAATCCCGCTCCGTGCCTTCAAAAGCCGTGACGTACTTGATGCCACCGCCGAGAAGGGATCGCTTGCGCTTCCAAGGACGCATGTAAATTCTCTCCCGCTGTCGAATATCGGCTTAGTCAGCCTGCTCCATTGTTGCCCACAAGCCCGCCTTGTGGAGCTTCTTCACATCGGCCTCTACCTTGTCACGCTCACCGGAAGACACGATTGCCTTACCCTCCGTGTGAACCGTCATCATCAGCGCGTGCGCCTTCTTTCGGTCCATGCCGAAGAGCATCTGGAACACGTAGGTGACATAACTCATCGAATTAACCTGGTCATCCCACACAATGCACTGCCAGGGTCGGTTCGATTCCGTCACGACATCGGCATCCATAGTGGGCATCGGTGTTGCTGCTGGCATGCTCATAGGCACCAGGATAGTACGGAGTGGCGCGCGCTCGCCGGAACCGACTGCCCCGGCCAGCTTCAGCCGACTAGACTATTGACCGTGATTGATAAGCATTCCTCCACCGCCCTTCTCACCGATAAGTACGAACTGACGATGCTGCAGGCATCGCTTGCCGACGGATCCGGCGAGCGCCAGGTCGCCTTCGAGGTGTTTGGCCGTCGTCTGCCGAATGAGCGCCGCTATGGCGTTGTCGCTGGGACAGCGCGTGTATTGGATGCTATCCGCAACTTCCGCTTCACCGAGGAACAGCTGGCTTCGCTGGACTTCCTCGACGACCGGACGCTAGATTACCTGCGTAACTATTCCTTCAGCGGCCAAGTCGACGGCTACCGCGAAGGAGAGCTCTACTTCCCCGCCTCGCCCATTTTGACTGTGCGGGGCACTTTCGCCGAGTGTGTCATTTTGGAGACTGTTATTCTCTCCATTCTCAATGCGGACTCCGCCATTGCCTCGGCAGCGACCCGAATGGTCACGGCTGCCGGTGGGCGCCCGATTATTGAAATGGGTTCGCGTCGTACTCATGAAGAAGCAGCTGTGACCGCTGCCCGCGCCGCCTACCTGGCAGGTTTTAGCGCCACCTCCAACTTGGAGGCAGCGGCACGGTACAACATCCCAGCCTCCGGTACCGCTGCGCACGCGTGGACTCTGTTACACACCAACCCAGATGGCACGACAAACGAGACTGCAGCCTTCAAAGCTCAGATTGACACGCTGGGGACCGACACCACTTTGTTGGTGGATACCTACGACATCACCGAGGGCGTCAATACGGCCATTGAGGTCGCGGGGCCGGAACTCGGCGGTGTACGTATTGACTCCGGTGACCTCGGAGTTCTCGCTCGCCAGGTGCGTCAGCAGCTGGACTCGCTGGGCGCACACAACACCAACATCGTAGTGTCCTCTGACCTCGACGAGTTCGCCATTGCGGCGCTGAGGGCCGAGCCGGTCGATGTCTACGGCGTGGGCACCTCTGTAGTCACTGGCTCCGGCGCACCGACTGCGGGACTGGTCTACAAGATGGTCGAAGTTGATGGGGTGCCCGTCGCCAAGCGCTCGTTGGACAAGCGAAGCCACGGTGGCGTGAAGGCGGCGATTCGTACCTGCCGCCGTTCCGGTACCGCCGTGGAGGAAATCGCTTTCCCGCTCGGCTCGGAAATCCCGGATGTGGGCAACCTGCACTACCGCGATCTAACCATTCCGATGATGCGCGATGGCGAGGTCGTCGATGGCCTACCGACCTTGGAAGAGTCCCGCGATCACTTGGTTAAGGCGCTGGTCAGCCTCCCGTGGGAGGGGCTCGCACTTTCCCGTGACGAGCCGGTACTGTCCGTCCGTTTTCACGGCGTTTAGGCGGCGGGGGAACTGTGTCGGATACTCCCGAGCACGCAGATTTTGCAGAGCTATCGGACGGCTTTGAGGACTTTGACGATGTTGACGATGCTGACGAGCTAGCTTCGCCGAGAGCCAGCGTCCATGACTCGGACAGCATCGAAGCTCTTCTCGATGCAGCAGTGAAGGGACTCGGCGGAACAACTCGCCCGAATCAGGTCAAAATGTCCCGGTCGGTGGCCTCCGCCTTTGCGCGCGAGCGACACCTAGCGGTACAAGCCGGTACCGGTACTGGTAAGTCACTGGCCTACCTGGTGCCCGCCATTGTGCAAGCAATGGAGTCCGACGAGTCGGTAATCGTTTCCACGGCGACCATTGCGCTGCAACGCCAGCTGGTCGAACGCGACTTGCCGCGGCTAGTCAGTTCGCTAGAGCCACACTTGTCCCGCACGCCAACCTTCGCAATCCTCAAAGGCCGCTCAAACTACCTGTGCAAGTCCAAGGTCGGAAATGTCATCAAAGATCCCGTCATCGACGGTGATGAATCCGAGCCGACCGGTATGGGCGGCCCAACTGCTCTACTCAGCGAAGCGCAGCTCAGCCGAACCGCTGCCGAGGTCATGCGGCTACGCGAGTGGGCCAATGACACCGACACCGGCGACCGCGACAGCCTGGACAAGGGCGTCTCCAACGAAGCCTGGCGGCAGGTCTCCGTCACGGCCCGCGAATGCGTCGGCGCCATTTCCTGCCCTTTCGGCGAGGAGTGTTTCGCCGAACAAGCCCGCCGCGAGGCCTCCAACGTCGACATCGTTGTCACCAACCACGCCCTGTTGGCCATCGATGCGCTCTCCGACGCCATGATCTTGCCGCAGCACGACTGCGTCGTCATTGATGAGGCTCACGAGCTCGACGGCCGAATCACCTCCGTTGCCACCGACGAGCTCTCCCCTGCCGGTATCACCATGATGGCCCGGCGCGCCCGCAAATTCGGCGCCGCAGAGCAGGTCGATGATGTCACCGATGCCACGGATCTACTCGGCGAGACCGTCGCATTGCTTGCCGACGCCTACAGCGGCGCACTCGAAGAAATTCCCGGTGAGCTGGGAGCGGCACTAGCTTCGCTCCGCGATAGCCTGTGGCAACTGCAAACCACGCTGGGCACCTCTGGCTCAGGCAACTCTGGCGGGTCGGGCTCCGGGGGTTCGGGTTCCGACTCTGACAGCACGGAGCGCCAGACCGTGCGCGCAGCCGTGGAGAATATGCACGATACTGTCGTCCGGATTCTCGAGTTCAGCAGCGACGATGTCGTATGGCTTGGCGAGAACAAGACAGTTTATGTCGCTCCCCTGTCCATCGCAGCACTACTTCGCGAACGCCTCTTCGGCGAATCCACCGTCGTTTTGACCTCAGCAACACTTGCTCTTGGCGGCAAGTTCGATGCTATGGCCGCTGCCTGGGGGCTTCCCTCCGGCGGGTGGGATGGCTTGGACGTCGGCACGCCCTTTGACCCGCAGAAATCTGGCATCCTCTACGTCGCACGCGACCTGCCTCGTCCTGGACGCGACGGCGCCACGCCAAAGCAGTTCGCGATCATGGAACGCCTCATCCGCGCCGCTGGTGGGCGAACGCTGGGGCTGTTTTCTTCTCGCCGAGGCGCCGAGGCAGCGGCGGAGGAAATGCGCAAGCGCCTGCCTTACGACGTCCTGTGCCAAGGCGATGACTCTATCGGCGCTCTGGTTGATCGCTTCGCAGCTAATCCACAGACATGTTTGTTTGGCACGCTGACGCTGTGGCAAGGCGTCGATGTTCCTGGCCCATCGCTATCGTGTGTCATCATCGATCGTATCCCGTTCCCCCGACCCGACGACCCGCTACTGTCCGCGCGCTCCGATGCGGCTAATGCCGCTGGCCGAAACGGTTTTATGGAGGTTTCAGCGACACATGCAGCGCTACTGATGGCGCAAGGTTCTGGTCGTCTGCTACGTCAAGTCGATGACCGCGGTGTCGTCGCGGTACTGGATTCACGGTTGGCGACGGCGCGCTATGGATCCTGGATTGCCGCATCGATGCCTGACTTCTGGCGGACGACTGACCTCAATGTCGCTGCTGGTGCACTGACTAGGCTGACGCGGGACAGCTAGCTAGGTAGTCATTTCACATAAGAAATGACATTTTTCCCAAAATCTGCACGAACTGTCAGCACACCTACTACTGTGATGTGAAACACAACGAAGCTAACACGGTGATCCTTGTTCAAGGAATTCATCTGAAGCCTGACGCACGTGCAGAAAGGTTGTTTTCCCCTATGCCGCTGACTAGCAGTCTTCCCAACATCGATATTCCGGAGACCTCTCTATTCGATTTTCTGTTTGGCGAAATCGAGCCTCGGCACAAGGATAAACTCGCAGTAGTTGACTCCGGCTCAGAGGTAACTTTCGGGGATTTGAAGGCCAGCATTGAGGCCTTCGCGGGCGCTCTTGCTGCACGTGGAATTAAAAAGGGCGATGTTGTTGCCCTGCACTGCCCTAACTCCACCACCTTCGCAGTCGCTCTGCACGGTGTTCTTCGCGCAGGTGCAATCTGCACGACTGTTGCCTCGCTGGCAACTGCCGAGGACGTTGAAACGCAGCTGCGTATCTCTGACGCCAAGATGATGCTGACGACTTCGTCGATTGGTTGGGCCGGTGCTAACGGCGCTGAGGCCGCTGGCCTCCCGGAAGAGATGATTATCGGTCTGACGGGGCTTCACGGCATGGGTGAGCTGCTTGCTGAAGGCCATGCGGGACCAGATGTAGACGTTTCTCCCGATGACGTTGCTGTCATTCCGTTTTCTTCTGGCACCACTGGTGTGCCAAAGGGCGTCCAACTCACGCATCGCAATCTTGTTGCCAACGTGGCTCAGGCAGGAGCAGCAACTGTCGAGGCATTGGATGAGACAACCCCGGCGGTTACGATTCTGCCGTTCTTCCACATCTACGGTTTGACTGCTCTGCTCAATCTTTGCCTCTGGCGACGCACTACCCAGTACACGATGGGCAAGTTCGACTTGCTGGATTTCCTTTCCATTATTTCGGAGCACAAGGTCAAGTTTGCGTTCATCGCACCGCCGGTCGCAGTTGGGTTGGCCAAGCACCCGGCTGTCGATTCCTTCGATCTGTCCAGTCTGGAGACTATTTTCTCCGGCGCAGCTTCGCTTCAGCTGGATTTGGCGGAGCAGGTGGAAAAGCGCCTCGGCTGCACTGTCGCCCAGGGCTACGGTATGACCGAGTCCTCCCCTGCCGCGCACATTCGTATCGGACACGACAGCCCACTGGATTCCATCGGTCGAGCAGTCCCGAACACCGAGTACAAAATCGTTGACCTCGATACTGAGGACCTCGATGAAATCCCAGTTCCTGAATCAGGACGTTCCAAGTCCGGAGAACTGTGGATTCGCGGTCCTCAGGTAATGAAGGGTTATCTCAACAATCCCGAAGCTACGGCTGCAACGCTTGTCGACGGCTGGTTGCGAACAGGCGACGTTGCGGAACTCGACAAGGAAGGGAATGCGTACATTGTCGACCGCTTCAAGGAACTGATCAAGTACAAGGGTTACCAGGTACCACCGGCAGAACTTGAGTCCGTGCTTCTCGAGCACCCGGATATCGCTGATGCTGCCTGCAGTGGTGTCATTCGCTCCGATGGTGAGGAAATTCCGAAGGCATATGTGGTGCTCAAAGAAGGAAAGTCACTCACTGCTGATGAGGTAATGGACTTTGTTGCCGACCGCGTCGCACCGTACAAGAAGGTGCGAGTAGTCGAATTCATGGATGAGATTCCAAAATCGGCAACCGGCAAGATCCTGCGCAAGGATCTTAAGGCCATGGAGGCAGCACGCGCTTAGCTGTCCGCTACTGCCCCTGTGCCCCTGGCGTGACCGACACGGTGATTGATCCAGGGGCAATCTCTGTAAACCCAGCATCCTGAACTTCTACAGCACGTAGCTCTGGCGCTGGCCACAGCTCCCGCGGTGTTTCTTTCACATCTAACGCGTAGCCAGTTTGCGCCCACGCCCACGCTTCCTCAACCGACAGGCTGGCCGCATAGAGCATTGAGCCGTGTCCAACTTGCGCGGCCACCTTTCCTACGGACATATTCAGGTTCTTGTCCACCCAAATCACTGGCGGAGCAAAGGTGTCAGCACTCCCACGGTTGCCCGAGTCGTCGGGAGATGTGGTCTCCGGGTCGTCGTAAGGCAAATCGGTGCCGGAAATTTGTAGTTTGGCAATCTCTGGGTAGGTATCGTCGACAGGAGTTGGCACTAGTGCGCGAGCTTGCGCGCCGTCGACATCTACGGTGACACCCGGTGCAAGCTGAGCGCGTTGCCAGCCGATATTGCGAGCGCGACGTGTGAGCTTGCGGATGCGCGCGCCGTACCAAGACACCAGACCTTGTTGATAGGCCGAAGTGTCATCGCCTGCGCGCTCGTCGAGGCAACAAGCAACAACAGCCATCGCGGCGGCGCGGAGCAGCGCAGTGCGCGAGGGGCGTTCCTTCTTCGGCACCTCAAGCAAAATAGCCATTGCCCACGGCACATCCTCGCCATGGTCTTCCCTATCGGGTTGCGGCAGGAGGCTATGGGCAATGCGGAACCATTCCGGCACCGATGATGCGTCCGTGACAGCGGGATTCTTGTGATCCTGGCGTCGCACTACTGCTCCAACGGCACGCGGCGGAAGGTGCCATCTTCGCGGTCGGCATCGTCGATTTCATCGCGGGAAATACCCAACATGAACAGAATCGAGTCCATGAATGGAACGTTGACCGACGTGTCAGCGATTTCCTTCAGCGCCGGCTTCGCGTTGAAAGCAATACCGAGGCCCGCGACTGACAACATATCGATGTCATTGGCGCCATCGCCGACAGCGACGGTCTGGTGCATCTGAAGCCCAGACTCCGCGGCGAACGCCTTAAGACTGCGGGCCTTTTCCTGCCTATCGACGACACCGCCGACCACGCGACCAGTCAGCTTTCCGTCCTCAATCTCGAGGGTATTGGCCTTGTAAAAGTCCAGGCCGAGATCCTTTGCCAGTGGCTCCAGAATCTGGATAAACCCACCGGAGACGGCACCACACTTGTAACCGAGACGTTTCAGCGTGCGGATCGTAGTGCGGGCGCCAGGGGTCAGCTCGATGGAGTCGGTAACTTCCTCAAGGACGCTGACCGGCAGGCCTGCCAGAGCCTTAACTCGCTCGTGCAATGACTCAGCGAAGTCCAGTTCACCGCGCATAGCGCGCTCTGTAACCGCTGCAACCTCCGCCTCGCGACCAGCGTGGGCGGCCAGCATCTCAATGACCTCACCGGTAATCAAAGTGGAGTCCACATCGAAGCAAATCAAGCGTTTGGATCGGCGCTGCAAACCTGCGCGTTCAATTGCGATGTCAATGTCCTGGTCCTGTGCAAGCTCAACCAGCGCCTTACGCAGCGGAATGCCCGCACCCGGCTTCGGGTCCGGAATAGAGACAAGCAGCTCCAGGCCAGTAACTGGGTAGTCGGCAATACCGCGAATGGAATCGATGTTTGCACCGTAATCTGCGAGAGTACGGCCGATACGGGAAATATCCTCAGCATTGACCGGATTGCCCAATACGACAAGTGCATGGGTAGATCCATCGCTGCGCTCAATCGGGGCATCAAGCTGAAAACTGACAGTCATGCCGTGAGGCTTCAGTGTTTCAATGAGCCCCTCACGCAGAACGCCGACCTTCTCTTCTGTAACGCCAACAAGCGCACCGAGACTCAAATTAGAGCGGAACACCGACTGCTCCACATCAAGAATCTGAACTCCGTGGGCCGCGAGCACACGGAAGAAGGCTGCCGAGACACCCGGGCGGTCTCGGCCAACGGCGGTAATAAGCACCGGAGCTAGTCCCGGTGCTAACGAAACCGACAAGGCATCGGTATCTGCGGACTGACTGGGAGAGGTAGTTACCTGTTCATTCACCAATCCAGTATCGCATGAAGCCCCAGCAGAGTGCTCATCGCATTGCGGGATACCGCACTTCGGAGGGTGGCCAGTCACAGCCGTTAGCTGTCGCCCCCCCCTGCTCTCCGCTGCTCTCCCCTCCAGCTCCCTTGCTGCGCTCCCTGCCCCCCCCCCTTACTGCGCCTTCCCTAGGAAAGACTCTCAAAGACAAGACTACGGCCCCATCACGGAGATCCGTGATGGGGCCGTAGCTTCGCGTAGTTATTAACTCAGAGTTGCATCAGCCATGTAGCCACTAGCTCTTAGAGCTGGCGACCAACGTGGGCCTCTGCGCGCTGACGCTCAACCATGTGCGGGTAGTGCAGCTCGAACGCCGGGCGCTCCGAGCGGATGCGCGGCATCGAGGTGAAGTTGTGGCGCGGCGGCGGGCAAGAGGTAGCCCACTCGAGAGAGTTACCGTAACCCCACGGGTCATCAACAGTGACGACCTCACCGTAGCGCCAGGACTTGAAGACGTTCCAGACAAACGGGATAACAGACAGACCCAGGATGAACGCACCAACGGTGGAAATCATGTTCAGGGTGGTGAAACCGTCAGTCTCGAGGTAGTCGGCGTAACGACGCGGCATACCCTCGTTACCCAGCCAGTGCTGGACCAGGAAGGTCAGGTTAAAGCCGATGAAGGTCAGCCAGAAGTGAACCTTTGCCAGCTTCTCGTCGAGCATACGTCCGGTCATCTTCGGGAACCAGAAGTAAACGCCCGAGTAGGAAGCGAAGACCAGGGTACCGAACAGAGTGTAGTGGAAGTGTGCCACGACGAAGTAGGTGTCAGAGACGTGGAAGTCCAGCGGCGGGGATGCCAGCATAATACCGGTCAGACCACCGAACAGGAAGGTCACGATGAAGCCGAGAGCGAAGGTCATCGGGGCCTCGAAGGTCATGTGGCCACGCCACATCGTACCCATCCAGTTGATGAACTTAACACCGGTCGGGACCGAAATCAGGAAGGTCATGAACGAGAAGAACGGAAGCAGAACGCCACCGGTCACGAACATGTGGTGCGCCCACACAGCCATGGACAGACCTGCAATAGACAGGGTCGCGAAGACCATACCTGCGTAGCCGAACAGCGGCTTACGGGAGAAGACCGGAACAACCTCAGTAATGATGCCCACGAACGGCAACAGCAGAACGTAGACCTCTGGGTGACCGAAGAACCAGAACAGGTGCTGCCACAGCATGGCGCCACCGTTTGCCGGGTCGTAAATGTGACCGCCCAGCTTACGGTCGTACAGAACACCAAGAGCAGCTGCAGTCAGAATCGGGAAGATCAGCAGAGCCAGAATCGAGGTAACCAGGATGTTCCAGGTGAAGATTGGCATACGGAACATGGTCATGCCCGGTGCGCGGAGGCACAGGACAGTGGTGGTCATGTTAATAGCGGAAGCGATAGTACCGACACCACCGACACCGACACCGACAATCCACAAGTCAGAACCGACACCCGGGGAGTGAATCGGGTCAGACAGCGGAGAGTACATAGTCCAACCGAAGTCAGCAGCACCACCCGGAGTCAGAAAACCCGACAACATCAGAATGCCACCAATAGTTGTCAGCCAGAAGCCGAAGGCGTTCAGACGCGGGAAAGCCACGTCCGGAGCACCAATCTGAAGCGGCAGAATGTAGTTAGCAAAACCCCAAACAATCGGGGTACCGAACAGAAGCAGCATCACCGTGCCGTGCATGGTGAACATCTGGTTGAACTGCTCGTTAGAAAGGAACTGAAGTCCTGGGGCGAAGAGCTCAGCACGGATAAGCAGAGCCATCAGACCGCCGACAAAGAAGAACGAGAAGGACATAATGATGTACATAATGCCCAGCTTCTTGTGGTCGGTCGTGGTCAGCATTTCCCACGCCCAGCTGCCCTTACGCTCATGTCCGAACGGCTGCGGCCGTTCCGGCGCTACAACGCCATGATCTGGACGAGGCGCTACTGCAGTCATTCTTCCTCCTTACTACGCGAAGATTTCCTGTAACTCACTACAGGGATTTGAAGTTTTGTCCTTGTGAGAATAGTGCAGGTGAGTACGCGACGGCGAAACCACCTACCACTATGTGCCAGATTCTAGTCTGAACCTTGGAAAAAGTTAAGGCCAAGGAATTTTCCGGCCCACTTCCCCACTCAGCTAAGCACACTATTAGTTTCCTGAGAATTGTCTTAACCTGGGCTAACGCCTTTTTAGCAGGAACCGTCGAGGCTAGGGCTACTACCCCCGTGTGTGCTGTCACCAGAGTAGGGCTCGGTGCGGAATGTTCCCTACACCTGTGCTTTTAGAAGTCCCAGTCCTCATCCTCGGTTACTTCAGCCTTACCCATGACGTAGGAAGAACCGGAACCTGAGAAGAAGTCGTGGTTTTCGTCAGCATTCGGCGACAGAGCCGACAGGATTGACGGCGAAACTCGAGTCTCGTCGGCCGGGAACATACCCTCATAGCCCAAGTTGTTCAAAGCCTTGTTGCCGTTGTAACGCAGGAAACGCTTGACATCCTCGGTCCAGCCGAGTTCGTCGTACATCTCTTCGGTGTACTGAATCTCGTTGTCGTAGAGATCAAACATGAGATCGAAGGTGTAATCCTTCAGCTCGTCACGTTCAGCCTGGGTCAGACGCTCCAGGTTGCGCTGGTACTTGTAACCGATGTAGTAACCGTGAACTGCCTCATCACGAATAATCAGGCGAATAATGTCCGCGGTGTTGGTCAGCTTGGCATGGCTGGACCAGTACATCGGCAGGTAGAAACCCGAGTAGAACAGGAAGGACTCCAGCAAAGTGGAAGCGACCTTCTTCTTCTGCGGGTTATCGCCCTCGTAGTAATCGAGGATAATCTTGGCCTTCTTCTGCAGGTACTCATTCTCCTCGCCCCAACGGAACGCATCCTGAATCTCAGGGGTCGACGCCAGCGTCTGGAAAATCGACGAGTAGCTCTTTGCGTGCACCGATTCCATGAAGGCGATATTGGTGTATACAGCTTCCTCGTGCGGAGTCAGCGCATCCGGGATGAGCGATACTGCGCCAACTGTGCCCTGGATGGTGTCCAGCATGGTCAGACCAGTGAACACGCGCATCGTGGTGCGCTGCTCCAGTGCATTGAGTGTATTCCAGCTCTTGATGTCATTCGACAGCGGCACCTTTTCCGGCAACCAGAAGTTACCGGTCAGACGATCCCAAACCTCGAGATCCTTGTCATCAGGAATCGTGTTCCAGTCAATAGCCGCAACTGGGCATGCACGCGACTCTGGATTCTTCTCACGGTGGGCCGGAGTCGAGGGTGGGCAATCATCGAAACTCACGTGGAAACCTCTCCCTTTTTCATTGATCTTGCCGTTTCCCGAACACACCTTATACATAAGGAATGTCCTTCACTCTTTACGAGTTCGAAAACAGCGGCTGCAGCGGTGGCTATTCCAGCCTTGTCCCACTACAAAACGTCAGGCTCCCGATGAAAGGAGCCACTACCCTTAGCAGCTTACCCACACTGCCCTCTTTCAGCACACCACTGTTGGCTATCTCTCCAATGAACACCTTTTATTTGTGCCCCCTCTCCTCATGCACCCACGTCACACAAAGAAAAAGGCGCTTGACGACGCAATGTCCGTCGTCAAGCACCAGGTGCAAAATGTTGCGCGAACCTAGGCGTGAACCTTCTCGCGGTTTTCTGCGGTGTCGTTGATGAGGCGGTCGGAGATGACGTACACCAGCAAACCTACGACAGCCATGAGCGCGAGCAACCAAGCGATAGTAGCGGAGACCCCTTCTGCTTCAGACTGCGCGATGGAAAGGGCGCTGAAGAAGGCCGGCCGAGAATCAACAAGCATGGCCGTTAACGCAATGCCAACCGGGACGGCGATGTTGATAGTCAGATTATAGAAACCGATTGCGACACCAGACTTGGCCGCGGGAATGTTCTGCAGTGCGGTCGCGACCAACGGCGCATACATGAGCGCGAACCCTGATGGGAACAGAATCATGGACACGATAACCGTGGCAACACCGGCCCCCGGCAGCACTGCGGGAATGAGCAACGCCACGATAATGATGCTGATAGCTGCGACAATAGCCTGCCTCGAAGACAGGAACTTGGCAATCTTGCCAGACATCACACCAACGATGACAGCACAGAGATAACCCGGCGCGAGAATGTAGGCAGCACCGTCGAGGTTAATGCCATAGAGCTCGTCGACCATATACGGCAATAGAATGACCGAATACCCCAACTGGACCATGTAAACCACGAGCACAACAATCAGCGCGCAAACGTAGCGGGCATTGGTAAAGAACGACGGGCTGACCACGGCGTTGCCGTGCGCCCGGATGTGCCAGACAAAGAGCGCGACACCCAACACAGCGGCCGCCAGCCACCACCATTGGACCTGCTGCTGGAACCGCTGCAAGAACAGCATCACCGCAGTGGAGATAGCCGCGATGAGGAACAGGCCGAATATATCCAGGTGACTCTTCTGCTGCTGCTCTTCCGGAACTGTCTTAATCAGGAACGGAATGGCAACTATCAGAATGAGCGAAATCAGGAACATAGCCGGCCAGGAAATGTAGGTAGCCACAATCCCCGAGGTCAACGTTCCAATCAGCAGCGCAGCTTGGAAGGCCGCGGTGGAAAAGCCGAGGTAGGTTTTCTGATCTTCTGGGCTTAGGTACTTGGTGACATAGATGACGTAGAGTGTCTCAGCCGCCGCCAGACCGGCAGTTTGAATAATGCGGGCAGTAAGCACCATTGGCCATACTCCCTGGAAGAAATAACCCAGTAGAGAGCCCACGGCGACAAAGCCAATACCGACAATCATCAATTTGCGGATACTGATGCTGTCCGCCAATGCGGCGTACACCACCGCTCCAATGCCAATCAAAATACCGGCGAGTGTCGCCTGCAGACTGGCCGTGGAGACACTGAGATCCAGAGATTCCGCAATCGGCTTGGTCATGAACTTAAAGCCATTGTCCAAGACCAAACAGAATACAAAGGAAAACAGCAAGACCGGGACTGCGGCCTTAGGGTTTGGCGCCGCAGCGTTGGACGCTGCGCTTTGAGAGAGATTCACGTTCAAGCTGGTATTACTGGCGGGATTGCTCATCGCACTGTACCTATTTCACACTTCAAGCCAATTGATTGCAGACCAGGACACTAGAGTCGAGCCAGCGGCAATGCGAGCTCCATCATCGTCGTGAAGGCCTTCTCACGTTCTTCCGGAGTGGTCTTTCCACCGGTGACGATGTTGTCCGACACAGTGAAGATTCCCATGGCCTCCACACCGGCCTCGGCGGCAGTGGCATAAAGGCCAGCAGATTCCATCTCCACCGCCAGCACACCCATGCGTGCCCAACGGTCGTTCACATCATCCTGGAAGTTGTAGAAAATATCGCTGGACAAGATGTTGCCGACGTGTGTTGTGATGCCCTGCTCGCGGGCGCGATCGCGAACATCTTCAATCAGACGGAAAGATGCGGACGGGGCGAATGTTCCCGGCAAGTTGTACTGCGATAGAAAATTGGAGTCAGTCGACGCCGTCTGGCCAATAACCACGTCATACAGGTCCAGCTCCGGCTGCAACGCGCCGCACGAACCGACGCGAATCAGCTTCTTGCAGCCGAAAACATGGATAAGTTCCCAGGAGTACAGCGAGATAGACGGAATACCCATACCGGACCCCATGACAGACACTTCCTGCCCCTGGTAGGTGCCGGTAAAACCCAGCATGTTGCGAACTTCGTTGAACTGAACGACATCGTCCAAATAGGTCTCCGCAATGAACTTCGCACGCAGCGGGTCACCTGGCAACAAAATAGTTTCTGCAATCGGCGCACCCTTTGGGTTGATGTGTGGAGTGCTCTTACCAGTGGTATCGGACATGGCTTCCAGCCCCTTCTCCCACTAGCCGTGGGTGAAAATTACGCGAACATTGGTGTACCACTGCCCAGGTTAATTACCTGCATTACAACCGTCAATAGTAATATTTACATTTGTTCCCAATTGGGTGGAGTGACGAAAAAGGCGCGAGAACCTCCCGACAAAACTCGGGGAAATTCTCGCGCCTTCAATGCGCTACAGCTAAAGCATTAGATGCCTAGCCCTCAAACACGCTTGCTTAAAGCATGCAGGATACGCAGCCCTCAACCTCAGTACCCTCCAGCGCAACCTGACGCAGGCGGATGTAGTACAGAGTCTTAATACCCTTGCGCCATGCGTAAATCTGCGCACGGTTGAGATCACGAGTGCTCACCGTGTCCTTGAAGAACAAGGTCAGGGACAGTCCCTGGTCAACATACTTGGTAGCGACCGCGTAAGTGTCAATAATCTTCTCGTAGCCGATTTCGTAGGCATCCTGGAAGTACTCGCGATTGTCATTGTCCAAGTGCGGAGCCGGGTAGTAAACGCGACCAATCTTGCCCTCCTTGCGAATCTCAATCTGAGATGCAATCGGGTGAATCGACGAGGTCGAGTTGTTGATGTACGAAATCGAACCGGTCGGCGGCACTGCCTGCAGGTTGCGGTTGAACAGGCCGTACTCCATGACGTCGGCCTTCAGCTGCGCCCAGTCCTCAGCGTCCGGAATGTGTGCGGTGGAGTTCGCGAAGATCTCCTTTACGTGCTGAGTCTTCGGCTGAAACTCTGCCGGATCGAAGTTATCGAAGTACTTGCCGCTGGCGTAGTCGGAGTTCTCAAAGTTGACGAACCTCTGACCGCGCTCACGAGCAATCTTGTTAGAAGCGCGCAGGACAGCGTAGAGCACTGCTGCGAAGTAGGCATTGGTGAAGTCCAGGCCCTCTTCCGAGCCGTACATAATCTTCTCGCGGCCAAGGTAGCCGTGCAGGTTCATCTGCCCCAGGCCGATGGCGTGAGATCCGTCGTTTCCCTTGCGAATCGATGGCACCGAATCAATAGAAGTCTGCTCACTGACCGCAGTCAGGCCACGAATGGCAGTCTCGACGGTGCGACCGAAGTCTGGCGAATCCATGGTCATCGCAATGTTCAGCGAGCCAAGGTTACAGGAAATGTCCTCACCAACGTGCTCGTAGGACAGGTCTGCATTGTAAGTCGACGGGGTGTTGACCTGCAGAATCTCCGAGCAGAGGTTCGACATATTAATACGTCCCTCAATCGGGTTCGCGCGGTTAACCGTATCCTCGAACATGATGTACGGGTAGCCGGACTCAAACTGAATCTCAGCGATGGTCTGGAAGAACTGACGCGCGTTGATCTTCTGCTTACGAATACGCGGATCCTCGACCATATCCGCGTAGTTCTCGGTGATACTAATGTCCGCGAACGGCTTACCGTAGACGCGCTCGACATCGTACGGGCTGAAGAGGTACATGTCGTCGTTACGCTTGGCCAGCTCGAACGTGATGTCCGGAATGACAATGCCGAGCGACAACGACTTGATGCGAATCTTTTCGTCCGCATTCTCACGCTTGGTATCCAGGAAGCGCATGATGTCCGGGTGGTGCGCGTGCAGGTAGACAGCGCCAGCACCCTGGCGAGCACCCAGCTGGTTAGCGTAGGAGAAGGAGTCCTCCAGCAGCTTCATAACCGGGATGACACCAGAAGACTGATTCTCGATGTGCTTAATCGGAGCACCCTGTTCACGCAGGTTGCTCAGCAGCAGTGCCACACCACCGCCGCGCTTGGACAGCTGCAACGAGGAGTTGATGGCGCGGCCAATGGACTCCATATTGTCCTCGATACGCAGCAGGAAGCAGCTCACCGGTTCGCCGCGCTGGGCCTTACCGGAGTTGAGGAATGTAGGAGTAGCAGGCTGGAAGCGTCCGGTGATGATCTCATCAACCAGGTGCTGCGCGAGCCCCAAGTCGCCGTCGGCAAGCGTGAGAGCAACCATGCAGACACGGTCTTCGTAGCGCTCCAAGTAACGCTTGCCGTCGAAGGTCTTCAGTGTGTACGAGGTGTAGTATTTGTAAGCACCCAGGAAAGTCTGAAAACGGAACTTGTGGGCATAGGCCTGCTTGAACAGTGCCTTGACGTCCTCAAATTCGTACTTCTCCAGAACTTCGGCCTCGTAGTAGTGATTTTCTACCAGGTAATCGAGCTTCTCCCGCAAGTTGTGGAAGAACACAGTGTTCTGATTGACATGCTGCAAGAAGAACTGGCGCGCAGCCATGCGGTCTTTATCGAACTGAATCTTGCCGTCTTCACCGTACAGATTCAGCAGCGCATTGAGCGCGTGGTAATCCAGCTTGTCCTCACCCACCGGCTCCGCGACCTGCTTGCCCATTTCCGACACGTTGACTCCTTTAATATTCATTTGCCTGCACAGGGTCTGTTCAAACACTGCCCAGAGCAATCCAATCTAGCTATTTTCCTCGCACACCGCTTTACGACGGCTTCCGCGAGCGTATCCATTCGGTTGTCCTCAGTGCCCCTTCCCTCGACACTGAGGCTTGCCAACTTAGGCGCTGACTCTACCGTGGAAGAACTCCTCTAGCCCTTCTCGGACTCGCCGCACATCGTGGTCGGTTCCCATCAGCTCGAAGCGATATAGATATGGAACCTTGCACTTGTAGGAGATGACATCCCCTGCTTTACAGAAGTCCTCACCGAAGTTGAGATTGCCGGCAGCAATCACACCTCGGATGAAAGAGCGGTTGTGCTCATTATTAAGAAATTTGATGACCTGCGGAGGAACTGGCCTTGAGTTACCACCGCTGATGGAAACGCCACCACCATAAGTCGGACAAATGAGGACATAGGGCTCATCGGCGATAAGCTCCGGCTCATTACGACGGATGGGAATGCGGGCATTTTTGATACCTAGCTTTTCAACAAACTTGTGTGTATTCCCCGTCGCCGAGGAGAAATACACCACCAGCATGAGAGCTTCACCCTTTACATCGCAAAACCCCCGCAATCTCCGTTTCCTGTGCGGTTAACGAAATCTGCGGAGAGGTGTGTGATTCTTAAGCTGCCTGGAGAGCCTTGATGCGGTCCGGGCGGAAACCCGACCAGGTCTCAGTGCCAGTGTCAACGACCGGCGCCTGGAGGTGACCGAGAGCCATGACGTAGTCCCGAGCCTCATCGTCCATGGTGATGTCGACGATATCGTAGGCAATTCCAGCCTTATCGAGGGCACGAGTGGTAGCGCGGCACTGGACACATGCAGGCTTGCTGTAAACGGTAACCATGACTCTCACAAACTTTCTGGCTTTGGGTAAGACCAATGAATCGGATCGACTTCGTACAAACAACGGAAGCGGCCGAGGAATCAGCGGATTGGTTGAATGACCGAAAGCTCCCAGGGTTCATGAGAAACCGAGTACGGGTGGCAGACAGGTCCTTTTAGCTCTCCTTGGCTCGACATCGAAAACACTACACTTGGTGCCTAGAAAACTCTAGTCATACTAGATGTAGTACTCACAACCATGGTATTCCCTGTTCGGAGATCTCTGGCGCACAAGATGTTGTACACAGACGCACCACAACCTTGTAATTTCACGCTAAAAATTCTAGAAAATCGTAGAAAAACAACTATCGGTCCATTTTGGTTAAACCAATTACTGCAAGACGGCTCGAGGCCAATCACACCAATACCAGGTGCCGCAGTGTCCCTGCTCTGCCCTATCCCTCCCCTACCCAACTTCGGATTCCGCAGCGATTTCAAAAATTACAGGCTGCACATGTGAAACTGTCCGAGTTTATGACACTTTCAGGCCATTTTTCGGGCCAATTTTGACATAAACGCAGTCAGTAACTTCCATCGCCCCATCGCTCCACCGCCCCCAGCCATAAACGCTGTCACCGCCTGAACCTGTCCCTCCAAAAACCAAAAACCGCAACCTTCAGCCACAGTAAAACTGCGACTTCAGATTGCGGTTTTGGCAATAAATGAGGAAGCTATTTGCTTCGCGCTAGCCTAAATAAGGCTTAGCCCTGGCGGGCCTTGAAGCGCGGCTCCTTCTTGTTGATCACGTAGACCTTGCCACGACGGCGCACGACCTGAGCGCCCGGCTTGTTCTTCAGCGACCGAAGGGACTTGCGGACCTTCATTCGGGCGCTCCTTTCTACTCGGCTCCGAAACGGGGATGTGCACACTGCACTCTCCCCGGACAATCACCCCAGTGACTGCCTGGCAACGCACCTTTCCTGATAATCCGAAGAAATATCAAAGAGTATGCGTTACGACACGAGTTGCCATACTACCTAATAAGCGGAATAACTCCAAAAATCCGGGGGAAACATGTTCTTTCACAGTCAACCCCAAGATCGTGACTCCCCACGTTGCAACTGCTTCCACTTCTCTACTTGGCAGCGGCAATCATGTACTCGCGGACCTCGGCAAGCGTCTTACCTGAGGTCTCCGGCACCGCCTTGATGGTGAATACCAGCGCAATTGCGCCCGTAATGGCAAAGAAGAAGAACGACCACGCACCACCGACAGCATCCACCATCGGAAGAAAAGCCTGTGCCACAAACCAGTTCGCAACCCATAGCGCGAGCCCTGCCAGCCCCATACCCAGGCCACGGGCCTCTGTCGGGATGATCTCGGAAATCAGGAGCCAGGTCGCCACCGACACAGCCGCCTGCTGGAACACGATAAATACGGTCATCAGCAGAAGCGACATCATGGCACCCGTCGAAGAGTTACTCGACAAACCATAGACGGGCGCCAGCACGAGCAGCGAGCTTGCACAGCCCACCAGACCGATAATCAGCATTCGCCGACGACCAACGCGGTCAATGATGCTCATACCAATTGCACACGAAATCACCGAAGCGATACCGATGATGATGGAGGTATAGACAGAGCTTTCCGTCGACAAGCCAACCTTGTTCATCATCGTCGGCGCGAAATACATAATCGCGTTCGCGCCCGTGACCTGTTGCGTCACGCCAATCAGCATCGCGATGATGACGGTGCGTCGCACCCACGGGGTTTTCACGGCCAGGCGCTCGGCTGCACGCTGATCGGCGCTTGACGACGCCTCACCAACGGCAACCTCAGCCAGGGTCGCCTCATCTCCCTGTATCTGACGCAGCACGGCCAGCGCCTTGCCCTCCTGTCCTCGACGGACGAGGTAGGCCGGAGTGTCCGGCAGAACCAGCATGCCGATGAGCAGCACGATGCCGGGGACAGCGCCTAATCCAAGCATGAGTCGCCAGTTACCGGAGGAGGCTAGGGCGGAGTTGGTGAGGAACGCCACCAGCTGACCAATCACGATCATCAGCGAGTTCAGGCTGACCAGGCGTCCACGCACATGCGGTGGTGCCATTTCGGAGATGTACATCGGTACGACGATGGAAACACCACCGATACAGACGCCGAGCAAAGTACGCGCAGTACCCAGCGAAAACGCACTAGTAGCGAAAGCACACCAGATACTGCCGATGATGAAGCCGACCGCTCCGAGCAGGATGGTGCCACGGCGCCCCAGAGAGTCCGCTACGCGACCACCCAGGAACGCACCGATAGCCGCACCGACCAAGAGCATGGCGGTGACAGTGGACTCCTGTCCTGGAGTCAGCTCAAAAGAGCGCTGGATATACAGCAGCGCGCCTGAGATGACACCGGTGTCGTAACCAAAGAGGAGGCCGCCCAGAGCGGCGATGATAGCCACGGCTATCGACCGAGTTGTGGTGGTTTCCCGGTTCGGTCCAGTCTTATTCTGTTCGGTTGTACTCACGCTGGAAATCTTGCCACCCTCCGGCCAAAGACCCCCTATCCGAACAGCACTTACTCGATAAAGATGAGAGCTTTGGCACTCTTCTGGCAGGAAAATCATCCCTTTTCCCGTCCTGAACTAGCGGTAGAGTGAGGCTCATGACACCAGTAGGCACACAGGATTTCCCACATCCCCTCCAGTCGGAGATTATTAACGACCTCCACGTCCAGCCCACCATCAATGCCGCCGAGGAAATCAGCCGCCGAGTCGATTTTCTCTGCGATTATTTCCGCGCCGCGCACGCCAAGGGATTCGTGCTCGGAATTTCCGGCGGTCAAGATTCCACGCTGGCCGGACGTCTAGCGCAGTTGGCCGTCGAAAAGCTTCGCAACGGCGGCGAGGACGCCACCTTCATTGCCATTCGCCTCCCCCACGGCGTGCAGGCCGATGAGGACGACGCACAGGTGGCACTGCAATTCATTCAACCTGACCAAAGGCTAACTATCGATATCGAACCGGCCACCGCCGCGATGACCGCCCAGGTCACCGATGCCCTGGCCGGCAGCGCTATCAGCGACTTCAACAAGGGAAATATTAAGGCCCGCATGCGCATGATTGCCCAGTACGCAGTGGCGGGTGTTGACGGCGCTTTGGTCATCGGAACAGATCACGCCGCGGAGGCTGTCACCGGCTTCTACACCAAGCACGGCGACGGCGCCTGCGACCTCGTCCCGCTGCAGGGGCTGAGCAAGCGCCAGGGCGCGGCCTTACTCCGTCACCTCGGCGCACCATCCAGTACGTGGGAGAAGGTGCCGACGGCCGACCTGGAAGAAGATCGCCCTGCGCTTCCCGACGAAGTTGCGCTCGGGGTGACCTATACCGCCATCGACGACTACCTCGAAGGCAAGGCCGTCTCAGATGAGGATGCCGCGCGAATCGAGCACCTCTACTCCATTTCCCGGCACAAGCGAGCCGTCCCTCCTGGACCGGCCGATTCCTGGTGGCGCTAAGCTACTGCCCCGGGTCGGCCCAGCAGTGAGCCCCCCCTTAAGAGAAGGCCTCCGCGCCAGCGTCCCAAATAGCTCCAACTGCGGCCAAGCTGTCTGCCGCACCGGCTTCGGCACTTGGTTCCAGCGCAGGTGAACCATCCTGGACGAGCTCGGCGGTCACCAAACCGTGCGCGAACGCCCACATGGCCAATCCCTTAGGCTCATCGCCAGCAACCTTAATGAATGCATCGCGAATCCAGGCATCCAATGACGAAGGCGAGACGACATTCACGAAATTGGTGCGACTCATCAGTCGGTAACCATGCGGATCGTCGAGAACTGCCTGGCGGTACGCCTGCAGCAGAGACGCTGAAGTGCATTCCTCATCAATGGCGGCATGAATACGCTTGCCCAGATTCTCGAGACTCTCGGTCAGCAGCAGCTGGAGGAGCTCTTCCTTGCCGCTGATGTGCTTATACAGCGATGGAGCCTTCACATCGAGTCGCGCCGCTAGACGGCGCATACTGATTGCGCTCCAACCCGATTCGCGCAGCATCGCGCGCGCTTCATCTACGATCTTCTGCATACGTGGGGACTGCCTGCGCACATCGGGCTGCGCTGGCACCCCATCGGTCGATTCTATGGTGCACGTCACATTTGCGACTGTAACGCGTTGAATCTCACTTAGGGCGCTTTTAGGTAATTTAACCCAACAATTTTTTAAAAAACAGCTAACGGCGGTGCTCAGTCACTAAATGTTGCCTTTGCACGCTGCTAGCTTTGCTTTACGGCGGAGCCTCCACCGTCGTAAAGCAAAAGCACCGTATGCCGCCGCTACACTTCGTAGCGATTCGGCTCCTCACCGAGGTGGAAATGGCGACCGGAAACATCGTTCGGAGTAATGCGCACGTAGTTGTACTTCAACGTCGGCAGCCAGGGCTTCAGCGGCAGCTCATCTGCAGCGTTAATATCCGCGCGGGAGGTGAGAACCTCTGCGTCACCCTTTACAATGACCGACCATGCCTTCTGGGCATCCTTGTCAACAAAGTCGGCCTCAAAAAGAACATCGTGGTTCAGAGAAACAGTAAAAAGCTTCGACCCCTCGGCAGTGCGGAAGTAAATGCTCCCCTCATGAACGACGTAGTTCAGCGGGAAAAGATCCATATCATCTTTACGACGAACAACCAGGCGCCCAAAAGTCTGCGTAGCCAGCAGCTCGAGGGATTCTTCGGTGGACAGTTTCTGGATAACGGAGTCGTTGTGTGCCATACCCCCAGTATTCCACCGTTTAGACAAAGTTGCTACAGCCATACGGATTACCAATCACTGAGGTAAACGGCGAGCACACTACCCAGGGCAGATACAAGAAAACCCCCGGCCATTTCGACCGAGGGATTTTCTACTGGTGGAGCTAACGGGACTCGAACCCGTGACCCCCACACTGCCAGTGTGATGCGCTACCAGCTGCGCCATAGCCCCAGAATCAACATCGAAGTGGCTTTCACCCTCCGCTGTGGACTCCTCAAAGGCTACATGGCACTGTCATGTATCACCAAATCCGCATGTAGAACACTCTTTTACGCATTCGCCGAGTACCCCAAAGCGGATCTGCCGAACATGAACTGAAGATGAATCGTGTGAGCGTGCACGGATCCTAGCGCAGGGCCACCTTGACCCACTGCCCCAGTCCGCCATCACCGGAAATGTTCTCCAGAATATCCTTGCCATCGACAAAGACATGCGGCGAGGAAACCTTGCCCAAGCGCTTCTCAAGGTCATCGAAGTTAGCGTCTGCGCTTGCCTTGGCCTCGGTGGTGTCGATGCCGGAGCGGACTTCGCTGACAATTTCGTCAGCGACACCGAGCTGCTCCAGGCGGTCAGCCAGCTCGTCATTGCTCCACGTGACGGAGTTCTGCTGGTCAGCCATCATCATTGTGCGGAAGTTCCAATATGCGCGAGCATCCCCGGTCTCAGCAATCTTGCGGGCAGTCGCGTAGATGCGAGTGGAGTGACCGTCACGCTGCTCCTTCTCCTGACCATCCAGGAAGTTCAGCGTGCGGTATTCCGCGACAAGCTTGCCGTCGTTTAGCGCCTTGAGCTCATCATCGTGGCCCTCTTCGCTCATCTGAGCGCAGTAGTGGCACGAGAAGTCCTCAAAAATTGTGGCCGTCTTAGCCCCTTCGGCGCCGTCCTTGCTTAGCCGGATGACATCACCGTCGAGTGCGACGGAGAAGTCGACGTCCTCATCTGGAAGTCCCTCAATCGGCTGCGACCGGCCGATGTAGATAACTCCGCCGATAACAACAACAACGACAGCAAGAAGGGCAATCAGGCCAACGACGAAGCCACTGCCCTTTTCATTTGGGTTCTTAATCTTCTGACTCACACCGCTTACGATAGCGGTGTTTTCTTGCCAATGACACAATTGTGCCTGAGAAAACGGGAATGGTTGCTAGACCCCATCGCCTTACTTCAGCCCACTTGCCCTATTGCTTAGGCTTAAAAAACTAGCGGGCGGGCTAGGCGTAAATGGCAAACTTCTTCCACGGCCATACGTACACAAATACAGCCAACGCCAAAAAACCTATGTCTCGGGCAATTGACTTGAGATATGAAACTGCGTCAGCGTTCTCGTCGTAGCCACCGCCACCAAAGCAACCGCAGTCAATCTGCAGTCCGCGCGCCCACGCCGAGATAATGCCTCCGACGAACACCAGCAAGAGCGCTCCTGACAATACTGCTACCGGACGCAGGAAAAGCCCCAATACCAGTAAGAGTCCAAGGATGACTTCGAAGGCGGGCAGCGCAACCGCTACCATCGGCACCAAGTCGCTCGGCAGCAGTTCATAAGCTTGCACTGCCTGACGCGATTCCAGCGGGTTCAGCAGTTTGATAAGACCCGAGTACAACCAAACTGCAGCTAGGCCGAATCGGGCCACCACGCCTACGAAATTCTTCATACACAGAAATATTAGTACAGGTTAACTGCTTACAGTTAGCCCAACGGCTACCGATTATCCGTTCAGAACTGCCGCGACCACGTCCTGTGCCTCAGCCTGAACCTGTGCCAGGTGATCCGCTCCCTTGAAGGACTCCGCGTAAATCTTGTACTTATCTTCAGTGCCCGACGGGCGTGCTGCGAACCAAGCGTTCTCCGTAACCACCTTGAGGCCACCAATCGCAGCGCCGTTACCCGGCGCTTCAGTCAGTTTGGCTGTGATGGTCTCCCCAGCCAGGGTGTCGGCCTTGACCTGCTCCGGCGAGAGCTTCTTCAGGATTGCCTTCTGCTCACGGGTTGCGTCCGCATCGGTGCGGGCGTAAGCCGGGGCACCGTACTTATTGGCGAGCTCTGCGTAGAGCTGCGATGGAGTCTTCTCGGTCACGGCCTTGATCTCGCTGGCCAGGAGGTCCAGGATGATGCCGTCCTTATCGGTAGACCACACAGTGCCGTCGTGACGCAGGAACGATGCGCCGGCGGATTCTTCACCACCGAAACCGATGGTGCCGCCGAGCAAACCCGGGACGAACCACTTAAAGCCGACTGGAACTTCCACTAGCTTGCGACCCAAATTGGCGACGACGCGGTCAATCATCGACGAAGACACCAGCGTCTTACCGACCGCGGTGTCCTGCGACCAGCCCGGGCGGTGTGCGAAGAGGTAATCAATGGCAACGGCCAGGTAGTGGTTCGGGTTCATCAAGCCTGCGTCCGGTGTCACAATTCCGTGACGGTCCGAGTCCGCGTCATTGCCGGTGGAGATGTCGAACTTATCGCGGTTACCAATCAGGGACGCCATCGCATTCGGTGAGGAGCAGTCCATACGAATCTTGCCGTCTGTATCCAGCGTCATAAAACGCCAGGTCGCATCAACCAGCGGATTGACCACAGTCAGATTTAGGTTATGCGCATCGCCAATTGCACCCCAGTAATCCACCGACGCACCACCCATTGGGTCAGCGCCGATACGCACGCCGGCATCACGGATGGCGTCGAGGTTGACAACATTCGGCAGGTCCGACACGTATGCGTTGAGGTAGTCGTGCTTTACGACGAGGTCAGCGGCCTTATCCACCAGCTGGCGCTTAACCCCATCCAGGCCCTTAGCCAGGTATTCATTGGCACGAGCTGCAATCCAGTCCGTCGCATCCGCGTCCGCCGGACCACCGGTCGGCGGGTTGTACTTAAAACCACCATCTCGTGGCGGATTGTGGGAAGGGGTAATCACGATGCCGTCGGCACGCGCGGAGCTACTACCCGTCGGACCGCCCTCCACGTCGCGGTTATACGTCAGAATCGCGTGACTGACGGCCGGGGTCGGCGTGTAGCGATCCTGAGCGTCAACCATCACGGTAATGCCGTTGGCCGTGAGCACCTCGAGGGCGGAAATCATTGCCGGCTCGGACAGGCCGTGGGTATCGCGGCCAACGTACAGTGGGCCTTCAATGCCCTGGCCCTTGCGGTAATCCACGATGGCCTGAGTAGTGGCGTGAATGTGGTCTTCGTTGAAAGCGCCGTCGAGGGAGGAACCGCGGTGACCGGAAGTACCGAAGACGACCTTCTGGTCGGGGTTATTCGGGTCCGGGTGCTTTGTGTAGTAGGCAGTGACCAGTTCCGCGACATCGATAAGGTCGGATGGCTGGGCCAATTGCCCGGCGCGCTCATGAGCCATTGTGGGTATCCTCCTGCTAAATCGGCGAACTGCGCAACCGCCGATTTCATTGCCGACCAACCGGCCGAGACAAAGAAACCGAACTTAGATGCGCTTCCTCCTCTCCAGTGTCCCCGTTTTAGGGACAGCGCGCATGGCAAGAACCACTCGGTAAGGCAAACTCGCCCCTGCAATAGGGTGCATCAGATAGATTGCCGCGTGCCGACGGGAGCACCTTCTCGAAAGGATTCCGGGCTGCCGGCACCTGTCTCCTGTCCCCCCCCTTTAGCCGCTGTGCTAGCGTTTTCACCGTGAATGAGGAATCTGTTGCTCCGAAGCTGCCATCAGCAGGACGAGCGCAGGGTCTGACAGCTCTGGCCGTGGCCGGCGGCGCCGCTGTTGGCGCAGTAGGTCGCTTTCTGTTCGGAGCGGCGATCGATGCAATCGTTGGCTCGGGAATTAGCGCAATCTCGACGACTGTCATCAACTTACTGGGCTGCCTTCTCTTCGGCCTGGTCAGCAGTATCGCGTTTGCTAATCCTCGGCTTTCCGCTTTCTGCGGTACTGGCTTTTGTGGCGGCTTCACCACTTTCTCCGCCTTTGTCATTCTCCTATTGGCACAGGCGGACACGTCAGTCGTGCTGATTGTGAGCGTTGGGCTTATTCACCTGCTGTGTTGTCCCCTCGCCTACTGGTTGGGAACCAAGTGTGCGCGGGAGGTTGCGGAATGACCGGCGATCTCCTCAGTTCTTTTCCCTCGGCGCTCTCTGCCATTCTCGCTATCGCAGTTGGCGCCGCAGTAGGTGGAGCGCTGCGCTATACGCTGGCCGAACTTGCGGTGAAGTGGGCTGATTCCAAACTGCCCGGAACGTGGACCGCGAATATGATTGCCTGCTTCGTCGCCGGTGCCGCTGCTGTGGTGTGGTCGCGGGGAACGTCGACAAGCGACGGCATGACCCCTGCCCTGGCCTATGCGACGGTGATGATTGGCTTCGCTGGCGGCCTGTCGACGTGGTCCACACTCGCCGGAGAGATCACACGCCTTAAAAACCAACACTTTTGGAGGGCATGTGGGTACGTTGCTCTCACACTGATTGGCGGAATGATCTTTGTTTTCGCCGGAATGCGTTTACCCCCACTTGTGGCGAATTAGTAGCGCAATAATCATTTTCTGAGAATTTAATGATTGGGTTTAGGCTTTCTACCAGTAAAGTTCCACAGCATGGAAAGCTTCAGCGATTTTGTCTCAGCGGCGGATAGTTTTATTTGGAGTCCGTACCTCCTCATCCCCGCGCTGATCGGCACCGGAATCATCTTGACCATTCGCCTGGGCGCAATTCACCTGGTCAAACTCGGCTCGGCACTGCGCCTCGGACTCATCGACCGTAACGACGACGACGCCGAGGGAGATATCACCAACTACCAGGCGCTGGCGACGGCTCTCGCGGCAACTGTCGGTGTCGGCAACATTGTCGGTGTCGCTACCGCAATCGGCTTAGGTGGACCCGGTGCGCTGTTCTGGATGTGGGTAACCGGCCTGCTAGGTATGGCATCGAAGTACTCCGAGGCATTCCTGGGCGTGAAGTACCGCCAGACCGATGCAGCTGGCGAACAGTCCGGTGGTCCGCAGTACTACCTGCGCAAGGCCATCCCGAATGGTTTTGGTAAGACGCTGGGCATTCTCTTCGCCGTCTTCGCTGCGCTGGCGGCGTTTGGTATCGGCAACCTAACCCAGGGCAATGCCGTGGCCTCGAACCTGGAAAACAGCTTCGACATCGATCCGACGCTCTCCGGCATGATTATGTTCATCCTGGTAGGTGCAGCTCTGATGGGTGGCATTAAGTCGATTGGCCGCATCACCGCCAGCTTTGTGCCGATGATGATTGTGCTCTACATCGGTGCGGCCGTGTGGGTGCTCGTCGCCAATGTCTCGGCGCTGCCCGAAACCTTCAAGCTCATCTTCACCGATGCTTTCACCGGCACCGCGGCCGTTGGTGGGTTCGCAGGATCCACGCTCATTCTCGCCCTGCAGATGGGTGTTGCCCGCGGTCTGTTCTCCAACGAGTCGGGCCTGGGTTCCGGTGCTATCGCCGCTGCCGCCGCATCGACGACTCACCCAGTTCGTCAGGGTTTGGTCTCCATGACTCAGACCTTCATTGACACCATCATCGTCGTGTCCTTCACCGGCCTGGTTATCATCAGCACCGGTGTTTGGCAGGATGGCAACGTCGACACTGGCGCTCTGACCGCTGAGGCATTCTCCCGCGGTCTGCCGGGCCACTGGGGTGGCACCATCGTCACGCTGTCGGTTGTCTTCTTCGCATTCTCCACCATGCTGGGCTGGTCCTACTACGGTGAGCGCGCCTTCGAGTCCCTGGTCGGTCGCCGCGGCACCGGCCTCTACCGTGCGGTCTTCACCTGCGTGGTCTTCGTCGGCGCGGTAACTCAGCTGGAAACCGTCTGGTCCGTCGCCTCGGCCCTCAACGGCCTGATGGCGCTGCCGAACCTCATCGGTCTGATTGTCCTGTCCGGGCTCATCGCGCGTGAGACAAAGGCATACCTCGAATTTGACCCTCAACTTCGCGCAACGGCTGCGGAAATCGACAAGTGGCAGTCTCAGCAAGACTTCGAGGCTTTCAGTAAGAACTAACTGAAACTACCTGCTGCCCGTAAGGGCTACGGCAAAACTACGAGCAGGTCTGCGCGGTCTCCGGCTTTTCGATTGCCGCAAGCGCGTCGTCAAGCACAGAGACCTTTACCAACTTCATATCGCCTCGGTCGGCAGTCACAGCTTCTGCGCAATTGCCTTCCGGCACGAAGAACATCTCGGCGCCCTCATCTCGGGCAGCCGAGATTTTGTGTGTAATGCCACCGATTTCGCCCACGTTGCCGGCAGCGTCAATAGTGCCAGTGCCAGCGAGGTGCTGCCCCTCGGTCAGATCGCCTGGACTCAGCTTGTCAATCACTCCAAGCGTCATCATGAGACCCGCCGACGGACCTCCAATGCCGCTGAGCTGGTACTCAACTTTGGTGTCGTCCGCGGATTGCGCCCCCATCCCCACGCCGAGCAGCGCGGCATTCTTTTGATGCGGGTTTTCCGCCAGTGTCACAGAAATATCGACGGCTTTCTCGGGGGCAGAGTCCTCGCCCTTAGCAGCCTTCTGCTTATCGACGGTCGCAGGCTTGACCCTCAACGTGACAGTATCGCCCGGGTTGCGTCCGGCAATAATCGCCTTGACTTGCTCGGGCTTGCTTACTGCCACCCCATCCACTGCGAGAATCACATCGTCTTCATGCAGTCGCCCATCGACGGGACTATCCGGCACTGTGTAGGCGACGGTGACTTCCATCGGCAACCCGAGATGTGCCAGTGCAGCGGAGGTGGCGTTGGCCTCCGACTCGGTGAATGCAGCCTTGTTCTCCTCTTCCACCTCGTCCTGGCTCTGGCCCGGAGGGAAGACCGCCTCAATGGGGACGATATCGTTGTCACGATCAAACCACAGGCCAATGACCTGCGGCAATGTCAGGTTATGCCTGACTGCGACGGTTGTCATATCCAGCGTGCCCTTAGAGCGTTCGGAGTCCGCAGCACTGCCGCTGACCGAGATAATGCTCTTTCCCTCGACATCGCTGAGGACGTCGAAGACCGGGCCAGGCCCCTGCGCGGCATAGGGAACTGTCAGCGTTGGCAGCGAAAGCACAGTTGCCAACGCGGCGATGGGCACAGCGCCCGCAACAAGAGTTTGGGTACGACGATTCACAAATAACACCCTACATTCTCGCTATCTGCCTACTGGACACCTGATGAATGTTGTTCGTGTCTGTTCGCTGGGCGCGAAGTTGCCAATAAAGTGGTGCTTTTAAGTACTCACGCGGGTCATTGCCCGGTACGGTGGGAGCATGAGTTCTAACGGATTTGGCTTTGGTCCGAACGACAATGATGACGATCGTGACGACGCTGGCAACAATGACTCCGGCCAGGGCGGTCAGGGCGGCCAGGGCGGTCCTTTCGGTTTCTTCGGGTTCCCCTTCGGTGGCATGGGCGGCGCCGGTGGCTTCGGTTTCGGCGGCCCCGGGCAGCCCGGCAGCGGCGCCTCTGGCAAAGGAGAACAGCCGAACTTGGGCGATATTCTCAACCAGTTCGGCGAGATGTTCTCCGGCATGGGGCAGCGATTCCAGGAGTCTAACTCTGGCCCTGTCAACTACGACGCGGCCGAGCGCGTTGCGCGGACCCGTCTTGGTAACCCAGCTCCGGTGAAGGACTCGGCCCGCGAGGCGCTGGCTGATTCCTTGCGCCTGGCCGAACTGTGGCTAGATGACGTCACCTCCCTTCCCGCTGGTGTCAACCGCGTAGAAGCGTGGAATAGCCTGCAGTGGTTGGAGAACACCAAGTCGACATGGACTCGCCTTGTCGATCCCGTCGCCAGCCGCATGAGTGATGCCTCCCTCGAGGGCGTTCCAGAAGAAGCTCGCGAGATGATGGGCCCGATGCTGGGCATCATGCGTCAGATGAACTCGATGAGTTTCGGTACTCAGCTAGGGAATGCGCTGGCTGAATTGGCACAGACGAGCCTGACTGGTTCTGACCTCGGGCTGCCGCTACACACCACTGGTGCGGCGGTACTGCTGCCAACACATCTAGTTACTCTCGCAGAGGAACTCGAGGTTCCAGCGCGCGATCTGTTTATCTACGCCACTGCCCGCGAAGCTGCACACCAACGTCTTTACGACCGCGTGCCATGGCTGGCTGAACGCATGATTTCCTCTGTCGAGGAGTACGCCGCTGGCATCGTCATCGACTACTCCGCGATCGAAGAGGCCGCCCGCGGTCTGGATATTGAGAACATGCAGGATCCGCAGCGTATGCAGGAGGCTATGAGTCAGCTGCAAAATATGGATCTGAGTCCGAAGATTCGTTCTCGTAACGAGAATGCTCGTACTCGTTTCCAGACGCTGCTAGCACTGGTCGAAGGGTGGGTGGACATGGTTGTCACCGATGCCCTCGGTGAGCGTCTACCGGGTGCCGCACAATTGGATGAAGCCTGGCGTCGTCGCCGCGCCACCGAAGGTGCTGAGCAGGCGCTGGAGAAGGCCACCGGCATTGACCTCGGCTCCCCCAAGGTGCGTGAGGCAACCAACTTGTGGCACCGCCTGACCACCGCTGTGGGCATCGAGCAACGTGACAAGGTCTGGGATCACCCGGACTTCCTGCCCGTAGCAGAAGATTTGGATGAACCCGCGGCCTTTATTGACTCGGTTCTTGGCGGTTCGGACAACGATGACTTCGACCCGATCGCAGAGCTTGAAGAGCAGCTGCGCAAAGAAGCCGAAAAACGCGCGGCTGAGGGCAAGGACAGTGACACCGACGAGGACAATTCTGGCGACACCGATGACGATAAGTAGCTAGTTAGCTCTGGGTTCCCCAGCGCTGATACGCCTCTAAATAGCCCCGTGCCCGTTCGTGGTACGGGGCTTTTGCCGCCCAATACCAGAACTCTTCGGTATGACCCCCGTCGACGAAAGTGTGCACCAGTTCGTGCACAATGACATCGTCGAGGACGTACCCCGGGACGTCGGCAAGCCTGTGCGAAATGCGAATACGTCCCGGACTATCGACGCCGCCGGTGACCGATGCCCACCTGCGCGACATGTTCTTGACCCATTTGATTGACTCAAACCGCGGGCGATCTTCCAGCACCGTACGCGAGAGCAGCCGTGCGCGGCGCTCCAGCTCGGAATTATCCAGGTTGCTGCCAACTTTCTTCCGCACTCGCGCCACAATTTCATTGACCTGCTGTTTTTCCGCAGCGGCGCTGAGGTCGTCCGGAACCATGACAATGATTCGGTTTCCCTCCGCGCGGGCGGACACAGTACGGCGGCGGCGCTTCGAGCGCCGAACCTCAACATCCGGGCCGTACTCAGGTCGCTTGGTGCTCATGCTTTTTAAGCGTATATGCTCTGCCCTGCGATTGCGTAAAAGCTGGCCCCGGGGTAAAAGATATTTTTATGGGGGAATACAGGGATACGTCTCGGGGGCGGGATGGTACGGCTGGCGTAATAGGTTCGGACGCACCCGCAGCACAAACGCTTGCCGCGCCTACCACGGACTACGCGCTGCGCCCGGAGATACCGATTATCATGCGCCCAGGCGCGCGGATTCAGTTCGGCGTGGAACCGGAGCGCAGCATGATTCTGCCGCTTTCCGACGGCACCCCGCCGGGGCCTGTCTTCTCGGCACTTCTTGCAGCTCATAGAGGTAGCACCTTAAGCGAGGCCTTTGCTGACAGTCACGACAAACTGTCACCGCAGTTCATTACAGCACTTATCTCCGACCTTCACCGAGCAGCACTGGTCCAAAAACCACCGACACGACGGAGGATTACGCTGATCGGTCGGGACAGTTTGCGCACTGGACTTTTAAAAGAGCTTCGTCGCACGGGTTGCGGTAGTTGGACGAAGGCAATGTCGCCCACTCGCAATGCGACGCTGAAAATATCTCAATCCACGCCGGAAGACATCGGGCTCGCGGTGGTCACGGGCATGGAAGTACCGAGCATGCCCTTGGTTCGCGCTCTGTTTCATCGTGGAATTGAGCATCTGCACACGCATTTCCGCGATGGAGCACTGATTCTTGGGCCGCTTGTTCAGCCAGGTCAAGGGCCCTGCTCGATGTGTTTCGAAGCTTATCGACGAGACCGCGACCCCGTCCGGGCACTGATTGCGCTGCAGCTTCGCACTTTTACGCCCGTGACCGCACCGGAATGGCTGAACACAGCGGTGCCGCTGTTGGTTGGGCAGCTGCGGCGACCGGACCTCTCAGATCTATGTGCGACAGAGGTGCGCATAGATCTGGAAAGCCTCGATATCACCCGCACTACGGTTGCTCCCCACCCGCAGTGCCCAGTGTGTGGTCATGGCAACTCGCAGATGCAGTTCATGTAATTCGAAGTTCCTTGAGCAGAATCTGACTAGGAATTCACAAAAGAATTGACGATTCCCAAGATGCCTTCGCCGAAATGATTGAGCTTCGCTTCTCCAATTCCGGGAATCTGCAGAAGTTCCTCCGGCGTAGTCGGTTGCTGCTCACCGATGGCCAGAAGGGTCGCATCGGAGAAGATCACGAATGCGGGGACAGTCATTTCTCTCGACATTTCCAGGCGCCATGCACGCAATGCTTCCAGTAGCGCAGGATCCGCACTGACCGGGCACTCTTCACAGCGCCCTGAGATCCGCTCCGCATCGGTGTGCAATGGCTTAGTGCAGCCCTTGCACTGTTTGGACTGCTGACGCTTACCACGGGAACTAGAGCTCCTTGAGCTTCGCTGTGCCTCCGCCGAGTAGTCAGAGACATCAATGTCGAGTTCATCGAGGAATCGTGTGCGGCGACGTGACCTGCGGCCGCCTTCTGTCCGCGACAATGACCAAGATAGCTCCAGATGTTCACGGGCTCGAGTAATGCCGACATAGAACAGACGGCGCTCTTCTTCGATGGCTTCCGCTCCCTGTGCAGGAGATCGGTCGAATTTATTCAGCGAATGTTGGATAGGCAGCGAACCGTCGGTAAGCCCAACGAGGAACACCGCATCCCACTCCAGCCCCTTGGCTGCATGCAGGCTAGCCAACGTCACGCCATCCAGCGTCGGCGGATGCTTGGCCTGCTGCCGAGTGTGCAATTGGCCGAGGAGCGCCTGGATATTGACCTCGGTGTTGGCATGAACGATGTCCTTACACAGGTCGAATAGGGCGCGCAGTGACTGCCAACGTTCCCTGGCACCAGTGCCTTCCGGCTCTTGGTCAGTCATGCCAAGACCCGCGAAAACCTGCTTGACCAAATCCAACAGATTCGTGCCCTGCAATGTCGGAACAGTCCGTGAGGAACGGGAAACTCGCACAAGTGCTGCGATGGCATCGCGGATCTCGGGACGCTGGTAGAAACCGTCCCCGCCACGAACCTGGTAGGCGACTCCTACCTCGGACAAAGCCTGCTCAAAAACTGCGGACTGTGCGTTAATCCGGTACAAAACGGCAATCTCCGATGCCGGCGTACCTGCGTCGATAAGTCGCTTGATGCTGCGCGCGGTCGCGCGAGCTTCCATTGGCTCATCGTCGTACTGATTGAAAGTCGGCTCCGGGCCGTCTTCACGCTGCCCAATCAGCTTCAGCCGCGAGCCGGCGATACGTCCCTGCGCACGGCCGATGACATTGTTGGCCAGCCCGACGACCTGTGGGGTCGATCGGTAGTCCCGCTGCAGGCGGACCACTGTGGCTTCCGGGTAGTCCCGAGAGAAGTTCATCAGGTATTGCGGAGTCGCGCCTGTGAAAGAGTAAATCGTCTGGTTGGCGTCCCCGACAACTGTCAGGTTGTCACGGTCTCCCAGCCAGGCGTTGAGAACTCGCTGCTGTAACGGGGTGACATCCTGGTACTCATCGACGACGAAGCACCGATACTGGTTGCGGAATTCCTCCGCCACTGCACGGGAATTCTCCATCGCACCGGCGGTGTGAATGAGTAGGTCGTCGAAGTCGAGCAATAGCCCGTCCGGGGTGGTTTTTATGTCCTCGTAAGCGCGATAGCAATCGACAATTTTCTCCGCGGACAACGGCGCCGTGCGCCCATGCTCCCGCAGCGCGGCTTGGTACTGATCCGCACCGGCCAGAGTGGCCTTCGCCCACTCAATCTCGCCCATGACATCTCGGATTGTTTCCTTAGAGGTGTCCAGGCCCACTCGACGTACTGCTTGGGCGACAACACGGAATTTCTTGTCATCCAACAGCTGCCAGGGCATATCACCGGCGACTTGGGGCCAGAAGTAGCGCAGCTGGCGAAGTGATGCCGAGTGGAAAGTGCGCGCCTGGACTCCAGGCGTTCCCATCTTTGCCAGGCGGTCGCGCATCTCCCCTGCGGCACGCGAGGTAAATGTCACCGCTAATACCTTTTGCGGCTGCACAAACCCCTGGTCAATGAGGTACTTGATGCGATGAGTAATTGTTCGGGTCTTACCTGTACCGGCTCCGGCAAGAATGCACACCGGCCCCATCGGAGCCGTGGCTGCCTCACGCTGATCTGGATCCAGCCCAGCTAGATATTCCGGCTCGTTCACATCCGCCTCTGAGTAAGTCAAAAGTTGTTAGACCCCATTTTTAAACTTGTCGAGTGCTATTCGTCATTGCTGTAGACACGGCGGACGTACAGCAGCCGGTCGCCTGGCTCCACCGATTCACACTCCGGTGAATCAATTCGGTACAGCTCACCCGAGCGCACCACACCGAGTGCAATATCCGCGAGGTGCCGTGGGCTGGCACCGATTTCCTCTTCGGTGACGAGCCTCTCTGCAACAGAGAATCCTTCATCCGGGCTCAGGAGGTCTTCCATCATCTCCACCACCGAAGGAGTCACCGTGGCCAGCCCCAGCATTCGGCCGGCGGTTTCAGAAGAAATGACCACTTGGTCTGCACCTGACTGCGTCAACAAGTGGCGGTTTTCTGATTCACGCACTGAAGCCACAATTGAGGCACCCGGTGCCAACTCGCGGACAGACAACGTGACCAGCACCGCTGTGTCATCTTTGTTCGGTGCAACGACTATAGAGCGGGCACGCTGAATACCAGCTAACTTCAGCACATCAGATTTAGTAGCCGACCCATGCACCGTCGCCAAGCCTTGATTCGAAGCGTGGTCGAGTGCTTCCTTGTCCGTATCAATAACAACGATTTCTGCCGGATCTACGCCGTCCGCGAGAAGAGCTGCAATGGCAGAACGACCCTTGGTGCCGTATCCGATAACGACGGTGTGGTTGCGCAACTGTCTCCTCCAGCGCTGAATTTGCAGGGTTTTCCGAGACTCTTGGGTCAAAACGGTCAGAGTAGTACCGACCAAGAGAGCAAGGAAGGCCACACGCAGTGGCGTAATGATCAAAATATTGAGTAATCGAGCCCTCTGTGTGACCGGCGTGATGTCACCGTAGCCCGTCGTCGACAGGCTGACAGCCGAGTAATACACCGCATCGATGAAGGTGAGAGGCTCCGTGTATCCGTCGTGATCGTAGTAGACCACGACGGATGCAATCAGCAGCAAAAACACGGCGTAGTTCAAACGACGTATGATTAGCCGCCAAGGATTCTTCGGCGCGGACTCAGGCAGACCAATGACTCCCAGCAGTGCATGCCCGGGAAGATCATTGAGCCCGGTTTCGTATCCCGAAGATTTCCGAATTGGATTACGCAACCGCTCCTCGCCTGCCTTTCATGAAAACTCCTCCCGGTGAAAAATAGCGCATACAAACTGCTGCTTTCACCTGGATAACTGGCCACGGCCACGCGGCAGTTACATACGTAGATGATTATCCAATCAGCTCGCGCATTTTCCTGTCCAACTCTATCCTGCTTGGCAGTAGCGCTTCATCTGGTATTAGCGTTCGTCCTGCCGAAACATAGAAGAACCCGGCTTCAATGTCTTCGGGGGCCGTTTCCACTCCCATCTCACGCAGCCTATCCGACCACGCCAAGCGGTAAATCGCCAGCTGTAGCGCCGCTACTTCCCTTTCCTTTCCGCGCGGCATCTGGCCTGTCTTCCAGTCAATGACGCTCCACTTCCCGTTGTCCTTAAACACCGCGTCGATTCGGCCGACGACCCGCCGTTGCCCAATGGCAATTTCAAACGGCACTTCCACATGCACTGGCGTGCGGTCAGCCCACTCGGATGCCTCGAAATTCGCCTTCAACTTCTCAAGTTCGCGTTCGGACGCGACTTGTTCTGTGCCGAGGAAGTCATCCAGTTGATTCCCGAAGAGATCCTCATCGTCCAGCAGGCTGTGTGCACCGAAGCGATTCTCCAACCAAGCGTGGAATGCCGTACCTCGGCGCGCGAATCGGTTTGGCTTAAACGGCACCGGGCGTGCTTTCCGACGAGCAAACGCGACCGGATCCGCAATCATGGCTTGGTATTCGCTAGTGGACATGCTTGTCGGCATTGGTAGATGAATCTCCGCGGCCTTAGCTCGACGGATTTCATCCACGAGAATGGTCGTTTCCGTTTCCCATACCTCAGACAGGTCACCTGCAATGGGGCGCTCATCCTGGTCTTCGCCCATGTAGCGCATGACGCTTTCGGCTGCTCGCTGCACACTATCTCGGCGGTTGCCCAGGGTATCGACGGGCCAGACCACCCCATCAACCGCAGTGTCGCAGTCCAGATCGACTTCGGTGTCCTCTACCTCAGGGTCCTCCCCATCTGTCCACGACACCACATAGTCGCTGAATTGCGTGGCGATGGCTGCGAAGTCCGCCGACACGTCGGTGGGTTTCTTCAAGCTCGGATTAGGCCGCCTGCTTGCAGTGACAATGAGCTTTTTCGCGGAGCGAGTCATGGCAACGTAGAAGAGGCGCTGTTTTTCTTCCCTCTCCACTTCTCGCAGCTCTTCCTTGTAGGCTTTGATTACCTTGTTGAGGTCGGTTTGGTTATCTGCGCCTGATATGTCCAGTTCGGGGGCATTGCTATCGACAGAATCAGCGACGGGAGCCCAATCGCCTGCTGCAAGCTGTGTTGCATCCCCTGTTGTTTCTGCACTAGCCGTTAGCGGATCCACTTGGGTAATTGCACCAGGAGGAAGCTGAACTGAATTGGTGAGCCACGATGACAAATCAACTCTGTCGAACTTGCTGGTGGTGATGCCCGGGACAGCAACCGTTTCCCACTCCAACCCCTTTGACTTGTGCATAGTCATGATTTGGACGCAGTTTTCCGGCATGTTCATAGGTGCCCGTTCCAAACCATCATCGTGTTCGACAGCGAACTCCAAATAGTTCAAAAACCCTGTCACATCGTCCGAGATATTTTGCGAATACGTCGCAGCGATATCGACAAACCTATCCAGATGCGCAGTCGTCGGCCTGGTTATCGCGGTAGCGGAACCGTACTGTCCAGCCGCTGCTTCTACGCGAATTCCAAACTCAGTAGCGATGTCCTCGACCAGTTCCGGTAGAGGCTTATTCAGCGAGAACCGACGTAGTTTTCGTAGGCTTGCACCCAACTGTGCGATGCGCGCCATTGCTTCATCTGTGTAGTTCAGTGACTCGCTGCAGACCAACCGCCCATTTTTTCCCACACTGCCGCGCGCTAGCGGGGTGCCGTCGTAAAAACGAATATCCGGGTCGGCGATGGCGTGCCCCAGCCCCACCGCGGACGATGCTGCTTCGGCATCTTCCACGAGCTTGTCATACTGGCGAGCGAGCTGGGAAAGCGGTGAGGAGTCTGAAGTCTCTTCGAGGTTGCCCTTCTTTCGGGCCAACTCGTCCTTGCCTGCCATTGCCAGCTGGTCTACACGAGTGCGAAGTGCCTCCACGTCTGCGGCACCCAAATTGACCTGTGGGCTGAGCAGCAGACGCAGAGCATCCTGGTCTGAACTGGGGTCGACCAATATCTTCATCACCGAGGTGATATCCATGACCTCGGGCAAATGCAGCAATCCAGCGAGTCCCACGATGATTGCAGGCACACCCCGCTCAGACAGTGCATCTAAATAGACAGCCGATTCAGCATTTGTCCGAACCAGGATGGCGGCATCGAGCTTGTTGCCAGCTGCTTCACATTCGCGTAATTGCGCCTCCATGCAATCTGCGATGTATGCAACTTCTTCCTCACCGGTTGCGGTGAAAGCAAGCTGCACTTCGCCCTGACCTGCTTTTGGACCGGCATCCAGTGCCTCTACTGTACGAGCCTGCCCCGCGAAAGCACGGTCGGAGACTGCGTTAGCAAGCTGCAGCACTGACTGCGGATTTCGCCAAGAAATGGTCAGTTGCTTTTTCTCCGCTGGCTTCCCATCCGACCGCGGAAAATCATTGACAAACTGCACAAGGTTTTCGGCAGTTGCTCCTCGCCAGCCATAAATTGCCTGCATCGGATCGCCGACAGCGGTGACACAACCACCGGAGAACAGCGCACGCAGGAACAGCCGCTGTGTGTGCGACGTGTCCTGGTACTCGTCGAGCATGATGATCTTAAAGCGACGCCGCTCCTCCTCTCCGACTTCCGCGAAGTCGGTGGCTAGTCGGGCCGCACGAGCCATCTGCATACCGAAAGTGGCGACATTTTCTTCATTGCACCGAGCTCGAACCTGTTCTACCAGCGGCAAAATCTCTAATCTCTCTCGCTGCTTATCGACGATGCCCTGTAGATCGCCAATTAGCCCCTCGCGTTTACCCTTCTGCGGGGTCTGCTCAATATTGCTGATGAATGCTTCGGTTTCCTCGCGAATCGCCTGCGGTGAAGAAAGGTTTGAGTCGATGTTCGCCCCCAGCTCAATAATGCGACTGGCCAGAGTCGATGGCGCAATATCGACATCAATTTCCTTCACATTACGAGCGGTTTCCCAGGCCAACTGCCACTGCGTCGCGCCATCCATAATGGTGACCCCCGGCTCCGTCGGCAGCAAAAGACCATAATTGCTAACGACTTCAGAGGCATAGGCATCGTAAGTAAGCGTGGTTGGGGCAATGACCTCGAGGCTTGCTAGTACCTTTGGTGAAGCCTGTGCACGAAATGCGGCAGAGGAAGCAAGCGCATTGAGCTGTTGTCGGATACGGACGCCGAGCTCGCGCGCTGCCTTCCTGGTGAAGGTCAAACCTAGAACTTCTTCTGGGCGGATAAAGCCATTGGCGACCAACCACACGACACGGGAAGCCATTGTCGCTGTTTTACCAGCACCGGCACCGGCGACAACAAGCATTGGTTCCATCGGTGCACCGATTACCGCCGCTTGTTGCGGGGTGGGCGGAAAGTCCTGGCCCATCATCTCCGACAGGATGACGGGATCAATGATGGTTCGTTCCTCCGACATGGCTACCGATTCCCTTCTGCTGCCGGGCACGCCTTCGAAAGCGTGCAGAACTTGCAATGATCACCAGCGAGCGCCAAGGCACGCGGGCCAGACGTCGCACGTGCTACCTGCTCCACACGACGCTCCCAGTCAGCCAACTTGTCTTCCGTGAGCTTTGACTGTTCTCGACTAGTGATAATGGTCTTATTGTGTGACTTTCGCGGAAATACCAGGTATGCCCCTGATTGTTCAATGCCTTCGCCGTTGTCCACAGCAAGCCCATCTCCGCTTTCAACGAGCTTCCCCTTCGACAACGCCAGCTGATATGTAGCTAGCTGTGCATGTTCTTCTACGTCTTTACCGGAGGGCGCTGTCTTACCGGTTTTAATATCGACGATTTGAACTGCACCATCAGCGTCTTCAATCAATCGGTCGATTCGTCCGACAATCACGATGTCATCGTTGATGGTGACTTTTACCGGAACCTCGGTCCCGATATCTTTCTTAGTCTCAATCCACCGCTGCCAATCCTCCAGCGCTGTCAACCAGGTGTCTTCCTCAGTACGCTTACGCCACTCCGGATCATCGGACAGGTCACCAAAAACACGCCGGATTTCGGACTGCGCCTCAGGTACAGTCACTCCCTTGGCTACGGCTTCTACCGCCTGATGAAGTAGAGAGCCTAAATACATGGCCGATGTCGGTGCTGATTTATCCAGCATGGCCTTCAGCGGGCAACTCAGGGCTGCTTCCACCTTGGAAGGGTTGATTCTCATCGGCTTCTTGTCATTTACCGGCTTCGAGGTCGACGGTGCACGGAGCCCCCACCAGGTGTCTGGATGTGCGCCAGCAACCTCAACCTGCGCCAATCGCGCGAGTTGACGTGCAGCTTGTCGACGCCGCGTCTCAGTCTCCGCATCGTCTACAACGGCTGCACGCAGTTCTGCCAGCAGTGACTCCACAGAGAGCACCCGTGGCAGGCCTTCACCGGCCCATTTGGATTCTTCTGCCTCTGCAACATCCGGACTGCCGGTGTTTGCTTCATTAGCCGTAGCCCCGACTCCGTTCGCAGCCGAAGAGGCTTCCGACTGCTTCGCCAGCTCCGTCCCCGAATTACCGAGCTTTTCAACGAGCTCGATAACAAACGGACTGGGAACTCCAACATCATCAGGAGAATCGACTGCGGTCAGCAGTACCCTGTCGCTAGCCCGTGATACCGCGACGTGCAGCAAACGACGTTCCTCCGCTAGCGCATCCGCCATGGAATTGATGTACTCCCGCGGTGCAATCCCGTGGTCGACGAGACCGATGAACTCGTTCTGCTTCATCACCGAGCCAGTTACACCGAGGCTGGGCCACTGGCCTTCCTGTACTCCGACAACTGCTACTGCCTTCCACTGCCTGCCCAGAGCCGCATGCGCTGAGAGAATGCGCACGGCGTCGCGCTCTACCCCGCTACGGTCACGTGCGCCGATGGGCAGCTCCTGTTCTTCCACAGAAGCGATAAAACCGTCAACCGTCAGCTTTGGATTCAGCTCCACACGGTCACCAGCAAAGTCGAACAGTGCCATCACAGCATCCAGGTCGCGGTCAGCCGATGCTCCAGCTGTACCGCCGCGCAACGATGCCGCCACCAGATGGTCTGCCAAACCAGTGGACTGCCAAATTGCCCACAAAGTTGCTTCCACACCATCACGCAACGCTTCACGCGCTGCGCTCAATAGATCCAGCGGCACCTGCAGCGCCTGACGTTCACGCTGCGACAGAGACTCAATAAGTTCCAGCTGCTCTGTTGTGAGTCCATCTGCTTTCAAGATTCCGATGAGCTGAGTCATCGCGGCCCCGCCGAACAGGTCGGCCTTTCGGATTCCGCGCAGCAGACGCTCTTTGACAATCGGATCCATGTTGACCAGTGGGCCGGAGAGGAACTCGTCCCACTCCACGTCATCGAGCTGGTTCATAGTTGCCCGCAACGCCACCATCAGCGCTCGCACCAATCGCTGATGACTTAGCACGATGTCCGTTGGGTCAATCTGCACAGGCACACCCGCACGCGACAATGCACGGAACAGAGAGGACTCCCCTGCACCGGACCGGACAATGACCGCCATATCCTTCCATGCCACCCCCTCGTCAATATGAAGGCGCCGGAAGTAGTCCGCGACTGTGGCTCGCTGTGCACGTTCAGAGGGATGAATAGCTATTTTTACTGCACTTTTCGCTGCGTACGAGTTTTCCGCTGCGACGGTCTCACTGTTGTTTCCAACGTCGGATTCACTAGCTTCTTGTGTTCCAACTGAACCAACAATGCCGCGGTATGCAGGAGCCTTAGGCAAGCGCTGAGAAACTGCGTTGACTAAATCCGCGATATCAGCGTTACAGCGGTAAGACTGCTGCAAGTGGATTGCCTTGTACTCGACCTCACCAATCCCCCGGAGATAGTCATTATTAGCACCGCGGAAGTGAAATACCGATTGATCTTCATCACCAGTAATGACGGCCACCGCCGCCTGCGACACAAACCGATCCACAAGACGCGCAGCCTCCGGCGATAGGTGTTCAGCATCATCGACCAGCACCACCGACTTTCCCCACCGAGCCAGTGCTTGCGCGTCTGTATCCAGCTCCATCAATGCCGCAGAGACAATCTCTGCAGCGTTCAAGCTGGGCTCCCACGCCAACCGCATAGTCTGCTGATACTCCGCCATAAACTTGCCAGCCGCACACCACGACTCAATGCCATAGTCCACGCCGAGCTGCTGAAGCCTCGGGGCATCAATCCCCCGCTCAGCTGCACGCAGCAGAAAGTCACGAACCGCACGGGAAAAACCGACTAATGGAAGAGCCGGGCGCAACCGCTCTGGCCAATACGCACCACCATCTTCCGCATGACCAGCCAAAAGCTGCCGCACGACAGCATCTTGGCGTGCACCAGTGGTCAACGATGGTTCAGGCTCTCCCCGACTGACGGCGGCATCACGTACTACTGCATAGGCAAGTGAATGCACGGCACGCACCATGCCACCTTGACCTGCCCCGAACGAACCGCCTTCCCCCAGTTCAGAGGAAAAACGCCTGTCAATATTCCGCCTCAATTCCGCGGCGGCCTCTTTTGACTGTGACACCACCAAAATGCTGTCCGCCGGAATGCCCGAGTGTATGTAGTCCACCGCGAGATCTGCCAGCAGCGAACTCTTGCCAGTCCCTGGGCCGCCTAAAACGCGCACAACAGGCTGGTTTACAAGCTTGTTCGCTACCACGAGCGCCCGATTATGGGAAGGGAAAAGCGCCTCTACCGCAGTACCCAACCACTGCCGACGACGAGGCGGTTCCTCCTGGACGAACCGAACCTTCGGCATTCCATCTACGTTCATGTGCACCATTGTGGCACAACCTCCGGACAGACACTCGAACACCCATTCGAAATAGAGGTAAAAATACCCCCGCCCCAAAAACTCCCGTGAATACTGCCAGGCGTTACTTAGACACAAACGCGCGGACTAGCGAAGCCGCACGGAACAGGCCACGATACGCACCCGGCTGCGATTCTGGACTAACAGCGTGGACAAAAAGTCGATAGCACATCGCACGAACGAGCAACTGACCGAAATCCGGCAAATGATCGAAGCGTCGCAGTAGCTCTTCATCAGCACCCATCATGGACAGACAATCCACTGCCGCTAAGGCAGCTGTCCAACCACGGACACGCCATGCTGGCACGATATCGGTGAGAACGGGGGCGGCCGTGCCGTCGTAAAGCAGCGTGCCGACGAGGTCTGCGTGACAGACCTGCAGAAGCTCCGTTGGCACAACCATCTCTGCCCGCAACTGGAGAAGATCACCGGAGATTGTGAGAGCCTCGGCGCAATCGGCGCGGGGGACGCTATCCGCGTCGAGAAGCTGCTCGAGGATGCCGATTGGGTCAGATTCCCAAGCTGCGCGATTACACATGACAAAGTAATCGGGCTCCTTATCAAGGAGGAACTGTGGCCGTTCAATACTGGCAAGCGACTCTTCCACGCGACCAGCGGCAACAATGGTTTCATCGGCACGTGGCGCGAATCCCCCCGGAATGAAATGACGGGCTTGCCACCCAGCAATGACCAAGCGGCCGTCACTGGTACGCACGGATTTCGCTACTCGGACGCCATCGACATCTAGCGCGCTGCGAACCTTTGCAGACCACAGCGCCTGCGCCGAATTATGTACCGGCGAAAGGACAATGGAATCGTCGTAGACCCAGCCATTGTCCCAAGCTCGCCCGGCACGATGCGGCTCACCCTCGGCACCAAAGGCCTCCAAAACACGGTCGGGAGGAGTGGCAATCATAATCTGCTACTACCTTGCTTTCTGAGTCGGTGCGGCCGTATCGTCGTCCGCCCCAAATGGATACGGCCAGCCGTTGACAGAACACGTCTTGCCATCGGTCTGATAGACCTCGCTGCTGTCGATTTCATGCAGTTCATCGTTCGACACGCTCAGGGTCTGCTGCATCATGATTGGCGCGATACCGCCATCCCTCGGGCAGGGCTCGTGAACCGCGTACCCAAGTCCGTGCCCAACCTCGTGATTAATAAGGTATTGGCGATACAATCCCAGGTCCCCCTCAAAAGGCAGGGCACCTCGAACCCACCGGGCGATACTGACGACCACGCGCCCAGGCTCACCTTCCCGCTGCCCAGACAGGTAACAGGAGGTCTCCATTCCCAAGGTGTTTCCGCACAGCTGATGTGCGGTTCCAGTCGCGGAAAGCTGCACGACAATCGTCGGATCCTGATCGCGAGGCACTGCCTCGAAAGAAAAATCTGGATTAGCTGTCCAGCCACGTGGATCGGCCAGAATCGAGTTCACCGTCTCCGCAAAGGCGCGCTCGCCACCAATTGAAGGAACATCAATGTTGTCTTCAATTTCCACGGAATACCTGATCGCATTGCGGCGCCCCTCCCCGACACGGGGATGCGCCACGGTGACATCTTTAAAATTTCCCGAGGGTTCCGTGGCAAAGGCCGGACCAGGTGGCAACTGTCCTCCCTCGTAACCATCACCGTACCCCTCACCGGGCACCGGACCAGGGCGACTGTTACCACTCTGCGAGGTGACAGTGCCATTGCCGGAACCTGGAGAATCATCTTCAGCAGTGAAGATGTCGAAGAGAATGATGACTGTGAGCACCACAAGTACGGGGATGGCATAGGCTCGCCACCCCCAACTCCTTGCAATGCGTACGAGAAAGGGTTCTTGCGTCATTAGGCGAAGAAGCCAACCTTACGGTCTGCGTTATTACCGGTACGGACGTAGGCGACCTTGGCAGCATTAATCTGGTACTCCTGACCAGCGCCGTCACTGAGCTCAATCACACCTTCGCCAGCAGCCAGCTTCTGGGAGATCGCAGCCTTGACCTCCTCGCCACCAGCGACGTTTTCAATGCTCAGCTCACGCGTATTGTCTGCAAATCCAATAGTGATGTCCATAGGTGACATCATAACCATTCCCAAAGCGGCTAGGATTAGAGAGACCGATTAAGCCGTCGTGTCACGTGAGGTTACAAACAGCAAAGGAGTCGCCGTGGCAGAGTCCCAGTCCCCGACATTCGTCGAATTGGGGGTCGCCGCGGAAATCTGCGACGCACTCGCCGACGAAGGAATCAACCGCACATTTGCCATCCAGGAACTGACGCTGCCCTTGGCGCTCGACGGCACGGACATCATCGGCCAAGCCCGTACTGGCATGGGAAAAACCCTTGGGTTTGGTGTCCCCCTCATTGACCGCGTCTTTGATGACGCCCGCATTCCAGAACCGGATGGCACTGCCCGCGCAATCATCGTCGTTCCCACCCGTGAGCTGTGCGTGCAGGTCGGCGAGGACTTAGCCCGCGCTGCGCACTCAACCAATCTGCGTGTATGCACCATTTACGGTGGCCACCCCTATGAGGAACAGATTGAACAGCTAGACCGCGGCGTGGACATCATCGTCGGCACTCCGGGCCGTCTCATCGATCTTTACCAGCGCAATAATCTAGAGCTGTCAGGCGTAAAGATTTTGGTTCTCGACGAGGCCGACGAAATGCTCGACTTGGGTTTCCTGCCGGACATCGAGAAGATTCTGGCTGCGGTGCCGGATGAACGTCAGACCATGCTCTTCTCGGCAACAATGCCGGGCCCTATTCTGACTCTCGCACGTACCTTTATGAATCGCCCGGTGCACATCCGCGCTGAATCAGGCGAGGAAGAGGCCACAGTCCATGAGACCACTAAGCAGATTGTTTTCCAATCGCACCAAATGGATAAGGTTTCAGTCATTGCCCGCATCCTGCAAGCCAACGGTCGTGGTCGCACCATCATTTTTGCTCGTACAAAGCGTGGTGCCGCTTCCGTTGCTGAGCAGCTCGGCGAGCGGGGCTTCCTGGTCACCGCCGTCCACGGCGATATGGGCCAGCCTGCACGTGAGCGCTCACTGACGGCGTTCCGCAATGGCGACGTCGACGTCCTGGTCGCAACCGATGTCGCGGCTCGCGGTATCGACATCGACGATGTCACCCACGTCATCAACCACCAGGTGCCCGATGACGAAATGACTTATGTCCACCGCATCGGCCGTACCGGACGCGCGGGACACAGAGGTGTCGCCGTTACGCTCGTCGGCTGGGATGAGACCGCAAAGTGGAAGGCTATTTCAGATGCTCTCGACCTGGACATGGCCGAGATTCCGACGTGGTTTTCCACCTCCCCCGAGCTCGCCGAAGCTCTTGACATCCCCGAGGGAATCGATGAGAAGGTCGGGCCAGCCCGTCCGGTGTTGGGGTCCCGACCGCCTCGCGGGCGTGGCGGAAGAGGTCCGCGAAACAACCGCTCACAGCCTCACCATCGCAATCGCGGCCAAGGACGAAACTCACGGCGGGACGGCCACTCCAATTCTCATCGCCGCCGCTAAACTGCTGCGCGTGCCAACTCCCCCGCCTCACTTCTCTCCACGACCACTCGTCGACAGGACATTCCAACCGTGCTGCAGTCACCACAAGCCAACGCTGAGCCCACCACTGCAGAGACCCGACTGCGTCGAAATCGAATCGCATCAGTCATTCTCATCATCGCCGTAGTGCTAGTCATCGGTTGGACATGGGTCGCTTCCCCGGCCCGCAAGGTCGATCGCACTGAAACGACGGCTTCTGCCGGCTCGGCAATGCAAGCCCCGGCTGCGAACGATCCGGAGGCAATGCCACATACTCTCCGGCCGGTGTGGTCCACCGAATCGTCGGCAAGCACAAGCACGCACACCATCTCCCCGGCGCCACTGGTGATGGACAACTCCCTCATCGTTGCTGAGGACCGGGGCGTGCGTGCTATCTCGCTTAACGACGGCACGGAGCGATGGCACTATCGACGAGATATTCCGCTGTGTGCGCTCTCGGGCAGTGATGGCCAAGTTTTCGCGACTTTTCGCGGGGCAGCTGGCTGCGGTGAGACCGTTGCACTCAAACCCGATTCGGGGCAGTATGTCGCGACCCGAAAATCGATTGCGGCTGACAGCCTTGCCGCCGTGCGCTCGAATTCATACGCGGGTGTCTACGACTCTGGATTCCTGGAGCTGTGGCGTTCTGACTTGGTCCGAGTAGTCGAGTACGGCAAGATTCCAGCATCCCCGGAACCGAAGATGCAGCCACATCCAGAGTGTTCGATTATCAGTGCGCTCACACGCGTGGAGCTGCTGGCCGTTGTAAACAATTGCGATGGTCACGGACGCCTGGTCATGCAGGTGGCAAATCCGGAGGAATCGCGGAAACCAGAGGTCAAGAGCGATATTGACCTTGGTCCAGTAACTGCAGATATGTCGCTGGTATCGATTGGCCAGGACACGGCAGCGGTACTAACAGACAATCGCATTCGCGTTTTTCGTATGGACGGCACGATGCTAACTGAATTGGCGCTGGGTGAGACTACCCTGCGTCCAGCACCGGCTGAAGCTAACTCCGACGGCGATGCCCCGCGTGCGCCTTTTACAACGGATCTCCCCCATCACATGACGTGGTGGTCGCCACGTGGATTACTTGGCTTCCGTCCGAGCACCCTGGCACCGGATTTCGAGTTTCCTGAGGCCACAGGGACCCCAGCTCCATGGGGTGAGCATGTTTTCATGCCAGTCGCTGACGGAGTCGCGGTATTGAATGCCTCAACTCTCGAAATTATCGGCACACTCCCGTTGCCTGCAGCTGCGAAGTCCACTCATGCAAATGATGCGGACAAGCCGGAACTGCCCGTGCGTCTTGCAGTTGTCGGTGACACGCTACTGGTTCAGCGCGGTGAGTCAGTCGACGCGTTCGTCATCGAAATTTAAAAAGAGCGGGCAGCCCAGTCAATCGCCTTCGGACTAAACATACAGACCAGCGCCGCAATTGAAGCTGCCGCCGTCGGCAGAGCCAGCAGAAAAGCGCTCGAGCGGAACATGTAATAGGCCACACCCAGCAAGCAGAGGTTGAGCATAATAATCGGCCCGCGCCCCCAACGGGCGCCACGCAGCAACATAATCGCACCAGCGAGAACAGAGCCAAAAATGAGAAGGAACCACAGCGCGGTACCCCAACCGGAAATGACCGCGACCTCGTCGCGGTACCCCATCAAATCACGAATCAGAAGGAAGACTCCGTAGCCCAGACCGAGGGTACATTCGGCGACACCGATCCACGCACCGACCACGACAACCTGAGGTGCGGCCATCGGCCCGTCAGTTACCGCAAGCTGGTCAGTAGTACGCGATTTGGACGCATTGCTGCTGTTTTTCTGGTTACTCACGCCCTACATGTTAGCCCGGTGAGAACCGATGAATACACTCTGGAGGCAAGTCGACCAATGCACCCATCACAGGTCTATTCATGCACTACTCTTGGTGCCTGTGCGTGCGTTGCTAATCTCCAATCCGAATTCGACCAGTAACTCTGCTCGACGCATGCCCAGCATTGTGCGGGCGCTTCGCTCAGTCGATGGGATCCGCTTGACATCCATGTTCACCGCTTACCCCGGCCATGCTGAGGAAATGGTCGCGGGAATAACGGTTCGCGATTACGACGTCATTATTTCCCTCGGCGGCGACGGAACCATTAACGAGATTGTCAATGGGCTCATGTACTCCAACCCATTCTCCGCACTGCCTGCCACTGACCTGCCTGCCATCGCAACAATTCCCACAGGCAGCGCCAACGTCTTGGCAGGTGCGTTGGGCATTCCCCGCGACCCCGTAGATGCCGCGTGGTACATCGCAAGCCTGCTGCGCTCCCGAACCCGCAGCGCTATTAGCGTTGGACATGCAGCAGAGCGATGCTTCGTCGTCAATGCCGGTATCGGCATCGATGCGGAAGTCATTTCCACCATGGAACAGCTCCGACATAACGGCACCCGCGCCAAAGCCGTGCGCTATTTGCCGGCAATTTTCACCGCATGGAACGAGTTGCGCAAAAGCCCGCCACAAATCACCGCAACTATCGACGGCAAGGAATTTGGCCGCGATCTCGCAATGGCTGTGGTGTCCAACTCCAATCCATGGACATTCCTCGGCGACCTCCCCATCGTCACCAACCCCACTGTGTCACTGCGCAGGGGCCTGGGGTTTTATGGCTTCACTTCTTTAAAGGGAGTGACGGGGCTTGTCGCCGCAGCCAATTTGGCCGGTTTCTTCACCCGACTGCGCTCCCCCTTCCACATAGAAGCCCGCGAACGACGCGTTGACAACGCTCAGCACATCCAGCTCACCGCTACTGCTCCACTTCGTCTCCAATTGGACGGCGAGTACATCAATCAGCGCGATTCCCTCAACATCCGCGTTAAGCAAGGCGCAATCAATTTTGTGGCGCGTGCCGACGATTACACCGAGGACCAGTTCACCAAGAAGGTCGCTACCCGCCCCGTGGACGAGCGCTTGCTCGTTGTGGTGACCAAAAAGGCCATGGATCGCACACGCCGCCTGTTCAGTACAAGCCAAAAGACCGAGGCAAACCCGGCTTAAGCTGTAACTGTTTACTGACAAGCCAACAAAAACGCGCCATACACCCTCACTACTGCAATTACCAAAACTAAAATCACCCCCACAAGGGGCTAGTTTTGACCTGGCGTTTTAACCAAAACTTCACTTTTCTGTGAGGTTTGGCACTTTTATTCATTTTGCTCTTTACGAACCGCTCCAGTCGTGAAAACATGTAAACCGTCAGCGAGACAGGCACGCAGTTCACTGGATGTGCAACTATGCAAGTCTCGCCTTTTTAGGCGCAAACTCTTTGGTGAGTCCCCACTACCTTTCACGTCGCATAGGTGATGCAACAGGTAGCCCCTCCCAAGATGCCTAATACCCCTGGGCAACCGGGAATGAACCCCAACCCTCGTTGAGATACGGCGATTTGTCGTGTCTGACGAAATCCATTTCCGGAGCTGCCTTCCCGCAAGGAAATTTAACCCTGCCCTCACCCGGGGCTCGTAATGTTTTAGGAGTTTGTCATGGATTGGCGTCACAAGGCCGTTTGTCGTGAAGAGGATCCGGAGCTGTTCTTCCCAGTCGGTAACTCCGGCCCGGCTCTCGCCCAGATTGCTAAGGCCAAGGTCGTTTGCAACCGCTGCCCCGTTACCGCTCAGTGCCTGGCTTGGGCACTTGAGACCGGCCAGGATGCAGGTGTCTGGGGCGGCATGAGCGAGGACGAGCGTCGCGCACTGAAGCGCCGTCGCAACCGCGGCCGCACTCGTCGCACTCGCACCAGCACCGCAGTCTAATTAAAAGACTTACCCCTTACCGTGTAATCTATACCGGTTGATACCTGTTTAACCCGATAGAAAGAGAGCCCAGCTATGAGCAAGCGTGGCCGTAAGCGCAAGGACCGCCGTAAGAACAAGGCTAACCACGGCAAGCGTCCGAACAGCTAAGTTGCCCTTAGTTACAGCAGCCTTAGCCATCACTGGCTAAGACATCTCACTCCACCCCGACACAACTCGGTATTGCATCGAAGGACGAGGTGGAGTTTTTGTGTCTCCAATGGAGAGCTCAACGGGTAGCAGGTCTGAAACTGACTAGGTTTATGACACGTGAATTGAATTCACCCGCGGTTTTTTGTCATAAACCTAGTCACTTTCTGCACCTTTTCGATACCTCTTCGATACCCCATCCTCGCTTTTCAGGATTAACCATCCGCCAGATCACTACCAGCGAGTTTGGAGCCCAAACCCCACCGGGAGTAACGTCTAAAAATAGAGCTTTTACAGGAGCTCCAGCTAGGTTGCTCGAAAGTAATGGGGCTATAGCTCAGTTGGTAGAGCGTCGCGTTCGCAATGCGAAGGTCAGGGGTTCGATTCCCCTTAGCTCCACAAATAATTCCACAAAAATATCCCAGGCCACATCTCCATGACCTGGGATTTTCCGTATTTCGCACTACCGCATTACGAAACATCGCATTAAGCATCAAAGGAATACACGCCAAAACCTAGCCGCCAGCAACTACCTGCGGTACTCCACCCGCGTATAGGACACGCGTATGCGGGTGGTAATGCGCTGGCGGAGGTCCTCAGGGGCAGGTTGCTGGCAGCACCGGCGCAGCAGCCGTCGGATAGCTTGCTCGGAACCGAACTCTTCTAAGCACTGAGGGCATTTGTGAATGTGTTCCTCGAGAAAGCGGCGCTCCTCCGAATCACACTCGCCATCCAAAAATGCGTGTAGGCGCGAGTGGACATCCTGACAGAAAGCATCTTCACAGGCGTGCCCGCGCTCTGGCGTCTGCTCCATATCTTGGCTCGACTCTCGGCTCATCGCGGAGAATCTCCCTTCTCTTCTTTCAAGAATCCACGTTCCACGGCTACGTTGTGCAACGCGTCTCGGAGCTGTTTTCTTCCACGGTGGAGCCGACTCATCACAGTTCCGATGGGTGTGCCCATGATTTCGGCGATTTCCTTGTAGGGCAATCCCTCGACATCGGCGTAGTAGACCACCATCCGGTAATCCTCTTTGAGACTCATCAAAGCGTCACGAATTTCCTCGTCAGGAAGCTTTTCCAGCGCTTCAACCTCAGCAGAGCGCAGCCCTATCGAAGTGTGCGACGCGGTTTCCGCGATCTGTGAATCGGTGATGTCATCGGTGGCGTACTCGGCAGGACGACGCTGCGCCTTGCGGTAGTTGTTGATGTACGCATTCGTCAGAATGCGGTAGAGCCATGCTTTCAGATTCGTGCCCGGCTTGTAGGAGCGGAAGCCCTGAAAAGCCTTTATATAGGTCTCCTGCACCAGGTCTTCGGCATCGGCGGGGTTGCGTGTCATCCGCAGCGCCGCTCCATAGAGCTGATCCAAAAGCGGCATGGCATCACGCTCAAAGCGCTGCGCAAGCTCCTCATCCGACTCATCAGTCCGGATGGCCGATGTTCCTGTCTGATCACCTGACATGCTACCTATCCTAAAACATCCGCACCCACGAGTCGGCAGACCCCCGTCACCAGGCATTTCGTAGCGTAATTGCGCTGATGTGCAACGATGGGAAATTATGTCGAAGAAGTCCGCCAAAAAATCCGCTGCCGCCACCCCGGCCATCGCCTTCTGTCAGAACGCCGGAATCGACTTCCACGTTCACCAATTCCCCCACGGCAGCGACAACTTCGGCGAAGAGGCCGCCTCTTGGCTGCTAGAGCACCTCGGCATCGAGCCCGAACGCATCTTCAAAACTCTCATTATCGAGCTATCCGGCAAACGCACTGGGCTGGCCATCGCCGTCGTTCCCGCCACCGGAATGCTCAACCTCAAGGCCGCCGCCGCGGCTATCGGGGCTTCCAAGGCCACGATGGCCGACCCCCATGACGCGTCACTTGCCACCGGCTACATTCCCGGCGGCATCTCCCCGCTTGGCGGTCGCCGCAAGCTCCCCACCGTCATTGATGAGACAGCCACTCTCTCCGACACTGTGTTCGTCTCCGGTGGTCGCCGCGGGTGGGACATCGAACTGTCACCCGCTGATTTGGTTTCGCTTTGCGACGCCACGGTCGCCGACATCGCCCGCTAATCCTGCGGCTACTCCTGCAACCTCCCCGCTGATACGGCCTTAAAACAGCTCCTCGTTGTGGCCGGGTACCGCGCCATCGGGCTCATCCAACAGGTGCGGCCCTTCATTCGCAACATTGCCGACGGCGCGGTTGACCGGTCGGATGGTCAGTTTGTCCACCACCTCGGCGCTGGTCACGCCAACATCTCCGTTTGCTGCCCAGGCCGAGAGATCCAGCCAATCGCTGACTTCGTCGTCGGCAAGCACGCGCGGCATACGATGATGCAGATCCGCGAGCTGTCCCACGGCGTCGGTGGTGAGAATTGTGGCGGAGACTATATCTCCCCAGCGTGCCCACAGACCCGCGACGGTGAAAAGCGGTGCATCATCACCGAAGCTGACGAAGTAGGGCTGGCGATTTTTCCATTCATACCAACCGTTCATGGGGATTGCGCAGGGAAGGCCGTCCCGGAAAGTCGGTTTGGACTGCCAGGTTTCCGCACGGGCGTTGAAGAAAGGTGTCGTTGGCACTTCGCGGGCCCACTGCGGAATTAAACCCCAGCGCACGGCGGCTGCAATGGTTCCTGTGCGGCCGGGATGCTCGCGGGCAAGAGCAACTATTGGCATGGTCGGGCCGATGTTGTAGCGGGAGGTGGGCAACGGGCCGTCGGCACGCACGGGCGCCAAACCGGGAATTTCAGCCGTGGTGCTGAGCAGCTTTTCGGCGACTGCGAAATTGACGAAACGACCACACATACCAACTGATTGTGCCGATGACTCCCCCTCTAGTCGAGGTATGGAGTGAAAGTGTTCCATAATTGGTTGTGTGTGTTCCCAAAATCAGAATTGGTCCGCCCCTACTGTAAGTGTCGACGGTGCCGAATCCGGTCGACAGCCTTTTAGCGCCACGGTGCAGATTGCCGGCTCGAAGTCGATTACGAACCGTGCTCTTGTCATCGCGGCGCTATCTTCGACCCCATCGGTTATCCATGGTGCTCTGCGCTCTCGCGATACCGATCTTATGATTCGCGCACTGCAGGCCTTGGGAACTGACATCAGTGCCGACTCGACATATTCGGGTGCCCCGAACCACACGCTCCGTGTCACTCCACGCATGCTCCGCGGTGGTGTCGTGGAATGTGGCCTTGCAGGTACGGTTATGCGCTTCGTGCCGCCTATCGCAGCTCTTGCGCAGGGGTCGGTGTTCTTCGAGGGCGACGTAGAGGCCAAGGCTCGCCCGATGTCGGCCGTGCTGGATGCCCTGCGCGGCCTCGGTGTGAACATCACTGGAAATGGGCTTCCTTTCACGGTCAATCCACAGGGTCCGAACCAGGGCAACCGCCTCGGTGACTCGGTCCAAGAGCAAGATCTGCCGGACATCGGCGGCGAAGTGGAAATTGACGCTTCGGCCTCAAGCCAGTTCGTCTCTGGCCTGTTGCTGTCAGCGCCGCGCTATGGCCGTGGCCTCGTACTTCACCCGACCGGTGAGATTCCATCCCGCCCGCACATTGACATGACCCTGGACATGCTTCGCGAGGCCGGTGTGCAGATCGAGGAGACCACGGCCGACGCACCTGAGGGATCACGCACAACGTTCACCATTCGCCCCACCGAAATGATGGGTCGTACTTGGCAAATCGAGCCCGACCTGTCCAACGCTGCCGCCTTCCTGGCCGCTGCGGCTGTCACTGGTGGCAGCGTCACCGTGCCCGACTGGCCAGAGCACACCACGCAGCCGGGCAACCGCATCCGCGAGATCCTCACCGCTATGGGCGCTACTGTGACGTTCAACCGTCACGAGGGCGGCCGCACCAGCCTCACCGTCGTGGGTCCAAAGCCGTCGGAGCTGCGCGGAATCACGATGGACATGTCCGAGATTGGCGAGCTGACCCCAACGGTCGCTGCCATCGCCACCCTGGCCACCACCCGCACCGAGCTGACGGGTATTGCACACTTGCGCGGTCACGAAACCAACCGTCTTGCCGCGCTCACCACGGAAATCAACCGCCTCGGCGGTCGCGCTACGGAGCTTGACGACGGCATTGCGATTGACCCCGTTCCGCTCCACGGTGGCCTCTGGCACAGCTACGCCGACCATCGAATGGCCACCGCTGGTGCCATTGTTGGCCTGCGCACGGAGGACGTGGAAGTCGAAAACATCAGTACCACCGCTAAGACCATGCCTGGATTCGACCTGCGCTGGCTGGAGATGCTCGGACTGGCCTCCCCCAGCCCTAGCTCGTTGGAAAAGTCGGTCGACACTCGACTTGATGGCATGGAGAACGGAACCGAGGCAGGGAAATAACAGTGGCGGCACGCAGGCGTGGACGGCAATGGGACGAGTCCGATGTACGCATCCGCCCCGGTAGAGGGTCTCGGCCACGGACGAAGGATCGCCCCAGCCACGCCGATGCCCACTGGGGCATGGTGGTGACCAAGGATCGTGGTCGTTGGGGTGTAGTCCTCGATAACAACGCTGATGTTGCAGTGACATGCATGCGTGCCCGCGAGCTCGGCCGCACCAATATCGTTGTCGGTGACCGTGTCGGTGTCGTCGGCGATGTCAGCGGCCGTGAGGGCACACTGGCCCGCATCGTCAAGCTGGCAGAGCGCAGCACGGTTTTGCGTCGCACCGCCGATGACAATGACCCGTATGAGCGCATTGTCGTGGCCAATGCCAGCCTGCTGCTCATTGTGTGTGCAGTCGCCGATCCTGAACCCCGCACCGGTTTTGTCGAACGCGCGCTGGTCGCGGCCTACGCCGGCGGTGTCCGTCCCGTGCTCTGTCTGACTAAGTCTGATCTGGCTGACCCAGAGGAATTTGCCGGGGAGTTTTCCGCACTCGGAGTGGATGTCGTTGTCTGCGGTATTAACGATAACTTGGCTCCTTTGTCAGAGCTCATCGATGTTCCAGGACGAGTGACAGCTTTGGTTGGGCATTCCGGTGTTGGGAAATCAACCCTCGTCAACCGGATTGTTCCCGAAGCCAACCGTGAGACCGGCGAAGTCAGTGGTGTGGGTAAGGGCCGCCATACCTCCACGCAGTCGGTGGCGCTGATGTTGCCGTCGGAAAGCGAAAACAGCGCGCCCTCGTGGATCATTGATACCCCGGGCATTCGTTCCTTTGGCCTGGCTCATGTGACACCGGAGACGCTACTGGCGGCGTTTCCAGATATCCAGGCGGCAACAGATGAATGCCCACGTGGTTGCACCCATTTGGGACCACCCGCGGATCCAGAGTGCGCCCTGGACAAGTTGGAGGGAGTTCAGCACCGTCGAGCGATGGCAGTGCGTCGTCTATTGATCGCTATCAGCGACAACGAGGACTGGGAGCTGGACATTGAAAGAGACTAGCCACACCAATTCTGCGGAGTCGTCCTCTGAAGCCTCGGCAAGTGCTGAGTCGAACAAAGAGGACTCCGGTCTCTACCCCGCTCCCGGCAGCTGGATTCGACTGTGCATCTACACACTTATCGTGGGTCTTGCGACGGGGCTCGGAGCAGCCGGGCTCGCGCTGATTATGCACGGAATCGAGTACGCGGTCTACGGGCAGCACGAGGGTGACGTAGCGGTCGTGACCGATGGCACCACCGGCCTACAGCGCTTTGTCGGGATCGTGTTGGCGGGGCTGATTGCAGGACCAATGTGGGCTGCTTTGCGCACAAAGGCGAAGCCCATTGAAAGCGTTGAGGCGGGCATGCACGGCCGTCTCATGCCTGTGTGGTCGACTCTTGTCAATGTGTTTTTACAGATGGCGACCGTAGCCGCAGGTGCATCCATGGGACGCGAGAATGCCCCGCGTGAGCTAGGTGCAATGGTGGCCTCGCAGATGTCGCATCGACTACGCATCGATCCGCTACACCGCCGTATTCTGGTCGCAGCAGCGGCCGGTTCCGGCCTGGGGGCGATTTATCACATCCCGCTGGCCGGAGCGGTTTTCTCGTTGGAGATTCTGCTGGGCTCACTGAGCATTACCGCGGTGATGGTGGTACTGGCGTGTTCAGCCATTGCCACGGTGACGTCGGGCATCGTGGTCGGCAGTAGCCCGCTCTACAGCCCAATCAATCTCTCAGACGGCTGGGGCAACCTCGGTGCGGCACTGCTCCTCGGCGTTATCTGCGGCGCCATTGGCTACGCATTTCGCATTCTCAGCTCGCGGGTGTTAGACAAGGCACCGACTGGCTGGCATTCTGCCTGGGCCATCCCCCTCGCGTTCACGCTAGTTGGTGTGATCTCGCTATGGATTCCAGAAGTATTGGGCAACGGCCGCATCGCTGCGACCACAGTTCTCATGGATCGCCCACTGCTGGGGTTTGCGGTCATGCTGCTGATCGCGAAAACTGTCGCGGTTCTAGTTACTTTTCGTTCGGGTGCCGTCGGTGGTCTGTTAACTCCCGGCTTTGCCCTTGGCGCGCTCAGCGGTTTCATCATCGGCTGCTTCGTACAACCATTGATGCCCTCAATTCCGCTGAGCGACTTTGCAATTCTCGGCGCGGCGGCCTTCCTGTCGGCGTCCATGGCAGCTCCACTTTTCGCACTGATCGTGACCGTGGAGTTTACCGGCCAGAATTCCTCGGCTTACTTAGCGCTCTTCCTCGCTGGTGCAACTGCGACACTAACTGTGACCATAATTCGCGCCTGGCTACGGCTCCCCCACAAACAATCAATGCCATGGAACCGCGAACCGGCAGCCGCAGCTGCAGTCCGCAAGCGGGTCGAGGGCTAACCGCGCCCAGCAGTGTGCGTTGAGCGACCTGTATAGGCTCGGACAATTTCCCGGACGCCTGGGCGAAGACGGCGGAGCATTCGCAGGCCCGTCGCTAAGCCCTTGCGTTGCGGGGAACTGGACTGGAGCTCCGCTTCAACCTGCGGATACTTCTTGAACGCCGCCTCCGAACGCACCTCTGGGGCGTTGTCCGGGTCAGCGACTAAGAAGCGATCCGGCAGCGACAACTTTAGTAGTGTGCGCTGGACCTGGAAGAACTGCTTCGGGAACGACCCCGTGTTGTATGGCAGGTCGTATTCTCGGCAAATCTGCTGAACCTGCTTCGAAATCTGCGCGAGCCTGTTGGATGGCATGTCTGGGAAGAGGTGGTGCTCAATCTGGTAATTCAGATTTCCCGAGAGCACCGACAACGCCAGCCCACCGTGGAAGTTCGCCGAGCCCAGCATTTGGCGCAAATACCACTCACTCTTGTCCTCGGTGTTGTACTGCTCCTTGGTGAAAGTCTCGGCATCATCCGGGAAGTGTCCGCAGAAGATGACAGCGTAGGCCCACAGATTACGGGCGAGGTTGGCCATCATATTCGCAAATGCCACTTCGCGGTAACGCGGACCCGCCATCGCCGGGAAGAGAACGTAGTCCTTGATCACCTGGCGCCCCGACTTGTTGAGAACCTCCATGAGCTGCGGCCGGGCCTCATCCCAGGATTTCTTGCCTGCAAACACACGCCCGAGCTCAACGTCGTAGAAAGCCACTGCCCATTGAAAAAGGCTGGCCAAGACCACGTTTGTCACCGGCTGCAACAGCGTCGATGGCTTCCAACGGCGGTCACGAGTCACCCGGAGAATGCCGTATCCCACATCGTTGTCCATACCTAACACGTTGGTGTACTTGTGGTGGACAAAGTTGTGGGAGTGCTTCCACCCGCTCGATGGGCAGGAATTGTCCCACTCCCAGGTGGCCGAGTGAATCTCGGGGTCATTCATCCAGTCCCACTGACCGTGCATGGTGTTGTGGCCGATTTCGAGGTTTTCCAAAATCTTTGCCAGCCCCAGCGCTGAGATGCCCGCCCATTTGAAACCCCAGTGTGCGGTGTTCTTCCACGACCTCGGCAGCAGCCCCAATTTGTTCAGGGCCATGCCTGCGGTCGGTACCATCAGCAGACCTCGACCAGTCACCTCAAGGGTGCGTTGAATGCGGATGAGCGTGCGGATGTAGCGAGCATCCTTCTGCCCCAGCGAATCGCGGTGTTGCTTTTCGATTTCCGCAAACCGACGCCCAATCTCTGCGACGTCTTCTTCGCTCAAGTGCGCATACGATGCGATATCGGAAATTGCCATGGGAAGGGTCCCAACTCCTTTAGGTAGTTTCTCCTGGTTAATGCAGGTTGAGATAGATGTGGGGCGAACTTACAGTTCGATACGCGCGTGCCCCGCCGGCGCACAGACGCACGTTCGGACCCGCTCGCCCGCCACAAACGTCGCACCGGTGCGGATGTCCCGCGCTGCGCCGTCGGAGAGTTGCTGCACGCAGGTCGCACAAATTCCCATCCGACAGCCGTACGGCAGGTCGACCCCGACGCGCTCGGCCGCCTCCAGGATGGTGGTTGCACCGTCTACGTCGACATCTCCTCGGCTGCCGAAACTCACCGTGCCACCGGCCTCCTCCGCCGCCGAGCGGTCAACGGTGAAACGTTCCGTCCGCAGCTCGGGGAACTCCGACTCAAGGCTTTTCAGCAGTTCAACCGGACCACAAGCATAGGCGCTTGCCGACGATGCCAGCGCTCCAAAGTCAGCAATGATGTCGGTAACCGCAGCAGCGTCAATCCGCGGCTGCGTCTCCGTATTCCAGGCATGCAGGCGATACTTCAACGCGCTAATAGCGCTGCGCTGTTCCAGCTCCCGGAGTTCGTTGACAAACACAGCTTCTGCCTCGCCGCGGTAGGAGTGAATGTGTTCGACTTCCACTGATGCATTGCGAGCTGAAAGATCACGCAGCATGGAAATCACAGGAGTTACGCCGGAGCCTGCGGTAACAAACGCAATACGGGCTGGGAGTGGCTCCGGAAGATGGAAATCCCCAGCCGGGGCAGCCAGGCGGACGACAGTACCCGGTTTTACATTGGCGACGAGATGTTGGGACACGTAGCCGTCGTTGAGTGCACGAATGTTGATAGTCAGCAGCCCATCATGAGGCCGCGGTGCATTTGTCAGTGAGTAGGAACGCCACAGGTATTTCCCCTTGACCTCTACGCCGAGTCCAATGAACTGACCTGACTTGAAGTCTGTTGGCATCCCCCAACCCGGACGGATTATCAACTCTGCTGAAGTAGGAGATGTGGGATTAATGGCCTCAATCTGACCGCGCAGCTCGCGACTTGACCACAGCGGATTTAGCAACTGCGTGTAGTCATCGGGCAAAAGTGGCGTGGATAAATGCTTGAATACCCGGGAAACTTTGGTCTTAAGTCCCATTCTTGACCCTCCTGACTGTCACGGGAGAACAAGTAATAACACTGTTCATCAGCGGGCAATCCCCGCCCAATCCATTATTACGTGCCCGTAGGTTACTTAGACGTAGACTACGGAGTGGTAAGTTATTGGTCAAGAGAAGCAAATGATTTTGACACAAATAGCGAAATTGTCATTACCCCCGCTTTCCTGCGAAGCGCCCCCTTTGACATGGAGCTTATCCACACAAAACAATCCCGCCTTATATACCCCCGCAGAAAAAACTTGTGCCATACAAAAAGGGACTGGGTTCCAAACCCAGTCCCCTTCTTCAACACCAAGCACGCGCTACTACAGGAAGTCGACCACCATGCCGAGCTCAGCTACGTCATACCACGCCAGCGGAATCTCCAGCGCATCGCCGACAGTGAGCTCCGCATCCTCGTCACCGAGATCTGCCTTATCGACGGCTTCAATTGCAGCCTCAACCTTGCTTTCCGCCTCTTCCACATCAATGTGGAGCGCTGCAACGTCGGCAAGCGAAATTGGGCCGCCGACCTTAACCACAGCATCGCCCATATCCGACTGCGGTTCCGCCTCCACATCGACGGAAATGACTACTCGGCGGTGCGGGAACTTCTCTTCTGCAGCATCGAGCAGACGGAGCGACGCACGCGCAGCCTCATCAAAGGCCACATCTGCCAGTTCCTCATCATCGCCCTCAGTAAAGAAATCGCGCAGCGCCTCAGTGACAGCAAAGCCCCAACCACCGCGGGCGTGGAAGAGCTCATCCTCCTTCAGCGCCTCAAGCATGGAGAAAGTCGCTGGGATATAGACACGCATTAGAACTCGCCCTCGAGCCCCAGTAGACCGGCAATCTCGACCACTGCGCGGTCGAACTGCTGATAGAAGACTCCCACCATGCCGTTAGAGACGGCAGCATGGATGTTCTCAATCGAATCATCCACCAACACACAGTCCCGTGCCGGCAGTTCAATAGCCGCAGCAGCTGCATTAAAAGCCTCTGCCGAAGGCTTCTCATGGCCAATTTCACCAGAGAGCACAACTGCGTCTACCAGGCCCTCATCTTCGAGCTTGCGAATCGGATCCGCTGATGGGCCACCTGGGTCATTCGACAGGACTGCCAGGCCAACACCATTTGCACGCGCCTCTACCAGCAAATTACGCCAACGTGCCTGGTCTTCATCCGTACCGTCGAGGACACCACAGTAATCGATAATCATTCCGCGCATGGCCTGTAGTTTATCGCATGACCTGCACGTTTGCCTTTTTTCCAGTTCAGCGTGTTAATTGGCTGTTCGTTACGCCAATTTATAGACGACCAGAACGGCTTTGACGGAAACCTATAGGGCTATTAACAGCGAGACACTCAGCCCACTTCGCGGCTGCATCTTCTCCCCACCCCCATGCCAGCCGTGAATTCCCCTTCACAAGCTGCACACTTAAAGCACTTGTAGGACAATGGTCTTCAGCAAGGGGGGAACTTGCCAATGGAGAGTTTTTAGGGGGATTAATCCATGGCACCTACGTCTCACGTACCAACATCGCAGGCGCCGATGCCTTACGCGCTGTCGCACGCCGCTGAGAACCGATCCAGTGACAGGGAATTCATCGAACCAGCAACGGGCTTTTCGCTTCTCCACACAATTCAACTTGGCCAGTCAGCTAATGCCGCCACTTCTCCAACCGCAAAAGTGGCACCGACCTATAGCGGATGTTCCGTTGCTTCCGGGACCGCTGTCATGACGGCATTACCGCCCGCCGTGGCCACTCCTGCGGCAAAAAAGACGCCGCAAACACCGCACGTCGTCCAGCACTGTGAGCAGAATCTGAGACAGGAGCTTGGCACGATTACTCGCCGCGTCTTCGACATTATCGCGGGTCGCCGGCGAGTCAACGATTTGCGTCGTATCAACATCGACCCGATTATTCACGCTGCGATACTCACGCTGTCGAAAAACACCAGCCTCAAAGGTGTCGCGTTGCAATCCTTCCACGCCAGCGCTTCAGCGGACGGCAAAAAGGTCGAATTCCTGGGTAGTTGCCGTGTCGGTCCGCGCGTTCGCGCGTTCACGGGCACGTTCCGCCGCGGAACAGCAAAAACGCGGCCATGGATTATGACCGCGTTTCGTGTGCTTTAGTGCTTAGCGACGGCGCTTGCGAGCCGCCTTCCGACGCTGCGCCCGGTTGCCCTCACGCTCTTGATCCATGCGCTGCTGCTCTGCACTGCCGTCCTCGCTGGGGCCGGAGTAGGTCATCTGCTGATTTTTCTCAGCAGCTTCCGTTGGCAGAGCCGGAGCCTGGTTTTCCTGCCCCTCAGTGTTTTCCACTGCGGGCATAACCTGCTTACGGATTAGGAACAGCTGACGAACCGATTCTTCCTTGATGCCGTCCATCATCGCGGTGAACATGTCGTAGCCCTCACGCTGGTACTCCACCAGCGGGTCAGCCTGGGCCATGGCGCGCAAGCCAATGCCCTCCTTGAGGTAGTCCATCTCGTAGAGGTGCTCGCGCCACTTCTGGTCCATGACGTTCAGGATGGTGAAGCGCTCAATGTTGCGCATCTGGTCGTCGCCACCAATTGCGGAAACCGCATCCTCAAGCTGGTCGTAGCTGGCGGAGATATCCGTGTGCAGAGCCTTGGACAGCTCATCGGCCGAGAGGTCACCCGGGGTACCGAAGTCAGAGCCATCGATGAGCTCCTGCGCCGTAAACGTCGGGCTGTAGAGCTGCTCAAGGGCATTCCACAGCTCGTCGAGGTCCCAATCCTCCACGTAACCGTCAGCGGTGGCACCGTTGACATACGCGTCGACGACATCGTCCTGCATGTCGCGAACCTGAGTCTTCAAATCCTCACCTTCGAGGATGCGACGGCGCTCAGCGTAGATGACCTTACGCTGCTGGTTCATAACCTCGTCATACTTCAGAACATTCTTACGGATTTCGAAGTTCTGGCTTTCCACCTGAGCCTGAACGCTCTTAATGGAGTTGGAGACAACCTTGGAGTCAATAGGAACGTCATCCGGGACATTCAGAGTGTTCATCAGCGCTTCCATGCGCTGGCCGTTGAAGCGAACCATGAGATCATCGCGCATGGACAGGTAGAAGCGGGTAACACCCGGGTCACCCTGACGACCGGTACGACCACGCAACTGGTTGTCAATGCGGCGCGACTCATGGCGCTCAGTGCCCAGGACGTAGAGTCCACCGGCCTCACGTACCTTGTCAGCTTCTTCCTTCGACTGCTGACGAACGCGCTCAATCTCAGCGTCCCACGCCTCTTCGTACTCTTCCGGAGTTTCCACCGGGTCCAGACCACGAGAGCGCAGATTCAGGTCAGCGATGATGTCCGGGTTACCGCCCAGCACGATGTCAGTACCACGACCGGCCATGTTAGTTGCCACGGTAACGCCTCCGAGACGACCCGCCACCGCAACAATCTCAGCTTCCTTCTCGTGGTGCTTTGCATTCAGCACAGAATGAGGAATACCTTCGCGCTGCAGGAGCTTGGAAAGGTACTCGGATTTCTCGACTGATGTCGTACCAACGAGAACTGGCTGGCCCTTTTCATGGCATTCGCGGATGTCCTCGACAACAGCGGCGAACTTTGCCTCCTGCGTCTTGTAAATCAGGTCGGGCAGATCCTCGCGCTGCTTCGGGCGATTCGGCGGGATCGCCATGACGTTCAGCTTGTAAATCTGGTGCAGCTCAGCCGCTTCAGTCTCAGCCGTACCGGTCATACCGGACAGCTTGTCGTAGAGGCGGAAGTAGTTCTGGAGCGTGACGGTTGCCAGCGTCTGGTTCTCGTTTTTAATCTCCACCCCTTCCTTGGCCTCAATTGCCTGGTGCATACCCTCGTTATAGCGACGGCCTGCCAGCACACGACCGGTGAACTCATCGACAATGAGAATCTCACCATTACGGATAATGTAATCCTTGTCGCGGGTGAACAGCTCCTTGGCCTTCAGGGCATTGTTCAGGTAGCTGACCAGCGAGGAATTTTCCGGAGCATACAGGTTTGAAATACCCAGCTGATCCTCAACGAATTCAACACCCTCTTCACGAATACCGATGGTGCGCTTACGCTCATCGACTTCGTAGTGAATGTCGCGCTTCATACGCGGCACAATCTTGGAGAACGCCAGGTACCAGTGCGGATCGCCATCCGCCGGACCGGAAATAATTAACGGGGTACGGGCCTCGTCAATCAGAATCGAGTCAACCTCATCGACGATGGCGAAGTGGTGCCCACGCTGCACCAAATCGTCGAGCGAATGCGCCATATTGTCGCGCAGGTAGTCAAAGCCGAACTCATTGTTCGTGCCGTAGGTGATGTCGGCAGCATAGGCCTTGCGGCGCTGGTCCGGGCTGAGCTCAGAGAGAATCACCGAGGTCTCAAGCCCCAGGAAGCGGTGGACTCGACCCATCCACTCCGCGTCACGCTTAGCCAGGTAGTCATTAACCGTAACGACATGAACGCCCTTGCCTGCCAACGCATTGAGGTATGCGGGCAACACACAGGTCAGGGTCTTACCTTCACCAGTACCCATTTCGGCAACGTTGCCGAAGTGCAGTGCCGCACCGCCCATAACCTGGACGCGGTAGTGCTTCTGACCCAGCACGCGCCAGGATGCCTCACGCGCCGTGGCGAAAGCATCCAGCAGCAGATCGTCTACATCGGCACCGTCAGCCAGCTGCTTCTTAAACTCCTCGGTCTTGGCGCGGAGTTCATCGTCTGAAAGAGCTGCGTACTCGTCTTCCTTGGCGATGACCTGATCTGCAATATTGCCAAGCCTCTTGACAGCGCGGCCTTCACCAATGCGGAGCAACTTGCTGAGCGAAAACACTAAATTGGGACCTTTCCGGCCGATTCACGTCGAACTTTAATGTGCAACGGTTGATTATACGACGAACCCGCCTTCCCTTCTAAGAGAAGACGGGCTCATGTGAGCAATTACTTACCAATACACAGCTCTGTGCGGCATTGCGTGCTCTTTTTGATGAAGACTTACTTCTCGTCTTCCTCTGCCAGCTCAATCAGACCGTAGTCGTATGCGTGACGACGGTAGACCACGGACGGACGAGAGGTTGCCTCGTTAACGAAGAGGTAGAAGTCGTGACCGACGAGCTCCATCTCAGACAGAGCATCTTCGACCGTCATCGGAGTTGCGGAGTGCTGCTTGGTACGCACAACCTGGCCCGGACGTACGTCCTCAACCAGATCCTCGTACGGATCAGCCTTTTCCGGAGCCGCTGCCTCAGCCTCTGCAACCAGCGAAGCAGTTGCCTCGCCGACGGACATCGGTGCACGGTGGCCAGAACGGCTAATCTTGCGGCGAGCCTTCACCTTACGCAGGGAGCGCTCCATCTTGCCCAGAGCAGACTCCAGTGCAGCGTAGAAGCTATCTTCCTTCGCCTCCGCACGAGCCAGGTGCCCCTTGCCAGTAGCGGTGATCTGAATACGGTCAGAGCGGTCTGCACGGCGCGGATTCGGCTCGTGCTGGAGCTCCACGTGGAAGAAGGTCAAAGTCGGGTCGAGGCGCTCAATCTTCGCCAGCTTCGCCTTAACACGATCTGCGAAGTGCTCTGGAACCTCAACATTGCGCCCGGTGATGGTCACCTGAGCGTTCGGGCTGAGTACCTCGTTGTTGTCAGCAGGTGTGGACACTTGCTACCTACCTCCCGGTATGGCCACCGCCCTTCCGTGAGCGGGATTACTCACGGCGTCTACGGTGACGAGTCTTTCTGCACCCCCAGGATACAGTTCCGGGGGTAACCAATGCCACGTTCCCCTCGTTTATTTTTCGCTTGCCGACGACACCCCTGCGTCTACGCCCGGGCGAGTACCAACACCATGTCGATGCGAATCCCCAATGACGCTGCCACCAACTCGGTTTCCGCTGCAGTGGCACCAGTGGTGGCCACATCATCAACCAGAATCACTGTCACCTGGGCACACCGTTGTCGCAGCTTGCCACTAATTCCGTGCTTGAATTGCGTCAGCGGCACAATGTGGCCAGAAAGGTTTCGTCTGCGTTGAGAAGCCCCAAGCTCCGCGGAATCCCGCGTGCGCTCAGCAATGCGCACCAGGGGCAATACCGAACTAGAGGGGAGCTGACTGCAGGCAAAGTCGCAGGCAATTGTTACCGGATCCCCACCCCGTTGTCGACGGGATGACAATCTTGTCGGCGCGGGAATCAAAATGACGGGGGTAATTTCCGGGGGCATTATATGGCCGTCTGAGGCCAGCCTTCGTACCGCAGCGGCGAACACGGCCCCCATGATTCGTCTGGCTTCACCACTGCCCCGTTCTTTGGCCGACAAAATGAGATGTCTCCTCGCACCGGAGTACGGACCGCAGGTCCACGCTGCTGCGCGTAACGCAGCCCGCGGTGAAAACCGCACTGGAGGTTGCTGAAGATCGTCCTTGCAATCACGACACAGCGTCCCGGAGCAGCCGCACACCGGGCAGGTTTCCGGTATCACGAGGCCAATCGCATCGCGAGTGACGTCGTAAAGCACGCGCAGTACATCCTGCGATGATTTCCCCTGCGCCATTGATCCCCTCCCCGATTTGCGCTTACTCCACAGACACCGGAGCCATTCGACCACGCGCACCCGGAACCTGGCGCCAGAACTGCTGTTGCCCCTCGCTGGAGATCAGCTCCATAACACCGGTGGCATCCAATGCGTAACGCTTCGACGAGGTCGCGGTAACCACAGGAATTGGCGGTGTCAGGTTGAGCTTCGGCAGAACGGAGCTGGTCGCACCGTCCGGGAAGGCACTCCACATCGGGGTGTCTCCGCTGTAACCGCCCACCGTGACCGTTTGATTCGGCGACCACGTCAGTGACACCGGGGAAACGTTTTCAGGGAGCGGCAGAGCGCGCGGATGCGTCAACTTCCATGGTTTGTCGTCATGCCTTTCGATGGTGGCGATATAGACCTCACCAGCGATAATCATCGCTACCTGCGTGCCTGAAGAATCGACGCGGAATTCAGAAATACCGGCGCTTGGGTGCCCCGTGTCTTCGCCGCCGTCAAGAAGGTGACTGAGCTCAGAGGTATCAACCTCCTCCTGCTGAATCCGGGACGACGTCGACTGCCGAACCAGGCGTACGACGGTTGTACCGTCCTTCACTGTCCAGACCGCCTCGGCATCTGGCGACCATGTCGGACGGGTGAGACTCTCGCCAGTCAGCACAGGAACCGGCTGATCTTGTATTCCGCCGAGCATCAATGTGGACTCCCCAAGGTCATACGAACCGGTACGACCATCCACAGCCGAGCGGAACACGGCGGCAATAAGCTCGCTGCCATTAGGGTTGATGCCCACTGCCGCGGAAAACACCGCAGTGCTGCCGCTGGCAGTCCAGCCGCGTCCCACAGGTGTGGCGTGGCCGTCAGCAATCTCGTAGATACCGCTGCGGTCGACCGTCCGCAACGGCGCGTTATCAGCCGGTAGATGATTCGGGTCGTAGAGCTGGATTGCGTCGGTATCCTTCGTCCACGGCTCGTCGTGGCTGGCAATTAGTGGTTCGCCGTCGGCCATGAGGATCCACGGACCACGGAAATCTGCCGAGTCGAGAGTCCAGATAATCTGTGCCGCGAGCATGACACGCAGTTCCTCGGAAACATCACCCAATCCGGTGATTTCGACCCTGCGACCGTCCGAGTTGGACACAGGTCCTGCTTCCACCGCAATTGAGGCATTGGGCTTGAGCACTGTGGTGACGCCCGGTCGCAGTGGTGCTGATGGTCCGTTCTTCAGCTTTGTCAACAGATTGGTCGCGCCATCGGTGACGCCACGATAGAGCCAACGACGATCTGTGACCAAATGATTACCCGCCGGGTCGAGGAAATAGACATTGCGAGGCACATTGTTTTCCAGGAATGCCTGACGCTCCATGACAACACCGTCGGGCAGCGAGGAAATGCGCCACTGCCCATCCGAACCGAGCTTCATCTCCACGGTTTCCTCATAGTCACCGGACTGGGGCTCATAAGCACCATCAGTACCAAATTGACCAACGCTGCGACCTCGGGCAACGAAGGACTGTCGAGAACCTCCTTCATCCCGTTGAGCGATGAGGTTGACACCGTCGAGAATGCGGGCGCTTTCGTGCGGCTTCCAACTGGCCGCAAGTTCCGGGGTCATGAAGGCACGCATAGCTTGAAAATCATCAACCGGATGCGCGGCCGCGGCGAAAAAGTCGCGCAGGACAATGTCTGCATTGACATTCGGCCGTGGCTGCGGAACCTCAATACGAACTTGGGGCGGCTCAAACGGACGCAGCACCTGGGGGCTGGTGTTCCTCGGAATGGTGGTACATCCTGCGGCCGTGCCCAAAATGATCACTGAGCTAAGCGCCACTACCTTACGCAGGACGCGACGAGCCTTTGACTGTTGCTGCGCCGTCATTTAAATATCCTCCTCTCGTGCCTGTCGGGATTCGCTATCGCTAGTCCGCTGCCCCTTATCCTGATCCTGGCTCTTGACTTGCGGTGCAATCGAATCCGATTCCAACTCCCGTGCACCAATTTCCTGCTGATGCGGAATCTGATCGGGCAGCGGCGGAACTTCTAGGCCGAGCGGATGCTCACCGAAGCTCGCATCAGGCTCCAGTGGCACAGTCAGGCGGAAACAGCTACCGACCGTCGGCACGCCAAATGCCTCCAGTTCCCCACCATGCAATTGTGCGTCCTCACGCGCGATCGCCAAGCCAAGTCCGGTACCGCCGGTGCGTCGGACACGCGAGGGGTCAGCGCGCCAGAACCGGTTAAACACCAGCTCTTGCTGCTCCGGCTTTAGCCCCACACCGTGGTCAACGACCGTAAACGAGACCGCGGAATCGCTCGCCTGCACTGTGACATCCACCGGATTGCCCTCACTGTGGTCAACAGCGTTGGCCATAAGATTGCGTAGCACGCGCTCGATACGACGCGAGTCGACTGTTGCCATTACCGGTTCATCGGGCAGGTGGAAGCGAATGGGTGTACCGGTCTCCTTAGCCACGACCGTTACCTGCTGATAGGCAGCATCCACGCAGCGACGGACATCGACCTTTTCTGCGGACAGGTCAGCAACGCCGGCATCGTGGCGTGAGATCTCAAGCAGGTCATTGAGAAGCATCTCAAAACGCTCAAGCTCCTCATTCATCAGCTCAGCTGCGCGGCGAGTCGCCGGATCGAGGTCCTCAGCGCCGTCAGCAATAAGATCGGCGGCCATACGCACCGTGGTCAGAGGCGTCCTCAACTCATGCGAAACATCGGAGGTGAACTGTCGCTGCAGACTGCCGTATTCCTCCAGCTGTCTAATCTGCGTCGACAGCGATTCGGCCATCTTGTTAAAGCTCATGGCCAGTCGCGCCATGTCATCTTCACCCTGCACGACCATGCGTTCGCGCAAGTGGCCGTCGGCAAAGCGCTGGGCAATCTGGGCGGCGGAACGCACTGGTGTCGTCACCTGATTGGAGAAGAACCAAGTAATACCGCCGAGAAGCGCCATGATGACTACTGTCGCACCGGCGAGCAGACCACGAACCAACTTAATAGTCGATTCCTCTGCAGCCATAGAGGTGACCAGATAGAGCTCGAGCCCATCAACCGAGGTAGAAGTAGGGCTACCGATAATTAACGCCGAGTACGTATCGCCGCGGTTATCAGTGACTTGACGTACCTGATACGCAATTTGCCCTTGTCGGACTACTTCATGCAATCGTTCTGGGACATCGGCCTTAATCGGCGATGAAGCCAACACCGTGCCTCGTGGCACCGGCGCCACGAGCAGCGGTTCATAACTTGTCAATGGCGCAGCACCGGAACCGGCTGCACGGTTCACAAGGGCATCGCGCCCCACGTTGAGCAGAGCTTGCAGCTCGTTGGACGAAGAGTTCTCAATCGCCTGCTCCACCACCGCGCGAGCACGGTCAATTTCCTCGTCGGCAGCGGTAACCTTTGCGTCGATAAGCCGCTGGGTAACAATAGTCGCCAGCGCGAAACCGAGTACCGCAATCACCATCGCGCTCAGTACCACGACAGAGGTCAGAATGCGCGCTTGGATAGACGTACGCCAGAGCGTAACCGCCCAGGTCACTCCCCTATTGGTGAAGTCTCGAAGCTTCGTTATTAATCGACGCAAGAATCGGCTCCCACTAAAGCTGACTGACCTTGATTAGTCACCCGTCTTGTACCCGACACCGCGGACGGTCAGCACAATCTGGGGGTTTTCCGGATCCAGTTCAATCTTCGAGCGCAGACGCTGAACGTGAACGTTGACGAGTCGAGTATCCGAGGTGTGCTGATATCACCAGACCTTTTCCAACAACTCATCACGGGAAAAGACCTGCTTCGGACGGGATGCAAGAGTGTGCAATAGGTCAAACTCCAACGGGGTCAGAGAAATCTCCTTGCCATCGCGGAACACGGCGTGACCGGGCACGTCGATAGTCAGGTCGCCGACCTCGAGGGTCTCACTCGGGCTGTCCTCTTGACGACGCAGCCGAGCGCGCACACGCGCCACGAGCTCCTTCGGCTTAAAGGGCTTCGTGACATAGTCATCCGCACCGGATTCCAGGCCGAGGACCACATCGACCGTGTCGGTCTTCGCAGTCAACATGATGATCGGCACCGCCGATGTCTCTCGCACAGTGCGACAGACATCGACACCACCCATGCCCGGCAACATGAGATCCAGCAGAATCAAATCTGGATTCTCCCGCTCTGCTGCCTTGACAGCTTCGATGCCATCGTCGACTACTACTGTGTCGAAGCCCTCGCGCTCCATCACCATCGTGAGCATTTCGGCGATGGCCGGATCATCATCAACAACCAGGATTTTTGAGCTCATGCGTCATATTCTAAACGTAAAGCTATCTAGTTCTGTAGTTTCCAGTTGAGGTGGCTAGCGCAGGCGTGCACTGATCCATTCCACAAGACGGTCCGCCCCATCATCCCCCGTAAGCATCAACCATGGTGACTGCCACGAGCCCCCCGCGAACTTCTGGTACGCCGCCAGCGTGCGCTCCTGCAAACCCGAGTCCTTTTCGTAGGTATCCCTAGTTCGCTGCGCATCAGAGGCTTCCCGATTGCGTGCGCGGTCGGCTGCCACTCCCACCGACGTGGCCAGACAGACCTGAACGTCGGGAAGCGGAAGCTGGAAATCTCCGAATTCGGTCTTCTCAATCCACTCGACGATCGCCGGATCCTGCGTGCGAGCCAGGGAGTAGGCCGCGTTGGACGCGACGTAGCGGTCGATGATCAGAACATCGTTTTCGCGCGCTGCATCAACAATCGCTTCACGACGTTCTTTGCGGTCCAGAGCGAACAGGAGTGCCATTGCCCAAGCGGAGTCCGCAGTGTCGCCGAGCTGACCGTGCAAAGCTTGATCGGCGAAATCAGCGAAGATCGTCTGCCGGTACGCCGGAAAGGTCATCGATGAAACGGAGTGCCCTTGACTTCGGAGTTGATTGGTAACAGCTGTGACAAGCGTGTTCTTGCCAGCACCGTCGATTCCTTCGACTGCGATAATCAAATTTTTCTCCTCGCACACATGGCTACGACCAAGCCTTGGCTAGAACTAGTAGCGGTAGTGCTCTGGCTTATACGGACCCTCGACATCAACGCCGATGTATTCGGCCTGTTCCTTGGACAGCCGGGTGAGCTCGCCGCCAAGTGCCTCGACGTGAATGCGAGCGACCTTCTCATCCAGAATCTTCGGAAGACGGTGGACAGAGTTGTCGTACTTTTCGCCGTTGCAGTAGAGCTCAATCTGAGCGATTGTCTGGTCGGTGAAGGAGGTCGACATTACGAAGGACGGGTGTCCGGTGGCATTGCCCAGGTTGAGCAAACGCCCCTCGGAAAGCACGATCAGAGAGCGCTCTTCGCCGTCAGCATGCGGGAAGATGTACTCGGTGACCTGCGGCTTGATCTCCACACGACGGACATCATCGCGATGGTGCAGGCTGTGCATGTCAATCTCGTTGTCGAAGTGCCCGATGTTGCCCAGCAGCGCGTGGTTCTTCATCTGCTGCATGTGCTCGAAAGTAATGACGTCCTTGTTGCCTGTGGCGGTGATGACAATGTCGACATCTGCGATGACGCTCTCAGTAGCGACAACGTCGAAACCGTCCATCAATGCCTGCAATGCGTTAATCGGGTCGGCCTCGGTGACCTGAACGCGAGCGCCCTGGCCAACCAGTGCCTCTGCGCACCCCTTACCCACGTCACCGTAGCCACAGACCAGTACGTTCTTGCCCCCAACCAGCATGTCGGTACCGCGGTTGATGCCGTCCAGAAGGCTGTGACGGGTGCCGTACTTGTTATCGAACTTGGACTTGGTGACCGCATCGTTGACGTTCATGGCCGGGAATGGCAGCACTCCCTGCTCTGCGAAGTGGTAGAGGCGGTGGACACCAGTGGTGGTCTCCTCTGTGACACCCTTCACCGACTCTGCAATTCGGTGCCAACGGCCGGCATCCTTCTCCAGGCTGGCGCGAAGCATGTCCTTGAAGGCAATAAACTCATCCGAATCCGACTCTTCTGCAGGCGGCACCAGGCCAGCATCCTCGAATTCCATGCCCTTAATGACAGCCATGGTAGCGTCGCCGCCGTCGTCCAGAATCATGTTGGCATCTTCATCGCCCCAGTCGAAGATGCGGTCGAGGCACCACCAGTACTCTTCCAGTGTCTCGCCCTTCCAAGCGAAAACCGGAACACCCTGCGGGTCCTCCGGAGTGCCGTTTCGCCCAACGACGACTGCCGCAGCGGCCTCATCCTGGGTGGAGAAGATGTTGCACGAGGCCCAGCGGACCTGTGCGCCCAGCGCCGTCAACGTCTCGATGAGCACTGCGGTTTGAACCGTCATGTGAATGGAGCCGGAAATACGGGCACCGGCCAGTGGCTGCTGCTCCGCGTACTCTTCGCGCAGCGCCATTAGACCTGGCATCTCGTGCTCAGCCAGACGAATCTGGTGACGACCGGCCTCAGCCAGGGAGAGGTCTGCAACCTTGAAATCAATGTTCTTCGAGGACATGTAACGCTTTCTCTAGATTCTTTGACGTGAGATTCTTCTTAAAGAATTACTACTGGGGACGCGAGAGTTACTCTACCGCTTCGACGCAGTTTTCCAGCGCCGCCTGGTCAGACTCACTGAGTTCCCCCAGAAGACTATCGAACACCTCGGATGCGATAGCCAACGCATCTTCCTCGCTGCCGTGCGCCTCGGAGATTCCCTCCCGGATGAAGCTGTAGTCCTCCACAATGTCACCGCCGCTAAATGGCGCACCATTCCAAATTGCAATGATCACAGCCGCCGCGAGTGCGCATGCTTTCTCATCGCTATTTTCGGAATCCACCCCAATGCGGCCAGCATCAATCAATGCACCAACACGATCCTGTGAGTCGAGATCCTGAACCTCATCGAAGAGTTCAATGACCGAATCGCTACCAAAAATCTCAGTATCCCAGATGGACATGATAGGTGGCCACGCTCCTTTCGCGCTTCGAACCAATAGCCAGTTTTCGTCTATCGACGAGCGCTTTCCAAAGAGCGCTTTTCGACGAGCCCACGGTAATCTGGCCGCCGACCTAAAAGCTGTCGCCTGCACGTACCGCTAGCCGGAAAACCGCATGTGGCCTTACCGAAGTTCTACCCGACTTTTCGTCACTTTTACAGTTCGAGAGACATATTTAATCCCTTCAACACAAATTTCACCCTAGAGAGAAGATAACGGGCATGTTAAGTTAGTTCCCAGACCTCGTAATGCAACTGTTATCTTTTTCGTTACAGGGCGACCTCACGCATGACACGAAAGGAGTACCTACCATGGTGAAGAAGGCTTTTGGAGCTCTTCTGCTCGCAGCCCTTCCCCTGAGCGCTTCGCTCGTAGGCTGCTCCGATAGCAGTGCCGCCAAGGGGGCGAATCCGGAAAACGCCGGCTCTCAGTCGAAAATGGAGACCTCTGCTCCACTGCCTCCAGTTCCTAGTGATGCCGAGCTGCAGCAGACCACTGAACCGAATTCAGATTCCTCGCTGACTGAGACGAACGGCAGTCTAGTACCTCGTCCGACCACGTCATCGAGCACCGAAATCGTTGAGGATCCGTACCTGCCACCGCAGGCCTACATCCCCCCGACTTCCACAAGCTCAAGTGCGACAACTCCGACGTCGACGACATCGACACCTCCGACGACCACAGAGACCACAGAGCCCACCTCTGACGACATATCTTCGCCGACGCCCAGCAAGCCGGTGCCACTGCTACCGGAAGATAACTCGGAAAAGCCGAACGACAGTCTTCCGGAAGGCGACGGTGGTGCAGCAGCTGAGCCGAAGCCGCCTTCATCGCAGGCGCAGTCCCAGTCGGGTACGCAAACTACAACTCCGTCCGAGACTCCTCAGAAAACTCCTTCGAAGGAACCGACATCCCCGAAGGAGCCGACACCTCCGAAGAGCCAGACCTCTTCGAAGGACCAGACCCCTTCGACGGAGAAGGACACCACTGGCGGCAATGGGGCTAGCAATAGCAAGATTTCCCCAATCCCGGAAAAGCCGAAGGACTCCGGATTCCTGGGAAATTTCTTCGATAACGACGAGGACTAACCCACCCGCGGGACGGTCGCGACAAAGACGGTTGCCCCGTCTTGGCGCGCAGTCAGCTCAATATCAACTGCGTCGACAGCCGGAACCCAGGCCGCATGGCCGCTGGGAACCTCAACCACGGAGTCGTCGTGACGCAACGCCACCGTGCCCGCTGTAGACAACACAACCGTGGCGGATTCTTCGTCGAGCAGAACATGTTCGCCCGGCTCCAGGTCCCGCGAACGAAGGCGGAACTCGCGCACCGGCGCGTCATAGTCATTCCAGCCATCATCGGTCAGCCACGACTGCAGCACCGGATCTGGCAGCGGTCGGAAAGAGAGCACGCGCAGTAGCTCCACGACATCGACGTGCTTAGAGGTCAGCCCTCCGCGCAGCACGTTGTCGGAGTTGGCCATGATTTCCACGCCCATGCCATTGAGGTAAGCATGCAGCTGTCCCGCACCAAGGTAGATGGCTTCGCCCGGCTGTAAGCGAAGGCGATTAAGCAGCATCGACCCCAGGACTCCCGGATCCCCCGGATACTTTCGAGCCAGTTCGCAAGTGGTCTCGGCCACTCGCGAGAACTCCTCGTCATCGCCACTGTAATCCGCGCACTTGGCAGCCACGGCCTTGACCAGCTCATCGAGGACATCCTGGGGCAACGTCAACCACGTTGTAAACAATGCCCGCAGAGCACTCTCGTCATCGGCGGCATCGAGCAGTCCCATGTAGTGGTCGAGCTCCGGTACCGCCAGCGTCGCGAGCAACTCCTTCGTGCGCTCCACCGGGCGGAATCCGGCCAACGCGTCGAAGGTAGTCAGGGCGACAATAAGTTCTGGCTTGTGGTTGTTGTCCCGGTAATTGCGGAAATGTGCAGTGGCCGGAATGCCCTCCGCATTTTCGCGTGCAAATCCCTCCTGAGCTTCTGCCAAGGTGGGGTGTGCCTGCAGCGATAGCGGCTCATCGGCTGCGAGCAGCTTCAACAGGAACGGCAGCCTGCCGTTGTCGGTGTCAATTGCATATCCGAGCGCAGCTGCCGGATCCTGCGCAATGAGCTCGTCCAGCGGCGTGCCGGCCACCGTGGCCGATGCCAGTGCATGCGCACCAAACCACAGTTCCGCCCAGGGCTTCGATGTGGGAGCGTCCGCACCGGTGATTCTCGCCAAATGTGTACGAGACCCCCAGGGGTACGACTGCAGCACGGGGTCCAACAGCTCCATGCCCGTATCACTCCTCTAATAGTCACTTCTGGCGCAAGCACGCCAATCTCACCGAAGGCCCAAAAGCCTTCGGTGACACCCGGCGATTACGCAGAAAACGCCGCAATCGCACCAACTCTGGCTGCAGCAACACATACTTCAACCAATGGATGATGAGTCTCCGCATCGAGCGCAGGGCACTCCACACGAGCCCATCCAACCTCGCCGTAGTGGTCCCGGTAGTGGCCCACATTGTTCGGCGCAGCTAAAACAATCGCCCCCAACGGTAGCACTGTCGCCCCTTCATCCCCACCATCAATGAACGGGTCATAGAAAATATCACGGCTTTCCTGGGGCTCTGCAGCGAGCAACGCGCCCACACTAAGAGACAATTCGCTTATCGACGACGCTGCCGAGACCACGCCTGCCTCAAGCATCTGTAACGATGCCAGTTCCGCTACCGGTGCCAGCGCCGAGGTCGTCGACACTCCAAGCATTCTGCGGCCTGCCACCCACTGCGCTACCTGCCGCGCGGGATTAACTGTTTCATCTCGCTGCGGAGCACAGGCGGCAATATCGGCGTCCACCGCATCAGCGACTTCCTCCACGACCCCGGCCGGAGCCAGGGTGGTGGCACCACATTCGGTGAGCGCGCTGGCGATGGCACCGACATAGGCGGTAAAGGACGCGGACTCCGCCATCGCCGGGCGCGGAACCACAACCGTATCGGGGCTACCGGCGGCACGCAGTGGCCCTTCACCGGGATCCACCACGACCGTGGCAGCACCTCGCCTATCAGCTTCAGCCAGAGCTGCCCCCAGTGGGCTGCCGGGGTTGTCGTCACAGACGATGACCAAGTCGAGGGCACCGACATAACTGGGCAACTGATGCGCAATTACCACCGGGCAGCGGATGTCGTCGGCAAGCGCGCGCACGGATTCGGCAGCGAGCTGCGCCCGACGATTTCCCACGAGGATGACCGCACTGCGCGGCAGTGGAAGTTGAGCAAACGCACCCCCGCGAGTCGCGGAAGCAGCAGCTCTGAGACCTGCACCGGCAGTGGCCATACGGTAGAACAGGGCCTCTTGGCGCGGGTTATGGGAGGAGTCGAATGACGAGGTCATACTCCCAAGCATGCCTGAAAACGGGCGCGTGGGGTTGATTAACCGCGGATGATGCCGAGAACTTCGTCGACAAGAGCGTCGACCTCAGCACGCGTCGGAGCCTCGACGTTCAGACGCAGCAGCGGCTCCGTATTGGAGGCCCGGACGTTGAACCACGCCTTGGAGTCCGCCAGCTCAATGGTCAGGCCATCCATCCAGTCCGAGGACTCCGTGCGATCGGCAAACGCGGCCTCGATTTCCTTCTGCTTGGCCTGCTGCTCCTCGGCGCTGCCCAGGCGGGAATTAATCTCACCGGAGGCCTCGTAGCGGTTGTACTCGGCCATGAATTCACTCAGCGGCTTGTTCTGCTCGGCCAGTGCGGCCAGGACATGCATGGCAGCCAGCATGCCGGAGTCTGCGTTGAAGAATTCCTTGAAGTAGTAGTGCGCTGAATGCTCGCCACCAAAAACAGCACTGTGCTCGGCCATTTGCGCCTTAATAAAGGAGTGCCCAACACGGGTACGAACCGGAGTTCCGCCGTTTTCCACAATCATCTCCGGCACGACGTGCGAGGTGATCAGGTTATGGATGATAGCCGCACCCGGGTTCTGCTCCAGGTAGCGGGTGGCCACCAACGCACAGATGGCCGATGGGCTGACCGGGTTGCCCTTCTCGTCGACGACGAAGCAGCGGTCAGCGTCGCCATCGAAGGCAATACCGATGTCTGCGCCCTGCTCCACCGTAAACTTCTGTAGGTCAACGAGGTTGGCGGGCTCCAATGGATTGGCCTCGTGATTCGGGAAGTTGCCGTCGAGCTCAAAGTAGAGGTCAGCAACATCCATGTCTTCTCCGAGCACTGCCGGAACTGTCAGTCCCCCCATACCGTTACCGGCATCGACTGCAACCTTCAGGCGACGGCCGGAGCGGATGTCGACCAGCCCATGGAGGAACGCCGCGTAATCCTGCAGAACATCCTCACGATCAATTTCGCCCGGAGTGCCGGTGTACTCCGGGATTCCGTCGACAAGCAGATCCTTAATCTGAGCAAGCCCTGTCTCCTGCCCGATTGGGCGGGCCAGCGAACGGCACATCTTGATGCCGTTGTATTCAGCTGGGTTGTGGCTGGCAGTGAACATCGCGCCCGGGCATTCCCTTACTCCGGAGGCGAAATACAGCTCGTCCGTAGAGGTCAGGCCGAGCAGGGTGACATTGAGCCCCTGCGCTGCCGCGCCATCGGCGAAACTAGCCGCCAACTCCGGCGAGGACTCACGCATATCGTGACCAACTACGGCACGCGTTGCGCCCTCTGAACGCATGATGTGCCCAAAGGCGGCGCCGATGGCTCCGACAAGGTCCGCGTCGATGCCCTCACCGACAACACCGCGCACGTCATAGGCCTTGATGACGGCATCCAAATCGGAACGATTGTAAGTGCCCACGAAAAACCTCTCTGGGTAAGTATCAGTGTTGTGAAAAATGATACTAGCCACAGAGAGGCTCTCACAAAGAAATGCCGCGGCAAGATGGCATGAGCTGGGGCACGGCGCCCGCCCCGTTAGTCGTCCGAATCCTCCGGATCGCGAACTACATGCAGGTGACCGCGCGCGGATTTCCGCGTCGACGGGTGACGGCTGGAATCAATCTTGTAGGTCTGCGGACGGTTGTCGACCTCATCCCGCAACACCAGGCCAGTCGCGTTGCGGCCAGCTTCACGGACGGCTTCCGCCAATGCGGTCAAATCATCATCGTCCTGGGCGGGCGTCGGCACGTCGTAACGCACGAGCTCCCAACCCAGCGGTGCGGTGATGGAACGCGCGTGCTTCTCACAGAGATCCCAGCTATGCGGTTCGGACGCGGCGGCGAGCGGACCCACCACAGCCGTCGACTCCGCGTAGGCATACGTCAACGTAGCTACGGCAGGTTTGCCACAGCCGGGCCGGCAACAACGTCTAAAAACACTCACGGCATCAAAGTCTAGACCCTAACTTTAAGTTTCGATAGTTTTTCTCCCACTCCGGGCGTTTTCGCTTTCCGACGCTCCCCCGGAGCACCCCAGCCTTACCCAGCAAACCCGCGACATGGCCGAAAGTTGACCTCACCCACGTTGACAGGCCGACCGATTATGCTCAACAAATATGAATTCATCGGCTTATACTCCGCGCTCGTTGCGACGCTCACTGCGACGCGGTCGCGGACCTCGGGGGCCTCTGCTGCCGCCGGAAGTACCTCGTTGGAAGAGCCGTTCAGAAGCTTTTGACCAGGCGGTTATTGACGCCTATGCCCCATTGGATCAGCGCTGGTCCCGACAACTGTCGCACCTGGACATCGCCATCGATACGATTCCTCGCATGCAGTTGCGCCCGGACATGTACTTCCCGGAAGAGGTTGTCGCTGACGGACCTGTCCCACTGGGACGGCTTATCCCTGCTGGCATTGACCGCATAGGCAACCCCACCCGCCCCTGCGTAGTAGTGTTCCGCCGCCCCATTGAGCGCCGTGTGTCGGGCCGAGTGGAACTGGACCGGATGCTGCAATATGTACTGACCCGCCTGGTGGCGGTATATCTGGGTATTGATCCGGTTGAGGTGGACCCTAGTTTCGACGAAAACTTCCTGTAGAAAGCTCTCTTCTAAGGAGCTCCCTAGAGAGCAGAAAAACCCGTTCAACGAAAAATCCCCCAGGGTATTACCCAAGGGGAAACTGCGAGGTCGAGAGAAGGATAAAAACCGACCCCAGCCTTCCTAGCCAATCTGCCGCTTCAAACGGCGGCGCTCACGCTCAGAGAGGCCACCCCAAATACCGAAGCGCTCATCATGCTCGAGAGCAAACTCCAGGCATTCATCTCGCACACCACAAGCACGACAAATACGCTTTGCTTCGCGAGTGGATCCACCCTTCTCAGGGAAGAAAGCTTCTGGATCAGTCTGGGCACACAGAGCCTGCTCCTGCCAGTCCTGATCGACGGCTTCAAACAACCCCGAAAGGTCATCTGCCCACTCTGTCAACGGCCGAGGCTGGTTTTCAGAGGAGCTATCGTTCACAGCGATGTCACCCGCATTCGTCTCACTATCCACAGCAGAGCCGCCATCAAACATGCTGGACTTTTCCATGCCGAGGGCCTCCTGATGGTTGTTGCTGCGGGTCTTTAAATTGGGCTTAGTGTGCGAAACACACATTTGTGATTACACACGTGTAACCCACCATCGGTCAAGCCGAATAGAGAATTTGCCCCAATACTTTTCATTGCCCCTGAAGCCCCTCCCCCCGCGTTGGGGATTAAGTTCAGGTTGAAGGATGGTGCCTGAACCCTAAACCTGCCACCTGAACTCAACCACATTCACCACATGCCTCTCACCAGCAACTTTGGCGATACTCCGGCAATTCTAATCAGATATTGCCGACAAAAGTCTGACACGCCGAAGGCTGCAGACTAGACATCCGTCGAAAAACGTACTCCGTGATCGGGGATCCGGACGCCCGGCCACACACGGATACCGTTGATCAATTCACAGCGCGCACCAACGACGGCACCCTCGCCGATAATGGCATCACTGATGACCGTCCGCGGGCCAATATCGGCGCCATCGGCAATCACAGAGCGCTCAATCACAGCACCGGCACCGATGCGTGCGCCGTCGAAGATCACCGATTGATCAATCCGAGCTCCCGCACCAATCTCCGCCCCACGGCCGACGACAGAGCCACCGTAGAGAAGAGCGCCGCCACCGACCGACGCAGATTCGTCGACAAGCGCTTCGCCGTGCTTACCCTCTAGAAGTGGTGACGGCGCGATACCGCGGACCAAATCGGAGGAGCCGCGGACGAAGTCACCCGGAGTCCCCATGTCACGCCAGTAGGCGTAATCAACGTGACCGTAGACGTTCATACCGCGGTCGAGCAGCGCTGGGAAGATTTCACGCTCAACGCTAATAGGACGACCAGCCGGAATCGATTCGATAATCTCGCGGCGGAACACGTAGATACCGGCATTAATCTGATCGGTTGGCGGATCCTGGGTCTTCTCCAGAAACTCCAGGACGCGCCCATCCTCATCGGTCGGAACACAGCCGAACGCGCGTGGATCCGGCACACGTACGAGGTGCATCGTGACGTCCGCGTCCTTCTCCGCGTGAGTACCCAACACCGCGCGCAAGTCGGTGCCGCCGAGGACATCGCCGTTGAAAATCATCGCGGTGTCATAGCGCAGCTTGTCGAGGACGTTTCGGATACCGCCACCGGTCCCCAGCGGCTCAGCCTCAAAGACATATTCAATTTCGAGACCCAAATCCGAACCGTCGCCGAAGTGTTCTTCAAATACTTCAGCACGGTAGGAGGTGCCCAATATCACGTGCTTCATACCTGCTGCACGAATGCGGCCAAGCAGATGCTCCAGGAATGGATGTCCTGCCGTGGGCAGCATCGGCTTCGGCGTATTCACAGTAAGGGGACGCAAACGCGTACCTTGCCCGCCGACCAGAATGACAGCGTCAGTCTGTTCAGCCAACGTGGCTCCCGCCTGCTGTGCAGCATCCGCTCCCGGCTGGAAAGCGGAGCCATGCCCAGCACTCGGACGAACTTCGGTAGTCATGAAATCGGTAACTTTCTTCGATGGATCATTCCAACAGTCAATTAATTCCTACGCTTTTTGACCGCGATTATGACTTTGCCACGCAGGAACAGCCCCAAACGCAATGCCAGTCGCACAGGTGCCAACGCCGGCCCCGGCAGGCGATCTGACATAAAGCGGTAGGCCGACTCGTGATGGGCCTTTACGGTAATTTCTGGGTGCTTACTGGCAGAATGCCCCTGCGCGTGACGAATCTCTGCACGAGGACAGAAAATATTCCTCCAACCAGCCTTGCCCAGTCGGTCGCCCAAATCCACGTCCTCCATGTACATGAAGTAGCGGGTATCAAAGCCATCAATCTGGTCGAACGCATCCCATCGCAGCAGCAGGCATGCGCCCGACAACCAGCCGGCCGGTCGCTCGCGATCCATATCCGCGTCATCCCGGTAGCGCCGTGAGAAAGGGTTAGTAGGCCAGATATCGGCGAGCAGCGCGTGTCCGATACCACTGACAAGCTCAGGAACCGCGCGTGCCGACGGGTACACGCTGCCATCCGCCTCGCGAATCAGCGGACCAATAGCTCCGGCTTTGGGATTGCGCTGCGCGCATTCCAACAGAACATCGATTGCGCCAGGGGCAAACACCACGTCAGGGTTGACCAGCATGACGTAATCAGGATTAATCTCACCGGCACGGCGAGCCCGTCCCAGCTCCGCAATGCCACGGTTGGCGGCCGCGCCATAGCCAATGTTGCCGCCGGTGCGCAGAAGCTGAACATCCGCTCCGGTCTCCTTGGCCCGAGCTTCTTCCTTCTCCACGGAACCATCCGTCGAGCCGTTGTCGGCCATGATCAGACGCGTGGAGGCACTGGCGGCGGGGCCCAGCGAATCCACCAGCTTGCTCAGGTGCTCACCGGGCGAAAAGGTCACGGTGACCACACCGAGCGGAAGCTGTGAGGATTGCGGGGAATTCGAGGTTGCATTCACAAACCTAGACCCTAGGTCAGGACTGCACGCAAAGTGTCCTGCCACTCCGGAAGCGAATGTAGACCTACCTCACTCCATGCGGAACCATCCAACACGGACCAGGCCGGACGCACGGCCGGACGAGGGAACTCACTGCTGGTACACGCCACCACACGCTGTGGATCGTGACCGGTGAGCCGAAACACTTCGCGAGCCACCTCGAACCATGTTGACTCACCGCTGCCCGTGACATGGAAGGTGCCGGTCGGTGCGCTGCTCGGTTTGGACAACACGCGATCGGACAACTCCCAGATAGCTCCGGCGAGGTCACCAACAAAGGTGGGGTTGCCGTGCTGATCGTCAACGACCTTAATAATTGCCGGATTGCCCTTGTCATCAGTCGCCGTCTCCGCCAGACGCATCATCGTGGAGACGAAGTCCTTGGCCTCTGGCTGTGTGGGCCCCGACCAGACCCACGCCGTACGCAAAATAGCGGAACGCGCGCCCGAATCACGCACATTGTTCTCCCCCACTAACTTGGTACGTCCGTACATAGTCTGAGGCGCGGTGAAATCATCAACTCGCAGCGCTCGGCGCTGCCCCGTCATCTCATCGATTGCTACATCACCGAAGACATAGTCGGTGGAGATATGAATGAGATACGCGTCTTCCTTTTTCGCCCGAGCCGCCAAGTACTTCGGTCCGAGTGCATTGATTAGATGTGCCGAACCGGGATCGGATTCTGCACCATCGACATCGGTCGCCGCTGCCGCGTTAATGATGATGTCGACGTCGTCAAGCAGAGGCGATGTCTCCACAGCATCCGAATCAGTGATATCCAACTGTGCCCGAGTGAGAGGGCGCACCTCAACATCGGCGGCGAAAGAATCACGCTGAAGCGCAGTACCCAGCTGTCCAGCCGCACCAGTTATGGCAATAATGGGACGCCGCGAGTTGCTGTGGGTTGGTCCATGAGTGGCGAAATGCGAGACTGATATTTCAGACATATTCTTCTTTATCACTATCGTAGATACGATTGACACTGTGTTGAGGTGTAACCGGATACGGATTGACACTGTGTTGAGGTGCAACCGCACACGGTTGGACGGCTAAGGTTTATGTAGTTTCCGCAGCTGCTTACTGCCCTCCACGATGTGTGGAATGCCCACGCAGACATGCAGCACAAATTATATTTTCGAAAACGGTTTAAGAGGAGCCCCGGTTTGAGCAGCCACACGCCACGCGCGCGTCACGCACGCGATATTCAAGCGCCACCGTCCTCTGCAGAGAGTACCGCCCAAGCTTGGCCGCCGATGCTGCGCAATGCGCTTGTACTGCTCTCGGCCATTATCCTGGTTATTTCCGCAGTTGGCTGGTGGACACTCGGTAGGACCACCGACAACTTGGGTTCGGGTGGCGACTTCGGCCTGGGCAGTGAGAAGGACGGTGCAACCGATATTCTGCTCGTCGGCTCAGACTCCCGCACCGATGCCCAGGGCAACCCGCTGACTCCGGAAGAAATTGAGCTTCTGCGTGCCGGCGACGAAGAAGCCACGAATACAGACACGATTATTGTGATTCGTGTTCCTGCCGATGGCTCTTCCGCGACGGCGATTTCCATTCCGCGCGATACCTATGTCCACACCAATCGCCTAGGCAACACAAAGATTAATGGTGTCTACGGCAATACAAAGCAGATGGTGGAAGAGGAACTCGCAGGAAGCGGGGCTTCGCCGGATGAGATTGAGCGTCGCTCGACTGAGGCCGGACGTAGAGCTCTGATTGAAACCATTAGCGACCTCAGCGGTATCACCGTTGACCACTACGCAGAAGTTGGCCTGCTCGGCTTTGTCCTGCTCACCGATGCCATCGGTGGTGTCGATGTATGTCTGAATGAGGCTGTTTACGACGAGTTCTCTGGTGCGGACTTCCCGGCGGGCTCACAGACGTTGATGGGTGCCGACGCGCTCTCATTCGTCCGCCAGCGCCACGGTCTGCCCCGCGGTGACCTCGACCGAATTACTCGCCAGCAGGTCTTCATGGCCTCGTTCACCAATAAGCTGCTCGGCGCTGGCACACTGTCCAATCCCGCGAAGCTGTCTGAACTGGGCAACGCTGTCCAGCGCTCGGTGGTGCTCGACGACAACTGGGATGTCACCGGATTTGCTACCCAGATGCAGGGCCTCAGTGGTGGCAACGTGAAGTTTGAAACGATCCCGGTGACCTCGATTGACGGTGTCGGCGACTATGGCGAGTCGGTGGTCACAATCGATAAGGGCCAAGTCCACCAGTACTTCGAGACCCTGCTGGGCACCAAGGAAGAAGAAGCTCCGACGAAGGAAGAAGACGATAAGAAGGCTGACCCCAACGCGGCTGAAACTACAGTCAGCGTTTACAACGCCACAGGCATTGAAGGTTTGGCCAGCGGCGTCTCAGGTTTCTTAACGGAAAAGGGCTACACCCAGGGAGAGGTCGGCAACGCTGAGTTCGCCGGCGTTGCCTCCAGCCAGATCAATGCGGCTGACCCAGAGGATCCGGCAGCTCAGGCCATTTCTGAAGCACTCGGTGGCGTACCGATTGTCCACGATCCATACCTCGATCCGCACCACATCTCAGTGACGATTGCCGGTGACTACGACGGCCCAGGATTGACATCAGAGGGAATGGACACTGATTCGGGCGAGAGTGCCGAACCCGCACCTGACGTCGAAGATGGTTCCAATGGCGACATCATCGGCCAAGAGGGCGGCGAAATTCCGCAGGAAGATCGCCCCGCTATCGACGCCGCTGGCGTGACCTGCGTGAACTAGGTCCGTCTCTTCGGGGAGACCTCAGCGACATGTTCGATGAGGTTATATTCCTCAATTGCGGCTAAGGAGTCCTTGGCCTCCTGTTCGTCCAGCACGTTCATGATGAACCCGTTCTGGACGAACACCCAATCACCTACCACCAGCTCAGGCACGTACATTGCCGAGCATTGCCGCTTCTGCCCCGCCATATCCACCATCGCCATCGGCAGTGGACCATCGGCGATTGCCAAAACCTTGGCAGGAATTCCAAGACACATCGTGTTACTTCGTCCTCTCCACTACGGTCGGGGCATCCGCCGAACTACGGCTATCCGTTGTCATATTGTCCGCAGGTGCACCGGCATGTTCCTGCATCTTGAATGTCATCACTCCCGCAGGTGCCGAGCTACACGGTAAGCACGGATCAGCGGCCCAGATGGACTTCTCGACCCCCGCAGTCTCCCCGCCACCGCACATCTGCGCGGTGAGCATACGCGTCAGCCAGAGTTCATTCTGCGCAGTTGGCGTCATAATCTGACAATCCGTGATGATGCCGTCAGCCCCTGCCGTATAGCGATGTACTAACAGCCCACGCGGACCGTCAATAATCCCGACACCACTGCGATGCCCTTCAAAGTCAGCGCTCTCAATCGCTGTCGCGGCATTCGGATCGCACACATGCTCGCCGAGCAGTTCCCCGTCGGCAAGCACCCGCCTCGCCCAAGCCGCGGTGTCGGCGAGAAGCTGGCGTTGGGCGTCGCGTGGGCTCACCCCACGCTTATCGACGACAACCTGCCTGGAGACCGGCCCCACCCGGTAGAAATCGGCCCGATGACCTTCACAGCCATGTTTGCCCAGCTGCTTCGAGGCATCAAACACCGGTCTGGGAGCGGCATCGCCCGGACGGGATTCACGAACACGTGTGGGCCAATCAGCAGCCGGGAAAATCTCCGCCGCGGTATCGGTGTCATGCCGCGCGACTGCCAGGTAATTTCCCAGCGGCGCAAGCTCACCGTCGGCATCGACAACTGCCACATCGAGGCCGTCAAAAGTATCTGTCCAAGCATCAGGAGCATCGGGAGTGGGAAGAAGCTCCACTTCCTTGATTACCGCCGTCTCAGCCAGTACCTCCAGAGCAGTTTCTGCCTCAGAAACCAGCGTCTTATCCACTGTCGCGCGCACACCGCCGGGGACGGCGACATCCGGGAAGTGCGACGGTGCCCCCGCTGCACGCATCAGAGCTTTTCCGGCACGCTTCATTGCCCGCGCCCCCTCGCGGTCGACGGCCACAAATTTGGTCGCTAGATTATCCAAGGTCGACCCGGCCGCCAGCAGCTCTCGAATCAACTGTGCGGTTCGAGGAATGTCGGAGATCCCGTAGAGGTCCTCTACCGCCCGCACGCCTGCAAGATGATGCACAACCGGGCACAGGCCACACAGCCTCTTGGTGATATCTGGTACAGCCAGCGCCTGCTTGCCCACGAGCATCCCGTCGATACGCGGTAGCCCTGAAAGGTCGAAGGCCACCTGTGTGATGGCGCCGTTGTCATCGCGATAGACATCCAGTCGTGCCTCGAATGGGTCAACAAGCTCATCGAGCTGGATGTGCTGGGTAACCGGAACGGATTTGGATGACATGGTCCGCCTGCGCCTCCTTTGCGCTGAGTGCTTCGCCATAATGGTATCTGTGCATGAGCTTGGATTGTTGACCAGCGTGGTGGAAAAGATTGCCGAGGTCTGCCCGGGACGCACCGTGACAAAGGTGTCAATGCGTGTGGGCGACCGCTCCGGAGTCGTCTACGATTCCCTCATCGCCGCGTGGCCCGTGGCCAGTGCCGCGACGCAGTGTGAGGGCGCCGAGTTAGACGCCGAGCTCATTGTGTCGACGGTCTACTGTCCCACCTGCGAGGCCGAGCATGAAATCGATGAATTCTATGCTCTAACCTGCCCCGTCTGCGGCACTCCAACTGCGGATCTACGGCACGGTCGCGAGTTTGAAATCTCCAGTATTGAGGTCAACGCTGAGGGCGAGAGTTAGACGCCGCTGTCGTGCTCGTCGGCAAGCCAGCTGTCGATGAGCTCGCGCGCAACCTCAGTCGCTTCCTCAATGCCGACAAGTGCCGTGTCACTGAGCCCCACCACCATGTCAGCCGACTCGTAGACCACTCCCACCACACCGACGCGCGCAGGCTCCTGCCCCAACAGGCGCGCCGCGGTGAGCAAATCCAACAAGCCGACCTGGTGCGCGGACAGCTTTGCCGCCAATAGTCGAGGAATCTGGTCACCGACGAGCTTAACGACGGTACCGGGATCCCCCGGACCAGCGAGAGCATCGAGCAACAATAAGTTCTTGGCCTCCTGCACGATGGGCAGCAACTCCATACCGCAGGTGCCGCCATCGATGTAGGCAACCGCACCCGTCCATTCGTCCCCCCGCCCGGCGATGTTCGCAGGATCATCGAGATTAGAGGGCGACCAGACCAAATGCGCAGAATCTCCGGCCTGAGTTGTCTGCCTCATGCCTGCAGATTCCAGTTCCGGGGCGAGGCGCCTCAGCAGTTCGAGACCAATGCCGTCGTCGCCCATGACGGGGTTGCCGATGCCAAGAACCGTCACCAACGGGGTTCCAGTATCGGCGCCGGTGGCTGCGTCAGACGTCTTATCGTTACCCAATGATCTCCTATCCAATGCGTGGAGAGTCAACCGGTTGCGTGCCGCGCGGTAGCCAGACAGAGCCACCAATCATCGAGGACAGACCACCGTGGTTGTGCACCGCATCGGAGCGGATGACCAGGTAGACGTGAATGATGGCGAAGAGCCAAATCAGGTACATGATGATTGTGTGAATCAGGCGGAAGTAACCGATGCCAATCCAGTGCGTGGGCATAGCCAACAGCTGGAAGAACCAGTTGGACTGATCCATCATCGCATATAGCGACAAACCTGTGAGCATCTGGATGAAACACATCGCGTAAATACCGGTGTATGCCAGCTGCTGCAGCGGATTGTGCGCGAAGTAGAACGGCCCTTCCTTGCGCAGGAAGAGGTAGTACTGCATCGTGTGCCAGAGGTCTTTAACATCCTGCTTGTTATAAATCGGCCATAGCGCACGCCATCGTGTTTGTCGGTCGTGGGTAACAAACAACAGAATGGCACGCCACAATCCCACCGCAATCCATAGGAATCCGGCTAAGAAGTGCGCGAAACGCACATACCCCATCGCAAAACCCGCGGCCGTGCCGTCATAGGTGCGCTCGGTCAAATAGGGCTGCATGATGTACCAGCCAGTAAAGGTCATCACCAACATCAGCGCCAGGTTCAACCAATGTTGAACGCGCAGCGCCCATCCCCACAGGTGAACCTCGACCCACGAACCGGAACCCTTCTTGTTCTCCGCAATGGCCTCGTCGAGTTTCCGCAGCCCCATTGCCACGAATCCTTCGAAGATGAACTCTCCGATGATATTTCCGTCTTTGTCAATGGGCGCGAGAGCGACCCCCATGCTGCGATGACCGCGGCCATGGTGCATGTTCGCGTTACGACGAAGTAGAACACCTTCCTCGCGGGACATCGTGGATGCCTCTACGACTGAGTCCAGTTCACCACGCATGATTGCCACATCGACCGTTTGATCGGCGATATTGAGACCGTGCACCTTAGCGATGGAGTAACGGCGATCCGGTGTTGCCGGATCGTACGAATCCGGGGTCAATTTCATCAGTGGCGTGCCGTCGAGGTGGAAAAGATCGTCACGACGACGACGCAAGCTGACCTTCAGCGCAAGGTCGACAGGATCGCGGGACTCGTCCGGGACAATTGCTGCGGCCTGAATGACCTCAGATGGCGACAACCAGTGGCTGGTGTGTGCGTCAATAACCGCAATAACCAGGGGGTTGCCCTTGGAATCCTTTAGTCGCAGTTCCGGATTTTCACTCACTGAGGGGGTCATGCCGTCGTCACCTTAAACATCTCCTGACCAGACGGATCCAAAACATGGACTGCGCAGGCCATACATGGGTCGAAGGAATGAATCGTGCGAAGTGGCTCAAGCGGCTGCTCAGGATCGACCAGCGGATGCGTGCCATCGCCAGCCAGCGCGTGCTCGTACGGGCCAAGCTGCCCCTTGGGGTCACGGCCACCGGCCAGCCACGTGGTAGGAACCACGGCTTGGTAGTTGGTCACCTTGCCATTTTCGATTTTGACCCAGTGGCTGAGCATGCCACGAGCGACCTCGAGAAAGCCCACGCCCTGGCACTTTTCCGGCCACGAGGACGGCTCCCAACGGCTGTTGTCGAAGACATCAATATCGCCGTTCTTCAAGGCCTCAACGAACTCTGGGAAAATGTGATCTGCCAAGTAATTGGCGGTAGTCACAGATTCCACGGCACGAGCGTAGGTGCGTCCCGCAGTGGAGTTCATCTGCTCAATGCGTAGGTCGAGCTTGTCCATAACCTCGTCGACCAGGCGCACCGTCTCCGACTCCTTCTGCAGGTACGCCAACAGCACACGTGCAACCGGGCCGACTTGAACAGCGCGACCGTCGTAACGCGGCGCTTTCGACCAGGTGTACTTTTCATTGTCGGACAGCCACTCGTACGGCGGTTTCGGTCCGGTGTAGTTCACTGTGGTTTCACCGTCGTACGGCTTGAGGCCGACATCGTCGCCTGCTTCCTGCGTGTACCAGGCGGAGTTAATGAATTCCTCGATCTTCTCCGGCTGGAATGGGTGGAGCTTGGTGTAATCACCGTCGAGAATGACACCGGGCTTGATGTTTGGATGCACGGTCTGGACACGGGACTTAGCCGGGTCGCCGGAGTAAGTGGCACCGGCCATGCCGACCGCCAGGAAGCTGTCGGAGGAGCGACCGATGTCGAAGTAATCCTTGTAAACGCTCATAATGGCGACTGCATCTGGGTAGAAGCAGTCATTGACGAACTCCACGATCTCATCGATCCAGGACTTGATCTGGTCAATGCCGACTTGGTTGACCGTCTCCGAGCGTTCCGGGTCTATGGAGCACGCCATACCTCCGACCAGGAAGTTCGGGTGGGGATTCTTACCGCCAAATACGGTGTTAATGCGGATGATAGAGCGCTGGAAAGCCAAGGCGTCGAGGTAGTGCGACACTGCCATCAGGTTGGCCTCGGGCGGCAAGCGGTAGTCCTCATGCCCCCAGTAGCCGCCGGTGAAGATGGACAGCTGGCCGGAGTCCACAATGCCCTGCACGGTGTCCTTGACTCGGGCGAAGGTTTCTTCGTTATTGCCCTTCCACGTCGAGCCGATCGACTGCGCGAACTCAACGGTCTTCTTCGGATCTGCCTCGAGAGCCTTCGTGACATCAATCCAGTCCAACCCGTGAAGATGGTAGAAGTGCACGACGTGGTCGTGAATCTCCTGCGAGCCAATCACCAGGTCGCGAATACGACGTGCCTGCGGGGGCGGTGTCGAGCCAATGGCATCTTCGACCGCAGCAATAGATGCCACCGAGTGAGTACCCGTGCACACACCACAGATACGACCAACGAACGCCCAGACATCGCGAGGATCGCGGTTTTTCACAATGGTTTCGATGCCGCGGAACTGAGTGGTCTCACTCCACGCGGTTTTAATCTGGTCTCCCTCGCGTTCCAGCTCAATGCGAAGGTGTCCCTCGATTCGGGTAATCGGGTCAATTACAACTTTTTCCGTAGCCATGTCCTATGCCCTTAGTTGTCCTTCGAATCGGATGCTGTCTCACTCTGCGTGCCCGGTGAGTTTGAAGGAAGGTCGACCATCGGAGGCTTTCGGCCTTCCACACCACCAAACGCAGCCAACACCTTTTCTTCGCCGTTGGAGCGCCTTATCTTCAGTTCCTTCACCAATGTAAGTCCGCCATGGACTGCGGTACCCGCAGCAGTAGCAGCCAGCAGTCCAACGCCGACCTTGTTCACACTGGACTCCACCCCAATACCCGGGATACCCGGCAGCTTGTCATAGAACGGAGTGAACTGGTCGAAGAAGTCCTTCTCAGTACAGCCAATACATGGGTGACCAGCACCGATTGGCCAGCCAGACTTAAGGTTCCACTGCACGATTGGGCATGGGCTAAACGTGGATGGCCCCTTACAGCCGACCTCGTAAAGGCACCAGCCGTTGCGTGCACCCTCGTCATCGAAGGTTTTCACGAACTGACCGGCATCATAATGTGCGCGGCGCGGACAGGAGTCGTGAATACGCTGGTCGTAGGCAAACTTTGGCCGCCCCTCAGCGTCAACCTCCGGAGTCTTGCCATAAGTGAGCACGTACGTCAGAGTGGCGGTAATAACCTCACCAATCGGCGGACAACCAGAGACATTAATCACCGGCTTGTCCTTGATAATCTCATCGACGCCCTTAGCGCCGGTCGGATTCGGCTTAGCGGCCTGAACAGAACCCCAGACAGCACAGGCACCAACGGCCAGGATTGCCGTGGCCTTCTCAGCAGCCTCGAGCAGCACTTGTTCTGCCGACTTACCGCCGATGGTGCAATACGCACCGTGCTCGCCGGTCGGGATCGAGCCATTGACCACCAGAATGTGGTCCTCGGCATTCATGTCATCCAAAGCCTTTTCGGCCGCGTGCCCGGACGGCGCCATGAGCAGCTCGTTATAGTCCATCGAAACTAAGTTCAGCACCACGTCTTCAGCAGTAGTGCCTCCGGAACGCAATACGGATTCCATACATCCGGTGCACTCCTGCAATTGCAACCAAGCCACCTTCGGCTTCTTTACAGCTGAGAGCTTGTCTGCGATTTCCTCCGCCGAGGGAGTCAGCGACTGCGCCGCGGCCTCACCGACATTCGGAGTTCCCGCGGCAAAAATTGCCGCCATGGTGCCACAAAACTTCATGAAACTGCGCCGTGAGACACCAGCTCTAGCGAGGTTGTCGCCGAGGGTGCCTTCCTGCCAATTCGCGCCACTAATCATTTTTTCGCTGCGCCTTCTGCTTAGTTATTAGGAATATTGGTTTCGAGGTTTTACAACTACCCAGGCCCATTGCCTATACATGGCCAAGTATAGCGACCTAAGAACAACCTGAATAATGGCGCTGCGCTGCGGTTATAACAAAATAATATGCAAGATAACTGTTGCGTAAATATAGCTCCAGGTACAGGGAATGAACGTGAAAAACCGCCGCAGATTACAGCGGGATATCACCTATCCCCCACTAAGGTGGAGCGAAACGAGGGGGTGGCGGGACCGTCGTCAAGCATGCCGTAATGCCCCCCCATTGCTTCACGACGCCCCCCCGGCGCGCGCTTAATCAACCAGCGCAGGGTTGACCCAACGGAGCCATTCGTCGATGCCCTCCCCGGTCTTAGCGGAGACCTCAATCACCTTCACCCCTGGATTGACCTTTTCCAGGTTGGCGCGGAAGAGCTCCATGTCGAAGTCAAGGTACGGGGCAAGATCCATCTTGTTGATAACCACTACCTGCACAGAGCGGAACATCACCGGATACTTGACCGGCTTATCCTCACCTTCAGTAATGGAGTAGACCATTGCCTTGCGAGTCTCACCGACCTCAAACTCAGCCGGACAGACGAGGTTTCCCACATTTTCAATCATGACCAGGTCAAGCGTGTCCAGATTCAGCCCCTCGAGCGCGCGGGAGACCATGGGAGCATCCAAGTGGCATTCGCCACCGAATCCGTTGCCCGTGTTCAGCAGCGAAATCTGTGCCCCGTAGCCCTCCAGGCGATCGGCATCGAGGGCCGTCTCAATATCGCCCTCGATAATGCCGACGCGCAGCTTGCCCTGCGCAGCCACCAGTGTCTTCTCCAACAGCGCGGTCTTGCCTGAACCCGGGGAGCTCATCAGGTTGATGGCCTCAACACCATGTTCGGCAAGCAACTCGCGATTATGCTCCGCGCGGTGGTCGTTCTCGCTGAAGATGTCCTCGAGGATGGTCACGCGTTCCACACCAGTTTCATAACCCGAGTGGTCGCCGTGGCTGGTGTCATTGGGGTCGGCGAGATGAACGTGGTCATGGCCGTGGTGGTGGTCATGGTCATGATGATGGTGGTGGTGTGCGTCATCGCCGTCGTGCCGGTGGAAACGTCCCATGATTAAACCGTCTTTCCTACTTGTGCGCGTCGACGTCGATGTCGACGATTGTGAACTCTTCCCCCGAGATTACGCGTCCGGGCTTTCCGCACGTGGGGCACAGCAGACCGTCGAGTGGCCCGACCTGTTCGCGATGGCCGTGCGCGCATTCGACAACGGCAGGTACCCAGTCAATCTCCAATTTCGCGTGCCCCAAACCGGTATCGCGACTGACGAAATCCCACGCGTATGAAAGGGTTTCTGGAACAACCTGACGCAGAGCGCCTATCCGCAGGTGCACAGTGCGTACATTCCGCCCCTCGGCTGCTCTCGTGACAACCTTCGCCAACTGCATGCTCAACGCTACTTCGTGCACAATCTCCAAAGTAGCAGTGCGAACGGACCCGAGTCGCTTACGTAAAGTTGAACGCATGGAAAAGGCAGGCACGACCGGGGCGGGGATGGGCACGGGCATTCAACGCATTCGCTGGCGTATCGAAGGAATCGTCCAGGGGGTCGGATTCCGCCCTTTTGTGGCCACCATCGCCCGGCGCGCGGGTCTCGTCGGCTTCTGCGGCAATGATGAGCAGGGCGTATTCATCGAGGTAGAAGGCACGTCGGACGCCCTCGCGGCCTTCCGCAGCCAGCTTTTCACCGAACTGCCGGCGCTTGCCCGCATCATCAATCACTCCGCCGAGCACATCGCTGCGCTGGGCCATGAGCGCGAGTTCACCATCGTGTCCTCTCGCCACAGCTACCCCGGCCGCGCGCTGCTTCCGCCCGACACCGCACTGTGCCCGGACTGCCGCCGTGAGTTTTTCGACCCTACCAACCCGCGCTACCTCTACCCTTTCATTTCCTGCACCAACTGCGGGCCGCGTCTGTCCATCATCACTGAACTGCCCTACGACCGCCCGCGCACCACTATGGCGGCCTTTCCGATGTGCACCCCGTGTGAGCGCGAATACACCGACCCCACCGACCGCCGCTATCACGCCCAGCCAATCAGCTGTTTCGACTGCGGACCGCATCTGAGCTGGCACGATGCAGGCGGCACCACCACCGCTACCTCCCGCGAGGAGGTTCTCGCACTCTTTCGTCGCGCACACGCGCTGCTTGACGACGGCGCCTTGCTCGCCGTCAAAGGTATTGGTGGTTTTCACCTGGTCTGCGATGCCGCCAATGGCGCTGCCTGCGAGAAACTACGGATGCGCAAGCGTCGACCCGACAAACCGCTGGCGGTAATGGCTCCCACTGTTGACACCGCTGCCCAACTGGTTGAGTTAACTGAGCAGGAGAAGCGTTTCCTCGACTCCCCTGAGGCACCGATTGTGATCGCGCCGAAGCAGCGGTCGGGGCCGCTTTCCGATCTCATCGCCCCTGGCCTCGACAGCTTCGGCATTATGCTTCCATACTCAGGCATTCACCTGTTGCTTTGCGATCGCCCGCTCGTGGTCACCAGCGGCAACCTCAGTGGCGAGCCCGTGTGCACCGACAATGCCGACGCGCTGAAGAAGCTCGGTCACATCGCCGACGCTTTCATCCTCCACGACCGCGAAATCCACGTCCCCGTTGAAGATTCGGTTTTCATCGGCACCGCCCCATCGCGCCGGTCCCGTGGCTTCGCTCCCATCCCCGTTTCAATCACGGCCACCGATTCTCGTAGCCACACGGGCACTAGCACCGGCACCAGCGCCCGTAGTACGTCGCAACCCACCATTTTCGCGACTGGCGGGGAGCTGAAGAACACTTTCGCGATCGCGCATGGGGACCTCGTTCACGTCTCCGCACACATTGGTGACATGGGTTCGTGGGCCAGTCAGAAGGCCTACCAGAAAGCAGTTGATCAGCTCCTTTCCATGCGTGACGCGACCCCGGATTTTGTCGTCTGCGACCTTCACCCGGACTACGCCACTACCGCCTTCGCCGAACGCTTCGCTGCCGAGCACGACATCGAACTGCTCTCGGTTCAACACCACTTCGCCCACGCGCTCTCCCTACTCGCCGAACACCGCCTCCTTTCCCCCAGTGCCGGTCGCGCAGTCGTCGCTACCCTCGACGGCACTGGCTATGGCACTGATGGTTCCATCTGGGGCGGCGAGATCCTCACGCTCAGTCGCAGTTCCGCAAACTGGGAACGCACCTGGCACTGCCCCTCTTTCCCATTGGTAGGCGGCGATCGTGCAGTCACGCATCCGTGGCGGCTAGCCCTCGGTCTCGCGCACGAGTGGGAGCTTGACGACGACCGTCTCTTGCGCAACCTCTCCAACGAACACGAAGTAGCGCTGGTTAAAAGCCAGCTGGCGACGGGAATTGGCACCGTGCAAACTTCGTCTCTAGGCCGCATATTCGATGCCGCCGCAGCTCTGCTGCTGCCTCGCTGGCGCGGTGGCGCGGCCATCAGCTACGAGGCGCAAGCGGCCATGGAGTTGGAGGCAGTGGCGACTCGCTACGTGAGGTCACATGCGGAAGCGCTCGGAGCGATCAGTTCAGAGACGAAGCCGGTGCCCCTCCAGGACGTCATCCCGGAGGCGGCAGCATCGCCTGACGCTGAGCAGGCCGCATTCTTGTTTCACAGTGGGGTTGCGGGCGTCGTCGGCAAGCGACTGGTGCAGGCGGCGGAGGAAGCTGGAACCGATGTTGTCGGTGTCAGCGGGGGTTGCGCGAATAATGCGCTGTTAATGGAGTTGCTACGGCGCGAAGTTGCAGCTGAGGGCTTTACTCTGTTGCAGCATCAAATCGTGCCGCCGGGCGATGGCGGCTTGAGTCTTGGCCAGGCGGTGGCCGGTCGCCTGCTGGCGGCAACCGGCATGGATGTCTAGCAGATGCGCGGCAGCGGGTCGCCGACCAACATGTCCACCATGCGGGTGCCACCGAATCCGGTGACCAGCACCACGGAAGCGGCGGGATCGTCCTCGATGGAGCCGATATCACGAGCCTCGGAAGCCCCGGCTGCGTGGAGCGCACTGAGCGCTGCCTCGGATTGCTCAGCCGGGACAACGGCGACGAAGGTGCCTTCATTGGCGACGTAGAGCGGATCGATGCCGAGCATGTCACAGGCGCCACGGGTCATTTCACGGACTGCAATGGATTCGTCGTCAAGCACGACACCAAAACCGGTGCCACGGGCGAGCTCGTTGGCGACCGTGCCGAGGCCGCCGCGGGTGGCATCGCGCATCCAGCGAGTGCCGGGTGCAGCTTCAAGTAGCGCTTCGACCAGACCGTTGACTGCGCGGGTATCGGTCTCGATAGGCGCGGCCAGAGCCAAGTCGCCGCGGGCGAGCATGACGGCCATGCCGTGATCGGCGATTGGACCGGAGACGAGGATGCGGTCTCCGGCCTCGATGTTTGTGTAGACAGATCCTTCCGTAGCGGCACCTGCGTAGTCGCCGCGGACCACGCCCACCCCGGCCGTGGTGATGTAGACCTGGTCACCTGCGCCCTTCGGCACAACCTTGGTGTCGCCGGCGACGATGCTCACCCCTGCGGCATCGGCAGCGGTGCGCATACTCGCCACGATGCGACGGAGAGTCGCGATCTCCAGCCCCTCTTCCAGGATGAACGATGCGGTCAGCGCCAGCGGCCTGGCTCCGGCTACCGCCAGATCGTTGATCGTGCCGTTGACGGCCAAATCGCCGATGTTGCCGCCCGGGAACTCGATGGGATTGACCACGTAGGAGTCAGTGGACATTGCCAAACGCGCCCCGCCATGTGCAGAAGCTGTCGCAGCCTTGACGACGGCATCGGCAGCGAAGAGCCCGGAGTCGCCACCCTGCCCTAAAATTTCATTGCCATAGGCATCGAAAAAGACCTGTTCAACCAGAGCTGCGGATGCCTTTCCGCCGGAGCCGTGTTGCAGGGTGACGTAGTCGTCGAGAAGCCTGAACGGACGTGCCCGAACGCGACCAATATTGGTGTTTACCTTGGCTTCGTTGGTGTTCAGACGATTCTTCGGCTGCATGCTCACTATCCCTAACTTCACAGCTGCTGGCGGACAAAACTGCTTGCGTCACTCGTCCTTCGAAAACGAGGCTCGCTGCTCCTGATGGTAGTCTCGAAAAGTATTGCAAACGAGGAGAAGCGTATGTGTCTTGGTGTCCCCGCCGTCATCACGGAAGTCCACGATGCTGCCCGTGCAACAGTGGAAATTGGTGGCGTCGCACGCATGATTTCCACCGATTTACTTATTGACGAGAACCTCACCGCCGGTGATTGGGTTCTCGTACATGTCGGTTTCGCCATGAGCAAGATCGACGAGGAAGAGGCCAGGCTCTCGCTCCAGCAAATCAAACAGCTAGGTGGCGACGCTTACGAGGATGAGCTGGAATCCTTCTCATCGTCACAGATCAACTAAGGGGCTGGACGGCACCATGAAATACGTTGACGAATTCCGCGATCCCGCCGCTGCGAAGAAGCTGCTCGCACGCATTGAACGCGAGGCCACCAAGCTGGAAAAGCCCATCGCACTGATGGAAGTCTGTGGCGGGCACACGCACACCATTTACCGCTACGGCTTGGAAAACCTCCTGCCGGAGAACATCGAGCTGATTCACGGACCCGGCTGCCCCGTCTGTGTCATCCCCATGGGGCGCGTCGACGATGCCATCTGGCTGGCACAGCAGGAAGACGTCATTTTCACGACCTTCGGCGACATGATGCGCGTGCCGGGGTCCGAAACGTCGCTGATGCAGGCACGTGCGCGCGGCGCCGATGTACGCTTTGTCTACTCGCCTCTCGACGCGCTGAAAATTGCCACCGACAACCCCGATAAGCAGGTCGTTTTCTTCGCCGTCGGGTTCGAGACCACCGCCCCGTCGACTGCCGTGACCGTTGAGGCCGCACGCCGGCAGGGTGTGGAAAACTTCTCCGTGTTTTCCAACCACGTACTTATCGAGCCGCCGCTGCGCGCCATCGTCAACGGCGGCGAAACCAAGGTTGATGGGTTTATCGGCCCAGGCCACGTGGCCACCACCACCGGCACGGACGCTTTCGAGTTCCTGCCGCGCGAGTTCAATCTGCCAGTGGCGGTCACCGGTTTTGAGCCATTGGATGTACTCCAGGCCGTCGTCATGCTGCTAGATCAATTCGTCAGCGGCGACGTTGCTGCCGGTAAGTCGCGGGTGGACAACCAGTACGCGCGCGTTGTGCGCTCCTCCGGCAACACCACCGCGCAGAAACTTATGGACCGCGTCTTTTCCCTCCGCGACATCTTCGAGTGGCGCGGCCTCGGCTGGATTGAAAACTCCGGCCTCGGCATCTCTGAGGAATACGCAGCATTCGATGCCGAGCGCCGTTTCCAGGTGCCGGGGCGCCGGATCCCAGACCCCGTGACCTGCGAATGCGGATCTGTGCTCACCGGCCACATCAAGCCGTGGCAATGCGCGGTCTTCGGCACCGCCTGCACCCCGGCGACCCCCATCGGCACCTGCATGGTCTCCCCCGAAGGCGCTTGTGCGGCGTACTACAACTTCGGCCGCATCGACCGGAAAGTCACCGAGAACCTGGCGAAATCCCGCCGCTAGTTACTCCGTAATTCCCGCACGCGCGAGCGCTGCCACCGCCTGCTTTACGACGGGCGCGTCAATCATCTCGCCATCGAGCTGGAAGGCGCCAGTGTGCGTACCTGCGTGATCGACAATCTTCCGGGCGCGGGCGAGCGTTGCTTCCGACGGCTTATATGCCTTGCGCACCGGCGGCACCATCGCCGGGTGGATGCAGGCCGTAGCCAAGAAACCACAGCCCACGGCATCGAGAGCCTCTAGGTACTGGCCGCGCTCATCGCGAAAGTCAGTATGAACGGCATCAATGGCGGCAATACCCGCTGCAGCTGCATGCACCTGAACGAGTGCACGAGCCAATCGCTGCGGATCGCGGTAGTGGCGACGAGGGTTTTCATCCACACTCTGACGCGAGGACGCCCCACCGAGTTCGGCGGTCAGGTCTTCGGCACCCCAGAACAGCCCCACAACGTCCTGGTGCGTGGCAATCTGCTGGATATTAATCATGGCCTGCGGGGTTTCAATCATCGCGATGATCTTCAACCCTTCGAGCTCTGCGGGAATGGAGTCTCGAATCTTGGGCACCATGACGATGTCGTAGTCACATGTACGGGCAAAGGCGACATCCTCCGCGAAGGTCGGAGTCCCAGGACCGGTAATCCGAAGAATAGTCACCTCCGGGTCGAGCGGATTGTTGATGATGTTCGCACGTGCCTGCTCGTGATTGTCAACGGCAGCGCCGTCCTCCAGGTCAATAATGACCATGTCCGATCGTTCAGCAGCTTTCTGGAAACGTTCCGGACGGTCAGCCGGGGCGAAGAGTAGCGCCGGGCCAGAGGGAAGCCAAGGGAAGGTCTGTTCACCATCGAGGGAGCTAAAGCCTGTCATAGCTCCTAACCTAATTGAAAACTCGAATCACCTTCGCGCAGGCTCTCCCAGGAGACAACAAAACCCGCGTTGTGGGGTCCATAGAGTGGAAACCACAACGCGGGTTTACTGAGTTTTTAACCTATGCGATTAGTCGCGGTACAGCAGCAGCGCGTCGCCCTGGCCGCCGCCACCACACAGGGACACACCAGCGCGACCCGAACCGCGACGGTTCAGCTCCATTGCAGCGGTCAGAGTCAGGCGGGCACCGGAGCAGCCAATCGGGTGGCCGAGGGCAATCGCGCCACCGTGGATGTTGGTCTTTTCCAGCGGGTAGTCCAGCTCACGCAGGGACTTGACGGCCACCGCACCAAATGCCTCGTTGATCTCGATGAAGTCAAGCTCCTGCGCGTCCCACTCAGCGCGACGCAGAGCCTCCTTCAAAGAGTCCGCCGGCTGAGCGTGCAGGGAGTTATCCGGACCTGCGGTCTGGCCGGCCTTGCCCACAACTGCGAGGTAGTCCAGGCCGTGCTTCTCTGCGTAGGCACGCGATGCCAGCACAACTGCTGCGGCACCGTCGGAAATCGGCGAGGAGTTACCGGCAGTGATGGTGCCGTTTTCCTTCAGGAAGACCGGACGCAGCTTAGCCAGGGTCTCCACAGTGGTCTCCGGGCGAATGCCCTGGTCGGTGTCGACAACTACCGGGTCACCCTTGCGCTGCGGAATCTCGATTGGAGCGATTTCCTGCGCGAAAATGCCGTCTTCCTGCGCCTTGGCTGCACGCTGGTGAGAAGCGGCCGCAACTTCGTCCTGCTGCTCGCGGCTAATGCCGAGGTCGCTGTTCGGACCGTCGGTAAGCGTACCCATGGACACACCATCGAAGGAGTCGACCAGACCGTCGCGCTCCAAGGTGTCCTCCAGCTTCAGCGCACCGAAGGACTTGCCCTGACGAACACCGCGTGCAACGTGCGGAGCGTGCGTCATGGACTCCTGACCACCTGCAACAACAACGTCTGCATCACCGAGACGAATCAGGCGAGCAGCGTGAATGACAGCGTTTAGGCCCGAGAGGCAGACTTTGTTAACGATCTCAGCGGTCGTATTCCATGGCAGACCTGCCTTAATGGCGACCTGTCGGGCCGGGTTCTGGCCAGCGCCTGCGAGAATCACCTGGCCCAGAACGACGTGCTGAACCTCTTCCGGGGCAACGCCGGAACGCTGGACAGCGTGCTTGACAGCATGTGCGCCGAGTTCGACGGAAGTAAGCGGTGCCAGCTGGCCGAGCAGCTTGCCCTGCGGGGTGCGGGCACCGGCGAGGATAACGACATCATTCGGGCTGGGAGCTGGAAGGTTACTCATGGATGGATTCTCCTAAGTCAAATCTGATGAGTGTGGACTGACCATGATTGCTGCGTATTTAATTCTCGAGGTCAACCACGTATGCGGCTTCGGTGTTGGCCTCGATATCGGCTAGCGTCACCCCAGGTGCCAGCCTGCGTAACACCAGGTGATCATCAGCGACATCGAAGCTTCCCAGGTTGCTAATAATCCTTTTCACTACTTTTGCACCTGTGAGGGGCAGTTCGCAGGCTTTTACCAATTTTGGTTTGCCATCTTTGGAAACGTGATCGGTCAAAACCACCACTCGAGGGGTACCAGCGACTAAGTCCATCGCGCCGCCCATGCCCTTGACCATCTTTCCTGGAATCATCCAGTTGGCCAGGCCACCGCACTGGCTAACCTCCATTGCACCCAACACGGCCATTTTCACAGCACCGCCGCGAATCATGCCGAAGCTGGTGGCGGAGTCGAAGATTGCCGCGCCCGGCACCAATGTCACGGTCTGCTTGCCCGCATTGATAAGGTCGGCGTCCTCTTCACCTTCATATGGGAAGGCGCCCATTCCCAGAATTCCGTTTTCACTCTGCAGCAGAACACGCACACCTTCGGGAATATGGTTTGCCACCAGTGTCGGAATGCCGATACCCAGATTCACATAGTCGCCATCGCGCAGCTCTTCGGCGGCCTGCTGTGCCATCTCGTCACGGCTCCAGCCCTTGTCCATAATTGTCTTCGCAGGTGCCATTTAAATCTCCTCCCCTGCTGCCGCGTCACCGGCATCGTGGCTGGAATCGGTATTGCGTGGCCGAGTTGTGCGCTTTTCAATGAGCTTCTCACGGCCGTCACCGCGGACGATGTGCTGGATATACACACCCGGAGTCATCACCAGATCCGGGTCGATCTCACCGCGGCCAAGCAAGTGCTCCACCTCCGCAACGGTCACCCTGCCGGATGCTGCGCACAGCGGGTTGAAGTTCTGCGCGGTCCGGCGATAGACAAGGTTGCCCTCGATATCGCCGTGGTAGGCGTGCACCAGGCCAATGTCAGCAACGATGCCACGCTCCTGCACGTAGGTCTGCCCGTCGAAGTCGGCGTGGGGCTTGCCCTCTGCAACGAGCGTGCCGACGCCGGTTGCGGTGTAGAACGCGGGAATACCTGCGCCCCCTGCGCGAAGCCGCTCAGCCAGAGTTCCCTGAGGGGTGAACTCCACCTCGATTTCTCCTTCGAGGTACTGGCGGGCAAACTCCTTGTTCTCGCCGACGTAGGAGGCCACTACCTTTGCCACCTGTTTGTTCTCCAACAGAATGCCGAGTCCAGTACCGTCAATGCCCATGTTGTTGGACACGATGGTGAGGTCTTTTGCCCCGGAGTCGCGCACGCCTTCGATGAGGGTATATGGCACACCACACAGGCCAAAGCCGCCAACTGCCAGGGTCATTCCATCAGTGACAAGGCCTGCGACAAGCTCTCGGCCGGTCTGATCAGTTGTTTTTGACATTGTTCTACACCCAGCCCAGGATTCGCGGAGCCATCTCACGCATCTCGACCTTGCGGACCTTGCCCGACGCGGTCATCGGGAACTCTTCGACGACGTGGACGTAGCGCGGAATCTTGTGACGCGACAGCTTGCCGTGGGCAAAGGCCGCCACATCGTCAGCGGTGAGGTCTTCCACATCGTCGTGCAGAATTACCCATGCCATGATCTCTTCGCCGTACTTGTCATCCGGCACACCGATGACCTGCGCATCGACGACAGCCGGGTGGGTGAACAGGAACTCTTCAATTTCGCGCGGGTAGATGTTCTCACCGCCACGGATGAGCATGTCCTTAATACGTCCGGTGATGGACAGGTAGCCCTCGTCGTCAAGCACACCCAAGTCGCCGGTGTGCATCCAGCCGTCGGCGTCGATGGCCTCGGCGGTTTTTTCCGGGTGTTCCCAGTACTCCTTCATAACGGAGTATCCGCGAACGACAACCTCGCCCTGTTCGCCTCGCGGCAGCGTCTCACCCGTTTCTTCACAAATGATGCGGGCTTCCAAGTGCGGCATGATTTGGCCGACGGTGTTGACGCGCTTTTCCAGCGGAGAATCCGCGCGGGTCTGGAAGGACACCGGCGAGGTCTCCGTCATGCCGTAACAGATGGCAATCTCGTGCATATTGAGTTTGTCCATCACATCACGCATGGTCTTCGACGGGCACGAGGTACCTGCCATCACACCTGTGCGCAGCAGCGACAGGTCGTAAGGGGATCCGTATTCCTCCTGATCATGAGCTTCTTCAAGCTCATTGATGAACATCGTCGGCACGCCGTAGAGGCTGGTGGCCTTGGCCGAGTGCACAGCCTTGAGTGTTTCACGCGCCTTAAACGACGGGGCCGGGATGACAATAGCGGCACCGTGGGTGAAGGCGGCGAAGGTGCCAATCACCATGCCGAAGGTGTGGAAGAACGGCACCGGCACACAGATGCGGTCGGTCTCGGTGTAGCCCAACAGCTCACCGATGAAGTATCCATTGTTCAGCAGGTTGCGGTGCGTTAGCGTAGCGCCCTTGGGAAAGCCTGTCGTGCCCGAGGTGAACTGGATGTTGATTGGATCATCCGGTTTCAGCTGGGAGGTGTACTCGCTCAGGTCGTCGATCTCGCTGTGCATGTGCTCGTACCATTCGGACGAACCGAAGTAGATGACCTTGTCCAGGCGCACACCGCGCTGCTTGGAGGCCTCGATCAGCATGGTTCGGTAATCGGAGTCCTTGTAGCGGCGAGCGGCAAACACCATACGCACACCTGCCTTTTCCAGCACGTAGTTCAGCTCGTGCTGGCGGTAAGCCGGGTTGATGTTGACCAGCACCAAGCCGATGTGGTGGCAGGCGTACTGCACCACGGTCCACTCCCATCGGTTGGTAGACCAAATGCCGATGCGGTCTCCTGGACGGTAGCCCTCCCGGATGAAAGCGCTGGCCAGGCGCAAAACTCGGTTGTAGAAACGCTCAAAGGTAAAGGAGACATCCGCGTAGACGTCAACGACGGCGTCGCGGGAAGGGAATTTCTCCACAATCGCACGCAGGTTCTCACCGAGGGTCTCATCGCGAAGTGGAGCGGCACCTTGCTCGACACCGGCGCCGAACACGTGGCTCATCTTGTTGCCATCGGCATCGACAACATCCTTGCCGTATGGCGCCGGCACAGTGGTGAAGCCCTCCGGCAGCTTCGAAGGATCAGCAGTGCGCTGTTCTGCGTGGTTCTTCAATGTCGCGGTCATGGGGAGTTCTCCTTGGTTTAAGTGACTCCGCAGAGTGCGGAGTGTGTGAGAGGAAAATGTGTTCTTTAGGGGGATAAATCAGTGGTCGTTACCGGCCGTGGGACTAACCGGTTACGGCAGCTCGCCGAGCAATGGCTTCTGCTTGACGGAAGAGCGGCGCATCCACCATCTGGCCGCCAAAGCTGAAGGCGCCGGTGTTCTCTTCCGCTTCCGCCAAGAGCCGACGCGCCCAGTCAATCTCCTCGTCGCTGGGGCGGTAAGCCTGGCGGATTGTCGGGACCTGACCGGGGTGGATACAGACGGTGGCGGCAAATCCCAACGCAGCGGCATCTGCGGCCTCCGCAGCTAGCCCATTCGCGTCGGAGATATTGACGTAGATGGAATCCAGACTGGCCTTACCGTGCGCCGCTGCAGCCAGGTGAACGTGGCTGCGGGTATGTACCGCCACACTGCGGTAGCTACCCGCATGGATACGGCCCGGCACGAGTGCAGCCTCTGCTTCGCTAAAGCGTGATGACGTTCCCGCCAATCCCGCCACCAGGTCCTCTGCGCCCCAGAACAGTGCAACGACACCATCGGCCCGTGCCAGCTCTTCGGCGCGCATGACCCCAAGCGGAGTTTCAATAAGGGCAATGACCTGGGTCTTCTCCCCCAGTGCCGCTACCAACTCATCCACTTGCTGAGCCGATGAAGCCTTGGGCAGCATCACCTGGCGGAAAGCGGTGCCACGCAGCATGTCAATATCCGCTGCGTAGTCCTCAACCTCCGGTGGATTGACACGCACAATCGTGCGGGCCGGGTCGAGGTCACAGGAGGCGATAGCCTCGCGGGCGGCCTCACGGTTTTCTGCGCGACAGCCGTCCTCCAGGTCCAGAATCACCATGTCGGCACGGTCAGCAGCTTTAGCGAATCGTTCCGGCCTGTCTGCCGGCGCAAACAGAATTGCAGGGCCCAGCGGCTGCCAGGAGTTATGCGTAGACATGAGCCACTCACTTCCCCGCTGAAGCCGCGTTCTCGGAGCCGTCGTCAAGCGAAGTCGGTGCGCATTGGACGAGCGTGGACCGGACGGCGCGGCAGACGACGGTGCCGTCCTGATTGCGTCCGATGTGCTCGAGCTCGACAATGCCCTGGTTGGGGCGGGACTTGGACAGACGCTTGTTACGACAGACGGTCTCTGCATACAGGGTGTCGCCGTGGAACATCGGTGCGGGAAACGCCACTTCGGTGAAGCCGAGGTTGGCGACGATGGTGCCGAGCGTCAGCTGCCCGACGGACAGCCCGACAACCGTCGACAGCGTCCACATGGAGTTGACCAGCCGCTCGCCGCCGAATCCCGGCTGCTGGCTCGACCAGTGCGCATCCAGGTGCAGTGGCTGGGTGTTCATGGTCAGCGTCGTGAACAGGACGTCATCGGTTTCAGTGACGGTTCGCCCCGGTCGGTGCAGGTAACGCGCGCCGACCTCGTACTCTTCGAACCACAGTCCGCGCTGGACGACGTCGTGGGTGACTTCGGTTACGTTGTTGTCAGCCATTTTACAGCCCCAATCCGCGTGCGATCAGCATGAGCTGAACTTCGGTGGTGCCCTCGCCAATCTCCAGAATCTTGGAGTCGCGGTAGTGACGTGCCACGCGGTACTCGTTCATGAATCCGTAGCCACCGAAAATCTGTGTCGCGTCGCGCGCGTTGTCCATCGCGGCCTCGGAGGCAATCATCTTGGCGATGTACGCTTCACGACGGAAATCTGCGCCCGCGGCCATCTTTGCGGCTGCGTCGTACCACGCCATACGTGCGGCATGCGCACGCGCTTCCATTCGTGCGATCTTGAAGGAAACAGCCTGGTACTCACCAATCGCTCGGCCCATGGAGTGGCGTTCCTTTGCGTGGCGAACAGACTCGTCGACACAGCCCTGCGCAGCACCAGTGGCAAGAGCTGCAATCGCGACTCGGCCCTCCGCCAAGATGGACAGGAAGTTAGCGAAGCCGCGACCACGGGTGCCCAGCAGGTTCTCCTGGGGGACGCGGACATCGGTAAAGGTCAGTGGGTGGGTGTCGGAGGCATTCCAACCGACCTTGTCGTAAGCCGGTTCCGCGACAAAGCCCTCCGTGCCACTCGGCACGATGATGGTAGAAATCTCCTTCTTTCCATCGTCCTTCTGGCCGGTGACTGCGGTGACAGTAACCAGCGAAGTGATGTCGGTACCGGAGTTGGTGATGAACTGCTTGGCACCGTTGATGACGAAATCATCGCCGTCTTCACGGGCTGTCGTGCGGGTGGCACCGGCGTCGGAACCTGCATCCGGCTCGGTGAGACCAAAACCGGCCAGCTTCTTACCAGCAGTCAGCTCGGGCAGGTAGGTCTCCTTCTGCTTGTCATTGCCGAAGTGGAAGATTGGCATGGCACCTAGGCCAACGCCCGCTTCCAGGGTGATAGCGACCGACTGATCGACTTTAGCTAGCTCCTCCAGAGCAATACCGAAGGACAGGTAGTCACCGCCCATGCCACCGACTTCCTCGGGGAATGGCAGACCGAACAGGCCCATTTCTCCCATCTGCGAGACAATCTCGTACGGGAAGGTGTGGTTGCGGTCATGCTCGGCAGAAACCGGATCGACAACTTCATTGGCAAATTCGCGAACTACTTTCTGCAGTTCCACGTATTCGTCGTCGAGGATGGCGGTTGCAATCTTGGTGCTTTCGGACATGATGAGTGCTCCTTAAAGATTTTGTAGGTGTGGGACCTGATTGGTGCGTTTTGTGTGGGTTTTTATTCCTCGGCTTCGGCTACGGTGATGACGGCCAGCTGCTGGTCACCGGTGACCTGATCGCCCGGCGCGACGGTGAAGCTAACCTCACCTGCAATTTCGGCGGTGAGAGTGTGCTCCATCTTCATGGCCTCCATGACCAACAGAGCGTCACCAACTTCGACGCGGGTTCCCTCCTCCACCGCCAGCGCGATAATCGCGCCGGGCATCGGAGCTTGGATAACTCCTGAGCCACCGGCATCGGCTTCGGCGCCGGTGGTGACTACCTCGGTGCGGGGCAATACCCAGGTGCCGTGGGCACCGGCGACGACGTATTCTTCGTGGTTCGCTGACCCAGCGTTGTCGATGGTTTCGACCAGGAAGTGCTGTGCAACTCCGTCGCGGACGATGCGCAGATGTTCCCCGTCGCGATAGACCGAAACTTTGTAATTTCGCGGTTCTGGAACGTCGATATCTTCGTTCTCCGCTTCGGCCGACAGACCTGCGACTACGTCACCGACAACGACGTCGGTACTCGACGGGGTGCCCACAATCGAGATCAGACGCGAGTTCTCCCCTGCCCCGAAGCGAATGCGCTGCGCGGCAGGCGCACTGGCACGCCAGCCATCCGGGGTGAGCCACGGTGAGTCGGTGGCCTCTTCAAAGCGAGAAGCCAGCCAGTCCATCGCGGCGGCGAGGTACACATCGTCCGGCGTTTCGGTGGTGGCGAAGCCTTCCGCCACGCGGTCGAGCAGTCCGGTGTCAAGATCGCCGGCGCGAACCTCGGGGACGTTCAGCAGATAGCGACAAAAATCGATATTGACTCCGACACCTGCGACAACGGTGTCCCCCAGCGCCTTGTCCAGCCGCTCGAGCGCCTGCTCACGGTTTTCACCGTAGGAGATGATCTTCATCAACATCGGATCATAGAGAGATGAGACCTCGGAACCGTCGACAATGCCGGAATCCACCCGGATTCCCACCCCGCTCGGCTCGACGACACGTGTGACCGTGCCACCGGTGGGCAGGAAACCCGCCGCCGGGTCTTCGGCATACACGCGAGCTTCAATCGAGTGACCGGTAAGAGTTACATCTTCCTGAGCAACCGGCAGTGGGCGTCCCGAGGCAATGTCAACCTGCAGCGCCACCAGATCCAGGCCGGTGACCTGCTCAGTCACGGGGTGCTCAACCTGCAGGCGCGTATTCATCTCCATGAAGAAGAACGACGACGGGTCCTTCGCCGGCACAATGAACTCCACCGTGCCCGCGCCGACGTAGCCAACCGAGCGTGCCGCGTCACAGGCCGCTTCACCAATTGCGCTGCGCGTTTCCTCATCCAGCAGAGGGCTCGGCGCTTCCTCGATGACCTTCTGATGGCGTCGCTGCAGCGAGCACTCACGCTCGCCCAAGTGGATTACATTGCCGTGTTTATCTGCGAGAATCTGCACCTCGATATGCCGCGGGGTGTCGACGAAGTGCTCGATGAACAGGGAGTCATCGCCGAAGGCACCCGCCGCTTCACGACGAGCTGTTGCGAGTGCCGCCGGCAGGTCAGCAGCATTTTCCACGCGGTGCATCCCCTTGCCACCACCGCCTGCCGACGGCTTAATCAGTACAGGAAAGCCAATCGATGGGGCTGCCTCAATGAGGTCCTCGTCGCTAAGCCCGGGGCGAGAAAGACCCGGCACGGTGGGAACATCGCGGGCTTCGACGGCAGCGCGGGCGGAGATTTTGTCACCCATGATGTTGATGGCGCTGGCCGGTGGGCCAATGAATTCAATACCTGCTTCCTCACAGGCGGTCGCGAAGTCTGCGTTTTCAGACAGAAAGCCGTAACCGGGGTGGATTCCGTCTGCGTCGCAGCGGCGAGCGGCATCGATAATCTTGTCGATAACCAGATAGGACTCGCGTGCCGGAGATGGGCCAATGTGGATGGCCATATCCGCCATGCGGACGTGAGGGGCGTCGGCATCGGCATCCGAGTAAACCGCGACGGAGCGAATTCCGTTGTCACGAAGGGTTCGAATAATGCGGCAGGCAATCTCCCCGCGGTTTGCGACCAATACGGTACTCAGGCTGCCGCCAGCTGCGTGGGGCTGCGTGTTGTGCGCTGTCATGTGCCCTGTGTTTCCTTTCCAGAAAATGCGGTGTCGAGAGTTTTTAGCTGGTTACTACATGCGGAAGATGCCGAAGCCCTGTTCATCCAGGGGCGCGCCACTTGCCACATCGAGGGCCATGCCAAGAATTCGGCGGGTATCTGCGGGATCGATGACACCGTCATCCCACAGGCGAGCCGATGAGTAATAGCAGTGCGACTGGCGCTCAAACTGCTCGCGGATCGGAGCTTCAAACTCCTCCTGGTCTTCCTGCGACCAGCTCTCACCTGAGCGTTCAATCTGGTTGCGACGAACCGTCGACAGCGTCATCGCCGCCTGTGGACCGCCCATGACGGAAATGCGAGCATTCGGCCACATCCAGAGGAAGCGCGGCGAATATGCGCGACCGCACATGGAGTAGTTGCCGGCGCCGAAGGCACCGCCGATGACTACGGTGAACTTGGGCACGCGGGTGGTAGCCACGGCGTTGACCATCTTGGCGCCGTGCTTTGCGATACCGCCGGCCTCGTATTCGCGACCAACCATGAAGCCCGTGGTGTTCTGCAGGAATACCAGTGGGATGCCGCGCTGATCACACAGCTCGATGAAGTGCGCGCCCTTCTGTGCAGATTCCGCGAAGAGAATGCCGTTGTTGGCGATAATGCCGACGCGGTGCCCGTGAATGCGGGCAAAAGTAGTGACCAGGGTCGTACCAAATTCGGCCTTGAACTCCTGGTATTGGCCTCCATCCACAATAATTTCAATGACCTCGTGAACGTCGTAAGGCACTTTGGCATCGACGGGGACGACATCGTAAAGATCGGTCTGGTTGCGAGTCGGCGCGACGGTGGGCTCTGTGTCCCACGGAACTTCCGGGTCCTTGGGGAGCGTTGCGACGATATCGCGGACACGACGCAGTGCGTCGGCATCGTTAACTGCGAGATGGTCAGTAACGCCGGAGGTCTTGGAGTGCAGTTCGCCGCCACCGAGTTCCTCTGGTGTGACATCTTCACCAGTTGCAGCCTTAACCAGTGGTGGGCCTGCCAGGAAGATGGTGCCCTGGTTTTTCACAATGACCGCTTCATCGCTCATCGCCGGCACGTATGCGCCCCCGGCGGTACAGGATCCCATCACGGCGGCAATCTGCGGAATCCCGCGAGCGGAGAGGTTGGCCTGGTTGTAGAAAATGCGACCGAAATGATCGCGATCAGGGAAAACTTCATCCTGGTTGAGAAGCATGGCCCCGCCGGAGTCGACCAGGTAAATGCACGGCAAGTGGTTAAGGCTGGCAATCTCCTGTGCGCGCAGGTGCTTCTTGACAGTCAACGGGTAGTACGTTCCGCCGGAAACGGTTGCGTCATTGGCTACAACCAGGCAGCGACGACCTTCGATGATGCCAATGCCGGCGATGACGCCAGCAGCCGGAACCTTGCCGCCATACATTTCGTGGGCCGCTAGAGGTGCGACCTCAAGGAAAGGGCTGCCGGGGTCAAGCAGTTGGTTGATGCGCTGACGTGGCAGCAGCTTACCGCGGGAAATATGGCGAGCACGGGCACGTTCGGAACCACCGCGTGCTGTCGTGCTGAGCAACTCTTTGAGCTCTGCGACGAGCTCTTCGTGGCGCTGTCGGTTGGTCAATGCTGGGGCGTGAGTCATGGGCGAAATACTTTCCGTTAATGACTATTAACTTTCTTGACGGAAAGGTTAATGTGACCACAGTCACTTCACAACAAGTTTTGTTTCCTAGGTCATACTTTTACCCCCGGATGCCTTTCAGACAGCTTGAAGTACACACCCCTCCCTGAGGTCACAACATGTTTCCAATAGAGATTTAAGTTTGTCCTAGAAATCTGTTTCGGGGGTAAATTCACTTGGATAAGACCGACCGCTCCACACAATAAAACCGCCTGACCTCACACTGCTGAGCACAGTGAGGCCAGACGGCACAAGAATAAATACGGATTATTGGTTGTTAATGCCCAGCGCAGCAAGGGCCATCTCAAAGGCATTATCCCTTGTCGCCTCGGGACCCGCCCATTTGAGCACATGTCTGGAAGAGTTAATCAACCCAGCGGTGAGCTGGACTTTAAGCTGCGCCTCGTCGGAGGTGAGTTCGGGCTGTAGTTCACGCAGAGCGTCCACCCATAAGACCATGTAAAGACGCTGCAAGGAACGCACTTTTGCGCTCTGCTCTGGCGCTAGATTTCCGCCTTCGCGTTCTTGGACACGAATGCGATCGGGCTCCGTGACTGCAAAATGCACGTGATGCGCAAGGAGGCCCCGAAGAGTCTCCTCTGGACCCCAATCATTGCTCTTTGCTCGATCGAGAACTGCTCGCGCACCATCGACAAGTCGGATAGAAATATCGATGAGGATCTGCGCCAACAGCTCTTCCTTGCCGCTGAAGTAGCGGTAAAGAGCTGGGCCAGAAATGCCAACAGCGGAGCCAACATCCTCCAACCGAGTCTGATGAAACCCTCGGTCGGCCAGGATCGCAGCAGCAGCGGAGAGAATCTCTGCTTCTCGACGCCGTCGCGCTTCGGTTCTACGTGACATAAGCCCTTATGTTAAACGCATTGGAGCCATTTCGTCTGCATAATTACCACCAGCGCCCGCCCTCAGCGTGTGTTCACATAGACCACGGCTCGACAACAGACACACATCCTCGCCCACAGGTCCCCACACGTCCGGGTAGAGAAAAACCGCCGAGGTGATAGTTAGCACCGCGGCGGTTAGCCCCTAATCCAGCAAGGAATTAGTGGAAGAAGTGGCGAGTACCTGTCATGTACATAGTGATGCCAGCTTCCTTGGCAGCAGCGATGACCTCTTCGTCACGGATGGAGCCACCTGGCTGGACAACTGCCTTCACACCGGCATCAATCAGGACCTGCAGACCGTCAGCGAACGGGAAGAAGGCATCGGACGCAGCGTAGGCCCCCTGGGTACGGTTTTCTCCGTCGGCAAGCGTATTTGCGCGCTCAACGGCGAGCTTTGCGGAGTCCACGCGGTTGACCTGGCCCATGCCGACGCCGACGGTGGCGTTGTTCTTGGACAGCAGGATGGCGTTGGACTTCACAGCGCGGACGGAGCGCCATGCAAACTCGAGCTCAGCCAGCTCTTCAGCATTCAATGCCTCGCCGGTGGCCAGCTCCCAGTTCTCCGGCTTATCTCCCTCTGCCTGGTAAGTATCCGGATCCTGGGTAAGCAGACCACCCGAGATGAACTTGTTCTCGGTGGTCGGTGCTTCGTACTCGGCGACGAGAATACGCAGATTCTTCTTGGCCTTCAGTACCTCAACGGCACCGTCTTCGTAGGACGGAGCGACGATGACCTCGGTGAAGATGTCCTTGACCTGTTCGGCCATCTCAACGGAGACCTCGCGGTTGACGGCGATGACACCGCCGAATGCGGACATCGAGTCACATGCGTGAGCTGCGCGGTGAGCTGCGGCGATGGACTCATCCGAGACTGCGATGCCGCACGGGTTAGCGTGCTTGATGATTGCCACACACGGACGCTCGTGATCCCAGGCGGCACGCCATGCGGCGTCGGCATCCTGGTAGTTGTTGTACGACATCTCCTTGCCGTTCAGCTGCTTGGCGTTTGCCAGCCCCTTGGTACCAATGCGGGTCAGAGTTGCCGACTGGTGAGAGTTCTCGCCGTAGCGCAGCGGGGTCGGCGTGGATCCCTCAGCGCTACCGAGCTGCTCAACAAACCAGTTGGACACAGCTGCGTCGTAATCAGCGGTGTGCAGGAAAGCGTCGCGAGCGAACTCACGGCGCTGCTCGAGGGTGAAGCCGCCTTCCTTCACGGCGGTAGCGACATCGCCGTAACGAGCCGGGTCGACGACGATGGCGACCGACGGATGGTTCTTCGCCGCAGCGCGAACCATCGACGGGCCTCCAATGTCGATCTGCTCCACGCACTCGTCGTAGGAAGCGCCCGAGGCAACGGTCTCCCGGAACGGGTACAGATTAACGACAACGAGCTGGAAAGCCTCCACACCGAGCTCCTTCAGCTGAGCCAGGTGGTCTTCCTTGCGAGTATCAGCCAGAATACCGGCGTGAACACGCGGGTGCAGCGTCTTCACACGGCCCTCGAGACACTCCGGGAAACCAGTGAGATCCTCAACCGGGGTCACAGGCACGCCAGCTGCAGCAATCTTGCCAGCCGTGGAACCGGTGGAAACGATTTCCACGCCAGCCTCGTGCAGGTCGCGAGCCAGCTCCTCGAGCCCAGTCTTGTCGTAGACGCTAATCAGAGCGCGCTTGATCGGTTTACGCTGCGTGTTGTCGTTGGTCATTTCAGATAAGCCTTTCGTCCGTCACGCTCAATTCCGTGATCGGCAATCGAGTGCAATACATCAACCAGGAGTCGGCGTTCGACAACCTTGATTCGTTCGTGCAGGGTCTCCACCGTGTCGTCGTCCTCGACGGCCACTGGCTGCTGCGCCAGAATCGGCCCGGTGTCCACTCCATTATCAACAATATGCACGGTCGTGCCGGTGACCTTCACCCCGTAGTCAAGTGCATCCGGTACCGCACGCGCCCCTGGGAAGGACGGCAGCAGCGCAGGGTGCGTATTAATGATGCGATTGCTGTAGGCCTCCACAAATGATGGCCCCAGAATGCGCATGAAACCCGCCGAGACAACGATATCCGGCGAAAAACTGTTCACGGCCTCTAAAACACGAATATCCCAACCTTCTCGGTCCTTCTTTGCCTCAGCATCGAAAGGCACCCGAAAAGTTGGGATATTGAGGTTTTGAGCCCTCTCCAGCGCCGGACAATCCTTGTCCGAACCAACCGCGACAATCTGAACTTTTTCAGCGTCCAGCAGTTCCAGCATCGACTGCAAAAGGGAGCCCAGGCCAGAGGCCAGGACTACGATGCGGAGCTGCTTGCTGGAGGAATTATTGTGCGAAATTTCTGCGACGGGCTGTGCTTCAGTCACGGCGTTTAGCTTACCCAGCCCGACAGAGACCCCAAATTCCGCTCCCCCTAAGTTGGCTTAGCTCTTTTGGCTTGACGACGGTTCCCCGTCGCCGCCCTCCTCCGAGTCTTCGGTGTCCTCATCGGATTCACCCTCATCGGTCGCATCTACTTCGCTCGACTCTCCTCCGCCTGCGGCGCTTTCCGAATCCTCTTCAGAGTCGTCCGATTCCTCAGCGTCTTCTGAAGCATCTTCAGACTCAGCACCGGACTCTGATTCCTCCTCTGTGTCGGACTCGACTTCATCTTCGGAGGTCGCTACGACTTCCCCGTCGACAATCTCCTCCGACTCCTCTGACTCCTCCGAGCTGTCCCCGTCATTGTCGGACTTATCGGCGTCGCCGGCATCCTCAGCCTCAGCATGACCGTTTCCATCTCCCGCAGGCTTCGGCGGGAACTTTTCTGCGGCCACTTCCGAGACTCCCTTGTCCCTACCAAGTGACGGCACACCGGTCATCGCAACAACCACGATGGCCCCCGGAACAACCAGCCACATCGAGCCGAGCAGTCCAGTCAGCCACCAGGAGGCACCGGCCCACCCAAAGATGCCAACCTCACCGCCGAGCAGCCAAGCCAGCCCCATGAGGAACATGATTGACCACACGGCAGCGAGAACGACGACCAGGTAGGGCTGCTTCGGTGCAGATTTCTTCAGGAATGCCACGACGCGCCAAGCTGCGACGGCTGGCGGTAGCACAATCAGCACTCCGAAAGCCCAGTGCGCCAGCGACTGAGGCATGGCAGCCAAAATCGGCAGGGGTGGCAGCTGAGCCGGGTGCACTGCGAATAGTCCAGCCTCCGCAGGCCCGAAGGTCGATTTTCCACCTACCAGCACACCGACAGCACCGAAGGCTACATTCGGCAGGTAAAGCAGCGAGAGACCGCTGACCGCAACACTTTCACCGGCGGTATCCGTGATTGCAAATGTCTCTGCCAGCAACTCTCGATGCCAAATCAGCGAAACGAGTGTCACCGCAACACCGACCAGCCACAGCCATGCCACGTAGCTGACCGCCAGTCGCGCAGACCCGAGCAACCATTCCGGCAACTTCCGGCGCAGCAGTAGTGCACGCAGCAACCGCTGCCCCATTCCCAGCACCAAGGCCACGAGATTTACGAGCAGCGCAGCCGCAATCGCCAGACCGAAACTGGGGGTCTGAACGCGGGGAAACACCTTCGACGCGTCGTAAAGCATGAGCCACGCGATGATGGTGAGAACAATGGGCGTGCCCAGATACGCGCCGACCAACGCGCGCACGTCCTTGATGCTGATGCGGTCAGCGACCTCGCGGCGCACCCGCCAAGCGATGAATGCCACCGTCAGCACTGCGGGTAGCGCCGGCGTGAGCCCCAGCGTCGTGCCGTTAAAGCGGAACGGGGCAAGGTTAAACATCATCCACAGCGACGCGATACTCGCTGGAAGCGGAGACATTCCAGCGCCGCTGACGATGACGCCAATCAGAGCTACCGAGATGATGAACAGCAATACGACGCCGTAAGAACCGGCAACAGACAGCCCAAACCGGCGCACACGGGGAGAGTTAATGAAACGACGGACCCCCGAGGGACGCCCCTTGCGTGACGACGTTCCGGAGCCCCCCGCTTTCATCTTCGTCGTGGCGCCTCGATTGCTGTCGGCACCGACGCTGCGCGCACCGCCAGTCCGGCCGGCCTGCGTGTTCTGCCATGCGCGGGCAGTGCGCTCACTGTGCTCACTGCGGACGCTACGGGAACCACCGCCGCTGCCACCGGCACCGGTGCGGCTTCGCCGATTTCGATCGCTACCGGAGGAACCTCTCCGCGAATCCGCGCCTTTCACAGTGACATCGTCCTTCCCGCGTCTAATCATTGACAGCTGATTGCCCACCTATATAGATAGGGTGCCACGCAAGGGTGCGTCACAGCCATGGCCATATAGTGCCATACATACAACGCCTCTTTGTTTAGGCATTGCAGAGTCTAATTTGAAGGTACGGATCCCAGGACGGACGGTATCCGTTGAGTCCGACCTCCTCCGCTGTCCCCCCCAAAGTGGCTTCGCCGTTGGTTTCCATTTGTCAACGTCGATGGGTTACCTTTTGTCACCCCCGCTACCACACCCTTAGTTCACCCGGAAACTACTTGCCGACCTCCCTACCCACCCCCTCGATTAAGGGGCATCCGCCATAAATCCCCTGGCAACACACCGGTTGCGCTTCACCGGATCCGTGATACAAGACAACAGCCCCACGGTCGCAGCACGGCTCTATTGAACTGAAACTGACAAATTAGTGAACAAGTTCTCTAAATATGAGTTGCTTGCCCTATATCGAACCGTTATTATCGCAGAAGTTAGATAACAGTTGGGTTACAAAGAGTTTCGTTGGCAGGGAGATTGAAGTGACGTTTTTCAATGCTCGTCGCGGAGGCGGAAAGCACCGCAAGGTAGAGGTTTCCGCAACTTCTCGCGCAGCACTGGTCGCACTGTCCGCATCGACGATTGCTTCTTCCAACGCGGTCGCCCACGCAGCTGAGACCGAGAATAAGGCTCCGGAGAACTCAGCTTCGACTCAGACCCGCGCTGCTCAGCCGAAGAACAATGCTCCGATGGTGCTGGCCTCCAGCTCCTTCAATCCGAGCACTAACCTCAGCGACCACCTCGCTACGGCGTTGCAGTACAACCAGGAGCGCGTTGCTCGCGACCAGGCTGCCCGCGCTCCGAAGCTCTCCATCCCGACTGTGGGACTGCTGACCTCACCGTTCGGTCCACGCTGGGGAACCTTCCACTACGGCGTCGACCTGGCTAACGTCACCAACACCCCAATCATGTCCGTCATGGACGGCACTGTTATCGATGCAGGCCCGGCTCAGGGCTACGGTCAGTGGATCCGCGTTCGCCATGACGACGGCTCTGTTTCCGTCTACGGCCATATTGAGTCCATCTACGTCGCTGTCGGCGAAGCTGTCCGAGCTGGCCAGGTCATCGCCGGTATGGGTAACCGCGGCTTCTCCACCGGTACGCACCTCCACTTCGAGATTCACCCGGATGGCACCACCCCGGTCGACCCGGTGACCTGGTTCATCCAGCGTGGTCTGAGCCTGAACTAATCAGGTATCGGCACAGGCACGAGCAGGCCTGGCCGCTCTACGAAGGCCCTACTTGTGCACCGGCCCCCTGTTTGACCGTGGCTGAAAGCCTCGTCTAATCAATTTTTCAGAAACCGGCATCGCCGCCGGCACTGGGGCTTTACCCTTGACACATGGCAGAGACTCAAACATTCCGCATGTGGAAGAAGTTGGCTGCGACTCCGGTCGTCGGCAAGCGTCTATTTTCCTTAACCGCCGCATTGACGGCGCCATATTTCCGCACAATCTGCCCCAAGCTAGAGACGATGCAGCCTGGACTGGCGGTAGCGCGCATGCCCGCTTGGTGGGGCGTGCGTAATCACATTAAGTCCGTGCATGCGATTGCTGCGTGTAACCTCGCTGAATTCGCGATGGGCATGCTCTGTGAGGCCAGCGTACCGACAACGCATCGCTGGGTTCCAAAGGGCATGACGACGAACTACAAGCGCATCTCCGTTGGTGGCCTGACGGCTGTGGCCAAGGCTGAGTTGCCGGACTTCTCCACCATCACACCGGAGACTGGCGGGGTAGATTTTCCCGTCCACATCGTGCTGACCGATGCCAACGGCACCGAAGTGCAAGATGCCACCATCAACTGCTGGGTGACGGCGAAGAAGCCTAAGTAGCCTCCACGCGATAGTGGCACGTGCACGGCCGCAGGTAGGGACGGCCAATCGGGCGGTGGTTGTTCTTTTACAACTTCTCCATGGGCACGCCGCCGATAAGCATCATGCGGACCTTACCTGCGGATCCAAAGTCAATCATCGCAGTTGCCCGGGGCGCGGCCCCTTGGACCTCAAGCACAGTGCCTAAGCCGTACTTGTCGTGAACAACCTTGTCACCGGGCTCTAGGTGCAAGACCTGATTCTTCTTTCGGGATGACGCACCAGAGTTAGAGGATCCACCAGAGCCGAAGCCCGAGCTGGAACCGAAGCCCGACGAGGCACCATGGCCACGACCAAACGCGCTGCCTGCGCCGTAGCCTCCAGAGCCGAAACCACCAGAACCGGAGCCCCAGCTTCGAGCCGGAGCCTCGCGCAGCCAATCAATCAGGTCGCTTGGGACTTCCCCCAGAAAACGTGAGGGCGGATTATTCTGCGGCGAACCCCACGAGGACCGAGTCACAGCGCGCGTGAGATACAGCTGCTTGCGAGCTCGGGTAATACCCACATAGGCCAGACGTCGCTCTTCGGCCAGCTCCTTCGGATCGCCTAGGGCGCGCAGGTGCGGGAACAGTCCGTCTTCCCAACCAATGAGAAATACCACCGGAAACTCCAGGCCCTTGGCCGTATGTAGCGTCATCAACGTCACTACACCGGTGTCATCATCCGGAATCTGGTCCGCATCCGCGACCAGAGAAACTCGCTCGAGGAATGCCTGCAGACTTCCCGGCTCCGCTTCCCCATCGTTGTCGAAGTCGGCCGTGAAATCACGCGCGAGGTCATTCGCGATTCCAGATTCCACCTCGGACTCGCCACTAGTATCAGCACCGCTTTCAGCATCAGTTGCAGCGCCAGAGCCTTCATTTACATCAGCGCTAATATCCACCGACGCCATCATCCGCGCCTCTGCAGAGAACTCCCGCGCAACGCTGACGAGCTCATTGAGGTTGTCCAGTCGCGTGGCATCTTGCGGATCATTGGAGCGCTCGAGCTCCGACTTGTACCCACTGCGATCAATAATCGCGTTGACCAGATCACCGATATCGGCCAGCTCACCGGATGCCATATCCGCCGCCAAGCCATCAATCATCTCGACGAACGCCGCCATCGCGTTTCGACTCCGCGCCGCCACCGCCGGAACCTTGCCCTCCGCTACGGCACGTAGCGCCGTGCCGAACGAGCATCTCTCGTCCTCGGCATAGAGAGACACATGCGCCACCGCACGGTCACCGATTCCGCGGCGCGGCGTATTGATAATGCGACGCAGCGAAACATCATCGTCGAAGTTCTCGATAACGCGCAGGTAGGCGACAATATCGCGTACTTCCTTACGCTCATAAAACCTGGTGCCACCAACCACCGTGTACGGCACGCCCATACGAATGAAGACATCCTCTAGCGCACGGGAGGAATTATTGGTGCGGTAGAAAATCGCCACATCCGAATACGAGTACGGCCCGTAGTCGACCAATTGCTCAATCTCGTTAGCGATAAACCGAGCTTCATCGTGCTCATTGTCCGCCACGTAGCCCTTGATCTTGCCGCCCTCACCGAGATCGGTCCACAGCTTCTTCTCCCGGCGATTCTCATTCCGCGCAATCAACGCATTGGCCGCCGACAGAATCGTCTGCGTCGAGCGATAGTTTTGCTCCAGCAGAATCGACGTGGCCTCGGGATAGTCCTTTTCAAACTCTTCAATATTTCGAATAGTCGCACCACGGAAGGCATAAATGGACTGGTCCGAATCGCCCACCACACACAGCTCACTCGGAGGCACATCTCCACCGGGTTTGCCGACGAGCGTCGAGACCAAAACATACTGCGCATGGTTGGTGTCCTGGTACTCATCCACCAACACATGCCGGAAGCGGCGACGGTAATACTCTGCAACCTGCGGGTGATTGGTGAAGATCCGAACGACCTCACCGATTAGATCGTCAAAGTCCACGGCATTAGCCGCCCGCAGCCTGGTCTGGTACTCCAGGTAAACTCGTGCAACGACGTCATCAAAAGGATTGCGCGTCGTCGAGGCATCCGCGATGGCCTTCTCCGGGTCAATCAATTCATTCTTGAGATTGGAGATACGCGACGAGAGCACGCGGCCGGTGAACTTCTTGGCATCCAGGTCCATGTCCTTAGCAATCATGGACAGCAAACGCCGGGAGTCGTCCGAATCATAAATAGAGAAATTGGAATTAAGCCCCGGTACTAGCGCATGCTGCATGCGCAGGATGCGCACACACATGGAGTGGAACGTGGACACCCACATACGCTGCGCCTGGTCACCAACCAGACCAGCCACACGCTCGCGCATCTCGGCTGCGGCCTTATTGGTAAAAGTAATAGCCAAAATTTGACTTGGCAGGACCCCACGCGCGCCAATCAGGTATGCAATCCGGCGCGTCAGCACAGACGTCTTTCCCGAACCCGCTCCAGCCACAATCAACAGTGGTGAGCCAATGTGCTCCACTGCTTGGCGCTGCTGCGGATTAAGCCCCTCTAACAGCGACTCTGAATCAAAACTGGGCTCGAAGCCACCGCCAAAACCGCCGCCAAAGCTGGCAGCGCCACTCGGCGCGCTATTGCTACCAGCGCCGGCGAAGTGGCCGAACCCACCACGGCCAGGCGTAGCACCGCCCGACTCACCGTGGTTCGAACCACCATGGCTATCACCACGACGGCCATCGTCAGCATTGAAGGACCCGAACAACATTCCAGTTTCATTTCCCATGATGGCTACTACAGTAGCCGAGCCCCCGGATTGGACTGTTCGAATCCTTTGGCACAATAAGAACTATGAGCGAAAACCCTGCGGACACTCCCGCCGCACACACCGACAACACCAACGGCGCTGAGCACAGCCAACAGGCTGCGGCAGTATCCCCTTTTGAAGTCCGCACCCCCACCGGCACCGATGACCCGTTGAGCTCCGCGGAGATCGAACAGTACCGCAAGGAAATCAACCGCCTTGACGGGCTGATTATCGATGCCATTCAACGCCGCACCGCAATCAGTAAGGCCGTCGGCAAAACCCGCCTGGGATCTGGCGGCACGCGTCTCGTGCACGGCCGAGAGGTGCAGATCATCAACGAGTTCCGTGACGCCCTTGGCCCAGAGGGCCCAGCGATCGCATCGGCTCTGCTGCGCATGGGACGCGGTCGCCTGGGCTAACCCTCGCCAACTACCTGTCCGGCTAGCCTTCCAGGGAAATCAGCTTTTCCTCTAGGAACTCATCGATACCGGTGAAGCCGCCCTCACGTCCAAGGCCGGACTGCTTGACACCACCGAACGGCGCCGACGGGTCCGACAGCGAGCCCTTATTGACCGCAACCATGCCGGACTCCACTGCCTCTGCCGCACCGAGCGCCTTGGTCAGATTCTCACTGAACACATATGCAGCCAAACCAAAGATGGTGTCATTTGCCTGCTCAATCGCCCGGTCATCGTCCGTGAAGGTCGTCACCGCAACCACCGGACCGAAAATCTCTTCGCGGACAATATCCGCATCCTCGGGCACATCGGTCAGAACTGTGGGCTCGAAAAAGTAGCCGTCGGAAAGCGCGCCGCCGAGATCTGGAATCTTGCCGCCGCACTCGACCTTCGCACCGCGCTTGACCGCATCGTCAACCAGATCACGAACCTTTTCCTGTTGATCGCGCAGCGCGAGTGGCCCAAGGTCCGTCGCAGGGTCGGTGCCCTCGCCCAACTTCAGCTCCGCAAAACGCTTGACGACGCCCTCGACGAACGCATCCTTCTTGGATTCATGAACAATAAAGCGATTCGGGGCGATACACACCTGGCCGCCATTGCGGAGCTTGGCGTCACTGACTGCCTGCACAGCCTTATCGACATCGCCATCAGAGAGAATGACAAACGGTGCATTTCCGCCGAGTTCAAGGGAGACCTTCATCGAGGTTTCCGCGGCCTTCGCGGCGAGCATCTGGCCAACTTCGGTGGAACCGGTGAAAGTGAACTTGCGCAGGCGGTCATCGGAAAGGAGGGCCGAAACGTTGGCTGAGTGTCCTGTTGGCAGCACGGAGATCACGCCTGCGGGGACGCCGGCCTCGGTAAGCAGTTTGCCCAGGTAGAGCATGGTCAGAGGAGTTTTGGACGCGGGCTTAATAATGACCGGGCAGCCGGCGGCGAGTGCCGGGGCGATCTTGCGAGTACCCATAGCCAGTGGGAAATTCCACGGCGTAATAGCCAAAACCGGGCCGACCGGCTGCTTAATCACCGCGACGCGCGAGGTCCCGCTCGGAGAAATTCGGTAATCGCCGGAGATACGCACGGCCTCCTCAGCGAACCAACGAAAAAACTCGCCACCGTAGCCGACCTCAGCCTTGGAATCCGGCAACGCACGGCCCATCTCCAGGGACTGCAGCTGGGCCAACTTGTCTGCATCCCGACGGATGAGTTCAAAAGCGCGGTACAGAATCTCGCTGCGCTTGCGGGGCGAGGTTACCTTCCACTCCTTCTGGGCTGCGACGGCGTTGTCAAGCGCCCGCTGAGCGTCCTCTTCGGTGGCAGATGCGACCTTGACCAGCGGTTTATCGGTGGCGGGATTAATGACATCGAAGGTCTCGCCATTCGACGCGGGACGGAACTCGCCGCCGAGGAGAAGGCCTGTGGGGACGTCTTTGAGGATGTTGTCGTAATCAGGGGTGAAATCAGTCATATTTTCCAGGGTAGGTGCCTTTGCTGAAGCGGGCTAGGGGCTCGTAGATGGCGGATAGTCGACGGATGGTCGGTGCATAGGCGAAGCATAGGCACCGCGGAATCGAGTTGCTGGCAGATTGCGGTCACGCCTGGTCGAATCCTGCCGCCCGGCGAGAGCGCCAAAACGTAACTAGTCTGGGGAGGTATAAAGTGCATTTCGTCAAAAATTACCTGGGAGCAGGAATGACTGTAGATATCACCGCAACCGAACAGTGGGCTCAGCTAGCTAAGCGCGTGGACAATGTTCGCGCCACCTCGCTGCGTGAGCTTTTCGCCAATGAAGATGGCCGCACTGAGAAGCTGACTTTCGATGCGGGCACTCTCCACGTTGACCTTTCCAAGAACTTGATGTGCCTCGACGGTTTTGCCGAGCTGGTTGAGCTCGCTCGTGCAGCTGGCATCGAAGAAGCACGCGAGAAGATGTTCCGCGGTGACAAGATCAACACCACTGAAAACCGCTCCGTGCTGCACACCGCGCTGCGCCTGCCAGCAGAGGAAAATCTGACCGTCGGTGACCAGGATGTCGCTGCCGACGTGCATGAGGTGCTCGGCCGCATGCGCGATTTCGCTCGCAGCCTCCGCAGTGGAGACTGGCTGGGATACACGGGTCACACTATTAAGACTGTGGTCAACATCGGCATCGGTGGCTCCGACTTGGGCCCGGCAATGGTGACCAAGGCGCTGCGCACCTACGCCACTGCCGGCATTGATGCCCGCTTTGTCTCTAACGTTGACCCGTCTGATCTGCAGGCAGTTCTGGATGAGGTCGATCCGGAGTCCACGCTGTTTATCGTCGCTTCCAAGACCTTCACCACGCAGGAGACGCTCTCCAACGCTCACGCAGCTCGCCGCTGGCTTATCCAGCAGCTGGGTAGCGAAGAAGCCGTCGCCAAGCACTTCGTTGCCGTTTCCACGAATGCCGAAAAGGTCGCCGAATTCGGCATCGACACTGAGAACATGTTTGGCTTCTGGGACTGGGTCGGCGGCCGCTACTCCGTCGACTCCGCCATCGGCCTGTCCATCATGGCCGTCGTTGGTCCGATGGACTTCATGCGCTTCCTGCAGGGCTTCCGCGCAATGGATGAGCACTTCCTCAACGCTCCGCTGGAGCAGAACGTGCCGGTGCTGATGGGCATGCTGAATGTTTGGTACTCGAACTTCCTCGACGCTCAGTCGCATGCCGTGCTGCCCTACTCCGAGGATCTCTCTCGCTTCCCGGCGTACCTTCAGCAGCTCACCATGGAATCGAACGGTAAGTCCGTGCGTACCGACGGCAAGAGGGTGGACTACAACACCGGAGAAATCTTCTGGGGTGAGCCGGGAACGAACGGCCAGCACGCTTTCTTCCAGCTCCTTCACCAGGGAACTCGCCTGGTTCCGGCTGACTTCATCGGCTTTGCCCGCCCACGCCAGGATCTGCCGACGGCATCTGGCGAAGGTTCCATGCACGACCTACTGATGAGTAACTTCTTCGCACAGACCAAGGTGCTGGCCTTCGGTAAGACCGCAGAAGAAATTCGCGCAGAGGGCGTTGCCGAGGAACTCGTAGAGCACAAGGTCATGCCGGGTAACCGTCCGACCACGACCATCATGGCCGAGGAACTGACCCCGGACGCTGTCGGTGCGCTGATTGCACTCTACGAGCACATCACTTTCGTCGAGGGCATTGTCTGGGGCCTGAACTCCTTCGACCAGTGGGGCGTGGAGCTGGGCAAGCAGCAGGCCGGTGACCTGCTGCCTGCGGTCACTGGTGAAGTAGCACCGGATTCTGGCGATACTTCCACCGATGCGCTGCTGACGTGGTACCGAGATAAGCGCTAGCGGCTCTTAGACAGCTGGCCTAAATAGCTAACAGCCCGCCCTCGGCTTCTCGCTGCGGGCGGACTTTTGTTATTTGTATCCCCCTAAATCTTCACCGCGTAACCGTCAGCGCGATAGCCCTTAACAATCTCCTTGCCAAATGGGAAGCAGGTCACCGGGATCATCTTGACATTGGCCACAGGCCACCGAACAAAAGCCAAATGATATTCAGCAAGGTCTTCATGCCACTTAAGTCTAGTCAGGATGCGTAGTCGGCAACTGGAGCTAGCAAGGCTCAACTAACACCTGCGCAAGGTCTGGAGCTAAGCCAATGAGGCCACCTGGCTGCGGTGAGAATAAGTCGCGGCATCTCGTCGTAAAGCGGGGTTGGGAAAAAGTGAATAGTATCTAAGTCATGTCTGCCTACATTGAAGATGATGTTCTTGCCTATCGACTTGCCGTGGGCGCCAGTGAAATTCTCAAGGGTGTCCGCAACGTAGGCCTGCTGCGTGGCCGCATTCTGGGAGATGCCGGCGACGCACTGGCACAGGAGTGGATTGCCCGCGTACTGGAGCAGCACCGTCCGGACGACGGACTGCTGTCGGAGGAAGCCGCGGATAACCGTGAGCGCCTGGACTCAAAGCGTGTGTGGATCATTGACCCACTCGATGGCACTCGAGAGTTTGCTTCGGGCCGTCAGGACTGGGCAGTTCATGTCGCTCTGGTAGAGGACGGTCAGCCGACCCACGCTGCTGTTGGTCTGCCGGATCACGGCCAGGTTTTCCACACGGGTGAGGCCAAGGCTGTGCAGGGGCCGCGTGCGGGCAAGATTGTCGTATCGCGTACTCGCCCACCGGCTGTGGCGAAGTACGTCGCTGACAAGCTGGGCATGGAGCTGGTGGAGATGGGCTCCGCTGGCGCGAAGGCAATGCACGTGCTGCTCGGTGACTACGACGCCTACATCCACGACGGTGGTCAGTACGAGTGGGACTCGGCAGCGCCGGTTGGTGTCGCTAAGTCCGCCGGTTTGCATGTCAGCCGCCTAGACGGCTCCGCGCCGACCTACAATAATGTCGATACTTTCCTGCCGGATATGCTGTTCTGCCGACCGGACCTGTCGGAGGAGATTCTGGCAGCGGTGAAGGAATTCAAGAATCAAGAGCAGAAGTAGGTAAGTTAGGGCGGCTATGACCGACTCCACTGACATCACGACACAGCCTCATCAGGGCATTAAGACTCCGTACGAGGATTTGCTGCGCGAAATTCTCGCTGACGGAGCAGCGAAATCAGACCGCACTGGCACGGGCACTCGCTCAGTGTTCGGCCGCCAACTGCGCTTTGATCTGAGCGAGGGCTTCCCGCTGATCACCACTAAAAAGGTGCACCTGAAGTCCATCGTGTACGAGCTGCTGTGGTTCCTCCGCGGCGATTCAAACGTCCGGTGGCTCCAGGACCGCGGAGTGACTATTTGGGATGAGTGGGCAGACGACAACGGCGACCTCGGCCCGGTCTATGGCGTGCAGTGGCGCTCCTGGCCCACTCCGGATGGGCACCACATCGACCAGATTGCACAGGCGCTGGAGACTTTGAAGTCCAACCCGGATAGCCGCCGTAACATCGTCAGCGCCTGGAATGTCTCCGAGATTTCCAATATGGCGCTGCCGCCATGCCATCTGCTGTTCCAGTTCTACGTCGCAGATGGCAAGCTCAGCTGCCAGCTCTACCAGCGCAGCGCGGACATGTTCCTGGGCGTGCCATTTAACATCGCTTCCTATGCACTGTTGACGCACATGATGGCGCAGCAGGCGGGCTTGGATGTTGGTGAGTTCATCTGGACCGGTGGTGATTGCCACATCTATGACAACCACATTGAACAGTGCGAACTGCAGGTCTCCCGTGAGCCACGCCCCTATCCCACGCTGAAGCTTCGGAAGGCCGACAGCATTTTCGACTACGCTTACGAGGACATCGAGGTCATCGGCTACGACCCGCATCCTCTGATTCGCGGTCAGGTGGCTGTCTAAGTCAGCGAAAGGTGAGTGTCGACATGAACGAGTCCACCGCTTCCACCAGTGCAAGGCCCCCGTTTGTAGGGATGATTTGGGCGCAGTCTCGGGCCGGCATTATCGGCGACGGCGCGACTATGCCCTGGCATCTGCCTGAAGATCTCCAGCATTTCAAAACAACGACGATGGGCGCACCAGTCATCATGGGGCGCCGCACGTGGGACTCGCTGAATCCCAAGTTCCGTCCACTCCCGGGTCGTCGAAACATCGTCCTTTCACGCTCCGTGTCCGATTTCCCCGGCGGTGAATCCGCAGCCAGTCTCGAAGCGGCACTCGCAGCCGTCGCCGACGAGCCCGCAGCATGGATTATCGGGGGCGGACGTGTCTATCGCGATGCACTTTCGCTTGCCGACGAATGCGTGGTCACCGACATTGATACTGATGTCAATGTCCCGGTACCGGTCATGGCTCCCGACCTCTACGACTGGGTCCGCATTGAGGATGGCCCGTGGCAGACGTCAACGACCGGCCTACGCTACCGCTTCTGCACATGGCGGCGCATAGAGGATTAGCTTCCTTTAAAAGCCTCGGAAGGAAAGCCTCCGAAGAGCATCTGGGAAGGCTGCCTAGCAAGGCTCTGAGGTGGGGCTACTGCCCGGCGGACGTATTGCGCAATGGAATATCGGCCTTGGTCCGCGCGTTGGACTAAGTATGACTGATGTGAAGACTCCACAGACCACCGAACACGTGACCATTTACGCTGCGGCCTGGTGCCCTTTCTGCCAGAACCTCATTGCTGGCCTGAAGGAAAACGGCACTCCGTTTGAGGCTTGGGACGTCGAAAAGCACGACGACCTTTCGAAGTGGGTTGAGTCCGTCAATGACGGCAACCGCGTTGTGCCGACTGTGCTGTACTCCGATGGCGAGCACGCCACGAATCCGTCTGTGGAGGAAGTCACCGCTAAGTACGCTGAGCTCTCCAGCAAGTAAGCACAGCATAAGCGCATCGGTACGTTCTTATTGCACAACCAAAAAGCCGAGCCCCACTTTCGGGGCTCGGCTTGTTTTAATTACGAGTGCGGCCGGTCATGCTGCCAGTCGCGATACCAGCATTAATCCAAATCGTCGTGTGCCATCAGCTGACGAGCAGCCTCAGTAATCGAGCCAGACAGCGACGGGTAGACAGAGAAGGAGCTTGCCAGGTCATCGACGGTGAGCTGGTTGGAAACACACACAGCAATTGGCAGAATCAGCTCCGAGGCGGTCGGAGCGACCACCACACCACCGATAATCATGCCGGAATTCTTACGGCAGAACAGCTTGACGAAGCCGTGGCGCAGCGAGCGCATCTTCGCACGCGGGTTACCTGCCAGCGGGAAAACCTCAACACGAGCGGAGACCTCACCGGACTCAATCTGAGCCTGGGAGACACCAACAGTCGCAATCTCCGGGCGGGTGAACACTGCCGAGGAAACGGTGCGCAGGCGAATTGGCGAAACACCTTCACCGAGGGCGTGGTACATCGCAATACGACCCTGCATAGCTGCAACGGAAGCCAGCGGGAACAAGTCGGTGCAGTCACCGGCAGCGTAGATGCCCGGCACGTTGGTGCGGGAAACACGGTCAACGTGAATGTGGCCAGACGGGGTCATTTTCACACCACTTGCGTCCAGCCCCATATCCGCAGTGTTCGGAATCGATCCAACGGTCATCAACGCGTGGGAGCCGAAGACCTCACGGCCGTCGGAAGTGACGACGCGAACGCCGCCGTCCTCAGTGCGTTCGACAAGATCACAGCGGGCGTTCTTCACAACGTCCACACCGCGCTCCAGCAGGACCTCCTCCAGGGCATCTGCAGCGTCAGCATCCTCGTGCGGCAGGATACGGTCACGCGAAGCGACCATGGTGACCTTCACACCCAACTCGGTGAAAGAGGATACGAACTCAGCGCCGGTAACACCAGAACCGACCACAATGAGGTGCTCCGGCAGCTCCTCCAGTTCGTAAACCTGACGCCAGGTCAAAATACGGTCACCATCAGGAATCGCACCCGGCAGAATACGTGGGGACGCACCGGTGCAGACCAGCACCAGGTCGGCTTCAAGAGTGACCTCGCCGCCCTCGAGCAAGTCGACGGTGACGTAGTGAGTTACACGGCCCGGGTCGTGGTCATCGAGACGACCGCGGCCCTGCAGCATCTTGATGCCCTCGCGCTCCATCTGTGCGCGAACATCGTCAGACTGCTGCTGCGCCAGGCGCTTAACGCGCTCGTTGACCGCAGTGAAGTCGATTTTACGCTGGGAGAAGTCCGGGCGAAGACCCATCTCGTCCGCACGGCGCATATCGGTACGAACGCCCGTCGCCGCGATGAAGGCCTTAGAGGGAACGCAATCCCACAGGACGGAAGAACCGCCCATACCGGCATCCTCAACCACAGTGACTTCAGCACCGTACTTGGCGCCAACCAGCGCTGCTTCGTAGCCGGCTGGGCCGCCGCCAATGATTACGATCCTCTGTGCCACAAATCCTCCAAAGTTGCCGTGGATATCACAATGTAACTACCGCGGGAGGCATTTTCCCCGCTTTGCCCCAATATTCTAACGGACAGTCATGGTTGGCTGCGCGCCATCCTCATAGCGTGCGACGATGCCAGCGAAGAGTTTCACACCAACGCCCAGGCAACGCTCGTCCACGATTAGATCATCTCGGTGCAAATCGTGCTTGTCTCCACGACCGGACCAGCAGCCCAGACGAGCCATCGCACCCGGGACGTGCTCGAGATACCAACCGAAGTCCTCGCCGCCGGACGACTGTGGGGCCTGAATGACAGCATTCTCGTCCACTCGTCGCACCGCTTCCGCAATCAGGGCGGTGCAGTATTCGTCGTTAAGCACAGGCGGCACGCCACGCTCGTAGTTGATGGTGCAATCGGCGCCGGTCGGAGCGAGGACCTGTTCAATCAGTTCGCGCACAAGTGGATCGATGTCGCGCCAGGTCTTGATGTCCGCGGTGCGCAGGGTGCCACTGACGCTGCCTTCCGACGGAATCGCGTTGTGCGCGTACCCGGAGTGAACGGAGCCGAACGTCAGCACGGTGCCCGTACGAGGATCGACGCGTCGCGACAGCAAGCCCGGCAAATCTACAATCAATTTACCCAGCGCATAGACAACATCGGCCGTCATCTGCGGACGAGAGGTATGCCCGCCCGGACCATGCACCTGAATCTCCAGGGTGTCGGCTGCAGAGGTGATGGCACCTGTTCGAACGCCAACGTGACCGACACGTAACTTCGGCTCACAGTGGACAGCAAAAATACGTTCAACACCATTGAGCGCACCGGCAGCGATAACTTCGGGCGCACCGCCAACCATGACTTCCTCTGCCGGTTGGAAAATGAAACGCAGCGGAGTAGGCAACGTGTGCTTCTCGTGGTACTCAGCCATGGCCAATGCCGTCGCGAGCGTAATCGCGGTGTGAAAATCATGCCCGCAGGCATGCATGACGCCATCGTTGGTGCTGGCAAACTCCAGCCCCGTGGTCTCAGTAATTGGAAGCGCGTCTATGTCACCACGGAAAGCGAGACGCCCTGGGAGTTCACCTCCGGCGTCACTACCGGCGAGTTCGGCTTCACCAATGTCAACCATCAAGCCGGTGTTGGGAAACAGCACTGGTTTCAGCCCTGCAGCACGCAGCTTCTCCTCCACAAAAGCCGTGGTGGCGTGCTCCATGTGAGATAGCTCTGGGTGCGCATGAAGATGCCGCCGCCACTCGAGAACCTCGTTCGCATGCTCGGCCCACCAGTGCTTAATAAACTCCTCAATCACAACTCTCCAGTGTAAGCGCTCCATCGACAGGCCGTAACAAGAGGCCTACCGACGACTGGGCCAGCGATAGCAGTGGCCGGCAAGCGCTTGAATGTCAGCGCCAGACGTACACATGACCAGGAGTCACTTCTTTAACTTTGACCTCTTCAATTATCAGATGTTTCACATTTTGAGGAAGTCTGCGATGATAATAGGCATGTCCGGCAATGGCACACCTAAGTCTCTCAGCATCCCCATCATCATCGTGGCCACAGCACTCGTGGTCGTCATCGGCATCGCCATCGGCCTGTCGCTGAACAATAGTGATGAGCCCCAGCGTCCGGAGGTCCCCTCCTCCTCGCAGCCGACGTCGCCCAGTTCGACACCGCCGTCCTCGACGAGTTCGACTTCTACGAGCAAGACGACCACCACGACGACAACTACGTCGAAGACCTCCGAGACGTCGTCAAGCACGCCGAGCACTTCGACATCTTCCTCGTCGTCGACGCCGAGCACCACGTCTTCGTCATCCACGACGACGAGCTCCGAGCCGACATCAGCTCCGGAGGGACAGGACTTCGGCACTGGGCGCTCCGACCTGGACGGCCTGGGCTTCGTGGGCAGCTCCGCACGCTGCGACAGCGGCGACCGAGCTTTTGCTGTTGTCGCCGCTGAACAGGGAATTAAGGCTGCTGCTTGTGAGACACGCTCCGGCGAGAAGTACTACCGCTCCGATACACCACAGGGTTCCGGATCGATGGACATCATCGTCGATGAGGGCGACCGCGTTGTTGCACAAAACGGCTCGTACAAGTACCAGATGTCCCCCGACGGAGTTCTTGTGACCAAGGACAACGAGGTCGTCAAAAAGTACGCTGCAGAAGCCTGGGGCACTGCCTAAGAAATCAACTTAAAGATCAATGTTGCGGGGACCGTAGAGGCGGTCGCCCGCATCTCCCAGCCCCGGCACGATGTAGGCATCCTCGTTAAGATCCGGGTCCACCACAGTGGTGACAAGACGCACCGGGAAACCGGATTCCTTCAAGGCGTCGACACCCTGCTGTGCGGAAATGATGCACACGGCCGTGATGTTGTCCGCTCCGCGATCTGCCAACAGCTTCAGGGCATGCAGCAGTGAACCACCGGTTGCCAGCATTGGGTCGACCAGGAAGACAGTGCGCCCGGACAAATCCTCCGGCAGCGCCTCGAGGTACGGCACCGGCTCATGGGTTTCCTCATTACGAGCCAAGCCAATAAATCCCACCTGCGCATCCGGAATCATCGACAGCGACGGATCAATCATGCCAAGCCCCGCACGAATGACGGGAACAATAATCGGCGGATCCTGCAGACGGTAACCCGGCGCGGTGGTGATTGGGGTCTGAACATCGAAGTTATCGACGGGCAGCTCCCGGCTTGCCTCGTAAATCAGCATTGCGCCCAGATCGGCGAGTGCCGCACGGAAGCCCGCGTTATCAGTGCGCGCGTCGCGCAGAATGGTCAAACGTGACTGTGCCAAGGGATGGTTGACAACGGTAATCTCCATGCCTTCCAAAATACATTGCTTTGCTTTTGCCGCTCTGGTGCCGGCATCGCAAGTTTCTGAAAACGCGTTCCGCAAAAAAGATGGAACCGAATCGGCCTTTTTCGCGCCTAACAATACGAGGGCTTTTTACTGCGCCCCATTTGTGTAAGCCCGCTTACTACCAAATCCACTTGCCACTCAGTCGCCGTCCGAACCTCGCTAGCCGTTCTGCCACAGCACTGAGTGTTTAACCACACGCGAATTTCCTAGAGAGGCCGTAAATCTTGTCCCGTCCATCACCGCACAGTCCCCACAGCCAATCATTTCTCTCTCCGGCCACTAGCGGGAATGACTCAGTCTTTACGCTGGTGCCAGAGCTTATTTCTGCCAATGCCGCGCGCCTTGACGCATTGTCGCAGCAGGACAGCGGCACTGCCTTGGACATCAGCGCACTGCACTCGCTTGGCGACGTCCCGTTTGCCGGCCCCTTCTGTCACGCTGCAGCCACTGCTCTACAGCGCCAACATGAGCATGTGGCTGAGCTGAATGAGTACGGCACCAGCGCTGCTCGTGCACTGAACGCTCTTGTCTCTGCGGTGTCCACTGCTGAAGATGCAGGCGCACATGCGTTGCAGTCCATTTCACCGAAAATGGGAGCCGTTGCAGCTCGCGGGATTGGCGGTGCGTGATGCTTCCCACCAATCTACTTACGGAAGTCCCCAGCGCGATTGCACAACAGCTAAGTCCTGCCATCGCGCCCGCACTGGCAGGACTTGCTGGGGCCGCAATCCCCGCCGCGAGTACTGCCTGGCGCTCTGTGGCAGATTCCGTTGACCGCAACTGGGGCGATGGTGCTCGTTCCGGGGCAGGAGCCGCGGGAACAAGCCTCAAACAGGCTGCAAATGCGGCAGCCGACTTGGAAGCTCGCGCCGGAACCATTGACAGTGACATTGCCAAGGGCCTAGCCGCAGTAATGTCAGCGGCCACTGATTTGGCCCGGATTGCCATGGATTTTGTTACTTCCGCCATGGGCTCGCTGACTGCGACGGCTGCGGGGCCCGCAGGTCTCGCCGCAACCGGTGCCAGCCTAGTCTCAGCGGCCAGTTCCTCGATCTCACAGGCCATTGCGCGGCTCATGAAACTAGAACAAGAACTGCGGCCTCTGGTGCAGTCGCTGATACAGCAGGCAAGCACCGCGGTGGACACCCCTGCCCCACCCCGTCCGACGCAGTTGGAGGCCCCAGCAACCACTCAAGCCGCCTTCGCTTCTACGTCTACGAACACCCCAGGATTGGCCAGCGCTACCGACGCTGCAGATGGTTCGTGGGCGTCGTCCGATTCGGGCGGCGCGCCGGTGCCTGCGGATGCGGGGGCTGGCGCGCCGACACCAGAAGCCCAAGCTGCGGTGAAAGCTGCACTCAGTGCCGTGGGAACGCCCTATGGTTGGGGCGGAAATACTCCGGGGCAGGCGCTCGATTGTTCAGGCTTGACGCACTGGGCCTACGGGCAAGCTGGTGTTGATATTCCCCGCACGGCAGAAGCACAGGCCGTCGGCCGACAGGTGAGCCAGGATGAACTGCTGCCTGGCGATCTTGCAGTGTGGGACGGCCATGTCGCCATGGTTATCGGCGACGGAAAGATGGTCGAAGCGGGCGATCCGGTACAGGTAAACCCCGTGCGTACAACCAACATCGGCATGCCGTTTAAGGGGTTCTACCGCCCGACCGGATAGTGCGGTGGGTATCTGCGTCGTAAAACTTCTAAGATAGGACTACGCAAACTTGCCACCCGTGGGGGCGCTGCAGGTATGACAATTTTTGAGTTTTAACAATCACCGACAAGCAGAAGGGCTGCGACGAAAACTATGGCCAGGAAAGGCATCGTTCCTATCGAACTCGAGCTGACCTCGGGCACCTTTTACACGTTGTGGGCTCCAAGCTGGCGTGAAGGTGGCTCCGAGTGGCAGGCTCTGCTCGGCCGCGGCGATGACATCTATTTGTTCTCATCAGCGGCAAAGCTCCTGGCTTTCCTTCAGTCGGATGCTCCTCACGACTTCACGCAGCACCCCAGCTGGCGCAACTTCAACCAGCAGCTACCGGGAGCGGCCATCGCGGCGCCACGCCACCGCTATGACCTGATTGGGCTGCCAGAAATTTTGGCTGGCCGGGCCGACTACGACCATGTTTCGCGCGCAGACCGCATTCTTGCCATCACTCGCTCGATTGGTGCGATCGCGGATCTCAATCCGATCAACCAGATGTTCGCCTCTCACTCTGTCCTGGCTGCCACACAAAATGGTGCTGATCACTTCCAGGGCGGTGGCGCCGCTCAGTGGTCAGCTATCGGCAGTGTCATCTTGACCAACTGGGACAATTGCATTGACGCTATCGACGCCATCGGCGCAAATACTCCGAACATCGATGAAGAGTCTGAAACCACTGCTGCAGTCGCACTAAAGGAAGCAGAGGCCGCGGAGCGTGAGCGTCGTGAAGCAGCGGAGAAGAAGCGCGAAGAGGAAAAGAAGGCCGCAGAGGAGACCGCCGGCGATCCGTACGATCAGACGGTGTGGGCCAACGCTGGCATCGACCCGATCAAGATCTCCATCGCTGGCCGCACGCTCTACACCTTGCGTTGTTACATGGGGCGTCGCCCGCTATTCCTGGGCAGCGCCGGTGAGATTCACACGTTCTCGCAGCCACGCACGATGGTACGTTGGCTGCTGGAGAACAAGCATCACGACATGTCGGCGCTGACGACGTGGGATGAAATCATCACTGCAGCCAACGCAGGTGAGCTAGAGGCCGTGGTGCACGAGGACAATGAGTACTCGTTTACCGGTCTGGCCGAGGATATTGAAAAGGGCCCGAACGCCGTGGACACCGCCCAGCTCGCCCGCGCGTACGAGCTACTCGCAGATGCCGCTGACTGGGCTGGTGATGATGCCGTGAACGAGGTACTGGCGGGCAATCAGCAGCTGCAGTGGCTGCTGAACTTCCTGCTGGACACCGGAGAGCTGTCCGAGCCAGTTCCGCCTTACGACGATGAGGCCAAGGGCTGGAGGCAGCTGGAGAAGGACTTGGCCGCTCGGTTTACGACCAAGATCTAGCTCCCACCCAGCAAAGCTGGCCGGCGCTGGCTAGTCCAGCGTCAGGTTCAGCTCGTCTTCGGCACCGAAACCCGCACCGTTGACATCAGTTTCGATGTCCTCGTCGCTGTTGTCGATAAGCTGCAGGTAAGCGGGGTAAATAATGGTGTCCATGATGTGTTCGCGGGTCGGCAGATCCACGAATGCATTGTTTAGCGCATTCGAGGTCAGTTCGAACAGCTCGCTGTAGCCGTAGCCGAAGTTCTCCACCAGCTCCATGCACTCCCTGGTCATGGAAGTCGCACCAATCAGACGGTTATCCGTGTTGACGGTGCAGGCGAAACTCATATCGTCGAGAAGCGAGAACGGGTGATCCGCAACGCTGTCACAGACACCCGTCTGAACGTTGGAGGTCGGGCAGATTTCCAGCGGAATCTGGCGGTCACGAATAGCGGAGGCAACCTCCTGACATTCGATGCCCTCGAGGGAAGCACCGAAGTCCTCGTAGATGCGCACACCGTGCCCCAGGCGGCGAGCACCTTGCACGACAGCGTCCTGCAACGAATCCACACCGGCGTCTTCACCTGCGTGAATGGTGACCGGAATGAGGTTCTCCCGCAGCATAGTGAATGCTTCGGCGTGGTTAGCCGGCGGGAAGCCGTTTTCCGGTCCAGCGATGTCAAAACCGACAACGTACCCGTCGGAGTTCTTCCCGTAGTTGTCGATGACCAGCTGTGCGACTTCCTTGGAATTGTTATTCTGGCGCATCGCACAGACCAACAGACGTGCGGTGATGTGCTTTCCCTCAGCGGCGGCATGGGCTTCACCCTGCGCCAGGCCTTCGACCAGAGCGTCGATAACAGCCTGCATATCCAGGCCCTTTTCCAGATGGTTTTCCGGAGCGAGGCGCAGCTCAGCGTAGACAACGTTGTCGGCAGCCAAATCCTCGACGGCCTCACGCGCCACGCGCGTCAGCGACTCAGCGGTCTGCATGACGGCGCAGGTGTGCGCGAAGGCAGTCAGGTAGCTCGGCAACGAGCCAGAGTTGCCGGTGTCAATGAACCACTTCTCCAGTTCATCCACGTCGGTGGTGGGCAGCTGATCGGTGTAACCGCAGTCCGCGGCCAGGTCGATAACGGTCTGCGGGCGCAGGCCGCCATCAAGGTGATCGTGAAGCAGTACCTTGGGCAGGCTGGCGACAACCTTGCGCATCTCATCGAGATTCGATGCCGAAGACTGTGTGTCCAGAGACTGAGCATCACTGTGCAAAGAATTAGTCATAATGGCCAGACTATCGGTACTGCGCCCTCCGCTTCTACTTCACTGCCGCGGAATCGTATTTCTGCTTTGCACAAAGGCTTTCCCTCCCCCGTTTTCCCCCATCCACACACGAGAAATACGTCATTCCGAGTGACGTTTTACTACCCTTATTTCATCATGTTTCCCTCTCGCCGCTACTCGTCTGCCGTTACGCTGCTAGCCACCAGCGCTTTGCTTCTGCCGAGCACTGCCCCCGCAGCCATGGCGCAGAGCACCTCGCTTACCGACGACACTCCGATTGTCGGCCCCGCACCTGACATCCGTGACACGGAGGGCTGCCCCTACAAGACCCTCCCACCAGCACCAGTGGACTCCTCGGAGGTTCCGGCTCCCGGCGAAACATCTCCCCCTCCACTTCCGGTTCCCCAAAAACCGACTGGAGGTAGCAAAATGTCCGCCTGCGGCATTGTCAGCGGTGAGGGGTTTGACGTCCCGAAAGACCTCTCCGCCTCTGCATGGACGGTGTTCGATTTGAAATCCGGCGATGTCCTTGCGGCGAAGGACCCGCACGGCCGCTACCGTCCGGCATCGATTATTAAGGTGTTGCTGGCGATGGAGGCGCTCGAGGATTTGAAACTCGACACCTCGGTTAAAGCGACATTCGAGGACGCGAACATGGAGGGCTCTCGTGTCGGCATCGTCGAGGACGTGAACTACTCGGTAGAAACGCTCCTGACTGGCCTGTTGCTCAACTCCGGCAACGACACCGGCCACGCGTTGGCCCGCGAACTTGGTGGCATGGATAAGACCACCGAAAAGGTCAACGCCCTGGCAAAGAAATTGGGGGCGACGGATACGCGAGTGGTCAACCCGACTGGTCTCGATGCCCCGGGCCAGATGACGTCGGCATACGACATGTCACTGTTCTTCCAGCACGCATTCAACAATGAGACCTATCGCAAACTCTCGGCCACCCGCCTGGCCACCATCCCCGGAGACAAAGCTCTCGAGGTCGATGACTTCGAAATCGCCAACGACAATCAGCTGATTGCCCAGGACTATCCCGGCGCGCTTGGAGGCAAAACCGGTTTTACCGACGATGCCCGTCACACCTTCGCTGGGGTGGCTGAGCGCGACGGCCGTCGTCTCGGCGTCATCATCCTCGACGCCACTGTGGAGGATTCACCGCGCCCCTGGGAGCAGGCAGCATCGCTTCTCGACGCCGGCTTCGCGGCCCCGCAGGACAGCTCTGTCGGTGTCCTCGAAGCGGAAGCGACTGAGAATACGTTGGTAGAAAAATTGCCCGATATCCTGGACGACGAGTCAACAGGAACCGGGCTGAAAATTACTGTCAGCGCTGCCATCGTAGGTGTCATCGCATTGATTGCGATGGTCACCTACCGCTTCGGCAGACGCGATCGCGGCTAATTATTTCGAACCGAGCAGGCGGTTCAATCCGGACGGGTTGGCCGCTTCCGCACGGACGTTAATGACAGCAGGAGCAGGCGCATCCAGCTCCTCGTCGGCAAGCGCTTCTTCGGTCGTCGCGGTCCAGGCAGTGGCGTACATAGTGATGCGCCAGATGAGGTAGAAGACGACCATCAAACCGATGACCGGACCGAAAACTGCACCGGCCGGGTTCGACAGGGCGTTGGAGAAGAAAACGCTACCGAGCTGCTTGACAACCTCAAGGCCAATCGCACCGATAATCGCGCCCTTTGCCGCAGAGCGGAACGGGGCACCCCCGCGTGGCAGGAAAGCGAGCATCCAGAAGAACAGCAGCCAGTTGGCGACGAGACCAATGGCGATGGCAATCAATCCTGCGATTATTGTGATTCCCGGGACATGGGCCAGACCAATCTTGTCCAGCAGGGACTGTGTCAGTCCGGAAGAGCCGGCCGCGGTGACAGCGAAGGTCAGCAGGATCATAACCAGCATGCCCAGCAGACGCAGCAGGTCGCGAACCTTTCCCATCACGAAGTTGCTAGCGCCTAGCGGGCGCTTCCACAGCTGTGTCACTGCGTTGGAGAGGTTGCTCATCCAACTAAGACCCGACCACAGGGTGGCGATGAAACCGACGGTGAAAACGCCACCGGCCTGATCGATCGCACCTTCAATAATTGCGTTGATGGTGTCGCCCATCGACCCATCGATGGAGTCTGTGATAGCGGACTGAATTTGCTCGAGCAGTTGCTCACTACCACGCAACACAAGCGCGAGGATGGCAAATGCCGTCATGATAAGGGGGAAAATCGACAGCACGGAGAAGTACGTGACAGCGGCGGCAAAAAAGTTGCCACCCTGCTCAGAGTAGCGCTCCTGCATCCGCATAATGTGATCGAACCACGTCCACTTTTCGCGGAGGCGGTCGATTGCGCTCGGTTCATCGGCGTGTACACGCTCGATGCCATAGCGGTCCGTTCTCTTCGGATCTTTTTGAGTAGAGGTTGCCATGTCCTCTACCTTAACGTGCCAGCTTTCGGTACGGAGACTGAAGCGCAGAGTCTACAGCTGGATTAACGGTTGGCAGCCTTCAGGAACCCGACGCGCTCGTACACATCTGCAAGTGTCTTGGCGGCAACTTCACGGGCACGGTCAGCGCCTTCGGCCAGGATTCGTTCCAACTCACCGCGATCAGCCATGAGCTCCTCATAGCGAGCACGCAGTGGCGTGGTGAATGCTTCCAGCGCATCTGCGGTATCAGCCTTCAGCTGGCCGTAGCCTGCGCCTTCGTAGCCGGCAACGAGCTCGTCGACAGGCTTGTCGGTCAACGCCGACTGAATGACCAGCAGGTTGGATACGCCCGGCTTGTTCTCACGGTCGAAACGAATTTCGCCATCGTTGTCGGTAACGGCCGAGCGAATGCGCTTGGCAGAGACCTTTGGGTCGTCCAACAGATTAATAATGCCCTTCGGGTTTGCACCCGACTTGCTCATCTTCGAGGTCGGACCCTGCAAGTCATAAATCTTGGCGGAGCCTTCCATGATGTGCGGATCCGGCACAACGAACGTTTTCTTGTAGCGGGAGTTGAAGCGCTGCGCCAGGTTACGCGTCAGCTCGAGGTGCTGGCGTTGGTCCTCGCCCACCGGCACCAGCTGTGGGCGGTAGAGCAGAATGTCGGCGGCCATCAGCATCGGGTACGCAAACAAACCAGCGGAGGTGTGTTCCGCGCCCTGACGAGAGGACTTGTCCTTAAACTGCGTCATACGGCTGGCTTCACCAAAGCCAGTCAAGCAGGTCAGCACCCATCCGAGCTCCGCGTGCTCGGGCACATGCGACTGCACGAACAGCACCGACTTCTCCGGATCAATACCAAGTGCAATCAGCTGTGCGGCACCTGCGATAGTGCGCTGACGCAGCTCCTTCGGATTCTGCTCGACAGTGATGGCGTGCAGGTCTGGAATGAAGTAGTAAGCGTCGAAGTCATCCTGCAGATTAATCCAGTTCTTCAATGCTCCCAGGTAGTTGCCCAGGTGGTAGGAATCTGCGGTCGGCTGAATGCCGGACAGAACGCGCTGCTTACGAGCACTCGGTGCAGGATTAGTTGCTTCAGGACCCTTGCTTTCACTCATAGCCAATAAGTTTAGCGCGAGCTTCATAGTGGAGAGTCGGCGACGTACCCATTTCGACGACATCGCAGGCTTTACAGGAACGCCAATCCTTAATATCCGGTCTTTAAATCGACGTCGACTACCGGGAAAGCGACCACCAAAAACTAGTCCTGACGGCCCTTGTACCCTTGCTCCACAAGCATTCGATCGGATAGCAATTTGACGGTTCGCGCTGCAGCGGCTGGCGATTCCTCGGGGTACAGTGCGCGCACCAGCGTGACAGCCGGGCGGATGCCGTGTTCAGAGAGAACACGTCGAACACGCTCGCGCTCCCCCTGGGTCAACTCCAGTGGAGCTACGGGAGGCCTGCGGGTGTAGGACACGACCATGACGACTCCCAGCAGAACAATGAGTCCGAGGGAAATCCACAGTGGCCACGCGTAGGCAAAAGACAGCACGATAAACGCAACGATGACACCGGAAGTCACGACCACCGGGACATTGACAGCAGTACCAGGATCGTTCTGCAGGCTCCGTGCGATGGCTTCCAAATCGGCCATCTGGTGCCGCTTGTTATCTCTCTCGCCGTTTTTCACTGTGAATGTCCTCTCCTTTCCGGGTCCGCACCGAGCTCGCTTCAAGTCTCGCGCAAATTCGCGCTTGGGCTTTACAGCAGCTGAAGTCCCATCAGCCCTTCTTCAAATCTTAGGCGCTCGCGTCCCAAGTGCCGAACTAACCCACAGGTATTATTGGACTAATTCAATTCTCTTATCCGTCAGGAGTCCCATGCTCGCTGCCATTGCGGTTGCCGTCTTCATCCTGCTGATCCCAGGCACAGTTCTCGGTTGGGTCAGTGGGCTACGTCCCACGCTCGCGTTGGCATCTGCCGGCCCATTAACGATGGGTGTGATCGGTTTTTCCGCATGGTCGTCTCACGCGCTTGGGCTGGATTACACCTGGCTCTTCGTGGCCAGCATGTGGGCATGGTTCTGTGCCATTGGCTATCTGGTGCGCAGATTCATCCCCCGGGCAACGCCCGAAGACGGCTTCGATTCCGGCGTTGTCACCGCGATGATTGTCGCCGGGGTCACGGTAGTCGGCTCGATGCGCGCCATGCTCGTGCTTAACGACGTCCCCGGTGGCCCCGGCGCTATCCGCGAGGCCTGGGATATGCTCTGGCATACCAACTTCCTCCGGTTCATTGACGAGCATGCAATAGCCTCGCCCACCGCGGCCGGTGACCTGATGAATCAGGAGACCGGAGCCGAAATGTTCTACCCCACCGGCTGGCATGCCGTGGCGGGGCTGCTGCCCGGCTCGGTTTTCCTCGATTCCAACGTGTTTGCGTTCTTGGCCCCGGCGCTGCTTCTGCCCGCAGCAACTGCGGTGCTAGCCCGCACCGCAGTTGGCCCTAAGTGGGCGGCCTATGCCGGTCCCGCAGCTGCCGTCGCGACGCTGATGCTTCCGGAGATTTGGGTGGCTCTTTGGCGCACATCCTCCATGCCGTATCTGCTCGCGGTGGCCACTTTGCCGATCGCTGCGGCTTTGACCATGCGGGGCTATATTGTCCCCGCTACGCTTGCCCTGGTCGGCACGTTTATCACCCACCCGGCCGGCGCAATTGCTGCTGTGCTCTTTGTTGGCTTGTGGTTGATCACCCAACCGAGTGTCAGTGGCCTCGCTCGCACACTAATTATCGGAGCGCTCTCACTGGTGATGACTCTCCCGGCAGCATTGTCCGCTAGCGGGCAAGGTGAATCCGTTGCGGGCTTTACCGGCCAAATTGAGATTTCCCGCTCCGAATCACTGTGGCGGACTCTTATCGGGTTTTCCCGCTATGCTGACGAGCCCATCTTTTCCCAGACTGTTCTGGTTCTTGTGCTCATCGGCCTGGTGGTGGCGCTGGTCTCTCGCCTACCAGACAGCCCGTGGGCGCCGTGGCCGGCACTGGCTTTCGGGCTGCTCTTTGTGGTGTCCGATAGTGCGCAGTCCCGTTGGGATGAGCCGTTCGGCACCTATCTGAAGTTTATTGGCACTTTCTTCTACGACATGCCGTACCGTATGCAGGCGGTTATGGGAATTCTGCGCGCAGTGCTGGTCGGCTACGCAGTCGCGGCTGCCGTTGTCGCGATTGTGGCTGCGGCGCAGTGGATCGTCGCAAAGCGAAATCAGCCGGTCAAGTCGTGGAATCCTGCGCTGGCGATGGGGCTCGTAGCGGCACTGGCGATTGTGCCTGCGACCTGGGTGAGTGGGCCTGCTCAGCGCGAGGCAATTCGTGGAAGTTTCGGAAGCACGTTTGTGACCGCTGCGGACATGGAAGCTATTGATTGGCTGTCCGAGCAGCCGCATGCGTTTGAGGGGCATATCCTCAATGACCGTCGTGACGGTTCTGCGTGGATGTACGCCATCGCTGGGCTGCCGACGCTGTTCCGCCATTTCTCCTTCTCCGACAAAACTGCCGAGGCAAGCAAGAAGCTGCCGACAAACGTTGACTTGCTGGGCTCACATCCGGAATTCGATGCCATGGCGAAAAAACTGGGCGTGCATTACATCATTAGTTCTCCGCCAGGTGTGAACACGGATGGCACGGAGGCGCTGTCGATGCGTTCCTGGGCATGGCACGCGCCGGGGCTCACGCCCGTGTATCACGACGGTTCTGTGATGATTTTCGCGGTCAACAAGATGTTTTCACCTGAAGAGTTGCACGCTGTTGTCAACAGTTCCCCACACCGCCCGGCGCGCCCCAATCCGCTGTGGATGCCTCCGCGCCAGCCGATCATCCCCTCCCCCGACGAGGCTGCCGATCCGCTCGCCGGCGCGCATATCACCGTCGACTCTCGCCGCGGGGCCATCGAGACTATCAACGCTGACCTGCCTCGCGCACTGCGTTTGAGTGGGGATACTTCCGCTCACATCGACAGCATCGTGCAACGTGCCAACGAGAAGCTCCGTCAGCGCGGCGCAATCGTTGGCGCGCATTCGCTTGCCGACGGCACGGAGAGCGCAGCCACCGTAATTGTCGGTCGCTCATCAGAGGACCAGACCCTTTCTGGGGATAACATCGGCGATCGTGGTTTTTCGGTATCCGCTGTGGTGGAGTCCCTCGAGCCAAAGGACGATGACCCTGCTGACTGGCAGCTGGCGGCAGGTGTGCGTGACGGAATGGTGTTCCGAGGTTTCAATCCGCACAGCAGTTACAGCACAAACGGGGTGCCAACAGAGTTTCGTACCGGTCTGGCGCCGGCAGTGGCGGTGAACCAGAGTTCGCGGTCGCATGCGCCGACGGTTGCGCTATCGCTGGGAGCGGTGGGCGCTGAAAAACTCACCCGCGATTTGGCCGACCCGGCTATGCAGGACAAATGGGCCGACGCCATCGTTGACGGCATTGCCTCCATGTTGCGGCAGAACCGACATCTCGTAACCGCTCCCGAGCCGGAGTTGATCCCAGAATTCGCTGGAGTCGGAGCATACTAGTCCGCGGCCTAGGCGCGTGCCGAGTCTAGGCGTACTCCACGATCACCGGCGCGTGGTCCGTCCAGCGAAGATCGTAGGCGGCAGGCTTGTCCACCACCGAGCTGACGGCACGCTTGAGCATTGGTTCGGTTGCCGCCTGGTAGTCGATGCGCCAGCCGGCATCTGTATCGAACGCCTTACCGCGGTAGGTCCACCAGGACCAAGGGCCGTCGGCCTCTGGGTGAAGACGGCGGGTGACATCAAACCACACCGGATCTGCATTGGGCGCCGGGGCCTCCCACACGGAACCATCGGAGAAGGCACCGGATTCCAGCTCCTTGTCGCTGGCCTGAACCTGCGAATCCTGGGGAACCTCATCGGGCCAGCAGCCGAAGACCGAGTCCATCCAGGCGCGCTCCTGTGGCAGGAAGCCGCTCTTGCGGCGGTTGGTCTTCCAGTTCTTCAAATCCTGTTCGCGGTGACAGATGTTCCAGTCGCCGCCGATAACTGCGTGGTGACCGTCGCGCCCCTTGGCACCCAGTTCCGCCAGGTAATCAGAGAAGGCATCGAGGAAGCGGTACTTCTCATCCTGCTTCTCACTAAGCGCGGCACCGGACGGCAGGTAGAGGCTGGCAATCTGGACATCCGCATCCAGGCCGGTATCCGCTGCCGGGGCAACCCCACTGATAAACCGACCGGATTCTTCGAACTCCTCCGAGCCGATGCCCACCTGGACGTCGTTAAGCGGAAAGCGCGAGAGAATGCCCACCCCGGCGCGCCCCTTGGCACCCAGGTTTTCAGCGCCGACCCAATGCCATCCGGCATCGAAAGCGGGCGCGAGGGCCTTGCGTGCCTGGTCGTCGGTGGCGCGGACTTCCTGCAGCAAAACGACATCGGAACTGGTGTGCTTCAGCCACTCCAACAGTCCGAGGTTGGTTTCGCTGCGCTCTTTGACGGCGGCGCGGATGCCGTTGACATTGATTGTCGCGATTGTAAGGCTCATGCCCTCATACGTTACCTATGCGTACGCTACGCCTTGTAGACCTCTAGCGCAGTTCGATGCGCTCGGACTTCTTCGCCTGTGAGCGGCGGTACAGAACAATGGTCGGCAGAGCGATGAAGATAGCCAGCATCGCCAACGTTGCGCCGCCCAAAGCCGGTGCGCGGTAGCCATAACCGGAAGCGATGACCCAACCACCGAGCGCGGCTCCGAATGCGTTGGCCATGTTCAATGCGGCCTGGTTGAGAGCTGCCGCCAGCGTCTGTGCGCGACCTGCGACATCCATCAGACGGGTCTGCAGATTCGGTACCAATACCGATCCCAGCAGACCGATAAGGAGGAAGTTGATCGTGCCCAGCACAGCATTCTGCGAGGTGAAGTAGAAAGCACTGAGCATGATTACCATCAGCACCAGCGCAACCATGATGCCCCACTCCCCGATGCGGTCGGAGAGCCATCCGCCAATGTAGGTACCGACTACCATGCCGATGCCGTAGGCCATCAGCACAATCCAGATGTGGTTTTCGCTCATGCCCGCTTCGCGAGTCATGGTCCAAGTGATATAGGTGTAGACCGCGAACATTCCGCCGAAACCAACGGTGCCGATTGCGACGGTCAGCAGCACCTGCGGTGTCACCAGGGCGGAGAGCTCATCCATCGGACGCGTCTTCGGCATACGGTTCATATGCGGCACAGCGAACCACAGCGAAACAAGTGCAATCAGGCCGATGACCGCTACAAACGCGAAGGCACTGCGCCAACCGTACATCTGCCCCAGCACCTGCGCGGCCGGCACACCTATCACAGTCGCCACCGACAGCCCCACGCCCGACAGGGCCACCATCTTTCCACGCTGCCCTGGCTTAGCCAGGGAGGCCGCCACCAGAGCAGCCACCGAGAAATACGCACCGTGCGGCAAACCGGCAATGAAGCGGGAGACCATGACAGCTTCGAAAGACCCCAGTGTGCCTGCCCATACCGTGGCACCATTGCCGATGGTAAATGCCGCCATCAGCAGCAGTAGCATGCGCCTGCGCGGAATCGAACCGGTCAGCACGGTAATCAGCGGTGCGCCCACGACAACACCGAGGGCGTACATCGAAATCATGCGCCCCGCGGCATCCTCATCGCGTCCGAAGGCGTCAGCGATGTAAGGCAGCAGGCCCATGGCCACAAACTCAGTAACGCCGATGCCGAATGCACCGACCGACAGAGCCACAATCACCAAGATTCGGCGTAGATCAGAGATGTCGTCCTGCACCGGAACAGGACGGCGATGCGAGCTAAACGCTCCCACACGACGTGCACGCGGTTTGTGGTCGTCGTTGTGGGTTGTTACTTCGCTTGACGACGTCATTGCGACCGTCTCCTTTTCTCTTCTTACGCCAGTTGGTGGGCTCTCAGTTCCCCTCGATTTTCGACCCAAGACGGGCTCGCAAAACCGCGAGGGGAGTCGAAAGGGAAAAATGAGACTCTACTCCGCAACACAAAAATTTCGCTATTCAATCCGTCTGTTCCCCGGGTATTTGTGCGCGGAATAACATCTACAGCCATTGGCGGTAGTCACTCACTCACGTTCTTCTAATACATTGTGCAATCGGCATTGTTTGCCGAGGGCTACCAATGCCCTCCGAGCGCCACGGACTTCCTACCATCGAGCGCTCCGGGTCTTCGATGCTGCCGTACTAGCTACCGGGTAAATTGTTTGAAAAGATATTTCGAACTGCAATACCGATAGGATCTTGAGCCGCTATGGGCGACCGCTATAACCTCTACGAGTCTCTGAAGCTGGATAGCGCAGCCAGCACCGAAGAGCTCCATGCAAACCTTTCTAGTCAGCTCTCTGAACTGCGGGATGCTGGTGTCTCGGAGTACTCCGGCGAGTTCCAGGAGAAGCTCACTGCGCTGCAAGTGCTAGGCGATGAGGGACGTCGTCGCGAATACGACGCTTTGCTGGCCGATGAGAACGCCACCATCACCATCGCGACGCTGCGCGGGCTGGCAAATCGCCCGGTACCCACTGCGCAGGAATCCTCGTTCCAGACACAAGCCCAGCAAGCCCAGCAAGCCCAGTCGCAGCCGTCATCGGCACAGCAGAATCAACAAGCACAGTGGTCCGCCCCAACTCAAAACGGACCTGCGACGGTAACCACCACGGTGACCACGGATGTACCGCCACTGCCGGCAAACGCCACACTGCAGAACATGTGGCAGCGCATGCCGCTCATTCCCCGAATTACTACCGGCCTGGTCGGTTTTTCAACCTTGATTGGCATCATCACAGTTCTGTACGCAATCAAGCTCAGCATCCAGGGCGCCAACAATCTCGGCAGCCTAGAGTCATCGTTGGGTGATTCTTGGGAGGGTATTGGCTACATGATGGGCGCTGCAGCCGCCCTCGTTCTCGTTCCAATCCTTTTACTGCTGGGAATGATGCTTGTCACCTTGACCGCATACTGGATTCACTCCATTCTCCGCGGCGAAGACTCAACGGCACCAATCTTTTTCTGCGTCACCGTGGCACCACTGGCGTTGACTATGACCATCATCCCCCTCCTGTTCTTGAGCTCCTGGGTGGATGTAGTCCTCTTCCTCGCAGGTGCCATGCTGATCGCCGCTTGCGTTCTTATGTTCCTCAAGGACATGCGCGCATGGTTCCGCGGCCAGAAACTGGTCAGGACTACCCAGTCAGCCCCGGGGCAGGTATATGCGCCGCAGCACCCCCAGTCTCAGAACATTCAGGGCTACCAGTTCGGCCAGAACAATCCTCCGAACAATACGCAGAACTAACTAAGCTGTCCTGAACCACCGCGCCGGCGTGCACGACACCCCAGCGCGGTTTTTCGTATTTGAGGGGCCTGAGCGCGGGGACCGTCGTAAAGCGAAAAATGGAATGAAAAGCGGTGAATAAGCGACAAATAAAAACGCATTTCGTGACTTACCTCACATAATTGCGTTATTCATATCACTATCACTGTTTTTGCGCTATGCCCCGACACAACCCAAGATTCAAAACTGGGTTATCGTGGAACAAAACAGATAGGAGACATGAATTATGGCGACAATTATTTGGACCCGTACTGACGAAGCCCCTCTGCTGGCGAGCTACTCGCTGAAGCCAATCGTGGAGGCATTTGCAAGCCAGGCTGGTGTCAATGTTGAAACCCGCGACATCTCCCTCGCAGGCCGCATTCTGGCTCAGTTCCCGGAGCGCCTTTCGGACGAGCAGAAGGTAGAAGATGCGCTGGCAGCCCTGGGCAAGCTGGTCAAGGAGCCGGACGCCAACATCATCAAGCTGCCGAATATCTCTGCATCCGTCCCGCAGATTAAGCGCGCTGTCGCAGAGCTGCAGGAAAAGGGCTACGACATTCCGAAGTACAAGTCGCAGCCGGAAGGCGACGAGGAGACCGCCGACCGCGCAAAGTTCGACAAGGTCAAGGGCTCTGCCGTTAACCCGGTACTGCGCGAGGGTAACTCCGACCGCCGCGCTCCGGAGCCGGTGAAGAACTACGCCCGCAAGCACCCGCACCGCATGGGTGCTTGGTCCGCAGACTCCAAGACCAACGTCGCCACCATGGCCTCCAACGACTTCCGCCACAATGAGAAGTCCATTGTCATGCCGGAAGACGACAAGCTGACTTACCAGCTCGAGTCCAACGACGGCCATATCATCACCCTGAAGAAGGACATGCCGGTCCTCAAGGGCGAGATTATTGACGGCACGGGCATGAACGTCCACATCCTGGACAACTTCCTCCGCGCTCAGATCCGTCGCGCAAAGCGCGAGAACATCCTGTTCTCCGTCCACCTGAAGGCCACCATGATGAAGGTCTCCGACCCGCTGATTTTCGGCGAGGTCCTCAAGGCCTTCCTGCCATCTGTTTTCCCGAAGTTCGAGTCCAAGCTGGCCGCTGCCAACCTGACTCCGGACTATGGCCTCGCCGCTATCCTCGACGGCCTGCACAAGCTTGACGACGCAACCGCTGCAGCCGTCAAGTCCGCGATTGAAAAGGACCTGAAGGAGGGCCCGGCCCTCTACATGGTGAACTCCGACAAGGGCATCACCAACCTCCACGTTCCGTCCGACGTCATCGTTGACGCCTCCATGCCTGCACTAATCCGCAACGGCGGCAAGGGCTGGGGCCCGAGCGGCGAAGAGAGCGACACTCTCGCTGTTATCCCGGACTCTTCCTACGCCGGCGTCTACCAAGCGGTCATCGATGATTGCCGCGCCAATGGCGCTTTCGACCCGGCAACCATGGGATCTGTCCCGAACGTCGGCCTGATGGCTCAGAAGGCTGAGGAGTACGGCTCCCACGACAAGACTTTCCAGGTTCCGGTTGACGGTGTCCTGCAGGTCATCAACTCCGCTGGCGAGGTTCTGATTGAGCACCACGTCGCCGAGGGTGACATCTGGCGCTCCTGCCAGACCAAGGACGCCCCAATCCGCGACTGGGTGAAGCTAGCCGTTAACCGCGCTCGTATCACTGGTGACCCTGCAGTGTTCTGGCTGGACCCGCAGCGTGCGCACGACAACAACCTGATCAGCAAGGTCAACGAGTACCTGGCAGATCACGACACCGAGGGTCTGGATATCCGCATCATGGATCCGGTGTCCGCCACCAAGTTCTCCCTCGAGCGCATCCGCCGCGGCGAGAACACCATTTCCGTAACCGGTAACGTTCTGCGTGACTACCTCACCGACCTGTTCCCAATTATGGAGCTGGGCACCTCCGCTAAGATGCTGTCGGTCGTGCCGCTGATGGCCGGCGGCGGTCTGTTCGAGACCGGTGCAGGCGGTTCCGCCCCGAAGCACGTCCAGCAGGTTCAGGAAGAAAACCACCTGCGCTGGGATTCCCTGGGTGAGTTCCTGGCACTGGCCGAGTCCCTGCGCTATGCCGCTGAGGATGACGACGACTCACGTCCGCGCGTCCTGGCCGAGGCCCTGGACAAGGCAACCGCTACCCTGCTCGACGAGGGCAAGTCGCCCTCCCGCAAGGCTGGCGAGATCGACAACCGCGGCTCCCACTTCTACCTGGCTCTCTACTGGGCACAGGAGCTGGCCAAGCAGGACGAGAACTCCGAGCTGAAGGAAGCTTTCGCACCGGTTGCTAAGGCCCTCACGGAGAAGGAAGAGTCCATCACCAAGACCCTGATTGATGCTCAGGGTTCCCCAGCTGATCTGGGTGGCTACTTCCTGCTGGACGATGAGAAGACCTCCGCAGTTATGCGTCCGTCCGCTGAGTTCAACGAGATTATCGACGGTTTGAAGAAGTAGGACTAACTGCTTGCCCCTGGGTGGTCTGGCTGGTCTGGTTGGCCGAGGCTGACCTAGACTGCCCGCCGATTTCAGGCGATAGCCCCTCGCTCATGTTGCATTTGATGCACATGATGCGTGGGGCTTTTTCTGTGCCCTGACCTCCATAACGGCCTTGACAACTTCGAGCGCCCTTCGGCGGTCTCCGGTACTTTTCGCCCATATCCAGCCCCCAGCTTGGCTCAACCCGACACTCGACACCGCAGCGCCCAATGCCCAGCCCCCCCAACTAATCACACCCCACGACTAATCAAACCAATCCGTACTAAGCGGGCTATCGCACTCTCGACACAGATGCACACACCCTCTTACCTTGGGTTTTTCCAAAACTTTGCAATAGACAGCTTGGTTCACTATTGTTTGTAAGCAACGTTTTGAACAACCTCAAAAACCGCAAGGAAGTATCTGAAATGACCACCAAGTACGACAACAGCAACGCCGCCAACTGGGGCCTGTCCACTCGCGCTATTCACGCCGGCTTCGCTCCGGACGCACAGACCTCCGCGCGTAACCTGCCGATTTACAACACCTCCTCCTACGTCTTCGATTCCGCTGAGCACGCTGCCAACCGCTTCAACCTCTCGGATGCAGGCCCGATTTACTCCCGCCTGACCAACCCGACTGTGGATGCCGTCGAGCAGCGCATCGCCAGCCTTGAGGGTGGCGTCGCAGCCGTACTGTTCGCCTCCGGCCAGGCAGCTGAGACCGCTGCTGTTCTCACTCTGGCTCGTGCGGGCGACCACTTCGTCGTTTCGCCGCGCCTCTACGGTGGTACTGAGACCCTGTTCAAGGTCACCCTGCCGCGCCTTGGCATCGACTGCACTTTCGTCGAGAACCCGGATGACCCGGAGTCCTGGCAGGCAGCAGTTCAGGACAACACCGTCGGTTTCTACGGTGAATCCATCGCCAACCCGCAGATCGACATCCTGGACATCCCGGTTATCGCAGAGGTTGCACACCGCAACAACGTTCCGCTGATTGTCGACAACACGGTTCCGACCCCTGCCCTGCTGCGCCCGCTCGAGCACGGTGCTGACATCGTGGTTTCTTCCACCACCAAGTTCCTGACCGGTAACGGTTCCTCCCTCGGCGGTGTCATCGTCGATGGTGGCAAGTTCGACTGGACTCAGACCCGCAACGGCCGCTCTATCTTCCCGAACTTCACCGAGGCCGACGAGGCTTACCACGGCCTGAAGTTCGCCGACCTGGGCGCCCCAGCCTTCGCACTGCGCGCCCGCGCTGGCATTCTCCGCGACACTGGTGCTACTCCGGCTCCGTTCAACGCGTGGGTTCTGGCTCAGGGCCTCGACACCTTGTCTCTGCGCATCGAGCGCCACAATGAAAACGCCAAGGCTGTCGCTGAGTTCCTCGAGAACCACCCGCTGGTCGCCAAGGTCAACTACGCTGGCCTGCCGAGCTCCCCGTGGCACGAAACCCTGACCAAGCTGGGTCTCTCCGGCGCCAGCGGCGTGCTCTCCTTCGACTTGAAGGATGCCGACACCGCCAAGGCTTGGAAGTTCATTGACGCTCTGAAGCTGCACTCCAACGTCGCCAACATCGGTGATGTCCGCTCATTGGTTGTCCACCCGGCCACCACCACTCACTCCCAGTCCGATGAGGAGGGTCTGACTCGCGCCGGCATTTCCCAGGCCACCGTGCGTCTCTCCGTCGGTATCGAGAACATCGATGACATCATCGCTGACCTCGAGGGCGGCTTCGCAGCACTCGCGTAGACCGTTTGTACACAGACATATGACGGACTAAGTAGTCTATAAGGCATGAGCTTTTCCCCATCTACCCCGGCCGCCCTCCCACCCGAGGGCGAGCCGGGGCGTGTCTTTATCGGCGATGTCACCACCGAGGCCGGCGCGGTCATCCCCGACGTCACCGTCGAGTTCGAACGCTGGGGCCGGCTTAACGACGACTGCTCGAATGTCATCCTCCTCGAGCACGCTCTAACCGGCGACGCCCACGCTTCCGGTCCCTCGGATGAGTACCACCCGACTGCGGGTTGGTGGAACGGGATGATTGGCTCTGCCCGCGCACTGGATACCGACGAGTACTGCATCATCTGCACCAACGTCATCGGCGGCTGTCGCGGTACAACTGGCCCCTCCAGTCCACATCCGGACGACGGCAAGCCCTGGGGCTCTCGCTTCCCCGCCATCTCCGTGCGCGACACGGTGACAGTGGAGCACCTTGCGCTGCAAGAACTGGGAATTTCCCGCCTCCAAGCTGTCATTGGTGGCTCCTTGGGTGGGGCCCGCGCGCTTGAGTGGTCACTGATGCACCCGGATTTCGTCGGCAAGGCATTGGTGATGTGTGTCGGCGCACGTGCGTCTGCTTGGCAGATTGGTATTCAGTCTGCGCAGATTCAATTCATTGAGTCCGATCCCGATTGGCATGGCGGCGACTACTACGACCGCGGTGTGACCCCGACCCGAGGTCTGGGGTTTGCACGCAGGGTCGCGCATTTGACGTACCGTGGCGAGCTGGAGATGGATGACCGCTTTGGTGCGGCAGCGCAGCCCGGTGAGAATCCGCTGGGCGCGATGCGCACGGAAGACCGATTCCAGGTAGAAAGCTACTTGGATCATCAGGCGAAGAAGCTGGCTCAGCGTTTCGATGCCGGGTCGTATGTCGTGCTCACCGATACCTTGAATCGGCACAATATTGGCCGTGATCGCGGTGGCCTCAACGAGGCGCTGCACTCGTCAACCGTTCCGACCATGATTGCCGGTGTGGACACGGATATTCTCTACCCCTTCCACCAGCAGGAGCACCTCGCCCGCAATCTGGGCAACTGCATGGGGCTAGAAAAGATTGAATCCGCCGTGGGTCACGACGGATTCTTGACGGAGTTCGAGCGAGTGGATTCGATTGTGCGTAATTTCCTCTCTCGCGATGTCAGCTAGCTTCCCAGCGCATCCACGCTGACTGCGAGGAATACGATCCCCATCCCGATTATGGAGCAAAACCATAGGTCAAAGGTCCGGGATCGTACAGAGAACACACCTAAAATACTGTCCGGCAGGTACTGCCTAGCCACACCGAGCAGCACCATTGTGCTTCCCAGCATGAATGTGGCGCGTCGCCAACGCTCCAGCCCCAGGAACACGACGAAGGCGGACATGCCGAAAAAGAGCGCGCCGTAAATCGTATACTGCACCCACATTGGCCACGATGCCCCCGGCGGCGGGGTCTTCGGGCTATGCGGGTTCAGCATTGGATCCGGCAGATCTTCCCGCCGGGCACGCTGCGCAATTTCCCTTTTCGACATGACTTCTTCCTCCCGGCTGACTAGGCCAGGCCAGCGAGCTTTTCAGCGCGCTCGACGACATTGCGTACGAGGAAAGCGCGAGTCAGTGGGCCGACACCACCTGGGTTCGGGGATACGTAACCGGCAATGTCCCAGACGTCATCAGCAACGTCACCGGCCAGCTTGCCGTCGACACGCGAAACTCCCACGTCGAGTACAGCAGCGCCAGGCTTGACCATGTCTGCCGTAAGCATATGAGCGACACCAGCGGCTGCGATGATGACGTCAGCCTGACGGGTTTCAGCGGCCAAATCCTTGGTGCCGGTGTGGCACAGCGTCACGGTGGAGTTCTCGCTGCGGCGAGTGAGCATCAGCCCGATTGGGCGACCGACGGTGACACCGCGGCCGATAACAACAACCTTGGCTCCATTGAGCTCGACGCCGAAGCGTCGCAGCAGGTGGATACAGCCGTTTGGGGTACACGGCAGTGGCGCTGGCTCGTTGAGAACCAGCTTGCCCAGGTTTACCGGGTGGAGCCCATCGGCGTCCTTCTCCGGATCGATGAGGCCCAGAATACGGTTTTCATCCAGGTGCTTCGGCAGTGGCAACTGAACAATGTAGCCTGTGCACTCCGGGCTTTCGTTCAGCTCGGTGATTACTGCCTCGAGTTCTTCCTGCGTGGTGTCAGCTGAGAGATCACGGCGGATAGAGGCGATACCAATCTGCTCACAGTCGCGATGCTTCATCTTGACGTAAGAGTGGCTGCCTGGATCATCACCAACCAACACGGTGGCCAACCCCGGGGTGTAGCCGGCTTCCTTCAAACGCTCAACGCGCTTTTCCAGGTCTTCAAAGATTTCGTCTCGGTAGAGTTTGCCATCAAGCTTTGTCGCTGCCATGGCATTTATCTTAGGCACAGGAGCGAATAATGCCCAGAAACGCCCTGTAACCGCCCTCGCCTTTGACCCTATTTACCGCCCATAAAGCCCTGTTGACGCCAGACTTCATAAGCAGCCACTGCAGCGGCGTTGGAAAGATTCATGCTGCGACGAGCGGGCAACATGGGAATTCGGATCAATTGCGTAATTCGCGAATCATCGAGCACTGACTGTTCCAACCCGGTTGGCTCCGGGCCAAAGAGCAGTACATCGGTGTTCGTGTACTCAATGTCTGTGTGCCAAGTGTCAGCGTGTGCGGTAAAGGCAAAGATGCGGCACCCTTGGCTGGCAAAGGTCTCCAACGCTTGATCGATGGAATCGTGAATACGCACATCGGCCAGGTCATGGTAATCCAGCCCGGCGCGACGCAGATTCTTGTCATCGAAGTTGAACCCCAGTGGCTTGGCCAGATGCAACATAGCTCCAGATCCCGCACACATGCGGATAGCGTTTCCGGTGTTCGGCGGGATGACAGGCCGGTCAAAAAGCACGTGGCAGGTGTGGCTCTTAATCCAGTCTGTGGAGTTGGTTGGCTCGGCGTTCGTCGGCTCGGTCGTGGCGCTATTCATTTCTTCTGTCAGTTCTTTTCCGCTGCTTCTATTACTGATCGTTGTTAGTTTCTACTGCCGTTGACGCGCTGGGCACCGCATCACACACGCCGTACTCGGCGAAAAACGCGATGATGGTCTCACCGATGAGCGCTCGGCTCCTCGGCTTCGAGAACTTATGGCCCTCTCCCTCAACCACCAGAAAATCAGTGGGCACACCATAGGCATCCATGGCGTTGCGCATCTGACCGGACTCTCGCGGAGGCACGTTGGTATCCCACTCGCCGTGGATGAATAGGGTTGGAGCCTTCATTTCCTCCGCACGGTGCAGTGGCGAGATATCGCGCAGAAGCTCAGCATCCTGGTACGGGTAGCCGTATCGAGGGAACGCGGCCTGCGCCAACCAGGGTTCTGTGGATTGGTAGTAGGTTTCAAAACTTGTCATTCCGCAGGCATCGACGATGGCAGCAAACTGATCCGGGTACCACGCCGAGGCCAACAGCGACATGAAGCCACCGTAGGATCGCCCACCCAGGGCAATGCGTTCTGGGTCCGCCAACCCGGCATCAACGAGGAAGGCACGCGCCGCTGCGATATCCGCAATAGCGGCAAAGCGTCCATAGCGGTCGCCCGCGTGCTCGAATGACCTACCGGACCCCGAGGAACCGCGCACATTAGGTGTGAACACCACGAAGCCCGCCTCCACAATGCTGGCTAGAACATCGTGGTGAATGGGTTTCGCCTGCAGTTCTGGGCCGCCGTGGATATGGATGAAAGCCGGCGGTAGTGCGTTTTCGGAAACGTCATTAGAACTATTGCGCACCGACTCTGGAAGGTAGAGCCAGCCAGAGAGTTCCAGCCCATCGCGGGAAACAAAGTAGACCAGTTCTGGGGCCGGCATGGTCTCCAGATTCTTCTCTTCCAGAGCCAAAATCCGTTCGGTGCGTTCCATATCCAATGGCTCAATGACACCACCGATATTGCGCAGAATCTCCACCGTTGGCGCAAGGCCTGGCCCTTCTACTGTCAGGGAGATCAGCTCACCGTCTCCGGAGATTGACAGCTCGCGCGCAACCATGCCCGGCAATTCCACGTTGCGGCGCACCATCACCCGCATGTCGTCAGTCTGCGGGTGAAAGCCAAGGGTTAGCACCTCGAGCGTGCTGACCCCACCGCTATTCCACAGCACAGCCGCAGTGGAGGAATCCTCACTAATGACGAATTCTTCGACGTCTTGATCCGGATTGCCAATGAACTCCTCGACATCGACTTCGATGCCGATCTTCATATCCAAAATCTCCGCTGCGGTCGATTCCGCTGTACGCGGCTCCGTGGTGCTGATACCACTATCGGGAGTAATACCCAGGCGCAGGATGCGACGCTGTTCCGCGCCATGATCTGAGAGCACGAATGCGGTCAGCTTCTCCTGCCCCGTATGCGCCAATAAGACACCGGCATCCGTGGTGGAGCCAGGATCGGATGGCAACAGCGGCTGCCACTGCTGCCCCGGCCCGACTAGTAGTAGCTCCCGGTGGCCTCGCGGACCCACCCGCACGAGGCCAAACCCACTTTCAGCCGCTACCAGCTGGCTGTCGGTGCGTCTATCAATGACCTCATACTTTGAGTTTGTCGGGTTGACCAAACGTGCATAGTTAATGCCCTGGGCATCGACCGCGTTCATCGCCAGGAGATTGTTATCCCATTCCACCAGTGTGGCGCGCATATCCGCATCCATGCGCAGGGGGCGGGCACCATCGACCTCCGGATCGGTGGATACCAGCCAGGTCTGCAGTCGCTCCGTACCGTACGGAGAGACCTCGCAGGCAATCCACTTTCCATCCGGGGAGTGCAGCACTCTGGTAACCGGGCCTTCCACCGGCAGTTTCACGGGGCGCTCCTCCCCTAGCCCCTCCGGAGTAATCTCCTGCTGTACCGCACGCGGGTAGCCGCTATCGCGGACAATAAAGGCGATTGCACTCCCATCCGGTGCTAACGAGGATTCATAGGTCTGGCGCATAACAATCCATTCTAATAGTCAGCGAAAATCTCTACTTCGACCTGCCACCACCGGCCGCCCCAGAGCCTCGGACATATCCACCAGACGATCGGCCACGATTGTCACCGCACCAGAGGCTGTCTGCGCGATACCGCGCACCACCATCGCCCGCGAATTCACCGCTACCGGCCGAAAACGATTCCACAGCCCCGGTGTACACAGCACATTCACCAGCCCAGTTTCGTCCTCCATTCCCAAAAATGTCACTCCGCCAGCTGTCCCTGGACGTTGCCTATGTGTCACGACTCCCGCCACTTCTACTCGTGTTCCATCGGGCACTGCTTTCAGTTCCGCCGCAGGCACCACTCCACGTTCCTGCAGGTCTGCCCGCAACGCAGCTACCGGGTACTGCCCCGGGGTCACTCCCGTTGCCATCAAATCGGCAGCTGCCAGCTCAAACTCCGTCATGCCGGGCAACGCCGGTGCGTCAGCAAGCGTGAGCCCCGGCAGCATGCCCTCACTTTCCGTCGCCGCCACGCCCGCCGCCCACAGTGCTTGACGACGGTCAATCCCCAGCGACCCAAGTGCTCCTGCGCGCGCCAGTGCTTCCATGTGCCCAACACCCAGCCGAGCTCTGCGGGCGACATCTGCTGCGTTGACAAATGGCCGCGCTGCGACGATACGTTCCGCCACGCCATTGCCCACACCGGCAATGGCACCGAGCCCCAAACGAATACGACCATCGATGACGCTGGCTTCCACGCCTGAAACTGCGATATCCGGACCATCGCAGCCGATACCGCGCCGGCGGGCATCGGCAATCAACGACTGCGGAGAGTAAAACCCCATGGGCTGAGCACGGAGCAACGCTACACAGAACTCCGCCGGATAGTGGTACTTAAACCAGGCCGAGAAATACACCAAGGAGGCAAACGACTGCGCGTGTGATTCAGGGAAACCGTAGGCGGCAAAGGCCACTATCTTGTTCCACAGTTGTTCCCCAATATCCGCATCAATGCCACTGGTGCGCTCCAGCCCAGCCAGAAAACGGGCATGGAGCGCTTCCATTTTGGCCACTGAGCGCTTCGACCCCATAGCGCGGCGCAGCGAGTCCGCTTCCGCCCCGCTGAAACCCGCCGCATCGACGGCCATTTGCATCAGCTGCTCTTGAAATAGCGGAATGCCCAGTGTCTTCCCGAGAGACTTCTCCAACACCGGATGCTCATAGGTCACCGGTTCGAGTCCATTTCGGCGGCGAATGTAGGGGTGCACGCTACCGCCTTGAATGGGGCCTGGGCGAATGAGTGCCACCTCCACCACCAGATCAAAGAACTCCCTCGGCTTCAGTCGGGGCAAGGTGGCCAGCTGCGCGCGCGATTCCACCTGAAACACGCCCACCGCGTCCGCGCGTGCCAACATCTCGTAAACCTCCGGTTCAGCGACATCTATTTCCCACAGGTTCACTCGGCGCCCGTGCTGTTCATAGACCAAGTCAATGCAATGGTGGATGGCCTCCAGCATTCCGAGGCCAAGCAGGTCGAACTTCACCAGTCCCGCTGCCGCACAGTCATCCTTATCCCACTGCACTACTGAGCGCCCCTCCATGCGTGCCCATTCCACTGGCACGACATCCGCAATCGGCCGATCACAAATCACCATTCCGCCAGAGTGAATGCCTAAATGACGAGGCTGCCCACGAAGCTGCTCTGCCAGTTTCCGCACCGGCTCCGGCGGACACGCTTCTCGGTCTCTGCCCCACGCATCGATAACGCCCGGCGAGTATCGCAACACCCGCGCCGCATCGCGCAATGCGCCGCGCCGCCGGTAGGTAATGACATTGGCCACCTGCGCAGCATTGTCACGACCATACTTTTCATAGACGTATTGGATAACCTCTTCCCTACGACCAGACTCGATGTCTACATCGATATCCGGCGGACCATCCCGTTCTGGCGACAAAAACCTCTCGAACAACAGCCCGGCGCTAATGGGGTCAACATTGGTGATCCCCAGCGCAAAACACACCACCGAGTTAGCGGCCGAACCGCGCCCCTGCGCCAGAATTCCCGCCCGGCGACAGAACTCACAGATGTCGTGCACGATGAGGAAGTAGCCCGGAAAGCCCAGCTCTCGAATCACAGTCAGCTCATGTTCTAACTGCGCCCACGCCCGCGCTTGCACGGAGCCGTCCCCAGCTCCATCGACCGGACCATACCGCCGCCGTGCCCCCGCACGGGTAATTTCCCGCAGCCAGGAGTCCTCATCGTGGCCCTCTGGCACTTCCCAGCGAGGCAACTCAGGCGCAATGAGGTCAAGCGTAAAAGCACACTCACCTGCAATGTCCTGTGTTGACTGCAGCACCTGCGCCCCCAGATACCGTGTTGCCGCCGCTAGCTCCTCCCACGAACGCAACCAAGCTCCGCCTGCCGGCTCCAGTCGTGACTCGAACCCGTCTAAGTCCTCTCTCACAGCAAGAGCCTGTTTAGCCCCCGCCAACCGGCTTGTCGCAGGCGAAGCCGACGTCGCAGCAGAGGAAACCACCTCCCGCAGGCCATACTTCACAGCTGCGGCTGAAATAGCTTCCGCGTCATCGGCCGCCTGCGCGGTGGGGCTCACGCGGTGTTCGAGTGCCACATTCTCCGCACCGAAGGCCGCAATAAGTTCTTCCAGGTCGCCGAGCCAGTTAACGTCGGCAAGCACCTGCCAGAAACCACCTGCGGCCTCCCCCAACTTTGGCAGTGGAGGATAGCGGACGACGGACTTCTCCCCCGCAGACATATGCGCATCACACAGCGCGTGACTCAGGCGCCGATAGCCCTCGGGACCCCGCCCCAGCACCGTGAGGGGCCGCTGCGGAAGCCCCAGCTCCGCGCCGATAATTGTGGCAATACCAGCCTCCGCTGCAGCCTCGGCAAAACGAGCGATTCCATAGAAACCATCGCGATCTGTCAGCCCCAACACGTTTAACCCCAAACGCACAGCCTCGGACACCAATTCTTCCGGATCCGATGCGCCATGCAGGAAGGAATAACTCGAACGACAGTGCAATTCCGCCTTAATATCCGCAGGCGTAAATGACATGCCACCTCTGCCACCAGCGCCGCTTTCCGGAGCTTCAAAAGCCCCAACGATGGAATCTGACAGCTGCCCCCGCCAGCCGTTGAAGCTACCATTAGGCTGTAGTTTTCCTGAAAATTTACCCGATAGAATACGCTCAATCCGCGACCAACTCAGTGGTCGACCGGACCGCTCCGACTGCCCGTCCGAGATGTTTTCCATGCCACGAACATTAACCCACACCGCGGACTGAATTCAAACGTATTTTCGACTGCCATCTGCATTAAACGTCACCCCCGGGACGCATCCGTAAGTCACATCTCAGCCACGTTCGACTGTTTAGGCTGAAGTTGAATTTTCAGCACCACCTGGGCAAGTGCTAGCCTTAACCCCAGAATTAAAGACAGCTTGGTCTAGTTCTGCCTTAAAACTTCAGCTAACAAATCCCATTAAATAAGGAGACCCCTCGATGAACCTCAAGCGTTTTTCCGCCGGTGTACTTACTGTCGCGTTCGCCGCAACCGGCCTTACTGCCTGTGGCGGCTCGGATGACGCCATTCGTATCGGCACCACGGATGCCGGCAAGAAGGCCTGGACCGTTTTCGAGCAGAAGGCTTCTGAACAGGGCATTGATCTGGATGTTCAGAACTTCTCCGACTACCAGACTCCGAACCGCGCACTCGATGAGGGCCAGCTCGATGTCAACCTCTTCCAGCACATCAAGTTCCTGGCTGAGTACAACGTCGGCGCTAAGTCGGACCTGACGCCGATTGGCTCGAGCGAGATTGTCCCGCTGGCTCTGTTCTGGAAGGACCACAAGTCAGTTGATGAGCTGAAGAAGGGCACCGAGGTCGTTATCCCGAACGACCCTTCCAACCAGGGGCGCGCTATTAACGTGCTGGCTCAGGCTGGCCTGCTAAAGCTGAAGCAGGATGACCTGCTGACTCCGTCCCCGGCCGACATCGATAAGGAAGCTTCCACAGTCACGGTCCTGCCAGTGGATGCTGCTCAGACCCCGGCCGCTTACGGCGAGGGTAAGCCTGCCATTATTAATAACTCCTTCCTGGACCGCGCCGGTATCGACCCGAACACCGCCATCTTCCAGGATGACCCGAACTCCACGGAGGCAGAGCCGTACATCAACGTCTTTGTCACCAAGGCTGAAAATGCTGACGACCCGAAGTACGCGGAGCTCTCCAAGATCTGGCACTCCAAGGAGGTCCAGGACGCAGTCGCAGAGGACTCCAAGGGCACCTCGGTTCCGGTTGACCGTTCGGCTAAGGAGCTGCAGGACATTTTGGACCGCGTCGAAAAGCAGCAGCGCGAGCAGAACTAAGGCCACTGCCGCTTAAGCACCGCCCACCACCAGGGAACACAGACCAAGGGGCACTGATTCATTCGTGACCAACAAGGGAACGAAGCTCGAATTCCGCGAGCTGAACAAGCAATTCGGCGACGTCACCGCGCTCGCCGACATCAACCTGACCGTTGAACCCGGCGAAATCCTCGGCGTCATCGGTTATTCCGGCGCCGGTAAATCAACGCTCATCCGTATGATTAACGGCCTGGAAAAGCCAACATCAGGGCAGGTTTTGCTGGACGACACCGACATCGTCGGCATCTCCGAGCGCCAGCTACGGGGCCTGCGCCGCAATATCGGCATGATCTTCCAGCACTTCAACCTCTTCCATTCGCGCAACGCGATTCGCAACGTTGAATATCCGCTGGAACTGGCCGGTATGCCGAAGGCCAAGCGCCGCGCTCGCGCCCAGGAGCTGTTGGAGTTCGTCGGTCTCGGCGACAAGGCGGAGTCCTTCCCAGAGCAGCTCTCGGGTGGACAGAAGCAGCGTGTCGGCATCGCCCGTGCGCTCGCCACCGAACCGACGCTCCTGCTTGCCGACGAAGCCACCTCGGCACTCGACCCGGAAACTACTTCTGGTGTCCTGGATCTGCTGCGTCGCATCAATCGCGAAATGGGTGTCACTATCGTGCTGATTACCCATGACATGTCGGTTGTACGCGGTATCGCTGACCGCATGGCCATCATGGAAAATGGGCACATCGTCGAAACTGGTACGGTCCACGGGGTCTTTGCCAATCCCAAGACTGAGGTTGGCCGCCGCTTCGCCACCACCGCGCTGCGCGATGTTCCGATTGGTCGTGAACGCGATTCGGTGAATCAGTCTGCCGAGAGCGCAGCGGCTCGCCTGATCACCATCACTATCAATGACGGTGTTGACCTCGGTGCTCTAGCACAGGCCACTAGTGCCCACGGTGTCGCCGCCTCGGTGGCACACGGTGCAGTCGCCAATGTGCAAGCGAAGTCCTACGGTCGCCTTACTTTGCGGTTGACTCCGCTGACAGGTGATTCCGCCTCGGATTCCTCTGATTTCGATGCCGCCATTGCTGCCATTTCCGAACTGACACAGGTAGAGGAGCTTGCATCATGATCGGTCTCTTAAACTCTCTGCCATCGGTGAGTGGCAAGGACACCAACTGGGATAGCCTCGGCCCAATGCTGGGCGAGGCATTCGGCCAGACGCTCTACATGGTCTGTGTCGCCATGCTGATTGGTGGTGTCGCAGGTCTGGCAATCGGCGTGCTGCTCTACACCACCCGCGACGGTGGCGTGTTGCGCAACAAGTTTGTCTACCAGGTCCTCAATGTCCTGATTAACTTTGTCCGCCCAATCCCGTTCATCATCTTGGTTACGGCCATTGGCCCACTGACAAAGAACGTGGTCGGCACCACGATCGGCACTGAAGCCGCGGTGTTCGTCATGTCGATTGCCGCCACATTCGCCATCGCGCGACTGGTGGAGCAGAACTTGATGTCCATCGACCCCGGCGTGATTGAGGCCGCCCGTGCGATGGGCGCAAGTCCGTGGCGCATCATCCGCACGGTCGTCGTGCCGGAGGCACTGGGCCCACTGGTACTTGGCTACACCTTCGCATTCATCGCCGTGGTCGACATGTCGGCTATGGCCGGCTACATCGGCGGCGGCGGACTGGGCAACTTCGCAATCACCTACGGCTACCAGGCATTCGACTGGAACGTCACTCTGGTGACAACCCTGGTCATCATCTTCATCGTCCAGTTGGCGCAGATTTTCGGCAACTGGCTCTCCAAGAAGATTATGCGCAGGTAGCCGCACACATTAGCTAGCCGCTAGCTAGCGGCGGGTTACTTCGACCGCAGCCCAGCCCTTCTTTGGCCCTGGAGCATCACCGCAGGAAGACACAACACCTTCTGTGGTGATTTTCTCCAGGGCCACTTCGTATTCCACGACCTTGTCGCGGTCGCTGGGGCCGTCGTAAAGCGCGACGACTGCAGTCGTACCGTCGACGTCAACGCGTGCGACGTCGTCTACGCCCCACGCATCTGCTTGACGACGCGCAGCCAACTCGGCTGCCTGCCCCTGCGGGGTGTAGATACCACGGCCGCGGCAGCCCCCTGCATGCACGATGCCCCGCTGAGCGTCTTCGATAACCCCCTTGGCGTCCACCGCACTCAGACGTCCAAAGCTGTAATTCCATGGCAGCAGTACGCTAGCCGGCGCAAAGCGGTGCCCCTTAGAGTGGGAAGTTTCCCACACGACCTCTGGGTAGAGGTTGTGCATCGCCGCAGCGAGCGGGCGACCTTTAATCGCACAGCAACGATCGCGCTTACCGTGCGTACAGATGAGAAACAGTGGATGGTCTAGACGAGTGGCCCCCTCGGTGGACTGTCCAAGCCGGATATCCAGAGTCATCAGGTCTTCAACATCGGCAACCATGCGATGTTCGAGGAAAACCTCAGAGCCATCCGCTGACTCGCAATGCGCGATATAGACGTTAACGCCATCACACGGCTGCTGGCCGATTCGGCCTGGTTTGCGAATTAGCTGCAACGCGCCACCGCGCTCAGATAACCAGGCTTCTACCTGACCGGTGATCTCTGCTCCCCATACCCCGCCGTCAAAAATATCGTGCGACCAACCGAGTTGGTGCTCCAACGCAATAAAGAGCTTTCCGGCTTTTGCAGTACCGGGAAGCGGCTCAGCCATCTGAGCGGAACAGGTGGTATCAAATTTGGCCTGGCTCATACGCCTAAGCGTAATTGAGTACCTCTGCGATTGGGTCTTAGGTCGCAGCGTTCACCCCTGTTTTATTACTATTGTGCAACACTTTGACAACAAATAACTTTGACCTCGACTTTTGCAGTTCAACTTGTTGAAATTCCGCAACCGCGCACATACCGTCGGACGTATGAATACGAAATCGCTGGATGCTTCGCGCACTCGTACCCGTATCGCGGCATCCCTGTGCCTCGCATTGGGTCTAGCTCTCGGTGCCTGCTCCTCTGACTCCTCCTCAGACTCGGCTGCTGCACTGTCTATGAAAACTGACTCAACCGCTGGCACCTCCGATTTGTCGAGCAGCTCTAGCAGCTCCACTAGCTCGTCTGCGGCGGCGCAGACCACCATGGATGACGATGCTGCTCCGGCGGGCGATTTCAATAGCTCCTCTGCAGAAGCTGCTCCTTCCGATGGCGCTTACTTGGGTATTCAAGATGTCCGCGTCGGTTCCCACGACGGTTATGACCGCATTGTCTTTGAACTCACCGGCGAGGGCACACCGGGATACTTCGTCCGTTACGAGGATGTCCCAACCCAGCAGGGCTCCGGCAAGCCGATTTCTGTCGACGGTACAGCCAAGCTGGTAATCGACTTGCGGGGCATGGGCTACCCCTTTGATTTCCAGATGGAGGACTTCCCCTCTGACTCGGTCAAGCCGACATCGACTTCCGTTATTAAGGAAGTCGTCGGTGCCGGAACCTTCGAGGGGCAGACTCAGTATGTCGTCGGGCTCAAGGGAGATAAGACCCCGTTCAAGGTTTTCTCGTTGAGCAATCCAAACCGCCTGGTTATTGACTTCCAATCGAAGTAATCGGTTTGCACACCGACGCACTCCTCCTCCACTGCGTCTCTACGCGTAAGCACCCTCGATTCTCCATGCGCCGGCATGCCCTATGAGCAACCAGGCGGCGATGGTACCGTCATTCGCTACCGCACGGATTTGTATTCTTGCCGCTCGGCGAGCCTCATCGGGTACCCACCAGCGCTCATCAATCGGCCAGGGCCCAGCCCACGATGACACGCGATACGTTGTTACTCCATGTCGCACCAGGGACGGTTCCGCCGTCATGGTCGCTCGCCCAGTTACGCCCACGGTGTGCCCATCGGCGTCGAGCACTTCCACCTCTGCATTCGCAGTCGCGGGAATAATTGCCGGATTGGGGGCAAGAACAGCTCCCGGCCATGGCTGATTAATTTCCGCGGTTTTTGTGTTTTTGGGGTTTTCTCCGAAAGCGACAAATCCCACTCTTTCGCCTGGGCCACGCCCGCCTTGCATGATTGGTTGCTGTACTGCCTCTGGCCCCAGTAACCCCTGCACACGCTCTGCAGCCCGGCGCGCTTTAGCTCGCGCATCATCACTACCGTGCCACAAATCCTGCTTTACAGTCCCGGCGGCGACCACATCCAGTGGCTCTAACTGCAGCTCTACGATTCCGCGGCTATCATCTCCGTCATTTTCCTCAGCGCAGCCAACAACTCCAGCACCAGTGTCGCTGTTCCCTCGTGGCTGCTGCCGATTCCTGTTATTCAGCCAGCCATCGAGCTGCCACCGAACTCTGTCAGCCGTAGTCTGTTCTGCCAGTGGCTCAGTGCAGCGCCATACTCTGCGCACCTCTGAGCCGTCACTAAACTGCGCCACCACCGCTAAGCGGTAGCACGAATACCCATGGTTAAAAAGCTGTTCATGCAGTTGCCCAGCTAGAAAACGCGCCACGAATGAGGCCTCGTCCACTCTCCGGAGTGGACTCTCCCAAGACTGGTAGCTCGCAGCCAATCCTGGTGGCAAAGATCGCGGCGCTACCAACCGCACTTCCCCACGACAGGCCAAATCATGCCATCTAGCCCCCTGCACCCCAAACCTGTTGGCTATATCCCGCTTCGGCAACGCAGCGACATCTCCCAATGTGCGCAGACCGAGTTCCTGCCACGACTTCGCAAGCTCTGCGGGCATCTCCAGTGCACTTTCCGCCCTAAGCTCCACCAGAGAGATTCCCTGCCGAAATCTTTTGCCTTCATCCTCCCCGGGAGCTACCAGCACTCCCCGGCGCGCTGCCAAAATAGCTGTCACAATATCGTCCGCGAGCCCCAAGCTGCAGTCCACACCCGGTACTGCAGCGGCATCAAGCAGCTTTTCCAAGGCCACATCCTGTCCGCCGTAATAACGCATTACCCCTCGCGCTGCCACAACCGCCAAGCCTGGCCGTAGAGCTTCGACACCAGCTGCCACCGCCTCCAACCGTTGCAGCACGGACTCGAATTCCGCAGCGTCGCGCACCGCACTTTCCTCGACAACCTCCAGTTCCGGGCACAACGCTTCCGCATGACGACGACTTTGCCCGCGCCGTACCCCTGCACGGCGTGCACTTGGAGAACAAGCAGCGACTCCGCTATCACCCACAATTGCAACTGGACTGAGCGGATTAGCCTGCGACGTCACAGATGCTAGATGCGCTGCCTGCACTGGCCAATCAGGAAGCCATAGCGCCACCACACGGTTCGATTCCGCCGCTGCCATTAGGACCTCCTCTGTGCGGGAAAGGCGACCACATTGTTCTGTTCCACCTGTTCCCCCACCCGCCAACGGCACTGCCTCCGCGGAAACCGCGTCCCCGACACACTGACGTGGTAATCCACTGCCCGAATCCGGCCATACCCAGTACCAATCCCGGAAACACCAGCAACAGAGCTGGAAATTTCCGACTCAGCGCCCGGCCACTGCTGCCCGACAAAAACCAGAGCACAACCACTCGTGCGCAGTCGTGCCTGCAGCGGACGTGCCTGCGACGGCGGCGGAGTGGGTGCCAACGAAGCCACCACCAAGTCAACGCCGTCCGCCAGCAGCCCAATTACTTCAAGTGGCTGCATTCCAGGATCTGGCACACAGACAATGTTCGATAGCTTCCCGCCCAACTCCACCACGGAGAGCAACCCCTGCTCGGAGAGCCCAACTAGCGCAACATGACCTGTCTTCGTAACTTCCGCGATTAGGCCTGCTAATACCGCACCGGGCTGTTCAATGACACTGACAGCCCCTTTTCGCACTGCTCCCGCCAACGTATTTTCCAACGCCACCGGCACCGGCAGCGCCTCACCGAGCCCAAAGGTTGCACCAGTTACAGTCCCACCAGACTGGGCTGCCATCGCCTGCCGCAATGCCGCAATAGTCTGCTCCCTAGACTGCCCCGCAGCAATATTGACCGCCGTTGTCACTTCTTGTTCCACCTCATTTCGTTGTCATCCCGCTGTCGACCCTCTGTCGACTCACTGCCATGCTCACCACGAACCCTGCTCGAATATTCTTTCCCAACAAGCGGATTAAACACTACCTTAAATAGCACGTACGTTCGGTATTAATGTGCGAAGAAAAGCGCCGCACACCACCGCGCGACGCTCTAACCTCAGCCGAACACTACATTGCGTAATGCTTACGCCTTCACATCCAGGACTACATCGAATTCGAGCAAATCAGCCGACGACGACACCGGCTTGCGCTTTTCGCCCTCATGCGATGCCTTGAAGGCACGGCCCTCACGCCACCCCTGGTAGGCCTCCTCGCTCTCCCACTCAGTGAAGACGAAGTAGCGGCTCTCCCCTGCGGTTGGACGCAGCAGCTGGAAACCAATAAACCCCGGGACATCGGTCATTTTCGAAGAGTTAGCGGAAAAGCGACGTTCGAGCTCTTCTCCCGCACCCTCAGGAACGGTAATAGCGTTAATTTTTACAATGCTCATAGTCATAACACTAGCCACACGACTCTCAACAATCTATAGTTCCACCGCTACTAAACTTAAGAAGTATGACTGAATGCAGCCGATACCAACACTCTTCAGGGTCTTACCCAGACGCGACTCAACGCACGACAAAATTTATCAATAATCCCGTGCGGCTGGGGACGGTGATTGGCGTCATCACCGCAGTGATTACACTGCTCGCGCTGCTTAACGCACATATCATCGGCTCCATTGGCTGGTGGATCATGATAGCGCTTTTACTGGCTCTCATCGGCGCCACTCTTTTCGTGCGCCAGGCAAAAACACCCACCAAAGAAACTCGGCCGTCCTATTTCGCCGAGCCGATGCGTGAGTCACCAAACGACATCTCTTGGACCTCCAGCGTAAGCGTGCTGCTGATTTTCCCCGGCGCATGGATTATTGCGGCTGTCGCCGAACGAATCTCCTCTACACCGATCGCCTGCATAGTGACCCTAGTTCTGTCCGCCATCACCGCTACCTGCGCAATCCTGCCGCGGCAATTCGGCTTCCTCCCGATGGCCGCACAACTTCCCGACGACTTCTCCCAACGCTGCCCTTATCCCGCCGACTCACCAGAGGCCCGCATCCTCGCGGTCCTCTTCACCGCACGTCTGCGCGACAACTACGTCTTCTTCACCGACCAGCTGCCTTACTTCGCCATGCTTGACGACGATGCCGTGAGCGCAGCCCTCCACACGCTCGTGGCCGATAAGCGCATCACCATCACCAGGAACAATTCTGCCCTGACGGAAAAGGACCGTGCCCGCGAGTTTGCACAACTCACAGACACGGCCCTTGCCAACTAGTGGCTTACTCCCACTCAATGGTTCCCGGCGGCTTGGAAGTCACATCCAGGACCACTCGGTTGACCTCTGGCACCTCGTTGGTAATACGGGTGGAAATCTTCTCCAAAGTGTCGTACGGAACGCGAGTCCAGTCAGCGGTCATCGCATCCTCAGAGGAAACCGGGCGCAGCACAATTGGGTGGCCATAAGTACGACCATCGCCCTGAACACCGACCGAGCGAACGTCGGCAAGCAGGACGACCGGGCACTGCCAGACAACCTCATCCATACCTGCGGCCGTCATTTCCTCGCGCGCAATGGCGTCGGCACGGCGGAGGGTATCCAGGCGCTCCTCATCGACAGCGCCGATGATGCGGATACCGAGCCCCGGACCCGGGAACGGCTGACGAGCAACGATTTCTTCCGGCAGCCCCAGCTCACGGCCGACCGCACGGACCTCGTCCTTGAACAGCAGGCGCAGCGGCTCAACGAGGGTGAACTCAACGTCATCCGGCAGACCACCGACGTTGTGGTGGCTCTTGATGTTGGCAGTACCAGAACCGCCGCCGGACTCCACCACATCCGGGTACAGGGTGCCCTGAACCAGGAAGTCCACGGTCTCGCCCTCCGGAGCGCCCTCCAGTGCCTGAGCGACAGCGCGCTCGAAGGATCGGATGAACTCACGGCCGATAGTCTTACGCTTGGTCTCCGGATCGGTGATACCAGCCAAAGCATCCAGGAAGACTTTGGAGTCGTCGACGGTGATCAGCTTCGCGCCAGTTGCAGCAACGAAATCCTTCTCAACCTGCTCGCGCTCGCCCTGACGCAGCAGCCCATGATCGACGAAGACACAGGTCAGACGGTCACCAATAGCGCGCTGCACCAGCGCGGCGGCAACTGCGGAGTCAACGCCGCCAGACAGACCGCAAATTGCGCGACCGGTCTCACCGACCTGATTACGGACCTGCTCAATCAGCTCTTCCGCGATATTAGCGGCAGTCCAGTCCGGCTCCAGGCCAGCAATCTCGTACAGGAACTTCTCCAGAACCTGCTGACCATACGGCGAGTGGTTGACCTCCGGGTGGTACTGCACACCGGCCATGCGCTTTTCCAAGCACTCGAAAGCGGCTACCGGAGCACCCTTGGTGGACGCCGTAACGGTGAAGCCCTCCGGTGCCTCAGACACCGCGTCACCGTGGCTCATCCACACCTCGTGCGTCTCCGGCACACCAGCGTGAGCGACACCGCCACCGTCGACGACGTTTAGCTGCGTGCGGCCGTACTCACGGTCACCGGTAGCAGCGATCGTGCCGCCGAGCACCTCAGTCATCACCTGGAAACCGTAGCAAATACCAAACACCGGAATGCCCAGCTCAAGCCACTCTGGGTTGAGCTTCGGGGCACCTTCGGCGTAGGCACTGGACGGGCCGCCGGACAGCACCAGCGCGGCCGGGTTCTTGGCCTTGATTTCTTCGGTCGTCGCATCATGCGAGACCACTTCGGAATAAATTTTTGCCTCGCGCACACGTCGCGCGATGAGCTGTGCATACTGCGCACCGAAGTCCACGACGAGGACGGGCTTAGTCACCTGTTCAGACACGCCCTAAAGCTTATCAAGACTTACGGACTGCAGGCATACCCAGGTTCAGTGCAGCCGGAGCATCTTCCGGCACAGCCGGGTTCACCGGAGCAATCGGCTCCAGTCGCACGTAGGACTCACCCTGCGCCGGACGCTGATCTTCCTCACCCTTATTCGGCCACAGCGACGTTGCACGCTCCGCATTCGCGGAAATCGACAGTGACGGGTTCACCCCCGGGTTGGCTGCCATCGCCGAGCCGTCGTGAATCGAGAGCGTCGGGTAGCCCCACACGCGCAGGTACGGGTCGACTACGCCGTTTTCGGGCGAATCCGAAATCGTCGCGCCACCAATGAAGTGAGCTGTCAAAGGAATGTTTGCCAACTCACCGATAGTGCCACCAGCCAGCACACGACCATTCCGACCACGTGCATTGAGCTTGTCCGCCGCACGTTGCGTAGCTTCGTTGCCCGACGGAATCCACGTCGGGTTCGGCTCCCCCTCGCCCTGCTTACTCATCAGGAAACGCACCGGCCCGATCTTTTGCAGGTACGTCGTAATCGAGTTGTCGCGATTCTGCATCACCAAAGAAATCACGGTGCGCTGCGACCACTTACGCAGGTTCAGGAGTTGTGTCAGGTAGTTCGGGTGCTTTACGACGATCCCCACAGCCTGTAGCCAACGCGGAGTTGCACGACCCCCTTCGGTCATAATCATCTGCAGCATTGCAATGGCATTAGACCCCTTGCCGTAGCGCACTGGCTCGATATGGGTGTCCTCGTCCGGGAAGAATGACGAAGTGATAGCTACACCGTTAGAGAAGTCATTTTCCGGGTCCACCTTCGTACCCATCGCGCCCAAGATAGCCTCGGAGTTGGTGCGGGTCAGCTTGCCCAAAGACTTCGGCAGCAGCGGCAAGTACCCATCGGCCTGCTGCCGGTGCAGCAAATTCTGGGTTCCCCAGGCACCGGCGGCGAGAATAACGCGCTTAGCTCTAAACTGCTGCTTGCCCTTAGCTACCCAACGGCCACTGCGCTCAGTGTCAATAACCCAGGAGCCATCAGCCTGAGGATGCAGGCCAGTAACGGTAGTGCGGTCAAAGACCTGCGCACCGAACTTCTCCGCCAAGTAAAGGTAGTTCTTAACCAGGGTGTTCTTTGCATTGTGGCGGCAACCAGTCATGCACTCACCACATTCCGTACAAGCAGTGCGGTCCGGTCCAACGCCACCAAAGTAGGGATCGGAAACTGTTTGCCCTGGCACACCCTGACCACCAGTCTTGGCACCGAAGAACACGCCCACCGGGGTTGAGCGGAAAGTATGGCCCACCCCCATATCTTCGGCTACCTCACGCATGACAACGTCGGCAGGCGTGTCGGATGGGTTGGTGACCACCCCGAGCATGCGAGATGCATTGTCATAGTGCGGAGTGAGTTCTGACTCCCAGTCGGTAATGTGCCCCCACTGACGGTGCTGGAAGTACTCGGTACCCGGCTTATACAGAGTGTTTGCGTAGTTAAGGGAACCACCGCCGACTCCAGCACCAGCGAGAATCATGACATCTTTCAACATGTGCACGCGCTGGACGCCAAAGAGCCCCAGCTTGGGAGCCCACAGGTACTTATGAAGCCGCCAGCTGGTCTTGGCAAAGTCTTTATCTTCGAACCGTCGACCGGCTTCGAGAACTGCCACTCGGTAGCCTTTTTCGGTCAACCGCAAAGCAGAAACAGAGCCACCGAAACCGGAACCGACGATTACAACATCGAAATCACGTTGTTTACTCATGGGAAAAGCCACCTTCTCTAAGGGCGTAACACTAATGCGCGGAACTCATGTTCCTAACCCTAAGCGGAGGTGGCTTTTCAGTAAGGTAGTTTTGCGAAAAAACTATCCGATTACTTTAATTACAAACCCTTTGGACGTACCGACAGCTCAACGCGGTGGAAGGACTTCAGGTTGGTAAAGCCGCACTTGGCCATTGCGCGACGCAGGCCACCGGCGAGATTGCGGTCACCGAACGGCGAGGCGGACGGGCCAAACAGAGCCTCTTCCAGGCTGACCAATTCCTTCTCATCGTCGACAACCGGCCACACCGCACCTCGCGGGTACTTCGGGTGTGCCGCAACAGACGGCCAGACATAGCCCTGCCCCGGGGCTTCGTTGACGGTTGCCAGCGCACTGGACAGCGCCACAGCATCCGCACCGCAGGCGATTGCCTTGGCAATATCACCGACGGTATCAATGCCGCCGTCGGCAATGATGTGGACGTAGCGGCCCTCGGTCTCATCGAGGTAGTCCTTACGAGCAGCTGCAGCATCCGCAATAGCGGTAGCCATTGGCACATCGATGCCGAGCGCATCCGGGGACGTCGTAAAGCCTGTACCGACGATTACACCAGCGGCGCCTGAGCGCATCAGATGCAGCGCAGTCTGGTAGTCGACAACGCCACCGGCAATAACCGGAACGTCCAGGCTGCCGATGAAGTCCTTGAGGTTCAGCGGCTCACCCTGAGCAGTGACGTGCTCTGCGGAAATCAGCGTGCCCTGGATAACCAACAAGTCAATGCCAGCTTTAATAGCCAGCGGCGCCAACTCACGGACGTGCTGCGGGGAGACACGAACTGCAGTGATCGCACCGGTTGCGCGGATTTCCTTGATGCGCTCAACCAACAGCTCCGTATCAATCGGAGCAGAGTGCAGTTCCTGCAGCTTGCGGTTCACTGCCTCGGATTCGCGCTTGGTGGCGGCATTCTTTGCCAACTTCACCAGCTCGGCAATCTTGTCCTGCGCATCGGCGTGACGGGCCCAGATACCCTCGGCGTTGAGAACCGCCAAGCCGCCCAGGCGAGCAAACTCAGCGACGGATTCCGGGCTGGCGATGGCATCTGTCGGATGCATCATCATCGGGAGTTCGAAATCGTAGGCGTCAATTCGCCAGGAGGTATCGACGTCCTTGGACGACCGAGTACGACGAGTGGGAACGAGTGCAATATCGTCCAACTCGTAGGTCCGGCGTGCCTCGCGGCCAATACCGATTTCAACGATGTCGCGCATGAGCTTTCCTCACATGCCCTTTCCGTGGAATTTAACTCGACTAAGCCAGTTTAGCGCTGGTAGTAGTTCGGCGCTTCGACAGTCATCTGGATATCGTGCGGGTGCGACTCGCGCAGGCCTGCAGCGGTGATCTGGACAAACTGTGCGTCGTGCAGCTGCTCGACGGTAGCGGAACCGGTGTAGCCCATAGCTGCGCGCAGACCACCGACCAGCTGGTGAACGATGGAGTCGATGCTGCCGCGGAACGGAACACGGCCCTCGATACCTTCCGGAACCAGCTTCTCTTCGCTCTTGACGTCAGCCTGGAAGTAGCGATCCTTGGAGTAGGAGCGCTTCTCGCCGGTCAGGCCGCGGCCCTGCATGGCGCCCAGCGAGCCCATGCCGCGGTACATCTTGTACTGCTTGCCGTTAACGAAGGTAACCTCACCCGGAGCCTCAGCGGTACCGGCCAGCATCGAACCGAGCATGACGGAGGATGCACCGGCCGCCAGAGCCTTGGCGATGTCGCCGGAGAACTGCATACCGCCATCGGCGATAATCGGAACGCCAGCCTTCTTAGCTGCGACAGAGGCTTCCATGATGGCGGTGATCTGCGGGGCACCTACACCTGCGACAACGCGAGTGGTGCAAATCGAGCCCGGGCCGATACCGACCTTGATGGCATCTGCACCCGCGTCAATCATGGCCTGTGCAGCACCACGGGTAGCTAGGTTGCCGCCGATAATCTGGATGTTCTCGCCGAATTCCTTCTTAACGCGGGAGACCATCTCAAGTACACCTGAGTTGTGGGCGTGAGCGGTATCAACAACGAGCACGTCTACGCCTGCGTCAGCCAATGCGTGTGCGCGCTTCCAGGAGTCCTCGCCGGTACCGATGCCAGCACCGACCAGCAGACGGCCGGAACCATCCTTGGAAGCATTCGGGTACTGATCCTTCTTGACGAAGTCCTTGACGGTAATCAGACCAGTCAGACGGCCTTCGCCATCGACGATCGGCAGCTTCTCCACCTTGTGAGCGCGCAGCAGGTTCAGCGCCGCATCGCCAGACACACCCTGCTCAGCCACGACGAGCGGCATCGGTGTCATGATTTCGGAAACCTTGCGGTTCAGGTCTGCCTCAAAACGCATGTCGCGGTTGGTGCAGATACCGACCAGCTTGCCGTCCTCGTCGACGACCGGCAGGCCCGAGATGCGGTAACGAGCGCACTTGGCATCTACTTCGGCGATGGTGTCATCCGGGGAACAGGTCACCGGGTCGGACACCATGCCAGCCTCAGAGCGCTTTACAATCTCGACCTGCTGAGCCTGCTCCTCGATGGACAGGTTGCGGTGCAGGATACCCATACCGCCCTGGCGGGCCATGGCAACAGCCATGCGAGCCTCGGTGACGGTGTCCATAGCAGCGGACACAATCGGAATGTTCAGACGCAGCTCACGAGTGAGCTGCGTCGAAGTATCAACGCCGGAGGGGATAACGTCCGAAGCGTCCGGCAGAAGCAGGACGTCATCGAATGTAAGGCCGACTAGTGGAATCTTGTTGGGATTGTCTCCGCCGAGGCTAATTCCCGTGGGGTTGGTCATGGACTCCTCCTGCTCCACCCTTGCCGACATCCGGCCAGGGGCGCTATCGCTTCGTGGTTGCCAAACGTTATATACAGGGTAGTCCTTAAGTGATAGAACGCGACAATTAGACGGAGCGACAGGCGCCCGACAAGGGTTAGCCAAAAGCTAGCTGAGGGTTATACCAAGGTGAACTAAACCCCAACTAAGTAGATTGCCAATCGTCAGGATTGCCGTACAGAGCTGTTACGGTAGTGATTGTGAACCATAACTTTTTCTCATCCATGCCGCGGGATCCGTTCGAGGGAGATCCCAATGACCCGGCAAGCTTTCTCGAGCCGGATGAGCCGTTTGCTCCGCTGACAGACCAGGAACGTCGAGAGGTTCTTGAAGATCTGGCCGCAGTTCGCCTATTCCGCACCGCTTTGAGCCCAGAGGGATTACTGGGTGTCTGCATGTTGTGTGAGGACTGCGGTGACGAGCACTTTTACAACTGGGAAGTTTTGGAAAACCACTACCTGATGCTCCTGTCTGGACAGGCGTCCCCGGTTCACGAGCCACAATTCGATCCAGACCCCTCCCGTTACGCTCCATGGGACTACTGCGCAGGCTTTGTCGACGGTCTGCGTTCTCGCCGACCTGGCCGTTTCTAAAAATTTGGTAAGAGTTTCACGGAATTGTTTGCGTAGTATCCCGGCTGGCCTCCTTAGGTTTACCAACCGTTCATTGTTGGCCTCCACACTTGAGCTCACTGCTTCAAGAAAGCTCAATGAAGGAGACATCAATTCCGATGACGTACATCGACCACTTGCCCGGGCCCAATGCGGATTTGTGGGATTGGCAGCTGCACGGCTCTTGCCGCGGGCAGGACTCCGCGACCTTCTTCCACCCGGAAGGCGAGCGCGGACGCGCACGCAGCCTACGCGAAGCCCGTGCGAAGGCTATCTGCCGTTCTTGCCCCGTTCTTATGCAGTGCCGTAGTCACGCACTCAAGGTTGGTGAGCCATACGGCGTCTGGGGTGGTCTCAGCGAATCTGAACGAAATGAAATCCTTCGAGCTAAGCCGGCCTCACGTGAACGCGAACTTGAACGCGTTCTAGTCGCTGCCATGTAGTCCCTCCCCTTCTCTCGGACTCCAGCCAGTTCCAGTTCACATAAAACCAAAATGCTCCCCACCCTCAGATTGAAAGGCGGGGAGCATTTCACGTACTAGCAGCTAGCACACTAGCTCATTAGCAATTAGTGAGCGTGATCGTGCTCCGGCTCCTCTTCCGGCTTGTCCACAACGGAAGCCTCAGTGGTCAGCAGCATGCGTGCCACGGAGGTTGCGTTGACGACTGCGGAGTGAGTGACCTTGACCGGGTCAATGACACCGGACTCAATCAGGTTCTCGTAAGTGTCAGTAGCAGCGTTGTAGCCGTTGCCGTTCTCCTGCTCGCCGATGTGGTAAACGACAACTGCGCCATCCTTACCAGCATTCTCAGCAATCCAGAAAGCCGGGCGGATCAGAGCCTTGGCAACTGCACGGACACCGACTGCCTCGTCACCCTCGAACTCGTCAGCAAATGCCTCGAGTTCACGGGAAATCTGCACCAGTACGGAACCGCCACCGGCGATGACGCCTTCCTGAGCTGCTGCACGAGCAGCGTTAATGGCATCCTCGACGCGCAGCTTGCGCTCGTTGACCTCGGTCTCGGTTGCAGCGCCGACCTTAATAACAGCCACACCGCCTGAGAGCTTCGCCAGACGCTCTTCCAGCTTCTCGCGGTCCCAGTCAGAGTCAGTGCGCTCAATCTCGGCACGAATCTGGTTACGACGCTCTTCCACGGCCTCAGCGGTGCCGGCACCGTCAACCAGGACGGTCTCGTCCTTGGTAATGGTGATGCGGCGTGCGTTACCCAGCACCTCAAGTCCAACGTCCTTCAGCTGCATGCCAGTGTCAGCCGTAACGACGGTTGCACCGGTGACAACTGCCAGGTCATCCATGAACGCCTTACGACGGTCACCGAAGTACGGTGCCTTCACTGCGGCAACCTTCAAGGTCTTGCGCATAGCGTTGATAACCAGCGCGGACAGAGCCTCGCCCTCGATATCCTCAGCCATGATCAGAGTCGGCTTGCCGGACTCGGCAATCTTCTCCAGAATCGGCAGGAACTCCGGCAGGGAGGAAATCTTCTCGCGGACCAGCAGCACCTGTGCACCGTCGAGAATTGCCTGCTGAGCCTCAACGTCGGTAATGAAGTACGGCGAGAGGAAGCCCTTGTTGAAGGACACGCCCTCGGTCACGGACAGCTCGGTGGCAATCGACTGCGACTCCTCCACAGAGACGACGCCGTCCTTGCCGACCTTGTCCATGGCACCTGCAACCAGGTCACCGATTTCAGTGTCGCGCGAGGAAACGGTTGCCACCTGTGCGATGGCAGCAGAGCTGCTGACCGGGGTGGCACGCTGCTTCAGCAGCTCAACCGCCTTGTCGGATGCAGCGTGAATACCGCGATTCAGAGAAATCGGGTTTGCGCCAGCTGCAACGTTGCGCAGACCCTCGTGGACCAACGCCTGTGCCAGCAGCGTTGCGGTAGTAGTGCCGTCGCCGGCAACGTCATTGGTCTTGACCGCAACGGACTTAACCAACTGCGCGCCGAGGTTCTCAAACGGATCCTCAACGTCGATGTCGCGGGCGATAGTCACACCGTCATTGGTGACCAGCGGACCGCCGAAGGCCTTGTCCAGGACTACGTTGCGACCCTTCGGGCCAAGCGTGACCTTGACTGCGTCGGCAAGCGTGTCCACACCGCGCTTGAGGCCTTCGCGAGCCTCTTCGTTAAAAGCAATAAGCTTCGCCATGTGTGGGTACGTCCTCCCTTTAGTTCTCGATAACAGCCAGGATGTCGCGCTGCGACAGCAGCAGGTACTCCTCGCCCTGGTACTTCAGCTCAGTGCCGCCGTACTTGGAGAAGATGACGATGTCGCCTTCCTTGACGTCCATAGGAATGCGGTCATCGTCATCGGCCCAACGACCCGGACCAACTGCGATAACGGTAGCCTCCTGCGGCTTCTCCTTAGCGGAGTCCGGGATAACCAGGCCAGAAGCCGTGGTGGTCTCTGCTTCGTTGATCTGAACGAGGACGCGGTCCTCCAGCGGCTTGATGTTGACGTTCGCCACGATGAATTCCTCCATACATGCGGTGATGTGATGTTCTTGTGCCGGTTGGTCTGCCGTGCACAGCCGTCGTCGCGGGTGAACAACTGTGTGTCAAACAACCTTCGTTAGCACTCTACCTCTGCAAGTGCTAACACTCAACAACAGTGAGCGCTAATGCTAATTGGTCAGCTTGTCGGGGTTGCAAGCCATACGACCGAACACAGTAACCGTCATCCCGTGTTCCTTGATGTACTCATCGCTAAAGCAGGGGCCACCAGAACCGGTCGTGTAACGACTGTCTGGCTCCCTCCTTTGCCAGGCACCTTCGTCCCATTGGTAAACCGCCAGTCCCCCCACTGTTTGTGCGTCCACCTATCGCCCACCATCCGTCACAGGCGACAATCGTAAAGTTTTCCTCCGTGGTTGGGAACTCCGGCGCCTCACAGTCTCCGCTAAACGGAGCCGAGTGGTAATCAGTCTCATTGCATTACAGGTTCTTCCACTGGCATCGATGGGTCGGTCGGACAGGCGTAACCAGAGGGATTGACCCCTGCGGCAATTAGGTAGGCGGCAGCTGCGCCAATCATGACACCGTTGTCGGTACACAGCTTAATCGGCGGCACGTGCAGCGTAATTCCCGCCGAGGTAGCTCGCGCCGCTGCGAGTTCACGCAACCTCGAGTTCGCAGCTACACCACCACCGAGCAGCAGCGTAGTAGCCCCCACATCCTGAGCCGCACGGACAGCCTTCTTGGTCAACACATCGCAGACCGCCTCCTGGAAGGAAGCACAAACGTCCTCTACGGAGTATTCACGACCTTCCTTCTCCGCTGCCTCGACATAGCGGGCCACGGCTGTCTTCAAGCCGGAGAAGGAGAAGTCATGGCGCGCATCCTGCTGGCGCATCATGGCCCGAGGAAACGCGATGGCCTTGCGGTTTCCCTGCTTAGCCAACTTATCGATAATCGGGCCGCCCGGGTAACCCAACCCAAGCAACCTAGAAACCTTGTCGTATGCCTCTCCGGCTGCGTCGTCAAGCGTCGACCCGAGCTCCTGCATCGGGCGACCGACCCCCTGTACACGCAGCAGCTGTGTGTGACCGCCAGAGACCAACAGCGCTACAGCATTGGACAAATCCGCGCCGTCAAGGGCACCAACAGCAACGTGGCCACCAAGGTGGTTAATGCCGTAGAAAGGCACACCCCAGGCAGCGGCATAGGCCTTCGCGCCTGCCGAACCAACCAGCAGCGCACCGGCGAGACCAGGCCCCACGGTAGCGGCGACGGCATCTGGGATAAAAGTATCGATACCGAGCTTGGCAGCTGCTTGCGCACGCGCTTCGGAAACCACTGGCTGCAAGGCTTCCAAATGAGCGCGAGAGGCAATCTCGGGAACCACACCGCCGAAACGGGCGTGCTGTTCCATGGAGGATGCGACGACGTCGGCAAGCACTTCTACCTCAACAGCGGCAGGGGTGGCGGTGTCGTCGTAGCGCACACGCATCACTGCAGCGCCAGTCTCATCGCAGGAACTCTCGATTGCCAGCAGGGTCAACTCGGTCATAGCAGTCATGGTACTAGCGCACCATCGGGTCGCTTACCAGCGACCGAGTTTAAATTTCGAGGCGGCCGAGGTTCCTCACAGCGGCACGCCAGAGAGCGTATTCCTCTGGGTAGTCATCGCGGTAGTGGCGAACGGCGCGCATACCGTGCTTAATACGCTCAATTTCCTCGTCGCCGATATCCTCGCCCTCGGCGTCGACGAATACGACCGTTCCGCAAATTGCGGTGGTGGGGTCGGTGAAGAAAGCCGAGTTGCCCGTAGCAGCCTCATTGCGACCGAGGGACGCGACCGGGTTCGGTTCAGCGCCCTCAGCCTTGGCCGTCGGGTTGTAGAGAGCGGCGTAATCGACACCATCTTCCTGAAACGCCACCGAAACACGGTCGGAGGAAACTCCGCCGAGGAATGTAGCAGCGGCCTCCAACTCAAATTCGACGATGCGATGCGTCAGGTCAGGGTTCACCAGAAAACCTTTAATCATGGAAACAGAGGTACCGCACCGCATCCGCTCCCGCATCTCGAGAGCGCTACCCCCACTATGGCCGCGGGATGTTGCGGAGGTTCGACCGTGCCATGTTGATCATCTGACCAACGCCGCCGCCAAAGACGGTGCGAGTAGCGGCCTTGGAGAATCCCATCAGCATGTCCCAGGTGATATTCGCCGGGATGGACAGGGCATTCGGGTCGGTGATCATGTCCACCAGTACCGGGCCGTCGTATGCCAGCGCCTCTTGAATCAGGCGAGGTGCATCGGCCGGATCTTCAATTCGGATGGCCTTGATACCCAACGACTCTGCGACTCCGGCGTAGTCAACTGCGCCGTGATCGGTCTCGTGCTCCGGCAGCCCCTGAACCAACATTTCCAACTTGACCATGCCGAGCGAGGAGTTGTTGAACACAAACATCTTGATCGGCAGCTGCTGCTGCTGCACGGTGATGAGCTCACCGAGCAGCATTGACAGGCCACCGTCACCGTTGAAGGTAATGACCTGACGGTCCCGGTCAGCAGCCTGCACACCAATAGCCTGCGACAGTGCATTGGCCATAGTGCCGTGACGGAAGGAACCAATCTGCTCTCGCCTGCCATTCGGCGTGACGTAGCGTGCAGCCCAGACATTGCCCATGCCGGTGTCGACGGTGAATACGGCATCGTCATCGGCGTACTTATCAATCAGGTCGGCCACATACTCCGGGTGAATCGGGCGCATGTTCTCAACGTCATGGGTGTATGCCTCGATGACGTGGCTGAGCAGGCGCTCGTGGTTCCGCAGCTGCTTGTCCAGGAAGGAGCGGTCGGTCTTTTCATCCAGGTACGGCAGGATGGTTTCGATCGTTGCGGCCACATCGCCGACGACTGGGTACTTCACCGTGGTACGACGACCGATGGCGCGACCATCGATATCGACCTGGGCGACGTTCTTAGTCGGCAGGAAGTCGTTGTACGGGAAGTCAGTACCGAGCAGAATCAACAAATCAGCATCGTTAGAGGCATCGTGGCAGGCGCCGTAGCCCAGCAGTCCGGACATTCCGACGTCATAGGGGTTGTCGTACTGGATGTACATCTTGCCACCCAGCGCATGCCCCACCGGCGACTTAATCTTCTCCGCAAGCTTGAGCACCTGTTCGCGGGCATCCTTCACACCTGCGCCGCAGAAAAGCGTGACGGTTTTAGCCTCATTGATTGCGTCGGCAAGCGCGGCGGCCTGACCGGCATCAGGGAATACGACTGGGCGACCGCTGCTGATAGTGGAGGTGACGAACTCATCATTTTCCACTTCATGCGTTGTAATGTCGCCCGGCAGAACCAGCACGGAAACACCGTGGCCAGTCATGGTCGACTGGATAGCATGATGCAAAACGACGCCACCCTGCTCAGCGGAGTTCACCATCTCGCAGTAACCGGAGCACTCGTTGAAAATAAACTCCGGATGGGTCTCCTGGAAGAAGTTCGAGCCAATCTGGCGAGAAGGAATGTGCGATGCCAGCGCCAGCACCTTTGCGCCGTTGCGGTGGGAGTCATAGAGGCCCTGAATGAGGTGGGTGTTACCCGGACCGCAAGAGGCCGCACACACTGCTAATTCGCCGGTGACCAGGGACTCGGCACCGGCAGCGAAGGCCGCAGCCTCCTCGTTGCGGACGTGCACCCACTCAATGGAGGACTCACGCACCGCGTCGACAATGGGGTTCAAACTATCTCCGACGAGTCCGAAGATTCGCTTGACACCTTGATTCTCTAGGGTTTCTACGAGCTGCTTTGCAAAGGTTTTAGCCATGTGACCGGTCTAACGCAGAATAGTCGCTACGTCAACATTTAGCCGGCGGGCACAGGCCGGCACATTGTGTAAGCGTCCGCCCCAGAGCCCGGGTAGTAGTTTTTTCGTAGCCCCATATTTTCGAAGCCGTAGCGTCGATACATGGCGATAGCGGGTTCATTATCCGTGCGCACTTCCAAAAACACCGGGCCCGGATCCTCCGCCACAGCTGCCATCAGCGCGTCCATGAGCTGCGCCCCAAAGCCCCGGCGCTGCCACTTCTGCCCCACGCCGACGGTGTGAATCTCGTACTCGGCGCCACCCGCAGGTCCCAGCTTGGTAATCCCCGCATAGCCGCACAGTTCTTCGACCCCGTCTGCCTCTGCGATCAGCCCGACGTAGAAATTGTTCGGCGCGGCCAGCTCTGCCATAAAGGCCGATTCCGGCCAGGGATCATCGCCGGCAAATAGCTCCGCCTCAATCGCCGCACACGCCTTGGCTGCAGGAGGCCCGAGACGCACTAGCTTGACGACGCTCATCTCATAGCCTTCGGGACAACGGCATCCGGACGGCGCAAGTACAGCGGCACCAGTGGGCCCGGCGCGGTGTCAAAGTCAACCGTTTCAACCATGGCTTTCGGAGTGGGAAAGACTTGTTCGGCAGCAACCTCAAGCCCGGCAATTTGCTCGATGTGGCTGAGGCTGCCGCGGGCGTGGCTCGGCGTGAAGTCGGCGACTTCTGCTGCGAGTTCTTCCTTGAGCAGCTCCATGACGTCGGCTGGCTTGGCCACTGCCGGGCCGAAAACTCGCTGGCCATCGTGGTAGGCCGCGAAGTACACCTCGCGGCGGCGAGCATCGGTGACGACCAGTTCATCGCCAACACCAACCGCGAGCGCATCCAGGCTGCAGATGCCGTAGCAGGGAATTCCCAGAGCGTCGGCAAAGGAGGCTGCGGTTGCCATACCAACGCGCAAGCCCGTAAACGGTCCCGGACCACAGCCGACAACCACGGCATCTAGCTCGGTTGCCGCCACCCCACTGTCGGTGAGGCACTGCTGAATCAGCGGCACCAGCACCTCGTTGTGCGCGCGGGCATCCAGGTGCAGCTTTTCGGCCACGGTTTCACCATCGCGGACAATTCCCGCGGTGACCTGTGGGGTCGATGTGTCAACGGCCAAAATGTTCATACTCAGTAACCTACTTGAACCGACTTGAAGCTACTTGCTCCACTTCCAGGTGACGACGCGGGTATCGTCGTCACGCGAACGATCGATGCTCACCTGCAGATAGCGCTCAGAGAGCACCTCGGCGAGCCCCATTCCCCACTCGGCGACCACGACGCTGTCCTCGAGGTCGGTGTCCAGATCGAGTGAATCCAGCGCATCGAAGGCCTCGCCATCAGAGCCGGGTCCCTCTTCGCCGAAGAGTCGATAGGCGTCGACATGGATGAGGGTGACGCCGTCTTTTGCGAGCGGACGGTGCTCGCGGGCGATGGTGAACGTCGGCGATGTCACGCGCCCGCGCACATTCATGCCGCGGGCGATGCCCTGCGTGAGAGTGGTCTTACCCGCGCCGAGTGGGCCATCGAGAATCACCAAATCCCCGGCGGCTAGCTCCCGGCCAATCTCCTCGCCGAGGTCACGCATGTCCTCTGCGGTTGGCGCAATGCGGCTGCGCACCCACTTTCGCTCGCTGCGTCCCTTCGGTGCGGTGAGGATTTCGTAGTTAATGGTGCCGGATGCCTCCGCGAGGTCATCGAGACCGGGCTCCCCCAGTGTGGGATCACCGACGATGACCGCAGTGTCGCCGGCCTCGACATCACTGTCGGGACCAAGGTCGACGACGAACTGATCCATACATACGCGTCCTACCTGCGGATAGCGTGTGCCATTGATGCTGACTTCGAAACGACCGGATGCCGAGCGCATCATGCCGTCGGCATAGCCGCAGGGCACGATGCCGATGGTGGTATCGCGGTCAGCTGTCCAGGTCTGTCCGTAGGACACCGACTGCCCTGCCGGCAGCTTCTTGACCAAGATGACCGACGCTTCCCACCGCATCGCTGGGCGCAATCCATGGGTGGACCCCACAATTGGCTCGCCACCATAAATCGCCAGCCCTGGGCGCACCATGTCGAAGGCCAGGTCAGGACGCGACAACGATGCCGGCGAATTCGCCGCATGGTTAATCAGCTCATCCAGCCCCGCCTCGCGCAGTGCAGTAATCGCTGCACGGAAATTCTGCGCCTGCTTATCGACGCTCGCGTTGCCCGGCTCATCCGCGCACGCAAAGTGCGTGAAAGCACCGGTGATGTTCAGCGCACCGGTCTTGTGCAGCTCGACCAGCTGATCAACCGCATTCTCAAAGTCCCCATTGGTCATAGAGAATCCCGAGCGACCCAAGCCCGTATCGACCATCACCGTCACACGTGGTGTCACCGATAGCGCCCGCCCGGCATTGGCCACGGCCAGCGCATGAGCCATCGACGGCAGGCCGAGGTCAATATCTGCAGCCACAGCACGCTGCAGCAACGAGGTGGCTGCCGCGTCCCAGATCCAGGCGAGGATGGGGATGGTGTGGCCGTCGTCAAGCGTGGTGCGGAGTTCCTCGCGGAGGGAGAGCGCCTCGTCGATTGTTGCGACGCCGAGCTGTGTTGCGCCGCCGGCCAGTGCGGCACGCGCCGTCTGCAGCGCACCCTGCGAGTAGCCGTCCGCCTTGACGACGGCCATGAATTCCGACACCCCTGCGATGGCCTTGACGGTCTTCACATTGTGGGTGATTGCGTCGAGATTAACGGTATGGGTCAGGATGGCTGGTGCCGAGGAAGTCATAGCCGTATTTTGCCACTGATGCCTTCATTGGTGAACCACGCGGTGGCATCTCGGATGGATTCAGCGATGTCCTGGGCGCTGCAGGGTGCTGGTCCGAACTCTGTCTGCGCGGCCAAGAATGCGGCGCGAGCGTGAATAATTACTGGTACGTAGAGGGATTCGCCTCGTGCTACCCAGGCGCCAAGAAGTCCGGACAGTACATCGCCGGAGCCCGGCGTGGCTGCCCAGGAGCTACCCGCGTCAATCACAACTGTGCGCTGCGTTTTCGGATTGGCAATCACGGTGCGGCGTCCCTTGAGCAACACTTCACAGGAGAACTGCTCGGCAAGTTCACGGGCATCTGCGATGGCGTTAGTGACCTCGTGCCCGGTAAGGCGCTCAAATTCGCCGGCGTGCGGTGTGAGAACAGTGCGCAGGTTGCGCTCCTGGCCGCGCTCGCGGACGAGCTGTCGGAGATTCTCATGCATCGAGAGCAGCGTCAGGGCGTCAGCATCGATGACTACTGGTTTGTCGGTAGCCAGGATGGCACGCAGTTCCTCGGCCGCGCGCTCATCAGTGCCCCGACCAGGGCCGGCAACCCAGGCATCGACGCGTACCTCTTTACGATCCACCGAGTCCGGCTGCGCAATCACCGTCGGTAAGGCCGTCGGTAAGGCTGCGGTGATGCGGTTGCGGGCGTCCACGTCGCCGACATAGATAACCGCGGGACTGGTCGCGTGCACGGCAGCGGAGGCACACAGCTGACCAGCGCCCGGATACTCCTGACTACCGGCGGCGATACCCGTTACTCCGGTAGAGTACTTGTGGTCAGCAGCACCGGGTTCGAGCTGAGTCTTCGCGCCAAAAGGTGCCGGAAAGCTCCCGCCTAGGGCTTCGTAAAACTCTACGGTCGGAGTCTGGTGGTGGACGGCATTGTAGTGACCGTTTTCATAGAGCGTCTGCCCCAGTCCTGGAAGTTCGAGGGAGCAGACATCGAGCGCAATTTCGTACAATTCGACCTCACCACAGGCTTCCGACAGCGCATGCGCGTAGCGCAGTCCGCCGAAGGTCACCGTTGTCGTGGCCTCGACGTGGGATGGCAGGTACGGATCCTGGCCCTCTTCCAGGTCGAGGTCGGGGTTGATGGTCTGGGAGGGCGGATCAAAAGTGCGTCCGGTATCGGCTTCCACGCCACTCGGCACGTCGACCGAGAGAATAGGCACCTCGCCTATGTTTGCCTCGCGCACCAGCCACGCAGCCTCTTCGCGCAGCGCACCATGACCACCGAGCCCCACAATTCCGTCGATAATCAGTGCGTAGTCTTCACTTATCGACCACAGAATCTTCGATAAATCCGTCTCCCGGTCACACCCCAACGGCAGCACCCGCCCGCCTGCGAGCTCAAACGCTTTCAGCGCCCGTTCATGTGGCTTGGTGCCCAGCAAAACTGCATCCACGCCATGTCCGCCCGAAGACAAGTCCCGGCCGGCATAGAGCGCATCGCCACCATTGCCTCCCGACCCAACCAACAGCAGCACACGACCGCGACCAGGCTCCGGCGACACCTTAGCGAGCATCCGCTCCGCCACCTCCGACACAGCGGTGGCTGCGTGGCGCATGAGTTCGTCGTCACGCGTTTGTGCGTCCAGATAGGGCTGTTCCGCGGCGCGAATTTCGGCAGCTGTGTAGCAGTACGTCATAAACCCAGCCTACGATTAGCCCCTATGGATGACTACTCCCCGAGCACGCGAGTTTTCGGCCCTCTACTGCGCGCCTTTCCGCAGGCATACCTGCGCTCGTTGCGTCATCCCGAATGGATCCCCCACGGCGTGCAGGACGTTCGCGAAATCCTCGACGGCAAAGTCACTCCCGACCTGGATGGATACAACGGCCGCACACCAATTGTCCTGGTTCACGGCACCTGGATGAACTCGTTCAACTCCTTCGCCATGTTGGGGCCGTTCCTCGCCCGGAATCGCCCTGTATTCTCACTCGATTACGGCTCCGACCCCGCCGCGCTGGTCAGCCGCCTCCGGAGCGTCAAAGCCACCACCGATTTGAGCGATGCGCTCGCCGAAGTCACCGACCTTCTCGACCGCTTCCGAGCCCAACTCTCCCTACCCCGCATCGACCTCATCGGTCATTCCCAGGGCGGTCTGCACTGTCGCAGTTACGCCAACGCGAGCATCGATTCGCTTTACGACGACGCCCTCAACCATGGCCTCAACGAAGAAGACGCCGAGCAGTTCGCCTCCGACAACAGCCCCGTGCGGGCAGTCATCTCGCTTGCGGGAAACCATCGCGGCACTACTGCGTGGGGCATGCGCCGAAGGCTCAGTGCCTTTGAACGATGCGGCCTACCAATGCACAAACTCGTCGACCGCCTTGTCGGCCGTGCCTGTATTCAACAGCTGCTGGACTCCGACTATATTGCGACTCTGAACCGCGCAGTGCGTGGCATTACCCGACGCGGCCCGCACTACCTGAATATCGGCACCCCTTTCGACACCGTAGTTCGCCCGTGGACCGGCGCCTTTTTGCCCGAACAAGAGGGTCACCACATTACGAACGTCAACAACGCCACCGGCGGTGGCGACTGGTCTGACCACCTCGCGCTGCTCTACTCCCCCAATACCTTAGAACTCATCCACGAGTTCTTAGACGAGCTGGATCGCGCCGAGGAGGGTGGCGCCGAGGACTCTTCGACCAACAAGCAAACGCCGCGCCATGTACGGCAGCGAGTCCTGCCTATGTACGGCGCACTGCCGACGAGGCTCGGGCGGCGGAGACTCGGACGGCGCGGCCAAATCTAATTCAACATGGACTTTTAGAACATATTTCTAAAACCCTATTGACACTTTTTCAAACAGGTGTACGATTTGGGTTGTAGGGAAAATTTGTAAGCAAAAGTTCTTGGTCCGGTGCACAGAGGTTGGCGGGGGCTGGTTGAACGAGCCTCTCCACGCTTCTCTCCACCACAGAACTCAATCTTCAATTCTCCGGCGGACACGTAGTAATCAGGGGGATAACCAATGTCATCGCCGCCCATAGAACTTCCAGCACCAGGTCAAAAGCCCTCATGGGCCAACCAGCAATCCGACGACCCCATTAGCATCGCGGCCCGTGCCACCAACGCCGCAGACCTTCAGCTCATCGATATCTGCGCTCCCGGTGACGCGGTAGATGTCAATCACCATCTCGCCCGCATAAGCATTCGAACCGGCCTTAGCCGCGGCAAGTGCTCTACGCTGTGCGAGATTGCACTGATGTTCGAGCGCCTACCAAAAGTCCGGGCTCTCATCGAATCCACCTTCTGTTTCTCTCTAGCCCATCTCCGCGCCATCGCCAATGGCGTTGCCGGGCTGTCACCAGACCAGTTCGACACGGTAGAGCCCCATCTTTTGGAAATGCTCACTCCGACGCGACCTCGACAAGCAATGATTGGTGTCTACACGCTGTCTCGCCTAATCGGCGACTTGGTTTCTGAGTACAACGACTGCGCCCGCAACGACGGCACCCAACGGGTTCCAGAAGGCGAAGCGGTCACACTCGCCGACACGGGCGATGGCAAGCACAAAAAGGTCACAGCAATCCTTGAAAACGACCGCGCGACCGAGCTCATGGCCAGGATCCAGGGGATTCGCAACATCGCAATCAATCGTGGTGAACAGTGCACGCAGGCGGAAGCGCTACTACAGCTGGCACAGAATTCGACCAATGCCGAGATTGTCATCAATGTCTACCGCGAGGTCGGCGGTGGGCCAGCATGGATTGATGGCGTCGGCTGGCTGAGCGAGGTAGCCACCGAAGAATGGATTGCTCGCGCAACTCACATCCGTATCTCCGCCGACAGCAAGGTGGATGGTTACCGCCCCACCGAGAGCCAAGTGGCTCGCGTCCGTGGTCGCGACGGTACCTGCCGCTTCCCTGGCTGCGACGTCCCGGCATCCAAGTGCGACCTGGACCATATTCAGCCGTACAACCACGACAATCCCGACCAGGGCGGGCCAACTGACACAGAGAATCTGCACTGTCTCTGCCGCCGACACCACAACCTAAAAACTCACGAGGGCTGGGACATCGACAGGTACCCCGATGGAACGGAAGTGTGGACTTCCCGCGATGGAGACACCGCGACTAGCGTTCCGGTTGGGGCGCTAAAGAACGTCGGCAAGCAAACTTTTCATCAGCGCGTGACACGAAAGATGAAGACGATTCAGAAACGCAACCTCGATTGGATGTTGTCATTTTGCGACGTACCTGACGAGGTCTGGGAGCTAACAGAGGAGGAAGAAAAACGCATCGGGTCCCTCACGGATGAAGAACTCGATGCGGAAATTGAGCAATACCGACGAAAGCAGGACGAACTACTCGACGGTGACTGACTTAGCCAGGTTGCGCGGCTTATCGATGTCCTCGTTACCGCACTGGCGAGCGATCTCAGCTGCCAGGAACTGCATCGGAATCGTAGACAACAGCGGCTGGAGCAGCGTGGACGTCTCCGGGATCTCAATCAGGTAGTTCGCAAACGGAACCACCGACTGATCCCCTTCTTCGGCAATCACGATGGTCTTGGCGCCACGGGCACGAATCTCCTGGATGTTGGAGACAATCTTGGAGTGCAGCACGGCGCGTCCCTTCGGCGATGGCACTACAACGACGACCGGAAGATCATCCTCGATGAGTGCAATTGGACCATGCTTGAGCTCGCCTGCCGGGAACCCCTCTGCGTGAATGTAGGCAAGCTCCTTGAGCTTCAGCGCACCCTCAAGTGCGACTGGGTAGCCAACGTGTCGGCCGAGGAAGAGCATCGTCGGAATAGCACCGATTTCCTTGGCCATGTCGATGAACTCATCGCCCTTAGCAACGACCTTGTCAATCAGTGCCGGGATGGTCTCCAGCTCTTCAAACTCGCGAGTGACCTCATCCGGGTACTTAGTGCCGCGTGCCTGGGCAAGAGCCAATCCGACCAGGTAATTTGCGGCTACCTGCGCCAGGAACGACTTGGTTGCAGCAACACCAATCTCCGGCCCAGCGTGCGTGTAGAGCACGGCATCAGACTCACGCGGAATCTGTGCACCGTTGGTATTACAGACAGCCAGCACGCGGGCGCCCTGGCTCTTTGCGTGCCGCACGGCCTCGAGGGTGTCCGCAGTCTCACCCGACTGCGAAATAGCGACCACCAGCGTCTGGCGGTCCAGCACCGGATCGCGGTATCGGAACTCGGACGCGACCTCAATCTCGACCGGGATACGCACCCAGTGCTCAATGGCGTACTTGGCCAACAAACCGGAGTGGTATGCGGTACCACAGGCGACGACGAAGACCTTCTCGATGTCACGCAGATCTTGGTCACTCAGGCGGGACTCGTCGAGAACGATGCGGCCATCAACGAGGTGACCGGCCAACGTATCGCGGACGGCGGCAGCCTGCTCGTGGATTTCCTTCATCATGAAGGAGTCATAGCCACCCTTTTCGGCTGCAGCGAGATCCCAGTCGATGGTGAATGGTCGACCCTGCTGCTCGTTGCCGGCGAAATCCAGGATGCGGTAATCATCTGCGGTGATGATGACGACGTTGTCCTGCCCCAGCTCCACGGCCTCGCGGGTGTGCGCGATGAAAGCCGCAACGTCAGATCCGAGGAACATTTCGTTTTCGCCCACACCGACAATCAGCGGAGTGGAGCGACGAGCAGCGATGATGCGATCCGGGTGGTCTGCATGAGTAAACAACAGCGTGAAAGCACCCTCGAGGCGGTTGAGCACGGACAGCGCAGACGCCTCGAAATCACCAGCGGTAGATCCGCCGTCGGAACCGTCCAGGGCACGTGCGAGCATGTGCGCAGCGACCTCGGAGTCGGTTTCGGACTTCAGCTCAATGCCGGCATCCTCCAGCTCCTGACGTAGCGGAGCAAAGTTCTCGATAATGCCGTTGTGGACGATAGCCACCTTGCCGTCATAGGACTGGTGTGGGTGGGCATTCTCATCAATTGGGCGACCGTGGGTAGCCCAACGGGTGTGCCCAATTCCAGTGGTTCCAGTGATTTTGTCGCGCCCATCCGCGTCAAGGGCAGCCTCGAGGTTGGCGAGTTTACCGGCCTTCTTCTCTACAGTGATATGCCCCTGATTGTCGACAATGGCGACACCCGCGGAGTCATAGCCACGGTATTCCATGCGTCGTAGCGCATCGACAGCAATATCCAGGGCGGGCTGATGGCCCACATATCCAACGATTCCACACATGCCCTACAGAATAACCCGCGAAGCGGAAAATCGTCATAACGAAATAGACATTCTCGCTCATCCTGGCACTTTTTCAGCAAAGGTATGCCCCTTATAGTTAAGCTATTCACTGTGGCTGACAACTTGAAGACTCTGACATCTAATCTTTCCAAGCGTGGACCGCACCGCGTCATGGTCGGTGACCTAGCTTTTACTGGCCTGCCGGGAAAGGTCTACACGCCTGCAGAGGGCAATGGCATCCCCGGTATCGCCTTCGCACACGATTGGCGCACACCGATTGAGGAGTACCACGCCACGCTGCGTCACCTAGCTTCGTGGGGCATCGCGGTCGCTGCTCCGGACACCGAAAATGGCATTGTGGCAGACCACCGTGGTCTCGCCAACGATTTGGAGACAGCGCTCCAGATTCTCGCTGGTGTCCGCCTCGGTGAGGGCAAGGTCGTCGTCCACCCAAAGAAACTCGGTGTCGCCGGCCACGGCATGGGCGCTGGCGTAGCCGTCCTCGCCGCCGCTGCTCACGACATCATCTCCGGCGTTGGCTGCGTCTACCCCGCGACTACCGCGCCTTCCTCCAGCGCGGCTGCAACTAATGTCTCGGCTCCGGGCCTCGTCCTGGCCCCTGGCGAGGATAAGTGGCTCGATCGCGGCAACCCGGCTCGCCTGGCTGTTCAGTGGAAGGGCGATGTCGTTTACCGCGAAGTAGACAACGCTGACCAGAGCAGCTTCTCGGAGACAACTCTTCTACGTCGCCTAGCGGGCTTCTCTTCTTCCAAGGTGAAGTACCAGGAGGTTGCGCGCGCCGCGCTCACAGGCTTCCTGCTGGCCACGGTCGGTGACGACAAGAAGTACTCGGATTTCGCAGACCCGACCGCCACTATCAAGGGCACAACTAACCGCGATATGGAGTGGCTCATCAAGGAGCTGCCGGAAAACCCGGAGCACTCGCTGGTTCCCGGCAAGTAGTCACTAGGCCACGCTTCAGGACACGCCCCGAATCGACTTCACCGTCGGCGTCCCTTTCCCCGCCCGCCCGAACAACCGCGTAACGGTTCCCTTCGATCGGGCGGTTTTTTGCTGCTTCTCGACGCCCTTCGCCACCTCTCTCTCCTTAATTTCGCGTGCTTTACGACGCTCTTCCAAACCCTGCAATTCTTTCTGTGCCCTCTGTATCGCCGTTTCGAACTCCTGCCTGGTCATTGCAGCAGCGTCGTAATAGGCCTGCCCAATCCGGTCATATTTCGCGGCATGCTTACTCCCCATTACCACTCACCTGCCGTTGGCGAATTAACCGCGCCCACAAGCTCCTGTGCGTTGGGCTGCTCAGGGGGCTCGGGCACAGCTGAAGCAGATTCCTGCACTGATGCTGCCGCGTCCTGGGCTGGTTCTGGCTGTGGCTCTGCTTGTGTTTCTGGCTGTTGTGATTCTGACTGCGGTTCCTGTGGCAGCTCGATTCCCAAGTGCTTTAGTTTCTCAGCCGGAGGAGGTGGCTCAGGCGCATCTTCTGGTTCCGGCTCGGGTTCGGGTTCGGGTTCTGGTTCAGGCTTACAGTCCTCCGGCGCAGGAGCTGGTGCTGGCTCAGGTGCCTGTTCGCACACTGACTCTTCCATCTCCGTGCACATGTCTAAGTTGAGCAGCGAGGTGGCGACGCTGCCCGCAACACCCACAGCCTCCGCAATTCCGGCGATACTGGCAGCCCCGGCAGCGCCAATGGCACCTCCAACGGATATCCCAGCAGCAACGCCTGCCTCTATCCCAATATCAACGTTGGCAACAACCCCAGTTCCACCAGCGATAGCACCGTTGCCACCGGTTACAGTAGCTCCTTCGCCACTCACAGACTCAGCCACCTCTGCACAGGCCGCCGAGGTAGCACCCGAACTGGCAGGGACAGTAGGAGGCTGCGGCGGGGTGGCGACCACTGCGGCCTCAGTGTCACACGCTGCCTGCTCAAGACACTGCTCGATGCAGGCATTGCGCGCATCGTAGAGCTGACCAGTGGAGTCGACGAGACTGTTGCACACCTGCTGGGCCACTTGTGCGGCTTCGGCGCCGACCTCCGGATCGTCGACAAGCGCTTCGCACTGAGAAAGGACGCCGTCGGTTTGCTCAGCCATATCTTCGGCCTGCTTTTCACAATCCTCGAGGACCTCGTCGACTTTCTTGCCGCACTCGCCGACACTCTGTGCGCCATCGGCGGACCGCTCATCCTGATTCGCACAGTCCTGCGCGGCTTTATCGCAGCGTTCCTTGGCGGCGCCGGCGGCATCGCCTTTCAAACCGCCCCAATCGAAAGCCATAGCAATAGTTATCGCGGAGGCTATCAACCCCACGGAGTTGGAGAACTTGGATAGGGCGCTGCCTTTCCAGCCGTCAGCGCGTCGCGCCTTATCCAAGACTTTGGGCAGATTCTTGCCGATGCCGCCGACCCCGCGCTTGGCTCCAATACGGCTTCCACGGCCAATAACACGCACCAATATCGGAAGAATTCGAGCAACCCATGGCATCAGTCCACTACCTCAATTCCACCGAGGTCGGCACTCCCGTCGCTGTCACAGCTTGCAAAGACACGCCACTGTTCCCGCACTGCCGGAGCATGGTTGCCAAGTCCCGCGTACATCGATTGCCCGTGCTCACGCAGCTGCACTGCCGCCTGCTGCAGACGATGCCCCTGGGCGGCAAAACCCTGGCCACAGTCTGCTGCTGAGATATTGGGAGCGCTTCCCCACCGCTCATGGCCGTCACGGCCGCGCTGCTCGATCTCTCGGGCAGCCGCTGTCACTGCATCCTCCGAAAAGTGCAGCAAGCCTCCGCCACTGCCTCCAGTAAAACTTGCGGACACGAAAAATCCCCTTCCCCCGCGAAAAACAGTTCTTATTACTGTTAGGCGCGAAAAAAGGGGATTCGGTTCCGTTGAGGTCCTAGCGCGGGTGCCCCCGGGCTAACGAGCGCGGTAGATGCGCTTACAGCCCTCAACACCGGTGAAACTGAATGGACCGGTGCCGATCAGTGCGTCGTCTCCCAGGTTTGAGTACTCACCCGGATCTTCATGCGTCACCTGAGCGTGGCGGTAGTAGGTCGGATCATCGAGCTTTACGCGCTCTTCCAGTTCACGAGCATTATCTGCGGCGCGCAGCTGGGACTCGTAGCCCTCGACCACATTGCCGGTGAGGAACTCAGCAACTGAGCCGGAACCATAGGAGACAACAGCGACCTTCTTACCAGTCAGGTCCTTCTCGGTGTCCAGCAGCGAGAGCAGGCCGAAGTAGGCCGATGCTGTGTAGGAGTTACCGATGATGCGGTTGTACTCAGTGGTTGGGCCTAACTGGCGGGCCTCGTCCTCTGCGGTGAGCTCCACACCGTTATTGGCCGACAGCTGCCGGTGCGCCTTGTAGGCCATCTTGGTGAACGGCTGGTGGTAGCTGAAGTAGTCAATCTCGCTGAAGTCCACACCGCCGCGGGCACGGTAGTCCTCGTAAGCCCCCTGAACAGCGTCGATGTAAGCGCCAATAGAGAGCTTGCCCTCCACCAACGCCTGACTGCGGTGGTTCGGACGCCAGAAGTCCATAACTTCGCGGGTGAAGACGCCCGAAGCCGCATCGATGGCCAGGATGCGCGGATTAGCGGTCACCAGCATGGCCACAGCACCTGCGCCCTGGGTTGGCTCCGCAGCGGAGTCCAGGTCATAGCGGGCAATGTCGGAGGCGACAACGATGACCTTTTCCTCCGGATTGCGGGCCACCAGAGCGCACGCAAACTGCAGCGCCGCGGTACCCGAGTAGCAAGCCTGCTTCAGCTCAACAGAGCGCGCGTGCGGGTCAAGACCAACCAACTCGTGGACATAGACGGCAGCGGCCTTCGACTGGTCGATACCGGTCTCAGTGGCGAACATGATGGTGCGCACGCCGTCGATACCGTGGCGATCCACAATCTTCTTCACCGCAGTCGCGGCCATCGTCACCGGATCTTCATCAGAGGCAACCACGCTGGAGCGTTCCTGCCCCAGGCCCTTGTGATATTTTGCCGGTTCCGCTCCGAGTCGGGGCGCAATATCGGCGAGGTCAATGCAGTACGAACCCGTCGCAAAAGCGATGTCATCAATACCGACCGGGGTCACATTGCTTGTTGTCATCAAAACCGTGCCTTCACTACCTCTACAGATTTTAAGAAATAACGGGCAACGAAACATCCCATGTCATCAGAACGACCATCAGAGCCGTCATCAGACCACGGGATATTTTGCCCACAAAATGTTAATTGCCTACTACAGAAATCTAGCGCGTTTACCTGAGATTTGTCTTAGGTTTTGCGAATTGTTGCGACGCACTACTTCGCCCGCTCGATAGAAACGTGCGCCTCCATCAGCTCACCCGGGTTCGTCTGTGCCGCGAGCAGGGAAAGCTCACCACACCAGACGATTGCCGCACAGCACGCTGCTAGACGACGGGCATTCTCACCCGGCTCACGGTCCTCCTTGCAGCCCAGCGCCGTGAGATTCTTCTCCACGAAGTCCAAGCCCTTGCCGTTGCCCACGGAACCGACGATCAAATGTGGCAGGGTGCAGCTAAAGCGCACGGAGCCGTCGTCAAGCGCCTCTACCTGCGTCAGCCCCTGCGAGCCCTCGACGATATTCGCAGCGTCCTGACCGGTAGCGAGGTAAAAGCCCAGCAGCATATTGGCGTAGTGCGCATTACCGCTGCGCAGCGAACCGGCCATGATGGAGCCGACGAGGTTCTTGCGCTCGTTGAGCTCGGCCAGACGCTTGGCAGTTGTGCGCAGACGTTCGCGGACAACTGGCTCTGGAATGACGGCTTCGGCAATCACGTACTTACCGCGACCCAAAATGCCATTGACGGCGGAGGTCTTCTTATCGGTGCAGTAGTTTCCCGAGATAGAGCCATAGCCCAACTCTGGCATCTGCTCCATCAGGTAGGACATCAAACGCTCAGACGCCAGCGTGGCCATGTTGTGGCCCGAGGCGTCACCGGAGAAGAAGTCAAAGCGGACAAAGAGCAGACGCGATGCGATCTGAAAGTGAATATCCACCAGCCTGGCAAAACGCGAGGAGGACTCCACGACCTTCTTCAGCTCGTCATAACGAGACAGGATGTTGTCGCGTGCAATGACGGCATCAGCTGCCGAGTCGAGAGTGAAAATCACCGAGCGGGTCATCTTCTCGCCGACGAAAGTACAGGTAATGCCACCTTCAATCATGCGGGAGACCTTCGCACCGCGACCACAGGACGGCCACAGCGGGGTCTCGTAAGTCGCCAGCGGAATCTTCACCTCGTCATTCATGACGTTGCCACTAATGCGCACCGGGCCAATCCAGCTCAGTGGTACGTGTGCATATTCCAGGTCGTGCGAGCTCTTTTCAGCCATTATCCTAAGCGACCCTTTCTAGCTGCATGCAGCTTCGGTTCCCAGCTTCTGTAAATTTCAGCTGTCTTAAATTCTACGGTCAAAAAACTGTGGTCAAAGTTGAGCGGCCAGCTTCAGCGACAACGGCCGAATGCCAGCTGCCTGCCAGCGCGCGGTGATGTCCGCGGCAGTCTCTCGGGTCGAACTCTCAGCATCGGCACCATTTGAGGCTCCGACCAGCGCGATTCCACAGTCACCACCACCGGAGCCACTGCTCTTGCCCGCGGCCCCCGCGCCATCGGCGATGTCGGCGAGCGCTTTCAGTTTCTCCGTCTCAATGCACACAGCACGCTCGCGCTCATAGTCCTGCAGCAGCGTCCGATTCTCGCGCAGGCAGGCAAACGCCGCTGTGTGGTCGCCGTCGGCAAGCGCCTGCCAGAGTTTTTCGCTTATCGACGAGACCCCGCGTACAAAAACACGGTCTGCGCCACCGGCCTTCTTCAACTGAGAGTCCGTCTTCACCGGACTGCCCGTCCAGCCGACCAACAGTTGTAACCCGCCGAGGTCGGCACGGGCGTCAATGCGAAGATTCGGCCACGGTGCCGCCACGGCAGCGACAGGATCAGCCGCCACGAGTTCTGCGAGCGCCGTCGGATTCGGCCGGCGATAGAGCACCACCCCGCCGTGCGCGGAGCACGCGATATCGCCGCCGGAACCAGCCGCACCAGCCAGAAGCGTGGCCACCATCGCAATCTTGTACACGTCCAGCGAATTGAGCTCCAGGCCTAGGTGCGCTCCCAGCGCACGAGTCACTGCCACAGCGACAGCCCCGGAGGATCCCAGGCCGTACTTCGCACCGCTGTCGGCGTCATCGAGGTCCGATTCAATGACAATATTGATGGGGCTCTCTGGGGTGTTTTCCAGCTCGCCCGCAGCAATGCGATAGACCAGGGAAATCGTATAGGTAGCAATGTCACCTGGCGCATCGATATCAATGACGCGCCCCTGCGGGCCGTAATAGCTGGAGTACACGCGAGAGACCGGCTGCGATGGGTCGGCATCGTGGCACCGAACCGTCACATAGCGGTTGACTCCTGCGATGACGGCCAGCCCCTCAACATCCATCACCGCATATTCGCCGGTGAGATACAGTTTGCCACAGCCGCGGCCAATCGATTCGCCTTCGAGAGGTTCGCCCTTAGCGCTACTCAACTACTCCCCCAGCTACACCAGGTATGCGCCGGGGCCGGAGCCGGAAACCAGCACGTCAATATTCTCGAACTCTGCGCGGAAACGATCCGCGATGGTCTCGGCATCGCCGCTGCGGCACAGCACCTTCACATTCGGACCGGCATCCATGGTGGCGTAGCACTCGGTGCCCTCGTCGCGCAGCGTAGCGACGAGATCGAGAGCCGCCACCGAATCCGGATTCCAGTAACGCACCGGAGGAAGAGCCCCCAGCATAGTGGCGTGCATACGCATGGCATTGGCCTCGGCAAGCTCGCCGACCGCAGTGAAGTCCGCAGCGGCAATGGCGGCCTTCATGTCCTCGATATCGCGGGGCACCTGCTCCACCCACGCCGGGAAGAACGGTGAGGTCTCGACCGTGCGACGCATGGCGGCACGGCTGTCAATCTTCTTGCGGCCTGGGGCCAAAACCGCCACGACCAGGGAGAGGTCCAGGCCGGAATCCGGCAGAGCCACTGCATGGCTCGAAGCATCGTCATCGCCGGGCAGCCACTCGACGAGGCCGCCGAAAATAGAGCGACAGGCCGAGCCCGAACCGCGACGGGCCAGAGCCGAGAGCTGTTCCGGGGTGTAGTCCAGGCCGTAGGCCTTCGCCGCGGCCAGCGCGAGAGCACCGAAGCCTGACGCGGACGAGGCCAGTCCAGCGCCCGTCGGAATCTCGTTGGTGCTGGTCACCTCTGCGAAGCTAGTGCTGCCCGCACGCTCGCGGACCAAATCCAAAAACTTCTGAACACGGGACAGATCCTTGCCCGCCATCTCCTGGCCGTTCAAAGTGCCCAAGTCGGCGGTGACGCTGGGGTCGTCGATAAGCGACACCGTGGTGGTCGTCGGAGCGATGCCCAGAGTAAGGGACAGCGAACCTGTGGCCGGCAGCTGCACGGCCTCATCGCGCTTGCCCCAGTATTTAATCAGGGCGATGTTGGGATGAGCGACGGCGGTAGCGGTCGTGGTCACGAGGGATTTACCTCCACAGTCCAAGTAGCAACGGCATTGGCGCCCATCATGGCATGGCTAATCAGTTCCGCGTGATCGGCGGACTCTGCCAGCGCCATCACACAGCCGCCGCAACCGGCACCAGTGAGCTTTGCACCGTGGGCACCTGCCAGACGTGCGGCAGTGACGAGATCAGTGATGGACTCATGCCCAACACCTAGTTCCTCTAGCGCTTCCTGCGCCGAGTCCATGCGATGTCCCAGACGGGCAAAATCGCCCTTGGCCAGGTTGTGCACCGCAGCATCGGTCAGCTGCCCCAAGTGGTCCAACAACTCTTGGCCGTGGACTCGATGGGAATCGACGAAACCACGCACGCGGGCAACGGCCAGCGACGTCGAGCCACGCACACCGGTATCCCCCAGCACCAGCCACATCTTCTTGGCTACCTGCAGCGGATGGAACTCCCCCTGCTTGAAGTAGACCGGACGAGACGCACGGGCAACCGTGGCATCCAGGCCAGAGGGGTTACCGTGCGCCAGACGCTCAGCTTCCTGCACCAGGTCAAAGCGCTGACGCTCGGTCAAAGTGCCATCGGCGAGGTCACGCACTGCGTCGATAAGCGCATGTGCCACAGCGGCGGAACCACCCAGCCCTGCGGCGGGTGGGATACCGGAGCGGAGACGAATCAGCAGGTCACGTTCGGGAATACCGAAGGTGCGCAGGCCAGCGCGGAGTGCAGCGGCGATGGAGGAAAAGCGCTCCGGCAGCTCGTCGATGTCAATGACCTCGCCATCCATGGAAAACAGCACGGGAGAATCCTCCACGCGGTCAATCCACGCCATCGTGCGCAGCGATGTCACCGGCAGCGCAATAGCCGGCTTGCCATAGACGACAGAATGCTCGCCCAACAGAATCGACTTGGCATGCCCTTCACCGAATGCGGCACCCTGCTCGTTGGCCAGGGCATAGAACTCTCCGGTCTCCAATTCCTCGGACTTGTCGAGGCCGAAGTCGTCGACGCTGGCGTTTTCTACGCTGGTCACGAAGCTACACATCCCTTTCCGAAACCGACTGTGCGGCAGCCTGCGCCTCCGCGGGGCCATGGATACCCGGCACACCCGCAATGTCGAAACCGTACTTGGAGAACTTCTCCGCACCAACACCCCAGACGTGGTTAAACCACTCCGTCATCGGTTCGTTCGCGCGGCGTTCGGCGAGCTCCTGCGGGGTCACGTACACCACTTCATCGACCTCATCGGGGTTGATATCCACCGACTTCGGATCGACGATGCCGGCGTAGACATGGTTGTACTCGTGCTCCGCCAGTCCCGAACGATCATCGATGACCTGGTAGATAACGATGCCGATTTCCTCCAACTGGGAGACATCCGCACCGAGCTCTTCCTTCGCACGACGCTCAACGGCATCCGCCACCGGCTCCCCCGGCAGTGGGTGCGAGCAGGTCGCATTCGTCAGCAGCAGTGGTGAGTGATACTTCGACTCCGCACGGCGCTGCAGCAGCATGCGTCCCTGCTCATCGAAGAGGAAAAGAGAAAAGGCACGGTGCAAAATTCCCGGCGGAACGTGTGCTTCAAGCTTGCCGACGGTACCGAGAACTCGACCGTCACGATCGACTACCTCTACCTGGATGTCGGCTTCACCCGGGGCAAAGCGGGCTTTAATGTCCTCTGGCGCATCATTCATTTCCACACTCCTGACTTTAGACTGCGGCCACAACCGCAGCTAACTCCCCGGCAATCTTGCGGGCCGATTCCGCATCGGCGGCCTCCACCATGACGCGGAAGAGCTCCTCGGTGCCGGACGGGCGCAACAGCACGCGACCGGTGGAGCCCAGCTTCTCCTCGGCTGCATCGATGGCGGCCTTGACCTCATTAGACTCCAGAATTGCGGCCTTGTTGGACACCGGCACGTTGATAAGAGTCTGCGGCAGCACCTTCATTACCGAGGCCAGCTCAGCCAGAGACTTACCAGTGCGTGCCATCCGCGCCATGAGGTACAGACCAGTGAGGGTGCCGTCACCAGTGGTGGCGTGATCCGGAATGACCACGTGCCCCGACTGCTCACCGCCGAGCGAGTAACCGCCAGCGTTCAAATCAGCCAGCACATAGCGGTCGCCGACCTTGGTGGTGCGCAGGGCGATATCGTTTTCCTCCATCGCCAGCTTGAGGCCGAGGTTGCTCATCACAGTGGCCACCAGCGTGTTGTGGTGCAACAGCCCCTCTTCCTTCATGGCGACGGCCAGAATGGCCATGATTTGATCACCGTCGACGATGTTGCCCTGCGAATCCACAGCCAGGCAGCGGTCGGCATCACCATCGTGAGCCAGTCCCAGATCCGCGCCGTGCTCCAGCACTGCCGCGCGCAAAACCTCAATGTGGGTGGAACCGCAGTTATCGTTGATGTTGTAAGAGTTCGGCTTGTCGTGAATAGCGACGACGTCGGCACCGGCGGCCGCGTACGCCATGGGGGCTGCCTGCGAAGCAGCACCATTTGCACAATCCACCACGACGCGAATGCCGTCGAGCTTGGTACTGACCGCACGGGAGAGGTGGAACAGGTAGCGGTCGAGCCCGTCTGGGGCCTCCTCGATGACACGACCCACTCCGGTGCCCGTGGGGCCGGTCTCCGGCAGGTTGTGGAGAGCGTGTTCGATTTCCTTCTCCACCGCGTCGTCAAGCTTGGTGCCGCCCGCGGCGAAGAACTTGATGCCGTTGTCCGGCATGGGGTTGTGAGAAGCCGAAATCATCACCCCCATGTCGGCACCGTAGTCGTCGGTGAGGAAAGCGACAGCCGGAGTGGGCAGCACACCGACACGCAAGACGTCGACGCCCTGGGAAGCCATGCCGGCAGACAGCGCTGCGGCGAGCATCTCACCGGAGACACGCGGATCGCGGCCAACAATGGCCAGGGGACGACGCCCCGATGGATTCGTGCCGCTAGTCAGCACAGTGGCCGCAGCAGCACCCAGCCGCATTGCCAGCGGTGCGGTCAGAGTCTTATTCGCCAAACCGCGGACGCCATCAGTTCCGAAAAGACGTGCCATTGTTGCTAGACCACTCCTTGGGGGTTTATGAGTTTTGGTATCGCGGACTGTTGCATTGTCAATGCTGTATTACTTTAGCCGGTCGCGCAGGCGAATCCAGACTAGCCACAGGACACAATTGGCTGCGGGTCATAAACCGTAGTCTGAGTTTCACGCGAGATTTCCGCGCCAGAGAGGTTCCGAATGACGCGTGTGTCGGAAGTGGTAAAACCCTGCGCACCCGACGACGGCTGGCAAGAGCTGCCACTGACCTGCATGCGCTGCGGTTGCGTGTATGCCCAACGGCCACCATTGATGGACTCGACGTTGACCCGCTTCACGCCCTTGATGCGCACAGTGACGTCGGAGCCAGTAGTAACGGCCTCGATAAGAATCGGAGTGTCGGAACTGTTCTTAAACGCCAGGTCGATTGCGCCCTCGTACACCGTCGCTTCACGGCCGGCCGGGTAACGCGAAATGTAGTAACTGTGCGGAGTGTGCGCGACATCCTCCATGCCCGCAAAGTACGAAGCATTGTACAAAGTAGTGGCGAACTGGCTAATGCCACCGCCGACAGCCTTGTCCGCATGGCCGTTGAGGATGATGCCCGACTCGACAAAGCCCTGCGCAGTACCGCGCGGCCCCGTGTAGCCGTTCAGGCTGAATGTATCGCCCGGCGCCACGAATGCGCCGTTGACCATCTGAGACACCAGGGCAATGTTTGTTCCCGATGCCGAGCTGAAACCACCGGTGGTGAACTCACCAATGACATCATCGAAGGTCGCACTTTCCGCTTGTTCAGTGGTGTAGGTGGCGGGCTGGTCCTCGTAGACCGCATCGAACTCGCGCTTATCCGTCGAAGTCACACGCTCGGCGAAGTCCTTCATAGTTTCATCCCACTTCACGGCTACGCCATCAACTGAGGGGACCACTTCACGCGAACCACCGCTGAAGCGTATCGACGCATTGCGCTTATCAACCTCGGAAGCAGCCAGCCCCTCCTCGAGGATCTCGCGTGCGCGGTCGACATTGATATCGGCGGCCAATCCGCCGTCGCGCGGCACAAAGCTGATGATCTCAGCCATGCGCTCCGGAGGAATTACACCATCTTTGCCATCGCGGCCCTTGGCAACAATCGGACCCGACACGGCATCGGCGGCCTCTCCCTCAGCTGCCTCACGAACCTGATCTTCACCGATAGCCGGGTCGTGCGCGGTGGTCTCCACATCGATGCCCTCCGGCGACAACCACTTGGCGGCCAAATCCCCGCTGACCGCATTGCGGTCGACATCTTGGCCGATGACCGGTGGAGTTGTTTCCACGCGGCCGTCAACAAGCTTGACCTCGCCATCGACGGGAGCAATAGTCAGTTCGCCGACGAGACGGTCGACCTGCGGTTCGAACTTAGAGCTATCGATATCGCTGACCAAATCCAGCTCACGGGTAGTAAAGAAACTGCGCACCCAGGTAACTGGGTTCGCCGTCTGCTTGCCCGCCTGAGCGACCGTCTTCTCCCAGTCGATGCTCAGCCCCGCCTCCTCGGGCAGAACCTCCGCCGCGCGCTCGCCGGCACGCAACGCCACTGGATGAGTGGAAAGATCACCGAGCTGTTCTTCGAGCTTCGCCTCAGCGTGGTTCGCGCTCAGCGTGCTGATGTCAATCCCCGCAACGGTAGACCCGCGCGGGACATGGTCCTTATTCAGCACGTAATCGACAGCGTAAAACACACCGAAGAGCGCGAAGATACCGAGGACGATGCCGAGGAAAATCTTTAATCCGCGGTGACTGGAGGAAGACTTTTGTTTGGCCACAGCCACTTACTTTACCGTGGAAACACTACTAACTAGATTTTTATTAGATTCCGCAGGTGTCCGGAATGCGTTTCTTGTTCTTCGCATACTGCTGGAAAGCATCGACCACGGCATTGGCATAGACCTCGGCACCATCCGGGGTCGGGTGGATAAGGTCCGCGCGCAGCTTGGACAAATCGTCACGCACACCATGGCACCAGTCAGCCACATAGACATTGTCGCGCTTCTTTGCCGCGTCGAGGACTTCCTTCTCCGACTGAGGCATCCACACGCGATCACCGTACGGGTTAATCAGGACAATGATGCGGTCTTCACCCAGCGAATCGAGAATCTCATCCAACAGGTGTTCGTCCGATGCCGCAGCCGACTGATTGATACCAAGCCCCAGCACAACGAATGGATCGAGCGTACCCGCCGCCTTCATACTGGCGATAATCTCCGGCGCGGCCGGATAACCACGGGAAACTGCCGCATCGATGTAGATGCCGGGCAGCTTCTCCTCCAACGCGGACGCCGAGGCGAGCATCACAGAGTCGCCGATAGCAGTGATCTGGTCACCACGCGGCATAACGCGCTTGGCCAACTCGGCTTCCTCCGCCTTCTGTGCCTGTGCACGGCGCTCAGCTGCCTCCTGTAGCTGTGCCTCCAAACGCGTCATCTTCGGCGCCGTGGCCATCCCTGCCACTGCACCAACCACGACGACCAACGCCAGCACTGCTGCAACGCGCGGCTTCCAAGAACCGGCGTACTGCGTGCCCGAAAACTGCGACATCCAACGGCGGTAGCCCATCCGGCGAATTGGGGATTCCACATTCTTGTACGACCAGTTCGCCAAAAGCAGCGCCAGCGCAATACCTGCAAAGGCAGCGAGTTTCTCATACTGCATCGCCTCATTGCGCTCCAGCAGTTCACGGATGAGCACGATGACCGGCCAGTGCCACAGGTACAGCGAGAAAGAAATCTTTCCCAGCCAGCACAGTGGCTTGAACTCAAAAATCTGACGCACGGGTGAAACACCGCGAACGACAAGATAGAGAATCGCCGCCGACAGCAACGACGCGAACACCAACCCACCGCGGTAAGTCGCCGACGCGGTATCTGACATCATCAGCAAAACCAACGACAGGAAAATCAGCGGCAGCGAGGCCACTACGAAAGCCTGGGCAGAACTGCCAAAGAAATCCCGCAGCAAGGGTTCTGTGCGTGGCCAGGAGTCCGCCTCCGCGCGTGACGACGTCGACGTCAACCACAATGCGAGGGCCGCACCAAACAGGAGACCAAAGGCGTGAGTATCGGTGCCGTAGTAGACCCGCGTGGGGTCAACCTTCGGATCGTAGAGTGACACCATCCACACGAAAGAAGCAACCGCGCCAATGCCCGCCACTGCTGCCAGCTTGCGAGATGCCAGCTTCAGCGCGAGAAGAGCCACAAAGATTAGTGGCCAGAGCAAGTAGAACTGCTCCTCTACCGACAGTGACCAGTAGTGGGCTAGCAGCTGCACACCAGAATCCGCGAAATAGGACTGAGAGCCCGCAATCTGCGTCCAGTTATTGACGAAAAAGACCGTGCCGAGAAACTGCGTCGACAATCCAACAGCGGGATCACCGCCAACCAGACCTGCGACGGCGATGGAAATAAATAGCACAAACATCGCAGCCGGGGCGATGCGGCGCAGTCGACGGAGCCAGAAGTCCTTTAGATCGATGCGCCCAGTGACCGCGCGTTCGCGCACCAGAAGCGAAGTGATAAGAAATCCGGAGAGCACGAAAAAGATATCCACACCGATGTAGCCACCGGGCAGCACATTATCGAAGTAGTGGTAGATCACCACAGTGGCAACGGCCAGACCGCGCAGCCCATCAATGCCTGGTACGCGTCGAATGCGGAAGGGATGCTTCGCCACCGAAGACGAGTTAGAGGAGCTCTTCACGTCGGAGGTCTTGGTGGCTGTGGTGCTCACCGCCATACGGTTTCCTTCTTCCCATCGCACTGCAATCGCACTTCCATCGCACCGCAATCGCACCGCGAACAACGATTCTCGTGGCAGTTTTTAACGGATAAAAGTCTAACGTACGGGGCTTGCCCCAAAAATGCAGCCATGCCTGGTCACGGCGGACTTTAACCCAAAAAAGCACCCCGGCTTGCGCGTAATACGCAAACTGAGGTGCTTTTCGAAGCAGTAAAGCTTAACGCTTGGAGTACTGCGGTGCGCGACGGGCCTTGTGCAGACCAGCCTTCTTGCGCTCGACAGCACGAGCGTCGCGGGTGAGGAAGCCAGCCTTCTTGAGAACGCTGCGCTCCTCCGGGTTGAACTCGTTCAGGGCACGAGCGATAGCCAGGCGCAGAGCACCGGCCTGACCGGACGGGCCACCACCGTTGATGTTGGCCTTAATGTCGAACTGGCTCTCGCGCTCGACCAGGACCAGCGGGTCCTTGATTTCCTGCTGGTGCAGCTTGTTCGGGAAGTAGTCCTCGAGCTCGCGGCCGTTGCAGACAATCTTGCCGGAACCAGCGGTCAGAACGACGCGGGCGACAGCGCGCTTACGACGACCGACCGTCTGAATCGGACGATCCAGGGTCAGCGGTGCAGCCGGAGCCGCCTCAGCCTCTACCTCAGTAGCAACTGCATCGCCGATGGAAGAGGTGAACTCTTCGGTGGCAGCAGCAGCGGCAGCCTGAACATCATCGTAGGAAGCCTCGGTGGCCTCTACGTTCTGGTTCTCGTTGACGTCCTGTGGGTTGGTCACTGTGCCACCGCCTTGATCTCGTAGTTTTCAGGCTTCTGACCGGCGAACGGGTGCTCGGAGCCGGCGAAGACGTGCAGCTTCTTGATGGACGCACGCGAAAGCTTGTTGTGCGGCATCATGCCCTCAATAGCCTCAGCGATAACGCGCTCCGGGTGAACCTCGAGGGAACGACCCAGGGTCATCGACTTCAGACCGCCCGGGAAGCCCGAGTGGCGGTAGCGCATCTCACGTTCCCGCTTGTTAGAGGAGACGTGCACCTTATCGGCGTTGATGATGATGACGTGGTCACCGCAGTCGACGTTAGGGGCGAAGTAAGCCTTGCCCTTACCGCGCAGCAAGTCTGCGGCGTGAGTAGCCAGACGGCCGAGAACAACGTCGGTAGCGTCGATGACGTACCACTTGCGCTCGATGTCACCGTCCTTCGGATGGAAAGTAGACAACATGACTCCTTTTAGGGTCCGTGTAGATTTGCCAGCCACCGTGCACACTGTTGTTATTCCCCGGCGGCCGGTGGAGACCCGAGGCAACATTCACGTGTGCGCACACAGTTTGGCTACTTTACCTTGAGATGGCGCTAGAACAAAAATGCCAAAGCCAGTCTCAGCTGCAAACTGCTGAGACTGGCCTCCCCCCCCCCGGAGTGCTGCTAGCAAGAATACGTCAAAGGCAGATACCTAATTGAGGATCTCAATTGAGCAAATGCCCTCCCCCTCCCCCGGTTACATAGCTCAATCAAAAGTGCCTCAACCAGGATCCAAGCTATCCCCAGCTAGCTGCCGCACGGCGGTTAATATCCGCCATTCGCTGACTACCTGCGCTGACAGTATCCGCAATAGTTGTGAGAATCATATTGAGCTCCTCCGCTGCTGTGTCCCATTCACGCTGAGCCTCCTGATAAGAATCCGAAGACTCACCCTCCCACGTAGAGACCATCGGCGCGATGCGCTTCTTCAAATCTCCGAGCAGCCCGTTGATAGTGCCAGAAGTGGAACGAATGTCATCCGCAGCACCGTCGATGCCGCCGAAGCTGTACCTAATTGGTTGCATTAAGAACCCTTTCCCCAAAAGGTGATGTGTGTTGTGTGATTCAGTGTTGTAATTGTGCGATCCGACAAAACGTTTAGAGGTTCAGCAACGACGCACCCGCTGCTGCCACCTGCTTGAACGACGACGCCCCCTCGTCCTCGCCCGCATCGAAGCTGCTGGAATTTGCGCGGATGTTATCCGCAATATCCGTCAGCGCATTGGATAGACGCATAGCTGCGTCATCCCAACGAAGCATCAGATCATCGAAGCTGTCTTTAGCCTGGCCCTTCCATTCCCCCGCCAGACCGTCCACGACGCCTCGAATGCGCCCCAGCTCGCCCTGTACTTCCGAGTTGACGCCATCGACGTCCCCTGCGGTAGTGGTCATTTGATCTGATTCGGCTGCAAATAGGTTTGCCACTGTTTCCCCCTTTTTCGTGTTGAGTGACTGATTAACGACGGCATTTTTACCTCCCCGCGCGAGCCAGCCAGCTTCCCGCGTTAAAAAACCCGTCATATTGTTTGGCGCGAAAAACCCCGATTCGGTTCCATTTTGGTTTTCCGACCTTTACCCCTACCTACCCCCACCCAGCCCCAGTCACCTTCTCTACGCCCCTTGCGTATTACGGCACCGGCCGAGCGCTTACTACTGCCTGGTCGCATACGGGCCGTACCGGCGCAATAGTCCTTCCTCTGAACTGGCACCCCACACTGACTTGAGTTCCGTCCATCACTTTGTGATGCCAGAGCACTATCGAATTACCTGACGGCAGCCGCTCTTCTAGGACTACGACATCGGTGCCCAGTACTTGCCTGCGTTCCGGCGCGGACTTTGTCTCATCCCCGGCAACGGAGCTACTCAAAGCTGCTGCTAGATGTTCAAGCGCCATGTCCTGCGAAAGCGGATTAGCGAGCACCAATACGCGCATATCTCCGCCATCCACCGCAATCAGACGGTCGAACGGACTTGCCGAATCAAGCTCCCACCCGCCGGGAAATCGAGCTTCCACGCCTGCATTGGCCAGCATGACTACTGGAGCAGAATCGGGAACCGGTTTCGATGTGGGTGGAGGCGTAGTTACAGGTGGCGTAGTTACAGGAGGAGCCTGTGCGTGCGATGTCTCACGCTGCTTCTGCCTCCCCTCGTTCTCCCTGCCTATGCCGCCACTAATGAGCCATGCAGCAATCCCAACAATCAGCACCACCACCGTCAACAAACCAACGGCAGCTACTGACACAACTGTGCTTTGATTCGACACTGCGCTGGCTTCTCCCCTGGCTGCAGGATGCCTCCCCGCGAGATCCTCCAATTGCTCCACTTCACCGGCTTCAGCGTCGCCGATGCTTTTCAACCAGGCCGGATTTACGCACTCCCCGAGCCGCGAGGCTGGACAGTCAAAGACCAAAAACCCACGGTCGCGCAGACGATCGACTAGTAGAGCTCGCCGCGGGTTCGCTAGCCCAGGTGGAACTTCGCCGACGATGAACTCAATATCCTCCTGCCAGCGAGGCGGATACTCGGTAATACCGCGCCCACCGCTAACTTCCACATCATCAGGTATCCCCTGGGGTACATCCGGATACATGGTCAGCTGATAAGCCAGCGCAATAACTGTTTCCACCAGCGGTGCGCTGTCGTTCGCTCCGACCAAATGTGTCATCCGACTGTCAATGTGCCCACCGCTTAGACGAGTGACACAGACACGCGTTTCCTCTACTTCCACCAACACGCTATGAGACACAGTTGCCTCATCGAGTTCCACAACGGCGTCGGCAAGCGTCAGAATGTACGGATTGAGTTCGGCAGCCAATAGCGCGGAGGCCAGCCGGCACTGTCGCACAGCACCCCAATAGCTGGGCACAATGACTGTTTGCATGCTCTCGAGAAGCGGTCTAGGGCCATGCACAGCCAGTTCTGTGGTGTCTGCAGGTGCCGCGAGTCCCCACAGATGCCAGGTACCGTGGCGCAGCGTCGGGGTCTGCGTGGTGTCAGGAGAATCGACCCGAATCATCAACTGTCCTCCTGGTCACCAGCAGTATCCAACAAACCCAACTGCACAACCTGCGGACTCTGGCCGTGCGCCACCCAATAGCCACGACCCGGCGGCTGTTCGCAGGGCTTTACGCCGAGGATGGGGCCGTCGTCGCGTGTGCCATCCATAACAAAGACGCTGGCGCCCTGATCCTTAACCGCACCCATGACCGGGTCGTGGAGGGAACGCAACGCCCCGCTGATTCGACGGGCGAAAAAGATATTGAGCCCAATGTCGGCGGCGTGAGCGATGACTTCTGCCAGCGGCTGCAAGGGGTTACCCCGTGAGCCAGCCACGAGGTCATAGTCATCCACGATGACATTGATGGTTGGACCACTCCACCAATTTCGGGCCTTCAACTGCGCTGGAGTGATATCCGGTTGCGGGAGACGAGCCTTCAGTACCTCTGCCAGCTCCGCCAGCATGGGCGTCGCCACCGCAGCCGAGCCTGCATAGCCGGCCAGCCGCTCTTGGGGCACGGCCTCCATTAGCCCACGACGGTAGTCAATCACGACGAATTTCGAGTCCGACTGCGAGTACCGCAGCTGGTGAACGATGCCCCTCAGCGCGGCGGTTCTGCCACTGCCCGCCGAACCGAATATCAGTAGGTGGCGATCCTTTTCGGGGTGGAATATCACCGCGCCCAGACCGGCTTCTTCGAGACCCACTGCAATCGCACCTCTCGTCGCGGCCGCTGGTCGCGGCAAACGCGCAATATCAATCCGCCGCGGCAACAACTGGAGCTTGGGCGCCTGCTCACCGTGTGGCACCGTCTCTACAATCCGCTTGGTGTCCGCAGCACCGGTGAGAGCTACCAACATCGAAAAGCCGCCCGGCGCGACCCCACGTCCTGGGCTCTCCGGCACCAGCTCCGCTGCCTTACGATCAATCATTGAATCCATCGACTCCGCCTGACGCAGCTCAATCCGAGTACCAATCAGGTCGCGAACGGCAGGTCTCATGTCCGTCCACCGATGGGCTGTCAGCAGGACATGAATTCCCACCGCCAATCCATCTGCAACCAGCGCCTGCACATCGTCACTCAGCGCCGGAAGCTCCGTTTTGAACGCACCCCAGCCGTCAATGACCAACACCGAATCTGGCTGCCCTGCCGCCCGTGCTGCTTCCGACGAGAGCCATCCATTAGCGCGAAAGAGCTGTTCCCGACGACTTACCTCACGACGCAAAAAACCAAGCGTACGGCGAATAAGCTCCTCGTCTCCGCGGTGTGCAACCGACGCGACATGCGGCAACTCAGCCAGGTCGCTCAAGCCGCCCGCACCACAATCAACGATATAAAAATGCAGGTCACGGGCGCTGATGCCGTCGGCAAGCGCGAGGACCGCTGTGCGTGCAGCAGTGGTCTTTCCTGACCGCGGAGCTCCGACGATTGCCACGTGCCCGCCGGTTGTGCGCAGGTCAATACGCAGTGGGTCTTGGCGCTGAAACAGCGGCTTGTCCACCAGTCCAATCACACCGGTCAATCGCTGTCGCGGCAGCTGCTCGTCGGGCTGGAACTCGATGGCCTCCGGTAATGGTGGCAGCCACACGCGATGCGCACGTGTCGGTACGTGCGATACCGCTGCCACCACGGCACCGAGCACCGTCTGCTCCGATGTCTGCACAGGCGGATCCACCATTCCACCATCGCTTGACGACGCACCGAAAGCCTCCCGCGTCCAATTTTCAGCGGTAAATTCAGCGACAGTGGCGACCTGCCCCTGCAGCCCCTGCTCTGCCCCAGCCGCCGCACCGTCAACAGGCTGCGGGCGGACCACCGGGCCGGAAACATACGCCGACCGAAAACGCACCGGCTCGGCGGCAGCAGATTTGATATACCCAATGCCCGGGATGGCCGGCAGATGATAGGCGTCCGGAACACCCAACACGCTGCGGGACTCCGCGACGGAAAAGGTCTTCAACCCAATGCGATAGGAAAGATGGCTTTCCAGCCCGCGCAAGCGGCCTTCCTCCAGACGCTGACTGGCCAGCAGCAAATGCATGTGCAAACTGCGCCCCAACCGACCAATCGCAACGAAGAGCTCGGCAAACTCCGGGCGTGCGGAGAGCAGCTCCGAAAACTCATCCACCACAATCAGCAACGCGGGCATAGGTGGCGCATCTATCTGCCCAGAGCGCCGGGCCTGTTCATAGTCGCTGACACCGGCGAAATTCCCCGCAGCGCGTAGCTGCTCTTGGCGCCGCGTCATCTCACCGCGCAGTGCGTCTTCCATGCGGTTGACCAGGATAAGCTCCTGCTCCAAGTTGGTAATCACCGCCGAGACATGAGGCAATTGATCCAGTCCCAGAAACGTCGCACCGCCTTTGAAGTCCACCAGCACAAAGTTCAACTGATCCGGACTGTGCGTGGCTGCGAGCCCTACCACGGTCGTTCGGAGGAATTCCGACTTACCCGATCCTGTGGCACCAACGCACAGACCGTGTGGGCCCATGCCGCCCTCGGCGCTCTCCTTAAAATCCAGATAGACCGGCGCGCCGCCGTCATCAGCCCCAACGGGAATACGCAGACGAGCACTGCCAGAGCGCGGTCGGTAGCGCAGAGTTGTCGGAGGCGGATACAACCCGAGCTCCTCCATAACCGGATCTTCCGAGGTCTTAACAGAATCATCTGCGCTTGTTGGCACTTCAAAACGCGCCAAGCTCCGCCCAAGAACCTCCGCTTCTGCTGGACTCAGCTGATCAGGTACACCAATCTCCTCCCTTCCGGACGCGGTTTCCGCATGCACAGTAGTGGTGGAAACGGCCAGCGCGATGCCATGGTTAACCGCGGCCTCCCACAACATTGACTGCGCCTCCACGACGGTCAGCAGAACTACCGAGGTCTCCGACCCCGCCTCGTCAAAAATCGGTGTCAGTTCAGTGACATCGAGCTGTCCGCTCGAATCCGCCAGCACAATCAGCACTGCAGCTGGCAGTGTGTCGATAGCCGTGAGCAGCTCCGTCAGCTGCGCACACGTCGCTGCCCGCAACCGCGCTGAGCCACAGGCATCAGTAACTGCGGGGTGCCCGTGGTGTGGTGTCCATTTCAGCCATTCCCACCCATCTCCCACAACTGCAATCAGGCAATCCTCCGGATGATGCAGCGCAGCGGCTTGGGCGACCATCGCTCGAGCCAGCCCCTGCGCCGCGGTATCTCCAGTGAGGGCGATAATCTCAAAGGCCGACACATCTATGGCAAAGGGCACTCCCTCAACCTGACGAGCCGATCGAATAACTTCCCGCAGTGCTACGGCGGAAACCGGATCCAGTTTCTCGGGCGCCGGAATTGCCGGCGGTGTCACAAGCGTTGCGGGCTGCTGCGTTGCCACCCCGATGCGCAGCTGCAAGAAATCCGGGTCCCCCTTTCGGCGCTCGCACGCCCGCCCCATCGCCCCCAGCTGCCACAGAGTTCCAGGCCGAGGGTGGATAAACTGCGCCGATTCACGCTGCATCCTCGCTGCTTTCGCCACCGCCCGGCGAATACTGGACAAATGCCTCTGATAGTCCTTCCGCGCCGGTGCCATGTCCTTATTTCCCGCCCCTCCCGACACCATCATGCCCACAGTGGAAAACACCATCATCAGCGGAAACATAAACGACATCGGGTTACGTCCCATCCCAGAGACAAACATCAACACCACCATGCCAACCACCGCCACGACCATGATCAACGGCATGAGTGCACGCATCAGCGGCACCGGCTGTGGCTCCGGCGCTTCCGGTGGCGCATCCGGCGCGATTGTGCCCGTCATAGGCTGCGGCCCCGCTTTTCGGGTAGCCGAAATCCCCGCCCGTGCACTAGTCACAAAAATCCCCCCGCTATGTGTCGCCCCTTGTGTTCACTCGACGGCCAATCCCCCGACCAATCGGTGTGCACATAGCTTAAAACACACTCCGGATTCTCGCAGCGCATGGCCGAGACTGTTAGCGGGGGCACGCGCAGTTACTACCCCGAGTAGCGCTCTAACGAGTTGTACGCCACTCTAGAGGGACTAAAGCATGCAGAATTCATGGGGGAAATACATGCTGGGGGAACTCATTCGCGTGCGCATTGATGCCGCACACATGCCCGAAGACGCCAACCGAGCACACGCAGACCTTGCATTACCGACCAACGTCGCAATCGCCGCACTCGTACCGGATATCCTGCAAATTTTCGATATCGACATTGCGGACTTCCCGCTGGCACAGTGGCAGCTACGGACCGCCGCCGGCACGATATTGCTTGCCGACGACACCCTGAACGATGCCGGTATTGCGCCAGGCGAACGCCTGGTTGTTATCAACGACCCAGGGCCCGTGCCCAAACCTCGGCTCTTCGATGCCGCCGATGCTATTACCGACACCACCTATACCGACGGTATCGGTACGGCTGATTTAGTTGTTGGCTGTACCGCCGCCCTCGTAGCCACAGCTTCAATTGCAGCTGCCTCACTGAGCTTGAGCAGTACCGATTCCACACTGGCCGCGGCAATCAGCTTCATCGCACTGCTGGCAGTAGCCGGTGGACTGCGCCTGGCTCTGTTGCGTAGCGCAAAACCGGCGATTGTCATGTCCCTGGAGCTGCAAGTGCTCATTCTGGGCACCGCTTCGGGGCTCTGCTTCGTCGGCCTCGACCTACACCGCATACTCACCGACTGGCCGCCGACTGCTGCGATTAGCGTCGCGCTTGCCGTCACCGGTTTGGTTTTTCTCATTTCCAACACCGACGACGGCGACAACCGCATCACTGTTACCCTGGGCGCCGCGAGTCTCAGCGCTGCAGTTACCTTCGGTATTTACGCTGCGGCTGTCGCACTTTTCCAGAACTCGGTTCAATCAGGAGCACTCACCGCTGCTAGTGCAGTCATCCTGATACTGCTGGCACCTTCCCTGGCTATCAAGGCTGCCGGTATTCGCGTACCCAAAGTCCCTGCCGCCGGAGAGAGCTTCGATGACAGCGAAACTCCCGAAATATCCCACAACGCACCTAAGCGAGCGGGTTGGATTCTCGACGGCATCCTCTGCAGTGGCACCGGAAGTCTCAGCATTTTCACCCTGGTGGTACTTTTCTCCGGAGCCTATGCGAACAGGTGGTGGCCTCTGGGCATGGCTGCTGCTGTCATAGTCTTTTGTGCAATTCACTCCCGTGGCCAAGCCCGGAAAGTAGCTTCCACCTGCACTGCTTTAGCTGGTCTTGCCGTCATTGTGGCTGTCGCCTTTCAACAGTGGTTCGAAGGCAATTGGCCAGTTTCCGCTGGCCTTGTCGTCCCAATGCTTGCAGCCACCGCCTTAGCCGCATTTCCAGCGTCACGCATCTCACCTACAACGCGCCGCATAGCTGAGCTAACCGAGGCCTGCAGCATCGCCGTCATTCTGCCCATTGCGGCCATCATTGCCGAATTCCCTGAGTTCGTAAGTGGGTTCTTCCAGTGAAAAACCCACTTTTCATGAATGCCATAAAACCCCGTCTCACCGCCACGACCGCACTTTCCACGGTGCTTATCTCCACGTTGACGGCGGCCACCGCAGTAGCACCGTCGGGCATCGCACCAATAGCGGCTGCCCAGAACAGCCAGGACTGCGTGGCCACGATGCTGTCGTCGGAAAGCGCACTGCGTGAACCGACAGTGATCGAAAAAACTCTTCGGTTTCGCCAAGCATGGCAACTGACGACGGGTGCGGGGATTACGGTGGCGGTGATCGATACCGGGGTCTCACCCAATGAGCGCCTGGGCGAGGTTCTCGACGGTGGCGATTTTGTCGACGGCGACAGCGGGTTCGTAGACTGCGACGGTCACGGAACTCTAGTAGCCGGCATTATTGCAGGCCGGCCCGGTGCCGATGGTTTTGCGGGACTGGCGCCCGACGCGCACGTGTTGTCGATAAGACAAACGGCCGATGGCGAAGGCAATTTGGAGTCGCTGGCACAAGCTATCGACAGGGCCGTCGCGGAGGGCGCGAGGGTTATCAATATTTCGCTCACATCGTGTGCCCCGGCAGGTGTAATGCCCCAAGGTGCAACGGATGTTGCCGAGAGCGTCGCACGTGCGGAAGTCTCAGGCGCAGTAGTGGTCGCAGCGGCAGGAAATAAGGGCGATAGTTGTCAGGCCGGATCCGTAGCGTGGCCCGCAGTCCTGCCGGAGGTAATCGCAGTATCAGCAGTACAGTTCGACGATGCTGGCCAAGCACAACCCGCGGAGTATGCAATCACGGGACAATGGGTCAATGTCTCCGCTCCCGGCGGTCCCGTACTCGGTCCCGATCCGCGCACCCCTACCGGCCTCATAGACCGCCACGTGTTCGGGTCCGGGGATAACACCCGAGCTCAGCAAATCGCCGGCACCAGTTTTGCCACGCCAGCCGTGTCGGGAACGGCTGCCCTGCTGCTGGCACGAAACCCAGAGCTTTCCCCAGCACAGGTTCGCGACATCATCCTTAATTCCGCGAGCCCAATTAGTTCCGGGCTTGGCCTTGGCCGCGGCATCATTGCACCGTATGACGCTCTGATTTGGACCACTGCGGACACCGCCGCGCAGCACGCCGCCAATCCCGCTGCCGCGCCGGCTCCACCGGATCTGCTTTCTTCGCAGGAGCGCAATGCACCGCTCCGGGCGACTGGGCTGCTCCTGATATGCGTGCTGGGCCTAGGTGCCTGGCTGCTCTCGCGTCCCGGACAGCGGCCCTAGCGCCGCCTGCTTACTCAGCTCAGGGCCTCCACGCAACGCGGCCAGAACTTCCCAGTCCACTGGCCGCGTACCACCGCTGTCGGCGTTGGATGATGCATTAAACCCGAGAGCAGCCAACGTCGTGCGATCGTGCACAGCAAAGCGCATTCCCTCTGGCGAAATGACGTGTACAGCCCCATTTACGCTTACTGCGATCGAGCTGCGCTCACGACTGCGGCCATCCACGAAACCGTCGACGGCCACACCCGCCCCGTCAGCATGCGGGTAATCCACGTGCCGCCCCTCCGGAGCATGCTGCGACCACTGCACGAGAGCTTGCAGCCGTCCTGCTATCCGGCCGGCACACAACCAGCCATCAGCATCGGCAAACGTCAACGGCTTTTCAGGTAGTCCCGGGACTGCTGGTGCATTCGCAACGGGTACTGCCGCCAGCTGCCCTTCACTGGCCTGCAGAACTGGGCTATGTGCAGCTAATAGCTCTCCTAGCACCGGGGAGAGAATCGCGGCACCGTCGTCAAGCACGATAACGCGCCGCTGCCCGACCTCGACCACATTGCCGACTGTGTCGAATGGGGCGGCGAAGTGTGTGGGTGCGCCGCGGTTTGGAATTGCTGGCGCGGCCAGAATCGGAACCTCCGGAATCGCTCTGAGCAACGCAGGGCTAACAGGCCGGACTGCGGCGCGCTCCAAACCCAGCGCTCGAGAAACAGCGGCGTGCTCCGGGTGGTTGACATCCAACCGTGAGCGGTAGCCCTGCGTAATCAGCCAGTGGTTTTGGCCATCGGCAACAACGGCACTGTCCGAGTGGGTCCGGGTAAGCTGCTGCGGTTCCCCACGTACTTCCTCAAGACGCGCAAGTGACTCTGCAACAATCCACGGTTGCCCGAGGTCTTGCACCGTCCGCTCGCATAAAGACAGTGCCAGCTCCGGCGCACCTACGCTGCCCGTCTTGGCAGCTCCCGAGGCCCCAGAGCCTGCCGGCGTGGCCGGAACTGCTGGTGCGCCCTCAATCCCGACAGCAAAACTGATGTCCTCTTTGTCCAACTCGCTACTGCGCACCCGTTTCGGCTCAGCAGGATTGCCCAAAATTAACCGCGCCGATGCGAGATTCGCGACTGGATGCAATCGACCATTGACACGTACATGTAGGCCCTCCGACCCTGACACGACAATCAGCTGCTCATTGGAGCTAGAACCGCCCTGCGGTCGCACCAACGACAGCACCGCAGTACCGGCGGCCAGTAAAACCACCAGCGCACAGCCGATAAACAGTGCTCGGGTTCGCGTGCGCAGAGGGTCGTGCAGCATTCGCGAATCCGCACGCACAAGCGCATGCTCAATCCGACGAATCAAGAATCGATGACCGCTGACCTGGCTAGGCGTGGTCGGTGTACGTGGCATGAGTTTCCCCCAAAACTATTCCCCCAAATAATCTCTACCCTGCAGAGTAAGCCAGGCCGCGCTACTGTGCGACCAGGGGAATTTTAGTGGGGAACATATTGGGGGGGGATTTTCACATGCCATTGTCATTGTGGCTGCTCATTACAGCAATAATCATCACTGCAGGCGCGCATGTCCCTGTGCGCGGACGCAGCCTTCGCGACCGGCTGCGACGCACCGAACCAGGACAGTTCATCGGACTACGTCTCACACCAGGTCTGCGTAGCCAGCTAAGCGCTGCGGATATCGTCTCGCTTGCCGACGACAGCCCAGTGACCCTGGATGCGCTGTGTTTTTATCACATTGCGCCGGAAATCCGCGGAGAGCATGCGCACCGCTACTTCCGAGCGGCCGAACGCTCCGGCACAACCCCTGAGCCCTGGACACATCTGGTGGCAACTCTTCCGGTGGAAGCCTCCACTGACAAAGCCCTACGCTTCCTCATCCACAGGCTGGGGACCCTTGGCATTCGCGCACGGCGATTAACGGCACAGGAGTGTGCTCTGACTGAGAGCTCTGCGGAGGTAGTACAGCTGCGCCGCACTGGACGCTCTCATCATGTGGCGGCGTTGGGGCGCAAACCGCACCTGTGGTTAAGCCGACAACGTGACGTCGCTATCACTAATGGTCCAGCGCAGGTCATAGGGGTCGGGAGCAGTGGACAAACCATCACAATGTGTCCCGCGAACCTTCCCCGATTGGAGGTCGACTGCGGAAATCAGGACATTTGTGAGTTGCTCATCGGAATGCTCTCGCTCGGCTATCGAGTAGGAATTCGCACGTCCCGTCCACATTTCTTTACTGTGGCTCTTGATCTGGGCGCAGTACTTCTCGCGCGAGCTGGAGACGACACCGTCGATGTGGTTGTCGTCGAAGAGTATGAGCCCGACCTGCGTACGGGAATCGCGAGAATCATCGAGGTCAGTCGTGCAGGTTCGCCCACGGCAGCAGCATCGGAAATGCCAGCTTCATGCCCTCGACTGGTGATGGGCGAATTCACCTGGACGCTATCTACCTCCCGCACTACCGATGAACTGCAGCCACTGGCTATGCGGGCAACTAGCGGTTCAGTCCCGGAATCAACGCGCCCAAATCTGGCAGACCGCCCGGCGCCGGGGAGCCGTCAGGCTCACCCTGCTGCGCTGGGTCATTCGGAGCACCATTTTCTTGGCCACCCGGCTGACCGCCTGCTGCAGGAGGCACATCCTCCTTCGGCATCTGTGCACCGGTGACATTGCCATTGTCGATAGTGGCAGCGCCCGCTGGTCCCGAGCACTCCAGAGTCGACGGGCCATAGGCCGCGCAGCTGTATCCGAATGCGCTCAACTGAGAATTCGCTGGCAGCGTCTTCATCTCACCCGCCGGCGGGAAAGTAAGGACCTCGTAAGTAACTCCTCCCGGATTCCAGGACACAGCATTGGCGGGAACCTCGTTCCCCGTGCCGTCATCGACCATCGGAGGATTGGCAAGATTCACCTGACAGGCCAAGTAGGCGTCACCGCTCAAATCGTTGAGGAAACAACGTGTCGTGCCATCCTCCAACTGAAAGAGCCGAGTATTTGGGCCGTCCGCCGGAGTGTAATCCGCATCATTGACCTGGGTGATTGCAGGAGTCTCCGTCGGCGTCTCTGATTCTGTCGATTTCGTCGACTCCTCAGTCGGTTTCGGCGGAGTCGAGGATTTAGTCTTTGCGGAAGAACTGACGGAGCGATTCGAGACTTCCGGCTTAGCCGGCTCGTCGTCTCCACATCCGGCCAGCGCGAAAGTCATCATCACACCGGCTGCGATCGTTGCCATAAATTTATTCATCCGCATGGTGTCCTAACCTACCCGACCATCGCTCCATCCCCTAGTAGCCGAGGGAGGAATTACTTCCGGAGAACTAGCTCGCATCTCGTCGATGCGTTCTGGCGTGATCACATCATTGAAAGCGAAGATGGTTACTTCCCTATCTCGATAAACAGGGGTTACCCCTGGAGCTACCCAGAGCCCTTCACCAGGAAACTCTAAATCCTCCTTGGAATCCCAAATACCCGGGGGTGACAAATAGATGAATCCCACGTTCAGCTTTCGGGCTGAGCGGTCGACATCGTTCACCCCATCCGGCCGATCGGGGTCTGGAAAACCGAGGTAATCAGCGTGCCAATACAGCATTGAGGTGGCAGTCCACTTATTCGCAACTGGCCAGTCATAGTGCGGGAACACTACCGGCAGATCATTGCGAGCGTACATCCAGCTGGACCCCTCCGGCGGATTCGTAAACGTGCGGTACTTATGTGCCTCCGGCTGCTCGGCCAACCAATCAAATGCCTTCAGGTCAGCATTGGAAATGATTTGCCATTCTCGAGGGCTCTTGTAGGCGAAATCTGCAGCGCTAGCATTAGACGCCACTCCATAGACGACGAGTACAGCAGAGCTCACCGTCGCTAAGCTCAACCCCAGAACCCACCCCGTCGATGGCACCTTTGACTCACTAATTCGAGCCGCCCACGCGCAGCCCCACGCCACGGCGATACCCGCAAACGCGGAATACAGATACGCGGTGACCATCACCAACCGGTGAGGCGTGGAATAGTGAAGCTCCGTGTACAGCGCGAGAATATCGCCCGGCACACCACCAAAATGATTGAGCGCGTGGGTCGTCATCAACACCGAAACAAACCAGGCCGGTACTACCCACACCCGTCGGCGCGAAGTACCTGCGAAAACCAAAACCGCCATCCCGATGAAACCGAGGATAATAATTGGCCAGAACGGCCGGAATTCCTCAGTGTGGCGAGTCAGCATTGTGGCGCCTCGATACCACGCATCGAAACGATCGAGGTCGTCTACTTCAGCGCTAACCGCGCGCACATCCTCGGTCTGAGAAGTTCCCGTAAGCCACTGCGGCAGTAGAACTGCCACTGCTGGCACAAAGGCGGCTGCAATCACCGCGACGTCGTAAAGCTTGGCGCGAACCGCACCCAGTTCAGGATGCGCGGGACGCGGCAGGCGGTAGCACAACCACCAGATTGCACCGAGCATAACAACTGTAGGCACCGATGCCGGATGGAGCTCTCCGATACCGATTATTGCAAGAGCGGCGCTCAAGTTGCGCTGAGGTGCGTGTGGGAGCGACGTAGCAAAGGCAAAAACGGTAATCGCTAGCGCAATCGAGACCTGGTACGGCCAAGCCCCCACGAAGACCCCGACGGGCATCAATACCGGAAGCGCGGCGGAAACAAGCGCCGCAACCCCCGCGGCAACGGCGGTGGACAGCTTTTGGCGATCAATAATTCGCCAGGTCAGCGCCGCAGCAGCCGTGGGTATGGTCACGGCCGGAATGATAATGCCGAGGTAATTGACCGCCTCGGTGATTGGTAGACGGACAATCAGTACCCAAAGCGCACCGAACGCATGCCATGCGGCGGGATAGTAGGACACCGCCTGAGTTTCCACATTCTGGATCTCGCCCATCCTAGTGGCCGAGGCCATGCCATCTTCCGTAATCGAACGGAGCACACTTGCATGCCAGAGTGTATCCCAGCCTTGCTGGATGGTCGCCATCCCCTCGGACATTGAAGCGATGCGGCCGATAGCGGTCCACGTGAGAACCGCCGCTGCGATGATGACCCCGATACTTGCGATTAGCCCATAGCCCAACTCGCGCCATCGACTTGCGGCGAGCGGCTGCGCCTCGGCCGACACCGAGCGATCGACACTACCGCGCCGTCGCCGAATCAAAGCGCTGCCGCCACGCCAGCACAGCGCGAGAAGTAATGTCACGGCGCAGCAGATAGACGCACTGACCAAGGTGAAGCGCACATCGATAGCGCCGAGCACCCACCCTGCGGTGCCTGCGATACCAAACGTCACCGCAGGACCGAGGGCCAGCGCCCACGGTGTACGAACGCCGCTGGCTCGCACTACAACAGCGCCGGGGATTACGAGCAGCGCAACCAAGCTAACAATTGCCCACACCACTACCGAACACTCCTCCTACGGTCACTTTCTTCAGGGAATTTTACCGAGAGCTTGTACATTTAAGCCTCGTCCACATCTGTCCGGGCATCACGACGCTCACGGGTCTGCTCCGCCCTGGCCGCCAGATCAGCATCGGCGGGGTAATCAACACCTACCAGGCTGAGCCCACGCGCCTCTGCCACCGGGACCAACGGGGAACGCTTCTCTTCGCTCAACAACTGTTCAGTGAATCCAACCTCACGCCGCCCTTCACCGACGCTAAGGCAGGCCCCTACCAGTGAGCGCACCATAGACCAGCAGAACGCGTCGGCAGTCACATGGGCCTCGTACAGCTCCGGTTCTTCCCGCGTAGATACGTCGAACCACTGGAACCGCTGTAAATCTCTAGTGGTTGTGGCATGTGGCTTGTGTCGACAAAAAGCGGCGAAGTCATTGAGCCCCAGTAGAGCATCAGCTGCCACCTGCATACGGTCGATATCCACTGACCGTCGCCAGTGGGCCGTATCGCGAGCACGGGTAGGAAGCGGGCCACTGACGCAACTAGTGACACGATAGACATAATGCCGACGTAACGCGGAAAAGCGGGCATCGAAACCCGGGGGCGCAAACGAGGCGCCCCGAAGCGTCACGTCCGCGGGCAATAGTCGCGCTACACGACGAACCAAATTACCCGGGTCCCCTGCGATAGAACGTGTGTCTAAACAAAAGACAGGAACATCTGCGTGAGCCACCTGACCGGAGGCATGAACGCCGGCATCTGTACGACCGGCCACAGTCAGTTGCACTGGAGTGCGCAACACCTTCTCCAGAGTGGATTCCAACGTCGCCTGCACAGTCCGCACCGGTTCTCCCGTAGGCTTATCGCGCTGAGCAGCCCAACCGTGGAAATCTGTCCCATCATAGGCAATGTCAAAACGCAACCGAACCAGGTCGGAGGCGGTACTCCCCGTAGCGGCACGATCGGGAGAATCGCACGGGGTATCCGGAGTCGTTGGCGTAAGTGATGTCACGGTTAACAGATTGTAGCCGCGACCCCGGATTAGAAAATCACCAGTTTCCACCGAAGGGCCTCCGTACAGCTCCCAATGTTGGTACGTAATCTTCGGTGTAACCGGAGACAGAACTGGGGTCGGGCGCTGTGCGCCGTCGTCAAGCACAAAGAACCCCCGGTAGAGAGTTCAGATATGAACTACTCGACGGGGGTTCAAAGCTGTGACGGCCAAAAGCCGTCGGCGAGGGGATTTACTCCTCCTCTGCAGCCTCAGCTTCAGCAGCCTCAGCCTCGGCCTCTTCGGCCTTTGCCTCTTCAGCCTGCTTGGAAGCAGCGGCGCGAGTTGCGCGAGTTGCCTCAGCAGTTGCGGTCTCTTCCTCAACCAGAGCGATCAGAGAAATCGGGGCGTTGTCGCCCTTGCGGTTACCCAGCTTAATGATGCGGGTGTAGCCGCCGTCGCGATCAGCGAACTGCGGACCGATCTCGTCGAACAGCTTCTTAACTGCGTAGTTGTCGTTGAGCAGCTTTGCAACGTTGCGGCGATCTGCGAGAGTGCCGCGCTTTGCCTTGGTAATCAGCTTCTCAACGTACGGACGCAGCAGCTTGGCCTTGGTGTCGGTGGTCTTAATCTTGCCGTGCTCGATGAGCTGCTTCGCGAGATTGGCCAGAATCTTCTTCTGGTGCGAAGCGGAGCCGCCGAGACGGGAACCCTGCTTAGGGGTAGGCATAGGTATCTCCTCGTTTTAATGAAGTCGCGTCGGTGAACTACTCGTCGTAGCCAGCGCTTGCGCCATCAGTCCAGTCAGCGTCATCGCCCGAGGCAGCGTCCAAATCAGCGACAGCAGCCGGGTCGAAGTTGTTCGGGGAATCCTTCAGAGCCAGGCCAAGCTCAGCGAGCTTTTCCTTGACCTCATTGATGGACTTGTCACCGAAGTTGCGGATATCCAGCAGATCCGACTCGGTACGAGCAGCGAGCTCACCGACAGTGTGGATCTCCTCACGCTTTAGGCAGTTGTAGGAGCGCATAGAGAAGTCCAGATCCTCAATCGGAGTCTGGTACGCAGCGACATCCTCAGCCTCGCGCGGGCTCGGGCCAATCTCGATGCCCTCAGCAGCCTCGTTCAGCTCGCGTGCCAGACCGAACAGCTCAACCAGAGTCTTGCCTGCCGACGCCATTGCGTCGCGGGCGGTGATCGAGTTCTTGGTCTCGACATCGATGATCAGCTTGTCAAAGTCGGTGCGCTGCTCAACACGAGTAGCCTCCACCTTGTAGCTGACCTTCAGAACTGGCGAGTAAATCTGGTCCATCGGAATGCGGCCAATTTCGCCACCGGAGTTCGGGGTCGCCGGCACGTAGCCACGACCACGTTCAACGATCATCTCAATATCCAAGCGACCGGATTCGTTGAGAGTAGCGATGTGGTGATCCGGGTTATGAATCTCCACACCTGCTGGGCACTCAATGTCTGCAGCGGTCACCGCGCCTGCACCTTCGCGACGCAGGTAAACGGTAGCCGGCTCGTCGAACTCGCTCGAGAGCACCAGACCCTTGATGTTCAGGATGATGTCGGAGACATCTTCCTTCACGCCCGGGATAGTGGTGAACTCGTGCAGCACACCGTCGATGCGGATGCTGGTGACTGCAGCGCCCGGAATGGACGACAGCAACGTACGACGAAGAGAGTTACCGAGGGTGTAACCGAAACCCGGCTCCAGCGGTTCGATAACGAACCGGGAGCGAGAGGAATCAATGTAGTCCTCAGTCAGCGTTGGGCGCTGGGAAATGAGCATTTTCGAAAATCCTCCAGGTGGCGACCGCTATATGACGCCATAGGGAATGAATGGATGCAAGCGAAGTTAGTTATTACTTCGAGTAGAACTCGACGATCAGCTGTTCCTGAAGCGGAATGTCGATCTGTGCGCGTTCCGGGGTCTGGTGCACGAGGATGCGCAGGGACTCAGGAACAACCTGAAGCCATGCCGGGACGACAGCGTCGACCAGGTTCTCCTGTGCCTCTTCGAACCACATCATCTTCTGCGACTTCGGGCGCACGTCGATGATGTCGTACTGGCTTACCTGGAAGGACGGCACGTTGATCTTCTTACCGTTAACGGTGAAGTGGCCGTGGGAAACCAGCTGACGAGCCTGGCGACGAGTACGAGCCAGACCAGCGCGGTAGACAACGTTGTCGAGACGCGACTCCAGCAGGACGACGAGGTTATCGCCAGTCTTGCCCGGACGACGGTGAGCCTCGGCGTAGTAGCGACGGAACTGCTTCTCCATCACGCCGTAGGTGAAACGTGCCTTCTGCTTCTCCTGGAGCTGGAGCAGGTACTCCGACTCCTTGATACGAGCGCGACCAGCCTGCCCCGGAGGGTAGGGACGACGCTCGAAGTTCATGTCGCCACCGACGAGGTCGACGCGGAGACGACGGGACTTACGGGTTGCGGGACCGGTATAACGGGCCATTTCTGTTCTCTCCTTACCCTATTCCTAGACGCGACGACGCTTCGGCGGACGGCAGCCGTTGTGCGGCTGAGGGGTCACATCCGAGATCGAGGACACCTCAAGGCCAGCAGCCTGGAGGGAACGGATGGCGGTTTCGCGGCCCGAACCCGGACCCTTAACGAAAACGTCAACCTTCTTCATACCGTGCTCCATGGCCTTACGAGCAGCGTTCTCGGCAGCCATCTGGGCAGCGAACGGAGTGGACTTACGGGAGCCCTTGAAACCGACGTGACCCGAGGAGGCCCACGAGATAACAGCGCCCTTCGGGTCCGTGATGGACACGATGGTGTTGTTGAAGGTGGACTTGATGTATGCGTGGCCCTGAGCCACGTTCTTCTTTACAACGCGACGGCCGGTACGACGGCCGCGTGCGGACTTCGGAGCTGCCATGTTTTACTTCTTCTTTCCGGCGATCGTCTTCTTCGGACCCTTACGCGTACGAGCGTTGGTCTTGGTGCGCTGACCACGGACCGGCAGGCCACGACGGTGGCGCAGACCCTGGTAGGAACCAATCTCAATCTTGCGGCGGATATCAGCCTGAACCTGACGGCGGAGGTCACCCTCGACCTTCCAGGTGGCCTCAATCACGTCACGCAGCGCGGCGACCTGCTCATCAGTGAGAGCATCGGTACGCAGGTCCGGAGAGATGCCAGTCTTCTCCAGCAGCTCATTGGCACGGGCAGGGCCGATGCCATAAATGTAGGTAAGAGCGACCTCCATACGCTTGTTGCGTGGCAGGTCAACTCCAGCAAGGCGTGCCATACGGCAATTTCCTTCCGGTTGATGCGGTGGTTTACTCCACTGCCACCCTTCCCAGGCCCGGCTTAGTCGGTCGGACGCCGAGTCGCGCAGGTGTTATAGAAAGGCTCCAGCCACCGTTGCCGGAGGTAGTCTCGCTTACTTCTGTGGAAAAGCTTTCATAAAGAACCGCCGCGCCAATCTGCTGAGACGCCAGGCCTCAACATCACGCGGCCGTCACCAGAAGCAGCTAGGACGGTGGAGTTTCTGTCTAGTTAGTAAATAAGCCCATAACCACTACCAACAGTGGTCAGGTCGATTTACTTGTAGCGGTAGACGATTCGCCCACGCTCGAGATCGTAGGGAGAGAGCTCCACTACGACTCGGTCTTCCGGGAGAATACGGATGTAGTGCTGGCGCATCTTGCCACTGATATGGGCGAGCACCTTGTGCCCGTTGTCCAGCTCCACTCGGAACATCGCGTTCGGCAAGGGCTCGACGACGCGACCCTCAACCTCAATTGCGCCTTCCTTTTTAGCCATGTCCTCCACGTCTCTCTGGCGGATACCCGGGACAATCCCGGCACCAGTTGGGAAATCTCTACTCTGCCTGGTGTTTTAGCAGTTCCGTGCAGGGATAATCATCACTGCAGCGACACTGCGCCCACACCATCGCCCAACTTTACACGCGACCTGCGTTTTTACCAAATACGACCATTATGGGACCGGTTGCAAGCGACGGCAGGCTGGTTCGCTCCACCCGTTCAGAATTCATCGCAGCCTTTATGGCAACATTCTGACCTTTCGCTTGGCCCTCACGCACTAGTTATTCGTATCGAGGAGTCAAAATACGGGGGCCGTCCGCCGTGGCGGCAACTGTATGCTCCCAATGGGAGGCCGGCATTCTATCCGCGCTGACGACCGTCCAGCCGTCGTCAAGCTCATCACTACCCCACTCGCCGCCGAGAATGAGCATCGGCTCAATGGCCAATACGGAGCCTTCGACGATGCGGGGGCCCTTTCCAGCTTTGCCCTCGTTGGGCAGGAAGGGGTCCATGTGCATCTCCCGCCCAATGCCGTGCCCGCCATATCCATCTACGATGCCGAGCTCAATATCGTGGCGCAGTTCAGCCTCACGGGTGGCCATTTCAAGCGCATACGAAATATCGGTGAGGCGAGCGCCCGGAACCATGGCCTTAATACCTTCGGTGAGGACCTCTGATGTCGCAATGTTCAGTTTTTCGACATCTTCACTCAGCTTTCCGACGCCGAACGTAAGTGCCGAATCACCGTGCCAGCCATCCAGGATTGCGCCACAGTCAATTGAGACTAAATCACCATCGGCGAGAACCGTAGAGCTTGACGGAATGCCGTGGACAACAACTTCATTCACAGATGCGCAGACAGACGCCGGAAAACCTTCATAGCCAAGGAAGGACGGCGTTGCGCCAGCATCGATAATGACCTGGTGCGCGATCTCATTGAGATCTGCCGTGGTCACCCCCGGCTTAGCAGCGTTTCTGCAAGCCAGCAATGCACGACCGACAATCTCGCCGGCCGCTTGCATCGCATCCAATTCTCCCTCGGTGCGGGCAGGAACTACTTTGCGGCGGCGTCGAAAACTCATCACGCTGGTTGAGTCTACTCTGACTTAGAAGGGAACCACCGGCTAGCCGAATCCCGCCACCTACGAGGGCATCGCTCCCCCAGCCAGCGCTCTGCTTCATGTATTTCTACGAGGCGTTGCATGGGAATCTTTATGGATGTTCATTCGTGACGCTTAATCTGCAATCGGCTTGCTTCGTTTTTCGGGCGGTTTACACCCAAAGTTGAGCTGCCCTACGATAACTGGCATGCATTCACTGTTGAAGTCCGCGCAGACTGCGGGCGCTGTTATTGCCACCAGCTCACTTTTCCTGGTTGGCGCTTGCTCAAGCAATCCCGAACCGTCGCCAGCGCCGACTATCCCCTCCACTTCCCCTGCCGCGGAATCGCCGGAGACCCCTGGAAGCACCTCGGGTTTCATGGGCACCTCTGCACTGCCTGAGTCAATCCAAAACTTCACACCTGATGCAATTAAGGAGGCGATTGGCAGCTGCGCCGAGTCGGATGACTCTAAACCCGTCATTTTTGGCAGCGAGAGCGTACATGGCTTCACCTGCGTAATGGCAGTTGGAGACGGTGGCACCGCAATGCTCAGTACGGCCGAGGACCCGGCCACTGTCGAGCGCATTAACGAAAAGGCTGAGTCCGTCGAAAACTACGTACCATACGAGCTACCCGGCAAGCACGCATTTAGCGGCATCAACAAGGGGTCCCCTTTCGTTATGGTCATTGACGAGGCCAACCGCATCTACCAAGAGTTCGTTTTCGCGAATATCAGCGCTGAGGCCGCGCAGCCACTCATCGACCAGATTATTCAGGACTTCCAGTAGCCCTCACTATCGGCTGCCCCCCCCACCCCCGCCCCAGACCCCAACAGCCACACACAAAAGCCGCCCTTCCAAACCTCAACGGTTCGAAAGGGCGGCTTCAACAACCACCTACAACCGGCAAACCCATCGGCTCCAGCCAGCAAAAAAGCTAGAGCGTCTAGTTATCCGGCGCGCCAGGAGCTTAGTTCAGCTTCTCCAGCTCAGCCATCGTGCGCTCGTTAATCTCCTCAACGGATCCCTCAGCGGCAATCTTGATGATCTTCTCCGAGTAGTAATCCAGCAAAGGAGCGGTCTCATTGGTGTACACATGCATGCGGTTGCGGATGACCTCTTCAGTGTCGTCTGCGCGACCACGGGCCAGCATGCGCTCGACTACGACATCCTCAGAAACGTCGAACTGTACGACCGCATCCAGCTCAGTGCCGAGGTTGGACAGCAGACGCTTCAGCTCTTCTGCTTGACCAACAGTGCGCGGGAAGCCATCCAACAGGAACCCCTTGGCAGCGTCGTCCTCGTTCAGACGGGACTCGACCATACGCACAGTCACGTCGTCCGGAACAAGGTTGCCGGCGTCGATGTAGGACTTCGCCTCAATGCCGAGCGGAGTACCTTCACCGATGTTTGCGCGAAACAGGTCACCGGTGGAGATGTGTGGGACACCGAGCTTCTCCGAGAGGATAGCTGCCTGAGTGCCCTTGCCTGCACCGGGAGGACCTACAAGTACGAGTCGCATTACTTCAAGAACCCTTCGTAGTTACGTTGCATCATTTGGCTTTCAACCTGCTTGACCGTCGTCAGCGCAACACTGACCAGAATCAGCAGGGCTGTACCTCCAAACATACCGCCTCGACCAGCGTTCGCGTCGCCAAGCCCCATATCAAGAGCGACATTTGGCAGAACAGCGATCAGTGCCAGGTACAGCGAGCCGACAGTCAGCAGGCGAATCAGGACGTAGGACAGGTATTCAGCAGTCGGACGCCCCGGGCGGAAGCCCGGAATGAATCCGCCGTACTTCTTCATGTTCTCCGCCTGCTCGTGCGGGTCATACTGCACGGAGGTGTAGAAGAAGGAGAAGAAGATAATCATCAGGAAGAACAGCAGAATGTACTGCCAACTGGACGGCGCCAGCAGGTACTGAATGACATTGCGCTGCCACCAGTTGTCCATGTTCGGATTCGACTGACCGGACTGAACAATCTGGGTAATCAGAACCGGCACGTAAATCAGAGAGGACGCGAAGATGACCGGGATAACACCGGCCTGGTTCACCTTCAGCGGCAGGTAGGTGGAAGATCCGCCGTACTGGCGACGACCAACCATGCGCTTTGCGTACTGCACCGGAATACGGCGCTGTCCCTGCTCAATGAAAATAACGCCGATGATGAGAATCAGCACGGCAACAATCACGGTGGCAAACACGACACCGGTAGTGGAGCGCAGAATGTTCGCTCCCTGCGCCGGCATACCAGCGGCGATACCGGAGAAAATCAGCAGTGACATACCGTTGCCGACCCCTCGGTCAGTGATGAGCTCACCCATCCACATGACCAGCACGGCACCGGAGGTCATCACAACGACCATCACCACGAGGTCAAAGACACCCGCATCCTTAACCAGCAGCGACTGCGAGCCGCCCAGCAGGGCGCCACGGTCTGCCATGGCCACAATGCCCGCAGACTGCAGCAACGCCAACGCCACTGTGAGGTAGCGGGTGTACTGGGTCATCTTTGTCTGACCCGACTGCCCTTCCTTCTTCAACTGCTCGAAGTGTGGAATCACCACCGTGAGCAGCTGGACGATAATCGAGGCCGTAATGTACGGCATAATGCCGATGCCGAAAATCGCCATCTGCAGCAGAGCGCCACCTGAGAACAGGTTGATCAGCGAGTAAACGCTGGACTGATCTTTCGAAATCTGCTCGAGCTGCGCGTTGACCAACTGGTAGTCGATACCAGGGGTTGGAATCTGCGAGCCGATTCGGTACAGAATGATCATCGTCAGAGTGAAGAAGATCTTCTTACGCAAATCGGGATCGCGCAACGCCGCAATGAGACCGGAAGCCACGTGCATCCTCCCGAGGTCAAGAAATCCGCTTCTCCCACGCTTTTCCCGAAAGATTTACCCGCTTATCCGCCAGTAGTCTTCCGTTTTAGTTAAGCAACGCGGATGACGTATTCCTCAAACCTTTAATTGACAGTATTTGACGTAGTGAGTCTACCAGCGTTTCTCCATATCGTCGCAATACGCCTCTATATCACCGTTAGTACAGCGCCCCGTCAATCACCCTCTTTTCGCTTGACGACGATTCCAGCGCTCATCCCCTCTGAGCCCCCGCCCTCTCATGTGCTCCACCCAACCTTCTCAAACAAAACTTGAACAGTGTTAAAGTTTTGCTCTGTGAGTACCTACAGCATCCGCATGCGCTCCAGCGCCGATGGCTGCCATATCTCTGGCGCTGAGCGTCTTGCACCGGCCACCGAACTACCTCAGTTGGCTTCTGCTATGACTAGCCGTGCACTTCACCACGACAAGGGGCGAGCCGACACAATTCACATCACTGCGGACAAGATTGATGAGTCGACCATCAGCACCGTGCCGGCGTTAGTCCCCTTTCTAGAGTCGAACTCCAGCCCTGGGGACGCCCGCAAGCTCATTACTCAACGCCTACACGCTGCAGGTATACAGGCCGCCGATATCGCCGTCGAGATGGCCTATTCACTCACGGGTCTTCGCGGCGCCGCTCTTATCGATGCCTCCTCCGGTGAGCGGCTCGACCCAAACCCAGCCCGCGGTGTACGGGTTTCCACTTTTGATGCCATCTCACACCCCAGCAAGGACTGCGCCAAGGACCATTTTCACGAGGCGCTCATCCTCGCATCCAAGGTTCACAGCGCCCCGGGCATCGTCGCAGAAATCTGCCTCTCCGACGATCCCTTTTACACGCGTGGCTATCTCGCACTGGACGGAATCTTCCACCGTATCCCCAATATCAAGGACCACGGCAGCACTCTTGGTACTCGCATTTTCATCGTTGAACCCGGCATCGATATCCCCGAGCTAATCGACTACCTGGAGAACACGCCGGTCTATATCGAGCTCCCAGCTGACGCCAGTTTCTCGACGGACACTACCGGCCTCAGCAGCGACCTCTCAGCAATCGCCGCCCAAAGAAACACGGCCTGGGCCGGTGCAGGACTTGCCCGCACACTGCGCACTTTCGAAACCGCACAACTACCGCATAGCCGAATTGACGGAGCCGACTACCTATTGTTTTCTTCTTCGGACTACCTCGGCCTGTCCACGCACCCTGAGCTCATCTCAGCTGCCACCGAGGCAATTGGATATTTCGGCACCGGGTCCGGCGGCTCTCGCTTAACCACTGGCACTAGCATCCACAGCGCACTTGAGAATGAACTCGCGCAGTTCTTCGGTTTCGACGATGCCGTTCTCTTTGCTACTGGCTACCAGGCGAACCACTCAACCATCGCTGCCATCGCCACCGCCGACGTTGAAATCTTCTCCGACGCCGCCAACCATGCTTCCATCATTGACGGATGCCGCAATGCCCGAGCTAAAGTCACGGTCTTTCCGCACACTGACTACCAGGCACTCGACCATCTCCTCGCAACATCGAGCGCCCGCCACAAACTTGTCATCTCCGACTCCGTGTTCTCTATGTCAGGCGAGGTCATCGACGGCCCGGCACTCGAGCGCACCTGTCACCGTCGCAACGCATGGCTGATGCTTGACGACGCCCACGGCGTCGGAGTTATCGGAGAACACGGTCGTGGCACTGCAGCGCACCTGGGCATTCGCCCGGACATTGTGGTCGGCACCGCGAGCAAGGCTCTCGGGGTCGAAGGAGGATACGTTCTCTGCTCGGCACCAGTTGGCGAACTGCTACGCAATCAAGCCCGTAGCTACGTGTACTCAACGTCCATGAACCCTGGTTCTGTCGCAGCTATCCGCGCAGCGTTGAAGCAGTTGGAGGTTGGGGACGTCGTCAAGCGATTGCAACGTAATATTGCGTGCGTCCGCTCCCTGGTTGGCGCGCAGTCAGACCCCGCATCTGCCATCATCCCGCTGCCCGTCGGGGACGAGACCGAAGCGATGGACGCCTCAGCACAGTTGGCGGAGCTAGGCGTGTTTATACCTGCAATTCGCTATCCGACGGTGCCCCGTGGTGAGGCAATGTTGCGATTGACCATCACCGCGCTGCACACCGACGCTGACATCGACCAACTGGAGTGGGCTCTGCGAACCACCGGCCTGCTGTAAGCCAGCGGTTTGCGCTGCCCTCCCCTCCAATTTCCTCCCTCTCAATACAAAAAAGCTCCTAACCACATGGGTTAGGAGCTTTTCTATTAAAGCTTAAATGCTTTAAGCCTCAGTGACAGAGCCGCCTGCAGCCTCGATCTTGGACTTTGCGGAGCCCGAGAACTTGGTTGCGGTGACGTTGACGGAGACGTTGATGTCGCCGTCGCCGAGGACCTTCACCGGCTGGTTAGCGCGGACGGCGCCCTTTGCAACCAGGTCGGCGATGGTGACGTCGCCACCGTTCGGGAACAGACGCTCCAAATCCGAAACGTTGACCACCTGGAAGGTGACCTTCGCCGGGTTCTTGAAGCCCTTCAACTTCGGCAGACGCATGTGAAGTGGCATCTGGCCACCCTCGAATGCTGCCGAAACCTGCTTGCGGGCCTTGGTGCCCTTGGTGCCGCGACCAGCGGTCTTACCCTTGGAAGCCTCACCACGGCCGACGCGAGTCTTCTTCTTCTTAGCACCCGGAGCCGGGGCCAAGTCGTGGAGCTTAATTGGTTCGCTCATGGTTTACCTACTCCCCCGCTACTTCTTCAACCTCGACCAGGTGACGCACAACGTTCACGAGACCGCGCACAGCCGGAGAATCCGGGCGGACGACGGAATCGTTGATGCGCTTCAGGCCGAGGGTGCGCAGCGAATCCTTCTGCTTCTGCTCGGTACCAGCGGTACCACGGACCTGGGTAATCTTCAGTGCCATGGAAATCACGCTCCCTGACCTGCGCGTGCGCGCAGCATACGTGCCGGGGTGACCTCTTCGAGGGACTTGCCACGACGTGCGGCGACCTCTTCAGGGCGAACCAGCTGCTTGAGAGCATCAACGGTTGCGTGAACAACGTTGATGGAGTTGTTGGTACCCAGCGACTTGGACAGAACATCCTGAACACCGGCGCACTCGAGAACCGGGCGGACAGCGCCGCCGGCAATCAGACCGGTACCCGGAGCAGCCGGGCGCAGCAGCACGATGCCAGCAGCGGTCTCACCCTGAACCGGGTGGGTGATGGTGCCAGCAATCATCGGGACGCGGAAGAAGTTCTTACGAGCCTCTTCAGCACCCTTCTGGATAGCTGCCGGTACTTCCTTGGCCTTGCCGTAGCCGACGCCGACCATGCCCTCGCCGTCACCGACGATGACCAGAGCGGTGAAGCTGAAGCGACGACCGCCCTTGACGACCTTGGAAACTCGGTTAATAGTTACTACGCGCTCGATGTACTGCGAACGCTCGTCCTGCTGGCGACGGTCGTTACCGCGGCCACCACGACGGTTGTTGTTCTTGTTGTCAGCGGAGTTACGTCCGCCTTCGCGCTTATCGCGTTCCGACATCACGCATTCCTTCCGTTGGACTTGTAAGTGCGCATTAGAACTTCAGACCACCTTCACGGGCAGCCTCGGCCAGAGCAGCAACGCGGCCGTGGTACTGGTAGCCACCGCGGTCGAAAACGACATTCTCGATGCCAGCATCCTTAGCGCGAGCAGCAATCAACTCGCCGACCTTGGCGCTCTTGGCCTTCTTGTCGCCCTCGAAGCCACGGAGATCTGCGTCCAGAGTGGAAGCAGCGGCCAGGGTACGACCGATAGAGTCGTCGATAACCTGAGCGGTGATGTGGCGGGAAGAGCGGTGCACGACGAGGCGCGGTGCCTCGGAGGTGCCGCGGACGTTCTTGCGCAAGCGTGCGTGACGGCGGGCGCGGGCGACACGACGACGAGTCGAGATGTCCTTGCCTACCGGGAGGCGCTTTTCGTTGGTGTTGCTCATTACTTACCCGTCTTTCCGATCTTGCGACGGATCTGCTCGCCATCGTAACGAATGCCCTTGCCCTTGTAAGGATCATCCTTACGCAGACGACGGATGTTAGCTGCGAGCTGTCCGACCTGCTGCTTATCAATACCTGTGATCGACAGCTTGGTGGTGCCGTCGACATCGAAGGTGATACCTTCCGGTGCTTCGATCAGGACTGGGTGCGAGTAGCCCAAGGAGAACTCGAGGTCCTTGCCCTTCTTGGCGACACGGTAACCAACACCGAAGATTTCCATCTTGATGGTGTAGCCCTCGGTCACACCGACAACCATATTGTTGATCAGCGAACGGGACAGGCCGTGCAGGGAGCGGCTCTTGCGGTGGTCATCCGGGCGGTTGACCACAATCTCATTGTCCTTCAGCTCAACGGTAATTGGAGCCGGGATAGAGACAGACAGCTCGCCCTTCGGGCCCTTGACGGAAACGTCCTGGCCGTTGACCTGTGCAGTAACATTTGCCGGGACAACGACAGGGTTCTTACCAATACGAGACATTGTGTAGTTCCCCCTTTACCAGACGTAAGCGAGGACTTCCCCGCCAACCTTCTTCTCGTAAGCCTGACGGTCAGTCAGCAGGCCCTGAGACGTGGAGATGATAGCCACGCCCAGGCCACCGAGGACCTTCGGCAGGTTAGTGGACTTTGCGTAAACACGCAGACCCGGCTTGGAGACGCGACGCACGCCAGCGATCGAACGCTCGCGGGATGGGCCGTACTTCAGGTTCAGGGTCAGGGTCTTGCCGACCTTGGCATCCTCGACTGCGTAGTCCGCAATGTAACCCTCAGACTTGAGGATCTCGGCGATGTTAGCCTTCAGCTTGGACGACGGCATCGAGACAGAGTCGTGGTACGCGTTGTTAGCGTTGCGCACGCGCGACAGCATGTCGGCGATTGGGTCAGTCATGGTCATGGTTAGTGACCGCTTCCTTTCTCGCTGCGGTTCCTTCTCACCTCGTGGCTAACTCCAATGACCGCGCAAACAGCAACTGTCACACGGCAAAAGCTTAAGATGGAGCGACTACCAATATCGTGATTCCGGCGATTTAAGGGCTACTGTTCGCCAACTCGGTTCAATAGCCGAGTCAGCTCGCCACCCAGGTGACGCCAGAGACGATGCGAGGCGAGGGGGCCTACAGCAAAGTTCTTACATTTTTACTGCCGCACCTCTTACAGAGGGCAGACCTGGTGATACTAACAAATACCGACCGAAATGCAAAAACGCCGCGGCTGGACGTTAGTCCGCTCGCGGCGTGAAGCCCCACCAATTAGCAGTGGAACTCAATTTCTAGCCGATATGGCGCCGGCTAGAGGAAATTAGTAGAGCTGGTCGGCGATGATGTTACCCATAGCCTTTTCGCCAGCCACCGTCGGGTGATTGGTCATCGGGCCCATCACCGGATCTGCGAAACCGGCGACGAAGCGCTCATCCGGGTTTGGGTTGCAGGTACCGTGGCCGAGGGTTGCCTCGTAGACGTCGATGAAGCCGGCACCTACGTGCTGAGACGCGGAGCGAATGCTGTCGCGGAATGCCCCCTGAATCTCGCTGGCACCCGGTGCCGGGATCGGGAAGGTCTGGTTCGGGGCGTTCACCAGGCACAGCTGGTCATTGGTAGCGTACTCAGGGTACGAAGCCAGGACGACCTGAGCACCCGGAGCAACCTGGTGGACGCGGTCAGTGAACTGACGCAGCGTCTGCTTGAACAGCGACGGAGCCTTGGGGTCCGGCTTTGCGACCAGCTCGCCTGCCACGTCAACCCACTGGACCCAGTCCATGCCGCCGTACATCAGGACAACCTTCTCAGTGCCCTCTCCGATGTCGCCGTACTGGATGGAAGCTTCCAGGTATGCGAGGAGCTGACCCGGGAAGCCACCAAGACCGTTACAGGACCAGTCACCCAGGGACTTGTTCAGCTTCGACGCTGCAATCTTCGGCCAGTTTTCCATGTCGGTGGCACAGTTAGCGACCAGCACGTTCTGCCCCGGCGCCAGGCCACGCGGGCCACCCTTACCGGCATTAGCGGTGAAGGAGTCACCGAAGGTGACGATCTGCTTGACGCCCTTCGGGCCGGTGTCGCCGATACCCGGAATCGGAATGTTCGGCATTTCCGGCAGTGCCGGCTGTGCGTTGGCAGCACCTGCGCCCAAGCTCAGACCCAGAGCCGCAACAGTTGCAACAGCAGCCGAGCGGACGGCCACGGAGAAGTTCTTCATGTAGTTAATCCCTTTGCGTTTTAACTTAAGGACCGCTCTGTGTAGAACCACTGGCTCAACCACACAGAAGCTGAAGTCACTTAAATCTTGCCCAAATTGATAACGACCACAATGCATTTTGGCGGCCGTCACTATGACGAATGGCAGTTTACAACGAAATCATCACGAACGCCTAACTTTCATTTAAGAAAGCTTGTGACTTTACTAATTTTCAACCCCCAAAAAGGGTCAACTTTCACACCGGCAACACTGGTAACTTTTGCGCAGGCCCCGCACAGCGACATCCCCCCATGAACATAAGGGTTAACGGAGCAGCAAAAAGCCCCGGAGGCCAAGCGGCATCCGAGGCTTCAGACAGAAGCTACCGAAGAGGCAAAACTACTTCTTGAACGGGAAGCCCAGCTCGCGCAGCAGCGCGCGGCCTTCCTCATTGTTGGTAGCGGTGGTCACGACGGTGATGTCCATACCGCGCGGGCGGTCGATCTTGTCAACGTCGATCTCGTAGAACATGGTCTGCTCAGACAGTCCGAAGGTGTAGTTACCGTGACCATCGAACTGCTGATCAGACAGACCGCGGAAGTCGCGGATTCGCGGCAGAGCCACGGTCAGCAGACGATCCAGGAACTCCCACATACGGTCGCCACGCAGGGTGACGCGAGCGCCGATGGCGTCGCCTTCACGAAGCTTGAAGTTAGCGATCGACTTGCGAGCGCGACGGGTCTCCGGCTTCTGACCGGTGATCAGAGTCAGGTCGTTGATAGCACCGTTGATCTGCTTCTTGTCCTGAGCAGCAGCGCCGACGCCCATGTTAACGACGACCTTGGTAACGCCCGGAATCTGCATGACGTTCTCGTAGGAGAACTCTTCCTGCATCTTGCCGCGAATCTCATCGCGGTAACGGGCCTTCAGACGAGGGGTGTAATTTTCGCTCATGCTTAGATGTCCTTCCCGGTACGGCGGGAGATGCGAACCTTCTTGCCGTCCTCATCGAAGCGGTAACCAACGCGAGTCGGGGTACCATCTTCGTCGACCAGCATGACGTTCGACACGTGAATCGGAGCTTCCTGAGTGACAATGCCACCCGAGGATGCACCGCGCTCCGCAGCGGAGTTTGCAACGTGCTTCTTGATACGGTTAACGCCCTCGACCAGGACCTTGTCGCGCTTCGGGTAGGCCTCGATGACCTTGCCCTGAGCACCCTTGTCCGGACCGGAGATAACCAGCACGGTATCGCCCTTACGGATCTTCACTTAAATCACCTCCGGTGCGAGCGAGACAATCTTCATGAACTTCTTGTCACGCAGCTCACGCGCGACCGGGCCGAAAATACGGGTGCCCTTTGGCTCACCGTCGGCCTTGATGATGACAGCTGCATTCTCGTCGAACGAGATGTAGGAGCCGTCCGGACGACGGGTCTCCTTCTTCGCACGGACGATGACTGCCTTAACAATTTCGCCTGCCTTGACGTTGCCGCCCGGAGTAGCTTCCTTGACAGTTGCGACAATGGTGTCGCCAATGCCAGCGAAGCGTCGGGTCGAGCCGCCGAGAACGCGGATGCACTGGATTTCACGTGCACCAGTGTTGTCGGCAACGCGCAGACGGGATTCCTGCTGAATCACTGCGTTTCTCCTGACCTGGTTGCATTGTGCGTCAGATTTCCGTCCTAAACGCACGCGGTCTTTATGTCTTGTGTTTACGCTTTACGACGAAAGCACCTGCTAGAGGCAACTTCCATATCGCTTTGACCCCATGCTAGCTACGGTCATAGACCGTTGAGAGCAGCACGCAGCCACTTCGCGCAACCTGTGTATTATGGCACGTTCGTGCGGGACAACAAAATCCCTTAGTTTCATGCCCCCAACATGGTTTATACCCTCCGCAGCAACCCTATTCCGCGGAAACCCTAGACTGAGACAGTGACAAATCCACATTCCGAGAACGCTCAGACACAGCCAGCACAGACGCTTCCGGTATCGCTACTTGCCGGGTTAGCCTTATTATCCGCCGCCGCCCCGTTCGGCGCAGATACATACCTGGCCTCCTTCGTGGAGATAGCCAAGGAGTTCTCCACAACCGAGTCAATGGTTCAGCTCACTCTGGCAACCTTCATGATCGGTATGGCTGCAGGGCAGCTCGTCATTGGCGCTCTCTCCGATAGTTTGGGCCGTAGGAAGTTGCTTCTCATTGCGACTTTGGTGTTCTTGGGCTCGTCAATCCTCTGTGCAATAGCACCGAATATTGGCACGCTTATTGCAATGCGCCTGTTCCAGGGGTTAGCTGGTGGCTCCACAGTGGTTCTGGCTCGTGCTGTAGTCCCAGACCTCTTGAAGGGCAAGGCATCAGCGAGAGCTTTCTCGACGCTGATGGGCATTTCCTCCATCGCCCCGGCAATCGCTCCCCTTGTGAGTGGCTTTCTGGGCCCCGCATTCGGCTGGCGCAGCGTGTTCTGGTTTCTCGCAGCCATCAACGTCGCGATGGTCGCGATTGTGTTTCTGATGGTTCCGGAAACTCTACCGCCAGAGCGACGCTCCACAGGCTCTCTGCGCAATCTCCTGCCCAATATCGGCAGGCTGCTACAGCGGCCCGTATTTGTCGGCTACTTGTTAGCTTTCGCTGGTGGCTTCTCGGTGATGTTCTCCTATATCGCTGCGTCACCCTTTATCTTCCAGGAGCTGCTGGGGCTCACCCCTACTCAGTTCTCTCTCGTGTTCGCATCCAATGCAGCGATGTTGACCTTTGTGTCAATCCTCAACGGCAAGATGATCAACCGGCTTCATCCCCGCAAGGGCATTTTAGTTGCACTCACGGTCATGCTCGTGACGTCGATAGGCCTGATTGTTAATGCCATAGTCGGGATTAACTTCTTCACTACTTGGCTGTTGCTGTTCATTACGGTACCGATGATGCCGCTGATCTTCGCCAATGCCACAGCACTCGGAATTGAGGAGGTTCGAGATATCGGAATTGGCTCAGGTTCCGGCCTCATGGGCTTCGCACAGTTCCTCGCGGCCGCCACGGTTTCCCCGTTGGTGGGGCTTGGTTCCAATCTGCCTTTATCAATGGCCATATCAATGTTGACCTGCGCGCTGATTGCGCTGATCGCGGTATTGACATTGACGCACGACGGCCTCCGCAAACACCCACATAAGCTGGCATAAAACTACATACGAGAGGACTGCCCTCGTTTCACTTCACTGGTTGAGAATGTGCCCGAATCGGCATTAAATCGATGGTGAGGCCTCGTACCACCCGTAGGCGTGAGGCTGACATGGGAGAAAGGTCCTGCCATGACCACGTACGCGCATCCTCATGAACCGCATAAGTCTTCTGAGACGTCGAAGCTCAACTGGCTTCGCGCCGGAGTCCTCGGAGCCAACGACGGCATCGTCTCCACTGCTCTAATCTTGCTCAGCGTGATTGCAGCAGGTTCTTCTCGCGAAGCCATTCTGACTGCTGGTGCCGCCGCCGTTATCGCTGGTGCTATCTCGATGGCTCTGGGGGAATACGTCTCGGTTTCAACTCAGCGCGATACTGAGCGAGCACTGATTGCCAAAGAAAAGGCCGAGCTCAAGGACTTTCCAGATGAAGAGCATAAGGAGCTCGTGGGGATTCTCTCTGGCTACGGCATCCCACAACATATCGCCGAAGATGCTGCCCACGGCATCGCACAAAATGATCCGCTGGCAGCTCACCTAAAGCTGGAATTGGGCATTGACGGCGAGGAACTTACCAACCCCTGGGCGGCTGCTGGTTCTTCGGCACTGTCGTTCCTACTCGGCGCCATCCTGCCGATGATTGCGGCTCTGGTGTTCACCGGCCCCACCTCCGGCGCGATTGCGGTCACCGTTGTCACCATCGTGACGTTGGCCTTGACCGGCTACATCAGCGCCAAGCTCAGCTCCACGCACTCCGGCAAGGCTGCGCTACGTCTGGTCATCGGTGGCGCGCTCGGTTTGATTGTGTCCTACTTCGTCGGCCTGCTCTTCGGGCAGGCCGTCGGATAGCCCTTGAGATAGGTCGTCGGATAGGCTCCGGCAAAGCTCAAAAGCTAATCAACATAGCTGGTCTTCGTCTGGTTCAACCAGGCGTAGACCGCGCCAATTCCCAGGCCACCGCCTACGAAGTTGCCCAACCACACTGCCACCCAGTTGCCTGTAATGTGCAGGCCATCGAAGCCGGCAGGACGCGGATCGGCGAAAAAGGCCAAGGAAAACAGCGAGAAGTTCGCAATCACATGCTCAAGCCCGAGCCCAACGAACACCGCAATAATCGGCAGAATCACAGCGAACTTCGAAATGATTTCTTTGGCTTGTAGCGCGCCTAAAACAGCCATATTGACCACGAAGTTCGCGCCCATCGCCTCTACGAAAGCACCGAAGAACGGCTTGGCCAGCTTCCCCTCGGTCAAGGTGGAAATCAGATGTGTGTCATCAATCCCACCGAGTTTGGCGCTCTGGCTTAGCACCAGCGCCACAATCGCGGCACCGATGAAGTTGTAGAACGTGGCGACGGCCACCATCCGAAGAGCCACTCCCCACGGCATGCGACCGCGTGCAGCGGACCAGGACACAAACATCATGCTGCCAGTCGCCAGCTCTGCACCGAGCACCACAATGGCGAACAGTCCAAGCCCGAACAGGCACGCAAAGACCAGTCCCCCAGTGCCCGGAGCAACAGCTTCGGCCACTTGGCCAGCTACCGCTGCAAAGGCCGTTCCCAACGTCAGATACATGCCCGCCAGGACCGCTCGAACCGCAAAACGCCCGTAGTCCTGCGTCATCAGTTCCTGTTTTTTGTCACCAGCCGTATCCAGCGTTTCGTATAGCGTCACCGCCGAAGCCTTCCCTGCGTGCCGTTAATTGCAGTTATTCGCATAAAAGAATAACGATAGTCCGGCACGGAATCGCAACCGCTTTACGACGATCACAGCTCTCTACCCCCGTTCAAGCACTGCAACCAGGAACTGAGACTCATCCTCAAACGGACGAAGATCCCACGTCGAATAACGCTGAATCACGGTGAGCCCCGCCTCCTGCGCAGTGGTTTCAAAATCCGCAAAGTCCCAGCCACGGCCGGCACCGAAGCCGATGATGGCACGACCGCCCTCCGGATTCAGTGCCGCTGCGAAGGCCTGCAGTACCTTCGTGCGGTCTTCTGGCGCTACGAAGGTCAGGACATTGCCGGGGCAAATGATGACATCGAAAGCGGATGCCGTGTCATCGTGGGGCGTGTTCTCGAGGCCGTCGTCAAGCACGTGCGCCAATTGCGCCAAATCCCCTACCAACCACGTCGCGTCCGGGAACTGGCGTTTCGCCTCATCGATGAGATAGGGGTCGACATCGACGCCCATGACTCGGTGCCCAGCCTTCGCCAGGTAACCGCCCACGCGCCCCTGTCCGCAGCCGGCATCTAGAATTCGAGCGTGGCGTGGCGCCATCGCATCCACCAGCCGCGCCTCGCCATCGATATCGCGGCCCTCGCGCACGAATCCCCGCCACCGGTTGGCGTAGCGCCGAGAATGCTGCGGATCGGCGGCAATAATTTCTTTCCAAGTGCGGTGATTGTGGGTGCCATTGCTCATGGCCACCATTATGGCGCAGCTGGACACTTTTTATGTATCGGTGCAGCTGCGCACCGTGGGGTCTAAATCCCCAGTACCGACTTAGCGATCAGGAAGTAGATAATCAGACCGGAGGCATCAACAAGCGTCGTAATAAACGGGTTCGCGAAGACTGCTGGGTCAATGCCGAACTTCTTACCAATCAGCGGCATGATGCCACCGACGGTTGCCGCGAGGGTACAAATACCCAGCAGCGTCAGGCCGATAACGAGGCCGATGTCCCAACCGTAGAACAATCCAGCCAATAGTAGGCCTAGAGAACCAAGCAATAGACCGAGGAACGCGCCGACCCTCACCTCTCGGAGAATGACCTTGAATATATCTCGCGGTTGGACATCCCCCAGCGCCAACGCACGCGTAATCGTAGTTGCAGCCTGGTTACCGGTATTGCCACCTGTACCAATCAGCAGCGGTACGAACACTGAGAGAACGACCATCTGAGACAGAGTCTCTTCGAAGGTTTCCAGGACTTGCACGGTCAATGTCGCACCGATTGCCAGCACGAGCAACCAGACCACACGAGAGCGAACAATCTCAAAGATTGGCGTAGCAAGGTACGGCAAGCGCAGTGGCTCAGAACCGGAAATACGAGCTTGGTCCTCGGAATCTGCTTCCTCCAGAATCCGGAGTGCGTCGTCCACCGTGAGCAGGCCGATAACACGCTGCTTGCTATCGACGATCGGTAGAGCTAAGCGCTTACGATTGGCGCACATGCGAGCCACCTTCTCTTCGGACTCGGTGGCCTCTGCGTAGTCGGCCTTCCTCAAAATTGCCGACACATGGATATCACGGTCGGCGCGCATCAAATCACGAAGACTTACCACGCCCATCAGTCGGCGATTCCGGTTCGACACCGGCAAGGTGTAGATAGACTCGGCATCATCCAGATGCTTGCAGACGGTCTCGAGGGCTTTCCCCACCGTCATGTCGTCGTGAAGCGATACCAGCTCCGGGCTCATACGGCGGCCAATGGAACCGTCGGGGTAGCCGAGAACAATGTTGGTGAGCTCGCGCTCATCATCCGGCAAATCGGCCAGCAGCTTTGAAGCAACCGAGGCTGGTAGCTCATCGAGCAACTCAGCTCGGTCGTCCGGTTCCATCTCCGCAAAGACTGCGGTGACTTCAGGATCACGGAGGCTGTCGATCAGATGCGCCTGCAGCGCTGAGTCCAGCTCATCGAAGGTTTCAACCGCCGTGTCTTTCGGCAGTGTGCGGTAGAACAGCGCACGTTCCTCATGGCTGAGGCGGCGCATCTTTCGAGCGGCAGCTTTGGGCTCAACATCAGTTAAGAGCCGCGACAATGTCGCCACGTCGTGTGAGCGAAGCGCGGACTCCAGGTCTCGATCATCAATCCTGGTCACGTCAGTAGTCACCGAACTTCTCCCCTCACAAAGCACAAATCGTCGCCAATGCTATCAGAGATAAAACCCAGCAAACCTGCACTGAAGAGACTAGAAACACGAAGAAACATGGCTTGCCAAAAACAAAACCCCGCCACAGAACACACTTGCGTGTTTCCCGCGGCGGGGTTCTCGTTGTAAAGCCCTAGCTGTCTAGTTAGCCAACGGGTCTTACTTAGCCTTCTCGACGATCTCGATCAGGCGGTAGTGCTTGTCCTTGGAGAGCGGACGGCACTCTTCGATGCGGACGCGGTCGCCCACGCCAGCCTCTTCGTTCTCGTCGTGCGCCTTGACCTTGGAGTTCGTGCGCATGATCTTGCCGTACAGGGCGTGCTGCTTGCGGTCCTCGAGCTCGACAACGATGGTCTTCTGCATCTTGTCGGACACGACGTAACCGGTGCGCACCTTACGTGCGCCAGCCTCGGTGGTGTTCATGTTTTCCTCACTCATGCTGCATCACCATCGGTTGGTGCAGCAGACAGGCCGAGCTCGCGCTCACGCATAACGGTGTAAATGCGAGCAATATCCTTGCGGACAGTGCGGAGACGGCGGTTGTTGGTCAGCTGACCGGTAGCGCTCTGGAAACGGAGGTTGAACAGCTCCTCCTTAGACTCCTTGAGCTTGGCAACCAGGTCATCGTTATCCAGCGAGCGAAGCTCGTGGGCGGGAATGCCGTTCGACATCAGTACTGATCCTCCTTCCGAACGATTCGGGTCTTAATCGGCAGCTTAGCGCCTGCGCGCTTCAGTGCCTCGATAGCAACTGCCTCGTCCGGGTAGGACATCTCGAACATGATGCGACCCGGCTTGACGTTTGCAACCCACTTTTCGACCGGGCCCTTACCGGAACCCATACGAACACCCAGTGGCTTCTGGGTCAGCGGGCGGTCCGGAAAAATCTGGATCCAGACCTTACCACCACGCTTGACGTGGCGGTTGATGGCAATACGCGCTGCCTCAATCTGACGGTTGGTGATGTAGGCCGGCTCGAGAGCCTGGAGACCGTATTCACCGAAAGTCACCTTGTTGCCGCCCTTGGACATACCAGAACGGGTCGGGCGGTGCTGACGACGGAACTTAACGCGCTTCGGGATGAGCATGAATTAGCCCTCCTTCTTCTCAGATGCACGCTGACGACGCTTGCCACCGCGACGCGGGCGGTCGTTGCCGCGACGCTGGCGGGCGTTGCCGGCGTTGATCTCGGACTCGCGACGGCCACCGATCACGTCACCCTTGTAGATCCACACCTTGACGCCAATGCGACCGAAGGTGGTGTGAGCTTCGTGGGTGCCGTAGTCGATCTCCGCACGCAGGGTGTGCAGCGGAACGCGACCCTCGTGGTAGCGCTCGGTGCGGCCCATCTCGGCACCGCCGAGACGACCGGAGCAGACAACCTTGATGCCCTTGACGTGCGGCTGACGCATTGCAGACTGGATAGCCTTGCGCATTGCACGACGGAAAGCGACACGGTTGGCGAGCTGCTCAGCGATGGACTGAGCAACCAGCTTCGCATCCGCGTCAATGTTCTTGACCTCGAGGATGTTCAGCTGAACCTGCTTGCCGGTGAGCTTCTCGAGCTGGCCGCGAATGCGGTCAGCCTCGGAGCCACGACGACCGATAACGATGCCCGGGCGTGCGGTGTGGATGTCGACGCGCACGCGGTCACGGGTGCGCTCGATAACGACATCGGAGATGCCGGCGCGTTCAAGACCGGTGGACAGCAGATCGCGGATCTTGATGTCCTCGGCCAGGTAGTCAGCGTACTGCTTGTCGGCGTACCAGCGGGACTTCCAGTCGCTGGAAATACCGAGGCGAAGACCGTGTGGATGGATCTTCTGTCCCACTATCGGTCACCTTCCTTCTGGCTCTCGACGACCACGGTGATGTGGCTGGTGCGCTTGCGGACGTGGAAAGCACGGCCCTGCGCACGCGGGCGGAAGCGCTTCATGGTCGGTCCCTCGTTGGCGTAAGCCTCGGAGATGACCAGAGTACGACGGTCCAGGCCGAAGTTGTTCTCAGCATTTGCAGCTGCAGACGCAACAACCTTGGCAACTGGATCAGCAGCACCCTGCGGTGCGTACTCCAGGATGTTCAGTGCCTCGTCGACGGACTTACCGCGAACGGTGTCCAGGACGCGACGTGCCTTCATCGGAGTAACGCGGACGAAGCGCGCAGTTGCGCGTGCAGAAGTAATGTCGTTGCTCATGGCTTATCGACGTCCCTTCTTGTCATCCTTGACGTGACCCTTGAAGGTCTTGGTCGGGGCGAATTCGCCCAGCTTGTGGCCGACCATAGAGTCATCCACGAACACCGGCACGTGCTTGCGACCGTCGTGAACGGCGAAGGTGTGGCCGATGAAATCGGGGAGAATCGTGGAGCGGCGAGACCAGGTCTTGATGACCTGCTTGGTGCCCTTCTCGTTCTGTGCATCGACCTTCGCGAGGAGGTGCTCATCGACGAACGGGCCCTTCTTAAGGCTGCGTGGCATTCTCAGTTCCCTCCTTAGCGCTTCTTATTCTTGTTGGTACGACGGCGACGAACGATCAGCTGGTCGCTCGGGCGGTTCGGCTTACGGGTGCGGCCTTCCTTCTGGCCCCACGGGGAAACCGGGTGGCGACCACCGGAGGTCTTACCCTCACCACCACCGTGCGGGTGGTCGACCGGGTTCATGACAACACCGCGGACAGTCGGGCGCCAGCCCTTCCAGCGCATACGGCCGGCCTTGCCCCAACGAATGTTGATCTGATCCTGATTTCCGACCTCACCGACGGTTGCGCGGCAACGAGCGTCAACGCGACGAATCTCAGAAGAAGGCATACGCAGAACTGCGTACTTGCCTTCCTTACCGAGAAGCTGAATAGAAGCACCAGCAGAACGTGCCAGCTGTGCACCGGCACCCGGCTTGAGCTCCACGCAGTGAATGGTGGAACCGGTCGGGATGTTACGCAGCGGCAGGTTGTTGCCAACCTTGATGTCGGCATTAGCGCCAGACTCAACGATGGCACCCTGCTTCAGGTTCTTCGGAGCGATGATGTAGCGCTTCTCACCGTCTGCGTAGTGCAACAGTGCGATGTTGGCGGTACGGTTCGGGTCGTACTCGATGTGAGCGACCTTTGCCGGAATGCCGTCCTTGTCATTACGACGGAAGTCGATGACACGGTACTGGCGCTTGTGTCCGCCACCCTTGTGGCGAGTGGTGATGTGGCCGTGTACGTTACGGCCACCAGTCTTCGACAGCGGGCGCAGCAGAGACTTCTCAGGAGTCGAGCGAGTAACCTCGCTGAACTCGGAGACGGAGCTCTGGCGGCGACCCGGCGTAGTCGGCTTGTACTTACGAATAGCCATACTCTTGCTCTTCCTTAACTTCCTCGTCGGCTAGCGGCTAGGCTGCCGAACCGCCGAAGATGTCGATGGGATCGCTGCCGGCCGCGAGAGTCACGTAGGCGCGCTTGGTGTTCTTGCGCTTGCCGTAGCCGGTGCGGGAACGCTTGCGCTTGCCCTCACGGTTGAGGGTGTTGACGGAAGCGACCTTGACACCGAAAATCTCCTGGACCGCGATCTTGATCTGGGTCTTGTTAGCGTCGGTGTGAACCAGGAACGTGTAAACGCCCTGCTCCATGAGTCCGTAGGACTTCTCAGACACTACCGGTGCAACAATGATGTCGCGGGGATCTGCGATGGTAGCCATTACTTCTCCTCCTTACCGGCGGTGCGAGTGATGAAGTCATTAAGCGCCTGAACGGCGAAGATGACGTCATCGGCCTTCAGAACGTCGTAGGTGTTCAGCTGATCCTCAGACAGGATGTGGACACCTGGCAGGTTACGAACCGACTTCCACGAGTTGACGTCCTCGCGTGGCAGAACGACGAGCACGTTGTTGCGCTCAGTCAGACGCTCGACGAAAGTACGAGCTGCCTTGGTGGACGGGGTCTGGCCTGGGACCAGTTCCTCGACAACGTGGATGCGGTCGTGGCGAGCACGGTCAGAGAGTGCGCCACGCAGTGCAGCTGCAATCATCTTCTTCGGGGTGCGCTGGCTGTAGTCGCGCGGCACCGGGCCGTGGACAATGCCACCGCCGGTCCAGTGCGGAGCACGGATCGAACCCTGACGAGCGCGACCGGTACCCTTCTGGCGCCACGGCTTGCGGCCACCGCCGCGAACCTCGCCGCGGGTCTTGACCTTGTGGGTGCCCTGGCGAGCTGCTGCACGCTGCGCGACAACAACCTGGTGCATCAGGGCGATGGACACCTCCGCGTCGAACACGGAAGCAGGAAGCTCAACCGAACCGTTCACGCCGCCTTCAGCGGTGTGTACGTCTAGCTTGAGGTTGGTCATGCGTGAGCACCACCCTTCGTGGCAGTCTTAACAACCAGCAGGCCGCCGCGTGCACCCGGAACTGCGCCCTTGATGAGCAGCAGGTTCGCGTCAGCGTCAACCTTCTGGATCTTCAGGTTCTGGGTTGTGACCCGGTCGTTACCCATGCGGCCTGCCATGCGCTTGCCCTTGAAGACGCGTCCTGGCGTGGCGCAGGCGCCAATGCCACCAACACGACGGTGAGCAGCCTGGTTACCGTGAGCAGCACCCTGGCCAGCAAAGCCGTGGCGCTTCATACCACCGGCAAAGCCGTGGCCCTTGGAGGTACCAGTGACGTCGACGTACTCAATTTCGCCAAAGATGTCGACACCAACGGACTGGCCGACCTCGTAAGAGGAAGCGTCCGGGGTGCGAATCTCGACGCTGTGGCGACGCGGGGTCACACCGGCCTTCTTGAAGTGGCCGGCCTCCGGCTTGTTGACCTTACGTGGGTCAATTTCGCCGTATGCAATCTGGACGGCGTCGTAGCCGTCGGTTTCCTTAGTGCGCACCTGAGTCACTACGCACGGCCCAGCCTCAACGACGGTAACCGGAACAACGCGGTTTTCCTCGTCGAAGATCTGAGTCATACCGAGCTTCGTGCCCAGGATGCCCTTGATCTCGTTTTCACTCATTTATCTTGTCTCCGCTACCAAAAGTCCAGGATCACTGAATGTTCACATCGACACTTGCCGGAAGGTCAATGCGCATAAGTGCATCGACGGTCTTCGGCGTTGGATCGAGAATGTCGATCAGACGCTTGTGAGTGCGCATCTCGAAGTGCTCGCGCGAGTCCTTGTACTTGTGCGGCGAACGGATAACGCAGTAAACGTTCTTTTCGGTTGGCAACGGCACCGGGCCAACGACGCGTGCACCCGTACGGGTAACGGTCTCCACGATCTTTCGCGCAGAAGCGTCGATAGCCTCGTGGTCGTAGGCCTTGAGCCTGATGCGGATCTTCTGTCCGGCCACGCTTGTCCTCTCCTCGGTCGGCGCGCCCCAATTAAAGGGGCGTCGACCCTGTCAATGTTTCTCGACGCCGTCAGCAACTATGGCCAGCGCCAGAAATTAAAACTGGGTTGTGCATTACTTCAAAGCGATTTCGTCTTCGATCGTCATGGCAAATTAACTTTTGGCCATGACCCGAGCGGACGAATAACGCCTTGCACTCAAATCCCAGTGGAAAACAAGTCCCCCCTCGTGGGGCTCTTCATTTTGCCTACTGCCGCTGTTAATTTGCCATGCCACCTCCGACCCCCGCGGTCGGGCGTGTCGCCCGTTTTCTCCGTGAGGCACGATTGGGAAGAAACTTCCCTACGTGGTCATGCTCGCCTTACCATAGGCGCTAAGTCCAATTTCGTACTGGTTCCCAGCTGGGCCTGATACAACAATTGGCGCGAACGCCTTTGTTAAAGCAACCTCCGTATTAAAGCACGACCACACTGCAAATGTAAAATCGCGATTCCAAAGTGCAACGTACATCACACCCATTACGGAACAGTCTGCTTAACGACGGCTATTGCGCCGGTCCCATCCCGTCTAATGTCGGCTATGTACAGATACAAAGAATCCCGACTTCCGCTTACGCGGAGTCGGGATTCTTCTAAGACCTAGCTAAAGCATTTCCCCATTGGGGAGAAGACTTACTTAATGATCTTGGTAACGCGGCCAGCGCCGACGGTGCGGCCACCCTCGCGGATAGCGAAGCGCAGGCCCTCGTCCATTGCGACCGGCTGGATCAGCTTGACAGACATGTCAACGTTGTCGCCCGGCATGACCATCTCGACACCTTCCGGCAGGGAAACGACGCCGGTGACGTCGGTGGTGCGGAAGTAGAACTGCGGACGGTAGTTGTTGAAGAACGGGGTGTGGCGGCCGCCCTCATCCTTGGACAGGATGTAGACGGAACCCTCGAACTCGGTGTGCGGGGTGTAAGCGCCCGGCTTAGCAACGATCTGACCGCGCTCGATGTCCTCACGCTTGGTACCGCGGAGCAGCAGACCACAGTTGTCGCCAGCCTCAGCGGAATCCAGCAGCTTGCGGAACATCTCGATACCGGTAACGGTGGTCTTCTGGGACTTCTCCTTGATGCCCAGAATCTCCACCTCGTCGTTGACGTTCAGAACGCCGCGCTCAACACGACCGGTAGCAACGGTGCCGCGACCGGTAATGGTGAAGATGTCCTCAATCGGCATCAGGAACGGCTTGTCGGTCTCGCGGACCGGGTCCGGGATGTTGTCGTCACAAGCCTGCATGAGCTCGACGATGGACTCTGCCCACTTCTCGTCGCCCTCAAGAGCCTTCAGAGCGGAGATGTGAACAATCGGAGCCTCTTCGTCGTAGTCCTGCTCAGCCAGCAGCTCGCGAATCTCCATCTCGACGAGTTCGATGATCTCTTCATCGTCAACCATGTCGCACTTGTTCAGTGCAACGAGGATGTACGGAACGCCAACCTGGCGAGCCAGGAGAACGTGCTCACGGGTCTGCGGCATCGGACCGTCGGTAGCGGCGACAACCAGAATCGCGCCGTCCATCTGAGCAGCACCGGTGATCATGTTCTTGATGTAGTCGGCGTGGCCCGGAGCGTCGACGTGAGCGTAGTGACGCTTCTCGGTCTGGTACTCAACGTGCGAGACGTTGATGGTAATACCGCGCTCCCGCTCTTCCGGCGCCTTGTCAATAGCGTCGAAAGCGAACGACTGGTTCAGGTCCGGGTACTTGTCAGCCAGAACCTTGGTGATAGCGGCGGTAGTGGTGGTCTTACCGTGGTCAACGTGACCAATGGTACCGATGTTGACGTGCGGCTTCGTACGCTCGAACTTCGCCTTTGCCACTTTTAGTCCTCCTGGAGGTCTAGGTGGCCACGACTCTCGCAGCCACAATTTTGTGGTCACTCAATCCGCCTTCACAACATCAGAAGCTTTCAAGCTGTTCGCTTACGACTTCGGAACGTGCGCGCGCAAAAGAGCACTATTCTTTCACTGTGCCAGTTACTCGATACTAGGGCAGGATACTGGAGTTTTCCAAACCAGACCAACCCCCTAGTTAAGGGTGGGTAACGGCCAGCAACTCACATCGTCATTTACCTGCATAAATACTAGATATTTGAGTTGCGATCTAAAATCGCCCAACGATATGAATTGCGAGCAGCTACCCCAAGAGCTTGCCTGTGCTAACACGAGCCAAGAGTCTGGCGACATCTCAGCACAGTCAAATCTTAAGGGAATCTACTAAAAAGCTGCAGACCCTCGCACTGCACCGTCTAAAAAGAGTGACAGCGCAGTGCGCACAGAGATGGGGTCAGCCCTGATAGAGCGCCCCACCCTGCCGATGCAATTTAAGCGCCGGTGCGCGCTGCAATGATCTCCTCGGCCACGGAGGAAGGAACCTCAGCGTAGGAGTCGAAGATCATGGTGTAGTTAGCGCGACCCTGGGTCTTGGAACGCAGGTCACCAACGTAGCCAAACATCTCGGACAGCGGAACCAGAGCCTTAACAGCCTTGACGCCCGTACGGTCCTCCATGGAGTTAACCTGACCACGACGGGAGTTGATGTCACCGATGACCTCACCCATGTACTCTTCCGGAGTAATGACCTCAACGGCCATCATCGGCTCAAGCAGGACCGGCTTAGCCTTCTGGACAGCTTCCTTCAGAGCCTGCTGACCAGCAATCTTGAAGGCCATTTCAGAGGAGTCAACCTCGTGGTAAGCACCGTCGAGCAGGGTTGCCTGGATGTTCACCAGCGGGTAGCCAGCCAGGGTACCGTACTGCATTGCGTCCTGAATACCAGCGTCGACAGATGGAATGTATTCCTTCGGAACACGGCCACCGGTCACCTCGTTGACGAACTTGTAAGTGGTGGACTCACCCTCTTCAACCTCGTCAGTAGACGGAGCGTAAGGCTCCAGAGCAATGATGACGCGGGCGAACTGACCCGAACCACCGGTCTGCTTCTTGTGGGTGTACTCGAACTTCTCGACCGGCTTGCGGATGGTCTCGCGGTAAGCAACCTGCGGGTTACCGATGTTTGCTTCGACCTTGAACTCGCGCTTCATGCGGTCAACCAGGACGTCAAGGTGGAGCTCGCCCATACCGCCGATAACGGTCTGGCCGGTTTCCTCATCCAGGCGAACGGTGAAGGTCGGGTCCTCTTCAGCAAGACGCTGAATAGCGGTACTCAGCTTCTCCTGGTCAGCCTTGGACTTCGGCTCAATAGCAACGGAGATAACCGGATCCGGGAAGGACATGGACTCCAGAACGATTGGAGCATCCTGTGCACACAGGGTGTCACCAGTGGTGGTGTCCTTCAGACCAATGAAGGCGTAGATGTTACCTGCCACTGCCTCGTCAACAGGGTTCTCCTTGTTGGCGTGCATCTGGAACAGCTTACCGACGCGCTCCTTCTTGTCCTTGGTGGAGTTCAGGACCTGCTGGCCCGGCTCCACGCGACCGGAGTAAACGCGGACGAAGGTCAGCTTACCGAAGAACGGGTGAGCAGCGATCTTGAATGCAAGAGCAGAGAACGGCTCATCCTTAGACGGCTTACGAACCATATCGACGTCCTCGTCGCCCATCTGGTGGCCGTGCACCTCACCGATGTCCAGCGGATTCGGCAGGAAGTCAATGACAGCGTCGAGCAGCGGCTCAACACCCTTGTTCTTGTAAGCGGTACCACAGTAGACCGGGTAGACCTCAGAGTTCAGAACCATCTTGCGGATGGCGCCCTTAATCTCGTCCATGGTCAGCTCTTCGCCACCGAAGTACTTTTCCATGAGCTCCTCGTCGGACTCAGCGACGGTCTCAATGAGCTTCTCACGGTACTCGTTAGCCTTGTCGACCAGGTCAGCCGGAATCTCCTCGACCTGCGCAGGAGTGCCAATCTCGACCTTGCCCGGCCACATGAGGGCCTTCATCTCCAGCAGGTCAACAACGCCGTCGAAGTCATCCTCAGCGCCAATCGGCAGCTGCATAACCAACGGCTTAGCGCCCAGGCGGTCAACGATGGTGCCAACGGTGTAGTAGAAGTCAGCGCCCAGCTTGTCCATCTTGTTGACGAAGCAAATACGTGGGACATCGTACTTCTGAGCCTGACGCCAAACCTGCTCAGACTGCGGCTCGACACCTTCCTTACCGTCGAAGACTGCGACGGCACCGTCGAGCACACGCAAGGAACGCTCGACCTCAACGGTGAAGTCGACGTGACCCGGGGTATCGATGATGTTGATCTGGTTGTCGTTCCAGAAACAGGTCACAGCAGCGGAGGTAATGGTAATACCGCGCTCCTTCTCCTGCTCCATCCAGTCGGTTGTGGACGCACCATCGTGAGTCTCGCCGACCTTGCGGTTAATACCCGTGTAGTACAGGATGCGCTCGGTCGTAGTCGTCTTACCAGCATCGATGTGCGCCATGATGCCGATGTTGCGGACCTTGTGGAGGTCCTTCTTAACGGGAAGTGCACCTTCAGCCACTTGATTCCCCACTCGTTTCAAATCGGTTTGGCGGTGAGGCTCAATTACGGGATTGCAATTGGCCGTCAAATCCGCCGTCGGTCGGGTTTGCTTTATCTATAATGCCACCGTCTTGGCGCGAAGTCGCGCCGTGACGTACACCTTTTGCGTAAATTCTACGCAAGACATCAGGTGTAAGCGCCGGGCTGGCCCTATTTGAGTGACCCTTAAAGATCCGTGGACCGCGACCGACGCGCGCCGTTGACATACCGGCAGCTGCTTTACGACGGTGACCACTCGCGGCCCCGTCGATAAGCGATTACCAGCGGTAGTGAGCGAATGCGCGGTTTGCTTCCGCCATCTTGTGAGTGTCCTCACGACGCTTGACGGATGCACCCAGGCCGTTGGATGCATCGAGGATCTCGTTAGCGAGACGCTCGGTCATGGTGTTCTCACGACGCTGACGCGAGAACATCAGCAGCCAGCGCAGCGCCAGAGTGGTGCCACGGCCCGGACGAACCTCGACCGGGACCTGGTAGGTGGCGCCACCGACACGACGGGAACGAACCTCAAGAGCCGGCTTGACGTTCTCGATTGCGCGCTTCAGAGTCAGCACCGGGTCAGTACCGGTCTTCTCTTCGCACAGCTCAAGTGCACCGTAGACGATGCGCTCTGCGGTCGACTTCTTACCGTCAATCAGAACCTTGTTGACCAGCTGCGACACCAGAGGGGAGCCGTAGACCGGGTCGTTGACGACAGGACGCTTCTGTACTGGGCCCTTACGTGGCATGGCTTACTTCTCCTTCTTTGCGCCGTAGCGGGAACGAGCCTGCTTGCGGTCCTTGACACCCTGGGTGTCGAGGGAACCACGGACGATCTTGTAGCGGACACCCGGGAGGTCCTTAACACGACCACCGCGGACGAGCACCATGGAGTGCTCCTGCAGGTTGTGGCCCTCGCCCGGGATGTAAGCGGAGACCTCGACGCCGGAGGTCAGGCGCACACGAGCGACCTTACGAAGAGCCGAGTTCGGCTTCTTCGGGGTGGTGGTGTAAACACGGGTGCAAACGCCGCGACGCTGAGGGGAACCCTTCAGAGCTGCGGTTGCAACCTTAGCCTTCTTGTCATGGCGGCCCTTACGGACCAGCTGCTGAATAGTGGGCATGAAGCCTCTTTCTTCTTTCTCTCGCCGCCTGAGATTCTCGTGCCCGATGCCGACCGCAGCGGAGTAACCACCATCCGTGTGAATGCTTCACAAGAAAAGTTATTACTCATCCAGTGGTGAGCCCATCGGTTTAACACGAGAAAAGCGGAGGGATTTTGAACGTGCGAAACCCAGTCAGCCGCTCTCGCTGGCCTACTGGGTAATGTCTCAAGTTCCCAATTCTTTTCTGGGATCGTTGTATAACAGTACGCGAGCTGGGGCTTTACTCCAAACACCCAGGTAATAGCGTAAAAATTTCAGCCACTTTGATCAGTGCGAAGGCCGACTCACAAATTATCGTCGTAAAGCACGGCGCGCCTCCCCACGCGCTCTCTTTCGTCACTGCAGTCACGCGCATGCTTTACGACGACTAGTTCTGTGGCCTTATTTATAGCCGGTTTTACGCCTCTAATTCACTTCGATGACACAGTTGCCGGCGAGCCCCACTCGCCCATCGGCTTCCACCTGAATGTTCGGAATGGTGTCGTTGGGGATGTCTGTTGGAATTTGCATCTCGGTCAGCGTGCTCGAAAGCTCAAACCCTTGGGTTTCTGCTTCTCGCTCCGGACTATTGCTATTAATGGTCAGCTTGATGTGGTCACCAGGCTGACCGTGATATGTGATCCGCGCTGTGGGCTTTTCGTGGTCGATTGCGATGACGCTTTCATCACAGGCGCCATTAGGCCCGATATTGCCCAGAATCGGCTCATCGGGCTTTCTGCTGTGCGCATTATTAGCACTCGGGGCAGGCGTTGTAGGTGCCTCCGACTGCGTATCATGACTGCCGTCATCGGCCTCACGGCCGACCTGTTGCTGGTCCTGTCCCCCACAACCAGCCAGGGCAGCCGCACATACAACTGCCGATAATGCGATTACGCCAACTTTTTCTACCTTCATATACTTTCAGGCTAGCTAGCGGACATGAGAATTATCGACGCTTAAGACAATTAGTCTTTCCACCACTGACGCTGCGGGACATCACCACGGGAGCCGTCCGGGAACACCTTTACACCCAGAACCTGGTGCAGCTGGATCTGGTTACATGCGAAGTTGTACTCGGAACCAGCCATGTACATGCCCCACAGCTTTGCGGTCTGCTCACCAACCAGCTCGACGGCCTTGTCCCAATCCTTGTCCAGTCGTTCACACCAGTCATAGAGAGTGTGCTCGTAGTCGAAACGCAGGTTCTGCTGATCGAGCATCTCAAAGCCCTGATCCTGCATTGCTCGCATGATAGTTCCGACACCGGTGAGCTCACCGTCTGGGAAGATGTAACGGTCGATGAAGGTGCCCTTGCGGGTGCGGTGGTTATCCCAGTAGGTGATGCAGTGGTTCAGCATCAAACCGCCTTCTTTCAACTTGCCATAGAGGAAGCCGAAGAAGCTCGGGTAGTTCTCCACACCGATGTGCTCCAAAAGACCGATTGCGGAGATGGCATCGAAGCCTTCTTCAGGAACATCGCGGTAGTCCTGGAAGCGCACCTCAGCAAGATCTTCCAGGCCCTCTTCCTTAATCTTGGCCTGTGCGTACTCTGCCTGCTGCTTCGACAGAGTCACGCCGATGGCCTTAACGCCGCGCCTTGCCGCATAGAGAACCATGCCGCCCCAACCACAGCCAACGTCGAGAAGCCTATCGCCTTCCTTCAGGCGCAACTTATCGAATACCAGGCGGTACTTGTTTTCCTGTGCCTCTTCGAGCGTGGAGTTCTCATTCGGGTAGTAGGCGCAGGTGTACGTCATCGATGGGCCCAGGATGATCTCGTAGAATTCATTACTGACGTCGTAATGCGACGAAATCGAGTCTGCGTCGCGTTCCTTAGAGTGACGTGCTAGACCGTTTTGCAGGCGCTTCTTCCACCATGCAGTACGTTCAATCTCGGGCACAACAGGAACATATGGCAGCCCCATCGAACGCAGGGAGCGAACAATCTTCGCCAAAGTTGCTGCAGGTGGCATCACGAATTGTTCGTGCAATTTCATCAGAGCGTCGAACGCTTCAATTGGGTGTCCGAGACGGACGCGAGTCAGCTCGATCTCACCGGTGACGAATGCGCGACCGAATCCGACATCATCACGCAGATGAGTAACGATGTAGTTCAGCGCATCGAGCGAGCGGACGTTCAAGCCTACTTTTGCATCGTCGGGGCCAGCGACTGAACCATCAAAAGCCGTCAGGCGAATTGGCAGAGGCTTCTCCGAGGTATCGATGAAGGCCTCGAAAATCTCTGCAACGTTCATTGGAGTAAATGCCATGGTGAATCCTTGCTATTAACTGGCTATTTCGAAGAATTGGAGAAAAGCCGCTTGAAGTGGTTGGGCTTCTAGTTAGGCACCAGTGACGGTCTTGTCATACAGCCGCGGGAACCGGGAATCAGGGTCGTAGATTGCTTTGAGCTCATCGGGTAGGTTGCCACCGTAGAGTGCTCCGAATTGTTCTGGTGAGTAGAACGCCTCGGAATACAGTGACTTGTGACCGCCCAAATCGCTGACCTTGGCCTCAATAACGCGGTTGAACGCGCCGAGGCGAGTATCTCCTGGGACATGGTTGTTCGGCACTGCAGACCAGAACCCGACATTGATCCAGGTGGTCTCGGGATCTAGCGGATACAGTGGCCAAGCACTGCTGCTGCCAGCGAGCTTGTCGCCAGTACCAATTAGCTCGCTGGAGCCATCACGAAGGTGAATCGGGCATAGCCACACAGGCTGGATATCGCAGGCTTGGAAAAACCAATCCAGGTATTCAGCCAAGTGGTCAACAGTGACCTCGATATCTTGGACGACGCGCTCATTGGCCGGCAGGCCTTTTCGTGCTTTCATTTTCGCGTCAATGTCGTACTTGCGATCGAGGCCGACGAACTTCCAATACACCGAGGATCGTTTGAGCTCGCGCGGCCACATTGCACGAACTGCGGGATTTTGGGTACCGAAGGCTCTAGAGCACCAGAACCAGTCAATATCCCAGCGCCAGATGTAATCGCGAATCTTCAGGCGATCTCGAGTAACGCCGGAGGGGTGCTGCAGGGACCTGTAGTAGATCTTGTCTCGGGAGTAGTCCGAGACGGGACCTTCCTCATCAGTTTTGCGTCCCAGCACCAGGTAAATCTCATTCGGCGAGAAAGCGACACCGTCAAGGAAGTGAACAGGCTCGCCTTGGAACTCCTTTTCCACGGAAATCTTTGCCAGATCCTCTGCCGCTTCCGTCGTGGAGTTGTACCGAACGTGTCGCAGCTCGACGTATGGAAGTGCTTCTTCGAGCTCGATTTTTAACCGTACGGTGTAGCCGAGGGAACCATAGGAGTTTGGAAAGCCACGGAAAAGATCGACATTTTCCGTGCGCGAGCAGGTCACAATTTCGCCGGTACCGACTAGGACATCCATCTCGATGACGGACTCATGTGGCAGGCCGTTACGGAAACTCGTTGACTCCACGCCAATACCGGTCACAGCTCCACCGAGCGTAATTGTCTTTAGCTCTGGCACAACCAAAGGCATCAGACCGTAGGGCAAAGTGGCATCTACCAGGTCTTCGTAGGTACACATTCCCTGCACGTCGGCAGTCTTTTCAACTGGATCGACGGCGATTACTCCGCCGAGACCGCTGACATCTAGACCTGGTACGAGAGTTTTACTACGCCCGCGAAAAAGGTTTGATGTGCGCTTCGCCAACCTGACCCGCTGGTCAGCAGGAATAGCTTGAAAGCTATCAACTAGCTTCCGCACGCCTTCTTCATGCGCATGCCAGCCCACAGGCTCAATGCGCACTGAATCAATTCCTCGCCCCGGCGCCATTTGCGCCACCGTAGAAGTAATTTTTCCGATTAGTCGTGGCAACGTGCCGACATCAGAATTTGGTCGATGAGCCATGGTGAATACCGCAACGGCATTTCACAGGTATTTTCTACGCGAATTCGCCCTAATTTTGTCTTTTTGGAAAAACTAAGGGCCTCTGCTGGGCTACCAATATCGAAAAATACCCGGATTGAACAGGTAAATTACGTCTACATATATAACTTGATTTAGGACGACTTAACTAGGCGTTCTTGTACCCTGCAAATGGGGTGGCAAGAAGTACGCCTCGCCATACTCAGCGCTCACCGTTCGTCGCTCACCGTTCGTCATGTTCACTGCCAGCGAAGGCAACTGCATTGCTAGTACCAGCGAGCTGACGTATAGGTGGGGCATGGCTAAAAAAGTTATTGTTATCGGCGGCCACGGCAAGGTGGCCCAAATCGCTACTCCCCTACTCATCAATGAAGGCTACGAAGTAACCTCAGTTATTCGTAACCCTGATCAGGTCTCGGACATTGAAGCGCTCGGTGCCACCCCAGCTGTCTATGACATCACCGAGCTCTCGACCGAGAAGTTCGCTGACCTGCTACGCGGCAATGATGCCGTCGTTTGGTCCGCTGGCGCAGGCGGCGGTTCATCAGAGCGCACCTACGCAATCGACCGCGATGCCGCAATCACCTCGATGGCAGCTGCCAAGGCCGCCGGAGTTAACCGCTACGTAATGGTGTCCTACTTTGGTGCCGGCCCGAACCACGGAGTTCCTGAGGATAATTCCTTCTTTGCCTACGCCGAGGCCAAGGCCGCCGCGGATACAGCTTTGCGCGAATCTGACTTGGACTGGACAATCCTGGGACCGAGCACGCTGACCTTCGACGAAGGCCAGGATTCCATTGACACCGATGCCACAAAGGCCACAAAGGTTGCCCGTGCAACGGTTGCCAATGTCATCGCGCAGACCGTATTCAACGATCAAACGATTGGTCGCACCATTAACTTCAATGAGGGCGATACCCCCATCTCAGAGGCGCTAAAGGCCTAGCGCCTCCTCTCAGGACGTTCGCACTGATGCGCTACGCCCCCGCCGCGATTGAGCCGGCATAACATGTCGGCCGTCGCGGTCCATTGTCAGTGCGAGCGAGGATATGTACTGCTCCGCGCCATCGTCGCCACGCTCCGCCGAAAGGATTACATCAGGTCGTTCGACCTGTTCACCGGTGATGACACAGGTGAAAGACTCATTGGATGGGTTCCCGTGCTCGTCGAAAAGCGGTGCGGCGATGCCGTCGTCAAAGCGACGTCGGTAGTAGCGCCCCTTAGTCAGAATTGCCATCGTCGGCGTGACGACGAAGGCGATTGCTGCGGCGACGAGTGCGGAGTACGGCACCAAGCTCTCGCCGAAAGCGCCGAAGTACATGGCGATTGAGATTGTCGCGGAAGCAACGAGCGAGGTAATGCCGACGGGGTTGAAGTCGTGAATCATTCCGCGTCGGTAGTCGGGATAAATCGGCGAGATCTTCAGGACCCACTTGTTAATTGCAATGTCCGTAGCCACTGTGAAAATCCACGCAATGGCGAGGTTTGAGTAGAACCCCAGAACCGCATTGAGCATGGAGAACATGTCGAACTCCATAAGCGCCAGTGCGATGCCGAGATTGACGAAGACGAAGACAATGCGTCCCGGATAGGACTTTGCCACTCGCGTGTAGGCGTTAGTCCACGCCAGCGAGCCAGAGTATGCATTCGTGGCGTTGATCTTGATTTGGCTCATCACCACCAAGACGACCGCCAGCGTGATTGCCAGCCACGTGGGCACCATTTCCTGGTACACCGTCATGAACTGATGCACTGGCTCAACGGCTTCGGTCATGCCGCCGCCGACCACCGAAATCATGTAGACCGCGAGAAACACACCGATAATCTGCTTAGCTGCACCGAAGATAACCCATCCCGGCCCAGCCATGATGACCGAGGCCCACCACGACGTGGCGTTGTCCTTTGTCTTCGGCGGCATGAAACGGATGTAGTCAATGTTCTCGGCAATCTGCGCCACCAGCGCCAAACACACACCGGCAGAAGCCATCATTGCCGCCAGGCTAGGACCTTCTCCCTGCCCCTGATAATGCAAGAAAGCGTCCACGGAGTCAGGGTGCCTGACGACGAGATACACCATCGGTAGCACCATCATGACTAGCCAGAGTGGGTTGGTCCACGTCTGCATCTTCTGTAGCGTCTTCATTCCGAAAACCACTACGGGGATGATGATGAGCACGCTCACCAGGTATCCCAGCCAAAGTGGTATCCCGAGCCCGAGCTTTAGGCCCTGGGCCATAATTGCGCCTTCGGTGGCGAAGAAGATGAATGTAAAAGTCGCGAAAATGACGTTGGTGATTACGGAGCCGTAGTAGCCAAAGCCGGAACCGCGTGTGATGAGGTCGAGGTCGAGATTGAACTTTGCGGCGTAGATTGCCAGCGGCGCGCTGGAGAGAAAAATCAAGACTGCGGCGATGAGAATGCCAACCACAGCGTTTGTTGTTCCGTGAGCAATGCCGATTCCAGCACCGATGGAGAAGTCAGCCAAGTAGGCCATTCCTCCCAGTGCCGAGCCGGCAACTGCTACTGGTGTCCACGTTCGGTAGTGTCGTGGCGCGAATCGGAGCGGATAGTCGTCACCCAACTTCGATGACGACCCAGTATTTCCCGCCCTCCGCTTTCCCTGCTTAGCGTCGGCCATTGTGGTCGTCATGAGATACCCCTGATGTCAGTTCACGACAGCTACTTCCTTCAGCTACCCCACACCAGCCGCCCAACTATAGGCCGGTCATCAGCTGTAATGCTGCCCAGCAAATTGCTGCCTCAGCGCCGAAAACCCATACGGCTGGCTTAGGCATAGCCTGCAAGTAACCAGTCATGATTCGGTAGTGCAGCAATTATTTGCTGTGAAATCAGATATAGTACGAACTGGCGTTGAGTCTCAATGAGCACACATTTTGAGCAGTTAGGCAGGTAACACATGCGCCTCACCCCGCGCGAGCAAGATAAACTCATGCTCTTTCTTGCAGCTCGTGTCGCCGAGCGACGAAAGAACCGCGGTCTAAAACTCAACCGGCCCGAAGCAGTAGCACTGATTAGCGATGCCGTCGTCGAAGCCGCCAGAGATGGTGTGACCGTGTCCGAAGCCATGACCATTGGCACCGAGGTACTCGGACCTGACGATGTCCTCGATGGTGTCCGCGAGGCAATCATGCTGGTACAGGTCGAGGCCACCTTCACCGATGGCACAAAGCTCGTATCCGTCCATGACCCAATTGGCGGCAAATAGATGGCAGCCCAGACCCCACGTATCCTCATCGCTCACTGCGGAGTCGATGCCAGCCCAGAGTTCATCACCACCGCAGTAGAGGGCCTCGACACTTTTGATCAGACCATCGTGACCTCCACAGGCACCGAGCTGCGCAGCACACTGGCGGATTTGGGCCGCGAGGACACCGAGAATCTCCATATCGTCGTTATGCCCATGACAAGTGGCCGCAATCTGCCACTCATCGCCGACACGGCCAAGACTTGTCAGTGGTTCAAGCGCAATCACTCGAATGTGCGCATTGCACTCGCGGCACCGCCGCTGGGTGCCACCACCACGCTGGCGTTTCTACGCGCAACGCTCCGGCGCGAGACCTCGGCCGACGATATCGCGGTCATATGTTCCGCTGCCATCGATCCGTTCGCGGACGCGGAGCTGTTCCGTATCGCTCGTCTGGCGTGGACGCACAGTTCTGGCGCCGATGTAGTGGTCGCGTTCGACGATGTCTACCCATCCGTCTCGCAGACGCTGGCACCGTATAAAGCCACGCTTGACGACGAGTCCTTGCGCCCAACCCGTCGGAGCACAGTAATCCGCGCTGATTTGCAGACAGCCGAGAATCAAAAACCACTCATCACCAGTACTGCACTGGCGACGGCCATCTCCCAGTCTGCTAAAACCGCTCTGCATCTTTTGCAGTCGCATGATGATGACGGCATTGAGGCAGCATTACTTGCCGATCATGAGCACGGTTATGCCCATAGTCACGGCGAGGAGGATGGCGGCCATGGACACAGTCACGGCCACGTGCATGGCCACGGTCATCATCACCACGGCCACGTGCATGGGCACAGTCACGGTCATGGTCACAACCATCATCACCACCATCACAGCGCAGATGTCCACACTGAGTTTGACCTAGGAAATATCGATGCAGATGCAACCGAGTAACAACACAGATTGTCGACAAATAGTTCTGAATAAAGGCCGCCGCGCTCTGCGACTAAAGGTGGCCAATACCGGCGACCGCGCAATCCAGGTCGGTTCTCACTATCACTTCTTCGAAGCCAATGCGGCCCTTTGCTTTGATCGCCATCAGGCCTGGGGAATGCACCTAAATATCCCCGCCGGCCTGGCAGTGCGCTTTGAACCCGGCGATACCAAGACGGTCACACTGGTCGACTTCGGTGGAGACCGCATTATCCACGGCTTCGCGGGGATGACTGAGGGCCCGCTGGATGATGAAGCCACTCGGGAAGCTGCCTTTCAGCGAATTGCCGACTACGGTTTTGCGCACGAGCCTGCAGAACCGATGCCAGTTGCCGCGGATGAGGAAACGACGATCAGCTCGTCGAGATACGCGGAGCTCTCCGGCCCCACAACCGGCGATGTAGTACCGCTGGCGGATACCAATCTGGTCATTCGAATCGAGAAGGACTACACGGCCAACTTCCCCGGCGACGAGTCCATCTATGGCGGCGGTAAGTCCATCCGTGACGGCATGGCCCAAGATCCGCAGGCAACTCGCGCACAAGGCACGCCCGATACGGTTATTACGAGCGCGATTATTGTTGATGCTCTCCTGGGCGTCGTCAAGGCAGACGTGGGTCTGCGAGATGGCAAGATTGTCGCAATTGGTAAGTCGGGCAACCCGCATACGCAGGACGGAGTTCACCCCGACCTGGTCATTGGTGCTGGTACCGAGGTTATTGCCGGTGAGCATCGACTGCTGACGGCCGGTGGCATCGATACGCACATCCACTACCTGGCACCGCAGCAGGCCGAAGAGGGTCTCTCCAACGGCATTACGACGTTCTTCGGTGGCGGTACCGGGCCTGCGGAGGGGTCAAAGGGCACGACGTGTACGCCTGGTCAATTCCATATTCACACCATGCTGCGCGCGGCAGAGGGTCTGCCGGTCAATGCTGGTTTCCTGGGCAAGGGTTCGGGCAGTCAGCCGGACGCGCTGGTTGAACAGCTACTCGCTGGCGCTGCCGGGCTCAAGATTCACGAGGACTGGGGCGCGACACCTGCGACTATTCACAATGCGCTGGACATCTGCGATAAGTACGACGTTCAGCTGGCCATCCACACGGATACGCTCAACGAGTCAGGTTTCTTCGAGGACACGCGCAAAGCCATTGGTGACCAGACCATCCACACCTTCCACTCTGAAGGCGCCGGTGGCGGTCACGCCCCGGACATTTTGAAGGTCACGGCGATTCCGAATGTTCTGCCGGCTTCGACGAACCCGACGCTGCCCTACTCCATCAACAGCGCCGAAGAACTGCTGGATATGGTGATGGTCTGTCATCACCTTTCCCACTCGGTGCCGGAAGATGTCGCTTTTGCCGATTCGCGTGTTCGACCTGAGACCATCGCAGCTGAAACCGTGCTCCATGACATGGGCATCATTTCCATTTTCTCCTCCGATTCGCAGGCGATGGGACGAGTCGGCGAGTCCTTCACGCGCGCATTCCAGACTGCTCATCACTGCCGCGCCCAGCTCGGCCCACTTCCCGGTGCTGATGAAACCAATGGCGATGACAATGAACGCGTCCTGCGCTACTTGGCGAAGCTGACCATCAATCCCGCCATTTCCGCTGGAATTGATGACTATCTGGGTTCGGTGGAAGTCGGCAAGATTGCGGATTTGGTGCTGTGGCCAATCGATTCCTTTGCCGCAAAACCGGATGTGGTTCTGCGCTCCGGGGTAATCTGCTGGTCACAAATGGGCGATCCCAATGCATCCATCCCGACTCCTGAACCCTGCTATTTCCGCAATATGTTCGGCAATTACGGTTCCGCTCTCACGGCTACTCGCATTACCTTCATGTCCCAGGCCGCAATTGATGCCGGTGTGCCGGAAGAGCTCGGTTTGCAAAGCCGTGTTCTGCCGGTAAAGGACTGCCGCGGAATTGGCAAGGCAAACATGGTGCGAAACAACACTCTGGCCAAGATTGACGTCGATCCGGAAACCTATGTGGTCACCGTCGATGGCGAGCCCGTCAGCATCGAGCCTGCCCAGGAGCTTCCGCTAACGCGCCTGCACTATCTCTTCTAGGCTCTGGTGATGAGCTTGACTTCGTCGTTTTACCAGGCCTTGCAGTGGTCTGACACCGCATTCCCCTCCGGTCGCTATACGCTGTCGCATGGTCTCGAGGGGCTGGTCGCCGAGGGGATCGTCGGCAAGCGTGACGAGGCAGCACTTGCCACCGTCGCCGAGGACATGTTGCGTTATTCCTTCGCGCCGGTCGATCTGGCTGCGCATTTTCGCACGTGGGAGCAGGATTCGGTCGCTGGGATAATGCGAATCGACGCGATGGTGCATGCGGCACGACCGACGTTTTCGCAGCGGAGGGGCAGCGTGCGCGTCGGCAAGCAGATGCTGTTTATGGCGCGTGAGTTAGGGCTTGACGACGATACCCTGCGCGCGTATTCGAAAGCGGTGAGCAGCCCGGATGCGTCCAGCCGCTTGGCGTATGGGCACAGCCCGGTGGTGATGGCGTTGATTCATCGGTCCGCTGGACTGGATTCCGATGAGGCGGCGCAGGCCGAGGCCTTTGGTTTCGTCTCTGCTGTGGCATCAGCGGCGGTGCGATTGCAGGTGGCTGATTTTGTCGGTGCGCAGCGTCTGATTCGACAGCTGGCTCCAGTGGTCACGGAGGTTGTTGAGACTTCGCGGACGATTGGCACCGACGATATTGGTGCCTGTACGCCGCTGTTAGATATTGCCTCTGCGCGCCACGAGACTGCGGCGGCCCGATTGTTTATTACCTAAAGCTCGGCTTTTGGCCTCTGACAAGCAACTAGCAAGTTAACTATTAAGAAGGAATTTTTGACAATGGTTTTTCACGTTGGCATTGGTGGACCAGTCGGCTCCGGCAAGACGGCCTTGATTGAAACGCTCGTACCTGAGCTGATTTCCCGTGGTTTCACACCGGGCATCATTACCAATGACATCTACACCCAAGAGGATGCTCATCACATCCGGCAGGCGCTGGACGGCGTGGTCGACTCCTCGCGCATTATCGGTGTGGAGACAGGCTCGTGCCCACACACTGCGGTGCGCGATGATCCCACTATGAACCTCATGGCCAGCGCCGAGTTGCTGGAGGAGCACCCAGATATCGACATTGTTTTCTACGAATCCGGTGGCGATAACCTCACGCTGACTTTCTCACCTGCACTGGCGGACCTATTTGTCTTTGTGCTCGATACCGCCGAGGGGCAGAAGATGCCGAAGAAGCGTGGCCCTGGCATCACGGACTCCGATGTTCTTGTCATTAACAAGATTGACATCGCGCCCTATGTCCGCTGCGATGTGGACCAGATGCACACTGATGCGCTTGCCGTGCGCTCTGACAAGCCGGTCATGCTGACCAATTGTCTAGACGGCTCCGGCATTGCGGAGTTCGCCGATCTCATTGAGGCTGCGGCGAAGTCTGCGTCGGTTGATTCCTCCTCTGACCAGGCATAACCATGCTACGACCTGGCAAGGACGGCTTACTCGACCTGGAGATTCTGCCTGCTGGCCCCGGTACCCGGCGTGTTCGTGCACCGCTGTCTCTGGGGCGCATTCTCCATTCCGACCCGTCCTTCCCCGATGCCCACGTGGTCTATATTCGTGCCACCGGCGGCGGTCTCGCCCAGGGCGACCATGTTCGCCAGCGGATACAGGTTCGAAGTGGCGCACATGCGATTGTCACCTCTCAGGCGGCTACTCGAGTGCACTCAATGACCAGCGGCTACGCCGAACAGCTGACTGAATTCACGGTTGAGCCGGATGCCGTCCTCGAATACCTGCCGGACCCGGCAATTCCTTCGCGTGATTGCCACTTCCGCCAGCACACAAAGGTGACTGTCTCCCCCGGTGCTACTGCAATTGTCGGCGACTGCTTTACCGCTGGTCGCGTCGCTCACGGAGAGCTCCACGATGCCGCCGAGATTGATCTGCGTGCAGAGTTACACGCGCACGACAGTGTTCCCGCATTTATCGAAAAGGCTCACTATCTCGGCAAACGCGACCTCTCCTCGCCCATCGCGCATGGCAACTACCGCGCCTGGGCAAACCTCTGGGTCATATGTTCGCCACCGCTTGTCGACGATGTCCTTACCTCTTGGCAGGACTATCCACACAGCGACACTGCCCCGCTTATCGGCGCGTCTTCACTTCCCGATGGCCTTGGCATCTGGGCCAGGTTCATGGGCAATTCAATCGAGCATGTAACAGACGCTCAACATGATTACTGGAATCTAGCGCGGCGCATAGTCCTTAATGCACCGGCGTTTTCGCTGCGCAAGATGTAGCACGTCGCGAGTGCCGCGGTAGTCATCTGCTTTCCCGCCCCCACCGCGGCCCCGGGGTGCGTGCTGTGTCTAATCAGGCAGCCTGCTTAGACACCCGCATCAACACTGCAGGCACGCTTGGGCTGATTGGCACCCACCTGCTCGACGAATGCCGCAATCAACGCACGCCCATTGGCTTCCACCTGCTTATCGACGGCTCGGAGCTTGGCCACAATCGCCTCCGAATCCGTGCCATTGGTCTTTGACCATTCCTCCACTAACTCTGGGGTGGCCTCTGGGTGGAACTGCACACCGACGATGCTGCCAAGCCGGAAGGCTTGGACGGGGCATGGCTCACCAGTGGCCAGTAACGTCGCCTGCGGTGGGAGTACATCGACTGCGTCAAAGTGGGACTCTGCCACCTCGAAGGTTGTAGGTAGCGCACCGAGAAGTGGATCGCACGCACCTTCCGAGGTCAACGTGACCTCCGCTGCGCCTTCTTGACCTTGACCAGGTGCTGCCACTGTCACCGTACCGCCAAAGCAATTGGCAATGATTTGGTGTCCGAGGCAGATACCGATAACGGGAATGTGGGTGGTAAGAGCGTCGTCAAGCAGTGTGCGTAGTGCGGGCAGCCACGGTGCCTTTTCTTCATTGAGGGCGTCCATTGCGCCGCCCAGAATGATAATGCCCTCGCCGCAGTCAGTGATTGCCGGAACTGGTTCGCGACATAGGCGGACGGTGGTGTACGTTGCTCCGATTTCTTCGAGCCATGGTGCGATTCGGCCGATGGGGACTGTCGGATCGGGTTGGATGATGGTGATTTCAGTCATGGCGGGCACCTCTCATGCGCGCTGCTATGTCTACCGTACGAACGTACTGTTTATTGTAGCCACAAATTACGCATTTCAATAGCAAATTACTTAAGTAAATAGCAAAAAATCCCCCAACACCTTTTGGCTAGCTGTTTAAAAACAACTGACCAACTGTGGTGTCGGGGGAATTTTTGGGTTGCCGCCTAATGTCGGGCTCGGTTAACCGCGTATTGCTAACCAGTAAGCCCTGTTAGGAGCGTGGCTCTGCTCAGCGGTGAACTGGGGGATCTCAAAGGATTGCCACCCCCAGCCGCGGCCGCAAAGCTATTGATTTTTACTCGAAGGTTCCGATGTCATCCAGCGGAACTGCGGAACCAACCTGGTCGATGCCGTAGGTGTCCTCGGCACCGTAGAAGCCCTCACCGAAGGAGGCAAATGGTGCGGCTGCCTGGCGGGCAGCTTCCTCAGTCGGCTCAACAGTGATGTTGCGGTAGCGCGAGATACCCGTACCAGCCGGGATTAGCTTACCGATGATCACGTTCTCCTTCAGGCCGATGAGCTTATCCGAGCGCTTGTTGATAGCGGCGTCGGTAAGCACGCGCGTCGTCTCCTGGAAGGAGGCCGCGGACAGCCAGGACTCGGTGGCCAGCGATGCCTTGGTAATACCCATCAGCACGCGACGGCCCTCGATGACGCTGCCGCCGGAGGCAACAATCTCGCGGTTCTTAGCCATGACCGTGGAGCGCTCGACCAATGCGCCTGGCAGCAGGTCGGAGTCACCCGGCTTGGACACAATCACGCGGCGCAGCATCTGGCTGACAATAACCTCGATGTGCTTGTCGTGAATGGCCACACCCTGGTCACGGTAGACCGACTGGACTTCCTCAATGAGGTGACGCTGGACACCGCGGCGCCCCAGGACCTCGAGGACCTCGTGCGGATCGGCAGCGCCCTTGAGCAGCTGCTGCCCCTTAACCACATGGTCACCATCGCGGATGGCGCGACGACGGCCATCGACGGTGATTTCAGCCAGACCCTGACGCTTGGCCAGCTTGTCGTAGACGACCTCGTCCTCGCTGTTGGCATCCGGGATGAGGGTGAGCGTGTAGAAGTGCTCGTCCTCCTCCAGGCGCACGCGACCGTTTTCGCGAACCAGTGGAGCCTTGTTCTTCGGCACTCGGGCCTCGAACAGCTCCTGGACACGCGGCAGACCACCGGTAATGTCGCCACCGACACCACCCTGGTGGAACGTACGCATGGTCAGCTGGGTACCCGGCTCACCAATGGACTGCGCAGCGACAATACCGACAGCCTCTCCGATGTCGACCAGCTTGCCGGTTGCCATCGAACGACCGTAGCACTTGGCACAGACACCGGTTGCGGTGGAACAGGTCAGAACCGAGCGGACCTTGACTTCCTTGACACCGTGGCTGAGAGCCAGGGTGATGTGGTCGTCGTTCAGGTCGGTGTCAGCCTCGATAAGGACATTGCCCTCAGCGTCGGTGACATCTGCTGCCAGTACGCGAGCAATCGCGGCGGTCTCGACGTACTTCGCACGACGGATCTCGCCGGTCGGGTTGCCGGTTGCGTCCAGAACATCCTCGCCAATCTCGACAACGACACCGTCGTGGGTGCCACAGTCCTCTTCGCGAACGATGACGTCCTGTGCAACGTCGACCAGACGACGGGTCAGGTAACCCGAGTCAGCGGTACGAAGCGCGGTATCGGCCAGACCCTTACGGGAACCGTGCGAGTTGTTGAAGTACTCGAGAACCGACAGGCCTTCGCGGAAGGAGGTCTTAATCGGGCGGGTGATGTATTCACCACGCGGGTTCGTAACCATGCCCTTCATGCCGGCCAGCGAGTGAATCTGGCCCATGTTACCGGCAGCACCCGACTTCACGATCATCGGAATCGGGTTGTCATCCGGGTACAGAGCCTCGACCTTTTCACCGACCTCAGCCGTCGCAGCCTTCCACAGGTTAACCAGCGACTCGTGACGCTCAGCGGCCGAGAGCTTACCGCGGCGGAACTTCTTCTCCACCGTGGCGGCCTTCTCTTCGTAGCCGTTCAGGATCTCACGCTTGTTCGGGAGAACCAGCACGTCAGACATAGCAATGGTGACACCAGAACGGGTAGCCCAGTAGAAACCAGCATCCTTGAGCTTGTCGACGGTCTGAGCGACCGTAATCATCGGGTACTTGGCAGCCAAGTCGTTGATGATCGCAGCCTGCGGCTTCTTAGCCATAACGCCTTCGACGTATGGGTAGTTCCACGGCAGCAGGTCGTTGAACATAACGCGGCCCAGCGTGGTGGAAGCCAGCCAGGTATCGCCCTTGTTCCAACCATCTGGAAACTGCTCGGACTCAATCTCGGCCGGCGGACGCAGGTGGCTGATGCGAACCTTAATTGGGCTCTGCAGGCCAATTGCACCGCGGTCGTAAGCCATGATGGCCTCGGCCGGGCTGGTGTAAATACCCTGCTCCGGTGCGTCCTCGGTGGCATCCTGGTGGCCACCCGGCAGCTCCGGCTTCTCCAGTGTCAGGAAGTACAGGCCAGTGACCATATCCAGACGCGGCATAGCCAGCGGCTTACCGGAAGCCGGCGACAGAATGTTGTTCGAGGACAGCATCAGGACGCGAGCCTCGGCCTGTGCTTCAGCGGACAGCGGCAGGTGAACTGCCATCTGGTCACCGTCGAAGTCGGCGTTGAAAGCCTCACATGCCAGTGGGTGCAGCTGAATTGCCTTACCCTCAACCAGGACCGGCTCGAACGCCTGAATACCCAGGCGGTGCAGCGTAGGTGCACGGTTCAGCAGGACCGGGTGTCCGGTAATGACATCTTCGAGGACGTCCCACACCTCTGGGCGCTGACGCTCAACCATGCGCTTCGCGCTCTTGATGTTCTGCGCGTAGCTCTTGGCCACGAGCTCCTTCATAACGAACGGCTTGAACAGCTCAAGAGCCATCAGCTTCGGCAGACCACACTGGTGCAGCTTCAGCTGCGGGCCGACGATAATAACCGAACGGCCGGAGTAGTCAACACGCTTACCCAGCAGGTTCTGACGGAAACGACCCTGCTTGCCCTTGAGCAGGTCGCTCAGGGACTTCAGCGGGCGGTTACCCGGACCAGTGACCGGGCGGCCACGACGTCCGTTGTCAAACAGTGCGTCAACGGATTCCTGAAGCATGCGCTTCTCGTTGTTGACGATGATTTCCGGAGCGCCCAGGTCAATCATGCGCTTCAGGCGGTTGTTTCGGTTGATGACACGACGGTAGAGGTCGTTCAAGTCCGAGGTCGCAAAGCGGCCACCGTCGAGCTGCACCATCGGGCGCAGCTCCGGCGGAATCACCGGAATGCAGTCGAGCACCATAGCGGCCGGGTCGTTGCCGGACTGCAGGAATGCAGTGACAACCTTCAGGCGCTTGAGGGCGCGCATCTTCTTCTGTCCCTTGCCGTCGCGAATAATCTCGCGCAGCTCCTCGGCCTCCTTGGCCAGGTCGAAGTTGCGGATCAGGGTCTGAATAGCCTCAGCACCCATACCACCGGTGAAGTAATCCTCGTAGCGGTCGACGAGTTCGGTGTAAATACCCTCGTCGATAATCATCTGCTTCGGCTCGAGCTTGATGAAGGTGTTCCAAATCTCGTCGAGACGATCCAGCTCGCGCTGGGCGCGCTCACGGATGTGGCGCATCTCGCGCTCGGCTGCGGACTGAACCTTCTTACGGGCATCAGCCTTGGCACCCGCTGCCTCGAGTTCAGCCAGATCCTCTTCCAGGGTCTGGGCACGCTCGGCCAGCTCCTGGTCACGATCGTCCTCAACCAGCTTCTTGTCCACGAGCATGTCTGCTTCGAGGGTTTCCTGGTCGTTGTGGCGAGCCTCTTCATCCACGGAGGTGATGATGTTGGCAGCGAAGTAGATGATCTTTTCCAGATCCTTCGGAGCCAGGTCGAGCAGGTAGCCGAGGCGGGACGGCACACCCTTGAAGTACCAGATGTGAGTGACCGGAGCGGCCAGCTCAATGTGGCCCATGCGCTCACGGCGAACCTTCGACTTGGTCACCTCAACGCCACAGCGTTCACAGATGATGCCCTTGAAGCGAACGCGCTTGTACTTACCACAAGCACACTCCCAGTCACGGGTCGGGCCGAAGATACGCTCACAGAAAAGGCCATCCTTTTCCGGCTTCAGCGTACGGTAGTTAATCGTCTCGGGCTTCTTGACCTCACCGCGAGACCAGCGGCGGATGTCGTCGGCGGTAGCGAGCCCAATCCGGAGCTCGTCAAAGTTGTTGACGTCGAGCACCTGTTTTCCCTTTCCCTCCGCATCGAAGTAATGCGGAAACCAAATTCTCTGCGGAGGTTTTTGTACGTTGTCGTCTGTGTTGGGTTATTCGCGAGTTAGGGCTTCCCGCCCCTGATACTCACGCAATGTTTCGTCGTTAAGCGAGAAACTATGCGGAGTCAGCGTCGGAACGCTCATCGCGGGACAGGTTAATGCCGAGGGAAGCGGTCGCGTGGTCGAGTTCCTCATCGTCGGAGGAGCCCAACTCAACCGGAACGCCGTCGGCCGAAAGGACCTCAACGTTCAGGCAGAGCGACTGCAGTTCCTTCAGAAGCACCTTGAACGACTCCGGAATACCCGGATCCGGAATGTTGTCGCCCTTCACGATTGCCTCGTAGACCTTGACGCGGCCAACCACGTCATCGGACTTGATGGTGAGCAGCTCCTGCAGGGTGTAGGCAGCGCCGTATGCCTGCATTGCCCACACCTCCATCTCACCGAAGCGCTGACCACCGAACTGAGCCTTACCACCCAGCGGCTGCTGGGTAATCATGGAGTACGGACCGGTGGAACGAGCGTGAATCTTCTCGTCGACCAGGTGGTGCAGCTTCAGCATGTACATGTAGCCCACCGAAACCGGGAACGGGAACTTTTCGCCAGAGCGGCCGTCGAACAGCGTGGCCTTACCGTCAGCGTTGACCAGCACCTCGCCGTCACGGTTCGGGCGGGACGACGCGAGCAGACCAGCGAGTTCCTCGTTCTCAGCACCGTCGAACACTGGGGTTGCAACCAGGGAGTCGGACGGAACGTCGTGCAGGTCGGCCGGAAGACGCTTAGCCCAATCCGGGTCGCCCTCAATGCTCCAGCCGGCCTTCGCCAGCCAGCCGAGGTGAACCTCGAGGACCTGGCCGATGTTCATACGACGCGGAACACCGTGGGTGTTCAGAATGATGTCGACCGGGGTGCCGTCCGGCAGGAACGGCATGTCCTCCTGCGGCAGGATCTTGCCGATAACGCCCTTGTTACCGTGGCGACCTGCCATCTTGTCGCCGTCCTGGATCTTGCGCTTCTGCGCAACGTACACGCGGACCATCTCGTTGACACCCGGTGCCAGGTCGTCATCGTCTTCACGGGAGAAGACACGGACGCCGATGACCTTGCCGGACTCACCGTGCGGAACACGCATGGAAGTGTCACGGACCTCGCGGGACTTCTCGCCGAAGATAGCGCGCAGCAGGCGCTCCTCCGGAGTCAGCTCAGTCTCACCCTTCGGCGTGGTCTTAGCGACCAGGATGTCACCGTCGCGAACGTCGGCACCGATGCGGACGATGCCGCGTTCATCCAGATCCTTCAGCATCTCCTCGGACGCGTTCGGGATGTCACGGGTGATTTCCTCCGGACCCAGCTTGGTGTCGCGGGCGTCGATCTCGTGCTCCTCGATGTGAATCGAGGTCAAGATGTCCTCCTCAACCATGCGCTGGTTCAGGATGATGGCGTCCTCGTAGTTGTGACCTTCCCACGGCATGAATGCCACGAGCAGGTTCTTACCAAGTGCCATCTCACCGTTGTCGGTACCCGGACCGTCAGCGATGACCTGGCCGGCCTCAACACGCTGGCCCTCGTCAACCAGTGGCTTCTGGTTGTAGCAGGTGCCCTGGTTGGTGCGCTCGAACTTGCGCAGCAGGTAGGTGTGGCGCTGGCCTTCATCGTCCATGATGGTGATGAAGTCTGCCGACACGGTCTCGACCACACCGGCGGCCGAAGCGACAATGACATCGCCCGCGTCGTAAGCAGCACGCTGCTCCATACCGGTACCGACGAACGGAGCCTCCGAACGCAGTAGCGGCACAGCCTGACGCTGCATGTTCGCACCCATCAGGGCACGGTTAGCGTCGTCGTGCTCGAGGAACGGAATCATGGCAGTAGCCACGGAGACCATCTGACGCGGGGAAACATCGAGGTAGTCGACCTCATCAGCGCGGACGGACTCGACGTCACCACCCTTCTTACGAACAGACAGGGTCTCCTGAACGAAGTGGCCGTTCTCGTCGATCGGAGTGTTGGCCTGCGCAACGACGTAGCGGTCTTCCTCATCAGCGGTGAGGTAGTCGACCTCATCGGTGATGACACCATCGCGGACGCGACGGTACGGAGTCTCAATGAAACCGAACGGGTTCACGCGTGCGTAGCAGGACAGCGAACCAATCAGGCCAATGTTCGGACCCTCTGGGGTCTCAATTGGACACATGCGGCCGTAGTGGGACGGGTGAACGTCTCGAACCTCGAGACCAGCACGGTCACGGGTCAGACCACCCGGACCCAGTGCGGACAGACGACGCTTGTGGGTCAGACCCGACAGCGAGTTGTTCTGGTCCATGAACTGGGACAGCTGGGAAGTACCGAAGAACTCACGGATAGCCGCGGAGACCGGGCGCACGTTAATCAGAGTGGTCGGCTGGATCGACTCCACGTCCTGAGTGGTCATGCGCTCACGAACCACGCGTTCCATGCGGGACAGACCCACGCGAACCTGGTTCTGAATCAGCTCGCCTACGGTACGCAGACGACGGTTACCGAAGTGGTCGATATCGTCGGTCTCAACCGGAATCTCGACCCCTTCCGGCGAGGTCATAACATTCTCGCCGTCGTGCAGGCGCACGAGGTATTCAATGGTGGTAGCGATATCCTGTTCGGTCAGGACCATCTCGCCAGAGACCTCAGTACCCAGGCCCAGCTTGCGGTTGACCTTGTAGCGACCGACCTTGGCCAGGTCGTAGCGCTTCGGCTTGAAGAAGTTGTTCTCCAGCAGAGCCAGCGCGGACTCGCGCGTCGGCGGCTCACCCGGGCGCTGCTTGCGGTAAATCTCCAGCAGAGCCTCGTCGGTGTTTGCAACACCGTCCTTCTCCAGGGTGGCCATCATGATCTCAGAGAAGCCGAAGCGCTCCTTGATTTCCTCAGTGGTCCAGCCGAAAGCCTTCAGCAGAACCGTGACCGGCTGGCGACGCTTACGGTCAATACGAACGCCGACGGTGTCCCGCTTGTCGACGTCGAACTCCAGCCACGCACCGCGCGACGGAATAATCTTCACCGAGTGCAGCGGGCGCTCGGTGGACTTGTCGATGGTCTCATCGAAGTAGACGCCCGGAGAGCGCACCAGCTGAGAAACAACGACACGCTCAGTTCCGTTGACGATGAACGTACCCTTGTCCGTCATCATCGGGAAGTCACCGATGAAGACAGTCTGGCTCTTGATCTCACCGGTCTCGCGGTTGGTGAACTCCGCGGTGACGTAGAGGGGAGCCGAGTAGTTGATGTCCTTATCCTTGGACTCATCCACGGTGTTCTTGACGGAGTCGAACCATGGGTCCGACAGCGTCAGGGACATCTTCTGGGAGTAGTCCTCGATCGGAGAGAGCTCTTCTAGAATATCTTCGAGACCGCTGGTAACCCGAGCGTCTTCTCCGAGCTCCTCCTGGCGACGAGCGCGCCACTCAGGCGTGCCAATGAGCCATGCGAAAGACTCACGCTGCAGGTCGAGCAGACCAGGAACCGCAATCGGCTCCTGAATCTTTGCAAACGAGTACCTCTTCGAAGCTCCGGGAATACCGGTTACTGCCTTGGTCTGGCGGGAGACTGCCAAGATGCGTCCTTCCAGCACCTCACGCGGTGGAGCACACCGGCAACCGGTGGTGCGCTCCGCCCGCTTGGTTTATACGCGATTCAAGTTGCAGGAATTATTTCTGTTGCGCACCGGGATACTTTGCGTCTAACCTTTGGTCACACACGAAAGTGATTCCCCCGCCACTTGGCCTCCAAGACCAGCCTTTAAAAGGCGAGCCCCCGAGCCCTAACGGCGGCGCCGCGGCAACTCCTTTAACAGCTAGATGCACGAAAAACGGTGCTACATAATAGCCCCGAGCCCCGAGCGCAAACTATAAAAGAGCTGGCGACAGATACACTAATTCCAGCGCAACGATTTAGCCTATATCAAAAACTGGCAGTTGTCTAGTACAACTTGACAAATCGGGCGTGTCGCATTCACCCGTCACCGATATAAAGGGGGAGGCCTGGGCGCTATGGCCGTCGTAAAGCGTTACTCTGCTTTACGACGGGTCGAAGGACGCACGATGCCCACGATTGCGATGAATACCAGAATCGAACCGGACGTAATGAGACCGATTGACCACGGCTCTAGAGCCGGGCGCTGGAAATTCTGTATTGCGCCGAAGAGAAGCTGATTGGAAAGGCCTTCGTCCATCTTTCCGTTGAAGCGCAGGTAGTCCATGATCGGCTCGCCATCGCGAGTCTCCCACCAAAGGTGGATGTCCTCGGCCATATCGATGACCGAGCCAGACTTCGGCTCAACCCAAAAATCACGGGTGCCCTGGTACTGGAGGAACCCGGATTTGTCATCCTGAGTTAGCTGAGAGACGTAAGAACGGTACTTCTGGGCGAGATTCGTCTTCTCAATATCCTGACGGAAATGCAGAACGCGGTTGCCGCCGCGTTCCTCTTCCCCGACAAACTTTGCTGGCAGGGAATCGTGGAGGAAATCATCAAAGATCAGATATTCCTTTTCCTCCGTGTCGGCCGGGAGCTTCACCCAGTTCCCCTCGAAAGCCACAGACCGCGGAACGCCCGCCATGCGGTCGACAAGCGTCGCAGGAGCCAGCGCCTCGCCGGTGAGTCGGTCGATGGTCACTGTCCAGATATTGGCCTCGATAAGCTCGGTCAGCGGGTCGGTGCCCATGACCTCCGGGGGAAGCTCACGCATTTCAGTCACACCGACACGGAGCGAAACCTTGTCCGCATCGGCAGGTTCGATGAGTACGCCGTGGAGCTGTCTCTGCAGCGGCGAGTGCACTTCTTCGCGCTTGCCTTCTTCGTTAATCCTGGTGGATACGCTGTCTTCCGCCCGCAGGGTGTACGACACCGGCGGCAGGTTAAGCGGCATTTTGGGATCAACATTGAGCACTTTGGGCAGCAAGATGCCAGCAGCAAGCAGTGCAGTGCCTAGACCCAATAGAAGGATAGACAAAATTCTCGGCCGTGAGAGCATGTTAGATACTTTACAGGCCAATAAGGGCAATCAAGACAATGAGTGGGCTGGTTTTTGCCCCAACTTCCTGTGACGGGTGAGATTAGTGAGGTTTTGCCCGGGTCAGGCGGGTTGGCAAAGGCCCCAGAAACAAAAGAACCGCCAACCCCGGGCAAGAAGCCCAGAATTGGCGGTCAGAATTGGCAGCTTTAGGCCACTACCGGGGCCGAAGCAAGTAACTGAATTACTTGAGGGAGACCTTTGCGCCAGCCTCTTCCAGCTTAGCCTTAGCAGCCTCAGCGTCGTCCTTAGAAGCACCCTCCAGGATAGCCTTCGGAGCGGACTCAACCATCTCCTTAGCCTCCTTCAGGCCCAGGCCGGAGACGATCTCGCGGACAGCCTTAATAACGCCGATCTTCTTAGCGCCAGCGTCCTCGAGGACGACGTCGAACTCGTCCTTCTCCTCAGCAGCAGCCTCGCCGCCAGCAGCGCCTGCAGCAGCAACTGCGACCGGAGCAGCAGCGGTGACGTCGAACTCTTCCTCGAAAGCCTTCTTGAACTCGGTGAGCTCAACGAGGGTCATTTCCTTGAAAGCCTCGAGCAGTTCCTCAGTGGTGTACTTAGCCATGGATATTCTCCTATGAGTGTGGTGCGGCCGCTCCCCTCAGAGATCCCTGGGGTCGAAGCCGTCAAAGTGATATTTAAAAGTTTTTCGCGTGATTTAGTTCGCGTAGTTCGCGAGCCGCTCGGGATTACTTCTTTTCCTCGAGTGCCGCAGCAAGGCGGGCAACCGAGGAGGTCGGAGCATCGAGCAGGCCAGCGACGTTCGCCAGAACGCCGTTGAAGGCACCAGCCAGCTTTGCCAGCGTGGTCTCACGGTTATCCATATCCGCAAGAGCCTCGAACTGTGCTGCATCGATTGCAGCACCGTCCATGTAGCCGCCCTTGATCACGAGGTTCTTGTTGTCACCGGCGAACTTCTTAATCGCCTTAGCCGCATCCACAGCCTCGCCCTTGATGAAGGCGACTGCAGTCGGGCCGTTCAGGTGCTCATCAAGACCCTCAATCCCTGCCTCGTCGGCAGCGATCTTGATCATGGTGTTCTTGGCGACGGAGTACTTAACATCAGCACCGAGGGCGCGACGCAGTTCCGTGATTTCCGCAACGGACAGGCCGCGGTACTCAGTCAGCACGATAGCGTTGGACTCTTCGACGTCCTGCTTCAGCGCTGCAACAGCTGCAATCTTCTCAGTATTTGCTGCCATGTGTACTCTCGCCTCCTTCCTGGTCTTTGCAATTTTCCGCTCGGCCAAGTGAAGGATTCTTTTGCGCAAATACAACAAACGCCCCAATCCTCGCACAAGGATGGGGCGCACAATTCTTTTGGCATGTTCCACTTCAACTCCGCCGACCCCAGGGCCAGCAGGTGAAGCCAAACTGCGCAAGCGCTTCCAAGTCCTCCTGCGTGGGCCGCTCACTGTATTCCTACAATGAAACCTTCAATCCGCTTCTTTCAAAGCGAATGACCGACGGTCTTCGGTGAAACTTGAGTACCAACCTCCATCGTCCCAACTTAATGTTGGTGCCGATTGGAAGCCGGTCAAACTTCGTGAAGAAACTCTATACCAGACCCAGGCAATTAATCAAATCGCCTATCCAAAGCGCGCCGCACCAGGCTCTCCAAAGCGGCCGAACTCCAGGTCCTTCTCACGTTGCTGCACAATCATCTCGAGCTCGGCAAAGTACGCATTCAGGTCATCGTCGGCAAGCCAGAGCACTTGGTCTGCATAGTCGAGTACTACGCGCACCATGTCGTCGGGATGCGCGTCCAACCTGGCGGCATCGAGAATATCCACGGTGAGTGTCAATGCCACACGCACGACCGGCGGGATCTGCGATGCCAGGCACTGCTGCGCCACGGCGTTGCGAAGCTCCACGGCCTCCATCCGCGCAATGATGCGCAGCAACCGCACGACCACGACCTGCGCCGCCCGAGCTTGCAGAGCTTCCTCCTCGCTCATCCCCGCAAGCACCACAGAATCCTGGATATTGCGGCGAAGCACCTCAGCTACGCGCTCGTCCTCCCCTAGCCCCGTCAGTACCTCGCCCAGCAGCGTCTGCCCCGCGATGCGCAGGCAAGGCATGTCATAGGCGTCGTCGCCCAACGAGTCGAGGTACGAGATGAGCTGCGGTTCAATAATTCCGGAACCGTCGTCGAGCTGCGCCAGGCGATTAATCTCGCCAAGCGCCTCCAGCCCTTCTTCGGGTTCCAAAATCAACGTCATAGTCGCGATTTTAAGCAACAAACTTTGGCTGTGAGTCCATTTCGGCTCGATTAGTTCTTTGGATTAGCAATTCGCTTTACGACGTCTACCGCGCCCAAACCCCCACCGCGCTATCGGTATCCCTTATGAGAATGCAAAACCGCCGCCTCACACACCGGGAGAAAGTGCGCGTGGCGGCGGTTTTAAAGAGCTTGGCTCTGAGTCACCCTCGAGCGACTTGTGAAGAGCACACTCGCCTATCGGCTGATGCTGATTTAGGCGGTGTAGTCCTTGATCACGCTGGTGTCAACCGGGATGCCCGGGCCATTGGTGGCGGAGACGGTGATCTTCTTCAGGTACTTACCCTTAGCAGCGGATGGCTTGAGACGCATCAGCTCGTCGATAAGCGCACCGTAGTTCTCGGCCAGCTTCTCGGCGTCGAAGGAAGCCTTACCGATAACAGCCTGCAGGTTTGCAGCCTTATCAACGCGGAAGGAAATCTTACCGCCCTTAATCTCGGTGACAGCCTTAGCGACATCCGGGGTAACGGTGCCGGTCTTCGGGTTCGGCATCAGACCACGCGGGCCGAGGATACGAGCCACGCGACCAACCTTGGCCATCTGGTCCGGGGTCGCGATTGCAGCATCGAAGTCGGTCCAGCCACCCTGAATCTTTTCGATCAGTTCCTCGGAACCGACGAAGTCAGCGCCGGCCTCTTCAGCCTTGGTGGCGTTCTCGCCAGCGGCGAAAACGACGACTCGAACGGTCTTACCGGTGCCGTTCGGCAGGGAGACAGTGCCGCGAACCAGCTGGTCAGCCTTGCGCGGGTCAACGCCCAGGCGGATAGCAACGTCAATCGTGGCGTCGTAGTTCTTGGAGGAGGTCTCCTTGGCCAGGTTAGCGGCCTCGAGTGGAGAGTAGATGCGGCCGGCGTCGATCTTCTCGGCGGCGGCGCGGTATGCCTTAGAGTTCTTGCTCATGAAAAGTCCAATCTCAATTAAGTGAAATGGTTGGATTGTGGTGTTTAGCGGGCCGAAGCTGGCCCTACCACTTGATGAAGGTGCAGCTAAACGCTGACGGTTTACTTAGCGCCCTCGACGGTGATGCCCATGGAGCGAGCGGTACCGGCGATGATGCGTGCACCCATCTCGATGTCGTTAGCGTTCAGGTCCGGCTTCTTCAGCTCGGCGATTTCCTTGCACTGCTCCCAGGTCACGGAACCGACCTTGTTGGTGTGCGGAACGCCAGAGCCCTTCTGAATGCCAGCGGCCTTCAGCAGCAGCTTAGCTGCCGGCGGGGTCTTCAGAACGAAGGTGAAGGAGCGGTCTTCGTAGACGGAGATTTCAACCGGGACAACGTTGCCACGCTGGTTCTCAGTTGCTGCGTTGTAAGCCTTGCAGAACTCCATGATGTTGACACCATGGGCACCCAGTGCCGGACCAACCGGCGGAGCCGGGTTAGCCTGACCAGCCTGGATCTGCAGCTTAATGATCGCAGAAAGCTTCTTCTTCGGAGCCATCGGATTAACCTACTTCCTAGTTACCGGGGCACGCCGCCCCGATGAAAAGGCGACTCACCCCGTCCGGATGCCGACGCTTTACGACGACCCTTGCGCCCACGACCATCATGGCCGCTGGCGCTGGTCATCGAGTTGGTGCCAGCCACCGGGGATACGAATTACTTGGCACATCTGTGCTCAAGGCACAAAAATGCACGCCTGGCTACGTTACCGCAGCGTATGGCGTGCATCAAAATCCGTTACCAGATTGGTTGCTCGAGAGAGCTAGCTGGTGCCTTTGCTCGGCGCTTGGCTTGCCGCCCGGCTTAGTGCGAGGTCCGCTTAGTGCGAGGCCTAGTTCAGCTTCTCGACCTCATCGATGCCCAGCTCGACCGGGGTCTCACGGCCGAAGATGGAAACCAGGGCCTTCATGCGGCCGGTGTCCGGGTCGATCTCGGAGATGGTCGCAGCCACAGATGCGAACGGGCCGGACAGGATGGTGACGGACTCGCCGACCTCGTAGTCGATGGCTACGGCCTTCTTCTCTGCCTGCGGAGCCGCTGCGACAGCCAGCTCACCGTCGGCATTTGCAGCTTCCTCAGCGGCGTCCGCGGTGATGGTCTCCTTCGGCATGAGGAACTTAGCGACCTCACGAATCTTGACCTTGGACGGCTGACCCTCGCTACCGACGAAGGAAGTAACACCCGGGGTGTCGCGGACGACGGACCAGGACGGGTCATCCAGGCTCATGCGGACCAGAACGTAGCCCGGCAGCAGCTTGCGCTTAACGATTTTCTTCTTGCCGTCGTCCTTGCGCTCTTCGACTTCCTCAACCGGAACGATGACCTCGTGAATCTGCTCATCGACCCCCATGGTCTGGGCACGCATTTCCAGGTTGGTCTTCACCTTGTTCTCGTAGCCGGAGTAGCACTGGATGATGTACCAGTCGCCCGGACGACGCTTGAGCTCACGCTGGAACTCGCGCAGGCGCTTACGGTACTCGGCGTCTGCGTCAGCAGCTGCTTGCGCCTCAGCGTCAGCGGCGGTCTCCTCTGCCGGCGCTGCTTCTGCTGCGGCAGTGTTAGCTGCGGCTGCGTCGGCTGCGGCTGCACCCTCGGCCGGAGCTTCTACCTGAGCCGGTGCGCCCTGCGCATCCTGCTCAGTTGCGGCAGCATCCGCGGACTGGGCGTCGGAGAAAATATTCTGACCATCATTCATGTCGTGCTAACCCCTCTTGTATCTACATCAACGGTTCGCGACATTGGCATCTTCGCTCAAAGAGTCTTAAGAGCCAATATGCCATCCGCAATCACTTCGCACAGCAAGACACCAGCTGCGCTAACGAATAATCCCGCCGTCCGGAACTCGGAGGCGGGATGAAAAGCATCACTGCGAAACAGTATAACCGATTACTTGCCCAACACCGATCGGACACCCAGACCGGCCAGCGTGTCCACACCCCACACGAGAGCAATCATGGCAATCAGGAACAGGATCACGATGATGCTGTAGGTGACCATCTGGCGGCCGGTCGGCCAAATCACCTTGCGCAGCTCGTCAACAACCTGCTTGATGAAAACCAAAGGGTTACGAGTCGAAAGCTCGTTGGTCTCCTTCTCACGCGCAGGCTTCTTCGACACGGTGGTCTGCGCGCCCGTCGCCTGGCGCTTACCGGACGGGCGAGCCGCCGCCTGGAAAGTCTGGTTTTCCTCAGACACGATGCTCCTTCGCTACTTCGTGCATATGAGACCTAAAGATACTGCACAGTGAAACTCAAACGTGAATTCTTCAAGAGCAAACTCCAGGGACAATCTCCGGAGCCGAGCCCCCACTGTGCAGAGCAAGTCTGGTTCAGTGCGTAAATTCTAGCCGATTATCCACACTATCGAAGAAATGCGCTTCGTGGGAACCGCAGGCTTCGAGATTCGATTCCGCTGCTGGCCGCAGCGATACTCACTGACGGCCGCTTCACTGCTGCTTCGCCCTAGCTCGTGCTGCAAGCCTGGACTGCTCGCTCGTGCTGCAAGCTTGGGCTGCAAAAAGGACGACCCACCAGACTACGGGCTGCAAATGTGAAACTGTGCGAGTTTATGACACTTTCAAGCCATTTTTCGAGCCATTTTTGACATAACCGCAGTCAGTAACTCGCATTGACCCACCGCCGCCGAATATAAACGAAAAACCCGCCACCCAGACGCATTTTCATACGCCCTGGATGACGGGTACTTGCAGGGGCGACAGGACTCGAACCTGCAACCTGCGGTTTTGGAGACCGCTGCTCTACCAATTGAGCCACGCCCCTTCACCACCAGCAAAAGAGCTTTCCAGCCCTTAGCTGACAATGTCCCACCTTACTGCATTGCTGCATAATCAAGGCGGGGTTCGACGAACATCACTGTCCGTAGTAGCGATGGGGGGGATCGAACCCCCGACCTCACGATTATGAGTCGTGCGCTCTCACCATCTGAGCTACATCGCCCCTATTCTCTACCGGACATAAGTCCGTATAAAAGAACAGAGCCCCCTGACAGAATCGAACTGTCGACCTTTTCCTTACCATGGAAACGCTCTGCCGACTGAGCTAAGGGGGCATCAGCATCCATTGAACTCAGCACGTAACTCCGTGGCCAATTGTTGACCGCTTCGTTTCGCTCTGTGCTCTCCGTGAAGCCTTGCAAAGATTAACCCGAAATCACCACTGAGCACAAATCAGCAGGTAGGCAGCGGTATTTCTTGTCACGTTTGCTGACATTTTGGCGCGCACTTATGGATAATCTATTCACTTATCGATGAGCCCCAGCGGAACCATAAGTGAATAGCTCATCGATGGGTGGCCGCCCCTAGCCCGAACCTCTAGCCCGAACCCCTAGCCCGAACCCTGCCCCGTATCCCCACCAACAGCTCCTACAAACAAAAAATCACCGCGAGAAAAATCTCGCGGTGATTTCACTGTGCCAGATGATGGATTCGAACCAACGAAGGCAATGCCGACGGATTTACAATCCGCTCCCTTTGGCCGCTCGGGCAATCTGGCGTGCACTCTTAAACGGTGCGAATGGAATGCTACCCACTACTCTGTCATTTACACAAATCGGCAGGTAAGGAGGACATTTTCCTACTTGGATTCACCCCTCAGCAGGGCTCACCCCCAGCAGGGCCCAACTCTCAGCAGAGCTCGCCCCTAGGTTCGTCTCGACAGTGGAGCTCAATCCACTACCCCACGCGCTCCACGGTGTAGCGAGCAACGTGACGCAGAGCATCCTTGGCCGCACAGTCGGGAAGGTCAGCGATGACGCGGTCGGACTCATCCAGCAGTTCATTGACCTTCTCCATCGCGCGAGCCACGCCGTTGGTCTGAGCCAGGAGCTCGAGGGCCTCGTCGACAAGCGCGTCCTCGGAGACTGGGCCGACGAGAATCTCACGGAGACGGTCAGCGGCTGGGGTGTCCTCCTGCAGCGCGTAGAGAACCGGTAGCGTGAAGACGCCCTCGCGCAAGTCAGTGCCCGGAGTCTTGCCGGACTGATCTGTGTTGGAGGAGATGTCGATGATGTCGTCGACGATCTGGAAAACGATGCCGATTAGTTCGCCATAGCGGCGCAGTGCGTTGGAAATATCGGCGGACGCACCGGCGTGATAGGCACCGAGATAACCAGCCGATGCGATGAGCACACCGGTCTTTTCGGCAATGACCTTCAGGTAGCGCTCGATGCGCTCTTCAATCGGCAGGTCCAAGTCGTTGAGGCACTCACGCATCTGACCTGTGACAAGAACACCGAAGGTCTCGGCGAAGTGGGCTACGCTCTCGGAACCGAGCTCCGCCAGCAGGCGGGATGCAGCAGCGAAGAGGTAGTCACCGGCCAGAATGGCGACGGTGTTGTCCCAGCGCGAGTTTGCGGAGGGCACACCGCGACGCTTGTCCGCTTCATCCATAACGTCGTCGTGGTAGAGCGTCGCCAGGTGCGTCAACTCCAGCACAGTCGCAGCCGTGATGACGTTATCGCTCTCGGGCTGCTCACCGAACTGCGCGGACAGCATGGTAAACATTGGGCGGAAGCGCTTACCACCAGCCTGAGCTAGGTGGGAAACCCGCTCGGCTAGGAAGTCCTCGCCGCGCCCCAGCTCAGTAATCAGGAGGTCCTCGCTCTTGCGCATTCCCTCGGTGATTGTTGCTTCCAGCGCCTCATCAACGAAGTGAGAACTAGTGGCGGTGTGCTCACCAGTGCCCTGAGCACTTCCGGAACTAAGCCCGGAGTAGTCTCCAGTACGCATTCGAGACCTGCCTAACTGACGATAAAAGATAAGAAACTGCTAAATAAACTACCCTACGAGCATAGTGGCTAGCAGACCAGTTCCCATATTTGTTTCAACGTCGTTATACGCTGGGGCAATGACCTCAAGCCCGATTTCGCGAGTTTCCCCCACGTTCGACGGCGCCGTCGCTCTACCCAGCAGCACTGACGTGCTCATTGTTGGCGCTGGCCCCACCGGCTCCGCAGCCGCAATTCACGCCGCCCGCGCCGGTTTTTCGGTCACTGTGGTCGACTCGCAGCGCTTCCCGCGCGACAAGACTTGTGGCGACGGACTCACTCCTCGCGCTATCGCTGAGCTACATCGCCTAGGGCTTGACGACGAGCTCCTGCGCCGCAACCGTAACCGCGGACTCAAGCTGCACGGCTTCGGCGGCTCCATCACCGCACCTTGGCCAGATGATGCCTCCGGCACTTTTCCCGCTGTCGGATCCGCGATGCCGCGTGTTGAGCTCGACACTTTCTTGCTCAATGCCGCCGCTGATGCCGGAGCACAAGTCTTTGATGGGGTCACTGCGCGGAAGGTGGTTCTCGGAGCGCTAAGCAGTGGTGGCACGCGGGGTCACGGCGTGCGCGAGGTGGAACTTTCCGACCGCGAAGGCAAGCCACACACCATCTCGGCCCGCTGGCTGCTCGTGGCCGATGGGGTCCGAAGTACCGTCGGTAAGCAGCTGGGGCGTGCGTGGCATCGCGACAGCGTCTTTGGCGTGGCCGCGCGGTCATACGTCAGCTTCGACAGCGCGGACGTAGCGGATGGCTGGATTCACTCGCACCTGGAACTGCGCGACTCCGAGGGGCAGACGCACCCGGGCTATGGCTGGATTTTCCCGCTGGGAGAAGGCCGGGCGAACGTGGGGTGCGGGGCGCTGGCGACGTCGGCACGCCCGGCGCGCGCGAACGTGAAGAAGTTGCTACGCGAGTACCACGGGCAGGTGCGTGAGCAGTGGCAGATGAGCGAACCGGAGCACGTGACGTCGGCGCTGCTACCGATGGGTGGTGCCGTGTCGAATGTGGCGGGGCCGAACTGGGCGTTGCTCGGTGATGCTGCGTGCCTGGTCAACCCGCTCAACGGCGAGGGCATTGACTACGGCATGGAGTCGGCGCGGCTAGCGGTGGAGCTGATGAGTTCGATTGGTGCGGGTCGCGATGGGCTGACTCACTCCTGGCCCGCCCTGCTTCGCGAACACTACGGCACCGGCTTCTCGCTGGCTCGCAAGTTGGCACTGACGTTGACGTACCCGAGCTTCCTGCCGACCGTCGGCCCGATAACCATCGGCGCCCCGTGGGGCGGCCAGTTCATGGGTGTTGCCGCACGCCTGATGGGAAACCTGGTCACGGAACACGACCGGGATGTGGTAGCGCGACTGTGGCGCGCTTCGGGGCAGGCGGCGCTGGCCTCCGATAAGTGGTTTGGACGCCAGCCCTGGCGGTAAAAACTGCTTTACGACGGGCCCCGCGCCCCAGCCCGATTGCGAGCTCGCGAGCTACTGCGCGGGCTTGGTTGCCGAGTGCAGCGCCGCGATGCCAAAGGTGAGATTCTGCCAACCAGCATCCTCCCAGCCCGAGGCATTGATGTCGCGGGCGAGCTGCGGCTGATTTGGCCAGGCGCGAATCGACTCCGCCAAGTACACGTAGGCCTCCGGGTTCGAGGAGACGACCTTGGCGATCTGCGGCAGTGCCCGCATCAAGTACTCCTTGTAGAAAGTGCTAAACACTGGCACCACAGGGGTGGAGAACTCACAGACTGTTAGCTGGCCACCGGGCTTGGTCACGCGGGCTAGTTCGGCGAGGCCCGCCTTGTAGTCCACGATGTTGCGAAGACCGAAGCTGATGGTCACCGCGTCGAAGGTGTTGTCCGGGAATGGCAGCTTCATGCCGTCACCGCAGACCTTGGGAACATTGCGGTGCGCACCGGCCTTGAGCATGCCTCGGGAGAAGTCACAGGCAACGACGTACGCGCCAGACTTTGCCAACTCCACTGAGGAAACAGCCGTACCGGCGGCCAGGTCGAGAACCTTCTGGCCAGGCTGCAGGTTCAGGCGCTTTGCCGTGCGCACGCGCCAGTAGTGGTCAATACCACCGGTGAGCACGGTATTGGTGATGTCGTAATTCTTTCCCACGCCGTCGAACATCGAGGCGACTTCGCTGGGATTTTTCGTTAAATCAGCCCTAGACACGCTGTCCAGATTACGCGACCGACTTCTGACGCGTAGCAGCACCTGTACGGGAAGCGTCCATCGTATCTGCTGCGACCTTGCTTGACGTCTCGGCCGCGGAGACCCCAGAAACCTCCTCATAGTGGCGAACAAGGTCTGCACACAGCGCTCCCCAGGTACGTTCGGTCACGGTGTCGCGGCAGCGGTTGCGCAGCTGCTTGCGAGCCAGCTCATCGTCGACGAGCAGCAGCTTGTCGACCGCCTCAGACAGATCGCGGGTGAAAGTCTTGGGCTCCAGCAGATAGCCGTTGACATCGTTAGTAATCAGGTCGCGCGGGCCACCTGCGTTCGGAGCGATGGCCGGAACACCGGAAGCGTGGGCTTCCTGTACGGCCTGGCAGAAGGTTTCAAAGTCACCGGTGTGGACGAACACGTCCAGGCTGGCGAATGCCGCTGCCAACTTATCGCCGGTGAGCTGCCCGGTAAAGACGGCATTCGGCATCTGCTTCTGCAGCTTCGGCAGCTCCGGGCCATTACCAACAATGACCACCTGGATATCATCGCGGCCGTTCAGCGCTGCCAGCCGCTCCACGGATTTCTCCGCCGCCAGCCTGCCGACATAACCAACAATCGGCTTGCCCTCCGGGCTCCACTGCTTCCTGAGCTCTTCACTACGCTTTGTCGGAGTAAAGCGAACCGCATCAACACCACGACCCCAGCGGTAGACGTCACGAATCTTGTGATTCTGCAGGTCCTCAATAGTCGGTGACGACGGCGCCAGCGTTCGGGCGCAGGAGTTGTGAATCACGCGCGTCCACAACCACGCGGCCGTGGAGAGCCCCGCCAACTTGTAGTTCTTGGCAAAACCCGCAACGTCCGTCTGATAGATAGCCACAGCCGGGATGCCCAGCGCCTTGGCGGTCAGCGCGCCCGCACCACCGAGCACAAACGGTGAGGCCAGGTGAACCACGTCCGGCTTAAACTGCGTCAGCGCCGACGCTACCCTGCGGTTCGGCACACCAATCGGTAGCGAATCAATCAACGGCACCATCACGGTGGGCACACGCTCAATGCGGTAGTCGCAGTAGAACTCTGCTTCTTCTTGCCAGTCCCGAGCACCCGGCGCAATCACCAGCGCCTCGTGCCCCTCACGGCGTAAGTGTTCCAACACCCGCAGCACGGAGTTTGTCACTCCATTGATGTTGGGCAAGAAGCTTTCAGCAATGATGGCAACGCGCATGGTGCTAGTTTTCCATCTCGTCGGAAAGCGAAAGTGACCCTCTGTTTACCTTTTGGGGATCTCTTTGTAAACGACGGGTTGCGCGCAACGACAACCACCACAACGGCGCGACGACGATAAACGCAACCACAGCGATGCTGGCAGCCGGGAGAAGCGACAGCGTCCAAGTGCGTCCGGCGACGCGGACGACATTGGGGTCAGTGCGGTCGTATTCGACGCGGACGCGCTGCCCCTCTTCCAGACCAACGGGATAGAGCAAGCCGGTTGGTGGCGACTGAAAGTCACCATTCTCGTCGACGAAATCGACCGTGGTGCGAAGAAGCTCGACCGAGCGCACATTGGCTACGGACTGCCCCATGTTCGACTCGATATTGCGGTCATTAATGAAGCAGCCAACCACCATGGCCAGGCACGAAAGTAACAGGCAAATAATTACAAAGAGCAGCACCTGACGAAGGAAGCGCGGCCAATTGGCCAGGGCAGTTTTCCACTGCATGACGGTCGCGACCTCCTTATTCTTCTGTCCTTGATTGTTTCCAGCTCTAATCTGATGCTGCCGGCCAGCTAGTTCTTGTCCAGCGAGCCTTGCCCAGCTAGTGCTTGTCCAGCTAGTGCTTGTCCAGCACCCCAATCTCCGCATTGTATGCCAGCTTGTGATGCAACTGCCGACGTGTCGCACGCGTGGTCGCCACCTCGATGACGCGAATGCCGTCGACGTCGGTATCCGGGTGCAGCTGCGCGAGCAGATCTGGGAGGCGGTCAACGCGCACGTGCTCGACCCCGTAAGCCTGGCAGATGCCCTCAAAATCCACGTCCTGCGGGGTGCCGAAGATGCGCTCAAAGCTTCCCCGCAGAGCCGGGCTGCCCGCTTCCAGCGTCTCGAAAATACCGCCACCGGCATCATTGGCCACCACGATGGTGAGGTTTTCCGGCCTCGGCTCCAGCGGCCCAATCGCTAGCGCTGCGGAGTCGTGCTGGAACGTCAGGTCCCCCATGAGCGCAATCGTCCTTGGCGGGCGGATCTCGTCGGCATGCTCGCGGTCGGACGCCAGCGCAATACCAATCGCCGTCGCCACCGTGCCGTCGATGCCCGCGGCACCTCGTCCCGCATACGTGTTCACCCCCGGGAAAGGCAGGCCCGTGTACGACGCATCGCGCACCGGGTTCGACGCGCCTAACACCACATTGTCACCCGTGCGCAGGCTATCCGTCAGAGCCGCCGCTACATGAAATCCGGTCAGTGGCTCCTCCGCTTCAATCGACTCGGTAAGCGTCTCCCGCACGGACTTCACCGCCAATTCGCTGGCGGCCTCACAGATTTTCGTCCACTGCGGGTCCTGGTCCCCCACAGTCTGCACATGCTTTACGACGGCCCTTGCGTTCGCTGTCACATCCGGGAACTCCACTCCAAAGCCGTGGTTTTCCGCATCCGAGACAACCGTCAACTCGATATCAGGATTGGCCAGCAGCTTAGAGATTCCTCGGTGCAGCGTCGGCCTGCCGACTAATACAATCTGCTCCGGCGGAATCTGCGCAAAAGTACCCGCCGCAAGCGGGTGAACCGGGTGCGCCGGCGCATATGCATTCGGCTCAGCGATGGTTGGCAAATCCTCCAACTCTGGCAGATGCGGGGCATTCGAGCCCGCAATCACGAGTGTGCGGCGGCTGATGTCAATTGTGGCTGTGCTAGCTGCGTCGGCCGGGCTGGTAGGGGCCGAGTTGGCTGAGTGGGCTGCGATGGCAGCTGCGCCGACGTTGTTGCTGTTGGTAGGCGCAATCGTGGTCCAGGGGCCGCCGTCTGCGCGGCCCTCGGGGATGTCGGCGACGGAGTCGTCGCCAGGCACGAGCGGTTCGACAAAACGAACGTTGAGGTGGCCGGCGCCGGATGCCATGGCAGCGACGACGCGGTCGATGCGGGCACGAATCTGCGCGGCGGTGGCCTTCGTGACCGGGGCGGTGCCGTCCAGATCGAACTCGACGACGGAAGCATCGGCGAACAGGCGGTCCTGGACGATGGTCTGGTTCGCGCCGGTGCCGCGATAATGCGCGGGGCGGTCAGCGGTCAGTGCCAGCAGCGGAATACCCGACGCGGTGGCTTCCACCATGGCGGGAACGAGGTTCGCCACCGCCGTGCCGGACGTTGTAATTACCGGGGTCACCTTGCGGGTGCGCGAGGCCAGGCCGAGGGCGAGGAAGGCGGCGGAGCGTTCATCGATGCGCACATGGAGGCGGACCTTCGCCGCATCGGCGGCCTGGACCAGAGCGCGGGCCAGCGGGGCGGACCGGGAACCCGGGCACACTACGGCATCGACCATGCCGAGACGCAGCAGCTCATCGACGATGAGGCCCGCTACCACTGCGGATGGGGCCGTGGGGGCTGTATGGGCTGCGGAGGTGTGGGGCGTGGCGTCGGTTGCCGAGGCTGGGGTGCCAGCATCGGTGCCGGCGGCATTGGTGATGTTGGCGCCCTGAGCGTGCGAAGTCTGGGAGGTGTCCTGGTTGTCGTTCACACTCAATAGGCTACTTGTCAGGCCGGATATCGGGCTCGTTGGGAGTTACTGACCCCGTTTATGACAGTTTGGAGCCGTTTTTCGAACTCAAAGTGTCATAAACGGGGTCAGTATCTCTGGATGCTCCGTGAGTTGGAGCAGATCGTGAGCCGCCACTGCACTGCGCCACTGCACTGCGCCGCTACAGGTGCACATACGCCGCGCGGAGACGGTCGAACCACCAATCGCGGCGGGGACCCGGCGCGGCGAGCTCGGCCAGGCGGGAAGGGTCGGGCGCGGGGTTGGTGACGGGCAGACGGCCATCGATAAGTGGCCGGGGCTCGATGACGTCCTCAATAAACAGCGACGACGTGGCCAAACCCGCCGCGTTTGGCTCCGGCTGCAGCTCGGTGGCAGGCAGGGCCGCCGCCGTGAACAATCCCGCGGCCATGCCAACACCGGTGTCCAAGGCGCTGGCGACGGTCACCTTTATCGCCAGCTCCTCGGCCAACCGAAGCAAACGGCGTGGCCCGCCAAGCGGTGCGACCTTCATTACGCCCACGTCCGCCGCCTGTTCGCGCGCAACCAAATACGGATCCTCGGCCTTGCGAATCGACTCATCGGCAGCAATCGGGCAAAACTCCCCCACTGCGTCGCGGACCTCGCGAAGCTCGGCGACAGTCGCAACTGGCTGCTCCATATATTCCAGCGGGCCCAACTCATGGGCGGCGCGGATGGCCTGCTCCACCGACCAGCCACGATTCGCATCCACCCGCACCACAGGTTCATAGCCATAGGCTTCGGCCACTGAGGTGCGGACGGCGGCTACGCGCTCGATGTCGTCGTTAAGCGATTGGCCGCTCTCTGCGACCTTGACCTTGAACGTGCGACACCTGGGGTAACGCCCCACGACCTCCGGCACCTGCTCGGGCGTGACGGCGGGGATGGTGGCGTTGACCTCGACAAACTCGCGCTTCGGGGTGGGCAGGCCAACGTATGCGCATTCGATGGCCGAGCGCAGCCACGCGGCAGCTTCGGGCGCCTCGTACTCCAGGAAGGGCGCGAACTCGCCCCAGGTGGCGGGGCCGTCGATGAGGAGTGCCTCGCGGGTGGTGACGCCGCGGAATTTCACCGCCATGGGTAGCGCCACGACGTGGGCGCGGTCGAGAATGCCATCGATTGGCGGAAACTGGATGTTGGGCGCAGCGGACACAGACATACCCCTCATGCTAGAGACCTTTATGCTGGAAGCCATGACTGATACCGCGAAGTACTCGACCGATAACCCCTTCCGCCCCGAGCAGTGGAAGACGGTTGATGGTTTTGAGGATTTGACCGACATCACCTACCACCGCCACGTCGGCGAGGGCCGCGAGAACGGCATTGTGCGTATTGCGTTTGATCGCCCGGAGGTTCGTAACGCATTCCGCCCGCATACCGTCGATGAGCTCTACCGCGCGCTCGACCACGCGCGTCGCACTCCGGATGTCGGCGTTGTGCTGCTGACCGGTAACGGCCCGAGCACCAAGGACGGTGGCTGGGCATTCTGTTCGGGCGGCGACCAGCGCATTCGTGGTCGTTCCGGTTACCAGTACGCAACGTCTCACGAGCATGACGACGCCACCGCGGACGCATCCACCATCGATACCGCGCGAGCCAAGGTCGAGGGAGGTCGCCTGCACATCCTGGAGGTGCAGCGCCTAATTCGCACTATGCCGAAGGTTGTCATTGCCGTGGTCAACGGTTGGGCCGCAGGTGGCGGACACTCCCTGCACGTGGTGTGTGACCTGACGCTCGCATCGCGCCAGGAGGCCCGCTTTAAGCAGACCGACGCTGACGTGGGATCTTTCGACGCCGGCTATGGCTCGGCCTACCTGGCAAAGCAGGTTGGTCAGAAGTTTGCCCGCGAGATTTTCTTCCTCGGCCGCTCCTACGACGCTGAGACCATGCACCGCATGGGCGCCGTGAACGAGGTCGCCGACCACGCTGAGTTGGAAGATGTCGCGGTCGAGTGGGGTCGCATGATCAACGGTAAGTCCCCGACGGCGCAGCGCATGCTGAAGTTCGCCTTCAACCTAACCGACGACGGCCTGATGGGCCAGCAGGTCTTCGCGGGCGAGGCTACTCGCCTGGCCTACATGACCGACGAAGCCGTCGAGGGCAAGGAAGCGTTCTTGGAGAAGCGTGCCCCGAACTGGGAAGAATTCCCGTTCTATTACTAGGCGCGGGGGCTGAGCCCCCCAGCCCTACTGCACCCCAGCCCTACTGAACCTTCGTAACCTCAAACCGCTGCTCCGGGTTGACGTAGGCCTCCTGCGCACGAACGAGCTCCAGCTCGCCAGAGCCGGACTCGTGCGTGACCTTCAGCAGTTCAAAGATGCTGGCCGCTGTGTTGCCCAGTGCGACCGAAAGGTCACCGTCAATACCGCGACCACGCAGCAGGTTACCCGCGAACAGCGCGGCCGTGACATCACCGGAACCGTTGCGCTTCAGCGGCAGGTACGGTGTCGCCACCAGCCATGCGCCCGAACCGTTGACGGCGAGCATCTCAATCTCGCCCTCCTTGCGCTCCGGACGCAGCACGCTGGTGACCAGCACGGCCTCCGGGCCCATCTCACGAGCAGCATGGGCTGCCGCAATGGTGGACTCCAGGTCGCTGACCTCGCGGCCTGTCAGGTATCCCAGCTCAAACTGGTTCGGCGTAATCACGTCTGCCACCGGCACGACCTTGTCGCGCAGCAGCGGCGGAATGTCATCCGAGACGTGGCAGCCACTCTTGGCATTTCCCATCACCGGGTCACACGAGTAAATGGCCTTCGGGTTGCGCTCCTTGGCCAGCGCCACGGCCTCGATGATGACATCCGCAATATCGCTACCGCCCTGGTAGCCAGAGATAATCGCATCGACGTCGTCAAGCTTGCCCAGCTCATCGATACCCTTGATAACCTCGCGCACATCCGTGGCCGGAATCATCGGGCCGCGCCACTGGCCATAGCCGGTGTGGTTGGAGAAATCGACGGTGTGGACCGGCCACACTTCAAAACCTGCGCGCTGCAGCGGGAAAACGGCAGCGGAGTTACCCACATGGCCGTAGCTCACATGCGACTGGATGGACAGGATCGAGGGCACGCGGTTGAACTCCGCGACGGCTTCAGCTGCCTTTTCGGTAGGGGCCTGATTTTCGCTCATTCCTCTATATTGCAACGAATGCGTGAAAATCCCATATTCCCCTAGTAGGAGCTGGGTCGGCGCCTGCTGGCTTTGAGCTCAGAGCGGCGTTGCTTCTGCGCTTTACGACGGGCAATCGAGGCCCGACTTGGTCGAGTCCGCCGGCGTCTCGGAGGCGGTGGCTGCACGGCTTCCCGAATGAGTTCCGCCAAGCGACGCCGGGCTTCCGCGCGGTTGCGCACTTGGGAGCGCTGGGTGGTGACGGACACTGTGAGTGTCGTGCCGTCGAGTCGGTGGCTAAGGTTCTGGAGAGCGCGGCGGCGGTGGACGTCGGAAAGCACGGTGAGCTCGGCAATATCGACCGATAGCTGCACCTTGGAGTCGGTGGTGTTAACGCCCTGACCGCCCGGTCCACCGGAGCGCGCGAAGCGTTCGGTGAGTTCCGCCGCGGGGATGACGAGGCCCTTTGGGATGCCGGGACCTGGTGGAATCTTCAGGGGTTTCATGGTGGCCAGTGTAGAGGGCGCGTTTGTAATCAGGGCGCGTTTCCCCCAATCCGCTGTTAAACAACAAATGCTCATCTAAGCTGGCGAATAACATTTATCCACTTATAAAAACAGCAGGAAAAGACAGGATTGAGGCGCTATGGCTACTTCTGATTCCCCGTCCATTTTCATCTCCGGCGGCGCGCAGGGCATTGGCCGCGCGGTGGCCGAGAAGTTCCTGGCCGCGGGCTGGACCGTAGGCGTCTACGACATCAACGAGGATGCCCTGGCGAAGCTTAAGGCTGAGCGCCCGGAGGTAATCGTCGGCAAGCTGGACGTGACGGACTTTAAGCAGTGGGAGGACGCGCTTGCGGACTTCACCTCCCACACCGGCGGCAAGCTGACGGTGCTGGACAATAACGCGGGCATCATCGGCGATGGCGATATCACTGACCAGTCGCCGGAGATTATTCACGCGCAGGTGGACATCAACTGCACCGGCCTGACGCTGGGTGCGAAGGCGGCGCATCCGTACCTGAAGCGCACCAAGGGGTCTCACCTGGTCAACATGGGTTCGGCTTCGGGTATCTACGGTCAGCCGCACATCGCGCCGTACTCTGCGTCGAAGTTCTACGTCTCGGGTCTAACGCAAGCTCTGGATTTGGAATGGCGCAAGGACAAGATCCGCGTCGTCGCCATCATGCCGCTGTGGGCGAAGACCAAGCTGGCGGACGTTTCCGCTGGTTCGACCCGCCGTCTTGGCGTGCGCATCACGCCGGATCAGGTCGCAGATGCCGTGTGGAAGGCAACGCATCCGCAGAACTTCATTGAGCGCCAGCGGCACTTCTACTCGGTGTCGGCAGCGGACTTTATCCTGCGCTACCTGGGCAAGATTGGTCCGCAGTTCCTGTCCCGCCCGGTTAACGCAATCATCGCGGGTTAAGAGGCAAACTAGACCTATGCTCTTCGATCAGCTCCCGCGCGACGATGCCCGCATCACGCCGGGAGTTGTTCATCTTCCGGGGTGGCTTCCATTGGAGCGGCAGGCCGGCATCATCACGCAACTCCGCGACATCGCCCGCGACGTTGCCGGCACTCCCCTGGCCATGACTCGCCCGCAGCTCAAAAGTGGTCAGATGCAGGTCTTCATGCTGCATCTGGGGCGCATGTGGGCCACGAATCCGTACCGCTACGTCACGCACGCAGGCGGCGTTCGCGTCCCGCCTGTGCCTGACAATCTGCTGCAGCTCGCCACCGAAGCACTTCGTGCCGCCGCGCTTTACGACGAATCCCTCAGCCAGTGGCCTGCCACTTTTCGGCCCGACATGGCGTTGGTCAACTACTACCCACCCGGGGCCACCATGGGGATGCACCAGGATCGCAACGAAAACTCCCCTGCCCCAATTGTGTCGCTCTCTATCGGTGACGAGGCCCTGTTCCGCATTGGCGGGACTGAAAACCGCAACAAACCCTGGGATGACGTGACTCTCGCCAGCGGGGATGTGATTGTGTTTGGTGGTCCCAAGCGGCTTGCGTTTCATGGTGTGCCCAAGACTCGTCCGGACACTTTGCCGGAGGGGTGCGGGCTTAAAGAGGGCCGCATCAATATCACTTTTCGGCAAGTGGAAAACTCACACTAAACCGCGCAAGTCACCGACCGCTAGCCTAGACACATGCAGCGCACCATTGCTCCTACACCCGCGCAGTCTGCCACCGCGCAGACTCCTGCCCCACTCGACTGGCACAGCCGGGTGCGTTACTTCGTCGGCTCGTTCCCAGCTGCCGATCTCGCTATTGCGGCTGCTTTCCTGCTGTGCTGTTGGTTGAGCACGACGCCGCTATTTACTTATGGCCCGAGCTTCACTTATGTCACCAATCTGGTTCTGTCCGCGATGATTGCCGGCGCCGCAGCGTTTCGTCGTAAAGCAGTGCGCGCATCGTTTGTGGTTACATACAGTGCCCTAGCGGGCCTCGCCTTGCTGGTGTGGCTATCCCCGGTGAACCTTGGGGTAGACCCTATTATTGTTGCCGCCCCATTATCGTTATGGGCTGTGACCAGGTGGGAACAGAATCGCACCTGGGGCATAGTTGGGCTCTTTTTAGGGTTGATTGGCAGTTTCCTCAACCCAGCGGTTCCAGCCTTCGGTTTTACTCCGGAACGGCTGTTGGTCTTCGGTCTGCCCGCGGTGCTCATCACGGCGAGCGCGTACGCAGTGCCGCTGTGGCTGCGCATCAACGCCGAGGAACATGCCGCGGAGTTGGAGAACGTCGTGGCGCTCAACAAGTTGGAGTTGTCCCGGGAGCTTCACGATGTCGTGGGTCACGGACTCACCTCTATTAAAGTTCAGGCCCAAACCGCACTGTACCTGGCGGAGATGAATGACTCACGAGCGGAACGCGCTGCTGAAAAGACCACGCTGGAAGGTATTGCCGAGACCGCAGAACAATCGTTGCGAGATGTGCATGCGCTTGTCGATGCACTACGTGAAGGCGGCGAGATTAGCGCTGACCCGAATGAGATTCCACGTCTGGTTGCGGCTGTTTGTCCGCCGGGTCGCGATGTTTCGGTGACTCTGCCGGAGTCTTATGAGGCGCTGGCGGATTGGCCACTCGCGAAGCGTTTGACTCTGGTGCGGGCAGTGACGGAGTTGGCCGCGAATATGGCCAAGCACTCATCGGGCGCTGGTCAGTTCACGTTGACGATTGAATCGCCTACTGAGTCGCCTATTGCCCCATCTGCCGATGCCGATATCAGCCCGGCGCGGGTTCATTTGGTGACCGCAAATCGGGCTGTGAGCGACGCCTTGGCACACAGGAAGCGAGCTGGTGCTGGCCTGATTGGTCTGGATGAACGCGTGGCGCAGCTCGGTGGCGAGATGACTTATGGTGAAAGCGACGGTATGTTCCGCGTCAGCATTCAGCTATAAGTGCTTTGGCCAAAGCAGGTCTAACTATTGACACTGCATAGAAAGACGAGCAATGGGTGTAATTCGAGTTTTAGTCGCTGAAGATCAAGCGCTGATTCGGCAGTCTTTTGCGCAGCTTATTGATGCCCACCCGCAGATGAAAGTCATTGGCGCCGTGGGCGACGGTGCTGAGGCTGTGCGTCTTGCCTCCGGCGCAGATGTGGTCGTCATGGACATTCGTATGCCAGTGATGGACGGTATCGAGGCCACGCGGCAAATCGTGCGAGGGGCATCGTCCGGAGGCGCGACCCACGCATCCGCTCCGAAAGTCCTGGTACTGACCACCTTCCGCGAAGAATCCCTCGTACTTGGCGCTTTAGAGGCTGGAGCCGCAGGCTTTTTACTCAAAGACTCCGATCCCCGTGAGTTACTTTCGGCCATCATGCGTATCCACCGCGGTGAAGGAGTCATCGATCCGAAGGTGACGCCAATGGTGTTGCGACACGTTTCACCGCGCACAACCCACTTCGAGCAGTCAGCAAGCGCTTCCTCGACACATGGCGATGGCTCAGACCCCACTGACGCAGAAACCCAGTTCACACCCCGAGAACAGGAGATTTTGGACCTCGTCTGCCAGGGGCTTTCCAATGATGAGATCGCTCGCAGGTTGGTGGTCGCCACGACGACCGTGAAAACCCATGTGAAAGCGCTACTAACAAAAACGGGCTCACGCAGTCGCGTGAATCTTGTCATTTGGGCTGCGAAAAACGGGATGCTTTAGATTCTCCTCGCTGGTGCCGTCACCCTCGCTAGCGCCTCCTCCCTGGGGAGGATATTTCCACCAACTCATCCTCAGGGAGGGCGCGAACCGCTCCAAGCACTCCTATTACTTAAGGCATGAACGCACCAACTCCTACCCCAGGCCCTTCCGCAGATGCCGCTGCTCCTCTCCTCCAACTGCGCGACATCACCGTCGCCTACGGCAAGAACGAACCGGTCCTGAACGGTCTCGACATGAGCGTTCGCGCCGGTGAGGTCTACGGACTATTGGGACTCAACGGCGCAGGTAAGTCCACGCTGATGAGTACTGTGCTTGGCCTTGTTCCCTACTCCGGTGAAATCAGTATTGCGGGACGCCCGTGGTCCATTGCCGACCTAGACCACATCGGCGCCTCTATCAATGGCCCGGCGTTCTACCCGCAACTCTCGGCCACCGACAACCTCAAAGTGCACGCACACTTGACCGGCACGGACAGGAGCCGTATCGCCGAAGTCCTCAACTTGGTCGGGCTTCATGCTGGTAACAAGCGTGTCCGCGCTTTCTCAACGGGCATGAAGGTTCGTCTCTCACTGGCGATGGCGCTGCTCACCGACCCCGACATTGTGCTTCTCGACGAACCCACTAACGGCCTCGACCCCGAAGCTATCGTGAGCCTGCGTACCTTGTTGCGGAATCTCGCCGATAGCGGCAAAGCAGTTGTGGTGTCTTCGCATCAGCTCGGTGAGGTCGAAAAGAGTGTTGACCACCTGGGAGTTCTCGCTGGTGGCCGGCTGGTCTACGAAGGCCCGCTGACGGACTTTGCGGCTGCTGGTCAATCCCTCGAGCAGGCTTTCTTTGCCGCAGTAGGTGTTGCCCGATGAGCGCTCAACCGCACACACGCACTTTTAACACGCGCGCTGTTCCTACGCGACACTACTTCCGCGCCGAACTACTGCGGGCGAAGTGGTCGCTCACCATGTTCCTGCCCATCATCATGGTGGCAATCGCTCTGGTCAGCATGGTCTTTTCTACAGGCGTTGATGCCACCGCCATGGCGAGCGCCCACATCTACTCGCTTATCCTGCTCCCTCCCCTGGCTGCTATTACGTCCGTCATTGGCCAAAAACGTGAAGAAAAGCTCCGCCAAGGTGGCCTAATCTGGCGCAATATTTCGAGCATTCGGGTACTCCTGGCACGCGCAGCCACTGTCATCGCCTCCACGGCCCTCGGCCACGCACTGATGGCCACTCTCCTTGCCCGGAGCGTGAGCACCGCATTGCAATTCACGATCTTCAACACGTTGTCATTCTTCGTGTTCTGGGCATTCGGCCTTGCCCTATGGCGCCTTGTGCCACGCGCAGCTCTCTTCCTTGCTCCGCTCGCTGCCATCGCTTGGGCCATCGCAGGAACACTGGATGCCATGAGCCCAAACTGGCAAGTTCTCCCGTGGACCTGGGCAATCCGCCCAACGTTACCTATCCACGGAGTGCAGGCTAATTCCATCACGGCTCCCGCAGACAGCGAAATCTGGGACATTGCCATCCTGCCGCCCGCGCTGCTGCATTTACTCCTCGGGCTAGGCTTCTTTGTCATCGCATTGGCTGCGCACGGAAAATCTCTCAGCTTGCCGACGGGCCGGGAACGCAGCACTTCGTCGTTAAGCCATGGCATGAGCGCGACCCTGCCCTGGCGCACCTGGTGGAGCCTCGCAGCGCTGATGCTTGCCGGGCTTGCGGTCGTGCGTGTGGTGTGGAACCCGGAGTATGCGATGGGGTTGCTGAGTTTCGTCTGCGTGCCGACGGCCGCAACCGTGGTCGCCATCATGACGTGGACCTCGCAAGCTGATGCCTGGCCAGCGCTGATGTATCGACGCTCGCGGGGGAGCATCACGCTCCGGCTGTTTGCCTTGGATATGGCGTTTCTCGTACCGGTGCTCGTGGTTGCGGTGATTATCAGTGGCGCGGGCGGCGAAGCCAGCAGCGAGACCGACATCAACCCTTGGCCGTACCAGGCGGTCATCGCGCCTCTTGTGGCCGCAATGATTGTGGCCGTGACCGGATTGATTGCGCGTCGAAGTGTGGCAGCGGCGATTTTTGCCTCGGTCGCGCTCGGCGGTTGGGCGGTGCTGGTTGGCGGTGATGTCCTCAGTGCTTCACCGCTGTGGTGGACCTCGGAATGGGGATGGACCTGGGTGGTCCGTGATTACCCCGAGCGGTGGCCGTTGATGGTTCTCGTATCCACCATTGTGACCGGGGCATTCGTGGCCTGGGCGCGGGCAACGTCGCTGAAAGCCATCCGATTCCTGAGCTGACAGCGACGCTGACTGCAGCCACGCGCCAGCCCGCCTACTCCTCGATAGCCTCACGGACCTCTTCGACGCTGAGGTTGGAGTCTTCGATTTCCTTGCGAGCTTCCTTCTTCCGACCACGGCGAACAAGGCGGAAGATGCGCTTACGGCGGGAAGTCTCTTCGCTGATACGCTCACGACCGCGCAGCCAAGCAACGAGCATGACGGTAATGAGCAAAAGACCGATGTAGCCCAGGATTGGGTAGACCCAACCGATTAGGTTCTGGAAGCCCATAAAGCTCAAGGCGAAACCGAGCAGGACCAGAGCAACGTAGACAATCTTGAATTTTTCCGGGTGATTTGCGGTGACGCGACGCCCCAGTGCGTAGAACATGCCAAGTGCCGTGTTGAAGATCATGCCAAGGATTACCACGGCCATGGCCTGGCCCAGCCACGGGTGCAAGCGGTTAATAACGGTGAGCATCGGCACGGCATCGGTTGCGACAGTACCAACGGTGTGGAACAGCGTGATGGTGGTAATCAGCAGCATTGCGGAGTACACCAAACCGCCGACAAAGCCACCGGCTCCTGCAGCGCGGGGGTTGAACAGGCTGCCGCCAATAACAATCGCCATGGAGACCGCAACCATCAGGTTAAAGCCCACGTAGTTCACCGCGGCGACAACCCAGTTCGGCAGAGTGGTCGGGACTTCCGCAACGGCAGCTGCCTGCTCCGCGGCTGGGGTGGCATCGGTAAACGCCAGCGTATAAATACTGGCCAGCAGGATAAAACCGACGATAAACGGCGTAATCGAACCAATCACGGTGGTCACGCGATCGACGTCGAGGAAACCAGCCGCGATGGTCACCAGCATCATAATCACGGCACCAATCCACACGGGGATGCCCCACTGCTGCTCCATGTTGGCACCCGCACCGGCGAACATGACGAACCCCGTGGCGAAGAGCGTGATAATCACGCCGATGTCCAGTACGCGCGAAAAGATGGGATGCGATACGCGTCGGAAAACTTCGCCGTGCTCGCTGGCCTGGAAATAGCTTCCCAGCTGCAAAATGATCATCGCCATCAGGCTCATAATCACCGCTGAGAGAACGGCACCCCAGACACCATTGATGCCAAAGGCGACGAAGTATTGCATGATTTCCTGACCCGTCGCAAAGCCCGCGCCGACGACTACGCCGACAAAAGCAAATGCAACGCGCAGTACTTGCTTCACCACAAGGGTTCACTCCTATTCAACTATCTGATTGATATAACCACCTTACTTTTCTCAGTGAGTTTTACTAATCGCGATTAAGCGTTCTACGAAATTTCGCCTTTAAATCCCGCAGGCCACGCCGGTTGAATGCACCGGGCAGTAGCCGTTCGGATTCTTAAACAAGTACTGCTGGTGCTCGTCCTCGGCTCGGTAGTACTCCCCTGCCGGAGTCTCCGCGAGTGGCTTAATCTCCGTGGTAATGGGCCCCAGGCCAGCATCGGCAAGCTTCGGCGCGTACGCATCGGAGATTTCCTGCGCCCGGCGCGCCTGCTCGGGCGTCGTCGTGTAAATCGCGGAACGGTACTGCGTGCCGACATCATTACCCTGACGGTAGCCCTGAGTGGGATCGTGGGCCTCGAAGGCCTTCGCGATCAGCTGGTCGAAGCTAATCTGCTCCGGGTCGTAGACAACCTCCACAATCTCAGTGTGGTTGGTCCGACCGGTGCAGGACTCTCGGTAAGTGGGATTTGGCGTCACGCCACCGGCGAACCCGACCGACGTACTGAGCACGCCCGGGGTTTCCCAAAACAGCTTCTCAGCACCCCAGTAGCAGCCGATACCGATGTAGACAACCTCCTGGCCATCCTCCCATGGGCCGGTAATAGGCGTGCCGAGCACCGCATGCGGCTTCGGATTCTCCAGCACCGGGTGCGAGCCGCCCTTTAGCGCCTCACCTTCCGGCACAAGCTCCGCCGACCTACCAAAAAACCAACCCATCTTCGATGCCTTTCTATCTATGACTTCCTATGCTCTGCGCAACGCGTCCGCGGCGACGATTGTTCCGCCCGTCACCACCGCCACACTCACGTTTCACACGCCTCGTCACCAGAAACTACGGCACAACACGGGCTATGGTTTGGATTGTGCGTACGCTCAGCCTGCTTTCCGTCAATCCCCACGACTCGACCGATATCCTGCCCGACCTCCGTGCCGCGCTGGACGGCGAGGTCTCTTTGCTCCCCGTTCCGCTTCACGACGGCACGCGAGCCTCAATCTTGCGGAACTCGCAACGCGCAGGTGAGCCAATTGATGAGTCCATCGCACTTGTTGTCGGCACCTCCGGTTCCACCGGCACACCGAAGGGTGCACAGCTGACGGTGGATAACTTGGTCTCCTCTGCTACCGCTACACATCAGTGGCTCGGTGGTGAAGGACAGTGGCTGCTGGCGATGCCGGCCTACCATATCGCTGGCCTGCAGGTTCTCATCCGTTCGCTGCTCGCGGGCACGGATCCGGTGTGTGTGGATGTGACCGATGGTTTTGATGTAGCCGCATTCGCTGACGGTGCCGAGGCCCTCACTGGTGCCGGTGCCGGCGACCGCGCCTACACTTCGCTAGCTCCCATGCAGCTGGCGAAGGCCATGGAAGAACCCTTTGGCGTGGCAGCCCTGCGCCTCTTCGACGCCATCCTCGTCGGCGGCGCGGCCTTGAACCCGCAGGTGGCAGCACGTGCGGAAGAGCTCGGCATTAACGTCGTGACCACCTATGGCTCCTCCGAGACAGCCGGCGGCTGCGTCTATGACGGGCAGCCTATTGAAGGCGCACAGGTCGCCATCGAAAATGGTCGCGTCTGGCTGGGCGGGCCGATGATTGCACACGGTTACCGCAATGCGCCCGGTCACGAGGATTTCCATAAACCAGGTTGGTTCGCCACCTCCGATGCGGGCGAGATCCGCGATGGCCGGCTCGTCATCACGGGACGTCTGGACACCATCATCGACTCCGGCGGGCTGAAACTGCACCCCGAAGTCCTCGAGCGTGAACTGCTCGCCATCGATGGAGTTACGGGAGCTTGTGTGGTGGGCGTGCCACACCCACGGCTCGGCCACGCTATCGTCGCAGCGTATGAAGGCACCGCTGAGCTCGGTGATGTCATGGACGGGCTCGGCGATGCTGAAGACGCCGGGCGAATCAATCACTGGATGATTCCCAAGGACCTGCGTCGCGTGGAGGCCCTACCGCTAATTGGGCCGGGCAAGGTCGACCGGAAGAAAGTCGCGGCGCTCTTTTAGCCTTTGGACTTGTGTCCTCCAGCCTTTAAGCCACTCGAACCCGCATTAGTTCAAGGCATTTGGTGTCACGTCCTATTATTAATTCATGTCTGAAGCACCAAAGAGTCCTGCAACGGCGTCGTTAAGCGATTGGCTGGAAGGCGCGCGCCCCCATACCTGGGCGAATGCGTTTGCGCCGGTCATCGTCGGTGTCGGAGCGGCATCGACGCACGCGCCGATTATCTGGGGACGTGCGGTGCTCGCGCTGGTTGTCGCGTGGGCGCTGATTGTGGGCGTGAACTTCGCCAACGACTACTCCGATGGCATCCGCGGTACTGACGATGACCGCTCGGGCCCGCTGCGCCTGACTGGTTCTGGGCTGGTGGAGCCGAAGGTTGTGAAGTACGCGGCGTTCGGCGCCTTTGGTGTCGCGGGTCTTGCCGGTGTAGCGCTGTCTCTGATGAGCGCGTGGTGGCTCATTCTGGTCGGCGCGCTGTGCATTGCGGCGGCGTGGTTCTACACCGGCGGTAAAAACCCCTACGGTTATCGCGGACTTGGCGAGGTCTCGGTCTTCGTCTTCTTCGGTCTCGTCGCGGTGCTCGGTACGGAGTTCACCCAGACCGGCTCCCTGTCCTGGGTCGGCCTGGCCTGCGCAATCGGTATCGGTTCGGTGTCCTCTGCCGTAAACCTGGCGAACAACTTGCGCGATATTCCCACCGACGCTGCCACCGGCAAGATCACCCTGGCAGTTCGCCTGGGCGACTTCCGCACCCGCATCGTCTGGCAGATTCTCTCCATCATGCCTGCCCTGGCCAGTATCTTTATCGCTTTCTGGCACCCATGGGCGCTGGTGGGTCTGCTCATCGTGCCGCTGTGGGTGAGGGCCTCCGAGCCAATCCGCATGCATAAGAAGGGCAAGGAGCTCATCCCGGTACTGGGGCTTACCGGCAAGATGATGCTTGCCTGGTCCGTCATCACGGCACTCGCACTCGCACTCAGCTAAGGGGTACCGATGGACTTCCGCGCACTGACGCACAAGACGCTTGACGACGTCCAGAAGGCCGCAACCCGAGTAGGTGACACAGCAGCCAAGGCTCCAGCTTTCGTCCGCAGCGCTGCTCTGCGTTTGACCAGTTCGGGGCGTCGGCGACTGGCACTGGAGCACGGCGCGCTGCATTCACAGACCCGTGAACCAGGCCTGACTGATCTTACGGCCACCGGCGTAGTACATATCAAGACCACACCGGTCACAGCCGACATTGCGGCCAAGGATGACGAGCGAAAGGCCAGCGACAAACCGGATGCTGTCACCACCGATATTCCGGTGCACTGGTACGAGGTTGAACCAGGCGAGCCCGCCAAAGAACCTGTGACCATCGTCTTTATCCACGGCTTCACCCTGGCTGGCGAGTCCTGGTACCAACAGTTCAACGCACTGCGGAAGTCACACCCGGAAGCACGCCTGCTCACCATGGATCTACGCGGCCACGGCCAGACCGGCGCGGTTCCGGCTTCACTCTGCACGGTCGAAGGTGCTGCGACCGATGCGCTGGCCGTGATTGCAGAGCGCGCCGGGACCGGAAAACTCATCGTGGTTGGGCATTCACTGGGCGGTTTGATCGCACTGCACATGGTGCGCGCTGCCGAGGAAAGTATTCGCCGTCGGATCGCAGGCGTAGTGCTGATTTCCACGTCTATCGACAAGCTTGCCGCCCAGGGGGTACCGCAGATTCTCGCGTCCCCGGTGGCGGATGCGGCGCGCAATGCGATTGAGTCCTCGCCGAAGGAGATCCGCAAGTTCCGCGAGGCAATCGCGTCACTGATGGCGCCGTCGTTGGCAGTTGCGGTGTTCGCCCGGCGCACGGACTACGAGATCATCGAGTTCCACGCGGCCATGATTAATGAAACACCGCTGGAAACTTTCGTGGGATACCTCGACGACCTGCAGGACCATGACGAGTTCGCGGCCGGACCTCACTTAGAGGGTCTGCCGGGAGCGGTACTGGTGGGCACGAAGGACGATGTCACTCCCCGCAAGCAAGCAGACCTAATTATGGAAAAGTGGCCGGACGCCGAGCTAGTTGAAGTCGACGGGGCCGGCCACATGTTGCCGCTGGAGGCTCCGGATGTGGTGAACCAGGCAATCGAGCGGGTGCTGGAGAAAGTTCAGAAAAGAAGCTAGAGCGGAGCGCTAATTTTCCTCGCGGTCCTTAATCTGCTGCGCAATGTATTCTTTGTGCGCACGGCGGTTCTCCGACCACACGGCAACCGACTCATTGGCCTGAACGCGCAGCTTCGGGAACACAAACACCGACAGTGGCATCGCAATAATTAGTGCAAACACAGCCGTAATTGCGGCCGGAATCCGCACGCCAACAAGGTAGATAATCGCGAGCAGGATGAAGAACAGCACCAGGAACAGCAGCAGACGCGCAAGGCCGTACCAGAACAGTCCCTTCATGGCATTGCCGCGACCAGCATTCTTGGTCACCGGAGCTACTGGCGTCTGAGCGTCAGAAGCCAACTTGTCCTGCTCTGCTGGATTGGTCATTACACCCTCACCTCTACGTATTACGCCTGTGCTGCGCCCGACGTTGTTAGCGCCCCATGGCTGTTCGTGTCCAACGTTCCTTTGTGCCCTAACGAACTCTGTACGCCGTACCGCCTTGCGTTGCGATACCCCTCGTGGGCACTACGGGACTCGTTGCGTATTCTAGTCGGTAAATCCAGGAGGTTAGCTATTACATGGGTCGGCTCATTCTGCTGCTGTTCATCGTCCTTGTCGTAGTCATGCTGTGGAAGGCATTTGGCCCTGGCAGTCGTGGCAACGGCATGCGTCGTATTTCTGCTCCGCAACCGGAGCCCCGCCCGCTTGCTCCCGACGATGATCCGGAGTTCCTCTGGAAGCTCAAGAAGGCCGAATTCGATCGCCGCAAGCGTGAGCAAGAGCTACAGGAACGGCGCGAACGCGAGACTCGTGACCGGGATAACCAGGGAGATAAACCAAATAGGCCCGATAGCCCAGACAATCCCGGCGAAACCGACTAAACGTCTTTGCCTCGCAGCAACAACTGCTGCAGGTACTCCCCGTAGCCGCTGGCGCTGAGGGCGTCGGCACGCGCGCTAAGCGCTGCATCGTCGATGAATCCCATGCGCCAAGCCACCTCTTCCGGCGAGCCAATCTTTAGCCCCTGGCGCTGCTCAATCGTGCGCACGAAATCGCCCGCGGCCATCAGATTGTCCACCGTGCCGGTATCCAGCCACGCCGTGCCGCGCGGCAGCACCTCTACCTGCAGTTTTCCACGCTCCAAGTAGGCGCGGTTAACATCCGTGATTTCCAATTCGCCGCGTGACGACGGTTGCAGCGAGCGAGCTATTTCAACAACATCGGCGTCATAAAAGTACAATCCAGGCACCGCGAAGTGGCTGCGTGGTTTCTTCGGCTTCTCCTGAATCGCCACGGCCTTGCCGCTTTGGTCGAAGTCCACGACTCCATAGGCGGTGGGATCTGCGACCCAGTAGGCGAAGATTGCTCCGCCATCGACGTCATGGAAGCGGCGCAGCTGTGTGCCCAGGCCGGCGCCGTAGAAGATGTTGTCGCCGAGGATGAGCGCAACGGAATCATCGCCGATGTGGTCAGCACCGATGATGAATGCTTCCGCGAGACCACGGGGCTCGTCTTGGGTGGCAAAGGTGAGGTTGAGACCCCACTGCGAGCCGTCGTCAAGTAGGCGCTCAAACTGCGGGGCATCATGTGGCGTGGTGATGACGAGGATGTCCCTGATTCCCGCGAGCATCAGCGTGCTCAGCGGGTAGTAGATCATGGGCTTGTCATAGACGGGAACCAGCTGCTTGCTGACACCAAGCGTGATTGGAAACAGCCGAGAGCCCGTGCCACCTGCGAGGATGATGCCCTTCATAGTGCTCGCGCCTTTCTGCCTTACTGCCCGGCCGCTTCGTTGGCGATTGCCCACTCGTCGCGAGCCATGTTTTCGAGGTCCTTGCAGTCAAACTCACTGGGGAGCTTATTGCCCTGCGCCTCGAACTGCTCGATCGTCGGGGCCTTCTGATCGCGCTCGGAGAGAATCATGTCCGCTTCGGTGAGACCACCCTTGGCCAGCAACGCGGCCAAGTCGATTCCCAGCGTCGGGTCCTGGATGCTAACAGCGCGTTCAGCCTCCGGATTGTAGCCGGTGGAAGTGAGGTAGGTGAGCACGGAGTCGTCGGCAAGCGAGACGAAACCATGTCCGATGCCGTTGGGCAGATAGACCACTCGGCGGGTCTTGCTGTCGAGCTCGAAGACCTCAACCTTGCCGAATGCGTCAGAGCCGCGACGCAGGTCAACCGCGATGTCGAGGATATGGCCCGCGGGACAGGTGACCAGCTTCGCCTGGCCGGGATGACCATCTGGCGCGGTGCTGACGTCGGCGAAGTGAAGGCCACGGACAACGCCCGCCGCGGAGACACTCATGTTGGCCTGCTCCGGAAAGAACGGGTAGCCCGTGGCCTCGGCGAATGCGTCGAGGCGATACCACTCGTGGAAACTACCGCGGCTGTCGCCGTGGATGACCGGCTCGAAGGTGAAAACGCCGTCGATGGAAGTGGGCTGGAATGTGCTCTCAGGGCTCATGGGTAACAAGTGTAGACGCGAGGGACGGGTTCGGGCTGGTGGTGGGTTGGGTGTGAGCTGGGTAGTCGCCGAGCCGAAATTAGCGCTTAACGGCATTCATGCGGGGGTTGTTGCCCTAAGGTCTCGATTTGTGTGCCCTTTTAAGTGAATCCACACTTCTTGACCTGGGAGTTTCTAATCTGAAGCCCACACAAGTCGAGACCTTAGGGAAAATGGCCCGAATTTGAGGCTTATTTGTTAATCCTGAATACGAAAACAACGTTTAACGACATTCACAAGGGGTGTTTTGACGCAGACTCGCATGTTTGGTGGGCTTCAGATTAGAAACTCCCAGGTCAGATTCACCCAAAAGCCCGAAAATGCCACCAAACATGCGAGTCTGGGTATTTTGGGCCTGTTTTGAGCCCTTTACCTGGTGCGCATGGGAACTATATTGCAGGCGTGGCTGAAGTGACGCATGGGGCGTACCAAGTAACCGGGGTGCACCAAGTAACCGGGGTGCTGGCTAGGCAGAGCCCAACCAACCCAAACCAACCCAACCAACCCAAACCAGCCCAATCAGAACTACAACTCCTGCTCGCGCTCAGCGTAGCCAGCCTCAGCGGCATCATAGGCCGCAGCCCACCAGGACTCGTTGGCGCGATACCAGTCGATGGTCTCGGCGAGGCCTGCGGAAAAGTCTTGGTAGCGCGGCTGCCAGCCAAGGCTGCGGATGGATGCAGGATCAATCGCATAACGACGGTCATGCCCCGGGCGGTCAGTGACATGAACGAAATCGGATCGCTCACGCCCGAATCCCTCCAGGATGTCTCCGACCACGTCGAGGTTGGAACGCTCACCATCGGCACCGATGAGGTAGGTCTCCCCCACCTCGCCGAAATCCAGGATTGTCCAGACCGCATCGTTGTGGTCATCGACGTGAATCCAGTCCCGAATATTCTCGCCGGTGCCGTACACGCGAGGGCTACGACCGCGCAGCAGACCACAAATCTGCCGAGGAATCAGTTTCTCCGGATGCTGCCGCGGGCCGTAATTATTCGAGCAGTTACTAATAGTCGCAGCCAGTCCAAAGCTACGTACCCAAGCCCGGACAAAGTGGTCCGCAGACGCCTTGGAGGCCGAATAGGGGCTGGAGGGTTTGTACGAGGTGGCCGTCGTAAAGCGTGCTGGGTCGTCGAGAGCGAGATCGCCAAAGACCTCGTCTGTGGAGATGTGGTGGAGGCGAACATCGTGGGTGGCGCAGGCCTTCGCCAGATTCACAGTGCCCATGACGTTGGTGGTGACGAAGGGATCGGCATCCACTAGCGAGTTGTCGTTATGGCTCTCGGCGGCGAAGTGGACGACGGCGTCGAAGCGGGGCACGAGGCGATCGATCAGCTCCGCGTCACGAACATCGCCGCGGATGATTTCACAGTCCGCGCCTTCCAAGCTCGCAGGGTTCGCGGCATAGGTGAAAGCGTCCAGCACCGTGACATTCACATCCGGCCGCGTGGCCAGAGTACGGAGGACAAAGTTGGAACCAATAAAGCCGGCACCACCGGTGACGAGAACACGCATGGAAGCGATTCTAGTTCACCCGGCGATACCGGCTTGTACAAGTATGAAAGCTTAGTTCAGGCCAGCGTACGAGTGCAGACCCGAAACCACCATATTGATGAAGAAGAGGTTGAACACCATGGTCGCGAAACCGAAGATATTAATCCACGCGGCTTTGGTATTACGCCAACCCGAGGTCGCGCGAGCGTGCAGGTACAGAGCGTAGATAATCCAGGTAATCAGAGCCGTGGTCTCCTTCGGATCCCAGCCCCAGTAGCGGCCCCATGCGGACTCCGCCCAAATAGCGCCCAGCACAATGCCCAGACCGAACAACGGGAAAGACCAAATAGCGGTGCGGTAAGCAATTGCATCCAACTTCTGCGCGTCCGGCAGCGGCGCGACCAGCTTGCCCAGGAAACCCTTTTCGTTGTCCTTGCGGTTGTACATCCGCAGCATGTAGAGAATCGACGCGACACCGGAAATCAGTGCAATACTGCAGCCGATAGAAATAATCGAGACGTGAATCGGAATCCAAATCGACTGCAGTGCCGGCACCACTGGAGCAGCCTCAACATATAGGTTCTTACCCCCGTAGAACATCAGCGCCAGAATCGGTGCCAGCATCCACGGCCAGAACACGCGCATGGCCTCACGATGCAGTACGCCAGCTGCAATTGCCATAGCAAAGAGGATTGAAACTGATACGTACTCGTAGAGGTTGCCCCACGGGAAACGCTGCACGGCCAGGCCACGCAATAGCACCGATGCAAAGTGCACGGCTACACCGACGTAAATCAGCATTTCCGTCACAACGCCGAGTCGGTTCGTCAGCGCTTGGTTCCTAGGCTCGCTTGCCGACGCCTTCGTCTCCGACTCCCCCGAGTCAGCGACACTAGCGGTGGTAGCTCCATCACCAGCACCGGCGGCTACCAGCTCGCGCTCCGCAACCTGGCTCTTAGCTTCAGCGGTCGCGATACGACGGCTGTAGTAGGCAATGGATACAACAAAGGCCACAAGATAAAAGGCGAAGGCCGTGAAGTACGACCAGTCCGAAAACTGCGCCAGTGTCTTATTGACGAGCATGTACTTGGCTCCAAAAATGTGGAATTAGCGGAATACTTCTTCAAACCCTAGTACTAAAGCGGGACTAAGCAAAAGGGGACCGGAGACACGGGGGACGCAAAAAGTTGCGCGGAGGCGCATTTTCCGCCTCCGCGCATTCAGCCTGTGGCAGGGATGGACCAGGCTTAGTGGTCAGTTAGCTTTTGGCCTTGTTGTCCGCGCTCTCGTTGGTCGCAGTATTGTTGTCGGCAGCATCCTCGTCATCACTGTCACGTTCCAGGATGTCGTCAACGATGTACTGGAACTCCTCGCCCCAACCGGCCTTGTCAGTGCGGGCCAGGCCACCGAACTCAACGCGAGTGCGGCCATCTTCCAGCGGGAACATGCGCACCCAAACACGCCGGCGTTTAATACCCAGCGACATCACCATGCCCGCCAGTGCGGCCACAGTTGCCACCAGCACCCAGAACTGCGTGGGATCGTGCGAAACCTGCAAGTTGACGAATTCCTTCGCACCGAGGAATTCAATCTTGGTGCCGTCGGCAAGCTCGGTGGATTCGCCCTGTTTGAGGTTGACGCGGGCTTCCTTAGCCAGCTGACCCGAGTGCATCAGGTCGCGGTCGAGGGAGAACAGGCCCTGCGAGCGACCAGTGTCCAGGCCCGCGTCGCCACGGTAGATATCGACAGCCACCGCCGGGTCTTGCATAGCCGGGTAGGAGGACTGCAGCAGGGCACCCTTTTCGCCAGTGAACTCAGCGGTCGGGGCGAACAGGCCCTCGATTGCAATCTGGTTCTGGCGGCGCTCGAACAAGTCCGGGTACATGCCCGCCGGTGGGTCGAAACGCAGCGCACCCGAGGATAGGAAGAAGGTCGGGTCATCCGGGCGGAACTGGACAATCGACGTACGCGACTCACCATTCGGCCAGGTCACCTTAAAGGCCGGGGCAAAGCCGTGCCCCTGCAGGTAGACGCGGTCACCGGCGATGCGCAGAGGGTGGTTGACCTGCAGCGTGGTCTTCTCCCACTCATCGACAGGCTTACGCATATCCTCTTCTTCTGCGAATCGGATGTGCGAGGTGAACATCTTGGCCTGGCCGTTCGGCAGGTAATCGGCGGCAAAGTCCTCCACCTGAATACAGAACGGGTTCAGAGTCGTACCGTCGAAGGTGTTGCCCGAGCGCAGCGAGTCATAGTTTGCCGCTGCGGTGTTACAGAACGGAACGACCACCGCGCTGTTGACGTTGTCATCAGAAATTTCGGTGCCGGTGTTGGTCAGCAAAATGACCTGGCCCTCGTAATAAATCATGCGGCCCAAGCCGACGATGATAATCAGCAGCGCAATGCCCAGGTGGAATACCAGGTTGCCGAACTCGCGCAGGTAGCCCTTCTCTGCAGAAAAGGAGCGTGCCCCGGCGCGGTCTTCATCTGCTGGGGTTTCGGTCAATGCCCACTTGTTCAGGCGCTCACGCACCCGCTTAGAAACTTCGTCCGCGGGGGCATCGACGACGGCTTCGTCGTGAAGCGGAAGACGCGCCAACCGTTTCGGCGCCCTAGCCGGCGGCGTTTTCATGGCCTTGTAGTGGTCGATGGTGCGCGGAATAATGCAGCCGACCAGGGAAATCAGTAGCAATGCCACGATGGCGACGAACCAGACGGACGAGAAGACATCGAAAAGCTGCAGCTTATCCATGATCTCGGCGGTCTTGCCGTTGGCGGCAAGATACTGGTCGACCTTGTCCTTATTCAGCGAGCGCTGCGGCAACAGGGCACCCGGAACCGCTGCGAAAGCGAGAATGAACAGCAGAATCAGCGCCGTGCGCATGCTGGTCAACCAGTTCCAGACCTGCTGGAAGGGCTGTCGTACCTTATTCCAATTCACCGACATCGAAGAAATCTTTCACTAAATTGGCGTTACCGTATCAGTAATAAAAGCGGCCTGAACCCAGGCAACAAAAACATCCCACAGTCCCGTGACCAGGGCAATTCCGACCAGCACCAGCGCCACACCACCGATGAGCTGAATGGTTCGCGAGTGCTTACGCAGGAAGTCCACTCCCCGCATCGCACGTGCCGACCCCAGCGCCACCAAAATGAACGGCAGCCCCAGCCCCAGGCAGTAAGCGATAATCAGCGCCACTCCCCTGGCCGCAGTCATGCCCTGTGTACCTGCGGACACCGAAATAATTGCAGTCAGCGTCGGGCCCAGACACGGCGTCCACCCCAGCGCGAACACCGCGCCGAGCAGTGGCGCTCCCAGCCAGGTGGTCCAGCGCTTCGGCGCCATGCGGGTGTCTTTCTGCAGCGCTGGCACCATGCCCATGAAGGCAAGCCCCATCACGATGGTCACCACGCCACCGACAATCGTCAGCGTGCGCGCCTGCAGACGCAACGTGGACACGAGCCCGAAAATCGAGGCCGACCCCAGCACGAAAATGACAGTAAAACCCAACACGAACAGCAACGCGGCCAGGCCGACGCGGGCTGTTGAGGAACGCTGGCCACGACCTCCATCGCCGTCATGCTTATCGACGGAGGTTGCGTCCGCAACTCCCGTCGTCACGCCGTTGCCCTGCGCCCCCGATGCTCCGGAAATACCGGTGAGATAGGAGACATAACCTGGCACAAGCGGGATAACGCACGGGCTAGCGAAGGAGACGAGACCGGCCAGTGCAGCGGCGAGCAGCCCCAACACAATGGGACCGCCGGTGGCGACGTCGGCGAACTGCTGGCCGATGCCATCGGCAAAATAGATCGTGTCCATGGCAAAAGTTCCCATGCCGGGGCCTAGCCCTCCGCCTTCACTTCATCGACAGCCTTCATCAGCATCGTGTGATCGACCTCGCGGAGGAATACCTTCGCCGGGCGGTGCTGCTTGTCCAGGATGATGGTCGTCGGAATCACCGACGCCGGGATGCCGCCGAGTGCACCGGCGTTGACGAAAGCCGGGTCATAGATCGACGGGTAGGTGATGCCGTTGTCCTTCACAAAGTCGATTGGAGCTTGGCGGACGTTGTCGCGGACGTTAATGCCGAGGACGGTGCCGATTCCCTGCTCTTCCATCTGTTCCTGAACGTACTGCAGGTCATCAGACTCGGAGCGGCACGGTGCGCACCACTGGCCCCAGGCGTTCAGAACCACAATCTGGTCTTTGAAGTCATCAAGAGAGATTTCCTTGTCATCGTCCTCGAGAGAAGGACCGAAGACATTGCCGACCGGCTTGCGCTCCTCTGGTGCGTAGTCAATGATTTGCTGACCACCCGGAGAAACAAACTCGAACTGACCGCCAACGGCGACGGCGTCGTGTCCCACCGACTCTCCGGGGTTACATGCCGCGAGCGACAGAGACAGAGTTGCTGCCACCAGCGTTGCTGCAATTCGGGACGATGAGACCTTGGCCACCTGGGTGCCACCTTCCGGGGTCAGTGAAACTTCAACAAAACTATTTATTCACCTTACAGGTGACTTGCCGGCTCACTGTAACGCACGTCGACAATGGTGTCTCCGACGAAGATTAAGGAGGTCACGCTCGCCAGATCACACTGCCTGTTTGCCGGGTTGTGCGCGAGCTTCAAGTACCGCGCACGACGCTGAGCGGCAATGATGCACAGCTGGTGGGTCACCAGCACCGCTTCCGCTCCCTCGGCGGCCTCGCGGGCTCGCTCGATGGCATGGAACATGCGGTCCGCAATCTCCTCGTAGGGCTCGCCCCAGCTGGGCACGCTCGGACGACGCAGCCGTGGCCAGTACTTCGGATTCCACAGTGCGGAGTCAATGCCCTTGATGTGCAACCCCTCAAAGGAGTTACCCGCCTCTAGCAAATCTTCATCCAGGATTGGCTTCGTGCCGATTACCTCGGTGAATGGCCGTGATGTTTCCTGCGTGCGCTGCAGTGGAGAGCAGGCGAAGTAGCGGATGTCGTGGCCTTCGAAGGACGAGGCCGTGGCCGCTGCCTGGCGCTGACCACGCTCTGACAGGTGCCAGCCGGGCAGACGTCCGTAGAGAATCTTATCCGGGTTATAAACCTCGCCGTGGCGGACGAGATGCACAACCGTGGTCTTGGCGTGCTTTGTCGCACGCTTAGCTGCCTGATTCTCCGGCTGTACCGGCTGCGCGGCCTGCGGTGCTGCCTGCGGTGTGGCTTGCTGTGCTGCCTGCTGCTCGGCCTGCGAATCGGTCTTGTTCGACACGTGTCACCTACTCCGGCTTGGCGGCTGCCGCCGCCTCGGCCGCGCGGGCTGCTGCACGCTCGATGATTTCGAAGTCGGCGTCGGTGAGTGCGGCGGAGACGAACCAGGTCTCGTAGCAAGAAGCCGGCGGGTAGACACCATTGGCCAGCAGTGCGTGGAAGAAGGCCGGGTAGCGGAAAGTATCCGCTGCCTGCATCTGCTCAAAGTTGTGCCCCTCACCCTCGGCGAAGCGCGGCGAGAGCATCGTGCCCGCACGCTGAATGTGGTGGGCCACGCCCTGCTTGGTCAGGGCATCGGACAGAATCGTGGCCAGGCAATCCGCATTGGCCGCAACGGTGTCATAGACATCCTTCGTGGCGTTTTCCAGGTTGGCCAGGCCAGCTGCCATAGCGACCGGGTTACCGGAGAGCGTACCTGCCTGGTACACCGGACCATTCGGGGCCAGATACTCCATGACATCGCGGCGACCGCCGAAGGCAGCGGCCGGCAAACCACCGGAGACGACCTTGCCGAAGGTGGTCAGGTCACCGGCCACACCATCAATGCCGTACCAGCCGTTGTAGGAAGCGCGGAAGCCAGTCATAACCTCATCGAGGATCAGCAGAGCGCCGTCTGCGTGGCAGACTTCCTTCAGCTTCGCGTTGAAGTTGTCCTGCGGTGCGACGGTACCCATGTTGCCCGCTGCCGCCTCAGTGATGACACAGGCAATCTCGCCCGGGTTCTCAGCAAATGCGGCCTTGACCGCCTCAATGTCGTTGTAAGGAACAACAATGGTGTCGGCAGCCGATGCACCGGTGACACCCGGCGAATCCGGCAGACCAAAAGTAGCGACACCAGAACCGGCCGATGCCAGCAGCGCGTCCACGTGACCGTGGTAGCAGCCGGCGAACTTGATGATCTTGGAACGGCCAGTGAAACCGCGAGCCAGGCGAACTGCGGACATGGTGGCCTCAGTGCCGGAGTTGACCAGACGCACCTCATCTACCGACGTGCGCTCAACGATGTGACGAGCCAGATCGGTCTCAGCCGTCGTCGGAGCGCCGAAAGACAACCCGCGAGTGGCGGCACTCTGAACGGCCTCCACCACTGCCGGGTGGGCGTGGCCCAGAATCATTGGACCCCACGAGCAGACCAAGTCCACATATTCGTTGCCATCAACATCCACGAGACGAGAGCCCGCGGCGTGGTCAATGAAACGTGGGGTGCCACCGACGGAACCGAAGGCGCGGACCGGCGAGTTCACGCCACCCGGCGTCACTGCCTGAGCCTGCGTAAAGAACTCTGCCGAACGCTCGGTGAGCTCAACGTTTTCTGGGACATGAGGAGCATTAATGTCTTGAGTCACGGTGACCATCGTAGACGGCCACTCGGATTAAGGGCTACCCTGCCCTACCAACGTCCCAGCTTCACCCTGAATAGATGCTTCCTGCGGGACGACACTCGACGGGAACGCCAGTCGATCCACAAGCTGGAGAAAATCATCAATAGCGATGCCAGGAGCGGGTGAATCATACCGGTCATACCCAGCAGGATGACTGCAACGTTGTAGAACCACGCAAAGTAGATGTTGGAGTCCATCATCCGCACCACAGCACGTGCGATTTCAATGGCCTCCGGAATCGACAACACGTTGTTGCGCAGTGCCACGACATCGGCGTAATCGACATCAAGATTCTGGTTGCCTTCGGTGTTGTCCATCAAAACACCCACATCAGCGGCACGCAGAGAGTCCCGGATGTCCTTGTCGCCAACCATCACGACTGTCTCACCGTCACTGTGGACCGAACGCACCGCAATGGCCTTGCGGGAGGCAATGATGCCCGCGAATACTCGCGAGATATTCAGCCGGTCAGCAAAACGACGAGCTACTGGATACGGATCTCGAGTGATCATCATGGTGTCCACGCCCATATCCTCCAGCTGGTCAATGCTCTCGACCGCATCGGGCTTAATGTCCTCACCAATGGTGATAACACCACGGACCTTGCCACGCCACGACACCACCATCGGTGTACCGCCACTGAGCGCAGCCACGGCCATTTTCTCGCTGAGTGCAGTGAGATCACGTGGACGCCAAACACGCCCCTCAACAAAGCGCATCTCCAACTTGTCGTCGGAGTCCTTCACCGGAATCTCTACCTGGCCAACGAACGCACCGTCTTCCGCAATTGCGACATGCACGGTCTCAATCCAGTGCGGCACCTCGCCACCGCCGGAACCGGCGTCGCGGGATGCACGGCACGCGCGCACGATGGCCGCCGATGCCGGGTGGTTGCTCTCCATCATGAGAGCGCCCGCCACACGCAGAACCAAATCCGGATTTTCATTGCGCTCTGCGGCGACACCGAGCACGTGGGTGTCACCCTCGGTCAGGGTTCCAACTCGGTTAAAAATCACCACATTGGCGGTAGCCAACTTCCGGAAAGTCTCATTGCCACGAATCAAAATTCCGTTACTAGCACCGGCCAGAATCCCGATGCGCTGCACGGTCGACGTAGACATTGCCAATGCCACCGGCGCGATGCCCGAGAGTATGGCCAGCGCCACCGCGAGGGCACCGCTCATCGTGCCCGTCGCCAGCCACCAGCCGCAAAATGCCACGCCTGCCAATGACAGCGTCCACGGCACCAGCTCTGATGCCGAGTGCACTGCGGTCTGGTGCATCACCGTTTCTTCTCGAACCGCTTGACGCAGCCAGCGCGCTATCGATGACGCCCGGGTCTTGAAACCGGTGCGCTCCACGCGCACCTTGAGCTCCGAATCCAGGTTGATTGCGCCGGCCCAAACCTTGGAGTTGACCTTGACCTTCTGCGGTTCAACGCCAATACCGAGTAGCTGTGCATCCATCGTGGACGCACCACCGATGACTGAGCCATCGACCGGAATCACCGAGTGCGGTGGAACCACGATGTCATCACCGATATTGAGCTCGGCGACCGTTACCTCCACTCGTTTCGGCTCCGCGGATTTGGCGCTCTTGCGCACGACCGTCACATTTCGCTCAGCTGGAATGCGCAGGTTGCGCAAAATCTGTCCAGTACGCACCTTGTTGTAGCGCGTAAACATACGGCCTGTTAGCAACAGCACGGTCAGGCCGCAAGCAACGTCGAAAAACACCTCTGCCGAGGCGCTTTCCCGGTAGTTGAAAGCAAACCACGTGGGCGCAGTGGTATATCCAATCTGTCCCGCGGGACCAAAGATAAGCTGCGCCAGCGACCACAGCCACGCCAGCAGAATGGCAATGGAGCTCGCCCCATCCAGCGCCGACATCCGCCGACGCAGGGACGCCGCCATTGCCCGGTGGAACGGCCAGCCACCCCACCACACCACAATCGTGGTCAGCACAAGGCACATCCACTGCCAGCCCGGGAACTGCCAGTTGACGTTCAACGACGTCACCAGCACCGGAATCGATAGGAACAGGCTGCCCCAAAAGCGCTGCTTGGTCACCAGTTCACGCGCCGTGAACAGTACCTCCGCACCGCCGCCGCTTCGGCGCAAGGCCGCTTCACGACGGCGAATGCGCTCCTCCTCATTCTGTTGAGCGGCAGCCGGAACAGCGGGACGGCGATGTTGTGACACATCCAGCCGAGTTGCACGACGACGAAGCGTGCTGCGCGTGAGGTACGACTCGACCCCGATTTCGCGGAGAGCTTCGATGAACTGATTCGGATCGATGGTATCGGGCGCTGTAATCCACGCGCGTCCGGGCTTGTAAACCACAGAGGCTGTCACATCTGGAAAGGATTCCAAAACATGCTCAGCACGCTCAGCGCTCTCGGCGTTTTCCAAGTTTTCCAGGATGAGTGCGAAAGCTGTGTTGGACTGGCCTCTGCGGTGTGCAAGCCGCTGATGGGCACTTTCTTCGTCGATATCCTGACGGCTTCGTGGCAATGCCTTACGAGCAGCGACCTTGGCATCCACAATCGCCTGTTCAACGCGATTGTCCAGAGAGAAATCAAACTCACCGGTGTCACTCATGGCCTTTGAAACTTTCCGTCTAATCCTGTGGCTGATTGGCGCGCGTGAGCGCTAATTCACGATAGAGCAACAGTAGTCCACACGCCATCGCCAGGCTGGGCACGATAACCCATACAGTCAGCGCACCGGCCATAATGGCAAAGAACATGGCGAGAGCCGTGACAATCACCATGATGAGCAGGCAGTTCCGGGAGAGTTTGAACTCAGTGGCCGTCGGCAAGCAGCCGCTACCAATGAGCGAGCAGACCAGCGTCACACCGGCGACGATGTAGATATCGCGGCCAACGGCAGCGGGAGCCTGCGAGTAATCTCCGGTGACCAGTATCAAGCTCAGGACAATCTGGGCGATGAGCGCGACGAAGAGCACCCACTGCCAGGGCCGACTCGGCAGGGACATCATTGCTTGGACTCCTCAGGCTGCTTGGGCTGCTTGGGCTGTGACTGGTCCAGCTGCTGTTGCTGCTTTGTATCAGCGCCATGCTTCGACGCTCCCGGCAGATGCGATTTCGGCGCGGACGGAGTCCACGGTTTCGAGGGGCGCTGATGATTGAAGTAGTCCTTGGACTCCTTCGAGGCGGCGAGCACCAGGCCAGCTACCGCGGCAGTGGCAGAGGCGATTCGCACAATTCCGCTGATAAGAACAAGGGATGATGGCACTCCCGATTCTGAAGCCGTAGAAGAGAAGAAGGACATCAGCGCCGACAGTGCCAGGTAAAGCGAGCCGATAACCAGCACGGTGCGAGCACCTTCGCTCCCCTTGCGCATTCGCTCGATGATGGCGAAGAACGCGATGCAAAGCCCCACTGCGAAAAAGAACGCGATAACGATACTCGCCTTCATGGCGGCATCAATCTGGCCCTCGCTGAAACCCGGGAAACTCTCCTTAGCGGTTGAGGGGCTCATCAGCATTTCCGGATGCAGCCAGTAGGTCACCGTGGCTACTGCAGCGAGGAGCAGCTGCAACACGGCCGTAACCCGCCACGCCTGCCTAGCTCCCTCGACCTGCTCGGGAATTGCGGGCTTCTTCTCTTCTTTAGTCATCCGTCCACTTCTCGATGTTTATTACTGCACGTTCGCCTCAGCGAATTAGAACTGGGCGCGCAGCTTCTTCGCCAAGTCCACCGCTGCGTAGGTCAAAATCTGCTCCGCACCGGCACGGCGAATGCTCAGCACTGCTTCCATCATCGCAGCATCCAGGTCAATCCACCCGTTGGCGGCAGCGGCGTGAATCATCGCGTACTCACCAGAGACCTGGTAGGCAGCAACCGGCACCGGCGAGATGTCTGCGACCTCGCGCAGGATGTCCAGGTAGCTCATGGCCGGCTTGACCATCACCATGTCCGCACCCTCGTCAACGTCGAGCTGCACTTCGAGCAGGGACTCACGACGGTTTGCAGGATCCTGCTGGTAGGTACGGCGATCGCCCTGTAGCGAGCTGCCCACGGCTTCACGGAATGGACCGTAGAAGGCGGAGGCGTACTTTGCCGAGTACGCCATGATGGAGACATCCTCATGGCCAGCGGCGTCCAGCCCCTCACGAATAGCGGCAATCTGGCCGTCCATCATGCCCGACGGGGACACGATATGTGCACCGGCGTCGGCTTGGGCAACGGCCATCTTGACGTAGTTAATCAGCGTGCGGTCATTCTCAACGACCGTGTTGCCGAAGCGATCCGTGCCCAGTACGCCACAGTGGCCGTGGTCAGTGAACTCATCCAGACAGGTGTCGGCCATAATCAGAATGTCATTCCCGAACTCGTCGCGGAGACGACGCAGAGCGCGGTTGAGAACGCCCTCCGGATTCCAGGATTCAGAGCCCTCGCCGTCCTTATCCGCATCGAGCGGGACACCGAAGAGGTCAACCGCCGAGATACCTGCCTCAACAGCCTCGCGCACAGCTTCCACCAGGGAGTCTTCGGTGTGCTGCACTACCCCGGGCAGGGAGCTGATTGGCTTCGGCTCATCAATCCCATCTGCAACAAACATGGGAAGGATGAGATTCTTCGGAGTCAGTGTCGTCTCTGCCGTCATCGCACGCATCACCGGGTTGGTGCGCAGCCTGCGTGGGCGACGAATCGGGAGAGGAAATCCAAACTGTTCGAGATCGATTTCGCGGGATGATTCAGAAGCTCCAGATGTAGTCATAAAGACAACCTTAATCAAAACGCGAACTCGCCCCGATTCGCCCTGGTTTAGGCCTTGGTTTTACGCGAACGACGACGCTTTTTGCGCGGCGGTGGCAGTTGCCCTGCAGCCCGCAATTGCGCAACATGCTCTGCCAGCGCGTCCACCAGCTCCGAGATGCTTGCCCGCTCCGGCACGACATCTACACGCAGACCGTACTCGCGAGCCGTGGCTGCGGCCATCGGCCCGATGCAGGCAATGATGGTGCGAGCATGCGGCTTACCCGCGATGCCGACCAGGTTCTTCACCGTCGACCCCGAGGTAAAGCACACTGCGTCGAAGCCACCGGACTTAATCATGTCGCGGATGTCCGCACTCGGTGGCGCTGCCCGCACGGTACGGTAAGCGACCACATCATCGACTTCCCAGCCCAGGTCAATCAGACCGTCGACAAGCACGTCGGTGCCGATGTCGGCGCGTGGCAGCAATACGCGGTTGACCGGATCGAGATCCTCGATGTACTCCGGGAACACGTCGACGATGCCCGCGGCGTTCTGACGAGTGTCGTCCGGAAGCAGCTCCGGGGTAATGCCGAGATCACGGATGGCAGCAGCGGTGCGATGCCCGACGGCTGCGATGCGGACTCCAGCGAACGAGCGCGCGTCCAAGCCGAATGCCTGGAACTTCTCCCACACTGCGGTGACAGCGTTGACGGAAGTGAAGACAACCCACTGGTAACGGCCGTCGACAAGCCCCTTGATGGCGCGTTCCATCTGCGCTGGGCTACGTGGTGGCTCGATTGAGATGGTCGGGACCTCAATCGGGATGGCGCCGTGCCCAACGAGACGAGCACTCATCGGCCCTGCCTGCGCCTTGGCGCGTGGGACCAGCACCTTCCATCCGTAGAGGGCCCGGTTTTCCCACCACGAGTACTTCGAGCGATTGTCCACACCCTTGCCAAGCGTAACCACCAGCGGACCGGTCAGGTCACCCGAAAGCTGCGCCAAGGTGCCCAGCGTGACGTCGTAGGTGCGCTGCAGACGAGTAGTACCGTTGACAGTCACCGACACCGGCAACGCCGACGGCAGACCGCGTTCACCGAGTTCGGAGGCAATCGCGGACAGGTCATCCTGCACGGCCTGCAGCACCAGCGGCTGCGGTGCCTGCGCCAACTCGTCCCAGTCCACATCGGCGCGACCGAGATCGGTCTCCGTGTACGTCGAACCCAACGCGATACCGGCAAATGCCGGGACGGTGGAGGGCACGGACATACCAGGGACGATCTGGAACTCAACCTCGGCGTGCGAGACCTCGTTGATTTCGGCCAGCAGCGAATCGTTGGTCAGCGGATTTCCGGCCACCAAACGCACTACGTCATTGCCTTTGGCTGCTTCTTCGACGAGCAGGGCGGCCATCTTCTTGGGATCGTCGATAGGCTCGCGCAAATCTGCGGCGGTCGGCGGTGCCGGACGCGGTGGCTTACGACGAGATCCCTTGGCCTTGGCTGCGGCGCACATGCGCTCGTACTCTTCCTCGGCTTCCTTCAGCAGCTTGGGAGGAACAGGCACATCGGTTGCGACGAGTTCTCGAACCCCCGGCATGACATCGGCGTCGACGTAGGCGATAGCGGTGTCTGCGAGAATCTCACGGGCGCGAAGCGTCAGCAGGTCGGGATTTCCAGGACCAGCGCCGACGAACAGGATGCGTCCCGTTGCTGCGGGGAGGGAGGTGTTCATCGTTGCGGAGTGATTTCTTTTCTATTGGTTGTTCACTTTTCGTGCCGATGAGTCACTAAGGAAGAAAGCGGACATGCGCCAACACATGTGAGGGGCAGGTAGACACCTGAATCTCACATGCGAGCACACGAAGGAAACCCTTATCCCAACGGCATGCATACAGGCCTATTAGCATAAAGGGTTTGAGCCAAATTAACTAACCGGCTACTTTTGAGATTCCCGCAGGGTATCGCCCATTACCTCATGAGCACCCTGTTCAAGCAGGGCCGCCGCAACCTTCCGGCCAAGCTCATCGGCCTTATCCACGGTTGCGGTAGCGGTCTCGAGCAACTGGCGCGATCCGTCGACTGCGAACACCCCCGCCCGCAGGGTGAGTTCACCGCTATCGCTCACGGTTGCGTAGGCCGCAACCGGGGCGGTGCAGCCCGCTTCCAGCTCATTGAGTACAGCGCGCTCAGCGACAGCGCGGGCATGGGACACCGGGTGGTCAATCTTCCGCAGAATATCCACAATTTCGCGGTCAGCAGTGCGGCACTCCAGCGCCAGGGCGCCCTGCGCCGGGGCCGGCATGAGGACGTCCACGTCCAGGGATTCCGCAATCTCTCCGAGACGCCCCGTACGCTCCAGTCCGGCGCGAGCCAGAATGACAGCGTCCAAGTCCTCAGAGACGCGCCCCATGCGGGTTTCGATGTTTCCACGCAGTGGTACAAGTTCCAGGTCGGAGCGCAGCGCACGCAGCTGAGAGACACGACGCGGCGCGGAGGTACCCACTCGAGCCCCCTCAGGCAGGTCCATCAGCGGCGTGGCATCGCGGGAAATCAGCGCCTCTCGCGGGTCGACGCGCTCCGGCACGGCTGCGACCATCATGTCGTCTTCCGGCAACGTGGGCAGATCTTTAAACGAGTGCACGATAATGTCGCACACCCCCTCGCGGAGTGCATGACGCAGCGCCTGGGTAAAGACACCGATACCAATCTTTTCCACCGGGTCGTGGCGGTTATGGTCACCGGCGGTCTTTACAATCACCAGCTCTGCAGGCTGCCCCAGCTCAATCAGTGCATCACGGACGTGGCCGGCCTGTGTCGTGGCCAGTTCCGAGCCCCTGGTACCGATACGAATAGTCGCTGGGTCAGGCATGTTTCCCTCCGGGTGTTAATTTTTGGTGGTTTCAGCAACGCCTTCAATGATGGCACTACTGTCAAGACCATACTGCTCAAATCCCTGCATCCGCCCAATTCGGCCCTCAACCATGAGATCTGCGGGGATATCGGTGTCAGCATACAGGCCAGAGGGCGTAGATAGAGGCAGGTCGAAGAGCTTCTGCAGCGCAAGCGCGTAGTTGCCGCCACCCTGCTGGCTAGAAAGCTTCTTGACCTGCACCGTTGGCGCGTGCAAGAGCTTATCGACGACGCGGCGAACCGTGGACTCGACTTCGCGACGTTCCTTTTGCGTAAGACCTGGTGTCTTCGCCTCCAGGCGAGCGAGCTCAGCCGCCGCCACATCTGCCGCACGCTCACGCAGAGCGCGAACAGTCGGTGCTACCTCGCTTGCACGCTGCGCCGTGAGGTAGGACTCCAACTCTTCGGCCACAATGTCGCGCGCTGCAGCCTCATCATCACGGCCCGGGACCTCCGTGCGAGTCATCTGCAGCAATTCGATGTTGAATAGTGCAATCCCCTCAAGCCCGGAGACATCCTCCGCAACGTCGCGAGGCATAGACAGGTCGACGATGGCGAGCGGGCCGTGGTCGATGACATCAGCAGCTGAAACGACGGGAGTCATGGCCCCAGTGGCGCTGACGAGAATGTCCACATCATCGAGGACATCGGCGAAATCATGCAACGCAATAGCAGTAGCGGGGATGCCTGCTTCGATGGAGTGGTTGGCCAGGTTCTGCGCCCTGTCAACGGTGCGGTTGGCAATAATCAGACGGTCAATACCGCAGCGCCCCAGGTAGCTAGCGGCCAGCGAACTCATCGCACCGGCGCCGAGGATCAGAGCCGAACGTCCGGCCAGGATATCGGTACCCTCAGCGACGTCAACACCAGAGTTGAATCCGGGTTGCAGTGCAGCAACCGCCTCGTCGATGGCCACGGAGACCATCGATGCGCCCGCGTTATCAATCAGCGTTTCGCTGTGGACTCGCTTGCCTGTGTGCAGCGCCTTCTGTGCCAAGTCATGCAGCATGCGACCGACTGTGCCGGCTTCGTCCGCTTCCTGGTAGGCATTGCGAATCTGACCGATAATCTGCTGTTCGCCCAGCACCATCGAGTCGAGACCAGCACACACCGAAAAAGCATGCTCCGCCGCAGCCTGTGCATACCGCACATAGAGGTGCGGCGTCAGTTCATCGAGTTCGAGCCCAGTACGACCGACAATTTCACGGACCACAGCCGATAGCCCAGAGTGGAAGCCGTTGGCCACCACGTAGTACTCAACGCGGTTACAGGTCGACAACAGCATCGCTTCACTGATTGCTTCATCCGCGACCAGACGGGCCAAAATGGCCTCTCGCTCAGTTTCACCGACAGAGACCTTTTCAAGAAGGGTCACCGGTGCAGACCGGTACGACATTCCGACGAGAAGCACACTCACCGCTCAATCACCGCTCTATTGCTCCTTCACAGTCCCCGCTACGGGTTTTTCACACAGCTATGACTGTTAACGCTAGACAACTCTGCCATCTCGCCACAACAAAGGCATACTTTACTTAGCCTCTACCTCGATGTTCGCAGCGCTCTACTGCTTCTTTGCCGCTACTCCACATTCTGCCATGTTCCCCCAGCTCCTAGCAGTTCGGCAGAGCTGTCTCGGGAACTTATTCGACCTCCGCTATCGCTTCCAGGAGCTCATCGTCATCGATTTCCCAGCAAGCGATTTCCTCATCATTGACCAAAATCACCGGCACGCGATCGCCAAATTCCATGGCCAAGTTCGGATCGGTATCCACGTCTTCCACCTGGAACTGCGCATTTTGGTCCCGAACCAGCGGCTCGATCTGCGCAATCACGCGAGCGCACGAACCGCACGTCTTCCTACTCATCACCGTCACAGTCACCATAACGGTCAGTCTAAAGGTCGACTGTTTCGCTTTACGACGTCCCCCTCCCCACAATTCCCTTGCAAAAGTGACCCTTCTTATCTTTGCCCCTATCCGCTCCTTGAATCTCAGCGCGCAGCTTTGCCTAAAGAGCGGATACTATTCAACAAGAGCTTCCGATAACGGATATCAGTTGCATACACCGTGGAAAGAGATTTTCGTACCGTGAGTGAGTTCAGTGCCAACAACCGCTCCCCCTTCCCCATCGACATGCTGGGCGACCTTGCTTCCTCGCAGGGGAACGTCCGCAACTTCCTCGAGCAGATAGTTCTCGCTCCGCTCAATGATGAAGCACAGGAGGAAGCTGGTACTGCAGCAGCTGCCAATGCGCTGGAAGCTCTCGGCGAGGTCTACGACGTCGGCGGCGAAGAACTGGCTACGGGATTTCGCAGTGTAGCGGGTGCCGAAGATGCCGCTGGCGGTGCACGTGTGCTCTCGCAGCCCATTCCGGGTGTCGAACGAGATCAAGGCGCAGCCGCTTTCTTCGACGTGGACAACACGCTTGTCCAGGGCGCATCAATCTTCCTCTTTGCCATGGGGTTGGTCGAGCGCGGGTTCATCAAGAAGCGCGATTTGGCCGGGATGATTTGGAAACAGCTTAAATTCCGAATCTCGGGCGCGGAAAACGCCGCCGACGTAGCTAAGGCCCGCGAACAGGCATTGGAGTTTTTCGCCGGCCACGATGTGGATGAAATGGTCAAACTCGGCGAAGAGATCTTTGAAGAAAAGATCAGCGACCGCGTTTACCAGGGCACCCGCGATCTGGCGGAATTGCATATCCAGGCTGGCCAAGAGGTCTGGCTGGTCACCGCCACCCCGGTGCAGCTGGCCCAGGTTATCGCTAAGCACATCGGGCTGACCGGCGCCCTCGGCACAGTCGCCGAGGTCAAAGACGGAAAGTTCACCGGCCGCCTGGTAGGCGATATCCTCCACGGCCCGGGTAAGAAGCACGCGGTAGCAGCTCTGGCGGCCTCCTCCGGGTTGGACATGTCTCGCTGCACGGCATACTCAGATTCCGCCAACGACATTCCCATGCTGTCCATGGTGGGCACCGCCGTGGCCATCAACCCGGATCGCAAATTGCGGAATTACGCCCAGAAGATGGGTTGGACGATCTACGACTACCGTCACTTCCGCTCCGTAACCTTCGCCACGATGCGGTGGCTCTCGATCGGAGCACTACTGGCAGGAGTTGCTGGGGGCGCGGGACTCGTCGGCAAGCGACTGTGGGACGCGAACAAGGAAAGCTAAGCGCTGCTAGAAGTACTCGAGAGTAGTGACCGCGTTTATGACAAAAATGGCTCGAAAAATGACCTGAAAGTGCCATAAACTCGCACAGTTTCACATTTGCAGCCCGCGATCTTTTGCTACTTAATCCGTACTCAGCAGCTCCCCCCAAAAAAAACGACAAAACCCGCCCTATCTCAACGAGACCGGGCGGGTTTTGCTTTTAAAACGTGTACGCGACGCAGCACGCGCGCTCCTGCGATAAAGGCAGGAATGCTGGCTTACTTGCCGAGCTTACGACGCTGCACGCGGGTACGGCGAAGCATCTTGCGGTGCTTCTTCTTCGACATGCGCTTGCGACGCTTCTTAATGACGGAACCCATCGGCTCGACCTCGCTATTCGTTGACGGAAATTTCTTTTCTTGCACAATGGCGGCGTACTCAATGCGGCCTTACAACCGCCGAGATGTCACGCCCTTTTTCCTTCCGCCTTCACAGCTAGATACTTCATGACTTGAAGACGATAGGAAACAGGGGCGCAGCACAGCACCATGTACTAATCGGATTAATCATAGCGGGGACATATGCGTTCAGGTCAAACAGCCCCGCTTAAAAGGCAGAAAAAATTAACCCGCGTTGTAGAAAGAGGAGTCCAGGTATTCCTTGACTGCGGACTCATGGACGCGGAAAGAACGGCCAACGCGCACTGCCGGCAGCTCGCCAGCGTGAACCAGGCGGTAGACGGTCATCTTGGATACGCGCATGATGTCAGCAACTTCCGCAACGGTCAGAAAGGTGCCTTTATCTGCATTCTGCATTAGTTAATATTCCCTTCAGCGCACGCGACGCGCTGCAGGCTTCCCCTCCTGCAGAAAATCGTGACACGCACGTGCTTTTCATATCCTACCGGTAGGCAAGGTACCGGTGCGATTTTTGATAAAAAATAGGGGCATTGGCGAATGGTGTGACAGTTGTGACTAGCCCATCGTCCCTGCGTATCGGATTAGCTACTGCCCCTGGCCATTTCCAATGCCCCAAATATTGGGGTTACTTGTACACCCGCGACCACTCGGCGAAATACTTATTTACCCATCTCATTGGCCTTGTCATAGCAAGCCTGCAGCGCGCGATGCACCGCGCGGCGAATACCCTCTTCCTCGAAAACTCGGGTGGCCGCTGCCGTTGTACCGCCCGGCGAAGTGACATCAGCACGCAGCGCAGTCGGGTCCGCACCTTCCTGCATCATCATCTCGGCCGCACCAGCAGCCGTAGCCGACGCCAGACGCTTAGCCTGATCACGTTTGAGGCCCAGATTCACACCCGCATCGGTCATCGCCTCGACAAACTGGAAGAAGTAAGCCGGACCAGAGCCCGAGACTGCAGTGACTGCAGACATCAGCGACTCATCGACAACCTCAACGCTGCCGACCTTCTCCAGTAGTCCGACAACCTCGTCGGTCTGGCTCTCCGTGACAAAGCGACCCGGCGCGACTGCACAGACTCCCTTGCCCACCAGCATCGGAGTATTCGGCATAACGCGGATCACCGGGGTGCCGACAGCACAGACGCTTTCCATCTTGTCCAGCGTGATGCCAGCCGCCATCGACACCACGATAGTGTCGACCTCAGAGTCATCCAACACGTCAGCAATCTTCTCGAGCATGTCGACAATCAAGTACGGCTTCACGCACAAGAACACCACGTCGGCACCGTCGACTGCCCCTACCGGGTCGTCGGTATCGACAATGCCGTAGGTCTCTTTCAGACCAGCCAGGCTCTCCTTGGTGCGCCCCACCACATAAATCGAGGAGGGCGAGACACCACCGTCGATGAGACCACCGACGAGTGCACTACCAATCTTTCCGCCACCAATTACAGCAATTCTTGTCATGGACGCTAAGTGTGCCAAAACTGGCCCACACATGCGAATGCAGGGACCGGAAAACTTCGCTTCCGGCCCCTGCATCAGGTGATGATTATTTTGTTGGCCCCACTACAACTGAAAGAGAATCCAGGGGCCAAATGTCAGTGCCAAACCGACAAGCCCCGCGAGAATCGGTGTCAGTTTGTCCTTCTCACGGCGCAGGTAGTTAGCCATTCCCGCGAAGCCACCAGAGACCACGAGAGCCATGATGACAACCACGATTTTTGGCAACGACGACCAGGCCATGGTGAAGCCCAGGAACACCAATGCACCAGCAATCAGACCCACGAAGACCTGAATCAGCAGCAACGGCACCGAGAGGGAATTGTCCTCGGCGTAGCCATCACGCGCGGCGACCTTGCCCTTGGAGCTCTTGGGTTCCTCACGCTTAACGACGTCCCGGGGCTCCGACTGCTTCTCGTCAGCTGCGACCTGGGTCGGTGTGGTCTCGGCCTGTACGTCTTCTGGCTGTGCTACTTCAGGAGTGACAGCGGCTGCCACTGCCGCCTCGGAAGCGGCCCCGGTATCGGCGTCAGCGTCGGCAGCCTCGAAGGTATCCGTTTCCTGAGCAGCTTCAGTCTCACCGACTGCGTCTGCCTCTTCCGCCTGCTGCAGCACACGGGTTTGTTCTTCCGGAGCTTCTGTTGTTTCGGCCTCAGCAAGCTGTTCACCGTCGACGTCATCCGATTCCGCGGATGCCGCAGCCTCTTCGTCGACACTGCCCTGGACAACCGGAATGGAGGCAGTCGGACGGTCGTCGTAAGCGTTGGAACCGGTGAGTACTGCACGAGCGACTGGCCCCGGCTCCCCAATCTGCTGCGACTCGTCTGCCATGTCACGCAGTTCGGTGAAGGTGTAGGTAATCTCCGAACGCTCGGAGTTGACCATGACCGGACGGGGTTCCATCGGAATTGCCAATGGCACTGCAGTGGCTGCTGGCTGCGTAGTTGGCGTGCTCGGCGCAGCTTGTTCCTGCTGCGGAGTTGCCGGAGCAACCGGAACAGCCGGAGCAGCCGGTTCTTCGGCAACTTCGTCAGCTTCGACGTCAGCGACCTCGGCGTCAGCTACTTCGGCATCAGCGACCTCGGTGTCAGCCTCAATTAATTCCGGCTCGTCCTCTTCCGGAGCAGCAGCTTCAGCCTCGGCCTCAGCTTGAACCTCATGCTCCGAAGAATCCGCCTCTTCAGCAACTATCACTGACTCAGCAACGGCCTCCGAGTGCTCCGGAGCTTCTGCCTCCGGTTCGGATGCCCGTGCTTCTTCGGTGCCGTTGGTCGCAGCTTCGTCGGCAAGCAGATCGCTCGTGGTCGTCTGACCGTCGTCTGCGTTGGAAAGAGCGTGCGCACCGCGTCGTGGTTCGCCGGCCTTAACGCGAGGGATTGAGCCAGTGAGTTCCTGAACGGACACACCGCCTTCTTCAAGGCTGCGTCGACGGCGGCGCCGCGGTGGTTCAGAGGGGGCTCCCTCCTTCTGCCGCCGCGCCAGCAGTTCGGCAACGGTGAGCTTTTCCTCGCTCATCTCAACCCTTTCCGTATAGGTCACTGTCCAGTCGTCGGAAGATAATGCCCTCGCGCAGAGCCCAAGGACAAATCTCGACCTTCTCTAATCCCAATGCTCGCATACTAGCCTCCGCAACGAGAGCACCTGCGACAATTTGGTGAGAACGATTTGCACTAACACCCTCAAGTTCAGCACGGTCAGCCGCCGTCATGCGTGAAATAAACGCAATCAACTGACGCAAACCAGCCGCAGTCAGAGTGCGCTTAACCCTCGGACCAGCGGCGGAAGGCGCCGCACCAGTCAGGCGGGCGAGAGTGCGGAAAGTCTTCGACGTGGCGACAGCCAAGTCCGGCTCACCAAGCGTACGCAGATGACGAGCTGGCTCAGCGAGCTCAGCATCAATGTAGTCGCGCAGCAGGTCAATCTTCTTACGCTCCGGCGGGTCGGTCTCGAACCACTCGTGGGTCAAACGGCCCGCACCGAGCAGCAGTGAGTACGCGGCCTCCGGATCCTCATCGGTACCCGACGTCAGCTCGAGAGAGCCGCCACCGATATCCAGGTTGATTAGACGACCAGCAGACCAGCCGTACCAGCGCCGTACTGCCAAAAAGGTCAGACGAGCCTCGTCCTCACCGGAGAGAATCTGCAGCTTAATGCCAGTTTCCTTCTCGACGTGAGCGAGTACTTCGTCCGCGTTGGCGGCATCGCGAACAGCCGAAGTGGCGAAGCTAATCATCTCTTCGCACTTCATCTGCTCAACCAATTCCTTGGATTCAGCGACGTAGCCCGTCAGCTTGTCAATGCCCTTCTTGGACAGGTTGTTGTCCTTATCCAGGTACTCGACCAGCTTCATCGTCGACTTGGAATCGCTCATCGGAGTCGGATGTCCGCCCCGGCGGGCGTCCACCATCACCAAGTGGACGGTATTACTACCTACATCTAATACACCTAATCTCACTCTTAGTAGGTTAGACGGTCTACGGTGTATTGGTGTGAATCAACCCCACCCCCGCCCCGGTCGCGGACCACAACCATCTCCCGCTGAAGTCGCCTATGATTTTCCCCGAGAGTGGTTCGAGTTCGCCCACCCAGAGGACCCAGAACACATCATCACCTGCGACCTAACCTGGTTGATGAGCTCCTATCAATGCGCCTTCGGCACCTCCGCTTGCCTGGGCATCGACTCCGCGAACGCGGATGTCGGATGCTGCGGCCATGGCGCCTTTATCACCGACGACGAAGACCGCGAGAGGGTTATTGACGTCGTAAAGCGGATGGAAGGCGACTCCGCAGACCCCCAGTGGTGGCAGAACCGCCCCAAACAAACGCTGAAGTGGCTCGAAACCTACGAAACCGATCCCTCCGAGCCGTTGGAACCGTGGTTAGTGTGGGACGAGCTTGACGACGAAAACGGAGAGCCTGAGCCTGCTCTGAAAACGAAGGTCGTGAAGAATGCCTGCATTTTTGCCAACCGTGAGGGGTGGCGAAATGGTGCGGGCTGTGCCATCCACCAGTGGGCGATGGCCAACGACATTGACCCAGTGAAGGTCAAGCCGGATGTGTGCTGGCAGGTGCCGCTACGTCGACTGGAGGACTGGGAGGAACGCCCAGACGGCCAGGAGATTCTGCGCACGACTATTACTGAGTACGACCGTCGCGGCTGGGGCGATGGCGGCGAGGACTTTGAATGGTTCTGCACGGGCGCGCCGGCCACACATGCCGGTGGCGAACCGATGTGGCGCACGCACAAGTCTGAGCTAATCGAGCTCATCGGCGAAGAGTGCTACGAAATTCTGGCGGAGCACTGCCGGGCTCGAGAGGCAGCGGGCGCGGCCAAGGCCTTCGGGCCGAGCGGCTACCCACTGCTGGCGATTCACCCGGCCACACGCGCAGCGGCCGAGGGGCTGGCACCGGACGAGGTTTAACGTCGAGGATTCATCAGATCGCCGGCGGAGAGCATCGGCAGCAGTTAGCTGCGTTAGTCCTCGAACTTGTAACCCAAGCCGCGAACGGTGACCAGGAACTCAGGCGAGGAAGGATTGCGCTCAATCTTGGAGCGCAGGCGCTTGATGTGTACGTCCAGCGTCTTGGTGTCGCCGACGTAGTCGGAGCCCCAGACGCGATCGATGAGCTGGCCGCGGGTCAGCACACGACCACGGTTGCGCAGCAAGTACTCCAGCAGGTCGAACTCCTTGAGCGGCATTGCGACATCATCGCCGTCAACGGTGACAACGTGGCGCTCGACATCCAGCACGACCGGGCCGCCGCGCAAGACCTCCTCGTAGATCTCCTCGACATCGTCGGAGTCGTCGTGACGACCGCGTCGCAGCACAGCCCGGATACGGGCAATAAGCTCCCGAGAGGAATAAGGCTTGGTCACATAGTCATCCGCACCAATTTCGAGGCCGACGACCTTGTCAATCTCAGTGTCACGGGCGGTGACCATAATCACTGGGACAGAGGACTTTAAGCGGATGTTTTTGCAGACCTCGGTGCCACTCATACCTGGCAGCATGAGATCCAACAGCACAATGTCCGGTTCTGCTTTGGAAAATTCTGCAAGTGCTTCCTGGCCGTCAGCGGCCATCCGCACCTCGAATCCCTCGCGCTGCAGCAGAAACGCTAGCGGCTCCGCCAAAGCCGTCTCGTCTTCGACAATAAGTACCTCAGTCACGGATTACTTCATTCCTTCCTTGGAATCCTTGTTCTGGGAATCCTTATCCTTGCCGCGGGTTTTGCCCGTACCACGCTGCGCGCTTTTCTTAGCCACAAGTTTACCCGCAGGCGGAGTGTGCCCGATTGGCAAACGTGCAGATACATCGCCGTCATTCGACGCGGAACCGGTCTTGTCCATCAGCGGTAGCTCAATGGTGAAGGTCGATCCAGTGCCCAGTCGACTCCACAGCTTGACGGTTCCCTTGTGGTTCGCTGCGACGTGCTTAACAATTGCCAAGCCCAGACCTGTACCACCTGTCGCCCGCGAGCGTGCCTTATCCGCACGGAAGAAGCGCTCGAAGATGCGCTTCTGGTTCGCCTGAGAAATGCCAATACCGCGGTCAGTTACACGGATAGCGACGGTGTCGTTATCCTCCGTGACTGCAGTCACGGACACAGGCGTGGCCTCTGGCGAGTAGTTGATGGCGTTTGAAATCAGGTTGGACACCGCAGTGATCAGCAGGCTGCGATCACCTTCAACGACCAACTCCGGCTCACAGTCAACGGTGATTTCAATACCCGCTTGCTCCGCGAGCATCTGATTACGACGCACCGCTGCCTGGACGATCTCTTCAACCTTCACGGGCGACATGTCCGGCAGCGGCTCCGCCCCCTGCAGCTTCGACAGCGAGATGAGCTCCGTAATCATCGTCGACATCCGCTTGGACTCCTGCGTCAGACTCTCACTAAAGTGACGCACTGCCACCGGGTCGTCGGTAGCTTCATTCAACGCCTCAACCAACAGACTGATAGCCCCCACGGGAGTCTTAAGCTCATGGGAAACGTTGGCCACAAAGTCACGTCGTGCGGCTTCCATGCGAGCCTGTTCGGAGACATCCGCCGCGTAAATCACCACAAAACGGTCATCCACCAGTGACAGCGGAGTCAGCTGGCAACGGACGATCGTGTCCGGCGCCCCTGCCCGGCGCGACGGCAACACCAGTGTCAGCTCCTGGTCCTCCTGCGAGTCAAAAACCTTTTCTGCAGCTTCCCAGCCCACATCATTCAGGCGGCGCTCATAAACCAGCCCCAACTTGTGCGCCATGGAGTTGGACAAAATCAAATCACGGGAGATGTCAACGACCACCACCCCCGTCGGAGACTTCTGAATGGCCAGGTGCATGACCTGCGCCATGGTGGTTATTGTACTTTCCTCGTCGCTCCTCTGGCGCCGAGCGGCGTTATAGGCACCTGAGACAACTCCACCAAAAATCAGCACAGCTGCCATAACCGCAGCACCTAGTAGAGCAGCGATAATGATTTTTGACACGGGTCTTACCCTAAGCTCTTTTCACAATCCGCGCGCGCTGAAAAACTATTGCGCTCGCTAGCCCTAAATAAACCAAGGAGCACAGCCTCACTTGGCTGCGCCCCTTATCGGCCTATCAATCACCTACATATTTACTTGTTTCCCTGAGCGGCAACAGCAGCAGCACCTGCAGCTGCAGCTTCCGGATCCAGGTAGGTGCCACCCGGGTTCAAAACCTTGCCCTCAGCATCAAAATCGTAAACCAGCGGGATACCGGTCGGGATGTTCAGAGCGGCAATGTCCTCGTCCGAGATGTTGTCCAGGTGCTTGACCAGTGCACGCAGCGAGTTACCGTGAGCTGCCACCATGACAGTCTCACCGGCCTTCAGACGCGGCAGGATTTCCTCTTCAAAGTAAGGAATGAAACGCTTGACGACGTCCAGGAGGCACTCCGTGCGCGGAACCTCATCCAGGTTGGCATAACGCGGGTCATTAGCCTGCGAGAACTCGCTGTCATCCGACAGCTCCGGCGGCGGAGTGTCGTAAGAGCGACGCCAGGACATGAACTGGTCCTCGCCGTACTTCTCCTTGGTCTCTGCCTTGTTCAGACCCTGCAGAGCACCGTAGTGGCGCTCGTTCAGACGCCAGTCACGGATAACCGGAATCCACACCAGGTCAGCGGTATCCAGGGCAATGTGTGCGGTGTTAATTGCGCGACGCAGCAGCGACGTGTAGAGCACCTGCGGCTTCAGGTCTGCCTCTACGAGCAGCTCACCGGCACGTACTGCCTCAGCGCGGCCCTTGTCGGTCAGTGCAACGTCGACCCAGCCCGTGAACTGGTTGGATGCGTTCCACTCACTCTGGCCATGACGGACAAGAATCAGTTTTCCATTGCTCATACCCCCAATTGTGCCCCAAAACTGGACAGCCCGCCGTTCGTTGCCCCGCTATGTGGGTTACTACCCCCGGCTACTCAACCATGTGGCGGAACTGCTCCAGATTGGCCAGGTTTTCCCCGCGGTCAACCCGCCACTCCCACTCGCGCTTAATGGCCGATGCAAAGCCGCGTTCGAGGATCTGGTTGAAGTCCCCATCGGCCGTCTCCAGCAGCTGACCAAGGAGGCGATCGAGGTCATCGTCGGAAAGCTGAGCCGGCAGTTGACCAACCAGGTAGATGTCGCCTGCGGCGTCAATGGTGTAACCGATGCCGAACAGACGACGATTGCGCTGCAGCAACCACTTGTAGACGGCCTCGTGGTTTTCTTCGACAGCGCGACAAACGAAGGCTTCGACACGCAGGGAGTCAGGCGCCGGGATGAGACCAACGACGGTCTTTAGCTTCTTCTTACCAGGCAGAACCACCACGGCGGCATTGTCGGCAATGCCATGCTCAACACCGAGACGTTCTAGCTGCTCACCGAGGAATTTCAGCAGTCCTTGGATGTCCGTGCTCATCGTGAATCATCTCCCTGTTTATGTGGCTACGGCCCTGGCGATTCTGAAGCTAACGAAACCTACCGAGAGCCACCCGCATCCCGGATAGAGCCGGGACAATTTTCCTTTTGGAGTTCGGTTCGATGATAGACATCGGCCAACCGATCCACGGTCTTTTGCCAGGAAAACTCCAAGGAGTGCTCGCGCGCCTGGGTGGCCAACTTAATGCGCAGCTCGTCGTCCTCCACCAGGCGACCGAGGGCATCGGCCCAGGCTGCGGGCTCGTGACCGTCGACAAGCAAACCGCTGACCCCATCGTCGACAGCGATGGAGAGCCCGCCAACATTCGCCGCGACAACGGGAGTGCCGGTGGCCTGAGCCTCCATCGCCACCAACCCGAAAGTTTCGTTGTAGCTGGGCACGGCGACGATGTCTGCGGCCTGGTAGAGCTTCGCCAGGTCCTGCGGCGGGCGTGGGGGCATGAAACGGACTAGGTGATCGATCCCCTCTTCCGCGGCGAGATTGGTGAACTCGTCGGGCGCGTGCACCCCAGAACCGGACAGGCCACCGCAGATAATCACTCGGACATTAGTGGCGGGATAGCGACGCATGAGCTCGCCAACACCGCGCAGCAATACCTGCGGCCCCTTCAGCCGCTGCAGCCTACCAACGAACAAAATGACCTTAGTGTGCAACGGGATGCCCAGCTCACGACGGGACCGCTCGGTGGCACGATCGCTGCCCGGCGAAAAGAGCTCCACGTCCACCCCGGGCGGCACGACATTGATGCGCCACGGGTCGGCATCGTGGAGATCCGCGAGCTGCTTAGCTTCGGCATCTGTATTGACGATGAGCCGGCATGCATTGTCCACAATCTGCTGCTCACAAATACGACGCGATTCAGGCTCTGGCGTATCCCCCTCTGCTAGATGGAGGTTCTTCACCGCCGCCAGCGTGTGCGCCGTGTGCACAAACGGAATATCAAGCAAATCCGACAGCAACCACCCCACCTGGCCAGAGAGCCAGTAGTGCGAATGAATCAGGTCGTATTCAATCCCCTGTTTGCGGGCGAACTCAATAACCCCGCCAGCAAAAGCCGGCATCTGCGTAGCCAGGTCTGACTTCTCCAGCCCCTCATATGGGCCAGCCACTATGTTGATGACACGGAAATTCTCACTGACCTGAATCACCGGTCCATCGCTGGAACGCGTGGCGCGAGTGAAAACATCCACCTTCACACCGCGTCGCGCCAACTCCTCGCAGGTGCGCAGCACGTAGACATTCATGCCGCCAGCGTCACCGATGCCCGGTTGCTCCAGCGGAGAGGTATGCATGGAGATCATCGCGATGCGGTTCGGCCACGCCGGGGTATTAGAGGTGGTGCTTGGGGTGGCGGCATCTGCGCCCGCCGTTGCCGACGGAAATGTTTCGGTCATACTGCCCAGAGTGCCTATTCCAAGGGCAACCCCGCAAATGAGTACCTCAAATACGTGTATAGAAATCCTGACAATGCAGTGCGACGTACGGCACAATAGGGGTCGATACCTACTACGTCGTAAGTTATTATCACCTCACGACGTGGTCAGGTCACACACAAAAACTAGGAGGACCCCATGGCCGATACATCCAGCTCGCGCGCTGAAAATGACTCTGCCCCAGCTCACGGTTCCACACCCAACGCTGCGGTTTCCAAAGCCTGGCTGAACCTGTATCCGGAGTGGACCCCACCCCACATCGCCTACAACTTCGACACCCTCCTAGATGTCTACCGCCACACTCTGAGCAACCACCCGCGCCGCAAGGCACTGACCTTCTTCGGTCGCTCCACCTCCTATGCCGAGCTGGATGCCAAGGTTCGCAGCGTTGCCGCCGGCCTGCGCGCACTCGGTGTACGCAAAGGCGATCGCGTGGCACTGCTCATGCCGAACTGCCCGCAGCACGTCATCGCCTACTGGGCAGTTCTGCACCTCGGCGCTGTTGCCGTAGAGCACAACCCCCTCTACACCGCCCACGAGCTGCGCCATCCGTTCAACGACCACGGTGCCCGCTTTGCCATCTGCTGGGACAAGATCGTCCCCGTACTTGAAGACCTTCGCAGCAACACCCCGCTCGAGACCATCATTGCGGTCAACATGCTGCAGGACCTGCCGTTTGTCATGCGCACCGCCCTGTCGATCCCGCTGCCGAAACTCCGCGCCGCCCGCGCTAAGCTGCACTCTTCCGCACCGCAGGTCATGGGTTTTGATGCTTTGCTTCACGACGCCGTCGGCGGAGACGGCCACGACCTCCAGGCCGATGAGTCCATCACTGCCGATGACACTGCAGTGATGATGTACACCTCTGGCACCACGGGCTCGCCGAAGGGCGCGCAGCTGAGCCACCGCGGGCTGGTCGCCAACATTCTGCAGGGTAAGGCCTGGGTACCGGGCCTTGGCAAGGAGCGGGAAATCTCCCTTGGCATCCTGCCGATGTTCCACGCCTACGGCCTGACCATTGTCACTAACTTGTCCATGCTGATTGGCGCTGAACTGGTGCTGGTGCCGTCACCGGAGATTCCGCTGATCATGAAGGTGATGAAGAACAATCGCCCAACATGGGTTCCTGGTGTGCCGACCCTCTACGAGAAAATTGTCGAAGCGGCCGAGCTGGATAATGTCGACCTCTCCGGCGTGAAGTTCGCCTTCTGTGGCGCCGCTACCCTGCCGGTTTCCCTCGTGCAGAAGTGGGAGAAGCTCACTGGTGGTCGCCTTGTCGAAGGCTACGGCCTCACCGAAACCTCTCCGATTATCGTCGGCAACCCGATGGACGGTAACCGCCGCCCGGGATACGTTGGCCTGCCGTTCCCTGACACCGAGGTCGCCATCGTTGACCCCGATGATCCCACCAGACTCCGCGCTGACGGCGAGGAGGGCGAGGTCATCGTCCGAGGCCCACAGGTTTTCGCCGGTTATCTCAACCTCCCCGAGGCAACGGAGAAGTCCTTTACCGATGGGCCTGCTGAGCTACCCGCTGGCGACCGTTGGTACCGCACCGGCGATGTCGGAGTCATGGAGTCGGACGGCTTCATCAAGTTGGTTGCCCGCATCAAAGAAGTCATCATCACCGGTGGCTTCAATGTCTACCCGGCCGAGGTCGAGGAAGTACTGCTCTCCCACCCGGATATCACCGATGCCACGGTCGTCGGCCTGCCAAAGAGCGACGGTTCCGAGATGGTCGTGGCCGCGATCACCCTTGCTGACTACGCCCGACTGGATTCCGACGCCTACCGCGACCACTGCTACGAAAACCTGACCCGGTACAAGGTGCCGCGCGCATTCTTCCACCTGGAGGAACTACCTCACGACCAGATGGGCAAGGTCCGCCGCCGCGATGTCCGCGACGTGCTGCTCACGCAGCTGGAGCAGAAGGGCCAGAGCGTGGATTCGCTTTCCCACCGCAAGCACCATTAGTTCACGGTGGGTTTATAGCCGGGATAGGAGCCTGGGTAGAGCTGGCTCCTCCCTTCCCCTTAAGGCGGATTCCCGGCTCCCTCCCCCCCAGACTTAGTGACTAGGTTTATGGCAAAAAACTGCGGGTAAATGCAATTCACGCGTCATAAACCTAGTCACTTTCTCTATCCCCGCCCATTGAGAGAAGGCCCGGGAGCGCAAGCTGAGGACTACTCAGTGGTTCTGTCAGCCCCAGCGGCCTCATCAGTCACGCCAGCCTCTCCAGCCCCCTGGCCATCAGCCACCCGCCGCGGGCCTAATCAATGCTCACGCCGACCCACACCGGCTCGGGCACCAGGGTCACGCCGAATGCCTTTTCCACACCAGCGCGCACATCGCGCGCCAAAGCCACCAAGTCGGCGGCGGTCGTGGGCGTACCATCCCCGGACATCCCGCGGTTGGTCAGGGCAAGAGTGTGCTTAGTCGACAGTCGTGCGGGCGCACCGTCCCCGGGGTAGCCCTTGGGGAACCCGGCGCGCTCGATAAGCCACGCCGCCGAGAGCTTCACGGCCCCCTCGTGGCCGGGGCCAGCGGGGAAAGCGGGCATATTCGCGGCCTCATCGGTCCCACGCAGCGCGGCAACCTTTGCACGCACGGTCTCCACCGAGTTCTCCGGAATGATCGGGTTGGTAAAGAAAGAACCCGCCGACCAGGTATCGCGGTCAGCATATTCGAGAACCATGCCCTTGCCCCGGCGCAGCTCAAGCACCTTTTCGCGCACCAGCTCAGCCGGCCTGCGAATCTCGCCAGCCGCAGCCTCGGCCTCGTCGACGCCCAGGCGCCGCGCCAGTTCGCCATAGCGAAGTGGCGCGGACATCCCATCCACGCTGAGCTCGAACCGCACGGCCAGCACCACTGCCCGTGCGGTGAACTTCAGGTTCGAGTAGCGGTAGGAAAGGTCGAGGGACTCCGGTTCCACCCACTCGACCGAGCCGGTTGCGCGATCGTAAAGCTGCACCGCGTCCAGAACCTGCGATACCTCAGCACCGTAGGCACCAACATTTTGCACCGGCGTGGCTCCGGCCGATCCCGGAATACCCGACAGGCATTCCAGGCCGCCAAAACCGGCGTCGACACTCATCTCCACGACCTCGTCCCAGACTGCACCGGCCTCGGCCTCCACGATTGCCGACACGGACTCCAACCCGTGTCCGCGAGTGCTCATGGTCACGTTGTCAGCCTCAATCACCACAGCCACCAGCGGCTCGAGTTCATCGGCTACCACCAGGTTGGATCCGCCTCCCACGATGAGGAGGGGCACGTTAGCGTCGTCAAGCGTGCGTACAACATCGACCACAGCGTCCGTCGTGCTACACCGGACGACGGCACGCGGCACCCCGCCGAGGCGGAGCGTCGTCAGATCCGAGAAAGCGGTACGCGTGCTGAGCTCCACCCCCTCTAGCCCCGCAAGCCCATCGATGGCTTCTTCCATGTCGGAGGTCAGGTGAATTGGGTTCGGCGATTGGTCGAGATTTTCCACGCCCCTAGCGTAGTGCAAATTACGTATCATCAAGCGCATGACTACGACTAACACGCACACCGTCAACTTCGACCAGCCGATTGAGAAGGTTTACGAGGCCCTCACCGACGCCGGTTTCTGGGAGAAGGTCGCGAACCGTTTCTCGGCAGCTGACGGCAAGGTGGAAAAGTTCGAGACCACCGACGCTGGCACCACCGTCGTGATTCGCCAGACCGTCGCTGCCGACAAGATTCCGGCGCAGGCGCAGAAGTTCGTCAAGTCCGGGGTCGGCATGACGCGCACGTTCGTCATCAGCCCGCTTAACGACGACGGCGCGACCTCCACCGTGACCACAGAAGCCTCGGGCGTACCGGCGTCCTTCAGTGCGTCCCAGAAGCTCACCGCCCAGGGCGAAGGTGCAGTGCTGACCACCAACTCCGAGTTCGCCATCAACGTGCCGCTGCTCGGTGGCAAGCTCGAGGAGAAGGCAGCTCCGTACCTGGAGCGCGTCCTCAACGCTGAGACCGCGGTACTGGCGGACTACGTCGCTAAGTAGGTTGCGCACCGGGGGGGGGCACCGGGTGGCACCGGGAAAGGGTTTGCCAGGCTTGCCGGGCTCCCCGGCGGATACCTGGCGAAGAAAGGTGGTAGCGACGGAGCCGTCGTTAAGCAAGACTGGGAACCATGAGTTCTGCTAAACGCTCTTCGAGCGTCAAAGTCCTGCCCACCGTCCTCGGTGTCATCATCGTGGTGGCGCTTATTGCGATTGCCAGCGAAATCGGCGTCCGGATGTTCGTGAGCAAGGAGATTTCCGACGGTTACCGCACCTCCGCCGAGGAGCGTGGTGCGACGGTCACTGAGGACCCCAAGGTTTCTTTCGGCACCCGCCCGATGCTGCTCGCCTTGGCCACGAAGTCGGTGCCCTCGATGGATCTGTCCACTCCGAACACACTGGAGGTCAAGAACCCGGAGGCGCTGGGTGGCGCACCGGAGATCAACGGTGACCCGGCAGCGGAAGTGCACCTGGAAAACGTGGATCTGAGCAATCGCGCGGATCCGACGGCAGAGTCGCTGCGAGTAGATGTCACGATCCCACCTCAGCTGCTGCAGGCGCTGATTAACCGGGAAAGCGATGTACGCGCTTCCACAATCACGCCGCTGCCGGACGAAGGCCTGTTCAATATTGAATTCGCCTCCGGATTTGCGACCTCCAAGTTCCGCCCGATTGCCAACGGCGGTCATATCGAAATCAACCTGGAGGGCGGCTCAATCCTCGGCTTAAACCTCGATGGCCTGGCCGGCTGGCTGGGAGAAGCGAGCGGTACGCTGTTGAGCTACGACATCGGCCACGGCATGCAGGTGGAGGAAGCGCACGTCACCGGGAAGGGCCTGGCGTTGACCCTGACGGGCGCAAATCTTCCTTTGTCGACCGTGAGCGAACTTACCTTTAGCTAGCAGGTAAGATACCGAGAATGACTCGCTCTCTCATCACCGCAAAAAGCGGTACTCCCACCGAGCGCCAGTACATCTTCTCGCTCGGCTGTCCAGACCGTACCGGTATCGTTTCCACCCTGTCGACCTTCCTGTCCGACATTGGTGCGTGGATTACCGAGGCGGACTTTTTCTCCGACCCGGAGACCGGATGGTTTTTCACTCGCCAGGCGGTCCGCGCCGACGCGCTCGACCTGACTGTAGAAGAGCTGCGCGAGAAGTTCGCTGAGCTCATCGGCGATTGGGGCCCTGAGGTCCGCTGGAAGGTCACCGACAACGCTGTCCCGAAGCGCGCTGTCATCCTGGTGACCAAGGAAGGCCACTGCCTGCAGGATCTGCTCGGCCGCGTCGCACAGTCGGACTACCCGATGGAAATCGCTGCAGTAGTTGGCAACCACCGCGATCTGGAGCCACTGGTCGCAGCGTATGACATTCCTTTCCACCACGTGCCCTTCCCCAAGGATGCCGTCGGCAAGCGTAAGGCATTCGATGAGGTCGCCGAGATTGTCGACGCCGAAAACCCGGATGCCATCGTGCTCGCACGTTTCATGCAGATTCTGCCGCCGGATCTGTGCGAGAAGTGGGAAGGCCGCGCGATCAATATCCACCACAGCTTCCTGCCGTCGTTCATGGGCGCGCGCCCGTACCTGCAGGCTTATCGACGTGGTGTGAAGCTCATCGGTGCCACCTGCCACTACGCCACTGAGGACCTCGACGATGGTCCGATTATTGAGCAGGACGTCATGCGTGTCTCCCACAAGTACACCGCTGCGGACATGCAGCGTGAGGGGCGCGATGCGGAGAAGCAGGTCCTCGCCCGCGGTTTGCGCTGGCACCTGGAGGACCGTGTGCAGGTTTACGGCAACCGCACCGTGGTGTTCCAGTAGGTTTTCAGGGAACCAGCCCCAAAAAAAGAAAGTGTCTGGGGTTATGACAAAATAACCGGGTTTTTCACCCAGAAACTGTCATAAACCCAGACACTTTCTCAGTAGTGCAGCCTAGCACCCGCCCGGGACTAATAACCGCCCTGAGCGTTCGACAAAATGTCCTTGATCTGTGGGCGGACATCCAACCAGTAAATACCCGTGATGACTAGCCCGGCAATCAGCGGGATGCCCAGCATTGCCCAGCCCAGCCACGGCAGGAGCAGGAAGATAGCCGAACCGACCAGCATGCCGGCCCAGACGTTGCGGCTCTTGCGGTCTGCAGCGTCAAAGGCATCCGCGCGGGTGGTGATGACAAGCACCGCACCGATTAGCGCCAAGATGCCGATGACAAACGGAATGGCGAACTGAAACAGGACGTCCACATAGACGGAAATCGCCATTAGCGGCGAGTCCGCAAGACTGGGCAAAGATGGTAACAGGCGCACCGGGGGAACAACTCCTTTAACAGGGATGCATTGCTTTTTACATGCTAACGCACACCGTCTGATGTGCTGGGTTGTGCTGCTAAATAGCCCCAAACACCAAGGTCGACAGGGTGTAAATGGCCAAACCGGCCAGCGATCCGACAACTGTGCCGTTAACGCGAATGAACTGCAGATCGCGACCGACCATCAGTTCAATCTTGTCGGAAGCTTCATCGGCATCCCAACGCTCGACGGTCTCGGAAATGATCGAGGTAATCTCGCCCGCGTAATTCTCAGCGATGAAGACGACAGCCGCTTCCAAACGGCGGTCCATTCGTTTGCGCAACTCAGGATCAGACTGGATCCGGTCGCCGTAGCGGGCGGCCGTTTCCGAGACCTTCCGACGGAGCAGGGAGTCCGGGTCGCGGGCAGCGTCGACAAGCTTTGCGGATGTTGATGCCCAAATCTTCGCCGGCGCCTGTGTGACGGCGGCGGACGAAAGAATGTCAGTCTTAATTTCTTCGACCTTGGCGATGGTCTTCTCGTCGTTCTGCAAGTCTATGGCGAGCTGCGTGAGGAAGCGGTGGAGTGCCAGGCGCGCGTCGTGCTTAGAGTCATGCTGCACCTGCCAGGTCCAATCAACCAACTCGCGATAGACCTTGTCGCCGATGAGATCGTTGACAAAGCTCGGCGCCCAGGATGGGGCGCGCTCTCCGACGAGGCGGTCGATAAGATTCTGCGAGCCCAGCGACTTCCGGTGCAGCCACTCAGCCATCTGCTGGACGATGGGCTCGGTGCGCCCCTCTTCAATCAGCTGCTCGAGAACCTTACCCGCTGGTGGCCCCCACTCCGGAGCTGCAACTTCGTCGATGACTGCTGACTTCAGCACTGCGGCGGCATCGTCGGGATTAATCGCCTCCAGCACATTTCCGGTGAACTTACCGACCTCTGCTGACACTTTGTCGGCGTTTCCCGGCGCTACCAGCCATTCGCCGATACGCTCAGGGAGCTCGGCCTTACGCACCTTGTCCACAATCAAAGCGGGGTTCAGGAAGTTGTCTCCGACGAACTGCGCCAGGGACTCACCGACCTGGTCCTTCTTACGGCGGACGATAGCGGTGTGTGGGATAGGAATGCCGAGCGGGTGGCGGAACAGAGCTACGACCGCGAACCAGTCGGCGAGGGCACCGACCATGCCGGCCTCAGAAGCAGCGCGAACGTAGCCCACCCACGCGGGCACAACTTCGCCTGCGGATAAGTGTGAAGACTCAATACCGCGGCATGTGAAATACACAGCGGTTGCGATGACCAGCAGCATTGTAGCGAAAGCCTTGGCCTTACGCAGTTGCGCACGTTTTTCCGCTTCAACCTCAGGTGATGGCCCGGGAACTTCAAGACGGTCCGAGACCGTATCTACAGCTGCCGGGAGCTTAGCGGGGTTGTTATCCATGTGTATAGATTAGGCGCCGAAAACGCGAAAATGCCACCGCGCCGCAGTCCGCTGTTGGTGAGAGAGGTACTTCTCAGTACTTCCTCACCCCAGCACACTGTGCACAGTGGCATCAACTGTGGAGGTGCTAGTTCAAAAGGCTAGCGTTGCATCCGCCTAGAGGCGAGCCCCTTTAAACTGGGGCAAGCCTTTAGTGGTGAGTGCCGAATTCCTTTCGGTAAGCCTTGTAGTCACGACGACCGATGGAGATGCAGGCCACACCCGCAATAACCATAACCAGTGCGACTACCAGGCCAGCCCACATGAACACGCTGCCGTCGAAGTTCCAACCACCGGTGTAGTCGGTGTAGTTGGCGGCATCCTTAGCCAGGAAACCATTGCTGTGAGAGGCAGCAGTCTGGTCGGCAAAAACGGTCGTTGCGAGACCGAAAATGAAGGTACCCCAAGCCGCCAGAGAGGCGAGAATGAGACCCATGCCAATCCAGGTAATGCTCTTGTGAAGCGAGGAGTATTCGGCATTCATGCTCTGAGGCACGTAACCGTCGACGAAGTGCTCTTCGCCCTGGTAACGCTTGACTGCATTCGCCATAATCTATGTCCCTTCTGGAAAACTCTAATCGAGAAAGAGTCTAGTCGTCCTTACCGCGGAAGAACGAACGAGCTCGTTCCTTGGTGACGGCGGCAACCGCAGTCAGCGGGATACCTGCCGGGCAGACGTCAGCACATTCACCATAGAGGGAGCACGGACCGAAGGTGCCTTCGACCTCGTCAACCATCTTGCGGGCACGCTTGCCACGCTCTTCCTTACCCAGCGGGACCAGGGAAAGGTGAACCAGCTTTGCGCCGGTGAACAGGTGTGCAGCACCGTTCGGGCAAGCTGCGACACAAGCACCACAGCCGATGCAGGCTGCGTGGTCAAGTGCGAACTCAGCGGTCTCGTGGTTCAGGTGCAGAGTATCTGCATCCGGAGCGGTACCAGCGTTGATGGAGACGTAGCCACCCTGCTCGAGGACACGGTCCAGAGCGGAGCGGTCAACGACCATGTCCTTGATGACCGGGTATGCGGCGGAGCGCATCGGCTCGATCTTCAGGGTGTCACCATCGCTGAACTGGTGCAGGCGCTGCTGACAGGTCGGGGTGTTCTGGCCCGGGCCGTGCGGACGACCGTTGACGTTCAGACCACAGGTACCACAGATACCCTCACGGCAGTCAGATGCGAACGCGAACGGCTCCTTGCCGGACTCGACGTACTTGGAGTTGACGTGGTCAAGCAGCTCCAGGATCGACATCTCTGCGACGGCGTCGTCAACGTCAACGGATTCAAAGTGTCCCTCGACGTTCGGACCTGCTTGGCGCCAGATTTCAAGGTGCAGTTTCATTACTTGTAGTTCCTTGTCATGAGCGGGACGGCTTCGAAGGTGAGCGGCTCGGCGTGGCGAATGAATTCGTGACCGGACTGATCCCATGCAGGACCATTGTTGCCTCGCTCCCATGCGGAAACGAAGCACCAGTTAGCGTCATCGCGCTCTGCCTCGCCATCTTCGGAGATGTGGTCATCGCGGTAGTGAGCACCGCAGGACTCATCGCGGTCGAGGGCGTCGACACACATGAGCTCACCGAGGTCGATGTAGTCAGCAACACGGTTAGCGTACTCGAGCTGCTGGTTCATCTCATTCGGCTCACCCGGGATGAACAGGTCAGACCAGAATGCCTTACGCAGTTCGCGGATCTCCTCGATACCACGAGCCAGGTCTTCCTTGTTACGGGCCACACCACAGTCGCGGTAGAGAATCTCACCGAGCTGGCGGTGGAAGTACTCAGCGCCGTGCTTACCCTGGATGCTCATCAGCTTGTCCAGGCGAGCCTGAGCGCGGTCCAGTGCTTCCTTGGCCTCCGGGGCATCCTCAGCCAGGCGGTCGGTACCGAGCAGCGGGCCAAGGTAGTTCGGAATGGTGAACGGCAGGGTGAACCAACCGTCGACCGAACCGGACAGCAGGGAGTTTGCACCCAGGCGGTTTGCACCGTGGTAGGTCCAGGATGCCTCGCCACCGGTGAACAGACCCGGGATGGAGGTCATCTGGTTGAAGTCAGACCACAGACCACCCATGGTGAAGTGGCAGGTCGGAGCAATGCGCATCGGAACCTTGTACGGGTCCTCACCGATTGCCTCTTCGTACATCTGAATCAGGTTCGAGTAGCGTTCCTTGATGACCGGCTGGCCCAGGCGCTCAATTGCGTCACGCAGATCCAGGTAGACGGAGTTCTTCAGCGGACCAACACCGTAGCCGGCGTTAATCTGCTGAGAGTTGGCACGGGAAGCGACGTCACGCGGGACGAGGTTACCGAATGCCGGGTAGCGACGCTCCAGGAAGTAGTCGCGCTCGTCCTCCGGGATGTCGTTGGCCGGGCGCTCGTCGCCCTTCTTCTTCGGGGTCCAAATACGTGCGTCGTTACGCAGGGATTCGGACATCAGAATGGTCTTCGACTGCCAGTGCGCGTTGACCGGAAGACCGGTCGGGTGGAACTGGATGAAGGACGGGGATGCGAAGTAAGCACCCTGGTCGTATGCACGCATGATGGCCGAAGCGTTGGAGTTCTTGGCCAGCGTGGACATGTGGTAGACGTTGCCGTAACCGCCGGTAGCCAGAATAACTGCGTGAGCAGTGTGAACGGTCAGCTCACCATTGATGAGGTTACGCATGATGGCACCCTGGCAACGGCCGTCGGCGACGATGATGTCAACCAGCTCGTTGTGGGTGAAGATCTCGACGTTGCCGAGACCAATCTGGCGCTGCAGAGCCGAGGTAGTCGACAGCTGCAGCTGCTGACCCGTCTGACCACGAGTGTAGTACGTACGGGAGACCTGCACACCACCGAAGGAACGGGTTGCCAGGGTACCGCCGTACTCGCGAGCGAACGGAGCACCAATTGCATTCAGGTGGTCGATGACGCGGACGGACTCGACAGCCAGACGCCAGCAGTCGTTCTCGCGGCAGCGGTAGTCGCCGCCCTTAACGGTGTCCTTGACGTGGCGGTAAGCGCCGTCGTTGTCGACCTTCTTACCGCGAGCGGAGTTGACACCACCCTGTGCAGCAATGGAGTGCGCACGGCGCGGAGCGTCGTGGTAGGTGAAAACCTGCACGTCGTAACCGAGCTCACCGAGGGCAGCAGCGGCAGCGCCACCAGCCAGGCCGGTACCGACGACCATGACGCGGAACTTACGACGGTTCAGCGGCGAAACCAGGTTGGCGTGATCCTTCTGGTACTGCCAGTGGTCCTTCATGGAGACCTTGTCACCCGGGGAGTTATCGGACAGAACCTTGCCGATCTTGACCCCGTCGACAACGCTTTCCGGCGCGCGGAAGTCCGCAGCGACGGTTGCTTCAGTGTTAGTCATAGTAAATTTCCTCCTCGACCTACGAGACCAGACCGGTCAGGACGGCGACTGGGATGAAGATGTTGCCGACAACAACCAGCAGCGGCAGCAGGCCGGACAGGAACAGCAGAACCTTGCGCCAGCGCTTACCGGTGATACCGAGGTCGGAAGTAGCAGTCCACAGACCGTGGGACAGGTGCAGCAGCAGAGCGAGCTGCGCAATGATGTACCAAACAACAACACCCGGACGCGAGAAGGACGCAATCACGTTCTGGTACGCCTCACCGTGCTCGAAAGAAGACGGAGCAACGCCAGCACCGATGGTCAGGTCCAGCAGGTGGAAGATGATGAAGGCCAGCAGCACGATGCCGGTGATCACCATCGAACGTGCAGTAAAGGTGTTCCAGCTGGACACCATGCCCTGACGGCGGAACTTGCCGCGGGACTGCTTAGCACGTGCAGCCAGGGTGAGGCCACCGAAAATGTGCAGGACAATAGCTACCAGCAGGACAATGCGGAAAATCCACAGAATGCCCTCGTTCGGAACTGCCGGAGCACCGACAGTGCGCAGGAAGGTCGCGTATGCGTTGAAATCTTCCGCGCCAGCGAAAATTTTCAGGTTACCCAGCATGTGGACAATAACGAAGAGGCCAAACAGCACGCCAGTGACGGCCATGGTCAGCTTCAGAGCCCATGAGGGGTATTTAGGCTGCTCGCGCAGCGGTTCTACATTAATTTTGCCGTGCGCGATTGCGTCACGGTTTGAACTTTTAACAGTCATGGCACCTCCAGTGTCATATTCACTCTAAAGTCACACAGCGCCTGGTAAACATTTTTCCCCCTTTTGGGTGGGGATTTTCACAGGTTACCTAGGGCTTTTCTCCGCCTTTTCTCAGGTTATCGCATTTTAGCCACTTCTGATGTCGTCGCTGTATAAAACCCCTTCCCCACCATAAAAACGCCCCTACCCCGACTTTTGCCGATTTTTCACCCGCCCAAACCAGCTAATAACGCAACATAAATAGCACGAAAATAAAAAACCGCCCACTTTTCTCAGGTGGACGGTTTTAATACTCAATAATTATGTTGCGAAATTCTTTATTTTTACCCCTGCCGAATTCCCCAAAGAACCCAAACAGCCACCCCCAACAGGCAATCCCCCCCCCCATTGGCACCGTGCACAGCCGAAGCCGTCCGACTAATCCTCGCTCTGATCCGAGTTCGCCATCACCACGGTCAACGGCTCCGGACCAATGATCACCTCATGGCTCGCGACCATAATCGGTCCAACCTGGTGGTCGCCCTCCTCCAGGGCGACTTCCACCGTGCGGCCACGCACCGTCACCCGGATACGACAACCATGAATAGTGACTCGGTACGTCAGACCACTCCAGTCTTCAGGCAGACGCGGATCGATACTGTAGCGGCCATCGTGGTCACGGAAACCACCGAAGCCATAGACCAGGGACTGCCATACTCCACCGGCAGATGCGACGTGGACACCATCGGCAGCGTTGCCATGCAGGTTCGCCAGGTCCACATAGAGTCCGCGTAGGAAGAAGTCCATTGCCTGCTCCTGCAAGCCCAACTCGGCCGCAACAATGGACTGCACAACAGCGGACAGCGAGGAATCACCAGTGGTGAGCGGATCGTAATACATGTAGTCTGCGCGCTTTTGTTCCGTCGTAAAGCGATTTCCCATGAGGAAAAGCGCAAGGACGACGTCCGCCTGCTTAATGACTTGGTGACGGTAAATCGTCAGCGGGTGGTAATGCAGCAGCAGCGGGCGCAGCGGGCCAACCTCGGGGTCGTCGAGATTCCAGCGTTTGCGCAGCAGGAACTGGTCATCCTGAGGGTGAATGCCGAGCTTCTCATCGAACGGGATGTACATCGCCTCAGCGGCCTGCTCCCACTCTTCAACCTCTCGCTCGGTGAGATCGAAGCGGTTGGTCAGTTCGCGGTAGGCGGCGGGGCGATCGCGCTTCATCTGCTTGACGACGTCCGCCGCAACCCGCAGGTTATACTGCGCCATCACGTTGGTGTACAGGTTGTTGTTCACCACCGTGTTGTACTCATCTGGGCCGGTGACGCTGTGAATCTGGAATTCGCGATGCTCGGCATCGAAGAATCCCAGCGACATCCAAAATCTGGCTGTGCCGAGCAGCAAGTCCGTGCCCTCCTTGAGCAGGAACTCCTCATCGCCGGAGGCATAGACGTACTTCATCATTGCGTACACGATGTCCGCATCGATGTGGTATTGCGCCGTGCCGGCCTCAAAGTAGGCTGAGGACTCCTGACCATTGATAGTGCGCCACGGGAAGAGGGCACCGTCGTGCGCCAGTTCGTCGGCACGCGCCCACGCGGCTTCGAGCATGTCCCAGCGGAAGCGCATGGCATTGCGTGAGAATTGCGGCGACGTATAAGTAAGGAATGGGGTCACGTAGATTTCCGTGTCCCAGAAGTAGTGGCCTCCGTAGCCGGTGCCGGTCATTCCCTTGGCCGGCACACCTTGGAATTCGGCGCGGGCGGCGGCCTGGATAATCTGCCAAATGTTCCAGCGCACTGCCTGCTGAATCTCCGGCTGATTGTAAATAACCACGTCAGAGCGCTCCCAGAAGCGTTCGAGCCACTCCTCCTGGTTCTCCATCAGCCTCAGCATGCCGATGCGTCCGACGCGGTTCAGGGTGCGCTCACAGCGGAATGCCAGCTCTTCGGCACGCACCTTGCGGGATGAGTGGTACGCGACCAGCTTCTCCAGGCGGATGACAGTGCCGACCGGCGCATCCAGGTTGAACAGGGAGCTGGCCACATCCGGCTCGGTCGACTGCGAAACCTCTACGAACGGCTCCGTGCCGTCGGGAGTGCGGACAGTAAAGGTGTGGTCCATGGAAGTGGCCACGGTCATACCGGAGTTTGCGCAGCGGTAGCCCAGCGTCGAGCGCTGCCCGTGCGCCGATTCCGACTGAAATGCTGGAATGAGCACGCGGTCTTCCAGCGCCTCGGCGCGACGGGGATCCAGTTCGGTGCCCTGCGCCTTGGCGGCATCGTGGTACTCGTCCTCGCCGTCCTGGCGGTTGAGGATCTGCGAGTTGATCATCACCGCAGCATCCGCATCCAGCAGCTCGACTTCCAGACTCATCGCGGCGACATGCTTTTCCTGGAAAGACACCATGCGCTCAGAGGTGACGCGAACGTGCTTGCCACCCGGGGTGCGCCAAATGAACCGACGACGCAGCACCCCCTCACGGAAATCCAGGCTACGTTCGTAGTCGCTGACCTCAGCATTGCCGAGACGCAGGGGCTCATCGTCAATGTAGAGACGCATTGCCTTGGCGTCCGGAGCGTTGACAATCGTCTGCCCCTGGCGGGCTAGACCGTAGGCGTCCTCGGCGTGCCTAATCGGCCATGTCTCATGCAGACCGTTGATATAAGTGCCGTGTTCACTGGAGTCACGACCCTCCGGCGGATTGCCACGCATGCCGATGTACCCGTTCGACAGCGCAAACAGCGTCTCGCCCAAACCGAGCGGGAGGCCGTTCGGCTTCGTCTCAATCAGACGCCACTCATCGACCGGAGTGATGTCTCGGTCCATGAGTCCCTCGGCATTCACCAGGTGGTGGTGCTTATCCGCACGACCCGCCGGGAAGTTGCGACGCTGCTTACGACGAACTGGGGACACCGTCTCCTCCTGTTTTTCAGCCTCGGCGGTCTCCGCGTCGTGCCCCTGCCCCTGCGGAATCACACGCTCGGTCTCGTCGACTGCTGCCGTGGTCGAATCGTTGGCCATGATGCCTTCCGGTTTTCTCTCAGCCATTTGTCACGAGCCAGCCTAGACGAGTTCCGCCAAGTCACTGACCACAATGTCGGCACCCGCTCGGCGCAGCGCTTCTGCGCCAGCACCGCGGTCAACACCAATGACCAGACCAAATGCGCCGGCTGCACCCGCTTGCACACCGCTGATGGCATCCTCAACCACCACAGCATCGCGCGGTGCCACCCCCAGATTCTCCGCCGCGTACACGAAAGTATCGGCGGCTGGCTTACCCGGCAGGTTGTTCTCGTGCGCCACCACGCCGTCAACAATCTCCACGAACCGCTCACGCAGCCCAGCGGCCGTCAGCACCGGCACCGCGTTCTTCGACGAGCTGACCACCGCCAACTGCGGTTTTTCGCTTGCCGACGAGTCCCCCGCGCCCTGTAACTCGTCGAGCAGCGCTACCGACCCCGGGTAGGCCTCGATTCCTTTCTCGACTCGCGCCAGGAAGTCATCGTTCTTGCGCTTCCCGAGCCCCACAATCGTCTCGTCTTTCGCTGTGTCCTCATCGCTACCGTGTGGCAGCGAGATGCCGCGAGATTCCAGGATTGCTGCGATGCCCTCATCGCGGCGGCGACCATCGAGGTAGGTGAAATAGTCCTCCTCTGTGTAGGCCGAGACCCCCTTGTGCTCGAAGTAGTCGCTAAACATGTCCGCCCACGCCTGCTCGTGCACATCGGCGGTAGGGGTAATCACTCCGTCGAGGTCAAAGAGGATTGCGCCCGCGCTATGGAGGAATTCTTTGGCCTTTGCAAGGTTGGTAGCACTGTCGGTCGTGGAATTAGTCATGGGGGTCGCAGCTCCTTGGACGTTGCAGACTGCATATTCGCAATTAACTTCTCAATCAACGCTAGCAACGTTGCCCCTAGCCCGCTTGTGAACCCGGGTATCTCAAATTCTGAGCGCGCAGGTGCCACACACTGGCAACGGTTGGGGCTCTCAGTGCACACACCGCGGGTGCTTCCAACTCGGGTAGTTCCAACGCACGCCCTCTAAGCACGCGCAACCACCACAGCAAAACAAACTGCCGGGTATATACGGAATTGGCTTTAGAAATCAGCCAACAACACATACACACCGGCAGTTTGGTGGTTATTTAGTTAGTTCGGCTCGGCAGTCGCCTGCTAACCCTAGCCTGACCCAGAATTAATCCTGGTCGATGCCCTCGCGCTTCTTGAACTCCAGGCGACGGCGGTGCAGGATCGGCTCGGTGTAACCGGACGGCTGGTTGACACCGTCGAGGATGAGCTCCTTGGCAGCCTGGAAACCAATGGACTTGTCGAAGTCCGGGGCCATCGGCAGGTACGCCTCATCGCCCTCGTTCTGGCGGTCAACAACCTCGGCCATACGCTGAAGCGAATCGATAATCTGCTCCTCGGTGACAACACCGTGCAGCAGCCAGTTAGCCAGAGTCTGGGAGGAAATACGCAGGGTAGCGCGGTCCTCCATCAGGTCAACATCGTTGATGTCCGGCACCTTGGAGCAGCCAACACCCTGCTCAACCCAGCGGATAACGTAGCCCAGGATGGACTGGCAGTTGTTGTCCAGCTCGTTAGCCTTGTCCTCATCGGACCAGTCAGCGCCCGGCTCGCCAGCCTTAGCTGCCGCTACCGGGATGGTGAGCAGATCACCGAAGGTGTCGCGGCGACCGTCGGTAAGCAGCTTGTCCTGAACGCCGAAGACGTCAACCTCGTGGTAGTGGGTAGCGTGCAGCACACCACCGGTCGGGGACGGAACCCACGCGGTGGAAGCACCCTGCTTCGGCTGACCAATCTTCTGCTCCAGCAGCTCGGCCATCTGCTCGGTCATAGCCCACATACCCTTACCGATCTGAGCCTTGCCCTGCAGGCCGTGTGCCAGACCGGAGTCGACGTTGTTGTCCTCGTAAGCCAGCATCCACGGAGCGGTCTTCTGAACAGCCTTGCGGAACATCGGACCAGCCTGGATGGAGGTGTGGATCTCATCACCAGTGCGGTCCATGAAGCCGGTGTTAATGAAAACGACACGCTCGGAAACAGCCTTGATGGCGGCGTCCAGGTTGACGGAGGTACGACGCTCCTCGTCCATCAGGCCGACCTTCAGGGTGTTGTGCGGCAGACCCAGCAGCTTCTCCACATCAGCGAACAGCTCGTTGGTGAATGCAGCCTCATCCGGGCCGTGCTGCTTCGGCTTCACAATGTAGATAGAGCCGGTACGGGAGTTCTTACGTGCGTTGTCCTGGTCCAGGCCCGGGATTGCACAAGCAGCGGTGATGACGGCATCCATGATGCCCTCGAAGATCTCCTCGCCGTCGCGGTCGAGGATGGCCGGGTTCTGCATCAGGTGACCGACGTTACGGATCAGGTTCAGGGAACGACCGTGCAGGGTGACCTCGGAACCGTCGAGCGCGGTGTAGGTGCGGTCGTCGTTGATGGTACGAGACAGCTTCTTGCCGCCACGGGTGAACTCGACTGCGAGGTCACCGACGTTCAGGCCCAGCCAGTTGGTGTAACCCAGGGTCTTGTCTGCAGCGTCAACTGCGGCGACAGAGTCCTCGAGGTCCATGATGTTGGTGACAGCGGCTTCCAGGATGATGTCCTTGACGCCGGCCTTGTCGGTCTTGCCGACCGGGGACTCCGGGTCAATCAGCAGCTGGATGTGCAGACCGTTGTGCTTGAAGTAAATGGACTCCGGTGCGTCCTTGTCGCCGGTGTAGCCGACCAGGGTCTCCGGCTCGCGCAGACCGGAGGTAGCGTCACCTTCCAGGGTTGCCTGCAGGTGACCGTCGACGATGTCGTAAGAGATGACGTCCGCGTGGGAACCGTCAACCAGCGGCAGAGCCTTGTCCAGGAAGTCACGGCCCCATGCGATAACACGGTCACCACGGACCTTGTTGTAGCCCGGGGTGTCCTTCTCCGCACCGCCATCTTCAGCAATAGCGTTGGTACCGTACAGCGCGTCGTAAAGCGAGCCCCAGCGTGCGTTCGCAGCGTTGATGGCGAAACGGGCGTTGAGGACCGGCACAACCAGCTGCGGACCAGCGGTGGAAGTAATCTCGGTGTCGACGCCCTCGGTGGTGACCTGGAAGTCACCCGGGTTGTCAACGAGGTAGCCAATTTCCTTCAGGAATGCGACGTACTCATCCTGGTTCTGCTTGCCCGGGTGTTCCTTGTACCAAGCGTCGAGCTTTTCCTGCAGCTCATCGCGCTTGGCCAGCAACTCGCGGTTGCGCGGAGTGTACTTAGCGACAATGTCACCGAAGCCGTTCCAGAACGCGTCCTTGTCCTCAATGCCGGCGGCGGGGAGTGCGGTGTCATTAACAAAGTCGTAAAGAACCTTCGCGACCTGCATTCCACCTGCCGAAATACGCTGTGCCATTGCTCTCCTCAAAACTATTGATTGCAATTTGCCCATCCAGCCACAGCCACGTCAGCGGCTCACGCACTGGATGCGTTGTTCCCCTACTGTATGTGATTCGGCGCACTTATGGACCGTCTTTTTTCATAACCCCCAACCGCCAGCCCGGTATAGCGCCGCTCACATTTGCTATTTCATTCGCTTTACGACGAGCACCCCGCGAACAGGCCCTACCCCTCCCCGATGACCATTCGGGCATTCAATCCCGACTCCACAACCAGCTCTCCCCACCCGCCTTGACCGCAGCATCCCTCGCACTCTTTCCTCCAGCCACGAAACAACACACGCAATGGGAAAGTGTCGCGCCTCACAGGCATTTACTATTGCGACCTGCACATCAACGGCCACCAACCAATCGTGTCGCGGCAGCCTCCACCTTCAAACCAGACCATAAAAGCGAGATGGCAACCGAAGCTCTGGCCACCATCCACGAACGCTCCGGCGGGGTATTGACGGTGTAACGGCAGTGTATTTAGAAGCCCGTTTCTACCTTTACGGCCGCGATTTCGGGGGTAGCGAATCACCCCCTAAACCCCAAACACTGTTAACGACCAGCTTTGATAATTACCAAAATATAAATCACCCCAAAGTGGGGGGAACATTATTAACGGGGCCATCACAGGAAAATAACAGTACGAATGTACCGCCCGGTCACAGGCAAAAATAGCTAAAGCCAAGCTACACATTGCAATGTTTGCAAACTTCACAAGTGTTATCCGGGTTACATACTTGAATTCACATCCAGAGTTGCTTGACGAACTTAGCGCTATGCCCCAAAATGTGAGACATGGCACGCGGAAGCGGACATTGTTTTTGTTCGCGTGTTTGTGTGCAGGGGTACGGCATTTTGCTAGCACCCCCTGCATTCACGTGACACCGCGGTCACTATCGGGTCAGCATGTAGATCGGTTCTGTCGGAATTGTTCTTAAGTCAGCACCCGGAGTTCGAAAAGCAAGCAAAAGGAAGTGACTCCGTTTATGTCTAACGTTGGTAAGGCACGTACCGCCGCCGAAATCCAGAAGGATTGGGACGAGAACCCGCGCTGGGAAGGTATCACCCGCGACTACACCGCTGAGCAGGTTGCTGAGCTCCAGGGCACCGTCGTCGAGGAGAACACCCTCGCTCGCCGTGGCGCCGAGATCCTGTGGGAAGGCGTCAACGTTAAGGACGACTCCTACATCAACGCTCTGGGTGCACTGACCGGCAACATGGCCGTTCAGCAGGCTCGCGCTGGCCTGAAGGCTGTCTACCTCTCCGGTTGGCAGGTTGCTGGTGACGCTAACCTCTCCGGCCACACCTACCCGGACCAGTCCCTGTACCCGGCTAACTCCGTGCCGAACGTCGTTCGCCGCATCAACAACGCTCTGCTCCGTGCAGACGAGATTGCTCGCATCGAGGGCGACGACTCCGTCGACAACTGGCTGCTGCCGATCGTCGCTGACGGTGAGGCTGGCTTCGGTGGCGCTCTGAACGTCTACGAGCTGCAGAAGGCCATGATCAACGCTGGTGCCGCTGGTACCCACTGGGAGGACCAGCTCGCTTCCGAGAAGAAGTGTGGCCACCTGGGCGGCAAGGTCCTGATCCCGACCCAGCAGCACATCCGTACCCTGACCTCTGCTCGCCTGGCTGCTGACGTCTCCAACACCCCGACCGTCATCATCGCCCGCACCGACGCTGAGGCCGCCACCCTCATCACCTCCGATGTTGATGAGCGCGACCAGAAGTTCATCACCGGCGACCGCACCTCCGAGGGCTTCTACCACGTCCAGAACGGCCTGGAGCCGTGCATCGATCGTGCGAAGTCCTACGCTCCGTACGCTGACATGATTTGGATGGAGACCGGTACTCCGGACCTCGAGCTGGCTAAGAAGTTCGCTGAGGGCGTCAAGGCTGAGTACCCGGACCAGCTCCTGGCTTACAACTGCTCCCCGTCCTTCAACTGGTCCGCTCACCTCGAGAAGGACGAGATTGCCAAGTTCCAGAACGAGCTGGGCAAGATGGGCTTCAAGTTCCAGTTCATCACCCTGGCTGGCTTCCACGCCCTGAACTACGGCATGTTCGACCTGGCTTACGGCTACGCTCGCGAGCAGATGTCCGCATTCGTCGACCTGCAGAACCGCGAGTTCGAGGCTGCCGAGAAGCGCGGTTTCACCGCTGTCAAGCACCAGCGCGAGGTTGGCGCTGGCTACTTCGACCGCATCGCCACCACCGTCGACCCGAACTCCTCCACCACCGCCCTGAAGGGCTCCACCGAGGAGGGCCAGTTCTAAGTCACCCGGCTTAGGGCTTAGGTCTAAGACCTAGCTTCAACACCCAGCGAGGGCTGCACCTGCAGCTTTCGCTGGGTGTTTTTTGTGCGTTCATCGACGTGTCGACTCCGGGCCGTCGTGAAGCGTGCCAGAGAACCTGAGCGCCTACGCACCTAAGCAAAGGTTGCAACGGCTTTCTACACAAATTCAGCAAAGCCCGCGATATGCTGAGCAGTATGTCGAAAACCTATGTCGGATCCCGCCTCCGCCAGCTACGCCGCGAGCGCGACCTCAGCCAGGCCGCGCTCGCACAGGCGTTGGGCCTCTCGGCTAGTTACGTCAACCAGATCGAGCACGACGTCCGCCCACTAACCGTTCCTGTTCTGCTTCGTATCACGGACACATTCGGCGTTGACGCGACTTTCTTCTCCCGCGATGACGACTCCCGCCTCCTCGCTGAGGTCCAGGACGTGGTGATGGACAAGGAGATCGCCAAGTCCCCCATGGATCTGCAGGAAATCTCGGAAATGGTTCGCGACCACCCTGATATCGCCCGCATCATGGTGGACATCCACCGCCGCTACCGCAACGTCACCGACAAACTCTCCCTGGCCACCGAGGAGCGTAACTTCGGCAACAGCACCGACACCGCCTCCGGCTCACAGGCGCTGACCATGCCACACGAGGAAGTCCGCGACTACTTCTATGCCCGCCAGAACTACATCGCTTCGGTCGACACGGCCGCCGAGGAGCTGGCCCGCGAGCTGCGCATCACCGACGAGACCACCGATGTGGTCTCTGTGCTGGCCGACAGGCTGTCCAACGACCATGGGATTCGGATTGCGCTGGAATCGTCGTTAGGCGATGTGCAGCACAGCCTTGATCGGCGGACGAAGACGCTCTACCTCGCGCGGCACCTCTCGCCGGGGCAGCGGGCCTTCCGCATGGCCACGGAGCTGGGGTTTTTGGAGCAGGGCGAGACCATTTCCGAGGCTGTCGCGTCCGGGCATTTCATGTCGGAGGAGTCGAGGAAACTGGCACAGCGCGGTGTCGCGACATACTACGCTGCGGCGCTAATTCTGCCGTATGAGTCGTTCCATGCGATGGCTGAGTCGAAACGCTACGACATCGAGCTGTTGTCGCGCACGTATGGAGTCGGCTACGAGACCATCTGCCACCGACTGTCCACGATGCAACGTCCCAGCTTGGGCGGCATTCCGTGGACATTCGTGCGCGTCGACCGCGCGGGCAATATGTCCAAACGCCAATCCGCCACGGGCTTCCACTTCACGCATTCGGGCGGTACCTGCCCGCTGTGGAACGTCTACGAGACCTTCTCCTATCCCGGCAAGGTCATGCGGCAGGTCGCGCTCATGCCGGATGGTCGGCCCTACATGTGGATTTCGCGGACCGTGGAGCATCATGCGGCGCGTTTCGGCAAGCCAGGTAAGGTTTTTGCCATCGGTTTGGGCTGCGAGGCCCGGCACGCTGAGCGCACCGTGTACGCCGACGGACTCGATCTCGCGGACCTCGACGCCGCCACTCCGATTGGCGCTGGCTGCAGGGTCTGCTCCCGCGAGGCATGTCCGCAGCGCGCGTTCCCGCCGATTCATCGGGATATCGACATCAACATGCACCGCTCCACCGTCTCACCGTACTAATTCGCTTTACGACGGGCGCAGGGGCGGCCTGTTTGCGGGGGGCTTGGTTTGCGGGGGAAGATCCCAAAAAAGAAGACCCCCAAAAAAGAAAGTGCTTAAGTTTATGACACTTTCGCACCGATTTTCACGGTCAAACTGTCATAAACTTAAGAACTAACTCGTATCTACCTGAGCCGGGACCAGCGAAAACTGGCCCTAGGCCAAAGCCACAACCTCTTACAGGTTAATCATCTTGCCCATAACGCCCTCGGCTGCTTCCTTCATGGCCTCGGACATGGTCGGGTGAATGTGAACGGCGCGGCCGATTTCCTCAGTGGTCAGCTCGTACTTCTCCGCCAGAACCAGCTGCGGCATGAGCTCGGAAACGTTGGCGCCCACCATGTGGCCACCCAGCAGCTCGCCGTATTCGGCATCTGCAATGAGCTTCACGAAACCAACCGGCTCCGCCAGACCCTGCGCCTTACCGTTGGCAGAGAACGGGAAGGTGGAGACCTTAATCTCGCGACCGTTCTCCTCTGCCCACTTCTTGGCCTGTGCCTCGGTCTTACCGAAGGAACCAACCTGTGGGTTACAGAAGGTTGCGCGCGGCATCATGTTGTAGTCCGGGATAGTCTCGGTCTCGTGACCCGCCATGTGCTCAGCTGCAATAACGCCCTGTGCCTCAGCGACATGTGCCAGCTGCAGCTTCATGGTGACGTCACCGATGGCGTAGATGTTATCGACGTTGGTGCGCATGTACTCGTCGATGACAATCTCGCCGCGCTCGCCCAACTCAACACCAGCCTTGTCCAGGCCGATACCCTCGGTGCGCGGTGCGAAGCCGATGGAGACCATAACGCGGTCGACGGTCAGAGTCTGCTCGTCGCCGCCATCCTTGGCCTCGACCTTGACCTCAACCGAGTCACCATTGTCCACGATGGAGGTGGTCTTGTGTCCAGTCATGAGCTTGACGCCCAGCTTCTTGTATTCCTTGGCAATAACCTTGGAGACGTCTGCGTCCTCGTTCGGTAGAACGTTGTCCATGAACTCGACGATGGTGACATCCACGCCGTAGTTGGCCAAGACGTATGCGAACTCCATACCGATGGCGCCAGCGCCGACGATAACCATGGAGTCCGGCAGCTCGTCGGAGAGAATCTGCTCTTCGTAGGAAACGATGTTGCCGCCGACCTCAACGCCCGGCAGGGAACGGACGACAGAGCCGGTCGCAATAATCGCCTTATCGAAGGTAATTTCCTTGCCTTCGTCATCGCCATCAGTGATGGCCATGGAGGTCGGGCCAGTGAATTCACCGAAACCGTTGATTTCGGTGATCTTGTTCTTCTTCATCAGGAAATGAACACCCTTGACAATGCCCGCGGACACCTTGCGCGAACGCGCGTGTGCGGCACCGAAGTCAAAGGAGACATCGCCGGAGATACCGAAGGTCTTAGCCTCATGGTTGAAAATGTGCGCCACCTCGGCGTTCTTCAACAGAGACTTGGATGGGATACAGCCAACGTTGAGGCAGACACCGCCCCAGTATTGCTTCTCCACCACAGCGGTCTTCAGACCCAGCTGGGATGCACGGATTGCTGCGACGTATCCGCCAGGACCGCCGCCGAGTACTACAAGATCAAAATGTTCAGCCACGTGCACAAGTCTACGCACGACTTGTCTTTACTTCACGCGCGAGTCCCGGTTTTACCTACTGCGGTCGGCTACGGTGGTGGGCATGGGCACCGACACGGACACCGACTTGGGCAACGATTTCTCCTTCCTCTCCACTGACCTTGTCCCCGATTGGCTGGACGATATCGACGGCTCCCAGGCGCTGACGTGGGCTCGCGCGCAGTCGGAGGCCACCGTCGCAGGCGTCGATTCGCTTGCCGACGACACCAGCGACCGCACCAACCTGGAACAACGCATCCTGACTGCGCTCAACACCGATGCCCGGATCGCGTATCCGGTGCGGCGCGGCGAGTACCTCTATAACTTCTGGCGGGATGCCGGGCATCCGCGGGGCCTGTGGCGGCGCACCTCGTTGCAGAGCTATCTGGCTGGCCAGGAAGATCCGCAGGCGACCGAGTGGGAAGTACTGATTGACCTCGATGCGCTGGCGAAAGCCGAGGGAGAAAACTGGGTCTGGAAAGGCACGGTGTGCCGTTATCCGGATTACGACCGCGCGTTAATTCTGCTCTCTCGCGGCGGCGCCGATGCCACCGTGGTGCGGGAGTTTGACCTCGTCAACTGCACTTTTGTCGAGGATGAGCCGTTCTACCTCCCGGAGGCGAAGTCCGATGTCTGTTGGTTGGGCCGTGACGAGATTCTCGCTGGCAGTGATTTTGGTCCGGGGTCACTGACGGATTCGGGCTACCCTCGGCAGGTACGTAGGTGGCGGCGCGGCACGCCGTCGTCAAGCGCGGATGTGATTTTCTCGGGCCACAGCGACGATGTGGCTGTGGGAGGTTGGTTCGACGCGACGGAGGGCTTTGAACGGCTGTTTGTCGAGCGTGCGCATGATTTTTATAACTCGCAGCGGTTTGTGGCGGCGGAGCGCCCGGGCAAGTTGGCGGCGCAGCAGAATGGGGACTTTTCGCTGCAGATTCTGGAGGTGCCGCAGGACTGCCGGACGAGTGTCCATAGGCAGTGGTTGGTACTGATGCCGCGCACGGAGTTCAACGGCATTCCGGCTGGTGGTGTAGCCATTGTGGAACTAGAAAAGTGGCTGGCGGGCTCGCGTGAGGTGGAGGTGATTTTCACCCCGGATCGGCACACGTCGTTCCAGCAGCTGGTGTGGACGAAAAACTTCCTGGTGTTGACGCTGCTGGAGGATGTCGCGACGAAGTTGGTCGTCTTGCGGGAGGGCTCGTGGGAGCCGGTGGAAACCTTCGGCGAGTTGCCTGCCCAATCCACTGTGAGCGTGATTGATACGGCCTCTGAGCGCGACGATGAGATCTGGTTGGTGTCGACCTCGGCAACGCAGCCGGCAACTCTCTGGTACGGGCAAGTCGGCAGCCCGCTCACGGAAGTGCGGCGTGCTCCGGCGCTCTTCGACAGTGAGGGGATGGAGACACGCCAGCACTGGGCGACCTCGGCCGATGGCACGCGCATTCCGTATCGCATCACCGGCCGATTCGGCGCGGAGGCGGGCGCTGGTACAGGTGATGGCACAGGCGCGGAGACAACCACAGACGCACCCACTCCGAACCCAGCCCCAACCCTCGTGCACGCCTACGGCGGTTTCGAGGTCTCGCTGGTCCCGCAGTACTCGGCGATCCGTGGCCTGACCTGGCTCGAGCGCGGCGGTTACTTCGTGGAGGCCAACCTGCGTGGCGGTGGCGAATTCGGGCCGGCCTGGCACTCCTCGGTGATCAAGACTGAGCGGATGAGGGTCTATGAGGATCATCAGGCCGTGCTGCGTGATCTGGTTGCGCGTGGCTACTGCACCCGCGAGCAGCTGGGCGTACGTGGCGGCTCCAACGGCGGGCTGCTGACCGCTGTCTGTCTCACTTCCTACCCGGAGTTGGTGGGCGCAGTGGTGTCCCAGGTGCCGCTGGCGGACATGATGCGCTATCACAGGCTGTCCGCGGGAGCCTCATGGATGGCCGAGTATGGAAACCCGGACGACCCCACCGAGCGGGCTGCGATTGCGCAGTATTCGCCAGTCCAACGCGTCGTCAAGCGAGAGCAGCGCGCCTACCCACCGGCGTTGATTACGACTTCCACCAGGGACGACCGTGTCCACCCGGCGCATGCGCGGAGCCTGGCGTGGCTGCTGGAAGAGGCGGGACAGCCGGTGGACTATCACGAAAACACAGAGGGCGGGCACGCGGGCGCAGCGGATAATTCGCAGGTCGCGTTCGTCGAGGCACTCATATCTACGTGGCTGTGGAACAAGCTCAAGTAAGGTAACAGCCGTGAGTAGCGCTGATTTCACTAATCCATATACCGGTATCGCGTTCAACCTGGGTTTCCGGGTGAACAAATACGAGCTGGACCTCGACTATCGGGTCGGGCCGAATCGTCTGAAGGCGACGGCGACTCTGCATATCGAGATCAACGCCTGGACCTCGCACATCACGCTCGACTTTGCGGATGCGCTGGGGGCCGATTCGGTGGATGCGATTTCCGATTCGCAGGCCCACTCTATCGATGTGAAGCGTTGGCGCCATTCGGGTCGTAAGCTGCGAGTCACCTTTGACCGCGAGCTAGCTCCCGACGAGACGCTGCGGCTGATTGTCACTTACTCGGGCACGCCACGTCCGGTGCGCTCGAAGTGGGGCGAAATTGGCTGGGAGGAATTGGAAAACGGTGCGCTCGTGGCATCGCAGCCGGTGGGCGCGGCGTCGTGGTACCCCTGCGATGACGATCCCGAGGTCAAGGCATTCTACGAGTTCACGATGGTCACCGACGCTCCCTACGAGGTCGTCGCACCAGGGCTTGCCGACGCTCCGGTGAACGTGGGCGGATCGCGCCGCCGCTGGCGGTTTGTCACCGAGGAGCCCATGGCCTCCTACCTGGCCACCATCAATGTCGGCCAGTTTAAGAAGGTCGAGCTGCCGTGTGAAACCTCGACTGTGGTGGCCTGGGTGCCCTCTGAGCTGGTGGCCAATGCTCGCCATGACTTCCGCGATCAGGGGCGCATGCTCGATGAATTCGCCAAGCTCTTTGGCCCTTACCCCTTCCGCGCTTACCAGGTGGTCATTTGTGAGGATGACCTGGAGATCCCCATTGAAGCTCAGGGGCTTTCCATCTTCGGTGCCAACCACGCCGACGGCAAGGACACGTGGAATCGACTGATCGCCCACGAGTTGTCGCACCAGTGGTTCGGCAACAGTGTCGGCATTTCGCAGTGGCGCGATATCTGGCTCAACGAAGGGTTTGCCTGCTACTCCGAGTGGGTGTGGTCCGAGGTCAGCGGTGGTGCCAGCGCAGATGTGCACGCCCGCAAGCACTACCTGGATCTGCTTGAGGAAGAGCAGGACATCGTCATCGCCAACCCAGGGCCAAAGCTGATGTTCGACGACCGTCTGTACAAGCGCGGCGCGCTGACTGTGCACGCTCTGCGTCTGCTGCTGGGCGACGAGGTGTTCTTCGACCTGGTGCGCAAGTGGACCACCACTAACCGCCACAGTGTGGTCGATGCAGTGGACTTCCGCGCACTGGCCAACCGCGTGTGCCGTGAGCGTGGCATCACCACCTCGCACCTGGATGTCATCTTTGACTCCTGGCTGTCACGCAGCTCCTTGCCGGACTTCCCCACTGACCCAACGCGCTCCCCTGCTGACCAGGGCATCGGCGATAATGGTGCTCCAATCGTGGACGAGAAGCTGGCTGCTCAGTTTGCAAAGCTCGGCTACTCGAAGGCCAAGGATTAGAGAGCTAGAGGCCTGTCAATGTCCGGTTTCAAATGGTTGTCGCTGGCCACGATTGTCGCCGCGATAGGCAGCTTCGCGGTGCTGATTATCTCGGCCCGCGCACTTCCCAATGCAGTAAATCTGCAGTTCGTGGCGTTTTGGGGACTGTTCTTCGCGCTCACGGGTGTTCTCGGCGGGCTGATGCAGGAGACCACGCGTGCAATCGGCGCTGCGGAGTCGCGGGATCGGGAGCACGATCAGGGGCGGGAGCGGGAAGCCTCGGAAGCAGGTCAAACTCTCGGCGCTCGCCCCATCACAGTTTCCCTGGGCGTCGCCGCAGTTACTTTCATCACTATGGCAGTGACAGGTCCGCTGTGGGCCCCACTGGTCGTGCAGGATGACGCCGGCACTGCAATTCTGCTCATGGCCTGTGGCCTTGCTCTGTACTCCATGCAGGCCACCACCTCGGGTCTGCTCAGCGGCCGCCAACTGTGGGGCCCTTACGCTGCACTAATCATGATCGACATTCTCGTGCGCGTGGCGCTGGCACTCATCGCCTGGTACTTCGGCTGGGGCCTGCTGGCCTGGTTGATTATCACGGTGTTCGGCACTGTCAGTTGGCTTATTCTCGCGCTGTTTTCCTCGGCAACCCGCTCGGTCATGTTCGCGCGTGCCGACGTCCCGGTGCGCCGCTTCGTCACTCTCATGGTCACGGCCATGGGCGCATCTGGCGCATCTGCTGTGCTGGTCACAGGTTTTCCGACAATCGTGAAGATTGCCGGCGAAGCGGTCACCACTGGCACCGGGATAGCCGAATCGCTTACCCCGCCGCATGCCAACAACTTCACCGCAGCAGTGACCATTGCGGGAATCGCCTACGCCGTAACGCTGACCCGCGCTCCGCTGCTCATGCCCTTGGAGAAGTTCCAAAACGCCATCATTGTGAGCTTTGTCCGGCATCGCTCCGAGGGTGTACTGGCAGCGCTGGCCAAGCCGTTGGGGGCGCTGGCTGCTTTCGGCACCTTCGGGGCGGGCCTGGCATGGCTCATCGGCCCGTGGATTATGACTCTCATCCTGGACGATAGCTATCATGTGTCCGGGCCGGTGCTCGCGGCGCTGACGCTCGGTGCGACGTTGACCGCCATGTTGATGATTACCGGCTCGGTCACCTTGGCAGTGGAGAAGCACCATATGTATCTGATCGGTTGGTTGGCTGCGACCACAATCGCCGTTGCCATTCTCTTCCTCCCTGGGCACCTGTCGGTACGCACGGTCGCAGCTATCGCCGTAGGCTCTGCAGTAGGTGTTGTCATTCACCTGCTTGCGCTACGCACACTTTCCCCACGTGCTGCCAGGTCAGCCGTATCGGAGGCTTTTGCGGTGGAGTAACACCACCCGCATCCGATGCCCCCCCAAAAAAAAGCACCGTCCATATCCCCCTGCAACTCCCAAGGTTCGAGACTCACATGTCCACCATCACTAACCTCACGGTTCTCATGACCGTCTACCACCGCGTCGTCCCCGACCAGCTCGATACTGCGCTGCAGTCGCTGTGGAACCAGACGCGTCCGGCCGCGCGCGTCATTGTGGTCATCGATGGCCCGATTGGGCAGGAACTCGACCGGGTCGTCGTCAAGCATGAACAGGCGCATTCGGAGATGACAGTGCTGCGGTGTGCGGAAAATGGTGGCTCGGGAGTGGCTTCGCAGGCGGGTCTTCAGCTGGTGGAAACACCATGGGTGGCGCGGCTGGATGCGGACGATATTGCGCGTGCGGACCGATTTGAAAAGCAGTGGGACGCGCTGACCGCTGACCCGGAGTTGGATGTATTGGGCAGTGCAATGGCGGAGTTCGAGGGCACGCCGAACAATGTGGTGCGCGTGCGGACTCTGCCGCAGACGCACGCCGAAATTGCGCGTTATATCAAGATCAATTCGCCTGTAAATAACCCCTCCTCGATGCTGCGCACGGCGAAGGTGCGTGAGGTCGGCGGGTATCGCGACATCCGTCTGATGGAAGACTATGACCTCTGGGTGCGCCTCATGGCCGCCGGCGCGAAGTTTGAGAATCTGCCCGAGCCGCTGGTGTACTTCCGCGCCGACGGCATGTTCGAGCGGCGGACCTCGCGCGGCATCATCCGCGGTGAACGCCAGCTCCAGCGCACGCTGGTAGCTGAGGGACTGATTTCCCGGCCGCGGGCGGTGTTTAACTTGGCGGTGCGGACACTTTTCCGACTTTTGCCAACTCAGCTCATGTCACGCGCATATCGACGATTGTTTGTGCGGTAGGCTTCGGAGCGATGACTGACAACATGGATTTCTCGGACACCTGGCTGATTGTGCCGTGCTACAACGAGGGCCAGGTTATTCGTGAGGTTCTCGAGCACGCTCGCGAGACCTTCCCCAACATTGTCGCGGTCAACGACGGCTCTTCGGATAACTCCAGCCTGGAGATCCACAGGGCCGGCGCTCACCTGGTCAACCACCCTGTCAATTTGGGTCAAGGTGCCGCTATCCAGACCGGCGTGGAATACGCTCGCGCGCAGGCTGGATCGAAGTACTTTGTCACCTTCGACGCCGATGGCCAGCACCAGGTCAAGGACGTCGTCGCTATGGTGCAGCGACTGCGCACCGAACCAATCGACATCATTGTGGGAACCCGTTTCGGCCGCCCTCGCGCCGAGGATGACCAGGTGCCGCTGATTAAGCGAATTGTCCTCAAGACGGTAGTCATGTTGTCACCACGCACGCGCCGACTCGGGCTTACCGACGCCCACAACGGCCTGCGCGCCTTCAACCGCACGGTGGCAGAGCAACTGAACCTGCGCATGAACGGCATGAGCCATGCCTCCGAATTTGTCGAGGTCATGGACAGCAGAGGCTGGCGTACCGCTGAGCAGCCGGTGGATATCCTCTACACGGAATACTCCATGTCCAAAGGGCAATCCTTGTTCAACGGTGTCAATATCCTTGCCGACTCCCTGATCTCGAAGAGGCTGCCATGACCGCATCCATCGTTCAAATTATTTTGCTGCTGGCGATGGTGGGCCTGGTGGCTTACTTCGTCGCTAACCGTCGTAAAGCGCGCGCCAAGGCGGGCGTGAAACTGGGATTCGTCGTTTTCGTCATCGCGTGCCTGTGGGCAATCGTGCGTCCCGACGATCTGACCGTGGTGGCCAACTGGATTGGTGTGAACCGAGGCACCGATTTGCTGCTCTACGTACTGGTGTTGGCGTTCGTGTTTACCACGGTGTCGTCCTACATCCGCTTCCGCGAACAGGAGCTGCGCTACGCACGACTGGCTCGTGCAGTGGCCTTGAAGACCGCTGTGCGTCCGGAAGAAGAAATTGTGATTTCGGGCAGCCAGAACAGCAGCCAAAAAGACAGCGCGACAAACGTCGAGAACAACGCTCCGTCCGACTAATCGGCACGCTAAGCGCATGTGAATCTGAGGCTGTGGTTCCATAGAAGCCATGAGCGAAGAAAATAAGGACAACATCGCCGCTGACAACAGCAGCGATTCGCAGCAGCCCTCGGCAGACGCAGCGCCGCAGGGGACACAGCAGGAACCCCAGCAGGCTTCTCAGCCGGTACCCACTGAGCAGGACTTGGAGTCCTGGTCTGCCGACAGTGATGGAAAAACCAAGTCGTGGTACTCGATTCCGAACGCCGCATGGGCGCTAGCTGTCGTAGCATTGATCGTTGTCGGCGCAGCGGGCTTCTTCGCTGGCTCGCGTTCGGCTAGCTTCAACGGCGTGAGCACCGTCAACATGGCGGGCGTTGCACCAGGCAAGGGGGAAATTGCGCCTGTACCTGGCCCGAATGGCTCTTTCGACGCCAGCATCTACGGCCCAAAGGCGGGAGCGCAGCTAAAGTCCCCGGAGGATATGGACAATGTCCACCGCCGCAATGAAAATGATCCTTTTGCTCTCGGTGCAGTGGATGCGCCGGTCGTAATCTCGATCTACTCGGACTTCGAATGCCCGTTCTGCGCGAAGTTCACAAACGAAACCGAGCCTGCCCTCGTGGAAAAGTACGTCAATGAGGGACTGGTCCGCCTGGAGTGGAACGACATGGCCATCAATGGCGAGAAGGCCATCAAGGACGCTGAGGCCGGCCGTGCCGCGGCAGCTCAGGGCAAGTTCTGGGAATTCTCCCGTGCGCTGTTTAAGAAGGCCGGCGAGAAGGGCCAGGGCCACCCGGAGTTCACTGAAAAGGAACTGATTGCCGTCGCTCGTGAGGCCGGTGTGCCGGACATGAAGCGCTTTGAAAAGGAGCTTAAGGACGGCAAGTGGACCGAGGCGGTCGAGAATGCCACCCAGTTCGGTTCCATGCTGGGCATTTCCGGTACTCCAGGCTTCCTCGTTGGTACTCAGTTCGTCTCGGGCGCACAGCCTGTCGATGTGTTTGAGGACAATATCGAGCTGGCTCTCATCCACGCCAAGCGCACGGAGGAAGCTGGCAAGTAACCTGGCTGACTCGCTGCTAACTTACGCGGGCGAGTGCACGAAGCCACCCGCGCAAGTTGCGCTAGCCCTGATTCCGGAAGTACTCCACAGTACGGGCAACGCCCTCCTGAATACTCATAGCTGGCTCCCAGCCGAGTACCTCACGCGCCCGCGTGGGATCCAACGCCGACCGCGCCACATCACCAGTGCGCGGCGGTGCAAACTCTGGATTATCCTCGGCATCCGCAGCCTGCGCCACCAACGAGTGCAGCTGCCGATCCGAGGTTTCTACACCGGTGCCAATATTAAAGCGCATTCCACCACCGACCTCGCCGGATGCGCGGTAGAAAGCATCCACCACATCGTCGACATAGACATAGTCGCGGGTATTTCCTCCGTCACCGAATACCTTGGTTGGCTCTCCCGCTAGCAGTCGCTGAGCGAAAATAGCCACCACACCGGCCTCGCCGTGCGGATCCTGCCGCGGGCCGTACACATTCGCCGGCGCGATGTGCGAGCATTCGAGTCCGTAAAGATTGCGGAACATATTCAAGTACAGTTCGCCCGTTGCCTTTGAGGCGGCATAGGGGCTCATCGGATTGACCGGCACATTTTCCGTCACCGGAAGCTCCTCCGGCGTGCCGTAGATGGAACCGCCCGACGATGTAAACACAACCTTACGGACACCATGCTTTCGGGCCGCATCGGCAAGTTTGATTGTGCCAATGATGTTCAGCGTCGCATCTCGCACCGGGTCGGCCACGGAAATCCGCACATCGATCTGCGCTGCGAGATGGAAAATAACCTCCGGGCCGCTTTGCTCGAGCAGCTCGTCCCAGTCCACCTCCAGCACATCGGCGGTTATGAACTCAAAATCGTCGTTAAGCGATGCCTGCTGGAGGTTTTCCAGCTTTCCGTGGGAGAGATCGTCCAGCGCCGTGACCGCGTACCCTTCAGCCAGTAGCCGGTCAACCAGCGTCGAACCGATAAATCCCGCACCACCCGTCACCAGCGCGCGCGGTTTCGCGCTTGCCGACGATTCTGTCATCGCGGTGGCCGGTGATTCGTTCTTGTGCTTCTCCATAGGAAGAACTATAGGCGCTTAGTAAGGAAAACCGCTTATACGTGTGCCAACCTCACATTGACGGGGTTGATTAGTCTCCCGAGGAATGCGAGATTACTCAGCGCGCTGTGGCAGGTTGACAGTGGAATTGAAGAAAATAACCAAGCCCATCAGGATGGCGATGACCATACCGCCACCGAGCATGACCGGGTAGGTCATCCAGGAGATGGACTCGGAGAGCTTGGTCAGAATTGCCGGGAATGCGAAGCCAATGTAGGTCAGGCAGTAGAAGATACCGGTCAGACCAGCCATATCGCGTGGACCAGCGATGCGCTGTACCTCGTTGAGGCCGGTAAACATGGACAGACCGTAGCCGGCGCCCAACACCAGCGCTGCAATGAACGCCGTCACTGCGGTGGGGTTGGTGGACATCCATGCGGCCATTCCCATGCCGATAACCACGATGCCAATTGCGATTAGCGAACCGCGGGCGTTGTGCTCGGTCACAAAGCGTGGACCAATCTGCTGAATACCAAAACCGCAGAGTAACGCGAACAGTGTGACCATCGCGGAGTAGAACACTGGCTGGGAGACGTGGTCCTGCAGCAACGACGGAATGATTGCGTAGGCAACACCGGCTGCACCGAAGACCCACGGAGCTCCCATCGCGGCGACGAGCAGGAAGCGACGGTTAGTTACCGAAGGGGTACGCAGGGACTCCAAGACCGTCTCGCGTGGAGCGTTGCTGCCGCCCAGGTGCGGCGACTGGCGGGTCTCCGGCACAGTCAATAGACCGAAGATTGTCGGGATAGAAATCAGGATGTGGATGATATAAGCCAGCTGCCCCGGCAGCGGTGCGAACTGCGCTAGCGTGCCGGCAATTCCCGCACCCAGACCAAAGCCCAAGGTCAGAGCCATGGACTGACGCTTCGCGCCCGAGGTTGACTTGGCCTTGGGGTCAAAGCGCGGATCGGAGAGCTCCTTTACCCACGAGCCGCCCACGGCCATGACAATGCCGACTGCCAAGCCAGAGATAAAGCGACCAGTGAGGATAAGCGGGGCGGTAGTCTCGCCCAACGCAATAAGAGTCGACCCCAGAATCGAGAGAACCGGCGCGGCGAGCATCACCGGCTTACGGCCGATACGGTCCGAGATTGGGCCAGAAATCAGCAGTGCCGGCGCGATGCCGAGGGCGTAGACCAGCAATAGAAGGTCAATGAACACCGGCGCCAGGTCGGCATTTTCGCGGTACATCACCATCAGCGGCGTGAATTCGTTGCCACCCCACGCGACGGCGAAAACTGCAATTGCGGCGAGCAACCACAACGGCGTGCCCTTATTGGATTTGGCCCTGCCGTGAGGTACCTCATTTTCATTGCCGTTAGTTCCTGCGTGAGAAGACATGTCGTTTACTTTACGACGGTCCCCAGCGCCTTACGCACAATGGTGGAAATTTAAGCCACCGGAACTAACCACAAGAGGTGTGCCGAGGGAGCTTCAGGCCTGGCACTACCACCGCCCCAAAATGCCCCTGAAACCTGGGGCTCACACCCCCGTCTCGGGGTGGCATGTTGCCGACCTTGCTTCCCTGCCCCATCCGGGGGCAGTGTCCTTTTCGACACTACATCGTTATTGTTCTGTTATTTTTTCCGTACCTTGAGCCACTTTTGCCACACCATTCACACAACTTCTGAATATATAATTACAAATTAGTTCAATGTGGGGGTAGTCGAACAGCTATAAAACGCAGATTTCCCCTATTTAAGACAATCTCACGCCTAGACGCCCACTAGGTCGCGCAAATTGAGCCAGAAACAGCTCGTCGTTAAGTAGTGCCCAACACACCCCCTTTTGCACACCCCCGAATCCGCCTATTTCAGGCATGCGTATAAATAAATCGGTCACAAACAAAGGAAATCTACCGCCATTCACCGACCCCCATTACCCCCGTTGTTCACTTTTTGTCACCGCTCGCTGAAGTTCAAACGCTGGTCGCTACCGGTCTGGCTGTGTAAGAATTCGACACCGTCAAACATTCTGTCCTTTCCCCAAGCGCTGGCTGAGAAAAACCTGGGGCGATTTCTGCGCGACCGCTGAGATCACCAAGGTCCTCGATGGCCGTGCGGACGGGTATGTAAAGAAAGTCTTGTTTTTTATGACTACTTCGATCATCGCGAATGATCCCAAGCAGCGCCGTCAGGTGCTCACGGGAACTCTCGTGGGTACGACCATCGAGTTTTATGACTTCCTGATTTACGCTCAGGCCGCAGCTATCGTGCTTGCTCCGCACTTCATCGAGCCTGCTGCACAGTCGAATCCACAGGTGGCCCAGGTCCTCGCTTGGGCAACCCTGGGTATTTCCTTCCTCTTCCGCCCGCTTGGCGCTATCGTCGCCGGCCATATCGGTGACCGTTACGGCCGCAAGATGATTCTGGTCTTCACCCTCATCGGTATGGGTGCAGCTACTTTCTGCATCGGCCTGCTGCCGACCTATGAGTCAATCGGCATCGCAGCACCTATCCTGCTGGTTCTGCTCCGAGTCTTCCAGGGTATTTCCGCCGGCGGTGAATGGGGCGGCGCAGCCCTGATGTCCGTGGAGTACGCTCCGAAGGAAAAGCGCGGTCTCTACGGCGCATTCCCGCAGGCCGGTGTTCCGCTGGGTCTGACCCTGGCTACCGGCACCATGCTGATTGTTATGGCAATCGTCGGCGAGGAAGCCTACATGGAGTGGGGCTGGCGTGTGCCGTTCCTGCTGTCCTTCATCCTGGTTCTGATTGGTTACATGATTCGCCGCAGCGTCGACGAGTCCCCGGTCTTCCAGGCTATGCAGGCTGAGTCCGCCGAGCGCTCGGCTCCGCTGCCAGAGCTCTTCCGCAACCACTGGGGCAAGGTCATCCAGGGTGCCCTGATCTTCGCTGCCCAGCAGGCTACCGGTTACCTCGTGATTGCATTCTTCGGCGCTTACGCACAGAAGACACTGGGCTACCCGGCAACCGTTGCATGGACCGGTACTCTCGTCGCCGGTATCTGCTGGACCATCTTCATGTTCATTGCTGGCGCTTGGTCCGACCGCATCGGCCGCGCTAAGACCTTCATCATCGGCTACGTCGTGATTATGATTTGGGAGGCCGTCATGTGGAACCTCCTGGATAAGGGTCCGTTCCTGTACATCATGACCGTCGCAGTTCTCACCCTGCCGCTGGCCCTGACCTTCGGTCCGCAGCCGGCCATGTACTCCGAGATGTTCCCGGCTGAGGTCCGCTACTCCGGCGCTTCCATCGCTTACGCCATCGGCGCGGTCCTGGGTGGCGCATTCGCTCCGATGATTGCCCAGATGATCATGGATGCCACCGGCAACCCGTTCTACATCTCCGTCTACCTGATGGCCATGGCTATCCCGGCACTGATTGCCCTGTTCCTGCTTCCGAAGGGTCTCGAAGACCGAGACCTGATCGAGCACCCGGAAACTAACCTCGACGAAGTTAAGTCGCGCGTCTAGTTCCCACAGCTAAGGGATCTGCCCCACCGAGGGTTGATTACGTAAGCCGTCGTCAAGCATTGCACAACACAGCATTTGCTTGACGACGGCTCTTGCGTTTCCACCTTCTTTTTCTCCCGGTAACCTGTTTTCTCTTTTCTCGGTCCCGATTTCCTCATGAGTTTCTCAGTCGAAAGCGACTGACAAGCCCCAGATATCCCATTAACGTTGGGTTATGGCACAGACTTCTTCCAGCTCCACGCGAATCCCCCGCCGGCGCTCGACCGACGCTCCGAAGACACTCCCCTCCCAACCTGAACCAGAAGTGGCAGGCGCACTGCAAAAGGTTCTGGACGGCTATTTCCCCGAGGCGCGCGCTGATGTCCGCGCCCTTTTAGAAGACCCCTCCCTGCGGCCCACCTCTGGGCTGACCGTGGATGAGGCCAGGCAGCACACCACCGAGGCGTTGTCCAAGGTGCTTAAGACCGGCATGCCCTATGGCGCTTTCCGCACTGACCAGGGCGGCACAGGAGATACCGGTGGGACCCTCTCCGGGATTGAAATGCTCGGCCACACCGACTTGTCGTTGATGGTGAAGTCCGGAGTGCAGTGGGGCCTTTTCGGCGGCGCTGTCAGCAACCTGGGGACTGAGCGCCATGGCGAGTTGGTGCGTGACCTCATTGAGCTGCGGGTTCTCGGCTGCTTTGCGATGACCGAGCGCGGCCACGGCTCGGACGTGCAATCACTCGAAACCACGGCGCACTACGACCCTGAGACGGAAGAATTCATCCTCAATTCGCCGACAGCTTCCTCTGAGAAATGGTTTTTGGGCAACGCCGCGCGCGATGGGCGCTGGGCTGCGGTCTTTTGCCAGCTCTACACACCAGGGCAGGAAGAGTCCCATGGCGTGCACTGCATTGTTGCCCGGATCCGCAATGACGACGGTTCGCCTGTCGACGGAGTTGCGATTGGCGACCACGGCACCAAGGGTGGCCTTTTGGGCGTGGACAACGGCACTCTCATGTTCGACCATTACCGCGTGCCGCGGGAGAACCTGCTCAACCGTTTTGCAGATGTGTCAGCTGCTGGCGAGTACAGCAGCGATATTGACAGCCCCAATGCACGGTTTTTCACGATGCTCGGTGCCCTCGTGCGCGGCCGCGTGACAGTCGGTGCGGCCGCTGGTGCGACAACCCGCACCGCACTGACCATCGGCACCAAGTACGCACACTTGCGGCGCCAATTTGCTCCCGACGATTCGCTGCCGGAAAAGAAACTCATTGAGCACCGCCAGCACCGAATCCGACTACTCCCCCGCATTGCGCGTTCGTACGGTCTGCAATTTGCCACTAATCTGCTGATCAAGCGGATTCACGATCTCGAAGCGGAAGGGCTGGACCGTGCGAATCTAACCCCGGAGCAGGCTCGCGATCTGCGTGAAGCGGAGGCGCATGCCGCTGCATTGAAGGTCGCGAACACCGCGCATGCCACCGATGCCATCCAGGAGATGCGTGAGGCCACCGGTGGAGCTGGCTACATGGCAGAGAACCTGTTGACCATTCTCAAAGAGGACTCCGACGTATTCACTACCTTTGAGGGCGACAACGTGGTGATGTTGCAGCTGGTCACCAAGGAACTCTTGGGTGGTTTTGCCCGGGAGGTACAGAGTTTTTCCAACCTGGAAATGGTGCGCTTCGGCCTCGACAATTTCAGTGGCATTTTGCGCCGTCGCACCGGTGCGGACGCCGTCGTTCAGAACCTCTTGGATGCGCTGACTGACGCTGATGAGTCCTCGCTCTTTGACCCCGCCAGCCAGATGCAACTGCTCATCGAGCGCGAGAATCGACTTCTCAAGTCCCTTGCTCGCAGGCTGCGCCCGGCGCGGAAACTGCCTGTTGAAAAGGCCGCGAAGCTGGTGGACAAGGTCCAGGACCACATGATTTCCTGCGCGTGGGCGCATATAGATCGCATGCTCTTGGAAGCATTCTTCGAAGCCGAATCCACACTCACAGACGAGCGCTCTCAAGAAGTGCTCGAGCAGGTTCGCGATGTGTTCTTCCTGTCGGTCGTCTGCGATAACGCCGGCTGGTTCTTGGAGCAGTCACTGCTCACCGGTACTCGCACCAAAGGCGCGCGGGCGGGCTTGGCCGATCTGGTTGATTCCCTTGGCCCCTGGTCTGAGGTACTTGTCGACGCCTTTGGCGTCCCCAGCACCATGCTGGATATCCCCATGATGGAGCCTTACGACGCGATGACGCCGAAGGCTAAGGCCAACCCAGCTAGTTAGCAGCTTGGCGGGTTGGCTGCTGTGGTGGACACTGTGGCGGTGACTGGTGTGAGGTAGCTACGGCCTGGATGGGCAGCTTGGCTACTGCGCCAAGAAACCTTCCAGCCCAGCCACAGTGGCCTCTGCCAAGCGCTGACGGCCTTCGCTGGAGGTTAAGAGGGCAATGTCGCTGCTATCGCGCATGTTGCCGTATTCGACCAGTGCCTTTGGCTTTGTCGATAGGTTGAGTCCGGTGAGGTCTGCACGCGGATTCAGCCCTTCGCTGCCGAGATAGTTGGATGGAGCAAAACCAGCGGCAACAAAGGCATCGCGCAGGGCGGTCGCCAGCGCGGTAGATCCCTGCTCGTCATTATTGGCGAGCGGCTGAGAGATCGCAGACACATGGAATCCGCGGTTGCCCTCTCCAGCACCATCTGCGTGGAGGCTCACCACAGCATCGGCGTTGGAGGCATTTTCCTTCTCCGCACGGGCATCGATGCAATCTGCACGACCGGTGTCATCCTTGCGGCTAAGTAGCACCTGAGCACCGCGCTGTTCGAGCAGCTGCTTGATCTCCTGCGCCATCAGCCAATTGAACTCGTGCTCCGGGAAGCCGTCGTTAGAGGCGGTGCCGGAGGTATTACACGGCTTTTGACCGCCGCGGCCGTCTGTGACCATCAGGTCGGCAGGTGGTGGGGTGCCCGCGTGGCCTGGATCGAGGTAGATGACCTTGCCGGCTACAGCGCTAGAGCCGTCGGCACGCGAAGTAGCGCGATTAGCTTGCTGTTGTTGTGCATCGCCCGGAGCGACTGCGTCGGGGCTAGCAGAATCAGGCATTGCGGACTCCTCATTCGGCGGAGTGGGGTTCGGCATCTGCATGGCCTCTTCTTCAGCTGCCAAGGAGGTTTGCGTTTCAGTCGACGCAGCTTGCTGAGCGCTTCCTCTCTCGGAAGCCTCCGTGTCGATGGTGCAGGCCACAAGACCGGCTGGCAAAGTTGCCGCAGCCACCAAAGCCACAGCCAGTCGCCCTGCTGATTGTTGAACTGCTAGTCGCTGGTGTCCGGGCTGCCGCATCGTGCGTTCTCCTAGTATCCGCGTACCTGCCATGTGCTGAGTAACAGTAGCAAACACCCGATTGAGATTCTCTGTCTCCGAAATATCTTCCCCCTTCGAGTCCAGGGGAATCACCGCACGTCGGGGCGTATGCAGGTTTTTTCAGGAGTTATCACCGAGGGGTATCGATGTAGAGGCCCTCGACGTGGCCTTTCGCCTCTGTCTGAATGACTCATTCGATTCTGCTTGTACAGGCTGGCGTGGCGCAGCCCGGTTGACAATTCACTTGAAATTTATCAGGGCTGCTGATTTTTGTGAATCACGCCTCCGCCGAAAGGAGTGTGTGAGCACAGGTTACTTTTAGGGTGTTCGGTACACCGCACGGGATGGTGAAGGACCCCGCGAGTTACCAGCCGCGGGTGGCCACTCGGTCCCAGAGCGCGTTGCTCGCCAGCTCACCGACGCCCGCTGGTGAAGCACCAACGAACGCGTCTCGTGCCTCAGCATCATCAGCAAGGATGCAGCGGAACCACGCGGTGGCGTAACCGTCCCCGAACTCTAAGACGTCCTTGTGATCCGCGCCCAGGCGGCGTGCAATGACCGCCGGACCACCAGCTGATTGAAAGCTCTCCTCTAGGTCTGACCACGGGCTGACAAGCCAGCGGTCCGAACGACCATCGCTGGTCATCAAGAACAAAGGTGCCTCTACGTTCGCTGTGGTGTAGTCCCAGTCATTGGACTTTGCCACTTTGTGGGAGGCCGGGCTCGCCGCATACACGGCTGCTACCTCCGCGTGGGCCGCAGCGTTGATGGCACCCGCACCACCCTGTGAGTGTCCGAAAATGCCGACCCGTGATCGATCCACACGGGAATCCAGCTCCGGCAAGTGCTCGATCAAGTTCACGACATTCTCCCCTGTTCCAGTTTGGAGAGTCTCATCGCCGACAACCACGAAACCCCAACTAGCCAGGTGTTCCGCCACGGGCAGGTAGCTGCTCAACGGTGTGTTCGTGCCATTAGCCATGACCACCGCCGGAAACGGTCCTGCGCCCGTCGGTGCCGCGATGGTCACGTCGCCGTCGCGCTTCACGTCGACTGAGTGCGGCCCCTTGCCCGCGAACGACGCTTCCAGTGGGCCACCCGTTTCAGCGCTATACCCGGCAGCCACGCCATCATCACCGGTCACGCTGTCTGCATCGACCCACTGCATGAATCCCACAAACCCGACTAACGCCACCACGATCACGGCCACGGCAATCATGCCAACCACAAGCTTTTTCATGCTCTATATTGTGTTGCCCACGAGAGTGAAGGTCACTAGCGCTAGCACTACTTTTCCTGTACACAGCGCATGACCTGGCACCACCTATAAGAACGTTGGCCTGTTGTACAGCTCCACTGCAAGAGCAAAAGCTTCCTTACTCTTCTCTAGGAGCCGCTCAATGATCTCTTCTTGCCCCTTATCCACGAGGGACCATTCTAACTTCTGCTCCCGATTCACCTCTTCGGTGTTCTCAGCCTGTGCCCTGTCTACACTCGGAATAGCACGGATAATCTGGGACGACTTAACCAGTGACGATAGGAAAATACCCCAGCTGGAACACTGTTCTAGCTGGGGCTTAATGGAGCCGCCTGCGAGAATCGAACTCGCGACCTTCTCATTACGAGTGAGACGCTCTACCGACTGAGCTAAGGCGGCACGCACATTGCGCTGAGCTTTCAAGCAAGCAGAAATGACCCTGCACAAAATGTACAAGCGGTAATACTACTGCACTGCCCCCATCGCTACCAAAATGGGGTCTGCAGTCCGCTGAATTAGGCGTCTCTCCCGGATTACCTGCGACCAACCTGCCCTGCGATCTGCAATTTAGCCATCAATTCATCCATCAAGACCGCCAGCTTCACTGCCGTCACGAGCATGCCGCGCACCTCGGTTACGGCATCGATGGAGGCCAATATTGCCTCCGGCGGAAGGCGTCGGGCTAGCTCCGTGGCTGTCCGACGACGGTCTGGATTTATGAGGTAGACGGAACCATCCCCAAACTCGGAATCAGCGGCAGAGCTCAAATCCCCCGAAGCAGTCCCACCAGCACGTTCAGCCCCAAACGCCAGCACCAAAGCATCACGGTAAAGCCCCATAATGTCGGTCAACGATAGGTCAATCAGATCCGACTCCGCACGCCTACGCCGACGCTTCTGATTATCCTCCAGGTCCTTAATCACACCTTTAGAGCCGCGCAGTGCCGCCTGCGCACCCTTTCCAGACGCCCCGACGCCCAGCGAACGCTCGAGGTTCTCCAGCTCCTCAGCCTCCAGTGGCTCCATCCGCCGCTTCACCTCGCCAGCCACTTCGTTGGCTAGCTCTCGCGCCGCCAAATACGACTTCGCCGGGTCGAACACGGCCTCCACGAAATCCAGAGCCTTGCCCCGCCAGGCACGCGAGCCCTCATCGGAGACAAAGCCACGCGCACGACCAATGTGACCGTTGGATACCGTCGCGGCCCAGACCGCTTGCTCGTCGGTAAGCTCTGGCCGCTCGGCGCGCAGGAGGTTTGTGACATCGTCGATATGCGGCGTCGGCACATAGACATGGCGGCAGCGCGAACGGAGCGTAACGGAGAAATCCTCCGCGTTCGTCGTTGGTGCGCACATGATGATGACGGTGCGCAGCGGCGGCTCTTCCACCACCTTAAGCAGCGCATTTGAGGCGGACTCGTTGAGGCGGTCGGCGTCTTCGATGATCAGCACGCGGCAATCCGCCGTCGTGGGCATCTTGTAGGCCCAGGGCCGCAGCTCGTCCCTCACCGTCGCCACGGAAATGATGGTGCCCTCCGGGCGCACGATCTTGATATCGCCATGCGTTCCCGCCAGCGCAGTCCGACAGCCCTCACATTCGCCACATCCGGGGTTGTCATGTCGCGTGCACAGCAGCGCCGCCGCAAACGCCGTCGCCGTCACCGACCGCCCCGACCCCGCAGGGCCAGTGAACAGCCAGGCGTGCGTCATGTCCGAGTCGCGTGGCACATCGCTTAACGACGACCCCGCGTCCCCACCTTCCGGCGAAACCTCCGCCCCATCGCCTGCCAGCGGTTGACCATTGGCAAAGCGATAATGCGCAGCGCGCACAGCAGCCTGCAGCCGCTGGCGAACCCCACCGGTTTCGGGCATACGAGAAAACACGCTGCGCTCTGTCATGGGCTCTGTCATGGCCACAACTCTAGCGCGCCCCACAAGACTCTTGTGAGGTAACTACTCCCTGCAATCCGGGGTTGCCACTAAGGTAGTAGTCATGCAACGGCTCTGGCGAAATCTGAAATGGCTAAGCGGGACAATGTGGCCTGCTTATGCCTCATTTATCTTCGTCTGCAACCTTGTCGGAGCCATGATTGTCGGCTTGTTCCTCGGCATGCTGTTGCCACTGAACCAAGAAACTCACTTGCCACGGTTGGCTAATGGTGTCATTTATGCCCTGGCTGGGTACCTGGTTCTGGCAATTATCGCGGGCATCGGCACTACCTGGATCCTGTTCAAACCGCTGGTGAAATGGCAGCGTCATCCGGATATGCACGATCCGCGGCGGGTGCGATATCTGGTCATGCGCGTGCCCGTCTATCAGGCACTTTTGGGTACCGTCATCTGGTCTTTGGGCGTGATTGTCTTCAGCGGAGTCGCGTTCGCCTATGACAGCAAGATTGGCATGATGGTGCTGCTCACCTCGGTACTCGGTGGCGCCATGGTGGCACTGTTGACCTATCTGATTGCAGAGCGCATGGTGCGTCCGGTCGCCGTGGAGGCGCTGGCGCGTCGGGCTCCGGATTCCTCGCTGGAGCCACCGATTGGTCACCGCCTGCGCCAGACATGGGTGTTGACCAGCGGTGTTCCCGTGGTAGCGATTTTACTTGTGCTGCTCGGTCAGCGCCGTGGCATGTTTACAGATGATGCGGCGGACCTCCTGCCTACGATTACCGCGTTGGCAGTTTTGGCTCTGATCACCGGCTATTTCGGCACGATGCTGGCCAGCATGTCCATCGTTGACCCGATTCGGGATCTCACGGGTGCAATTAACAAGGTCCGCCAGGGCCAGGTGGATACGCGCGTGCCTATTTACGACGGCTCCGAGATGGGTGTCCTCCAAGCGGGCTTCAATGAAATGATGCGTGGCTTGCAGGAGCGCCAGCGGGTGCGTGACCTCTTTGGCCGTTACGTCGGATCTGAGGTCGCCCGCAAGGCTCTGGAAGAAAAGCCAACTTTGGGCGGCGAGAATCGCCTGGTCGCGGTGCTGTTTGTGGATGTAATTGGCTCGACCAACTTCGCGGAGAAGAACTCGCCAGAGGTCGTTGTCCGCGAACTCAATGCCTTCTTCGACCACGTTGTTGACTGTGTGCACCGCAATAAGGGCATTATCAACAAGTTCCAGGGTGACGCGGCTCTTGCTGTCTTCGGCGCTCCCCTACCCCTCGACGACACGGCCGGTCACGCCCTCACCGCAGCCCGTGAACTGCGCGAGGAACTGCTCGACCTCCAACTCACTGCCGGAATCGGCGTCTCCGCCGGCCACGTCGTCGCCGGCCACATCGGTGCCCGCGACCGTTTTGAATACACGGTTATTGGTGACGCGGTTAATCAGGCTGCCCGTCTGACTGAGTTGGCTAAGGATACCCCAGGCCGCGTGCTCGCCACGGCTTCCACTATCCGCCTGGCCAACGAGGACGAGCAGGCTCGCTGGACCACCCTGAAGTCCGTGGAGTTGCGCGGCCGCACGCACATGACGCAGCTTGCGCGCCCGGTGCGCCCGACGCTTGCCGACGAGGCCTAGGGAGCAGCGGACTCGTTGGTCTCGCTGTGCTCATGCTGTGCTCGTTGGACGCCTAGCATCCCTAGACTTCTCAGACGGCGAGCGCACTTACTCCACCGAGAATAAATCCCCTGGCTGGCAGTCCAGGGCTTCACACAACATAGTGAGCGTCGTGAAGCGCACGGCTTTCGCCCTGTTGTTTTTGAGCACTGAGAGGTTGACCGGTGTGACCCCGACCTGTTCGGAAAGGGCTGCGAGCGTCATACCGCGGCTTTCCAGTAGCTCATCCAAGTGGCACACAACCTTCGCCATTTAAATGAGCCCTTCCTGGTCTTCCTGCATTCGCGCGGCTCGGAACAACATAACTCCGAGAGTGGAGATGACCATCATAAGGACAAACCATATTCCTAGGTGCTGATAGAAATCGGCATGGTCGCGCTGGAACCACGTGCTCAGATTCAGGTCACCCGCGACCCAGTTTTCGCCCATAAGTTGCAGGAAACCACTTGCCGGATAGATCACTGCCAGCCAGGAGATAGCCATAACGCGTCGCGCAGTCTTAACCGTAAAGAACTCGCCCTTCAGGTACGAGAGTGAGAATAACACGCAGAGCACGGCAATCGCGGCGACGATAGCGCATCGAACAGCAGTCGCGGCAATAAACAAGGAGAGGGCTCCACCGCTCATAACCTCGATGGGAACGCCCTTGTTACTTCCCAGGACTTCAGGCAGGAGCAGAGTCAGATCGCTGGGGAACTGTTGGTGAAGAACCGGGTGGCGGAGCTCAAGAAGGATGTAAGCCAGCGCGATTACTCCGACAAAAAGGCCCGCAACTACATCCCGGCGTTCCTTAGTTTGGTTGACATATGGGTCATTTGGCTTCTTGGCCTGGGGAGATGTCATAGCTAGTTTCCTTGCTGCACCGTCATTGGCGCGGTTAGTGAATTTTTCTGCGGGTCGCTTGGAGCTGCAGCCAAACCCCGACACATCGTTATTCGATGTATCGCTTTTCGATACTATATCGCTTTTCGATATGTCGCAAGACTTCTACAACTTAACGTCACGACAACCGCCGTCCCCACCTCACCATCCGCCGCCAACCTGCGTACCCTCCCACAAATCCTTTACGTTGGAGGAATGACTGACAACCGACCCAGTTCTAGCACCAACCCCAGACCTCGCATGCTCGTTCCCGACGCTGCGCGTGGGTTCGCGCTCCTCGGCATCGCTATCGCGAACATTGCCACCGCCTGGCTGGTGGCAGATCCCGAACTGCCCGCAGCATTCTTCGGAGGCGTCATAAACGACAGCATCGCCGACAAGGCCACCGTGCTGTTTACCGCTGTGACCGCACATAGCCGCGGGCTGCCGATGTTCGCAACGCTGCTCGGCTTCGGTGTCGGACTCATTGTCCGCAGTTTGGCCAGGAGGAACTTTCCACGGTCGCGGGCGCGGGTGGTCGTCGTAAAGCGATATGCGTTCCTGGGGCTGTTCGGCATCGCGCACATGCTGCTTCTGTTCTTTGGCGACATCATGTTTCTCTACGGCATCTGCGGCATCATCCTGGGGCTGCTTATGGGGCTTAGCAACAAGGTGCTGACGATTCTCGCGTGGATTGCGCTGACGATCAACGCTGCACTGAGCCTGCTGTTTTTGGGATTCGTAATTGCGATGCCCGACGCCGAGTTCGTCGGCTCCGACATGAGCGAGTTCGTCAACGGCGGTGCAATTGAAACGAGTTACCTGGATATGCTCGCCGCGAACCTCCAGGTCCTGACAATGAGCATCACTACCCTGCCGCTGCAGCTGTTCCTCTACCTGCCGGTGATGATGATCGGCTTCGTATGGGCTCGCAAGGGCGTGCTTGACGACGTTGACGCGCACCGCCCCCTGCTTATTCGGTGGCTCGTGGTGGCCGTGATTGTCGCCTTCGGTGTCGGAATCCCTATGGGGTTGGCAGCGATTGGAGTTCTTCCAGCCGGACAGCACATGGCCTTCTTGGTAATTAATAACTTTGCCGGAGTGTTCGCCGGTCCTGGCATCCTAGCCGGGCTGGCGTTGGCGCTGCAGCCGCTCCAGCGACGCTTGAACGAGGGCGCCGCTGTGCCTGGTTGGCTGGTACCGATTGTGGCGCTCGGCAAGCGTTCGATGACGGGCTACCTGATGCAGTCGGTGATCTTCTTTGTGCTGGTTTACCCGTTTACCCTGAACATCCCGCGCAACATGGGCGCGTTCGTGCAAACCCTCATCGCTGTAGGCGTCTGGTTGGTGACCCTGTTGGCCGCGTGGGCGATGGAGCGTCGCGGCATGCAGGGGCCGTTTGAGAAGGTGCATCGCCGGCTGTCGTACGGGCCGACGATGCGGGCGGAGCTGACCGGGGTCGGTGGCCCCAAACCAACTCCGCAGGAGGCGCCGGGTGCGGCGGGCACGCCAGGTGTGGCGGGCGCGGCGGGCGCTTAAGGCGCGGCGGCAGCTTAAGTGCTCTGCACCCATTTAGCCCCTGCCGCAGCTAACGGTCAATGCGCTACTTGCCCCGGCGGGTCGCCTTCACCACTCGCTTGGTGGTGCGCTTGACCGCCTTCCTAGTGGTCTTCTTGGCAGCCTTCTTCGTGCTCTTGCGAGTCGACTTTTTCGCGGCCTTCTTGGTACCACCATCGGCAGCTTCCTTCGCACGACGCTCAGACAGCAGCTCGCAGGCGCGGGCATCGGTCAGCGTCTCAGGCGTATCACCCTTGCGCAACGAAGCATTGGTGACACCATCGGTGACGTACGGACCGAAGCGGCCATCCTTCACCGACATCGGGCGACCGGAGACATCGTTGTCGCCCAGCTGCTTCAGTGGCGGCTTCGCAGCAGCGCGGCCGCGGCGCTTCGGCTCCGCGTAGATACGACGAGCCTCGTCCAATGTCACGGTGAAAATCTGCTCTTCGTTAGCCAGTGAACGCGAGTCCGTGCCCTTCTTCAGGTACGGACCGTAACGGCCATTCTGAGCAGTAATAACCTCGTTATCGACCGGGTCGACACCGACCTCGCGCGGCAGGCTCATCAGCTTCAGAGCCTCTTCCAACGTGACAGTCGACGGCTCCATGGAGGAAAACAGCGAGGCCGTCTTCGGCTTCAGAGTTTCCTCGATGATTTCCGCGGTGCGCTTTTCCTTCTGCTTGGCAGCGGTCTTGGTTTCCCAGTTCTTCTTTCGCTTGCCCTCGGCAGCGCGCTGAGCGTCCTCTTCGGCGCGCTCAGCTGCGATGATCTCCTCAGCCTTGGCTACGACACCTTCGCGCTCTTCATCGGTGACCAGCTCGGTGACGTAGGGGCCGTAGCGGCCATCGCGAGCAACAATCATGCGACCATTGGCCGGGTTAATGCCCAGCTCACGACCACCCTGCGGCATGGCCAGCAGCTTCTCGGCGGCGGCCAGATCCAGCTCGTCCGGAGTCATGGCCTCCGGGATGTTGGCGCGCTGCACCTCGTCGGCACCGTTTTCACCGGCACCCGGACGAGTACGCTCCAGGTACGGTCCATAGCGGCCAACGCGAACGATGATCGGGTTACCCTCGGCATCGTCGAAGAGGTGGAGCGAATTGACCTTCCGAGCATCAATCGATTCCAAGTTCACGTCGATGATGTTCTTCAGACCACCGTGGGTCGCAATGGCGTCGGCTCCCTTGTGGCGGTGATCCTTGTCATCACCGAAATAGAAACCGGTCAGCCAGGTCGTGCGATCCTTATTGCCCGCAGCAATGCCGTCGAGCTCATCCTCCAGCTCGGAGGTGAAGTCGTAGTTGACCAAATCGGAGAATGCTTCCTCCATCAGCCCCACCACGGCAAAGGCCACCCACGAGGGCACCAGAGCGTTGCCGCGGGAGTAGACGTAGCCGCGATCCTGAATGGTCTTGATAATCGACGCGTATGTCGACGGACGACCAATTCCCAGGTCCTCCATCTTCTTCACCAAGCTGGCCTCGGTGAAGCGCGCAGGCGGGTTGGTGGAGTGGTTGTCGGCACTGAAGTCCGTGGCCGTCAGGCCCTGGCCTTCCGTCAACTGTGGCAGACGCTTCTCAGCGTTGTCGGCGACCTTACGGCCGTCAGAAAGCGCGGAGACCTCGACGTATGCCTTGAGGAAGCCCGGGAAGCGAATCGTTCGTCCGGTGGAGGCGAACTCGACGGCGTGCGTGTCGGTGGCGCCAGCGATGGTGACCTTCATGGACGTGCCGCGTGCGTCGGCCATCTGCGAGGCGACGGTACGCTGCCAAATCAGTTCGTAGAGCTTGAATTCCTCAGCATCCAGCGATCCCGCCAGCTGCCCCGGCGTTGCGAATGTCTCGCCAGCCGGACGAATTGCCTCGTGCGCTTCCTGCGAGTTCTTCACCTTGCGCGAGTACTGGCGCGGCGCATCGGCGACGTACTCCGAGCCGTAGAGCTCCAGCGCCTGCTTACGCGCGGCGTCGATACCGGCCTTGGACAGCGTCGTGGAGTCGGTACGCATGTAGGTAATGTGACCGTTTTCGTACAGGCGCTGCGCCACACGCATCGTGCGCTCAGAGGTGTAATGCAGCTTGCGGCCCGCCTCCTGCTGCAGCGTAGAAGTCATGAACGGCGGGTACGGGCGGCGCGTGTACGGCTTCTCCTCCACCGACGCGACCTTGAGCTCAGAGCCCACGAGGTCCGCCGCCAGGGTTTCGGCGAGCTGCTTATCGACGACCCGGATGCCATCGGACTTCTTCAGCTGGCCACGGTCATCGAAGTCTCGGCCCTGCGCTACGCGCTGACCATCAACGCTGGTCAGGGTTGCGACGAATTCCTTCGGCTGGTTGGCGTCAGCAGAAGCCGAGCCGGTGTCCAAAGTTGCGGCGACATCCCAGTACTCAGCGGAGATAAACGCCATGCGTTCACGCTCACGCTCGACGATGACACGCGTCGCCACCGACTGCACACGGCCTGCCGACAGGCGCGGCATGACCTTCTTCCACAGCACCGGTGAAACCTCGTAGCCGTAAAGGCGGTCGAGGATACGGCGACCTTCCTGGGCGTCGACCAGGTTCTGGTCCAGCTCACGGGTATTGGCGGCGGCTTCCAGGATGGCCTGCTTGGTGATCTCATGGAACACCATGCGGCGCACTGGCACCTTGGGCTTCAGAACCTCCAGCAAGTGCCAGGCAATAGCCTCGCCCTCACGGTCGGGGTCAGTTGCGAGATAGAGTTCGTCGACTTCCTTGAGCTTGGCCTTCAGGTCGGCGACTTTCTTCTTCTTATCAGCGCTGACGACATACAACGGAGCAAATCCGTTGTCGACATTCACACCCAGCCGAGCCCAGGGCTCTTTCTTGTAACGAGCCGGAACGTCAGCTGCGCCACGGGGCAAGTCGCGAATGTGTCCCACCGACGCCTCCACGATGTAATCATCGCCGAGATACGGCTGAATCTTGCGAGCTTTCGTCGCTGACTCGACAATTACAAGGCGCTTGAGGCCGTCTGAATTCGCCATAGAAGTTTTTCTATCCTGCAACGTTGACTGTTTTTGACTGTTTAAGTTCTGATTTTGGTTTAAATCTTGGGGTTCTTGACCGGACTCTGGCCGGGCCAGCTGCGAGAAGCCCGCAATCGGTTCCAACCGGTTCCGATCAGTTCAAATCAGTTCCCGGCCGCGTTCTCCCGGAAGATTATCTGGAAAGAATATGAAGAATATAAGGAATACCGTACACACAATCTAGTTTGTCGCGTGGAATCCTCAAGTATCGGGCGGATTTTGGGTGTGACTGAAGGGGCTGCTGTGGGGGGGGAGGGATACCCGGTGGCCAGCCCGACGACTGCTCTGTGGCTGGCCATGACTGGCCGCAACGGGCGCGTGACTGCGGGCTGCACGTGTGAATACGGGCTGCAAATGTGAAACTGTGCGAGTTTATAGCACTTTCAGGCCATTTTTCGTGCGATTTGTGCCATAAACGCGGTCAGTAACCCGGATCATCCCCGTCGCCGCCAGCCATAAACGCGGTCAGTAACTCGCATTGAAGTAAGAAGCAGAAGGTCCCCACCGGTCGACACGCTGAGCAGACGCACTTTTGCCTATTACCCCGCGATTGCCGCGCACTCCGGGACCCCAGAAATACAAAACCCACGCAGAAATTACTTTCCGCGTGGGAGAATCACGGCTCACAGCATGAACACAGCATGAACCTTGCAGATCGAGGTCTACGAGCCAAACCGAGCAAAAGCCCAGTTCAGAACCGAACTCAGCCCCGAACTACTAAGCTTTACAGAGGCTTCACGTCCAGAGCCTGCGGGCCCTTCTGGCCTTCACCAATCTCGAACTCGACTGCCTGGTTCTCTTCCAGCGTCTTGAAACCAGTGCCCTGGATCTCGGAGTAGTGAACAAACACGTCGTTGCCACCGTCAGCTGGGGCGATAAACCCGAAGCCCTTCTCCGAGTTGAACCACTTCACAGTACCCTGTGCCATTACAAAACTTCCCAACTTCAGGATTCGATAAAACAAGTATTCGCGACGCACATCCGGCCACACACAATGGGGTAAACACGGCGAGAACACCCTTTCCGCCTCGAGCGGGCTTTTGCTGGGTGCCCTTTGGCGGGCGATACACTCAAAAAGTCTGCCACGTTTGGGGCGCAAGCGCCGATTAGGAACAGCTCCTTGCCACCCCCGTAAACCCGCGTTCGGGGCCCGGAGAAACTGGGTTGTCGAAAGGCGAAAATGTGGCTGGCAGGAAGCGTCGTCAAGCATATGAAGTGCGCGTTTATAGGAAAGGGTGGTGTCGGTGGAGTCATTTGGACGGGAGCTGCTGGGGCCGGTTATTCGTGCGCATCCGCGGGCGACGGTGACGCACATTGCGGATCTTCCTGCACGCGCTGGTGTGACCGCACCTTGGCCTGAATGGGTGCCGGAATGGCTGAAAGAAGTGCTGGTAGATCGCGGAATTGAGAACCTGTGGACTCATCAGGCGACAACCGCGAACCTCGCCCGCGAGGGCGTGCACTGCGTCGTCGCGACGGGCACAGCGTCGGGTAAATCGCTCGGTTATCTGCTGCCCGTGCTCACAGAACTGTCCGCCACCCCCGAGGCCACCGCGCTGTACCTCTCCCCGACCAAGGCACTGGGCGCCGATCAGCTGGACACGGCACGCGCGATGGCACCGGCGTCGCTGAGCTCGCTGATTTCGCTTTACGACGGCGACACCCCGCAAGACGCCCGGCGCGCGATTCGCGACCATGCCCGTTGGGTGTTTACCAACCCCGATATGCTGCATGTTTCGGTCCTCGGCAATCATGTTCGGTGGACGCGGATGCTGCGCAACCTGCGCTATATCGTCGTCGACGAATGCCATGCCTATCGAGGCGTATTCGGCGCCAACGTCTCCCAAATTCTGCGTCGCCTTCTGCGGCTGTCCCGGGAGTATGGCGCCTCGCCGACCGTGATTTTTGCCTCTGCGACGACCAACGACCCTGCTGACCAGGCTCGTCGCCTCATCGGCGAGCCTGTCGAGGCCGTCACCGAAGACGGCGCCCCGGTCGGTGAGCGGACTATCGCCCTGTGGGAACCCGGCCTGCTCCCCGACCTCCAAGGCGAGAACGGTGCCCCCGTGCGCCGCCCCGCCCCGACCGAGGCCGCAGATATCATGGCCGACCTGCTCGTCGAGGGCGCCCGCACCCTGACCTTCACCCGTTCGCGAAGCAGTGCCGAGAAGGTAGCGCTCGGCGTGCGCGAGCGCCTGGAGAAGCGCCGCCGCAGCGATATCGCCGAGCGCATCGAGTCTTACCGCGCCGGCTACCTGGCCGAAGAACGCCGCGACATCGAGCGCATGCTCGATGACGGCACCCTGCTTGGTGTGGCCACCACCAATGCACTGGAGCTGGGCATTGACGTCGGTGGCCTTGACGCGGTGGTGCAGGCCGGTTTCCCGGGCACGGTCGCTTCGTTCTGGCAGCAGGCCGGCCGCGCGGGCCGTCGTGGTCAGGGCGCGCTGGTGGTGTTGGTGGCTCGCGATGATCCCATGGACACTTACTTGGTCCACAACCCTTCGGCACTGTTGGGCCGGCCGGTGGAGAAGACCGTCTTCGATCCCCGTAACCCGCATGTGGTGTGGTCACACCTCTACTGCGCGGCTGTGGAGAAACCGATCACCACCAGCCAGCTTCAGGCATGGGGAACCCTGCCCGTAGCCGAAGACATGGTGGTTGCGGGCTGGTTGCGCAAACGCACCTGGGAAGGACAAGAACCCGTCTACTACCCGACCGACCGCGATGAGGGACCGCGCATTGCCACTGCTCACGATGCCGTGAACGTCCGTGGCGGCGATGGCCAGGAAGTGGCCATCGTCGACCAGACCGATGGTCGCCTGCTTGGCACCATCGATCTTGGCCGTGCGATGCAGCAGGTCCACGACGGTGCCGTTTACTTGCACCGCGGCGAGTCCTACCTTGTCGACCAGCTGGACTTCGACAGCCTCGTCGCCCTGGTCCACCCCGAGCAGCCACGCTATTCCACCAGCTCACGCATGGACACCACCATTCGCATCCTCGATGTTGACGACATGCGCCACTACCAGGGCTTACAGGTCGCTTCCTGCCAGGTCGAGGTTTTTCATCAGGTCACCTCCTATCTTCGTCGCTTGGATACCGGCGAGATTCTCGACAGTGTTGAGCTTGACTACCCTCCGCAGCGTTTGGTCACGCGCGCCGTGGCCTACACAATGCCCGAGTCCACACTGCGCTCGTGGGGCGTGGGCTCCGACATCGCGCCGGGGGCTCTCCACGCAGCCGAGCACGCGGCTATCGGCATGCTGCCGCTGATTGCCACCTGCGACCGCTGGGACATCGGCGGCGTTTCCACGATCATGCACGCCGATACCCAGCAGCCCACCGTTTTTGTTTACGACGGGCACCCTGGTGGTGCAGGATTCGCCGACCGTGGCTACGAGGCCTTCGCGCAGTGGATTCGCGCGACCCGCGATGCTGTCGCCGCCTGCGAGTGCGAATCCGGTTGCCCATCGTGCATCCAGTCGCCCAAGTGCGGCAATGGCAACGATCCGCTGGACAAGGCCGGCGCAATCAAAGTGCTCAGTGGAGTGTCGCGCGCGCTTAACGACGGCCAGTAGCAGCATCCTCCACCGCGACCGGCCCTGCTCTGGACGTGGCTTTTCTCGCCTTTCGTTGGACGCTGACCTGCACGTCCTCTCCATCGATCTCGCAGGCCACAAGACGTGCGTGGTTAGCTTTTGCGATTGACCCAGCGGCTTTGCAGGCATCGTCGCTCTCTTGCGCAGCCACGGCACCGGCCACCGCGGCCAGATCCGCTGCTACCGCTGCCTGCCGAGCCTGCACCACCCTCACCCCGGCTGTAACTCCAACCAAAGTCAGAATGACGAAAGCAGCGATGAACAGTGCGGCTGCGACTGTGGTGGAACCATCTTCTTCGCGTAAGAGGCGGGCTGTCATGTTTCTCATGACGATGCCGCTCTTTCCTGCAGGGCAACCGCGCGTGCTTCCAGCGTAAAAGGCCCCGCTGAGCGCCGAATGGTCACGCGCACGGTACCGGAGGTTTCCGATATCGCGACCTGTCCATCCGCGTCGGCGCGGAGCTCGGCTACTGTCTCCGCATCGCCCCGCGCCTCAGCCCGTGCGATGGCTCCGGCTGCGTCGGTAAGCCCTAGGTACATTGCGATGGTGACCAGCCCTGACAAAGCCGTGACCATGACCGTGACCAGTGCCGCGAGACCGAAAGCGGTTTCTACCGTGGTTTGGCCTTCGTCGCCGACGCACAGGCGATGAAGCGTAGAGCGGATGCGGCTAGACATCAGTGTTGAGCGCCCTTTCGATGATGTCGGTGAGCGCCTGGGTGATATCGCCGCCGGTCACGACGGTGTAGAGCAGGGCTCCGAAAGCGGCGGCAGCGATTGTTCCCAAAGCGTATTCCACGGTTGACATGCCGTTTTCCTCAGTTGCCAGAGCACGCAGGCGTTTGTGCAAATACGAGCGGAGCTGAGACTGTGCAGTGGTCAATGGATTGGTTGGAAGGCTAGTTGGACGGCTGGAGTTTTGAGTGGTCATGAGTGTCTCCCCCTATGTGGAAGTCGAGTGATAGGTCAGTTGTGAGATGTGATGTGCATTAACGTGCGTTGACCCGCGCTGACGCATGGTGGATCGCGGATTAGCCGGCGGCCCACGCGCACCGGCGAGGACGCAACCGAAAGCGCAACCAGCACTGCATCCGGCGCGTGCCAGCGCGCGAGGCTGGGCACAGTAGTGTCCAAGCATCATCACGGCATCAGCCCTGCAAACATTTCGTCGGCAAGCCCGGCGATGGTGGGCACCAAACCCAGCACCACAAACGCGGGTAGAAAGCACAACGCCAGCGGCCCGGCGATGAGGACACCGGCCTTTTCGGCGACGGCTTGCGCCGCGTCGTGCGCTTGGCTGCGGTACGTGGCAGCGGTGTCCTCCATTGCCTGCGCCAGGCCGGTGCCGGATTCGCTTGCGCGACGCCCAGCAGTCGCCAGGGGCACGAGCGCGGGTGTGGCAGCAAGGCTCTCCCAAGCAGAGTGCGCGCCCACAGACAACCTGGCGGAACACTGTCGAAGTGGCTCGGCCAACTCCGGGTTTGCGCCATCGGCAGCTGCCGCCATAGCCCGCGACAACGGCATACCGGAGCTCAAACAAGCGCCAATGATGTCGAGGGTCGCTGCGGCATCGAGAAGCACAGCCGGGCTGAGGCGCTCCCCGCCAATGACAGTTCGCACACGCTCCCGTACCTGTGCGACAATCTGCGACACCCGACTGGTCACCTGCCTCCGCACGCCTCCTCGCGTACGAGCATCCGACTCGGATACCAATTCGGGCAGTCGGCTGCGGACGGGATTGAACGTCGGCAAGCAGAGGTAGACGGCGATGAGAAGTGCGGCAGCGATCATTGTCCGGCCTCCGCACGATCAATGATGGCGACAGCCCATTCGATGCCCGCGCACACCAGCCCGACACCGATGACCAGCACAATTCCTCCAATACCGCGACTGAGGAACTCGAAGGGGGACGCTCCGAAAGCTTGCCCCATAATCAGCCCGAAGACTGGGAGCGAAGCCAAAATGGCAATCGTCATGCGTGGTCCCGCCAGCGCGGCCGACGTCTGTGAGCGATGTGCCTGACGAGCCTGCAGATCACCCCGCGCGCAGTCCAGTAACCCGGCCAAACTCAGACCATGTTGCTGCGCCACCGTCCACATACGCCCAATCCGACGCAGTTGTTCCGAAGACTCTTCGGTCTCCCACGGGTCGGCGAAGTTCGCGCGGTGCGCCGCGTGCGCAAGATGATCGGCCAACACAGTCATGTCCTCTGCCCTACGCAATTCCGCTGCTGCCGCGTTGAGCGCTCTTGAGGCCGCCGCACCTGCGCGCAACTGCGCGGTCAAGGTTTCCAGCGCTACCGCAGCGCTGTCCGCTTCCCGACGTTCACAGCGCCTCTCCCCCACAGCGCGCACTACGGCCCCTGCGGTGCGGCCCAGCAATAGCCCGGCTATGACACCTGGAATCCCGGCGAGCCATAGCAACACAAGTGCCGGACCTGCAACGATGAGAATCGATAGCCCTGCAGCTCTATTCGCACTGCCAGTGCTTGCGGCGCTCGACCCCGCGGAACCAGCCCCAAGTCCAACCATGCGCTGCAACCACTTCAGTCCACAGGACACCTCACGGGCACGGCCTGCCAGCGCTCGCGAGCGCACCGCCGCCGAGCTGTCCGGCCAGATAGCGACTGCCGCAGCCGCGCCCCCAATGAGTACGGTCACGCTAAATCCCTCCCCCATAGCTGTTAATCTCCCCGTCTAATCCCCTGACTTTTCCCCCGGGTTATTCCACCGGTTATTCCACCGACTGTTCCCTGCCGACCAGCAATTTCTGCAACGTTTCCCACCCCGGCCCCGGCCCGTCCCGAGCAGTCCAAACCTCCACCACCTCCGGTGGGTTACCGCGCAGCAGCCCGATCTGCGCCAGCCGGCGAACATCAGCGCGTTCGACTACCAACACCACCTGCACCGCAGAGACCAACTGCGCATGCAGCCCGGCGCGACTAAGGCCACCGATCAACCCCAAAGCCTCAAAGCGCGCGACGACATCCCCAATCCGGTTGGCGTGAATTGTCCCTGCCCCACCGCGATGCCCCGTGTTCAACGCAGCCAGCAGATCCACCACTTCGGCGCCACGAATCTCACCGACGACAATGCGGTCGGGACGCATGCGCAACGCCTGCTTCAGCAACTCCTGCTGCCCAATCGCACCGGCCCCCTCCAAGTTGGCGGCTCTGGTCACCAGCTTCACCACATGGGGATGCTGCGGTTGCAACTCCGGAGTGTCCTCGATGCACACAATGCGCTGGTCAGGATTAACTTCTGAGAGCATCGCCGCCAATAGCGTCGTCTTTCCCGCACCCGTGCCTCCGGCGACAATAAACGACAGCTGTCCCGCCACGATTCCCCGCAACACCGGCAGAATCTCCGGTGGAAACAGCCCGATATCGCACAACTCCGCAAGCCCGCGACGAGCCGGACGAAGCACTCGCAGGCTAATCTGAGTGCCGGTCGCTGACGGTGGGGAAAGCACCGCATGAACTCGCACACCACAGCCGCCGACACCACCAGGAATATGGCCGTCGGCCCAAGGTTGCGCGTCGTCAAGCCTTCGTCCGCACCGCGACGCGAGCCGCACCGCATACGCGCGCACCTCGCCCTCGTCCGCGAAGGAAATCTCGGCCCGCTCCAGTCCGTTGCCGGCGTCGACCCAGACCTCGCCGGGCGCGGTGACCAGCACATCGCTGACACCCGGGCGGCGCAACAGCGCATCCAACACGCCCGCGCCCACTGTTTCCTCACGAATCGTGCGCAGAATCTCCAACACCTTCACATCGGAGACAACTCCCGCGGTCTCCGCGCGAATGATGTCGGCGACCTCGCTATGCGATGCCACCCCAGGCCGCTCCGCAAGCGCCGCCCGCACCGCCGCCAACAGCCTGACATCATCCATCGCCACCACCGCCGACAAGAGCAAACATCGCTTCCAATCCCCGCGTCAGCTTGCCGACGGCCCCAGCGAGCCCGCCCACATCTATCTCGTGAGCTACTTTCTTGCAGTACTCAATCTCACCAGCAATGGGCAGATTGAGCGCGTACTCAACCTCTTCGACACTGATATCGCGGTGCTGCTGGTGCCGAACCGCAAGACTTGGCGTGAATCCTGCCTGTGCACAGACGCTGGCCAGGTGTCCACCGGCTGCGATAGCTCGGACAGAGGTGGGCAGGATGATGACGGTGTCATCGGCAAGCGCGCCGATAGTGGTGACGTACTCCACTTGATTCGGGCAGTCCACGATGACCGTAATTCCGGCATGAATAAGGCAACTAATGGTGCTGGCAATGTGTCGAAGATCGTCGGGTCTGTCGGTTCTGCCGAGTCTGTCGGCACTGTCGAATTTGGTGGCCGCCGAGGCGTGGTTGTAAGCCGTCTCGGGCGTGCGACTGCGAGTCCACGTCAACACTTTCAGCGCGGGTGATCGCGGGCAGGATGGCAGTGCTTCGTAGAGTGCCGCCCCGTCGAGACGGCCATCAGCAGCCGAGAAGTCTTGCCACCTCAGTCCCGGTTCCGTTTCCATCCCGAGCACCAGATCAATACCTCCCGCCAGCGCATCTGCGTCCACCAAGCAGATGGGCCTTTCGCGGGAAAGAACCAATGCACTCGCTGCCGCCGTAATGGAAGCACCAGCACCGCCGACCGCAGGAACCAACATCAGGCACGTTGCCGTGGAATCGGTTGTAGTTGCTGGCACGTTCGGTGCGGGTTCTGTACCTGGTGCTGTAATCACGTCTGCGCTCGCAGGTGACGCTGGGGTGTGTTGGTGGTTCAGGAGGCTCGAGCTGTGTTGGAAATCGGAGAGCCTCGGACCATCCGGACGTACCTCGGCTCGGCCGAGCAGTTCGACAATATCGACGTTATCCGCGGGCAAACTAGCGCTGTAAACAGGAGCTAAAACCTTCGCCACCTGCGTATCTTCCGCCTCAGTATCACTGCGGACCAGAAAGATTGCTCCCTCACAATGAGGCCGCCCGGCTAATCTTCGGGCTGCCGACGCATCAACGAACACCGCTGGTGCCCGACGCCACAGGGCCGATGAAACTCCCGCTCCGGTCGATGCGGGCACTGACGCTGTGGCTGATACTGGTGGTGATGCTGGCGACGATGTCAATGCTTGTGCGGCCACTGGCGCTGCAGCCACAGGTGGCACGGTCTCTTGCACACAGTCACGACCGGTAGCAGCGACTATGAGTGCAACCTCTTCACGCAGCGCTTCATCATCGACAGCGTTGACTACTGGATTTGCTGGAGCCTCGGTTCGCTGAGCCATGGACAGTTTCTTGATTGCCATGGCCATAGCGTGCACTAAAAGGCGGATTCAATGATGCTCGCAAGGGGCCAAAACCTCGCTGTCTGTGGATAATTTTCAGACTGTGGATAACTGCCGAACGCTACGTTGCCCTGGTCTTATGACTGCTGCGCGGCCTGGCCAATGCAAGTTAGTGACTGCGTTGGGTTAAGTGACAAAAAATGTGTCTGACTTTCAGGATGTCTACTGATCACCACACATAAAACGGGCTTGAATAGGGTTCTAGATGTACGGACCGGAGACGTTGATCGATGGGACCGGCATCAGCCGACCATGTGCAGGGCGATTGATTCCTTGACCTGTTCGATGAACGCCCGAGACGCGGGGCTCGGATTGAAAGAGCCCCACGCGACGTACTCGGCTCGGCAGGGGCCATCGGCCACGGGAACTGCTCGCAGCGCTGGGTTAGCCGGCACACATTCGACGGGCAGCAGGCAGACGCCCAACCCACGTTCGACGAGGGCGAGCATGAACTCGGTCGACATCGCCTCGAAGCCCACGCGGCGCTGAAGGCCTGCGGCAGCGAATGCCCGATCGCCTTGGAGTCTGCCTGGTGACCCGGCCGGGAAGTCGATGAACGTCTCGTCGACCAAGTCAGCCAGGGCCAGGGTGCCCGTGTGCGCTAGCCGGTGTTGTGACGCCATGACGGCGACGAGACGCCCTCGGGCGATCTCGTGCGCGGTGAGTCCGGACGCTGGGGCGACGTCGGCGTCCACGCCGAGAAAGGCCACGTCGAGTCTCCCGCTGTCGAGGTCGCGCATGAACTCATTGCTTCCCCCGCCCCGCACGGTGAGGTCCACGTGGGGATGGCTGGCGTGGAAGGCCGCGATGATGTCGGGCACGCTGACGGCTGTGACCGTCGGGATGACACCTACCGATAGGCTTCCGCGGACCTGGCCCACGGCCTCGGCAGCGACCGCCACGGCACGGTCGGCGGCTGCGAGGCTGGCGCGTGCTTCCGTGAGGAAGGCTTCGCCGGCGGCGGTCAGCTCTACCCGACGGGATGAGCGCACGAACAGTGCCATGCCGAGTTCCTGTTCGAGGGCCTTGATCTGGTGGCTCAGTGCTGATTGCACGACGAAGCATTGTTCTGCTGCTCGCGTGAAGTTGCGCTCCTCGGCGATCGCCACGACGTACCTGAGCTGTTGGAGTTCCACTAAACCATGATTGTAGGTCATTGTTTGGATGAGAACAATGTGTTGGACTCACCGCTGGTGGGCGACTGACAATGGATTGGTGAATACTTCTTCCCATGGGGCCCGCAGTTCGTTGCTGTGGACCTGTCTGACGGCGCTGGCCCCCGCTACGTGGGGGACAACGTACATCGTGACCACCCACCTCCTCCCAGCCGGACACCCCTTGTTCGCCGCGTTCATGAGGACGCTGCCGGCAGGGATCATCGCGGTGGGCCTGTCGAGGCAGCTGCCGCGCGGCTCGTGGTGGTGGAAGAGCTTCGTGTTGGGTGGTCTGAACATGGCCGCGTTCTTCCCCCTGCTGTTCTTGTCGGCGCAGCGTCTTCCGGGCGGAGTCGCGGCCACGCTGGGTGCGGTGCAGCCCATCATCGTTGTCCTGCTGGCCGTGGCTGTCCTCCACGAGCAACTCTCCGGCTGGCGCCTGGGGTGGGGTGTCCTGGGTGTCGTGGGGGTGGCTCTCGTGGTCCTTGGGCCGAGCGCCGCCCTGGACCCGGTGGGTGTGGCTGCAGGACTCGGTGGCACAGGGGCCATGGCCACGGGCGTGGTCCTGACCAAGAAGTGGAAGCTCCCCCAAGGTGTCTCGCCCATCGCATTGGCCGGGTGGCAGCTGACGGCCGCCGGCCTTCTGCTGGCGATCCCGGCGTTGCTGGTGGAGGGGCCACCGGCAGTGATTTCCGGTCGTGGCTGGCTTGGGTACGCCTGGCTCGGCCTGGTCGGGGCACTGGTCTCTTACAGCCTCTGGTTCACCGGCATCCGACGCCTGCCCGTCACGTCCACAGCCCTCCTGGGACTTCTCTCGCCGTTGGTCGCCGCCCTGCTCGGCGTCCTGATCGCGCACGAACACCTCGGAGCCGAGCAGTACCTCGGCTTCGCGATCGCCCTGGCCGCCATGGTCTGTGGCCAGCTCCCCGCACCCACCCATCGTCGAAAGGACAATTCATGAACATCACGGTTCTCGGAGCCACCGGCATGGCCGGCGCAGCGATCGCGCAGGAGGCCACACGCCGCGGCCACCACGTCACTGCCGTATCGCGGAACCCACAGGAGACCAACGACCCGCATACCACCGTCACTCGTCTCGATCTGACAGACCTCGAGGCACCCCTGCAGCCCGTCCTGAACGACGCAGACGCCGTCGTGCTCGCCGTGCGCATGGCCCCCGGCGACGAAAGCCGTGTGGCTCCGCTGACCAGCCGTGTCCTCGACCACGCCGCCGTCGCGGGGGTCCGGGTCTTGGTCGTGGGAGGAGCAGCGCCCTTGCGCTCACCTCACGATCGAGAGATGCTCGTCCTGGACGACCCCGCCTTCGTGCCGACCCAGTGGCGTGACGTCGCGTCGGCCAGCCTCGACCAGTTCAACGCGTGTACCGAACATCCGAACCAGAACTGGATCTACCTGAGTCCGTCGGCAGTCTTCGAGCCCGGACAGGGAACCGGCGCCTATCGCCGTAGCGGTGACACGCTCCTCATCAACCACGATGGCACGTCGCGGATCACCCCTGCGGACCTGGCCCTAGCGGTGCTCGACGAGCTCGAGCAGCCCAGCGCCGTACATCACTTCACCGCCATCGAGCTGGCAAAGGGTCTGGCCTAGGGCCAGCGGTCCACAGAGGAATCCACGCTAACAACCGTGAGGGGGTCGAGCTATCGGCCCCCTCCGTCTATTCCAAGGGGACGCTCTTGCTCCACGCCAACGCAGCACTGACCCCGCGCCACCGCTTGATCGTCGGCCAGCTCGTGGTCGACCAGGGCTGGCCGATCAGCGAGGTCGCCGCCCGGTTCCAGGTTTCCTGGCCCACTGTGAAGCGCTGGGCCGACCGCTATCGCGCCGGCCAGTCGATGCAGGACCGCTCGTCACGGCCGCATCACTCGCCGAACAAGACCAACGCGAAGACGACGAAGCGCTGCATCCAGCTCCGTCTCCGTCTTCGAGAAGGACCCGTGCAGCTCGCTTGCCGGCTGGGGATCGCTCCGTCGACGGTTCACCGGATCCTCGTCGACGCGCACCTGAACCGGCTTTCGCATGTCGACCGGGCAACCGGAGAGCTGGTCCGCCGCTACGAGCACGACCACCCCGGGGCGATGCTGCACGTCGACGTGAAGAAGCTCGGCAACATCCCCGACGGCGGCGGCTGGCGCTACGTCGGCCGGCAGCAGGGCGAGAAGAACCGCGCCGCCACCCCGGGCAAGCCCAAGAACAAGTACAGCGACCCGTTGATGGGCAAGGCCTACGTCCACACCGTCATCGACGACCATTCCCGCGTCGCCTACGCCGAGATCCACGACGACGAAACCGCCCTCACCGCCACCGCGGTCCTCGTTCGGGCCGTCGAGTGGTTCAACGCACGCGGGGTGACCGTTGAGCGGGTCCTGTCCGACAACGGCGGCGCGTACCGCTCGCACCTGTGGCGAGACACCTGCCACGAGCTCGGCATCCGGCACAAGCGCACCAGGCCCTATCGGCCGCAGACCAACGGGAAGATCGAACGCTTCCACCGCACCCTGGCCGACGGCTGGGCCTACGCCCGCTGCTACACCTCCGAGGCCGAGCGCCGCGGTGAGCTCGACGGCTGGCTTCACTACTACAACCACCACCGCCCCCACACAGCCTGCGAGAACCAGCCACCCTTCTCACGATTGACCAACGTCCCCGGTCAGTACATCTAGACCTTATTCAAGCCCGTTTCTTGTTCAATCCACCGGAATGGCTCCTGCATGTGGTAGCAGGGTCTTGGTTGTCTTTCCGGGTGACTCATAACAGACCCCGATGCCCCGTATGCGCTGGGCAAATGAAGGAAAACGGCACCACAACCAAAAGGACAACCAGGTGGCGGTGTAAAACCCTGACTGCGGAACCTCCACCACACGCCACCGCCCCGATCAGACCCACACCCGGGATTTCAAAGCGTTTCACGCCTACGTCACCGGCACTGCTTCTTTAACCGACGTGGCCAACACCTTGAACGTCTCCCGGCGCACGCTCGACCGCCGGTTCACCTCGTTGTGGCTTATCGATGTGCCCAATACCCCAGACCCCAACCGCATCTACGACCAAATCTTCATCGACGGCACCTACACCGACGCCGGCAAAGCCATCTACGCCCTGGCTTTGAAACTGACTAAGATCACCACCTTGGACCAAGCACGCGACTGGACACTACGCCTGCACGACTTCGGAGTGGTCTACAAACGGTTCCTCAACGAAAAAACACCGCTGCCAAAACAACATCGCACACTCAATAAACAGTGGGAATGGCCCCACCTGCGAGTCCGTAAGGCATACCACTCACTGCTACACCTATCACGCAACAACTGGCTGTTTACCTACCTCCAACCCCCACCAGAAGCACTCGAACCAAAGCGCTGGACATCAACAACAAACAGTCTGGAAGGCGGCATCAACGCCGGGCTCAAACGCATCGCTGATGCCCACCGGGGCAGATCCGGGAAAGCCAACGCAGAATGCTCGAATGGTACCTGCACTCGAAAACGCAACTGCCTGACGCCCCATTAAAGATCGCCAGGCAGTGCAATTACGGACAAGATCAACTCGCCAAAATTCCAGACCTTGTCCCAGAAGACCACAACACAGCCGACCAAGAAACAGGACGACCAGCCTTCTACGACAACGCTATCCCAACCGAATACCAACACAACATAGGAATCCGGAAAGGACCGATGCAATAAAAAGGGCCCCAGCGACACGCCGAGCGGACACACTTTTTGCCTATTAACCCGGAAAACCCCACATGAGAGATTCATGCGGGGTTGAGAGGGGGGCTAGAAGAATAAACTACTTTCGAAAAACTCTGGTTACTGCTCCAATTACCAACAGGAGTAGCAAAACGACAGCAATAAAAGCGGCTACCGGAGGACCGAAAGCCAAGTCTAAGTTAATTCCAAAGACTTCACCATTAATCGAATAGGCAACTATAGCAATGGCGGCCAAAATCAAGGCTAAGACGTTAACAGCTACAGCGAATTTTGTGTACAACGTCCTTCCCCCTGACCGGTCGGAGAAGAACAAAAGCAGCCACACCACTTGAATAGCTAACGCTAAAGCGTAAGCGAGTATGATTCCGGTGCCCCGTTCTGGAGATGGAATTAGCGCAACGCAGGCAGCAGATCCGAGCAGTGCAAATGGGTAACCGACTTGGTATATGAGTTTTTTATTCGAATGCTCCATACTTAAGCCTTAGTTAAAGATTGGCGGCTTGGGGTCTCCGCTCTTTCCACCGTTTTGTTCAACGGCAAAGACGTATCCATCCGCAGTACGTCGACAATCGAGCGCGGAGTCAGGATCGGTAGCGTACTTCTCGTTGCAGTTGGCATACAAGTTGCTACGAAACTCCTCGTCACGGTTCATTTTGCCCTCACTTTTTACGGTAGGTACGGCATTTGGATTAGCGTCATAGCACATGTCGTGGCGGGCGCAGGGGCCTCTGAAATCCACACCAGGTTGGTCAGGAGATGAGGTACACCAGTCATGTCGCCCCTTGTACAGTTTTGCATCATCTCCAGGCTGCATATGATCCCCTTGGTGATCATAGACATATTCATCGGGCACAGTAGCAGGTCCGCCGCTAACTTCGCCTTCTTCAAGGCCGTTGAGCTGTACGGCGAATGCAGGTGATGCATTCACCGCCTGAACCTACCGGCCTGAAAGTGTCATAAACTCGCACAGTTTCACATTTGCAGCCCGCACTTTTACTACATGCCCCTCAACATTGGGCCAAAAAAGGGGCGACGCCCCGCGCCGGGGGGGGGATTGGCGCGAGGCGTCTTTAACCGGCTCGGGGGGGGGGATTGAGCCGGGGCGGCCTCGCAGTCTGTTTCTAAAAAGAACTAGAAGGGGCCAGCCACGTCCAAGTATTACATATCCCGAGGAATCTGCAAATACCTTTTAAAGGATTTAATACCCAATATGTTCGATGTCACGTCTCCCCGAGCCCGACATCCATGGGTAAGCTCAGAGTCTATGAACACCGGCGAGAACAAGGCTTCAACAACGCCGCAGCCGCACGTTTCTACGGACACACGCATCACGGAAGATGCCCCCGCCACCGCTAACTCTCGCGTCGCTGCGTTCTTTGACCTGGATAAAACCATTATTGCCAAGAGCTCGGCATATGCGTTCAACAAGCAATTCCTCGAGCGCGGCATCATTTCGCCGACGGACATGCTGCAAATGGCACTCAGTCACGCCCTGTACATGTCACAGGGACACGATGAGGCACAAATGGAGGCCACGCGCGAGCAGTTTTCCGCCCTTATCGCTGGTCACAGCGCCAGAGAACTGCGCCAGGTCGCGATCGAAACCCTAGAGCAGAACATCACGCCGTACATCTACGCCGAGGCCTTGGAGCTCATTCGTGAACACCGCGCACGGGGGCATCAGGTGTTCATTATCTCGGCATCGGCTCGGCAGATTGTTGAGCCCATTGCGCAGGCACTCGGTGTCTACAACGTGGTGGCCACCGAGCTGGAGGTCCGCGATGGGCTCTTCACGGGCGAAACGGAGTTCTTCTGCCGAGGCGAAAACAAGGCTGTGCAGATGCGTCGGATAGCGGAAAAGCGCCAGTTCAACCTGGCCGTATGCTTCGCATACTCGGATTCCATCACTGATGAGCCCATGCTGGCTGCAGTCGGCCATCCCGTTGTGGTCAATCCCGATCGCGCTCTGCGCAAGATTGCGGCGGAGCGTGAGTGGCCTGTGCGCCAATTCCGGAATCCCGTCCCGCTGTTTCGCGCGCCGTCGAAACGCAATGCTGCAATTCTTGCCGGCGTCACACTGGCGCTTGGCGCGGGTGCGACGCTGTTGGCACTGCGCAAAAATGATGACGCCCCAACGGCCGACTAACCCACCATCCAGCAGCCGGCCCGCCTACACCGCTTCGGCGATACCGCGCGCTTCCACGGCACCGGCCTTCAGTCCCTCCAGATGCAGGAGAATCCACGCACGCAGGCCATCGGCGCTTCCCGACGCGAATCCCTCTGCGGCCTCGAAATACTCCTGGCGGTGGCGGGTCCAGTAGACCTCGGGCACGGCCAAGCCACGCGGATCCAGGCCGGTTGCGACAGTCGTCAGCCGCGAGGCGGCGCGGGCGATGATGCCGTTGTGGTACTCAAAGGGGCGCAGAGTCAGCAGTTCACCGTGCACAATCGCCGAGAGCACACCAGCATGGATCTGGCTGCGGCCAGTGATGAAGTCACCGAGCACGTGCAGACGCTGCTCCTTCATCGCAGACGAGAGCTTGTCGTCACCGACTGGACGCCCGGCTTTCATCCGTGCCTCGGAACCGTCTTCAGTCTCACCTGCGGGCGATGCGTTCAACGCAAACTTGGCCAGCACCTGCTGCGGAGCGCGCTGCCACACGCGGGTGGTCTCACCAATTGACTCCGGGGAAATGGTGTCGGCAACCCGAAGGGCTGCTGCGAGTACGGGATCGGTGATGTTGCCGTCGTCGGGAAGCGATGGCTCGCCGCCTTCTAGCCACGCCGATGCCCGAGCGCCACGAAGGACCGACTCGGAGCCGGTGACGTTGTGCTTGCGCAGGTTGGCCTTGTGCCGGTGGACGGCCTGGATGGCCTTGGCCGAGACATCAGCGGCATGTGCAACGCCGTCGAGCTGCCACAGGGGCGCAAGGGGGTCCTTGGGGTCAAGCTGCGGGATAGCAGCGGCGGGAGCGCTGTCAGCTCCATCGGCACCCGACTCAGATGCCTTCGCCCGCGCTGCCTCACGCTCTGCGCGCTTCTTCGCCGACACGGAGGACACACCCAGGCTCATCCCAGCTAGGCCACCTTTTCCGACGCCCACACCATTGCCAGCACCGGCACCAATTCCATCGGCTCCACGCACGTTCTCAGGCTGATTGTTCATATCCCACACCCTAATTCTTCACCGCTAAGTAAGTGACAAACTTATATAGAAATGGTCAAAGATGAGAAAAACTTCAACGAGTTCTTGGCTTTTTCGCCCTTGTGGCGCGCTCTCCCCACAATGAGAGGTAGTATGGCAGTTTGTAACTGCAGTTTTAAAGTTTCAAACCATCTTTTCCAACCATCTGCGTAGGAGGAAGTACACGTGAGCAACGACGATACGAAGGGTCTCTTTACCGACGGCACCGAACCGCGTGTTACCGCTATCCCGCTGAGTGATGTGGATAGCAACGCTTCGGGCGATGCCAGCATCGGCCAGCTCGTGTCTAATGCTTCTACGCAGATTTCCGCTCTGGTTCGCTCTGAGATTGAGCTAGCCAAGGCTGAAATTGCTGGCGAGGCTAAGAAGGGTGCAGTTGGCGGTGGCTTCTTCGCGGTTGCCGGCGTCGTCGCGCTGTACTCCTCGTTCTTCTTTTTCTTCTTCCTCGGCTGGCTGCTGGACCTTTGGCTGCCGACCTGGGCTGCATTCCTCATCGTTTTCGTCCTGATGCTGGTCATCGCCGGTGTCGCGGCGCTGCTGGGGCTGAAGAAGGTCAAGTCGATCCGCAAGCCGGAGAAGACCATCGAGTCGATGCAGGAGCTGAAGGGGGTCGTGCCGTCGGGGTCGGCGAAGAAGTCTTCGCAGTCGAACGGTATGTACACCTAAAGGCTTAAAAAGAAATTGGGCGGGACTTGTTGGTCTCGCCCTTTTGTCTTATTCAGTCCCGGTTTAAGCCCTTCGGATAAGGTATTTCCTCTCATGACCTCCCTTAGCGATTCTCTCACTGGCCCCTGGCGTCATCGTCTCATTCACGTCCGCGGCCAGCGCCTACACATCGCCGAGTGCGGCCGCCCCTCCGATCCGCTCGTGTTGTTTATTCACGGCTCGACTGGCGGTTGGTTTGAATGGCGCGAGGTTTTGCCACTGCTTAACGACGACTCGGGCGCCCCCCTCCCCGTGCACGCTGTGGCTATTTCTATGCGTGGCTACGGTCAGTCCGACCGAACACCGCATGGCTACAATCCGTTTGAGGCGGCCCAGGACATCGCCTCGTCGATTCGCTCATTGGGGCACTCGACCGCGCTGCTGGTCTGTCAGGGGTTCGGCACGTGGGTGGCATGGACGCTGGCCTCGCGGCAGCCGAATCTTGTTGCCGAAGTTATTGGTTGTGGTGCTGCGCATCCGAAGGTGTGGCTCAACCAGTTGAAGAGCCCGTGGTCGGAGGACTTCCGCAATAGCCTTGCCCCACTGTTGCGCCGTTCGTGGTGGGACTCACGGCCACGGGTACCGCGGTTGCGCCGCAATAAGTTCAGCACACAGGCAGCTGAGGCTCGCCAGCAGCGGCTCATTGACCGCATCGTGCGCGAGTCCATGTCCACCGCCGGGGAGGGGTTCGCCGAGACCCCTGAGGGGAAACAGACCGCGGAACTCATGGCTGACAGCCTGGCCAGTGGCGCACTCCGCCCTGCACTGGCTCATATGAACTGGTGGACGCGACCGGCTCCGGTCGCTTTCCGCAAGTGGTTGGGTGCGATGGAGGGCTCGTCGAAAAGCGATGAGCACACGGTGCTGCTCGTCGGCGAGCAGGACACTCGTACCCCACCTGCGCTGGTGGAGCTCAGCTCCACCCACGTGCGCGTCATCCCGGGCTGTGGGCACTTCCTGCCGGTAGAAAAACCGCAGGCGGTGGTGCAGGCAATCAGAGATCACCTGCACTGGTTGCCGGAGGGATCTTAGGCTCCGGCACGGCTGAAGCTAGCCAGAACTCTCCTGCGGCTGGGGATGGGGGCTACCCTGCCCCACAGACACACAACTTGCCGCTTACCCCGCCACGCACTCTTGCGTGCTGATGGCCCCGTAGTGATTCATCGCCTCATCAATGTGTGGCTGGACCTCGGCGTGCGTCAGCGCGTAACCAGTCTGGTCATTGTTCACACCGGCACCGAAGACCAAACCCAGGATCTGACCCTGTGGCGTAATCAGTGGTCCGCCCGAGTTGCCGTGGCGCACATCTGCCTTCAGAACATAGGACTGGCGCTCGTGTCGAGTCGACGAATAAATATCCGGCCCTCGAATAATAATGTTCTCCGTCACGCGCGCAGGCGTGGCTTTAAAGGGGCCGGATTCGGGAAAGCCCAGCACTACCGCGTCATCGCCCGGACGAGCTTCCTGGTCCGCCCACTGCATGGGCTCCAGGGGTAGGTCGGTGGTCCGGAGCAAGGCGACGTCGTCAAGCGGATCGTAGTGCACGACGTTTGCGTCAGCCATGCCGACCACAGTTTCCAGCCGAACAGTGGTGGCGCCGGCGACCACGTGCGCGTTGGTGAGAATCAGATCCGGTGCGATGACAAAGCCCGTGCCCTGCAGCAAGCGTTCGCACTGCGGGGCCTCGCCCAAGACGCGGACGATGGACGGTCGAATACTGTCGACGACACCTTGTGAAATCACATTGGGGTCGGCGGGTTCATCGGGGACGTTCTGCTTGTAGCCGAATGGCGGAGCGATGGCGGGCATTCCATCATCGCGGAGCTGGCGGAGGATGCCACTGAAGCCGTCACTCCATTCGTCGGGCGCGACCTGGTCAATGAGGTTCATGCCCTTGGACTCACGCACCCAGTCGGCGAATTGTCCGGGCACGGCGGTGGCCAAGGGTACGGCGATCATCCATGTCACTACCAGCGCAGTCACCGACTGCACGATGGCGCCGAGACTCGAATCCAGGCCGACTGCCAACGGCGAGCGAATGGTATTCCGCAGCGACTGCCCCGCCACTGTTCCCACCGCGTGACCAATCAGGGCGAACAGGATCACCGTGCCGAGGCCCAGAAGAACCTTTCCCGACTGGTTCTCGACTTGTGCCATAGCTAGCGGCGCCAAGGGCACACCAATAACCAAGCCCAGGACAACGCCCAAAATGGCCATAATCGACGAGACGGCGCCCTGCTGCCAGCCGACGACAAGCGTAAAAATAAAAATCGCCAGCAGCGCAACGTCAAACACAGCGATTGCAGGCATCATCGTCGGCCTCCCTTCAGTACGGACAGTTTTTCACCATTAGCGGAACGCGCGAGCACCGGCAAAAGTTTCTGTACGTTGGTCTCGTCCCACGGTTCCGACCAGCCGGCCACATCCAGCAAGTAGGACAGCACGCCGCCGGTAAAGCCCCAAACGACGAAGTCACCAACCTTAAATGCCGGCCCTGTCCAGCCGTGATAGCCCAGCATCATGCGGTTGTCCGGATTCGTCAGGTGACTGATTGGCACATTGAGCACCGATTCCGTCTCTGCAGGGTCGACTACACGCAGCGGATGCGGTGCATGCCAATACGCCAACACCGGATTGACCGCGAAGCCAGTCCGCGAAATGTCAATCGAGTCCAGCACCCGCACCGGCGTCACCGTCTCTCGGTTCAGGCCGGTTTCTTCCTCGGCTTCACGCAGCGCGGTATCGATTTCATCCACGTCCTCGGGATCGACACGACCACCCGGAAAAGCCATCTGGCCTGCATGTTTACGCAGGGTTGTCGCCCTGTGCGTAAGTACCACGCTGGCATCCTCCGGCCGTTGGTGCGCCTCCGCATCACCGCTGATCAGCACCAACACCGCCGACCGCGCAGGATTCCGCAACGGTTCCTCCTGCGTCGAGGAGTCTCGCCGCAACTTCGCAAACGCGCGCTTCACGCTTGACGACGAAGCGGAGCGACCGGCCACCTGTTGCTCCGAGTGACCTGCCGCGTCTTGGCTGGTGCTGGTGTGGCCCGCCGCGTCATGATCAGCGCTGACTAGATGCGGCGGCAAACTATTGGTCAACCACTTCGGCAGATACAGCCCCGAGCTTGCGTCGCGATTCCACGACTGTCCCTTAGTCACTTCAACGCACCTCGCACGAGATCAGTAATCTGCTGCGCATCGATGAATTCACCGGGACGAATGGTCGCCACCGTGCCATCGGCCTTAAACACCACGGTAATGGGCACAACTCGCGGTAGATTCAACGCTGGTCCGACCACATCGACCGTGTCCGAGTAGGTCGGTAGATTCACTCCGATTTCCTGCAGGAGGGCCTGGCCACGCCCCGCCTCGCGAGCCGCATGCACCGTCACCACCTGCACATCTGGGTTGTCCTTGCCCCATTGCTCGATAAGCGGCAGCTCTTGGCGACACGGCGCACAGTTCCATGCCCAGACATTAAGCACGGTTGGCTTGCCCTCGACGACCTGGCCCATGTCTACCAGTTCCGCTTGGCCGACCTCGTTGCTCTGATCCGCTGAGTCTCCCGACTCTGCCAACAGCGGCAAGCGCACACCGGCCAGCGAGCCACTACCCGCTACCGCCGCGATCTCGTCCTTCGACATCGCTGGCGCCGCCGATGCGCTATCCACCTCATCATCACTGCCGGTGCCACCATTATCAGCACCATTCGCACCGGCACTCACACCAGCTCCAGTCCCACCACCGTCGGCCTCGTCATTGCCACCAGTGGTATTCACAATCGCGAAAACCACCAGCCCCACAATGCTAATCCCCGCGATGAGCAGCGTAATCAGCGATGCCGAACGGTTAACGTCCGCCTGCCAATCCCCAATGTGGCCACCATTGTGACTACGACCGCCCTGCTCATTCACGAAAAGTGCTCCTCGACTAGTCCTGTGCCGCTGTGGTGTTGTGCGCGCTATCCCCGTCGTCAAGCGCGGAAAGTTCCTCCCCACTGTAGCCGTCATTAAGACCGGCCAGGTAGAGAAGCCATTCCCTGTCGTCTGACTTAATCAACTTCTCCGCCGTCTCCGGCTCCGCCGGACCCGCGACGCCATACGACGGGCAATCCGCCGCCAAGAAGCACGCCCCGCACGCCGCCCGGCGCGAATGGCACACCCTCCGACCGTGGAAAATCAGCCGGTGCGAAAACCACGTCCACTCCGCGCGCGGCAGCACCTCCATCATCTCGTGCTCCACGCGCACCGGATCTTCCTGCTCCGTGAGGCCCATGCGCCGCACCAGACGCCCAAAATGCGTATCGACCGTCAACCCCGGCACTCCAAAAGCATTCCCCAGCACCACATTTGCTGTCTTTCGCCCTACGCCCGGCAGCTTCACCAGCTCCTCCAACGTGCCCGGGACCTCGCCGCCGTGCTGCTCCATCACGCCCTGGGCAAAGCCGATGATGTTCGCGGCCTTATTCCTATAAAAACCCGTCGGCCGAACGAGCTCCTCGACCTCCTCCTGATTCGCAACCGCCAAATCGGCCGGGCTGGGGAACTTAGCGAACAGCGCCGGCGTGGTCATATTCACCCGCGCATCCGTGCACTGCGCCGACAGAATCGTCGCCACCGCGAGCTCATACGGATTACGAAAGTCCAGCTCACAGTGCGCATTCGGGTACGCCACCGCCAGCGTGCGGTTAATCCGCCGCGCACGCCGCACCATGCCCAGACGCGTCTCTTTCCCCCGCGCCGCCGGATGCGCCCCCACCGCCCGACGCTTCTTCGACGTCAGGGATCCCTGCGGGTGTGTGGGTTGGAGTTTGCTCGTCGCCTGGTGCTTGCTTATCTGGTGCTTGCTTATCGACGATGCCCTGCCGGTCGTATCCATGGTCGTAGTGTATCGGCTACCCCGGATTGCAATTCGCGTGCGCACCTTTTCGTCATACCTTTCGCGGACGGGATCCTTAGGTTCACCAGAGATGCGGATGCAATCAGTTGAAGCTCGGGCGCAATCGGTCAGAAAAGTCGAAAAGGTCACGTCCAACCACAACTTAGAACACCGTTAGCTCATTGCTATTTAGAAATACACAGTTCAGCGGCTTTTCACCAGAATTCCCCACAGACGCAGTGGCTCTTTTGCTACAGTGGTGTTTATCACATCTTGGTGACGGCGTAGTTTTTGGGATGCATCTATAGAGGCGATTTTGTCGTGAAATTTGTCCAGGGATGAACCTGCCTTGAAAGCTGGCAGCGGCGTTACCGGGAAAGACCGAAAGTAGTGGGACGGGGCAGCTTCTCTTCCCGTTTGACCACTGCAATCTGTAGTCGAGTGTTAATTTGGTGGCCGCTGGCCTGTATTTACGGTGGTTAGTGGCCCAAGACAGGAGAATTTTACCGTGGATGACGTCAAGGAGATTCTCTCCCGGGCCGGTGTATTTCAGGGAGTCGACCAGGAGGCTGTGCAGGCCTTGCTCGGTGAGCTCGAGACGGTTCGCTTCCCGCGTGGAACCACCATCTTCAATGAGGGTGAGCCGGGCGATCGGCTCTACATCATTATTGATGGCAAGGTGAAGCTGGCTCGTCGCTCAGCTGACGGTCGTGAAAACCTGTTGACCATTATGGGCCCATCCGACATGTTCGGCGAGCTCTCCATCTTCGACCCGGGTCCACGCACCTCTTCGGCGGTCTGCGTCACCGAGGTTTCCGCCGCATCCATGAGCGCTGATCAGCTGCAGGAATGGGTCGGGTCACACCCGGATGTTCCGGCACAGCTGCTGCGCATGCTGGCCCGCCGCTTGCGTCGCACCAACAATTCGCTGGCTGATCTCATCTTCACCGACGTCCCAGGTCGCGTGGCTAAGTCCCTGCTTCAGCTGGCTAATCGCTTCGGTGTTCAGGAGGGTTCTGCTCTCCGTGTGAACCATGACCTGACCCAGGAGGAAATCGCACAGCTCGTCGGCGCCTCCCGAGAGACCGTTAACAAGGCTCTTGCAGAGTTCGCCCACCGCGGCTGGATTCGCCTTGAGGGCAAGTCCGTGCTCATCTCCGATACGGAGCGTTTGGCCCGACGCGCACGCTAACTTGTGGCGCTTGTGGCGTTTGCGGCGTTTGCGGAGCTGCCCAAACGACTCACATCCCGCAGCCTCTGCTTTTGGTTCCTCGGTTCCCGTAGGAGCACATAAAACGCATGAGGCTCGCGGGATTTTTGTTGTCTTCCCCGCTTGGCCTGGCATGCTGGCCTGGCATGCCAGCCCCACCCCACCGGCCGAATTATGGCCAATTTTGGCGCACTTATCGATGCTTCCCGTCGATGCTTCCCGCTTTTCTGCCACTCATCGACGCATTCCCGGCACCTATCGATGCACCATTCACCGATTTCTCCCCGCATCAATCACTTGTCGATGCGCTGTTCACTTATGCGTGCGCTATAGCTCATCGACAAGTGGATACCTCATCGATAAGTGATTGAGCTGACCCCCCCCCACAACGCACCCCAACCAGCACTAGCCCAAACAAAAAGCGCGCAACCTGCACAACTGCAGGTCACACGCCCTTTTTCAAGCGACAACCCAAGCCCAAGCTCTACCTAGGACCAACCCAAGCTCAACCTGGGACCACCCCAGCCCAGCAACCGGCCGAAGCCGAAGCCAAAGCCCAGCAACTACTCCCCGTGATCGCGCAGGTAGCGCAGGGTCACACGAGTCGACTGCTCAGCAGCATGACGCAGCACCGGATCGACATCGGTGTAAATCTCATCCACAATCTGGTCGACCGTAGCCTCGTCGCCCAGCTTGGCAACGGCGTCCTTCACCTGCTGCAGGCGCAGCTTACGACGCTCAATGTACTTCTGCGTCATTACAGTGATGTCCGGCAGGTCAGCACCATGACCGGGCAGCAGACGTACGCCCTTGCCGCGCGTATCCAGCATTTCCAGGGTTTCCATGTACTTACCCAGGTCGCCGTCGGTCTCAGAGATCATAGTCGTGTGGCGGCCAGCGATTGTGTCACCGGTAACGATACCTTCAACATCATCCTCGCCATCACCAGTGTGGATGAAGTAGCAGACAGAATCAGCGGTGTGACCAGGGGTTGCCACGACCTCAATCTGCGGAGTCACTCCGTCGAGGACGATACGTTCGCCGTCGACAAGCGGATCCTGACCTCCCGCACAGTACTGAGACTCCAGCTCTCGAATCGGCGCGCCGGTGAGCTGGCGGAAACGCGCGGCGCCATCAGCATGGTCGCCATGACGGTGCGTCAGCAGAATCAACGCGACGTCACCGGCATAACGCTGGAGGACGTTCAGGTGTCCCTCGTCCTCCGGACCCGGATCGATGACAATGCTGCGGCTATCCCCCTCAGCCTTAATAACGTAGGAGTTCGTACCTTCCAGCGAAGAGTAGCTGGGATTCGGGCACAGAACGACGCCCACAGACTGAGAAATCTGACGCAGTTGGCTATACGCAGGATGCTCCATGTCCTCTATCCTACGTGGTTGCGCAATCCGGGGAGCGCGCCACGTCCTCCAAATCGACTCATTTGGGTGTAAGCACGCTTCACGACGCCCCGGAGAACGCAACATCCTCGCTGCTTGCAGCAGCAAATACAGCAGCTACTGAGCTACTTCAACGATGATTTCTACTTCCACGGGAGCGTCCAGCGGAAGCTGATTTACACCCACTGCCGAGCGAGCGTGCTGGCCGCGCTCTCCGAAGACGTCGCCGAAGAGCTCCGAGGCTCCGTTGATAACGCCCGGCTGACCAGTGAATCCGGCGGCGGAATTGACGAAGCCGACGACCTTCACGATGCGGGTGACATTGTCGAGACCAACCTCGGCATCGACTGCGGCCAAAGCGTTAAGGGCGCAGGTGCGGGCGGCCTCCTTAGCCCCCTCAGCAGTGACCTCTGCGCCGACGTGGCCGACGTGGGTGAGCTCGCCGTTAACGAATGGGAGCTGACCGGAAGTGAAAACAAGGTTGCCCGTGCGCGTTGCGGGTACGTAGGCCGCAACTGGCGCGGCAACGGCAGGCAGGGTAAGCCCCAGGTCCCTGAGGGCCTGGGAAGGAGTGCGAGATTCAGAGTTACTCATTTAAGTTAAGCCTTTCCACGGCGACTAGGGCCGGACGAATAAAGTTAGTCAGCCTTTGGGCGCTTGAAGTAACCAACGTGGTTTTCGCCGGTCGGGCCGGGGAGAACGGTGACGAGTTCCCAGCCGTCCTCACCAAAGTTGTCCAGGATGGCCTTGGTGTTGTGAATGAGCAGCGGTGCGGTGAAGTATTCCCATTTAGTAGTCATGGGAGCTACTTTATCTGTCCCCCAGCCTCGCGCGCTGGGGGTTCAGTTTTACTTCGGTCTAAGTTGGGTTTTTACTTAGCCAGCTTTGCCTTGCGCTGAGCTGCGTACTGCTCAGCGTAGAAGTCGGCCCACGAAGTAATTTCCGGGTGCTCGCGCAGCATTGCGCGGCGCTGACGCTCGGTCAGACCACCCCAGACGCCGAACTCGACGCGGTTATCCAGAGCGTCGGCACGGCACTGCAGAACCACTGGGCAGTGGCGGCAGATAACGGCGGCTTCGCGCTGTGCGGCGCCGCGAACGAACAACTTATCCGGGTCAATATCGCGACACTTAGCGCGCGGGACCCACTCCTGGCGATCGCGGAAGCTCTCTACACCGAGCTCGTATTCTGGCGTAGTAGCAGTGCGGTTGCGATCTGGAATCGTGGCGGTCATTGTAGCCTCCTCGTGCCTGCGATTTTCGTTATTTCGAAATAGTTTCAACTAAATAGTGCTGAAATTTTGTTGTAAGTCTATTCACACCACCCAAATAATGTCGATTGGGTCACACTAGGAGGGTGGACGTGGCGCAGCTCTAAATATAACGATGCAGGTGGGGCAACTTTTTCCAACAAAAGCACGGGGGTGATTTGCGTCACTATGAAAATCTTTTTCCGGAAACTACTACACGACGAGTTGCGCGGTGTTGTAAAGGCATTCGTAGCGCCCCTCCCCGCTCGCCAGGCGTTTTACTGGACTCCCCGGGCATGTCACTAGGTGGATTTTCGAAAACCTACTTCGGCTCAATCCGCCCTACCTTGTAGTGTGATTGCTGTGAATAAAGGTTCGACGCTGTTCAAGCTCTCCGTTGCCACTGTGTTGGCAGCGTTGATTATGGCCAGCGCCCTCTTTCCTCTTGTGGGCGGCTCGGCCTACCTCGTTGCGCGCACGGCTGATGAATTCGCGTCGGCGTCGCGGTCGGTGATTTCTAAGGACGCACCAGGGGTCACCACTATTACGGATCGTAATGATCAGCCAATTGCGTGGCTCTATGATCAGAGGCGGGTTAATGTGCCGTCGGAACGCATCTCGCCAGCTATGAAGGACGCACTGGTCAGCGTGGAGGATAGGCGCTTTTATGAGCACTCTGGTGTGGACTGGAAGGGTACTGCTCGTGCGGCGGTAAAGAACTTCATGTCTCAGTCGGTGCAGGAAGGCGCCTCCACGATTGAGCAGCAGTTGATTAAGAACCACACGCTGCTCGTGGACGCGCAGTCGGAGTCGGAGCGCCGCGCTGCTACTGCCACGGATTATGGCCGCAAGATCCGCGAGATTCGCATCGCGTTGGATCTGGAAGATGAGCTGACGAAAGACGAGATTCTGACCAAGTATTTAAACTTGGTCCCCTTCGGCAATGGCGCTTTCGGCGTGGAAGCTGCAGCTCAGACCTACTTCGGCATTCCCGCGTCCGATCTGAATGTCCCGCAGGCCGCTCTGCTCGCGGGCATGGTTCAGCAGTCGTCCGGGCTCGATCCGTATACAAATCCGGAAGGTGCGCATGCACGGCGTAACGACGTGCTTGCGGCTATGGAATCCACGGGGGCAATTGGCCCGCAGGAGGCTCAGGACGCCAAGGCGGCTGATCTCGGTATTCTTCCGGAGCCTCAGCGCCTGCCGCAGGGTTGCATCGCGGCGGGCGATCGCGGTTTCTTCTGTGACTATGTGGTCTCCTACCTGGAGAACCACGGTATTGATGCCGAAAAGCTGAAGCGCGGTGGCTTCCATGTGAAGACCACACTGGACCCGCGTGTGCAGGACAGCGTGCAGGAGTCTCTGCGTCAGCAGGCGTCACCGACTGCGGATGGCGCAGCTGAGGTTATGAGTTTGCTTGAGCCTGGGGATGACTCCAGGAGGTTGCTCGCGATGGCGTCGTCACGCGTATACGGCCTCGATGCGGAGCAAATGCAGACCGTGCAGCCGCAGCCATTTACGCCGGTAGGCAATGGCGCGGGCTCGATTTTTAAGATTTTCGCGGCAACGTCGGCGGTGGAAAAGGGGCTGGGTATTGATACCCACTTCCCGGTGCCGCGTCGTTATGAGGCCTCCGGGCTGGGCACCGGTGGCGCAGAGGGCTGCCCGCCGGGCCTGTACTGCGTGGAGAACGTAGGCAGTTTCCCGCCGTCGATGTCACTGCGTGAGACGCTCGCGCGATCACCGAATACTCCTTTTATTCAGATTTCGGAGCTGGTCGGCGTTGATGGCGTGATGGACATGGCAGTACGCCTGGGCATGCGCTCATACACGGAGCCGGGCAGTTTTGATGGTGAGTCCTCGGTGGCGGACTATGTCTCGGAGCACAAGCTCGGCTCGTTCGTGCTGGGTCCAACGTCGGTGAATAACCTTGAGCTGTCCAATGTCGCTGCCACCCTGGCCAGCAATGGCCGCTGGTGCGAGCCCTCTCCAATTGAGTCCATCACGGACTCCAAGGGCAATGCGGTCAAGCTGAATGTGCCACCGTGCGAGCAGGCGGTGGAGCCGGGGGTTGCGCACGCAATCGCTAATGCGCTCAGCAATGATGCCACCGATGGCACTGCGAAGGATGCCGCGAAAGAGCTGAATTGGGACGGCCCAGTCGCGGCTAAGACCGGTACCACCGAGTCGAACCAGTCCGCGGCATTCCTGGGCTTCACCGGCGGTCTGGCCGGATCGGTGTACGCCTACAACGACACCCCGACTGTCACGGAGCTGTGCACGTCACCGCTGCGGCAGTGCCCAAGCGGCAACCTCTTTGGTGGTCGTGAGCCCGCGCGGACATGGTTTGGTGCAGTCGGCCCGGTTATCGAGGACTATGGCGGAAAGAACCTTCCCCCATTGGATTCGGACTACGGCCTGGGCACCTCTATCACCCAAATGCCGAATGTGGTGGGCATGCAGAAGGCCGAGGCTCGGGAGACCCTTAAGAAGGCTGGCTACAAGGTAGAGGAACGCACGGTGTCCCGCACGGGTGAGTCGCGCGGAATCGTGGTCGGGCTGGATCAGCCGCCACTACTTCTTAAGGGTGGCACCGTCACAATCCGCGTGGCCGATGGCACCCGTCGTCCGACCCCGCCACCAGCGCCGTCGCCGCGACCGGAGTCGACGACGCCCCGGCCGGATCCACTACCGCAGTTCCCTCGCCCGAACACTCCACCGGCGCCGAGCTTGCGGGATTTGATTCCGCTGCTGCCGTTCTAAAAGCTGCCGTTATCGAAGCTACGGTTCTAGAAGCTGCCGGTTTAAAAAAAATGGCCGCGGCAACTTGCTAAAAGTCACCGCGGCACTGAAACACTGAAGGAACCCCGAGAGGTCGCGCTAGCCCTGCAGGGCAGCCTTAACGGCCTCGGAGAGCCGCTTGCCATCGACCTGGCCAGCGGCCTTTTCCTTTGCCACCTTCATAACCTGCCCCATAATCTTCATGCTCGGCGCGTCATCGCCAGCAACCTCGGCCACGGATTCTGCGACGAGGTTCTTCACAGCGTCGTCGTCAAGCTGTTCCGGCTGGTAGCGGGCGAAAACCTCTGCTTCGGCGAGCTCGGCGTCGGCAAGTTCCTGGCGGCCGTTCTCGGCGTACATCTCAGCGGACTCGCGACGCTTCTTGACCTCCCGCTCAATCACACGCAGCACTTCTTCATCGGTGAGCTCGTGCTTGGAGCCGGAGACCTCCTCGGTCTGGATGGCGGCCTTCAGCATGCGCAGCGCCGCAACGGTTTCCTTGTCGCGGGCCTTCATTGCGGCGGTCATATCGGAGACAATTGTGTTCTTCAGTTCACTCATACGCCCTAGATTACCGCTGTAGTTGATAGTGTCTCTGTCATGACATCGCGCGCTTTTTCCAACCGAATTCTGCGGTCTGCCGCAGCTATCGCCACGCTCGGCTTGACGACGTTCATCTACGCGAACCAAATCGAATTGCGCGCATTTAAACTCCACCGCGTTCAAGTTCCCGTGCTGGCACCCGGCACGCTCGCCCGGGCGGGAAAGCGCGAGGGCGAGTCTTTCCGGATTCTGCATGTCTCCGACTTCCACATGCTCCCCGACCAGAAGTTGAAGCAGAAGTGGGTTGCCAGCCTCGATGCTCTGAACCCTGACCTGGTGATTAATACCGGCGACAACCTGGGCAGCGACAAGGCCGTTCCCAGTGTCCTCGCAGCGCTCGGCCCCCTACTGAACCGTCCGGGCGCCTTCGTGTTTGGCACCAATGACTACTTCGCGCCGCGGCCCGTAAATCCGCTGAAGTACCTGACGGGCAAGAAGCGCAAGCCCTCACGTGTCGAACTACCGTGGCGCGGTATGCGCGCTGCGTTTATCGAGCATGGCTGGCAGGATGCCACCCATGCCCGGCTGGAGTTTGTCGCGGGCGGAGTGAAGGTGGCACTGTCCGGTGTGGATGACCCTCATCACGAGTTGGAGGATTATTCGCAGATCGCCGGTGCCCCGAATGCGGATGCCGACATCGCTATCGGCCTGTCGCACTCGCCGGAGCCCCACGTGTTGGATGCTTTTGCGGACGATGGCTACGACCTGGTGCTTTCTGGTCATACCCACGGTGGCCAGGTGTGCCTGCCCGGAGGGAAGGCCATTGTGACCAACTGCGGTATCGACCGCTCGCGGGCCTCGGGATTGTCGCGCTGGACCGAGAAGACGTGGCTGCACGTCTCCAATGGCCTTGGCACTTCCCCCTACGCCCCGGTGCGCCTGTTCTGCCGCCCATCCGCGACCTTGATTGAGATTGTGGAGCGGGATTCGTAGTTTCCAGTTCGTAGTTCGTAGTTCGTACGGGTCCGGTTCGTAGTTCGTAGTCCGTAGTCCGTAGTTCGTCGGGTGCGACAGAGACCGCGACTTGGCCCCGCAGCCTGTTAAGCAGGCGTTTTGCATTCTGGCTCAGCGTCGGGCTAAAGTAAGTCCTCGCAAGCACAGCACTGAGACATATGTTCCCAGTTCGTGTCTGTGGCCTCGGGGTATGGCGCAGCTTGGTAGCGCGCTTCGTTCGGGACGAAGAGGCCGTGGGTTCAAATCCCGCTACCCCGACCAAGTAAAAACCCTCTCTCACCTGGAATTATCCAAGTGAGGGAGGGTTTTGTTATTGGCCACTTTTCGCTGCCATTCAGGGACGCTAGACAAAAAGCGTGCCTGGTTCTCAAGGTAGTGACTGGTCAGCCCCCACTGCGGCAACACCACAGCCCGGGATTACGTGGGAAAACTGACAGCCCGAAAACTCCGAGGCTGCAAATGTGAAACTGTGTGAGTTTATGACACTTTCAGGCCATTTTTCGGGCCATTTTTGACATAAACGCAATCAGTAACTCGGATCGACTCAACGCCACCTGACATAAACGCAGTCAGTAACTCGGATTGGGCGTAAGTAGCGAAGATGCCCACCCGCCGACGCACCGTTCATCAATCGTTCCACTATTTTTTCGCTACCGGGTCCACAGAGCCTTACCCCACTCCCCCAAATGCCCCTTTCACCCCGCGTAGAGCAATTTCGTGGCTGTTAGTCTGTAGAAGTACGAACTTTTTTTAACAGCAATGTGAAAGTAGCCCCCAAGTGACGCACCTGGCAGCAGCTCTGGCATCAGCCAGCTCCTTTACAGCCAGTCCGCCGTCGGCGACCGCACCACCAGACCAGACATTGGCTTCTGAGTTTGCGTCCGGCGGCGTATCGGCAACATTGAATTCTTTAGATTCCGTGCTTTCTGCCCCGGCAACTATTACCGCCCAAGCAAGCAGCTCCGCAGAGCACGCGACAACGCTCGCAGCCCAAGCAGCTCAAGCCACCCAAGCCTCCACCGACAGCCTGACCCTCCTTTCGGTCCCGCTGTTGGTCGCGGTTGCCCTGGCGCTGACCCCGCTGTTTGTGAAGCTCCTTGGTCGTCACGCAGGCTGGCCCATCGTCGCGTTTTTTCTCGCGTCGGTGGTCCAGCTTTCGCGTGTAACGGGCGATATCCTCGACGGCACCACCTTCACCTGGTCCCGCGTCTGGTCCCCGGAGCTAAACGCGGCGTTTGCGCTGAAGCTCGATCCTCTCTCCATGGTGTTCAGTTTCTTGGCGCTGTTGGTGGGCTCGATAGTCTTCATCTACTCCACCGCGTATTTGCCGCCTAAGAAGTCCGCGATGAGCTTCTACGTCCTGATGACGGCGTTCATGCTGGCGGTTTTGCTCCTCGTGCTTGCCGACGACATAATGCTCCTCTTCATTGGGTGGGAGCTGGTCTCGATGGCGTCGTTCCTGCTCATTGCAAGGTCGGGCTCGTCGGGCGAGTTGGGCTCGTTGCGCACACTCCTGCTGACCTTCACCGGCGGCCTGCTGCTTCTGGCCGCCCTCGGCGGTGCTGTGTGGCTGACCGGTTCCACGAACCTCACCGAGGTTTTGGCTTCGCCTGAGTGGGAGGCCAACCCGGCAGCACGCAGTCTCATTGCCGCGCTGGTGGCCCTGGGTGCTTTCACGAAGGCAGCTCAGTTCCCTTTCCACGCCTGGCTTCCAGAGGCCATGGCGGCAGCAACTCCCGTCTCGGCTTTCTTGCACGCAGCGGCCGTCGTCAAGGCGGGCGTTTACCTGCTGATGCGTTTTTCCACGGTCTTCGCGGACGTGCGCGTGTGGCAGTTGCTGCTGATTGTCATGGGTATGTGGACGGCTGTTGCCACGGCCTACTTTGCGTTGCAGCAGACTGACTTGAAGAAGCTGATTGCGTACTCGACGGTCTCGCAGTTGGGTTGGATTGTCGCCACGATTGGTGTGGGCACGAAGTTCGCCATTATGGCTGCGGTTGTGCACACCATTGCGCATGCGATGTTTAAGTCTTCGCTGTTCATGATGGCTGGCGTGGTTGATCACCAGGCGGGCACGCGCGACATTCGTCGCTTGGGTCCGCTGTGGAAGCAGATGCCGTGGAGCTTTGGCTCGATGATTTTCGGTGCGGCATCGATGGCGGCAATTCCGCCGTTTTTCGGCTTCATGTCGAAGGAGGGCATGCTGACCGCATTCGAGGGCGCACCTTTGACCAACACCGGCGTGGTCATCCTGCTGACAGTGGCGGCAATTGGTGCGATTGGTACTTTCGCGTACTCGGCACGTTTGGTGTTCGGTGCGTTCGTGGATGGTCCGCGCAACGTTGACCACATCACTGAGGCCCCGATTTCGCTGTGGCTTCCGGCCGCCATCCCTGGCGTGCTGAGCCTGCCTGCAGCCTTCGCTGCCGGCGCTATTTTGAACCGTCCGTTGGACCGCGTGGCGGATACGGTCGGTCAGCTTCCGGCTAGCACGACTCAGGAATCGCACTTGAGCCTGTGGCACGGAATAAATGTGCCGCTGATTATCTCTGTGATTGTGCTGGCTGTCGGCGTGGGCTTCATCTTCACTCGCGCTCGCGTAGGCGCTGTCATGGCCGACCGCAAGCTCTTCCCGTTCACTGGCGTGGAGGCAATCAATGCGTCGCTGAGCGTCTCGCAGCGCGTGGGTCGCGTGCTGGCGAAGATGGCGCGTTCGCATCAGCCGTCGCGTCACCTGTTGCCGCTGCTTGGTCTGCTCGCGGTGTACGCCCTGGTCATTGCAATCGCTCCGGGTGTCGGCGGTGCTCCGGTGCTACCGAAGATCGACGACATCGACCACCTGACCGATCTGATTCCGCTGGTCGTTGTCCTGATTGGTGTGTGGGCCACGCTTCGGGCAAAGAACCGTCTACAGGCGGCTGTGCTGCTCAGCGTCACCGGTGTTGGTGTCACGTTGCAGATTCTCCTGCTGGGCGCACCAGATGTGGCATTGACGCAGTTCATGGTGGAAATCCTGACTGTCGTGCTGATGATGCTGGTGCTGCGCTTCCAGCCTCGCGCGTTCTCTGAGACCTCAAAGAACCGCCAGGCTTCCGCCGCGGTCGTGGCAGCTGCCGTAGGCTTGGCTACGTTCGGCGCGGTGTGGTTCCTCACTGGCCGTCGTCAGTTGCCTGAGGTTGCGCAGTGGTACATCGACAACACTGAGAAGGTCACGGGCGAAACCAATATTGTCAACGTGATCCTGGTTGAGTTCCGTGCTTTCGATACCATGGGTGAGCTGGCGGTTCTCGGTATGGCGGGCGTCGCGATGGCAGCGGTTGTCACGTCGATGCCTCGCTTCCCGCACCTGCTCGATCAGCCCTCCCCGCTTGCGGAGCCCGCTCTGAACTCCATCATGATGCGCTGGCTGGTCCGCTGGCTGTCGCCGGTTCTGTTCGCCCTGTCTGCCGTGGTTCTCTACCGCGGCGGTACCGCCCCGGGTGGCGGCTTCAACGCGGCGCTGATTGGTGCCGCCGCCGTGATGCTGGTTTACCTGTCCAAGGACCGCGACGAGCTGGTCTTCGGCAAGAAGACCCCGGTGGCGCTCAGCGCTGCGGGTGTCATAACAGCAATCGTCACGGGCTTCATCGGATTCGCCAAGGGGTCGTTCTTGGCACCGCTGTACGGCGAGTTCCTGGGCCAGCACCTCACCACGGCATTGCTTTTCGACGTCGGCGTGTACCTGGCCGTCATCGGCATTGTGGCGACCGCACTGAATCTCCTGGGCGGCCCGAACCGTCCTGGGGTGACCGGGTCGGACGATGTGATGCAGGATCTCTACTCAGACCGCTCTAGCTTGCGGGTGCCGCCGGAGATGGGCGTGTTCGCCTCAGAAGCGGAAAGTGCTCCCGCCCCAGCTCATGCCACCGTTGAGGAGGCCAAGAAGTGATTATCGCCATCATGGCTGCCGTCCTCGCTGGCGGTGGCACGTACCTGGTGCTACAGCGCGGCATGCTGCGCACCATTATCGGTATGACTCTGATTTCCCATGCCGCTAACCTGATTATTTTGTCCACGGGTGTCGGCGCCTGGCGCGGCGAGCCGCTGCTGGGCAACGAAGCCACTGCGGGCGCTGGCGCTGCCGAGCAGATGGCTGACCCGTTGCCGCAGGCATTCGTGCTGACGGCCATCGTGATCACCATGGCTGTGACCGCGTTCATGCTGGCACTGGCTGGTTTGGGCCGTGATGACGACACTCGTATCCATGAGGATCGCGAGGCTATGCGACAGCTGTCGACGGCTGGTCGTCGTGCGGGTAAGAATGTTCCGGCGGACTCGGACTCCACGGTCACCGGTACCCCAGGGGTCTCTTCGGCTCCGAACAAGTTCCCGCGCGAGACTCCTTTCGGCGGTGACGAGAAATGGTAGAAGCCTCTGCAATGACCTCTGCAATGTCCCCTTCAACTTTGTCTTCGCTACTGCCACTGTTTGCGGCACTGCCGCTGATTTTGTCGGCAGTCACAGCCATCCTGCCGAAGCTGTGGATGCGCGCGACGATGGGCATCGCCGTTCCGGCCCTATCGTCGCTGGCTGCATTTTGGGTGATGTTCTACGTCACTGAAAACGGCCCGGTCGGCCACGGCGTGGGCGCGTTCCCCGGTGGTATCTCGATTCCTTTCCTGGCGGACACGTTCTCCATGCTGATGCTGGGTGTGGCTGCCGCTGTGGTTGCCATCGGTAACTGGTTCGCCCACGTCGCGGGTGAAAACACCTCTCGTTTCTTCCCTTCCCTGACGCTGATGATGCTGTCCGGCATGTCGGGTGCTTTCCTGACTGCCGACCTGTTCAACTTCTTCGTGTTCATGGAGGTCATGCTGCTGCCCTCCTACGGCCTGATTGCGGTCACCGGTACCTGGCACCGCCTGGCTGCTGGCCGTAACTTCGTGCTGGTCAACCTCTTGACCTCCACGGTGTTGCTGATTGGTGTCGCGCTGATCTACGGCTCGGCGGGCAATGTGAACATCGCAATGCTGGCCGACATGGCCAGCAAGGGCGGCCCTGGCGGCACGGGTGTGGTCGCGTTGGGCATTGTCATCATCGCACTGTGTGTGAAGGCTGGTTTGGTTCCGGCGCACACGTGGTTGCCTAGGACGTACCCGTCGACAAGCCCTGCGGTGATGGCGCTGTTCTCTGCGGTGCATACGAAGGTGGCGGTGTACATGCTCTTCCGCATCTACGTCGTGATTGTGGGCATGAACCCCTCCTGGCACTGGCCGATCATTATCATCATGGCGATCTCGATGCTGGTTGGCGCGTTTGCTGGTCTCGCCGAGAACACCATGCGTGAGGTGCTCGCCTACCAGATGGTCACGGGTATGCCGTTCATTCTGATTGTGCTGGCGTTCACGGATGCTAACGACGGCCAGGGCGCCAAGGCAGCACTGGCTGCGGGTATTTTCTACGCGATCCACCACATGGTGACTGTCGGTGCCCTCATCCTGGGCTCCGGTGCGGTGGAAGAGACCTACGGTACGGGTACGCTCTCCAGGCTTTCTGGGCTTGCCCGCCGCGACCAAGCAGTCGCTTGGGTGATGGCGGCGATGAGCTTCTCCATTGTTGGTTTCCCGCCATTTTCCGGTGTGTGGGGCAAGGTGGGCATTGTCTTTGCCTCTGCCGCTACTGGCGATGCCCGTTCGATTATTGCAATCACCGCAATCATCGTGGCCTCGCTGGGCTCGCTGCTGGCCATGATTCGGCTGTGGCGCGCGGTCTTCTGGGGCCGCCCCATGCAGGGTGTGGACGATTCCGTTCGCGTTCCGGGCGCGCTGGTTGCGCCGTCCGCCATGCTGGCAATTGTTTCTGTGGCAATGTTTGTCGCGGTCGGTGCCGTCACTTGGGCGACTACCGGTGCGGCTGATGCGCTGCTGAATATTGATGGCTACCGCGAGGCCACTCTCGGCGGGGTTGAAAACGCCATCGGAGGTATTTACTGATGAAGTTCCTGCATGTTATCCGCTATTCCCTCTGGCTGGTCTGGCAGGTTGTTGTGGCTGCGACGGACGTGGTGCGCGATACGCTGCGCTCGCACCAGAAGCAGCAGCCGGTGCTCATTGGGCTGCCGCTGCGTGTGACGTCTGACCTTGAGGTCACTCTCTTTGCCGAGTCCATCACCATGACTCCTGGCACGCTAGTCTGCGGTGTCCGTGAGACCGATGTGGGACGGTTGTTCATCATCCACGCAATCTTCGGTGCCGACCTGGACGCGCTGTACGACTCCCTCTACGACATGGAGGAGCACCTCGTTCCCAGCCTCCGCGATGTCCCCCGCCCGAAGGCTTTCGTCTTCGAGGAGTACAGCGCGGGCAAGTTCATTGACCCGGATGCAGTCGTCGGCGTTGCCGCTGAGGTCGACCATGGTCTGCCGCTGCCGGATGGCATTGCCTCCAAAGGCGAAGACAAAGGAGCACGCTCATGAATGACACATTGATCGATCCCACCGCAGTACAGGTAATCAGCGGCATTGGCATTGCTCTATGTTCAGTGGCGCTGCTTGTGGGCGTGGTGCTGATCTTCCGGGTCAAGGGCAATGTCTCACGCGCAGTGCTTTCCGACGCTGCCTTCTACCCCATGGTGGGAGTGTTCCTCACAACTGCCATGCTGCGGACTACGGCCATCACTTTCGATATTGCAATGCTGGCGGGTCTGCTTGGCATTCTGTCGACCGTGGGCCTGGCCCGAGTTATTTCCCGTGGCCGCCGCTAAGACCGATTAAGGACGAATCGCAATATGAGTATCGCTTCAATTCTTGTAACTATATTGTTTGCCGTGCTGGTCATTGGCGGATCTTTGTACCTGCTCCTGGCGGGCGTGGCCATGTGGCGCTCTAAAGATGCCTTGAGCCGGTTGAACCAGCTTTCAGCCGGAATCATGGTGGGCATCCCCGCACTGGTGATTGCCAACTTGGTCCTAGAGGCCGACCAGGGCGATTTGACGTGGGGCAAAACCCTCACCGCCATTCTGGCCATTGTTGCTGTCCTGGTCGTCGCCACTGTCGCATCCGAGGTACTTGGACGCGCGGTGCTGGGTGCCCGTGATGGCTCCGCTGAGGACTACGTGCCGGAGCGGTAGCTAGCGGCACGGGAAGCGTCCCGCATACGCTGCTTCCGGCCGGTTTCAGAGCAGCCTCTCAGTGCTCTCCAAGACCCCCTTTGGGCCACCCACCCTACCCAAAAGGGGGTATGTTTCCCCACACTTTTGGCCTCCCACAATGTGATGTACCTCTCATAGGATATGGGTCGCTCGTTAACCTCGTTTATGCCCCTAAATTGAGTGGCAGTTTTTGCCGTTAACTAACCTTTGGTTTCCCTTAGTTAGGGAACCCTTGGTTATCATTTTTGATGAATTCGCCGTTTGCCTGCACCTTTGTGACACCAAGAACAAAACAATCAATGCAATCCCGGTAAAGATTAGGAAAACAACACTTTTGTCATCCGATATTCAGGCAGAGGCCGGGGTCGTCCCGACCGACTCATAACCGCCCTCTTTCCAATATTTTTAGATGGATTTGAGCGAGCTTCAGGGGACACAACCAACTGGAGGCGGACCGAGCCACCTATTTTTTCATTGCAGCCCCTTGGCCCATCGGTTAACTTAATTTCTGTGAGATCGCCAAGAGCGACTCAAAATCTTTACCCCCGAGAACCTAAGGATTTTCTCATGTCCTGCTCTGCAGAAGATATCGCAACCATCCTCGAAGCCCTTCCGGCCGTCACCGTCGAGAGCCCGCTGCCGGCTTTCGAGCAGCTGGCTGGCGGCGACATCAACTTCGCTAACGTTGGTGGCGACCTGAACCTGCCGTTCGGTAACGACTTCCTGGACATCACCTCCAACGATGACTACTCCACCACCGACTCCCACGACACCGAGGTTTCCGACTTCCTGAACCCGGAGACCCACGTCGACCAGTCCAAGGACTTCGACTTCCTGAACCCGACCATTTCTGGCATCGGCAAGTAAGCTCCCGGGCTTCATGGCAGGACAATAACTCTGCCAATCCTTGACACAATAAACCGCGAGTCTCTAAAAAAGACTGCGGTTTATTGTTCAGTTAAAACCGATATTTTTCATTTCGTTACTGTCTAAAGGAACACCAAAAATGGACGTCACTCCTATCGTTGAGGTTCTGGAAGCAATGCCTTCCGGCCCGACCGTCAACGTCACCTTCGAGATTAACCCGACCATCGATGGTGATCTGACCCTCCTGGAAACCGGCGACTGGAACGCTCCGTTCGGCCGCGACTTCATGGACATCAACATCACGAACGATCAGTCCACACACAATGACAACTCCACCCACGTCAGTGGTGTTGAGGCTGATAGTGTCTCCGACGCTGCCGAACAGGGCCGAGAGGTGTCCGAGTCCGCCGAAGAGGCTGACGAGGCTGACGAGGCCGCAGCTGCTCCGAAGTCGATTTTCAACGGCTCCCCGAGCATGCCGGGCATCGGTGCCTAAAACAGCTCACACTTAGGGTTGTTCCTTAGCCGCCCCAAACGGGTCGGCGTGCAGGCAACCACAAAGCCCGTGGCTGTCATGCACAGACAGAATTTTTAAATAAAGCGTTAGCCCTGCAGCTGGTCAAACCACCTGCAGGGCTAACGCTTTTCGTACTTACTTCGTTGCCTTGAAGCGCTTTTCCACCTCAGCACCGAGCCAGGAATCAACGTTGGTCCAGTACTGGTAGACACGCTGCTCCACCTCTGGGGAAACGCCCTGCATGGCACCGACGATGTTGTTTGCCAAGCGATCGCGCTCGGCATCGTCCATCACATTGCGGACAAGATCGCCTGCCTGCGAGAAGTCATCATCCTCAGGGTGCTGCACGTAGGCGCCGGCGTAGAACTCTTCGCCCACGCTTTCCCACTGGCCAAAAGTGCCAGCGTCAACCTGCCCCGCGTGACCGGAGTGGACTGGGCAGCCAGCGGCCTTGGCCGCAGCCGCGGTATCGGCCTCCGGGCCGCGTCCGGCGGCGTTGGAGCCATGAACCGGCAGATTCGGGTCAGCGTAGTGGTAGGTGCCGTAGCCGTCCTGCGAGAAGGAATTCACTGGGCAGCGCGGCTGGTTCACCGGCAGCTGGTCATGGTTGACACCAAGACGGTAGCGGTGCGCATCAGCGTAGGAGAACACACGAGCCAGCAGCATCTTATCCGGGGAGAAGCCGACACCCGGCACGGTATTCGACGGCGCGAATGCGGCCTGCTCAATCTCGGCGAAGAAGTTGCCCGGATTGCGGTTCAGGGTGAAGTGACCGACCGGAATCAGCGGGTAGTCCTTCTGCGACCAGGTCTTGGTCAGGTCGAACGGGTTCACCTTGTAGCCGGCAGCCTCGTCGTAAGGCATAATCTGCACCTTGACGTCCCAGGTTGGGTAGTCGCCGCGCTCAATTGCCTCGAAGAGATCCTGGCGAGCGTGATCCGTGTTTTCGCCTACCAGCTCAGCGGCCTCATCATCCGTCAGGAAGTCCCAGCCCTGGCGAGTCTTAAAGTGGTACTTAACCCAGAAGCGCTCACCTTCAGCGTTAATCCACTGGTAGGTGTGGGAACCGAAGCCGTCCATATGACGGAAGTCCTTCGGAATACCACGGTCACCCATCAAGTAGGTGACCTGGTGAGCGGACTCCGGAGAGGCAGTCCAGAAATCCCACTGCATATTGGCATCGCGCAGACCCGTATCCGGCAGGCGCTTCTGAGAGTGGATGAAGTCCGGGAACTTAATGCCATCGCGGATAAAGAACACCGGCGTGTTGTTGCCCACGATGTCGAGGTTGCCCTCTTCGGTGTAGAACTTCAGCGAAAAACCGCGCACGTCACGCCAGCCATCCGGGGAGCCCTGCTCACCAGCGACAGTGGAGAATCGCGCCAGCATCGGAGTGACAGTGTTCGGCTGGAAGACGGCAGCCTTGGTGTACTTGGAGACATCCTCGGTGATGGTCAGCTCACCGAAAGCACCTGCGCCCTTAGCGTGAACAACGCGCTCCGGGATGCGCTCACGGTTGAAGTGTGCGAGTTTTTCCAGCAAGTGGATGTCGTGGAGGTTGATACCTCCCTGCGGGCCGTTTGTTAGCGAATGCTGCTCTGTAGGAACCGGCGCGCCGTTAAGACGAGTGGTCGGACCATTGGAGCCTTCATAGAGATTCGACATGGGGTTTCCTCCTAAAGACGAGGGCTAGATGTCAGTCGCAACATGCCCTGACGTTTTCCACCCTACACGAAGTTTCATATTTTGCCTATCAGTCCTCCGGGATTGATATATGGACTTAATTATTAGTCCGATTAGGTTCGCTATATCGGCGACGAACACTCGACCCAAAAAAGGCAGATTTTTCTCGAAGAAAACCGCACACAATGACCGTCGAAAAGCACTTACTGCGCTTTCATGCAATACCTATCAGCACTGAATAAAAGGTATAGCCAGCACTACCGCTGCCCGCGCGGGTTACGGGTAGGATTTGTCGCGTACCACGCTGTCAATTTGGATTCTGATCGGATACTTCTGCAGACATGAAAAAACAAGGGAGGGGCGCAAAAGCGCTCACAGTCTTCAAGTACACGCTGGCGTTGCTGGCGACCATTGCGCTTCTCAAGATCGCATTCTTCCCCGCTAACGACGAGGGCTATGCGCAAGCAACCGGTGATTTCTCCCAACCCACCACGGAGCTATCCCCTCAGCGGATCAATAACACGCAGAAACTGTCTGCCACCATCGTCCCGGATGAGCCCACCGTGATCCGTGCCAACGCGTCTGGTGAAATCACTGACGCCTTTGTCAACAGCGGTGGCAACGCCGTAGAGGGCCAAAACCTGCTTCAGGTGAAGAAAACCTCGGTGTCCGAGAATGCCAGCACCTCCGGCAGCGCGGATTCCGATGATGAAAGCGCCGCAGCTGCCGCGCCCGAAACTACCGTGACCTGGGGAAACATCACCGCTAAGGCTTCTGGCACTGTGCAGTGGGATATCGTCATTGGCCAGACGGTCGAGATTGGCCAGGAAATTGGCACCATTTCGCCGAATAGCTTCCACGCCGTAGCACCTATTAAGCCGAGCCAGCTGTACACGCTGGGAGACTCGATTAACAATGGCCGCCTCGCTATCACCGATGGCCCGGCACCATTTTTGTGTGATTCGGTGAAGACTGTCACGGGAAGTGGCACGGGCTCGCAGAACACCGGCGCCGGAGAGGGTGCTGGCATGGGTGCCGCCGCTGCGGGGAGTTCCTCGGGCGGCCCACAGCTGCGCTGCGATATTCCCGCAGATCAGACCGTCTACGAAGGTGTTCCCGCAACGCTGATTCTTGGCAGCGGCACGACCTCGGAGGTTCCAGCACTGCCAGTGACCGCCGTGGAGGGACGCTTCCGCGAAGGTGTTGTCTACGCTCCAGCTAAGGATGGCGGCAAGCCCACCAAGATCAAGGTCGAGCTGGGCGCCAACGATGGCACTTTCATTGAAATCAAGCGTGGCCTGAAGGAAGGCCAGCAGGTTTTGGAGTATGTGCCTTCCTACAGGAACGAGTTCGCTGGCGACGGCAGCGGCACTGGCACCGGCACTGGTGAAGGCAGTGACACTGGCTTCGACGAGTCCGGCGATGACGCTGGCTCTGAAAAGTAGGCCCGCGCCATGCTTAGTTTGACCGCAGTCACTCGAACAGTGACGCTCCCCAACGGCGAGGAGCTGCCTATTTTGAAAGGCATCGACCTCGAAGTGCCACGCGGTGAGCACCTCAGCATTGTCGGCCAGTCCGGTTCGGGTAAGTCAACGCTGCTGAACATCATTGGCATGCTCGATTTGCCGGATTCTGGCACGTACACGTTCGACGGCACTGATATTTCCACCTTGTCGGATAGGAAACGCGCTGCGCTCCGGGGCGATAATTTAGGATTTGTCTTCCAGCAGTTCAACCTCTTCCCCTCCCGCACCACTCTGGAAAACGTTGAGGTTCCGCTGATGTACGACCGAGGCGAGAAGTTCTGGAATCGCACCGAGCTCGCCGCCGCGATGCTGGAGCGCGTCGGTCTGGGAGACCGCCTAGAGGCCACGCCTTCGCAGCTTTCCGGTGGTGAACAGCAGCGTGTGGCAATTGCCCGTGCGCTCGTGCGCCAACCGCAGCTCATTCTTGCCGATGAGCCCACTGGTGCGCTCGATGTCGACACCGGCAAGATCGTCATGGATCTGCTCGAAGAAGTCGCCACGGAAAACAATGCTGCGCTGATTGTGATTACGCACGATTTAGAGGTCGCCGAGCGCGGCGATCGGGCACTTGAGCTTCGCGACGGTCAGTTGCACGCCGACTCCGTCCTGCTATCTGCCGCCAACGCTATGCACGGCTTCGAGGAGGTTGCTGATGACGACGAATAAAGAAACAGAATCGAAGTCACGGCCTTCCTTCCTCTATGCAGCAACGCCTTATCTCGGCGCTCTGCTGGAAGCGTGGCATGAGCTGCGCATTAACCGTGGCCGCATCATGCTGTCGCTGGTCAGTGTGGCCGCCGCAGTGTGGGCGATGACCACAGTCATTGCGCTTGGCAATATTCTCACCAGCTCTCAGGATGCGGTAACCGCGCAGAGCACGGGTGTCGCCGGCACGGTCACGTTGACTGCCGGAGCGGGTAGTTCCGGTTCTGAGGATAGTGGAGACTTCGGCGATGGCGGCTTCGGTGACAGCAGCGCCGGCACAATGGCCGATAGCTTCGGCAGCTTCGGCGGCGCGGGCGTCGGCGGAAACGGACCGGACGATTTGAGCGTCATCAATCCGGACGGGTCCATCAACGACGCTTTTTCCGCTGCCACGCATCGCCTGGTAGAGACCACCCATGCCAACTTGTGGTCGCGGGTTCGCATGCAGCCAGCCACACCTGAGCACAATATGGATGACTGCGCACCGGATGATTACGAGTGCTTTTCGCCAGGTACTCCGGAGCTGATCGCCGCTGACCCGGGCTGGTTCGACATCTACGCCCGCACCATCGTGCAGGGACGCCGCTTGGAAGATGCCGATGGCCAGCGCTTGATGAACCCCGTGGTGGTCAACGACCAGTTCTACGAGAGCCTGGGAAACCCAGCGCTAGCCGACCACCCAACCTTCACCTTGAAGGAAACCGGCAACACCACTTTCACCGTGGTGGGAGTGTATAAGTCCCTCGGATCGTGGGACGCCCCGAGCGTTGTCACGCACTACGATTCCTTCCTCAATGCCGGCTACGAGGGTCCGGTGGGTGAGCCGCAACTGCTCGTCGCAACGCCTGAGGAGTCCGCGAAGGAGAACCAGAAGGCGCTGCACAATATTTTCCAGGCGGAGCTCGGCCCCAGCTGGAAGGTGAATACCTCCCTGTCGGAGAAGGACACGGAGATTTCCCAGGAGATGAATAACACCATCACTACGGCGCTGGGCATTATCGGTGGCATTGTGATCGCGCTTGGCGCGTTGGGCCTGCTCACGGTCTCGATTGTCACCATCGGCCACCGTGTCCGTGAGATTGGTATTCGTCGCGCAATGGGCGCGTCGGCAGGCCGGATTTTTATCTCTGTGTTCTTGGAGTCGATTGTCGCCACGACGGTGGCGGGCGTGGTTGGCGTGATTGCCTCGATCATCACGGTCAAGCAGCTGCCGCTGGATAAGATGTTGGCGTTGCCGCTGGAGACCGGTGCCGTGGCCTACCCCGTCACGGCCGCTGTAATCGGCGTGTTGGTCGCGACATTCGTGGGCGCGCTGGCGGGTATTATCCCGGCCACCATCGCAGTCCGCGTCAAGCCCATCGACGCCATCCGCTTCTAACACTTCAGCCCCTAGTTCGCCTGGCTGCGTCGCCGCCTGCTTTTTGCAGGTGAGACCACGTGCAGCCAGGCGAATTATCTTTAGGTTTTAAGTTGCTAAGCTATTGCCATGACTCCTGCACGCCTCGTCTCTAATGACGAATACATCACGCAGCTGGCGCTGAAAGCCGGTCGCGGTGATCAGGCTGCGCTGACGGAGTTCGTGCGGCTGACGCAGAAGGACGTGTGGCGTTTGGTCGCACATCTGGGCGGCGTTGATGCTGCGGATGATTTAACGCAGGAGACGTATCTGCGTGTCATGGGGGCACTTCCCCGTTTTGCGGCGCGTTCTTCTGCCCGCACCTGGCTGTTGTCGCTGGCCCGGCGCGTGTGGGTGGATTCGGTCCGCCATGATTCGGCGCGCCCGAAGAAGTCTGCGGTGGAAGTGGAAAACGCTGCCGAGCAGTTTACGACTGGCGAGTCGTGGTCAGAGCTCGCCGACGCCCGCGTGCTGCTGGAGCAGCTGCCGGAAGAACGCCGCGAGGCGCTCATTCTGACGCAGGTGCTGGGTTACTCCTACGCGGAGGCCGCGGAAATCGCAGGTTGTCGCGTGGGCACTATTCGCTCACGCGTCGCCCGTGCGCGCCGCGATTTGGTTGCCGCACTTGGCGACGGCGACAGTGTCAACGGCGACTCTACAGCTGTTTAGGCCCGTTCCAGCCAGAGGACGTAGCTAGCCGTTGTAGGTTGTCTCTCCCGCGAGGCTAACTAACGGTCCAGTTCGATTTTGTAGGTCGAGGCGATATCCGCATGGCCGAGGGCATCACGCATTTCACGCTCCGCGTTTTTCAGGGCAGCTACAACGGCGGGGAGGCTCGCCTGCGGCGGCATCGCCACAGTCACTTCTAACGTCGGGATTCCATTATCCCGGTAGACCCGTGAATCCGCCTGGTTGATGTGGGCGTTGCGCTCTAGATCGGTGCACACCGCATCGGCAACATCGGCGACCGGCAGCGAAATCTCTCCTAACTTTTCCTGTGATTCGGATGCGGAAACCGTGCTGAACCGGTGTGATCGCAGATTAGCGACCACCAAGCTGCAGCCGACCACCGCTAGAATCGCTGTAATTACACCGAGGACGGGAACATACCAGCTTTGCTCAGGTATTTTTCCCCAGGATTCCATCCGCCCGGTGTCATGAAGCCACTGTGCAGGAGCGACATCGAAGTAGCTAGCAATCGCCCATGTTGCTACCAGTAGTAACAGCGCTGAGAAGAGGAACAACACAATTCGGTCGAATACGCTTACTGATGTTTTCACTTGTCATCACCTTCGTATCCACCGTGAGTTCCGGAAGCAAGTGCCGTGCCATTCTGGATTTCTTGGTAGTCAGACTCATGCATCCACACTGGCAGGTTGCCATCGTCATCGACGCGTACATACCGGCGCGGGACGGGAAGAAACACCGCGATGAGCTGTCCCAGCCCATAGATTGCAGCGAGGATTCCGACGAGGAGCAACACCCATGACGCGGCTGAGCCCTGTGGGTTGCTGAACCAGTCGAATACCGGTTGTAACCATGAGGTGTCACCTGAGCTATTGGCACTGATGATTGCTTCTCTACCTGCAACTACGGCCACTGCGATCATCAACAGACCGGCGAAAACTCCCAGCCCGCGGACCTTTGGTGATTGACGCGGGTCACGTCCATGGCGAGTTTCGACTGACTCGTCCGAGACCACCGCGGCCGATGACCTCTCAGTCGGCGTCATAGGGTGTCACCTCAATCTTTTTCAGTGGGCGCGGCTCTGGCGTGCTTACCACCACGGTACGTGGTTGTGGCACGGATACCGGGCGCAGCTGCTCCTGTCGCGGTGCGCGAACTTGTTTCAACCGGGTTGGACGCGGCACTTTAACCGGCCGCAGTAGCGCTGGTCGTGGCACCTTAACACTAATTGTGCGTGGCGACGGCACTCGTACCGGACGCAGCTTTGGTTGCCGGGGGACACTCACCTGCACCAAGGACGTCGGCTTTGGTGCTGTGACCTTTCGCAGCTGTATTGGCCGTGGAGTTGGTGTGCGACGCACCTGTACCGGCTTCGGTGCCGAGGTGCGAGCCACCGGTAACGGCCGTGGCGCAACAACGCGACGGGCCGGTTGCGGCTTCGGCGCCTTAATAGCCACAGCTGGTTGCGGCTTCGGCGGCGTGATGAAGCGCACCGGTTGTGGAGTAGGTGCTGGGACACTGCGTACTCGTTCCGGACGCGGCGGAGTAATGCTGCGTACCGGCTGCGGTGTCACCGGCTGAATGCTACGCACTGACTGTGGCTGCGGTACTGAAATACTGCGCACTGGCTGCGGCGTCGGCACGGCGATGGACCGCACTTCTGGGACCCGCCGCACCTGCGGTGCGGTCACTACCTGCTGGTTCACCCGGACAGGTGTCAACTGCGGGTGATCTGAAAAGTACGCTAAGTCCTGTCGGGTGACACGCACGTGCCCGGGTTCGACGCTGTCGATGTCAACATCGACGGTGACATTTTCAAGGCCGGCCATATCAGCGAGCCAGGCGGCGACGCTTGAACGAATGCGCACCGCAATTTCCGCTGTCGGCGCCGGCCATGATGCAACGGCGCGAACTGCGACTCGAACTGCACTAACGGCATTGGTCGTGGCAGAACTAGGGGCAATCTCACTATCGATAGAGACAATTGGATAGTCGCGCCCTAGCACACGGGATTGGTCGAGGGTGCCGGGAACCGCGCGCACGGCCATCTCTACGATGCGACGGATTGCCTTCTCGCTTACGACGGTGGTGCCACGCGTTGCTGGAACGTGGATAGTCACCGTCGGCGGCCTCCTCGGTTGAACTTACGGTTGAGTTCGGGCGCATCGATTTTGCCATCGAGTACCGCACCGGCTGCACCGGCCAGACCTCCGAAGGCAATAACCGCAAGAAAACCCGTGAAACCACCAATCATTGCGGCGAAGCACAGGACAACGGCAATCGTCGCGAAGGTCTTTGTGTAATTATCGAACATGAAATTCCCCTTTATACGGGCTTAACTGCCCATCTTGCCCGGCCTCGACGCGCAATAGTTGTTAACTACTGAACGCGTGGCTGCTCCTTGGGCTCGTTAGCAGCCGCGATGGCCTTGCGCTGCTCTTCGCGCTGCTTAGCGGCCTCTTCTTCGCGCTCCTGCGGGGTCTGGTAGTCGGTGTGAACATCGGAAACATCAACATTGACTTCAGTGACCTCGAGGCCAGTCATACGCTCAACGGAGCTAATGACGTTCTGACGGATAGCCTCTGCCAGCTCATGGATGGCAACGCCGTACTCAGCAATGATGGTGACGTCCACTGCAGCCTGGCGCTCGCCGACCTCAACGGCAATTCCCTGGGACACGTTGGCGCTGCCGCCGGAGACAAACTCACGGACGGAACCAGCGAAGCGATCCATGCCACCACCAAGGTCATAGACACCGGAGACCTCGCGGGTAGCGATGCCTGCAATCTTGGAGACGACACTGTCGTCGATAGAAGTGTGGCCGTGGCCGGTTCCCTTATTCGCGGAGTCCGAGCCAGCCTGAGTCGCCTGGGTGCTCTTAGCAGTGTTCTTTGTGTTGTCAGCCATGATGTGCCGTTCCTGTTCTCAGTGTTGTAGACGAAATGTCTGGACAATGCCGATGCTATAGCCGCCACAGGCAACCTGCAGCGTGGCTAGGAGTACATGACTGCGAGAGAGCCCCTCCAGCAGGGATTTCGTTATGAAAGTCTCTTAGAAAAACTGGATTACAGACTTGATGTGCTTTTCTTCCCCGGCATCACGGAGAGCTCTGTAATTTCTAGATTATCCCTGCTTGACAGCAGGATATGACCTCTCATTTTCCCGTTCTGACATCACGAACGAACCCCACGTGCCAGCCGTTTGCTAACAAATTCGACAACTTTGTATAACGAGTGGCAACTTACAGCGAGATTCCACGTTTCAGCGGTGTGTTAATGCCGACTACGATCAGAACTCGCGTGAGCTGCGATCTCGTTGCCGCGCTTGACGACGGCGACAGTGCCAGCGGCAACTCTGCTGCTGGTTAGTGCAGCTGTTTAGCCATGCTCCCCCGATAGGCGTTGACCTTTCTTCTACCCCATTTTTAGAACGCTATCGCGCATGATTGCTCAGTTCGGCGTAGGTTTTGCCTTAACTGATAGTTTTATACATTTCCTTATATTCGCGATACGAAACGGGTATATAAACTGCCCAGCACGCATAAGTTCCATCTTTTTCGACGAGATTAGCTTCGTTTTTACGCATCTTTAAGATGATTGGACGCTCACCATGCGCGTTCGTATTCGCCCTCTAGGAAACCCAACCAGAGGAAATGCTTTTCAATGTGCGGCCTGAAAACGCCACAACCAGTTTTTGGGCCGCCACCGACCAACTCACTGAGGAGCAGATTTCCCCATGAATAGACCTTCATGGATTTTCACTGTCACTGCCATTATCACGGCTACAACCGGACTACCGGCCTACGCGGCCACCATCAACCAAGGCGATCCAGTTGTCATCATTCACGCTGATGGACCGCAAGCTAGTGTCTGTACAGCCGGCTATGTCGACAAGACCAACTCTCAGATCTACACAGCAGGTCATTGTGGGCAAGAAGGAGACACGGTGACGGATGGGACCTTTCAGAAAATTGGAGTATTCCAACCGTCTCCCACCTATGACCATTCACTAGATACAGGGAACGACATTGGAGTTGTCTCGCTTGACGACCCCGCTACTGCCGGTGAGAATTCGTATTCGGGCGATTCGACTCTATCCCCCACAGATGTTCAAACTGGCGAGACGGTCTGCATTTACGGAAACACTACGGGGAGAGTTTCCTGCGGTTTAGCCGCTGATCGAGAGGCATACCAAATCGAGGACAACGCTCTACAGGTTCAGAACGTACACGCTCAACGCGGCGATTCCGGTGGCCCTGTATGGGTTCCGGAAAAAGGTGCTGTTGGCGTTGTATCGACTAATTGGAACATCATCGATGGGAACGGGCAGCAGCTTGGCTCCTATATCACCGCTAATTCACCCTGGTAAGAGGGCTTTGTTTGCGTAGGGCTTCCTGATGGGTGGGACGCGAGTCTTGTTCTTTGTGCTGCCCAATGGGTTCTGTGCAGGCGACTGCACAGAACCCATTCTTGTTATTAGGACTGCTGGCGACGAGTCCAGAACCAACCGCAGCTTGCGATTACCGCACCAAACAGTGTCCAGAGAAGAACTCCGTTTCCGCCGGTCTTTGGCAGCTTACCGGTCTTGGTGTCGGTCACCTGCATGATCATGAGTTCGCCGGAGCCTTCGGCCTTGATAAGCGGGCTGCTGCCACCTACCACTGAGACGGTGTACTCCTTGGTCTCCTGGTCAATTGAGATTTCAAAAGCTACTGGCTCTGGCAGCAGGCTAAGTCCTGCCGGTGCCATCGTTTCTACAAGGTAGAAAGTGCCAGTCTCAGTGATTTCAATCGACTTCTGATCAGGCGTGATGGTGTAGACCGGTCCTCCACTGTGGTCTGGCTGACCACCTGCCGAGGGGTAGATATCGAAGGTCGCACCACCAAGTCCCGGTAGAATCTTGACTCCCTCACCATCGACGTACTCTGCCTTTTCCAAGGTCAGCTTGCCCGGCTTGGTGTCCGGTGCTTCGTAGTTATCGACGACACAGGAAATGGAAGACAGGACCTTATTGGATTCCGACATCTTTACGCGGAAACCGAACTCGCCCACATTCTCCACCTTGAGAGGTGAGGTTTTCCCGTCGCGGGTTTGAGTACATACGGCGTTGAAGTCACCGGTGGAATCCAAGGTGTCACCGCGGCGGAACAAAGTGAAGCCCTGCTTCTGTGTTTCAGCCAGAACCAGCGACTGCTCACGCTCGCTTTCAATGTTCCACGATGCAGTACCCTTATCGGATTCAGATCCGGAGGTTACCTTCATCGACTGATGAACCAACGGGCCATTACCAGAACTGATGACATTGTTCTTCGCAGAAAGAGTGAACTCCCAACCTGGGGCGCCGTCTTCGAGGACCTTGCCGTTTTCATCGACAATCCGCTTCTTTACCTTCACGACACCGTTGCATCGTGTGATTACGTCTTGAGCGATTGTTTTCATCTGTTCGGCAAGCTTGCTGTAGTTAGACACCCGCACCGTGTCACCAGCGCCCGAGATATCCTCGCCCATGGTCTTGACGTCACGCGTCCCGTAGGTCCACCTCGATTGATTGCGAGTGACCGTCTCTTGCCCCCCATTGGGCAGGCGCTCAAACACCTGCAGGGTCTGGCTGCCGGCCGCGTCGTACGCCATTTTCAAGTTCACCAAAGTATCGGTGCCGATGTAATTGGCGTGTCTAGCCTGCGGGTGGTCACTTCGAATTTTGTAGTACAAACCTGGATCTTGTCCCGGATCTGCTGTCCAGGCAATGCGCTTGGCGTCTTTGAGCACCAGATCATTCGTTACAACGGGGCGTTGGCTGCTTCGCCCGCCAAGAGTCAGGTCGACCATGAGCGGCACAACACGGGTACCGGCAGCTTTGAGTTCGTTGGCTGCTTTGATTGCGTCGTTGAGAGCACTAGCCTGAACGAATTCACCACCGATGCCCTTGCTCTTGATTGTCGAGGAGGTCGTGGGCATACCATCAGTGATGAAGTACACCACGTCGTAGTCGTTATCCTTGACCTGCTTCAGGCCCGCTTCCCAGTTCGTAGCACTGTTATTTGCGTTATAGCTCCAGTTCTTAACTACGTCCTTTGCTCGCTGGACGCCCTGCTCCGACAGCATTGAAATATATGGTGGGTTCTGACCGTGTGTCGTTCCAGCCTGATTAGCCGGACCGCCACTTGCGAAGTTATAGATGCCGAGCTCGGCTGGGGTGCCCTGCAGGGAATCGATAAATGCATTCGCGGCCTTTTTAGATGCTTCGAAACCATCAGTATCTGCGTAACGGAGCGATGTCGAAAGGTCTGCTACTACAGCAATGCGCAGGCCACAACGCTGCGGCATCGGGGGGTTAGGGACTCGCCCCTGCACCCACTTAGCTCCATCTGGTGGGGAGATGACTTCGGGTGGTTTTGGTGTGTCCTTTTTCTCTCCGTAGACATCAAGAGTGACCTTCAAATTCTTGTTCTGCGAGAGATTATTGGTAAAGGTGAATACCGCATCCTTCGGCACAACGGCAGAATCAACCGGCTTGCCATCCTTCACCGGAACAACGTCCATAGTGATGAAGCCGTTGCCAATATTGACGTTTCGTTTCTGCAAAGTCACACCAGGCTCGATCTGGTCCAGGGTGAGGTTGTACTTCTGTGGATCCAAGAAAGTCGCGTCAGTCTCGATACGCACCGTTGCGTACTTCATGTGAGATTCCTCAGTCACCTTAGCCGTAAAGGCGTTGGGCTTCTTCGGATCTACTGGGTCAGCTTTAACTGCAAACTCGTGGCCGATGGCATCAAAGTGGCGCCCTTCGACAGCCGGTGGCTTGGGGTCTTCAGAAGAATCTGAGCAGTCTTTTACCTCGCCGCTTAGGTTGAAGGTCCACTCGGTACGCGCGTTCGGGGCAAGCTTAAACCCTGGCTGCGCTACTGCAGTGACCTTGACCGTACCCGGCTTGTTCTGCTCGTAGACATGGGGGCCAGCTGGTGCCTTTTTTGCGTTGAGGTAGTAATCAACACCCTTGGTGTCCGGGATATTGATGTAAGCCTTCTCCACGCACTCCGGCGCAGTAGCAGGGTCGACAAGAGTCGGTTCTGCTGGAGTTATCGTTCCCGGCTCCGGATCCTCCGGCTCGGTGGGCTCGGTGGGCTCAGTTGGCTCTGTCGGCTGGGTAGGCTCCGTCGGGTCAGTTGACGGGTCGGTTGGCTGACTTGGTTCGGTGGGCTCAGTCGAACCTGCGGTAGTGCCGCGAAGAGTCAGAGATACGCTGCCCGTTGCTACCCTATTATTGATCCATAACTCTAAGTTAATTTTATCGCCCGCTTTCACCGTTTGATTTAACCCACTGTGCACAACTTCCACTGGTGCCCGTCGCGCGTCACTAGTCGGTAGATTCTGGTCGAACTGGGCTGGAATCATCCTGCCATTAATGCTCAATCGATAAGTTTGAATCGACTCTGAGCCACCGACATTGAGCTGAAGGCTGTCAATCGTCGCGTCAGTATCAATAGTGAACTCGAATTTTGCATCGCCCGGTTTCGGAGTCACCTTGATCTTCTTAAACTCATACTTTGGCGGAGACGTCGGAATGACCTCCGTCTGCGCCTGTGCCTGTGGCGCGTTGGGCGCAAAAGCCTGACCGCTGACAACGAGAGCTACCGCCAGCAAAGCGGCCAAGAACATGCGAAGCGCAGTTCGCATTGAATCCGGCAAGCGGAATGTTGTCGAAAACATTAGTTCTTCCCACTTTCTGAGTTCTTCTTGCTAGCGGCGATAATGACGAATCCTCCACCGATTAGTGCTGCAGCGGCAGCTACCAGCCCTGCTACCTGCACACCGGTGAGCGCCAAGGAGCCGGATTCTCCGCTACTTCCCGAGCTTGAGGATGAACCCGAAGAGCCCGAAGGCGTCGAGGTACCAGGTTCATCAGGTGGCGTGGAGGTAGTCGAAGTGGTCGTCGAAGTTCCCGGTTCCCCCGGAGTGGTCGGCGGAGTCTTCGGCGGCGTCGATGTCCCCGGAGTTGTCGGCGGTGTTGCCGGCGGCGTCGTTGGCGGAGTCTTCGGCGGGGTTGTCGGAGGTGTCGACGGTGGTGGCGTCTCCCCCGGCTTATGCGACTTCGCCACAATGACTCCCTCTACCGGAGTGGAGTCATAATCCAGCCCATAGAACGGCACCGATACTAGGAAGGGATTAATTTCCCGGTAGCTGTCGTTCGGCGCAGTCGAGGTAACGAGGTAGATACCCTGCGGCAGATCGCTGAACTTCACGGAGCCGTTTTCATCAGTGACCTGGCTAAAGTGAAGGTCTTTCGGCCACGCCGCAAGCTCAGCGGCAGTGGCCTTTTCAACCTTCTCGCGGTCCTGCGGACTAGACGGCGAGACTCCCTTGAGGCGCTCCAGATGGACGGTCACACCAGAAATAGAACCCGAAGCTGGCGAATTATCATCGTCCGGGTTTCCTGGGCTCAAGGTAATTCGCACAATGTCCGTGCCGCTCTTTGCTAAAACGCCCGGGGCATCCTGATGCCCAACAATTCTGGCCGCGTTGGCGTCATTCGCGCCAACTGCACCCATTACTGAAACCAGAGCGCAGGCAGCTAAGAACGCAGCTATCCGGTTCCAGGGGGATGTCAAAGATTTATTCATTGTCGTTTTCCCACCACGAAGTGTTGTTATTATCCTCGGACGCTGATTCGCTGCCGTCAGCGAGTCCATCGCTGTCTGCGTCGCCATCAGCAGTCTCGACGTCCGCGTTCTCGGCGTCGTCGTCAAGCTCTTCGTCGGCGTCGAGGCGCTGGCGCCAGAGCCACCACGCAAAGCCCGTACCAAGCACAAGTACCGCTACAAGCAGGGCGTACATCCACCACTGCCATCCAGCTCCGTGCGTTTGGTCGAAGATTTTGCTTTCCGACGGATCCATCGGCACTTGGTGCCCACGCACTAGCAAACGATGCGTGTTAATTCCGTAAGGAGTGCAAGTGATGAGGGTGATGTAGTCCTGGCCTTCAACGGGACGAAGATCATCGGTCTCATGCGGAAGTACAACCTTGATTTGATCAATCTCGTACTTCAGCTTGTGACCAGCGACCTGGATATAGAAGGCGTCTCCCTCTTTTGCTTTCCGCAGGTTATCGAAGAGCGTTACGTTAGTAAGTCCGGTGTGACCGGTAATGATGGAGTGGGTTCCAACACCGCCGACTGGAAGATCGGACCCGTATAGGTGTCCGAGCCCCTTGGCGAGCACCTCATCGCTGGTGCCGTGGTAAATCGGCAGATCGGCCTGAATCTCTGGGAAGATCAAACGCGCCATCACATCCGTAGCGTTTAGCTGATCGAGATAAGCGGCGTACTCGGGGTTGTGGTCATTAACTTCGTTAAGCCACGGGTCCAGAATCGGGCCGGTGGTCTGGCGCTCATTGTAAGAATGAGCGCGTTCCCACTGTTCATCTTTAACTTCTTGGGGTACGGACTTTTCCAACTTGGCGAACTCTTTAGCCGCCTTAGAGGTGCCGTAGTTGTTCAATGCCGTGGAGACAACCGGGTACAGCATCACAAGCAAACCCACAATCACCAGAATTGCGGGGAGAACCATACTGTTCTTCTTCGCCTGCTCAGGCTGATCAGGCTGGTCAGCTGATGCGTCCCGCGTCAGCGTCGACGCAGAGTGTTTACCCACGGAGGAACTCCCAAGAAGTCAATCAAAAAGGGATGTGGCCTTTCTCTTTCTCACCGGCATGGGGTTGCCTGCTGTTGAAAAAGAGCACATCGAAAGGCCGCAACAGTAATTTCAGTGATGCGCAAACTACAGGAATGGCGTGCGCTGTTGAACGCACGCTATTCCCGCAACACTGGAGCTACAGCGCTCCAGTGACCGAGCCTTTACTCGGGTTTAGTTCTTGGAACCGCGGCGGGCGAACCATGCACCAGCTGCGACGATAGCTGCACCGATAGCAGCCAGGATGCCAACACCGGCGCCACCGGTCATCGGCAGGTTCGGGGTGGTGTCGTCGGAGTTAACAACCTCACCCTCGTTAGCGCCGACCTGGACGGAAGCCAGCTTGTAGACGCGCTCCGGGGAAGTCTCGGTAGCAACCAGCTTGAACTCGAGTGCCTCCGGCAGCAGCTCCTTGCCCTTCGGAGCCTTGGTCTCAATCAGGCAGTAGTGAGACTGCTTGTCGTTGTCAACCACGGCGTTGTCTTCGAAGTCATTGACGTGGAGACCGGTGATCTTGACGGTACCGTCCTGGTCGGAGACGAAGGTGGTCTTAACCTCGCCACCCTGCTGACCGTTTACCGGAGTCCAGGAGTCCTTCTTCTTGGTGTCAATCTCGGAGCACTGCTTGCCAGCCTCCTGACGGACAATCTGGAACTCAGCGCCTTCCAGACCCTTGCGGTCGCCATCGACCTTCTTGAACTGCAGGCCGCCCCAGTAGGTCTTGACCTCCGGAGTCTCCTTCGGAGTGTCGTTCTCGGTACCGTCTGGGTTGTTCTGGAAGACCAAACCGGTGTTCGGTGCGATGTCGGTAGCGTTCTCGAACTGCGGCTTCAGCTTGGTGGTGATGGTAACGACGACCTTGTCACCAGCATTGAGAGTCTTTGCAATTTCTGGTTTCAGGTCGACGTCGACCTTGTTGCCCTCGAAGAACTTCCCATCAACATCCTGCGTCGGCTGGATCTCCTGGCCAGCGACTGTCACCTTCACGTCGGTGATTTCCAGCTTCGGGTCAATCTGGTCAGTGATCTGGAACTGGGTGCGCTCCGTGTTCGGCTTCAGCTGGCGAGCAGTACCTGTGACGGTGTAGACCAGGTTTTCATCACCAGCGTTCTGGTCCTTGTCCTTGACGGTCTTGTCCGGCTCTTCGTCCTTGTAGTTCTTCGGGAATGCGTGAACGTCGTAGTTCCAGGTGGTGCCCTGAGTCTCTTCGCCAACCTTGCCATTGCTGGTCATCGGAACGAAAGCGATGAACGGAACAGCCGGGTCGTAGCCTTCCTTCGGGGAAGTCTCAACAACCAGGTAAGCACCGAGAGGCAAATCCGTGCCAACGTTCCACTTGCCGTCTGGGCCGGTCACACCGGATCCAACCTCCGACAGGACACCCGTAGGCAGGTCACCCTTAAGAGCTGCGCCCTGAGAGAAGTCAGATGCCTTCAGCTTCGAAGCAGCCAGCAGGCCCTCGTTAGTGGTGACATCGATGTCGGTAGTGCCATCCGCAGTCTTGTTGATCTTGTAAACGGTGAAGCCGACACCTTCAAGCTTCTGGCCACCGTTTTTCTGAACATCCTCGACGTCAGCTTCGGTACCAGACGGCTGGCCTTCGCTGGTCGGGTTACCGAACTTGTGGATGGTGAGCGAGCCCTTGGCGCCCTTATTCACCAGTGGGGAGTCGCCGGCAGCCTAGTTGACGGCAGTGTCCTGAGCGATTGCAGCCGGGGCGGAGACGCCCATCGACAGACCCACGATGGCAGCGAAGGTTACCGAACGAGCGGTACGAGAGAACTTATTCACGAAAACAGGTCCTTTACAGAAGTCCAAAATGAAGCGACACGCTTCAATACGTCTCGCGATTCACTTCAGACGGCGACATCGATATTCCCCGACCGCACAAAACTGAGAGTTCCCTTAAAGGAAAGACCAGTCCGCCTAACCTTCTAAGCTTAAGCATCATGAACTTTTATGTTTATATTTATAAACATTCCAGCTCAGGCCCATTGCTCGTTCGGTTAACAACGCTCAGTGAACCGCTTATAAATAACTTAACCTGTTCAGCGCTTAGCCAACACTCGACGCAAACACGCCGCCAAGCCGGAACGCACGGAAAACTTATACAAAAGTAAGAATTATCGAAGATTGGTATCGCTTTTATAGAGGTCACAACGACTTTTTCCAATCAGCCCAAAACATTCTCGAATCCCCACAGAATCCACCCACCCCCACAACCGGGGGCAGCCAAATGACCCATGTCGATTACCTCTATGGGAAACCGTCATCTCCCCAGTACATCCCAGGAAAATGGGGACTTATCAACCTTCTCGAATTTGTTGCCACGACAACGTCGTCAAGCGAAAGCAAAAGCCGTTTGCAGCAAACCGCCCCGCGACGCACCGCCCTGTGCTAGGACCTGTAAAAGCACAAAGGAAGTGAGCGACACGGGGCGCCCTACCGCGTCACTTAAGACGTTTAGAGAACCGCCCAGTAATGAACATCGTTGTAGCCGTTGAGCTTGAGGACATCACCGATCTGATCGACCTTCTTCTTGCCCTCGGGAGTCATACCATCCGGCATGATCTGCACGTCAGCGCTGTGATCACCCGTGAAGGTGATGTTGACGTAGTCCTTGCCATCGCGATGCTCAAGCTCGAAGACGTAGCGGTTGACGGCCAGCTTGCCCGAGTGGAGGAATCCGCCCTTGCCCGGAGCGACAACTGCAGTGTCAGCGGAGGTTGCAGGTGCAGCTACCGCCTGTGCGGCAGTAGCAACCGGAGCGGCAAGCACAAGCGCGCCCACACCCCAGACACCGATTTTCTTCAACATGTTCATAAGCACTTCCTTATCTTCAGTGTTTCTGCAGGATTTCTGCAGATTTGTTCTGTGGTTATCTGTGTTTTCTGTGGTTAGCGGCACCGCCGTTGTTCGACGGCGCCAAACAACCACAGCCAATGGAATTGGTCAATGAATTGAGAGCCGCGCCCTAGCGCACTAGATTAGCGCACCGGGGTGGCCTCGACGATGATGTTGTCTGCGTATCCCAACGTGCCGCCGACGAACTCGCCTCCGCAGGTAATGAGAACCAAGCGGTTCTCACCAACTGCATCGTTGACGGCCTCGGGCATCCGAGCGCCCTTGACCACCTGAATCGGATCGTGGCTGACGGTGAAGTCGCGGCTTTCGCCATCCACCTTCACCGTGACAGTGTCTCCAGCCCTCAGGTCAGCGAAACGTGCAGCGTAGCCATCACCCTGGTCCACCTCATTGACGTGGCCGGTAATGACGGACGAACCAGCAGCACCTTCCTCACCGGGAATCGCGGAAGCTGAGTACCAGCCAAGGCGTGAAACATCCGTCGGCGGAATCAGAGATCCCTGATCAGTCAGCTGAACGAAATCAATCGGAGCCGACTTACCATCAATGAGCATCTCCATCTCGTGCACAGCTCCCCGAGAACCCTGTGCTGGAGTGGGCAGATTCTCCTGCGCACCTTCGAGCGCCGAATCATTGCGGTTCAGTTGGCCAATAACCAGCAGAGCGATAACGCCGATTAATGCGATAGCGGCGATATACATCCTTGGCTGCTTCCACCACGGCACGTCCTGCAGGTCTTCGACATGGCCGTCGGCCTGGTCTTCGTCCTGGTCAAACGCATCAACGTGGTCGAGTGCGCCGGTATCGGTTTCCGGTTCGATGCCCGGTTCGTAACCTGGTGCGTTTCCAGGTTCCTGTCCGGCCTCGTCCGAGCCAAACTGATCAGTCATGGAATCTCCTTAGTTCGTAGCTACCGTCGGCAGAGCGTGAGTAGCCAAACCGGTCGGGCCAGACGGAACCGAACTAATTGCACGTCGTTCCGAGTTCGGAGCCAACGGCTTTCCATGGTTCTTCTGCTTGTCCTGGCCAGTGCCACCAATGACAGTGACGTTGGTGTTGTACTGCTCCGAATGCTGATTAATCACAGTGTTCGGGGTGGCAGCATCGCTGGTGGGTGCGGAGGAATCGTCGTTAGGCGTATTCTGCTCGCCCTCACCCTTGGGCTGCTCAGCAGGCGTGTTCTCTGGGGTCTTGCCATTCGTGACAGTCTGCTCCGCAGAGTTGATGTCCTTGTGAACAGCAACTTCCTTGCCATTAGCATCGGTCAGAGTCTCGAATGCAACCTGAGAAGCGCAATCGGCGTCAGTGATGATGATCGGAACATCAACCGTGCCTGCGGATGCCGTCGGCACAAAGTGCAGGCGGCTCCTAGCACCAGTGGACTTGCCCGTCTCCTTGCACATCAACTCACCGGTCAGGGTGTACTTCGTGCCCGGCTTCAGGCCAGTGAAGTGCACGGTGTCGATGACGACAGCACCCTTTTCAATCAGACCCTTGCCAGCAATACCGGCAGTAGTCGTGATAGCCGGGTTGTCCTCAGACTGCGCTGGGGTGCTCGGGTGGCTTGGCTTGGACGGCTTGCTCGGCTTCTCTGGCTGGGCAGGCTTGGACGGCTTGCTCGGCTTCTCTGGCTGGGCAGGCTTGGACGGCTTGCTCGGCTTCTCTGGCTGAGCAGGCTTAGTCGGCTTGCTTGGCTTTTCCGGCTGGGCAGGCTTCGTCGGCTTAGTCGGCTTGCTCGGCTTCTCCGGCTGGGCAGGCTTAGTCGGCTTGCTCGGCTTCTCCGGCTGGGCAGGCTTAGTCGGCTTGCTCGGCTTCTCCGGGTGAGCCGGCTTGGACGGCTTCTCGGACTCAGACTTAGACGGAGTTGTCGTCTCAGACGGCTCTTCCGGCTGTGTCGTCTCTGGCTGCTCGGAAGGCTCATCCTCGCTCGGAGTTACCGGAACGGTGGACGTGGTCGGCTCAGTCGAGCTGGTTTCCGGTGTGGTCGTTTCCTCGGACGGAGTTTCGCTTTCCTCAGTCGGGGTGTCTTCCGGCTTCTCCGGAACCTCGCCAGTCACGGTCTGGTTTGCGTCGTTGATATCTGCGTGGTCAGCGATCTCATTGACCTGACCAGCGCTTTCTTTACCAGTCGAGTCAACCTCATCAGAGGTCAGGTGCTCGAATACGACAGCCTCAGCAACAGGAGTCTTAACAGAGTCAGACACCTCGAGAGTGACAGTCACCGTACCGCTTGCGGAAGTCGGCTTGAACGTCGCCTCGCCATGACCAATCACAGAGCCATCAGCCTTGTTAACCAGTTCACCGGACAGGGTGTAATTCTTACCAGGCACCAGACCCTCGAAATGTACGGTGTCGATGACCTTGGCATTGGCCTCAATGCGGTTGCCCTGAAGCTCGGCTACCGTGCGCAGCTCCGGCTCCAGCGGTGTATCAGCGGGCTCGCTCGGCTTAGACGGTTCGGTGGCCTCAGTCGGCTCGGTCGGCTCCGTGGTCTGCGACTCAGTGCTGTCAGTCGGCTCGGTCGACTCCGTCGGGGCAGCCGGCTTCGTGGACTCGGAGGCGTTAGGAGTAGTCGTCGAAGAGCTCGGCTGCTCTTCGCTTTCCGACGTCGTCGGAGCCTCAGATTCGCTGGTCTCAGAGGTAGCGGTCTCGCTGGACGACGGCTCCGTTGTCTCCTCGGTTGTCTCCTCGCTCGTCGGAGTCTCTTCGGAGGTCGACGGCTGCTCTGGCTTTTCGCCGTGAACGGTCTGAGCTGCGTCGTTAATGTCCTCGTGGGAAGCGATTTCTACCGGCTGACCATCAGTGTTGTCCTGGCCATCGGCGGTGACCTCTGTCGAAGTCAGCTTTTCAAATGCAACAGCAGCGGAAACCGGCTCATCCACATCATCGGAGACGGTCATCATGACAGCCTGCTCACCCGAAGAGGTCTCCGGAGTGAACTCGACGCTGCCGGTGCCCAGAATGCGGTCAGCATTGGTCTTGTCCACCAGGGTGGCGTCCAGGCGGTAGTTCTTACCCGGCACCAGGTCGGTGAACCTCACGATGTCCTTAACCACAGCGCCCGCAACGATCTTGTTGCCGTTCAGGCGAGCCTGAGTGGAAATCGACGGCTTTAGCGTGGTCGGCTTCTCCGGCTCAGACGGCTTGGTCGACTCGGACGGAGTCGTGGTCTCAGCAGGCGTGGTCGGAGTAGTCGGCTTCTCTGGCTCGGTTGGCTTTTCTGGCTCAGATGGCTTCGTCGGCTCAGCTGGAACCTCACCGGAAGACGGAGTGACATTGTCAATCACAATGATGTCTTGCTTCTCACCATTGTTGAAAATGTAGCCAGTGCGGTTCGTACCGTCGACGGTGCCCTGACCGACGTTAGCCGGACCAGTCAGGTAGTCGTAGACAGCCTTCGTCGATGGGTTGTGAATGCCCTGGGAGAAGTCAATGTCATCGGAGAAGTGCCACAGAGCGAACTGAGTTGCGTTATTGGCATCCAGCACATTCAGGCGTCCTTTAACTCCAGCTGCCTTCCCCAGTTCATCCAAACCAACAGCTGGCGAACCGTGGTGCGCAATCCAGTTGAGCTTCCGGTATCGGTCAAAGTCGTTCCGCAGCTTGTTATTGGTATCTGTACTGCGCGAAAACTGACTGAAGTTCTGCACACGACCGGTGTCATAAAGATCACCGCCGACGCTGGCCTCAATGCAGTAACCCATTTTGTGGCTACCATATGGAGTTGCGGCCTCGTCAAATGCCGCGATGAGTGGCCCAAAATTACGGACATTTCCATTGGCTTCAACACCCGCAACGGTTCCAGGAACACTCAAAATCTTCTGAATCGTCAGGGTTTCGCCAGTGTCTTCTGCCTCCTGCGCATGCGCAATTATTGGAGATTTAGCGAAGAAAAGAGCGAGCACAGCCATGAAGCTAAAAAGCGCCAACCAGCGCTTCTCGTTTGTAAAACGACCGAACATGAGCCCTCCCCCTTCCTTCGATTTCAGTGCGTTATACACCTTTCGCTACCTTTCCAGCCTTCAATTAACAATCAATGACCACGCATAAGCGTCTCCAGCCCCCATCACAGGTAGCCCAGTTGACATCGCCTTCTAATTCTCATTTATAGCGTTGGCCGTCCCCGAATATAACAAATACATTTTATGTTTGTTGAGTCATTTAATTGGCACCCTTATTATCTTTTATTTCAATGCCAATAATTGTTGTTTGCACATTTTTTCAGGGGTAGCCATTTGGATACTACACGCATGCCGAAGTTCCACTTTCCTCCATGACACCTAGCCATTCAACCCATAAAATCACCATTAACCTGCGCATAGGAAGATTTTTCAATAATTCCCCACGCATTAATTCGGGTTAGAATGTCTCTCATGTCACGATTTTCATAATTGTGAGTTACGGCACAGCCAACACTCCACCCCCACCTAATGAAAATGCAAGCCAATAAATCTCTAAGAGCAAAAATGACGTCTCAAGACTATTTGCAAAAGAATCCCCGGACATCATTTAATAAGCCACATAATTGTGCGCTAATTGCGGCTGCATAAATAATCGCCTCTCGTCCCCAACCTCGCCATCCGCGGTTAACAGACAAAAGTGGGTCTGATTCAAGGCACTCCAACAGATCACGTTATGTAAAACGCGACTGAATAGGGGACTGCAAATGTGAAACTGTAGGAGTTTATGGCACTTTCAGGCCATTTTTCGGGCCATTTTTGCCATAAACCTAGTCAGTAACTCGCATTGGCCCGGGGTTGCCGAACATAAACGCAAAAAGCGCCTCCCCACTCCACAAGGAGTGAGAAGGCGCTCGTACGCTTGCGTATTAACAACCGCAATAACCACAAACCGCAAACCGCAGTAGTCGCGCTAACCGCGCAAGGCAGTTATCGAGCCAGCTTAGATGGCTTTAGTTAGACGGCCTTAGACGGTTTTAGATAGCCTTTGCGCCAGTCAGGTCCAGGTCAACTGGCAGGTTGTCACCCGCACCGTCCTCGGCCAGCAGACCACCCTGGTTGTTGCCGCCGGTCTGGGCACCCTGCTCCTGGCCACCAGTCTGGAGGCCGCCCTGGTTCTTACCACCGGTCTGGAGGCCCTGCTCCTGACCACCAGTCTGGAGACCGTTCTGGTTCTTACCACCAGTCTGCAGACCCTGCTCCTGACCACCGTTCTGGAGGCCCTGGTCGCCACCGACGTTCTGCAGGCTCTGGTCCTGGCCGCCGGTCTGGAAACCGGACTGACGCTCACCAATCTGGCCCTTGTCGTTAACCTGGTCGCCGCCGACCTTGTCGCCCTTGTCCAGCTTGTCGCCACCAATCTGGTCGCCACCGTTCAGCTGGTCGCCGCCAGCGTTCTGGAGACCCTGGTTGCCGCCGACATTCTGCAGAGCGTTGTCCTGATCGCCGCCGACATTCTGCAGACCCAGGTTGCCGCCCTCAGTCAGAGAGTGGAAATTCGGGAACAGAGAGTCGACCTGAACCAGCGGGCCCTCCGGGAAGTTCACGTTGAACTCAGGAGCCGGCAGCGGAGCCGGTGCTGGCAAGGAGGAAATCAGTTCGCAGATATTGCACAGGTTATCCATGATGATCCTTTAGAAAAACGAAGTGTAGATAGATATGTGGCGCGATGCCCAGAGCTGAAGGTAAAGGGCTTCTCGCCTTCTCCTTTGCGGCCACTGCCGTGCTCACACGAAAACCGTACCGGTGTTAAAAAATGGTCACAATATAAAAATTCGATACACTTCAGCCAACAAATTAAAAACAGAAAACCGGCAAATTTTAACCTGCACTTATGCCCAAACGGTGCATGTCACACACCACATTGTTAGCCTTTTGGTCACCCCAGACCAGGCTCGCCTTTTCCAGCAGAAAAGCCCCGGCACCTAAGTGCCGAGGCTTAACTTTTTGCGCTCTCAAATACCGCGGTTAACTACTGGTCAGCGACCAACAACTCCGCAATCTGGATGGTATTCAGAGCAGCGCCCTTACGCAGATTATCGCCAGAGACAACCAGCACCAGGCCACGCCCCTCCGGAACCGACTGATCGACACGGATACGACCCACCAGAGACTCATCTACACCGGCGGCAGCGAGCGGATTCGGAACGTCGACGACCTTCACACCAGGCGCAGACTCCAGCAACTCAGTTGCCTTCTCCACCGACAGAGCATTCTCAAACTCAGCGTGGATTACCAGCGTGTGGCCAGTGAAAACCGGAACACGCACACAAGTACCAGCAACAGCCAGCTCAGGGATAGACAAAATCTTGCGGGACTCATTACGGAGCTTCTGCTCCTCATCGGTCTCCAGCGAACCGTCATCAACAAAGTTGCCGGCCATCGGCAACGCGTTGAAAGCAATCGGTGCGACGTACGGACCAAAGTCCTCCGCAACCAGAGCCGAACCATCAGTGGTCAGCTTCTCCAGATTGTCGATGTTCTCGCGCACTTGACCAGCCAAAGTATTCACACCAGCAAGGCCCGAACCCGAGACCGCCTGATAGGAGGACACACGCAGACGCTGCAACCCGGCCTCGTCGTGAAGCGGCTTGAGAACCGGCATCGCAGCCATCGTGGTGCAGTTCGGATTCGCGACAATGCCCTTCGGAATGTCCTGCAAAGCATCCGGGTTGACCTCGGAGACCACCAGCGGGACCTCCGGATCCTTACGCCACGCCGACGAGTTATCAACAACAACAGCGCCAGCAGCCGCAAAACGCGGAGCCTGCTCCTTCGACAGCGTACCGCCAGCGGAGAACACCGCGACATCAATGCCCTTCAGATCCTCATCCGAAGTAGCCGCGACATCCTCGACAACAATCTTCTCGCCGCGGAACTCCAACTCCTTGCCCGCACTACGAGCAGAAGCGAAGAAACGAACCTTATCTGCCGGGAAGTTACGCTCCGCCAGCAGAGTGCGCATCACACGGCCAACCTGGCCAGTGGCACCAACAACAGCAATTGTGGTCATAAGAACTCCTTAACGTCCCGTACCAGCGTAAACAACAGCCTCAGTGTCGCCACCGAGATTGAAAGCGTCGTGCAGAGCCTTCACAGACTTATCGACATCCTGGTCATTAACCAGCACCGAGATACGAATCTCAGAAGTGGAAATCAGGTCGATATTCACACCCTCATCAGCGAGCGCCTCACAGAACGTCGCAGTCACACCCGGGTGGGACTTCATGCCAGCACCGACCAAGGAGACCTTGCCCACGTGATCGTCGTAAAGCACGTCATTCCAGTCATTGTCAGCCTGCAGCTTCTTCAGCAACGCCATCGCCTTCGGAGCGTCCTCGCGCGGGCAGGTGAAAGTAATGTCAGTGCGGTTATCCGCGATGGTAGAGACGTTCTGCAGCACCATATCGATGTTGATCTCCGCATCCGCAACAGCACGGAACATCTTCGCCGCCTGGCCCGGATCATCCGGAATGCCCAGCACGGTCACCTTCGCCTCGGAGCGGTCATGCGCCACACCGGTCAACACTGCTTCTTCCATAGGGATATCCTCCATCGATCCATCAACAAGGGTGCCAAGTTCATTGCTATACGACGAACGCACACGCAACGGGACGTTAAACGCGCGGGCGTATTCGACACTTCGCAGCTGCAAAATCTTCGCGCCGACCGCGGCCATCTCCAGCATCTCCTCGAAGGAAATGTTGTCCAAACGCTGTGCATTCGGCACAATGCGCGGATCCGCTGTGTACACGCCATCCACATCGGAGTAAATCTCGCAGACGTCTGCCTCCAAAGCTGCCGCGAGAGCGACCGCAGTGGTATCCGAGCCACCACGACCCAGCGTAGTGACGTCCTTAGTCTCGCGGTTCACGCCCTGGAAACCGGCCACCAGACAAATATGGCCCTCATCGAGAGCCTCACGGACACGCCCCGGAGTGACCTCGACAATGCGGGCGTTACCGTGGCGTTCCGTAGTGATCACGCCGGCCTGCGAACCGGTGAAAGACCGAGCCGAGGCACCGAAGCTTGCAATCGCCATAGCGACCAGCGCATTGGAAATACGCTCACCGGCGGTCAGGAGCATATCCATCTCGCGTCCCGGCGGGACCGGATTGACCTGCTCAGCGAGGTCCAGAAGCTCATCGGTGGTGTCGCCCATTGCCGAGCAGACAACCACGACGTCATTGCCCTGCTTTTTGGTTTCCACAATTCGTTCTGCAACACGACGAATGCGTTCGGCGCTCTCCAGGGATGAACCACCGTACTTCTGCACAACCAGTGCCATGGTCGGCAACCTCCAAAAACTAGGCAACTATATGCACGTAACTATTATTGACTCAATTTACTTGAGTTGCATTCGTAAATACATAGTGGGTTACCAAAACGTAGCTTGTGGGGGTTGCGTGGGAGTTTTGGGGCGGGTTGCGCGGGGGTTTGTGGGGTGTTTGGGCGCGGGGTCGTGGTTGGGCGTGGGGTGAGCGCGGCTGCGCGTTGAGAGTGTGACGGCTGGGGTGTTTGGGGTGCTTGGGCTGTGGGTTGGGTGTGAATCGGGCGCGGCTGCGGGCTGCCAGCGGGCTGCAAATGTGAAACTGATTGAGTTTATGACAAAAATAGGCCCTGAAACTTGTCAAAACTGACATAAACTAGGTCAGTAACTCTCGGTACTGTGCCAGGAACTCCGGGCTCAGTCAGTGTCACTCCCGAACTCCCGGTATCCGCCAGCATCTTGGCCGGGCCAGCTAATCCGCCAGCGACTCCCCACGGCGCTGCGGGCACCAAACACTGCCCCGCCCAACCCCTGCGAAGTGGACATGACAAGTGTTGCATGCCTAGCATTCCCTACGTGAACAATGACCTTCTCGCTGCGATACTGGCACTGCTGTCCGCGCTCAGCATCGCGTGGGGAACCGTCATCCGCCACAACCTCTCCGGAACACTGGAAGAGGGCACCAGCACACTTCGCGGAGTGGCGAAGACCCTGAAACTGCCGCGCTGGTGGTTGGGCTCGGGCCTGGCGATTGCCGGGTATGTATTTCAGGTCGCGGCGTTGGCATTTGGCACGTTGCTCCTGGTGCAGCCGTTGTTGGTCATGAAGCTGATGCTCACGCTCCCGCTGGCGGCGAAGGTCAATGGTCGGCGGATTTCGCGGTCAGAGATGATTTGGTCCGTGGCGCTTACTTTTGCGGTGGCGACGCTGGTGTTGCTCGGCAAGCCGACTGCGGGCTCCACCGATGTCCCCACCTACCTGTGGGGATGGGCTCTTGCCGCCGGTGGCGTGGTCACCTGCGGACTGTACGCCGCTGCAGTTCAGTGGCCCAATACCGACACAGGTAGCGGCTCCAACGCAGGTAGCGGCTCCAACACGAGTGACAGCCCAGCCATCGCAGACCGCTCCAGCACCGACAACAGCACAGGTAGCACCTCAGACACGAAACAGCGCGGAGTGCTACGCCAGAACCCGAAGGCCCTGCTGCTCGGCACGGCAACCGGCTGGCTGTACGGCTTCGTCGCGCTGCTGTCTAAGTCGGTGGTCGATACCTATGTCAACGGCGGACTCGTCCAGCTCTTGCTCTCCTGGGAACTCTGGCTGCTGGTGGCACTGGCAGTTATTGGCGTCGGCCTGCAGCAGGCGGCTTTTAACGCGGGACCGTTGCAGGCTTCGCTGCCAGCTATGACCGTCGTGGAGCCGATTGTTGCCTTCAGCTTGGGATACATCGTTCTTGGTGAACGCTTCCAGGCAGTTGGTGTGCAGTGGGTGGCGCTGTTTATCGCACTGGCGACCATGATTTCTGCCACTATTGCCCTGGCGGCTCGGCCGGCAGAAGCCACCGCCACAGCCTCCACAAGCGCCCCAAGCACCGCAAAAGCCGATGCAAACACCGCAAACGCCGACACCACAAGCTCCGCAAACACCACCACAGATTCCACCGATGCCGCAGCGCGGTAAGTAGAGTTCAACTCTCCCGGGCCACATCACCTACATTGGTATTTGCACTTATTAAGTCGTTAGCGATTTGTCGGCCTGGCTATCCCCTGCCCGGGAACTGTCCCTGGTGAGAAAGACCCCGTGGCCGCTATGCACAAGGTCACCAAAGGTAGGATTCGATGGGGCGTCATTCCCATTCCAAGCGGGCATCTAAACCGACATCTAAGCGGAAGTCCGAACGCGCAAACGATACCAACGCCAGCGCCGCAACCAACACCAAAGCAAAGCCCCAAAAGGGCAAGAAGCTCAACTCGAACACCATCATCGCCCTACTGCTAATCATTGGTGGTTTGGGCGTGCTGCTGTACCCGGTTGTCGCAACGCAGTGGAATAACTTCCTGCAGGCCCGCGCCGCAGATGAGTACTCCAAGCTGGAGAAATCCGCTCCTCCTGAGGTCTTGGACACCGCCTGGAACGAGGCCCACGAGTACAACGCCAGCCTCGGCGAGGTCAATCCGGGCGATGCCTGGACCACCTCCGATGACGAGTCTTCCCCGGAGTACCAGCGCTATCGCCACTACCTCGACGTGCTTGGCGAGACCGACGCGCTCGGCCGCATCGTCATCCCGTCCATCAACTCTGACCTGCCCATTTTCCACGGCACGTCGGAAAAATCGCTTTCGCGCGGGGTCGGTCACCTCTACGGCACCGACTTCCCGGTCGGCGGCGTGGGCGAGGGTGAAGGTCGTCACGCGTCGCTGTCGGCGCATACGGGTCTGCAGAATGCGACGCTGTGGGACAACCTCGACAAGGTCAAGAAGGGCGACGCGTTCTACATCGCAGTCGCGGGTCACAAGTTGAAGTATGAGGTCCACGACGTAGCCGTCGTAAAGCCGGATGAAACCGATGCTTTACGACGCGTCCCCGGAGAAGACCTAATCACCCTGATTACGTGCACGCCTTACGGCATTAACACGCACCGCCTGCTGGTGACGGGGCACCAGGTGCCGATGGATCCTGATGAGGAATCCGTGTTCGACGGCAGCGGTTCGCAGTGGCAGTGGTGGATGTGGGCCATCCTGGCAGCAGCGGCGGTGATTATTGCGCTGCTGATTTGGTGGCTGCGGAAGCTCTCGCGCGATGGCAAGGGCGAACCGGAGGCCGAGCGCGAGAGCGACGAGGCGGGCGCAGTGCCGGAGGCGGAGGATTAGGCCACTTACGAGGTGGCCATCACCTTCGTCTCCTCGATTGCGTCCTTGATGCCGTTGATTCCCTTTTCAAAGATGCGCTGGAGGCCCAGCGCCAGGATCAGCGACGGGATGATGAACAGCGCCAACATGAACATCAGCTTCCAGTAGTCGGCCTCGTAAATACCGGCGATGGAGCTGCGGAACATATCAATCGCGTAGGTACCCGGCAGCCACGGGCTAATGTTCTGGACCCACTGCGGCACCAGAGGCAGCGGATACGCGCCACCTGCGGCCGAGACCTGCATCACCAGCAACAGCACGCAGATGGCCTTGCCGGCGTTGTCGAAGGTGAAGACGAACGAGAAGACGATCATCATGAACACCAGCGAGATCATCCAGCCGGCCAGCAGCATCAGGAATCGGTGTGCGGGATCGACGTCCACGTACACCTGGAGTCCCAACACCATCAGCGTGGCCTGAACCAAGCCAACGGTGGCGAAGGTGGCGAACCGGCCGAAGTACTTCTCGACGCGGGTGTAGTCATCGGTCTGGGCAGCGTTGATTTGCTGGTCGCTGGGCTCGACGGCCTCGGCGTCAGCATCATCGCCGACCTCAGCGGCTGCATCGCTCTGCGCATCATCGAGCGCTTCATCGCTCTGCGCCTCATCGACCGCGGCCTCGACCTCATCAGCACCGACCTCATCGCCGACCTTCTGAGCGCCGCGGCTACGCACCGTGGTGCGAATCAGCACCGACGACAGCAGCGCACCGATCCACAGTGCGAGTGTCGCATAGAACGGCGCCATGCCCGCACCGAAGCTCTTGACTGGGAAGACGGGGTCTTCCTCGACCTGCACCGGCGCGGCCAACTGCGCTGCCAGGGCACTGGGGTCGTCACCGATGGCCGCGGCAATGCGCGAGAGATCACCGGTGTCCTTCGCCTCTTCCAGCGCGTTGTGGATCTCGTCGAAACGAGCGGCCAGATCATCGAAGCGGTTGCTCAAGCCCATCGTGGCAGCGCTGGTCTTACGCAGCGTATCCACCGGCGAGCCGGAAATCGTACCGCGAATGCCGCGAATGTCCTCGCCAATGACCTCGATGTCATTGCTCAGTCGCGACACCGGTTCCGACAGTGCGTCGATCTGCGGGCGCAGGTTCTGCTCGTAGGAGTTCTTGGCATTTTCCACAGCGGCAATCGCAGCCGTGAAAGCGTCCTTCGCCTGGCTTATCGACGATCCCGTATCCCGACCACCACGCAAATCCGCTGCCACGGCAGAGAAACTCTCCTGCAGCCCACGGGTGCGAGCAATCGAGGTGTTCAAGTCGGAGATTGCATGGTCATAGCCCGGCTTCGCGATACCCGGAACCACTGCCCCAACAGTGTCTTCCAGGCGGTCGCGCATCGCAGTCAGACCATCGGCCTGCTGGCCGAACTTGGCCGCCATCGCATCAAAGGTATCCGCGGTCGCGCCGCTGGTGGCCTGGGTGCCGTCGACAAGCTCGTTGACCCGGTCGCGCACGCCTTCGTAGCTCGCCTGCGTTGCGTCGAGCGCCGTGCTAACCGAGCCGCGGACATTGCCGACCGCGGCCTCCAGATCGCCGGCGACGTTGCCGTCACCCGAACCATTGCGCAGAATATCCATCCGCGCACCAGCGTTTTCCAAGATGGAATCCGCAGTCTCCACCAGTGGCACGGTGGTCTCCACCAGCGTGGACAGCGAACGAGCAGTCTGCGCGCCAGAACGCAGTCGCGCGGCGGTGTCATCAACGCGGTTTTGCACGCGCGTCAGCGCCTGCTTGGAGTCGGAGGTGTCCAGGTACTCATCCAGCGAGGTGATTGCGCCCAAACCAACGCTGGCGACGACCTGCGTGAAGTTCTTATCGATCTCCTGAATAACGCCACTTGCGCCCTTGCCCGTAATGATCGACGACAGCGCGTTCTTCTTCTCATTCGTATAGAGCGTCAGCTTCGGCGCCTTGGTACCGCGGACGTAGAAGGTCATCAGTTCGGTACTGAAGTTCTCCGGAAGCACGATTGCCGCGTAGTAGTCACCGGACTTGGTGCCATCGATGGCGTCATTGGAATCCGTAATCCGCCAGTCAATGTCGTGATTACGGCTCAGCTTCGACAGCACCTCATTGCCCAAGTTGAGGTCAATCGCACCGATATCCGTGCGATGACCACGGTCATTACTGGCGACCGCAATCTTCAGCTTTTCGGTGTTCTCAAACGGCTCCCAGCTGGCCAGCACGTTAAAGCAGGTGAACAGCAGCGGAATCAGCACCAGACCGAAAACCATGATGCCGGTCATCGTGTTCTGGCGGATCACCCGAAAGTCGTTCCGCACAATTTCAAGAACGTTTCTCATTAGGCTTCACCTTCTGGGGAAGTCTTCACGCTTGCCGACGACACCTTCGTCTGTGGCTCAAACGTATCGCCAGCATTTTCCAACGAGTACGCATGCGGATGGGAAGTCTGGTGCTCCATGTAGGCGCGCAGCTCTTCCTCCGACAGCTCGCTGAGCTCCTGGGCGTGAATCACAGACTGCTTGACGTACTCGCGCACCGCGATGTAAGCGAGGCAGAGCAGTACGAACAGGCAGGCTAGACCGAAGAACAGGGCCTTCTGATCCGGGTAGTTGCGGGCCAGAATACCCAGTATCACCAGGGCGACCACTGCGACACCAATGGCAATGCGCATGAACAGCGTGTAGCTGCCACGCAGGTTCTCCATCCGCTCATCGACTCGCGTCTGGTACTCCTCGCGGTTGCGCAGCGCGAAGACCAGGTCACTGAGCTTGTACCCACTACCGACCAGATGGACTTCTTCGTTGTTGACCAGACCGCCCTCTTCAAGCTGGTGGTTAACCAAGACGTTGACCGAGGACAAGCTGCGGCGCAGCCAGTAGCCGACCACGTAGGCGATCACTGCCATGACCATTAGGGTGAGCATGTTCTTCAGGTAGTAATTGGAGTAGAAACCACCAATTGTCTCGCGGAGAGCATCAATACCGTAGGTCAACGGCAAGAACGGATTCAGTGCCTGGAAGAAGTCCGGTGTCATCTCAATTGGATAGAGACCGGCGGCACCAGGGATTTGAATAAACGCGAGCACCACGGCGATACCGCGTCCCACGTGCCCAAATGCCGCCACCATACTGTAAATAATGGCGAGATAACACAACTCCACCACGACACAGGTGAGGACGAACGCAACCGCGCTGACATTCTGCACACCAATGACAATGTCACCGATGGAGACAATCAGCGCCTGGAAAATAGCGATGATGCCCAGCAGCAAGGTACGGCCCATGTACGCCTGGCCGACCGTGATTTCCTTGAAACCTTCCGCATCAACTTCCACGCGGAAAATCACAATCAGGATGAACGCGCCAATCCACAACGACAGGTTGGTAAACAGCGCCGCCATACCCGAGCCGTAGTGATCCACCGGGAACACGGCCTCAGTCTGGATCTCGGCCGGATCGCTCAGGAACTGCGAAATTCCCTCGGGGTCGAGGTCATTGACCATTTCCATAGCTTCGCGCTCTTCGGTGGTGCCCAGGGTAAGAACATCGAGACGCGCGGTTTCCAGGCCATCGCGTACGCCATCAAGGTCAGCCTTGAAACTCTCGAGGACCTGATTCGCGGCGGAAAGCTGCCCACTCGTAGCGTCGAGAAGCGCGGACGTTTCCCGGACGGTGTCCTTTTGCGCGCCGAGCGCCGCCGCGTACGAGCCCACGCGCGCGTTGAGCTGATTAAGCGCCCTGCTCAACTGCGGGAGCGCGTCCTGGGACGCCTCGCGGATCTGATCCGAGGCGGCCTTGCCGTCCTTGGTGGCCTGCGCCAATGCCTCGCTGGTGGCGTTGAGGGAGTCGAGAGTTCCCTGCGCCGAGCCGGAGACGTTCTTCAGGCCCTCCACCAGCTCTTTATTGGTGGCGTTGCTCTCGTCGAGCGCATCGATGGTGCGCTGGATTGCCTGCTTATCCGGGCCGTTGAGCGGGCTGGCATCCAACAGGGAATTCAGCCCACCAATGACCTGATCCGCCTGCTTGACGATGTCCTCCGCCGCAGCCGTCGCGGAATCCGAACGGGAAATTGCGCCCTGCAGATTGCCAGTCATCGCGCCGATCGCGGCGTTGGCATTGCCGGTGCCCTCTACCAGGGCGGTACTGCCCTGCAGGTAGGCATCGTTGAGATCCGCGGAGAAATTCAGGACCTCGTTGTTGAGCTCACCAGTAATCGCCTGCACCTGCGTCAACGCATCCTGGGCATCGTCGAGGGCCGTATCTACGCTGCCAAGAGTCTTCTTAATCTGCGCAATCGTCGGCTGCAGATCGCCAATCTGCTCCTGGATAGCGCCGACTTCATCGCGGCTATTGGCAACCGCATCAGCGACATCCTGGAAAGCGTCGGCGGAATTGAGACGGGCAGCGTCGAACCGGCCTTGCATCAGACCGCCAGCTTCCTTGACCTGCTCGGTGACCGCCTTCGCGATCTCCTTATTAAAGGAAGCGGAGATCTGACCATCAATGCCGGACGCGCCCTGCGCCGTGATGTGCGGCGAGATTGCGTTGATCTTCTGGTTAGCGCGGTAGGTCAGTTTTGCTGGATGCCCCTTGCCTTGGATCAGATCAACCATTTCCTGGGAGAAATTCGACGGAATGGTGATTGAGGCATAGACCTTACCGCGCTTTAGATCTCGGTCTGCCTTCTCGGCATCGGGGAACTGCCAGCCCAGTTCATGATTTTGTTTTAGTTGTTTGACCACCTGGTTACCGATATTGAGGCTTCCAGTAACCGTGGAACTCGCGCCTTTGTCCTCATTCACAATTGCCACACCGATGTTCTCGGTGTGCTCGTACGGATCCCAGAAGCCTGGGATGTTGAACCAGGAGTACAAGGCAGGGGTAATCATCACACCGATGATGATTACCCACACTCTTGGGCTATTGCGGAGACGGCGCAAGTCTCGCTTAAGAATAGACCAGCTAGTTTGCACCTTAAGGAGGCTATCATCTTTACTTCACTAAATACATTGGTACTAGTTTTAGAACTATCGGCGGGCGGGGTGGTTGACTGGGAGCCGTCGACAACGCCGTTCACCCCTTATGGCACGTAACTCTTACGGCACGGAAAACCCGAGCACATTTCCCCCACCAAAACCCCCGAATGATGAAATTCATATAACCATCGGGGTAAGGTACATCACATGCAACGCGGACTACTGCTTCTATGCCGCGGCGGGGCTTGGGTTTAAGGCCGGCTCCCCGTCGCGGGGTTAGTTGTGCCGGCCTACAAGAAAAGTCCGAATTAGAAAGGCCCACAACATGTCTCCTTCCGACGCTTTTATTTCCGCTCCTTCTGTAATCTCCACTCCTGCTGGCGAGATTCCGGAAGGACAGCCTGCTTGGAATAAGCAGCGCAACTCCCAGATGGCAACCAACCGCTACCTGCCTTACGACCAGGAAGTTCAGGACTTCCAGCTGAAGGACCGCACCTGGCCGGACAAGCGCATTACTAAGGCACCGGTTTGGTGTGCCGTCGACCTGCGCGATGGCAACCAGGCGCTGATTGATCCGATGAGCCCGGAGCGCAAGCGCCGCATGTTCGAGCTGCTGGTTCAGATGGGCTACAAGGAAATTGAGGTCGGATTCCCGTCCGCTTCCCAGACCGATTACAACTTCGTGCGCGAGATCATTGAGAAGAACATGATCCCGGACGACGTCACCATCCAGGTTCTGGTTCAGGCTCGCGAGCACCTGATCCGCCGCACCTTCGAGGCGTGCGCCGGCGCTAAGAACGTCATCGTTCACTTCTACAACTCCACCTCGATCCTGCAGCGCGATGTTGTGTTCCGTAAGGACAAGGACGCAATCAAGAAGATTGCCACCGACGCCGCAGAGCTGATTAAGACCATCGCGAAGGACTACCCGGACACCAACTGGCGTTGGGAGTACTCGCCGGAGTCCTACACCGGCACCGAGGTTGAGTACGCCAAAGAAGTTGTCGACGCCGTGGTGGATGTCATCGACCCGACGCCGGAGAACCCAATCATCATCAACCTGCCGTCGACCGTGGAGATGATCACTCCGAACGTCTACGCAGACTCCATCGAGTGGATGCACCGCAACCTCAACCGCCGCGACTCCATCATCCTGTCGCTGCACCCGCACAACGACCGCGGTACCGGCATCGCCACCGCCGAGCTGGGCTACATGGCCGGCGCCGACCGCATCGAGGGCTGCCTCTTCGGCAACGGCGAGCGCACCGGTAACGTCTGCCTGGTCACCCTGGGCCTGAACATGCTGACCCAGGGGGTCGACCCGCAGATTGACTTCTCCGACATCGACCTGATCCGCCGCACCGTCGAGTACTGCAACCAGCTGCGCGTTCCGGAGCGCCATCCGTACGGCGGCGACCTGGTCTTCACCGCTTTCTCCGGTTCCCACCAGGACGCCGTGAACAAGGGCCTCGACGCAATGGCAGACAAGGTCCGCCCGGGCGCTGCCGTCAAGGAGCTTTCCGACGAGGACCTGCGCGCGGTGACCTGGGAGGTTCCTTACCTGCCCATCGATCCGAAGGACGTTGGTCGTTCTTACGAGGCCGTTATTCGCGTGAACTCCCAGTCCGGTAAGGGCGGCGTGGCCTACATCATGAAGACGGACCACGGTATGAACCTGCCGCGCTCCATGCAGGTTGAGTTCTCCTCCGTCGTGCAGGCAGTCACCGACGCCGAGGGCGGCGAGGTCAACTCCAAGGCGATTTGGGACATCTTCGCAGGTGAGTACCTGGACCGCGAGGCTCCGCTCGAGCAGATCGCCCTGACTGTCGATGCCCCTCAGAACGAGTCGGATGCCACCAAGATCAAGGCTCACATCGTCTACGAGGGTAAAGAGCAGACCGTCGAGGGGGTCGGCAACGGCCCGCTGGCCGCTTACGCCAACGCTCTGGAGAAGCTCGGCATCAACGTCGACGTTCAGGAGTATGTCCAGCACGCTCGCACCGCAGGTGACGATGCCGAGGCTGCGGCCTACGTCCTCGCAGATGTCAACGGCACCAAGGTCTGGGGCTCCGGCATCGCTGGTTCCATCACCTACGCATCGCTGAAGGCAGTCACCAGCGCGGTCAACCGCGCACTGGCTTAAGGCCTGTCGCGCTGGAAGCTGGCTGTGGAGTTGGGGCTCAGCTCTACAACCTTCCGCTCCACAGAGTTACTGACCAAGTTTATTGCGCTTCCGGCCCGAATTTGAGGCCGAATCTGCTATAAACCTGGTCAGTTTCTTTTTGGGGCAAACTATCCAGCGGCCCAGCTATCCAACTATCTAACGGCCTGACCCAACACCCCAACTACCCAATCAACGGACCGGCATTGCGCACATCCGCACGGAAGGTGACCCCACCTGCGGCTATGACGCGTTCGCGCTCGATGAGGATTGAACGGAGCGTCGATAAGCGAACTGCATGCGACGATTCCACCTCGTTCCACACCACCCGCGCGACATCAAGCCCCGTTGCGCGCAGCGAACGCTCACGATAGGTCTCCCGCGTGAGCAGCTCGGACTGGGCCGCGGGCGTCGGTGCGACCTCGCTCGCCGAATACTTGATGTGGCCGTCGAACTCCACCACAAGCAGCAGGTCGGGGACGTAAAAATCCACTCGGGCAAGAAAATGCGGCGCCGTGTGGCTGGTTCCGCGGGTCCAAATCTCGGCTTGTTCGTGGAATTTCAGGCCGAGCTCGAGAAGCGCCGCTTTGGTCAGAGCCTCACCGGGCGTTTCGCAGCGACCATGACAGACCGCAGACGCACGGTGAAACAGCTCCTGACCCCGCAAGCTAGGATAATGCGCTGGCATCTCCGCGAGCTGATCACGCGTGACGCCATGCCGCAGCGCACCTTCGACGGCCAACACCGCCGCCCGCCACGACACGGATTCCTGCCCCTTCTGTCTGAGTCGGACCCGACACTCATCGAAAGCCGCACGCGCGAGCACCGCCACCCGCCGGTCCGCGAGCCCCTGCGTGTGATCCAGATGGATCTCCGACCGCAGGCGCATACAATAGTCGATGCCGTGGAACTTCTGGCTCCCACCCACGACCACGATCTTCGCGTCGCGCACCAGCACCCACGAGCCATGCAAGGCCAGCGCTGCAGCTCCCGAAATAACGCCTGACGACGTCTCGGAGACCACCGCCAACGCAGTAATAGCCAGGCGTTTTTCGCGGTGGAGTCCCTCCCACGAGTGTGCGACTACATAGTGGCCTCGGCAAAGCCGCTCCAGATAACCGGCCCGCGCTTGCCTTGCGACCTCGCGGTACCCGTCCCCCGGCTGGTTCTCCGGCCTAATGATTCCATACTGGTCCGCCACCAGTTGCTTGCGTTTCTTATTGCTCACTTCTCCCCGCCCCGTGGTTAATGTGCTCCTTATTTAATAAGGCGCGAAAAGCACCCTCCCGGTTCCATCCCTTTCCGCTGGGCACCCTACCGGGGGAGAAACTTTGGGAAGTGTGTGGTTTACGTGGTTTATGGGACCCATGTGACCGTGCCCAACGACCCTTCCGATTGGGCACCCAAGTTACTGACCAGGTTTATAGCAGTATCGTCGCAAAGTTTTTGCTTAAAGTGCCATAAACCTGGTCACTTTCTCCGTGGGTGAGCGCACCCGCTAGTCTTGAGGCATGACTGAATCGGCGCGCGAGGAGCGCAATGCGACTGGGACCTCTTCTCATACGAAGAGGAGGCGGCGGAATCGTCGTCGTTCTCAACGCGCGTCGGGAGCTGGACAGCGCCAGGGCCAGCACAATCCGCAGCACCGAACCGACCCGGCTGCAACCGCCGCAACCACACCGGCCACAGCCGAGACCGCCGCAACAAAGGCCGCTGACGAGCACAAACAGTTCTCGTCGGCGGAGGACGCTCCCTACGCAATCGTGTCCATCCAGGCCACGGGCATCCATCCCAAGACGTCTCGGCTGGTCAGCCTGGGAGTGTCCACCGCCGACAGCAGCGGCAACATCGTGGACACCTGGCATGTCGTCATCAATCCCACCGAAGATCCCGGCCCGACACACCTCCACGGCCTCGAGCCCGCGGACTTCGAGGGGGCGCCGAAGTTCGGGGTGATCCAGGCCAAGCTCGCGCACGCGCTCGATGGGCGCACGTTGGTTGCTCATAATGCACCGCTGGTCTGGGGTTTTATAGTCGCCGAGGCCAAGAGGGCCCGTCGTCAAGCGAATCGTGAGCGGTCCGCACGGAACAAGCGGGGGCGTCGTCGTACGCGTACTCGCGTCGCGCGGATTCCGGCGCCCGCGCGGATTGCCGATACGTTGGAAACGGCGCGTCGCCAGGGCAAACGGCTTGACGACGCTCGCCTGCGCGCCGTCGCGCGCGCCTACGGCCTCGATGTGCCTTCACCCGAGGCATCGATTGCCGGCATCTCGGTGCCAGAGCGGGTGCGGACGTTGGATGATGTCACCACTACGCTTGCGCTGTTCCGCGCACAGGGTGGATTGGACGAGGGCGCAACCCTGAACATGTACACGCCCGACCAGCTGCGCGAGGACATTGTGGGCCTGCAGCGCTCGGCAGTGCGTGTCGACGCGATGGAGGCGCCGCGCCCCGTGGAGAACCCCGGCCGCTATACACCAGGGCGGAAGCTCGCTGCGGGCATGGAGTTCGTCGTGGCACCAGAGGTGTCGCTGGACCCGGATGATTTGATTGCGGCGGGCGTGCGGGCTGGGCTGGCGTACTCGGAGAAGGTCACGCGAGAGTCGTCGGTGCTGGTGTGTAACCGGCCTGCGGATGTGACGCCGGATCAACTGACTGGCAAGGCCATGCATGCCCACCGGAAGGACATTCCGATTGTTTCCGATGAGGCATTTTTGCGGCTGGTCGGAGAGATGGAGAAGTAGGGCTAGGGCTTGTCGCCAGCGCATTCGTTCTACGAATTATTCACAGTAAAATACACAGTTATGAAAGAAGGCACTTCACATAACGGCGTAAGTGACCACCGTCGCGATCGCGCAAGCTCCCCGAGCCTGCGTGCTCGGTTTGCGACTGCCGCCGCCCACGCCGCCACCTGGGCCTCCCGGAAGTCCGGCCGCGGCGCGGGTGGGATGATTGGTGGCCTGATTGCGCAGAAGATTGACCCGCGCATTCTGGCTTCCCTCGGCAAGGGACGCCCGGCCGCGATCATCACTGGCACCAACGGCAAGTCCACCACCACCCGCATGTTCGCGGCCGCCATGCGCGCCGCTGGCCACAACGTGGCCACCAACGAGGGCGGCGACAACATGGACGCGGGTATTATCTCCGCGCTGCTCGCCACTCCCGATGCGGACAGCCTGGTCCTGGAGGTCGATGAGCTGCACGTCCCGCACATCGCAGAGGATCTGAAACCACAGGTCCTGGTGCTGCTGAACCTGTCCCGCGACCAGCTCGACCGCGTCGGCGAGATTAACAAGATTGAGGCCACACTCCGCGCTGCGGTGGACGCTAACCCGCAGGCGACGGTCATCGCCAACTGCGACGACCCACTCATCGCGTCGGCTGCATGGGATGCCAAGAAGGTTATTTGGGTCTCCGCGGGCGGTGGCTGGACCAACGATGCCACCTCTTCCCCGCGCACCGGCGGCCCCATCATCCAGGACGGGCACAACTGGTATGCCGTGAAGCCACTCCCGGATGGCTCGGAGTTCAAACGCCCAGAGCCGGACTACCGCATCACAGCCGAGGGCGTCATCACGCCTGCTGGCGACACCCTTCCCATGAACCTCACGCTGCCGGGTAACGCCAACCGTGGCAACGCCACCTTGGCGATCGCGGGCGCTGTCGATATGGGTGCGGACCTGGAGAAATCCCTCCGCGCCACCGAAACCGTCGACAACGTCGCGGGCCGCTACTCCACCATGATTGTGCGAGATGACAAGGGCGCCGAGAAGCACGTGCGCATGCTGCTGGCCAAGAACCCGGCCGGCTGGCAAGAGGCGCTGTCCATGGTCGACCGCACTGCGGATGCAGTGGTCATCGCGGTCAACGGTCACGTCGCTGACGGCGAGGACCTGTCCTGGCTGTGGGATGTCCGCTTCGAGGACTTCGACGGCATGGATGTGTTATCCGCGGGCGAACGCGGAACTGACCTCGCGGTGCGGTTGCTGTATGCGGGCATTGATGCGAGGTTGGTCGCAAATCCGCTGCAGGCGATCCGGTCGTGTGAGGCGCGGGGGTCGTCGTCAAGCGTCACCCGAGTTGAGGTGCTGGCGAACTACACCGCCTTCCGCGATCTGAAGCGCGACATCGAACGAGCACAGGAGGAAAAGTAAATGAGCGAGCTATCTATCGGTCTGATCCTCCCGGACGTGCTGGGCACCTACGGCGATGATGGAAATGCGCTGGTGCTGCGGCAACGCGCGCGGATGCGTGGGATTGACGCCGAGATCGTCCCGATTAAGCTGGGCGATTCCGTACCCACCAACCTGGACATTTACACCGTCGGTGGCGGCGAGGACGTCGCGCAGACCATCGCGGTGGAGCACCTGATTAACGACGGCGGCATCAAGAAGGCAGCCGATGCCGGCAAGCAGATCCTCGCAATTTGCGCAGGCTTCCAGATCTTCGGCAATTCTTTCCGCGCGGGCGGACGCGACGTCGCAGGTCTCGGTCTTGTCGACTGCACCACCGATTCGCTGCCCACGCGCGCAATCGGCGAAATCTGCACGCTCGTCGATCCCACGAACGGTTTGCTTGACGACGTCGACGCCAGCCCGCTGACTGGCTTCGAAAACCACATGGGTCGCACGACCCTGGGAGCCGATGCGAAGCCGCTTGGTCGGGTTGTCCGTGGCGTGGGCAACTCCGGCCCTGAGGTAGAGCAGGCGGACTCCGGGATTGCTCCGGGAGTAGACGTTGCTGCACTTAACCCCGCCGGTGGCGTCGAGGGCGCGGTGCAGGGCTCGATTATCTGTACCTACCTGCACGGACCTGTGTTGGCCCGCAATCCGCAGCTGGCCGACCTGATGCTGGCCCGCGCGACCGACCAGGACCTGTCGAGCCTGGCTCCTCTGGACCTTGAGGTCGTGGATAAGCTGCGCGAAGAGCGCATCCTGTCCAAGCCGCGTCCGAAGAGCGAGCGCTAGTTTTTGTGGTTTCGCGCGACCGGCCGAGCTGACTGGTCAGCGGCCGGTTGGCGGGCCTAGACCTTCAGCCGGCCCGTCAGCGCGCGGGACAAGGTGAGTTCATCGACGAACTCCAAGTCACCGCCGAGCGGCATGCCGGAGGCCAACCGAGTGACCTCGAGATCCGGGAAGTCCCGGAGCAGCCGGGCCAAATAGGTCGCGGTTGCTTCGCCCTCGGTGTTGGGGTCAGTCGCGATGATGACCTCGTGGATTTCGGGGGGCTCGGTCTCGTCGACGTCGTCAAGCACGCCGGCGATACGTTGCAGCAGCGTGCGGATATTGAGCTCGTTCGGACCGATGCCGCCGAGCGGATCGAGCGCCCCGCCGAGCACGTGGTAGCGACCGTTGTACTCCCCCGTGCGCTCGATGGCCTGGATATCGCGCGCCTCTTCAACGACGCACACCAGACCACGGTCGCGGCGTGTGTCCGAGCAGTACTGGCACACGTCGCTTTCCGAGATGTTGCCGCAGACCCGGCAGAATTGCACACCCTCGCGCACCCGCCCCAGCGCGGATTGGAGTCGCCCGATGTCCTCCGGCTCCGCCTTCATCAAGTAGAAAGCGATACGCTGAGCTGACTTCGGGCCGATGCCCGGCAGGCGCGAGAACTCATCAATGAGATCTTGGAGTGGTCCCTCGAACAATGATAATTACCTACAATTACTGGTCTGAAAAGCTAATTTAGAAACCGAGGCCACCGAGACCGTCGAAGCCCTGGGACAGCGGGCCCATCTTCTGCTCTGCCAGCGACTGCACCTTAGCGGTAGCGTCCTGGAAAGCTGCGAGGACCAGGTCCTGCAGCCCGTCGACATCCTCCGGGTCTACGACCTTCGGATCAATGGCGATGTCCGTGACCTCGCCCGAGCCCTGCATAGTCACCTTGACCAGACCGCCACCGGCCTCACCGACGATGGTGGAGGCGACGATCTCCTGCTGTGCTGCCTGCAGCTGCGCCTGCATCTGCTGTGCCTGCTGCAGAATTGCGTTCATATCTGGCTGAGTCATAACTAACTTTCCTAACTATTGTGCTTTTTACGTGCTGATTTATAGTTACGCGCACGCTTAAAGGCTCATCGCCCTTGCTTTACGACGCGCATCGCCGCCCCATTCTAACGGCTCTAACGGTCATTGAGCGGTTTGGCTCCCAGCTCCTTTTCCAGCATCTCCATGACCACGTCCTTTAACGAACGGTGATCGAGCGACCCGACCTCGTTCGCGGCCTCGAAATACTCGGAGGTGTCCTCTTCGTAGTTGTTGTCCTGCGGGTTTTGGGAAACCGGGTTGTAGGTGGTGTTGGCGTTGGACGGGGTGTGCAAGCCGTAGCCCCCTGCGCCCTCTGCGCCCTCTGGTGGAGCGAACTCCTCCATCGGTTCTGGCGGCAGCGGGACGCCGCCGAAGCCCGAATCCTGATTGGCCTGAGCTTGGGCATTTGCCTGGGCGTTGGCCTGCGCCGCGCGCAGGAACGACTGCGGCTGCGGCTGGTTTGGCTGCTGTTGCGGCTGTTGATGGACCGAGTTCGGGTTCGGCTGAGTCGGTTGGCTTGGCTGAGCTGGTTGATTTGGCTGGCTTTGCTGATGTGGCTGCGCTGGCTGGTCGTGACCTGCCTGGTGCCCCATCGCAGCACGCTTGGCAGCCTCGATTTTTGCGCGGCGCTCAGCAACAGACGCGTAGGCCGACGATCGCTGCGGGCGCGGTGCTGGCTCTGACTGCGTCTGCTGTTCCCGCTGCTCAGATGTCTCTGGTTGCGCTGGCGCTGCTGGTGTCGGTGCAGGGGCGGTGTCGTTCGGCGAGGACGAACCTCTTGACGACGAATCATCCTCCCCAGCAACACCACTCGTAGCTGTTGACCGCGGTGCGCGCGGGCGCGTACCGACGACACAGTGCACCTGACCATTGAAGCCCGTCACCTGCTTCACGGCAGCGGACAGTGCCTGTGCGTAATCCGGTGTGTTTAGCCTGGTAGCGAGCGCTCCTGTGCTGTGCCCGATGATGAGCCTGTCATTTTCGACATCGAGTGGCACTGCCTGTTCAGCTAGCACGCGAATGGGGAACGCGTGCGGGCCGTCAACAGCTGCAAGGATGTCCTGCCAGCGCTCGCGGATTTGCTCGATACGAGCGGGTGCAGGTTCGGGCTCCGGCTGCGATTCTGGTTCCGGCTTGTGAACTGGCTGTTCAGGCTGCTCGGGCTGGGCGGCCTGAGTTGGCCGTGCCGACTCGGCTGATTGCTCGGGCTGGGTTGGCTGTTCAGACTGTGCGGCCTGAGTCGGCTGGGTTGGCTGTTCAGAGTGCGTTGGCGAGGAAGAGACAACTGGCTCCTCCTCGACAATCGACATCGAGCCGCCTTCACCCTCACGCTCACGAGTCTGCTGCTCACGCTCCTGTGCAAGCTGCGCCCGAGTCTGCTGCTCGCTAATCCGGGCATGCTCCGCCATCTTCCGACGGAACTCACGAATCTTCTCTGCCTGAGCCTCTTCCTCGGACAACGGCTGCTCAGCCGATTCCGGCTGCTGCAGTTGTTCGGTCTGCTGTGACTGCTCAACTGATTCGGCCGGCGTAGCCTGCGTAGGCTGCTCAGGCTGCTCAGCGGGCGCAGTAGGTGCTTCTGGTGCAGGCTTCGGCTCAGTTACCGACTCCTGCGACACCGCTGCCGCTGGCGCCGATTGCTGCTCAACGGGTTCCGACTGAACCTTAGGCTGCGGTTCCGGCTGGGGTTCTGGCTGTGCCTGGGACGGCACATGCGCTGCTTGCTCAGTACGTCCGCGCTGAGTGACCGAAACCGACTGCGCACCCTTCTTCCGCTGGGCATTCCGCTGACGCCATGCCTCCCGAGCCGACTGGCCAGACTGCATCGGCGACGCTTCAGCCGCACCCGCATCGGAAGACACCGGTGCCGCTGCGGGCGTTGCAGCCCCCGAACCGTCGGCAAGCGCGGGCCTGCCGTGCTCCAATGCTTCTACGCGCTGCAGCAGCGACTCCACGGAGTCTTCGGTGGCGGGCAGGAGCATGCGCGCACAGAGAACCTCGAGCAGCAAACGCGGCGACGTCACGCCGCGGAAGTGCCGCAGACCATCAGAGAGCACCTGCGTGAAGCGCGTCAGGGTAGCCGGAGGAATCTTTCCGGCCTGCTCCAGCACACCGTCGATTTGGCTCTCCGGAATCTCCACAAGACCCTGCTCCAGCGCATTCGGCACCGCCGAGAGCACCAGCAAATCACGCACCCGTCCAAGGAGATCCGAGGCAAACCGCGCCGGATCCTGACCCGACATAATCACACGCCCGACCACACTAAACATGGCCGCGCGATCACCAGCTGCCAGCGCCTCGATCGCATCCGTGATAATCACGCTGTCAGTGACACCGAGAATGGCCGCAGAAGTTTCATAATCCACGCCATCGGTGCCAGAGCCAGCGATCAACTGATCCATAATCGACAGCGAATCACGCGGCGAACCACCACCGGCCTGGATGACCAGCGGATACACGTCCGGGTCCACCTGCACGCCCTCGGCCGTCACCACACGTTCAAGCAACCCGCGCATATCCGGCGGAGTCAGCAACCGGAACGGGTAGTGATGCGTACGGGAGCGAATCGTCGGCAGCACACGCTCCGGCTCCGTGGTCGCAAAAATGAAGATGAGGTGCTCCGGCGGCTCCTCCACAATCTTCAACAGCGCATTGAAACCCGAGGCGGTAATCATATGCGCCTCATCAATAATGAAGATGCGGTAGCGCGACTCCGCCGGCTGGAAGATAGCCTTTTCCCGCAGCTCACGCATATCTTCCACACCATTGTGCGAAGCCGCGTCCAGCTCAATAACGTCCAAATTGCCCGGGCCACCCGGCGCCAACGCACGACACGACGCACACTGACCACACGGTGTGGCCGTCGGCCCCTCCGCACAGTTCAAACTGCGCGCCATAATGCGCGCCGACGAGGTCTTGCCACAGCCACGCGGCCCGGAAAACAAATACGCATGGTTAATGCGGTTGGGACGCCCCTGCGCATCCCGAGATTCCAACGCCGCCGACAGCGGGTCAGTTACGTGCCGCTGCCCCACCACTTCGGCGAACGATGCCGGACGATACTTCCTATACAGAGCCACGTGCTCAGCCTACCTTCCACCCCGGATCGGCTAGTTCGAACCCTCCTGGGAAACAACCGACTCACGGCACCAATCCCGCAGGTCAGCATCCACTTCGGCCAACTTCTGCATCAGCGCCTGCGGACCCTGCTGCTCATAAAACTCCAGCTCCGCATCCGTGATCGGCACCAGCTGCGTCATCGTGGTCATGCGCCCCTGCGGGGACTCCACATCGCCCTCATGCAGGCTGATTTTGCCCGGCATCTCGGACACATTCGGCACCCCGTCGCTCCACACGTACGGTACCGTGCACAGCACGTGCACCACGGTAAAGGCAGTGCTTGACGACGACTCCCCTACCTCGGCAACCCGATCGGACACCAGCCGCACCGCATTCGGGATGACACGGCCCGGAATTGGCGAGAGAAACTCCGGCTCTTCCTCCACCAGCGCTCCCGCGGCCGCGACCATGGTGGCCACGGGAAAGTCCGCGTAGGCGACGGCGAAAAGTTCCACACGGATATCGGTCTCCGCTGCGCCGGTCAGGCCACAGTAGTTGCGACCCAACTCCACCGTGGCGGCTGCCGTTTCCGGACGACGCTCGTTCGCTTGGCACTCCGGCTCGTCGTAAAGCGAGAACTCAGCGACCCGAAGCGGTGCCGAATCGTGTTCCTGCCCGTGCCGACCACTGGCCGGCAGCTCCGTCACATACTCGCCGACCTGGGGGTCTCCGGGGAAAAGCCCGGAGACCCAAAACTTCGTCTCTTCGAAGTTCATACAGTCCTATCCCGACCTACCTGGCTTGCTTGGCCTAGGCAGTCGCCTTCTCGGCGGCGGCGAGCAGCACACAGGTAGCGACGCCGTTCATAGCGACCTCGAGCTCCTCCATCGGAGGCAGCGACGGTGCCAGACGGATGTTGCGGTCATTCGGATCCTGCTTCAGCGGGAAGGAAGAACCAGAACCGGTTAGCGCAATACCGGCCTCCTTAGCCAGCTCCACCACGCGACGAGCGGTGCCATCAACCACGTCGAGGTTGATGAAGTAACCGCCGGTCGGCTTCGACCACTCTGCCACGCCGTACTCCGTCAGGCGCTCATCCAGAATCTGCAGAACCTTCTCAAACTTCGGAGCCAGCGACCCGGCATGACGGCGCATCTGCTCGCGCACACCCTCCGCGTCACCGAAGAACTTGGCGTGAGCCAGCTGGTTGACCTTGTTCGGGCCAATGCCGCGGATACCAGCGTGCTTGAGGTAATCCTCCAAGTTGGCATCCGAAGAAGCGTAGAAAGCAACGCCGGCACCAGCGAAGGTGATCTTCGAGGTCGAGCCGAATGCCCACACGCGGTTCGGATTGCCCGCCTCTTCCGCCCACTTAATGACGTTGTGAATCTCCGGGAACTCATCCGTCAGCGTGTGAACCATGTAGGCGTTATCCCACATCAGACGGAAATCCGGAGCAGCGGTTTCCATTTCAACCAGACGACGGCAGACCTCAGCGCTGTAGGTCACGCCCGTCGGGTTCGAGAACATCGGGACATTCCACATGCCCTTAATCTGCGGGTCAGAGGCAACCAGCTTCTCCACGACATCCATATCCGGACCGTCTTCGTTCAGCGGCACCTGGATCATCTCAATGCCGAAGTGCTGCGTAATGGAAAAGTGACGGTCATACCCCGGAACCGGGCACAGCCACTTAAGCACCGGCTCCTCGTTCCACGGGCGTTCCGAGTCGACGTTGCCGAACTGCATGGCCCACGAAATCAGGTCAAACTCGATGTTCAGGCTGGAAGCATCCTGTGCCAGGACGTTTTCCACCGGCAGATCCATCAGTTCCGCCCAGATAGCGCGGATATCAGTAATACCCTTGGCGTTGCCGTAATTGCGGACGTCCTCCCCAGAAACCGAAATGTAATCCGGCGCCGGGAGACCCAGCAGGGCATTCGCGAAATCAAGCTGCTCCGACGACGGCTTACCGCGAGTCAAATTCAGTGCGAGGTTACGGGACTTCAGTTCCTCATATGCCTTCGCAAACTCATCCTTGTGTGCCGCCAACTGCTGAACATCAAAGGAATCCACGGCCATGGTGTACGCACCCTCCCAGGTATCGGACATAAGTTAAAACCTGACAAACCTGGCACGGAAAACCTTTTCCCCGCGCCGCATCTGGCTTTGCAACTAAGTGTAAGGCATACTCCGGATTGGGATTTCTACAACTTCCCCGACAGAGCATCCAGACGCTGCTTACTCGGCCCCTCCAAGCCGATAATTTCCACCTCTTTGCCCCGGTCAGCAAACTTGACCCGCACCGAATCCAATGCCGCCACCGTGGAAGCATCCCAAATTTCGGCCTCCGACATGTCGATCACAATGCGCTGCGCAGGGTCGGTGTAGTCGAACTGGTACACCAGGTCGTTACTGGAGGCGAAGAACAGCTGACCCCGCACCTTGTACGTCCGGGAGTGGGCGCTGGGGTCGTCGTCAAGCACTTCGATCCTGACCAGGTGAGCGACACGGCGCGCGAACATCAGCGACGCCACGACCACACCCGAAACTACGCCGATGGCGAGGTTATCCGTCGCCAGCGTGGCGATGACCGTCACCAGCATCACCACCGTCTCCGAACGCGGCATCAGGCGCAATGTCCGCGGGGAAATCGAGCGCCAATCGACCGTGTCCACCGACACCACGACCATCACCGCAACCAGCGCCGCCATCGGAATCGCACCGACTGCGGAACTGAGCAGAAGGACCAGAATGAGCAGGAAGACGCCGGAAAAGAGCGTCGTCAAGCGAGTGCGTCCCGACGATTCCTTCACACCCACCATCGTCTGACCAATCATCGCGCAGCCAGCGATACCGCCGAAGAAACCGCCCGCGATATTCGCGACACCGAGTCCCCACGTCTCACGGGTCTTGTCCGAATGCGTGTCGGTGATGTCGTCCACGAGCTTCGCCGTCATCAGCGATTCCATGATGCCGACAATCGCCACGCCCACCGCATACGGCGCAATCAGCTGCAGAGTCTCCCAGGTCAGGGGCACATTCGGAATCAGCAGCTGCGGGAGAGATTCCGGGAGCTCACCCATATCGCTCACGTTCGGCACGCGCCAATCCGCCAACACCGCAACAAGCGTGACGACGAGCACAGTTACCAGCGGAGCCGGAATCGCGGTGAACACGCGGGGCAGGAACACCATAATTGCAATACCCAGAGCGACCAGCGGATACACCAGCCACGGCACATCGATGAGATGCTCCAGCTGCGCGGTGAAAATGAGGATGCCCAGCGCGTTGACAAAGCCAATCATGACCGCACGCGGAATGAAACGCTGCAGCTTAGCGATCCCCAACGCCGCAAAAGCAATCTGCAACACGCCCGCGAGCAACACCGTCGGGATGAGGTAATCCATCCCGTACGTCCGCGACAACGGCGCGACGACGAGCGCAACCGAACCAGCGGCAGCGGTAATCATGGCCGGGCGACCACCCGTGAAGGCAATCACGATGGCCATAATCACCGAGCTAAACAGCCCCACCGCCGGGTCCACGCCCGCCAAGATGGAAAACGAAATGACCTCGGGGATCAGCGCGAACGACACCGCTGCGCCAGCCAGCAGCTCGGTGCGCAGGCGCTTCGGTGAAGAAACTGCGAACCGGAAGGAATCCCACACGCCCATTGGCGCTGGGACTTCTCGGGCCTGTGGCTGTTGTGGTTCTGGAGTTTCTAGCGGTTCTCGTGTTGCCTGCGGTGGCACTCGCATGTCGTTGGCATCGCTCATACACAGTATTCTTCCAGACCAGCGAACGCGAAACGCGACCACTTGTGGCCAAGGTATTCACCTATCGATGCGCTGCAGCGTGGCCATAAGTGAATAGCTCATCGATAGGTGAAATGGCCTGGCCAATATCGCGGGGATAAGTGCCGAAAAACATCGATAGGTCACAGGAAACCGTCGACAAGTGCCCGAAACCTTGCCACAAGTGCCAGAAGAACGCCGGGGATAAAAAAAGGGGACCCCACGCACCCGTCAGAGCTCGCTGACCCTTGCTGCATTCCTGCCCTGGGGGAGTTCACGAGATGGACGCCACATGGGATCCGTGAAGACAGCCTACTACAGCTACGTACAAAAAGTCACACCACTGCCAGGCCAACAGTTTTAGTCTTGGTTCTTAGCCTTCAACGCCAAGTTCTCACCTGACTCAGAATCAAAGACATTCAACTTGTCCGTGTTGATGGCCAACGTAATCTTCTGACCTCGACGCACATTCGACTCCGCATCGACTCGAGCCACCAACATGGCATGCGGGTTATCCGCCAGGCCAGCCTCCTCAGCTGCGGCATGACCCTTCAAATCAATTTCCGGGAGTGGGAAGTGGATGAACTGCTCGGAGCCCATCGCCTCCAGGACGGACACCTCGACCTCGACCGTTGGTGCATCGCAATTGTCGTCGGTCAGGGCGGCGTCTTCGAAAGCCTCTGGTCGTAAGCCGACGATAGCCTTCCGGCCCGGGGCAAATTTTTCCGGGAGTGGCAGGTGGCCCAGGGCGGTGTCGACGCTGTGGCCGTCGTCAAGCACAGTGGCAGGCAGGAAGTTCATGGCGGGCGAGCCGATGAAGCCGGCGACGAAGACGTTGACCGGTCGGTGGTAGAGCTCTTGCGGAGCGCCAATTTGCTGGATAACGCCCTTTTTCAGCACGACGACGCGGTCGCCCAACGTCATGGCCTCAGTTTGATCGTGGGTGACGTAGACAGTGGTGGTGCTGAGGCGTTCCTGCAGCTGGGCAATTTCGGTGCGCATCTGGACGCGGAGCTTGGCGTCCAGGTTTGAGAGCGGCTCGTCCATGAGGAAGACCTTCGGTCGGCGGACGATGGCGCGGCCCATCGCCACGCGCTGACGCTGACCACCCGAGAGATGCGCGGGCTTGCGGTCGAGGAACTCCGTCAGATCGAGAATTTCGGCGGCCTCGTTGACCTTCTTCTCGATCTCCTTCTTCGGCAGTTTTGCCAGCTTGAGCGGGAAAGCGATGTTCTCGCGGACGTTCATGTGCGGGTACAGCGCGTAGGACTGAAACACCATGGCGATATCACGGTCCTTCGGAGCGACATCGTTCATGCGCTCGCCGTCGATGAGCAGGTCACCTTCGGAGATGTCCTCCAGCCCTGCAATCATGTTCAGCATCGTCGACTTACCGCAACCGGAGGGGCCGACGAGGATGATGAACTCGCCGTCGTCGATTTTGAGATTCGCGTCTTCCACACCGATGTGACCATCAGGAAAGCGCTTGTACACGTGCTTTAGTTCAATTTCAGCCATTTTTAGCTCTAACCTTCTTTAGCCCTTGACTGCGCCGGAGGTAAGACCAGCGACAATTCGACGTTGGAAAATAACCACAAAGATGACAATCGGAATGGTGATGACAATCGCGGCCGCCGCGATGGAACCGGTCGGCTCCTCGAACTGCGACGAGCCGGTGAAGTTCGCCATCGCCGCCGGTGCCGTACGTGCCGCCTCCGTCGAGGTCAACGACACCGCCAACAGGAAGTCATTCCACGCGAAGATGAACACCAGAATTGCAGCGGTGACAATTCCCGGAATCGCCAGCGGCGCCACCACCAGGCGGAATGCCTGGAAAGGGGTCGCGCCGTCCATTTGCGCCGCCTTCTCCAGCTCCCAGGGAATCTCCCGGAAGAAGGAGGACAGAATAAAGATCGCCATCGGAAGTGCGAAAGTGATGTACGGCAGAATCAGGCCCGGCCAGGTGTCGAACAGACCGAGCTTGCGCTCGATGTCGAACAGTGGGCTGACCAGGGAGACCTGCGGGAACATGGCGATTAGCAGCGAGACTCCCAAAATCACCGACTTGCCTGGAAACTCCAGGCGAGCGATTGCGTAGGCCGCCATCGTGCCGACAATTACCGCCAGCAGCGTTGTGATCAGCCCAATACCAATCGAGTTGATCAGCGCGCGGGTAAATTCACTGGTCTGGAAGATGCCGCGGTAGTTATCCAACGTCCAATTGCGCGGGATGAAGTGGCCATCGTGCAGATCGGTTGTCGGCTTGAACGACAAGCTGGCAATCCACAGCACCGGCACCAGCGCGTAAATGACCACCAAAGCGATGCCGATTGTCCATGCGACGCGTTGCTTCGGTGTCTTATCCGTGTTGTGCACTGCAATCGCCTCCTAATTATTCTTGCCCGTGGCCGCGCCTGGCGACGAGGCCCCGAAGCCCTTGACGAACACAATTGCAATCAGCGCCACGCACACGAAGATCAACACCGAAATTGCTGAACCAATACCCAGGTTGAACGCCTTAAACAGGTTGTTGTAACCCAGAATCGACACCGAACCAGTGCCATTATTGCCCTTGGTCAGAATGTAGATGTTGTCGAACACTCGGAAAGCATCCAGAGTGCGGAACAGCAGAGCCACCACAATCGATGGCTTCATCAGCGGCAACGTGATCCTGAAAAAGCGCTGCCAGAAACCCGCACCATCCAACTCGGCCGCCTTCAGCGCGTCGTCAGGCACCAGCGCCAGACCCGCAAGAAGCAGCAGCGCCATGAATGGAGTCGTCTTCCAAATTTCAGCGCCGATAATGATAAATATCGACGGCCATTGCTCCGTCAGCGGCGCGGTGCCGTCGGGAAGCAAATTAGCGAGATACCCCGTCCCCGGCGTCCACGCGTAATTCCACGAGTACGCCGCCGCCACCGTGACGATGCCGTACGGAATCAACACCACCGTGCGGATCAGGCCGCGGCCGAAAATCGCGCGGTACATCACCATCGCGATAGCCATGCCAAGCACCAGTTCAACCGCCACCGAAACCAGCGTGATAAACGCCGTCACGCCCAGCGCTTCCCACCAATAACTGCTGGTCAACACGGATGCGTAGTTCTGCAGGCCGATAAACTCGCGGTCATCGGGGAAACGCAGGTCATAGCGCTGCAGCGACAGCCAAATCGCGTACCCAATGGGGTACGCCGTCACCGCCAGCATCAAAATCAGCGCAGGAGCCACCAACAGCAGACCGAGGCGACGCTCGGCGCGGCGCCCGTCGGAAAGCGCAGACTTAGTTTTCGTAGATTTATCAGACATTTACGGCACCAGGCCTTCCGAGTTCACGGCCGCCTGAAGTTCCTCATCAAGCGTGCCGACCAGCGACTTCGCATCAACATCCTCCGGTGGACTAATGCGCGACGCCATCAAAATCGACAACGACTGGTACGCAGGGGACTTCGGGCGCGTCACCACACCGGCCGTGCGTGGCGACGGTAACAGCGCCCGCTCCTCCTGCGACAGCTCAGCCGAATCGGCTTCCTCCAACGTGTTCAACTGCTCGTAGATCTCGCGGTAGAACGGGTATTCCTCCTTGAATTCATCCGTGGCCTGCGTGTAAAGCTTCGCCAACGTCGGCGGCAGACCACCCTTCAACGCGTTGTTGAGCTGGTTTTGCTCATTGCGCAGGCAGTCGATGGCCTCGAAAGCGAGCTCCGGGTGCTTCGACGTCGACGGCACCGCAAGGTTAAGGCCACCAATCGTGACCTGCGCCGGTGTGCCCTCATCCATCGCCGGGTAGGTGGTCCAGGCCATGTCTTCGAAGACCTCCTTGGCCACCTGATTTCCCGACTCCGCCTTCTCCTTCGCACCGGCATAAACAAATGGGTAATTCACCTGCGCAAATGCATCGCCGCGGTCGAATGCCAGACGAGCCTGGTTCTCATCCGACTGCGAAATCGACGGGTCATGCCCCTTCGCCGTGGCCACGCGATGCATGGTGCTCAAGGCGCGCTCCGCGGCATCGTTATCCGCAATTGTGACCGACTGCCCATCCGGCGCGACTAGCTGACCGCCCGCCGACGCTGTCATCGAATTGAGCCACACCACCGAGCCCTCAAACTGGGCAGCCTGGACGCCAATCATCGACGGCTTGCCCTCATCGGCGAGCCTCTCCCCCGTCGCGATTAAGTCATCCCACGTCTTCGGCGGGCCATCTACCAGCGACTTTCGATACCACAGGAGCTGCGTATTCGTATTCAACGGAGCACCATAGAGCTGATCCTGCCACGTCGCCGTATCCAACGGACCCGACAGGGTACCCTCCGTAACGCGCTCGGCCATATCTTCCGGGAGTGGGAGCGCCCAGCCCGCCTCCGCAAACTCCGGAGTCCACGTCACATCAAGGCCCATTATGTCGAACGAGGAATCTCCGCCCACAATGCGACGAGCCAACTGAAGACGCTGATCATCCGTCTGCTTCGCCGAAATGTCATACTCCAGGCGATACTTCCCGCCCGACGCATCCGAGCACTTCTGCGCCGCCTGCGTATACTGATCCGAACCATCCGCCGGACCCATAATCCGCAGTACCGGCGCCGAATCCTGCTGAGCCTCCGAACCACAACCCGCCGCCAGCGTGGCGAGCGATACAGCCGACACCGCCGCGATGGCAGCTCGTAATTTCCGGCCAGAACCTAAAGAGCCGAAAGGAGCACCTGTACGGTCTCGACCGGCTCTTCGGATTCTCGGGCGCTTATTAAACATAATGACCACTCCGTGCTTCGACGTACAAAACTAACTGTACTCCGGAGTGGCGTATATGGCTGAAAACATAAGAAAACCCCCGGCGATAACCGGGGGTTTTCAATCTGCGGAGGATGTGGGATTTCGCCACTTTTTCGCTCCTCCGCTGGTGAGGGGCACTTATTCACCCGCTTACCATGTCGCGTGACAGCTTTTCGTGACAGTCTCAGTCCGTGACAGCCTAAAGCCAAAGGAAACCAACCCAACTATGGACACTCAGCCAACACTCACAGAACGGATCTATGAGGGGCTATCCAGCCTTCTCATGGCCGCAATGTTCCCAGGCGTACCAAGTCCCGGTGAGGGCGAACCAATCACCGATACTCACCTAGAGATCATCACAGACCAGATACTCAGCATTGACCGAAACGCGGGCGCCGATATTGCCGACGTATTCAATCGAGCCATGCGGGAACACATGGACGCTGAGTAACCCACTAGACCCGCCCGGCGCGCCGGGCTGATACCGGGGCGTAGGGGAAATTGTCGCGCGGTGCACCTATACCCCGCCCCTGCCGTGGTTTAGCCCGGTGCGCGTAGGCTCTAGCGTCTCGCTAGGCGATAGACGGTGTGCCCCGCCCAAAACTCTGCAAAACCCCTGTTCACAAATCACTTCTAAAGCGTTGAACGATAAGCGCACATACCTAAGTAGCCCCCAAGCGCTTAAAACGAGCCACAGCGCTCTTTTGTTTCTGGACTATATACCGCGCGCGCGTGCGCCCGGGAACGAGTTGGGCACGTGACAGTTTCATCAATGTTGGACGGGTTAGGACTTATCCCCGGCTGGTGTTGTCGTGTTTTTCAGTGGAGAATTTTGCAAAACACTGAGATTGGAAGATAAGCCCCTAGATACCGTCTCTGAACTGCAATAATGCAGCGTATTCAGTGGTTGAGATTCGCTAAGATTGCTGAGATAAACCCCTAATTCAGCTGTAGCTGTGCGGGGTGACCGGCTTTTTCGTCTCGTGGTTGCATGTTGGGTTTGTCGCCCCTGCGCGCCTGTGCGTTTCGAGCACGCTCCGCGTTGTCGCTGTGGGTCGTGCGATAGGTGGCGAACTGTGCTGTGAACTTCACGCCCGAGACACAGCGCCAACTCTTTCCGTCATCGTCTTTAGGTTTGGAGACTTCATAGTCCAATTGGGCACAGCGCCCTTCGATGCCGTTGAGAGTCTTTTCCTCCCGTGGAACCTTAGTGATTCCCTGCCTTGTGAGGTATGCGTCGAGTGCGGTTCTAATGTCTTGCACACTCAGCACATGCTCAATGCCAGCAGCTTCCAGCGCTTCGCTGTAGAACTCTGAAACGGCTGACCCTGCAATCCGCAGTTGGTCCATGACGTAGCCATGTTGTTCCGGTTCAGTGAATGTTCCTTGCTTTTCGAGGTCTGCCAGCCCATCGAGGGCGCGGTTAAAAATGCCGGGCATTTCCGCCGCGATACGCCGCCCCAGGTCGCTATCTTCTTTGCCCCTAAATGAGATAGGCAGGTACACGCCAATGAACCTGTTTTGGGCAACCCCGGCAATATCGTAAATAGGGATTGCAGTATTGGAGCAGACCATCACCCGCGAATGGAGCCGAACGGTGCGTTCATCTTTGCCTTTACCCTCCACGGTCACCCGATCATTGCCAATAACCTGCAACAGGATCTCAGCGAGCTTGCGGGGGTCGTTGACGCTGCGGACATCGGAAAACGCCACCAGGCTTTTACCCTCCCACTGCTTTGTAGAGAACTGCCCCACGTCTCCGCGTGGTGCCGCCGTGTTAGATTCCCCAACCAATGCCGCGCATACATCTGCGAACGTTGACTTACCCGAGCGGGTTGCACCCATCAAGTACACACCCTTTTGCAGGTCCGTCCGCCCGGATACGAGATAGCCGAGCCACTGCAGTAGGAACCTCTTCGTTTGTGGCAGGCCCTCCGTTATCGAGTCCAGGTAGCTATCGAACGTTGGGCACGTAGCTTCGGGTTGGTAGTCGAACGGAAGTCGCCACTCATTACCAAACCGAGGAGACCAGTCCAGCAGTTCCCCCGTGTCCACGTCGTACATGCCATTAGCCATACCAATATAGCGCTGCGAGGTTTCCAGATCCTGCTCTTCATACGGGTGGAGCTGCCCCATGCCGTCAACGAGTGCGACTACCTTAGACGCCGACCACTCTAGGGACTGCTGCTCTTCCCGCTCCTGCGGATCATCGAGCGCCGACCCTGCGCCCCCGCCCGTCAAGGGTGGCCGAATCGCGCGGACACGGGCATTAACAAGCCGGTTGGCTAGTACTGATTCCGCGCGACTGCGACGACAGTCAGCCCAAACCCCATCAGACCACAAGTAATAATCCCCGCACTCCTTGCGGAACAGAGTGGCGTACCCATCAACCTTAAAAACCTGCCGGTAGAGTACATCGGCATTATCGAGACTGGTAGACGAGCTGAACACATACAGTTTTTCTTGCATTTCAACCCCCCAATCTCAGCCAATCTCAATACGGAATTGAGACATATTAAAGCAGGTCAAAGCGTATAAATAACCCCAATCTCTAATCTCAGTGACATGTAGATATTTTTCAAAAGGGCTTATCATACTGCCACCTCTTTCCAGTCTTTGAGCGTCTCTGCGAGCCGGTTCCCGGCCAACATCGCGTATTTAAGATCTCCGGTGTTCAAGTAGTCGGTAAGGTATTCCCGAACGTTGTTAATCGACTGGAATTTGTGTTGCTGCTTCAACTCCTTTACGGCGCGGTCGATTAGCGCTGTTTCCGCCATTCCATACGGCACGGCTGGGGAAAACAGTTGATTGCCGGTGATACGTCGCCACACCTGCGTTCCGGCGCGTTCCTGCTGTTCCTGTAGCCATTGACCGACCTCCACCATGTCCACACGGTCTAACGGTTTACCGCTCTTTACGAGGGCATGGGCGCGCTTGGAAATGTCTAGGTATGCCAGCTTGTAGAGCGCGGGAAAATGCTGCGCGTTAAGTTTGTGCTGATTGATTACGTACACGGTCATTTCAGCAGTGCAGGACGCTAGTAGCGCTAAGGCTTCTTCCGCTAACGTTTCCCAAACCATAGGCTTTACCGGCGGGGATACGCTATAATTGCTACGCGCACCTTTTAGCTCTTTATTTAGCCCCCGGGTTTCCCAACCGGGGGTTTTTGCTGTGGTCACTAGCTAATCTCCCCCTCGCCCTGGTCTGCCAGAATCTCCGTGATAACCTCAGCGAGCCAGTACAGATCTTCCCCGTCTAAGGGGACTGCTACGCCCTCCTTTTCCTGTGTCGTGGTCTGTACGTACACCACGGCCGGGGTGTCGCTACGCTGCCAGAAATTCACGGCGTTACCGGTGTCGTGCGTGGTCACGGCGCCTAGCAGTTCGCTTGTGACAGGCTCTACGAACCCGAAACGTTCGAGCTGGTCGCGTGGTGTCCATGAGTCGTAAAACCCGCCCGGCTGAGTGTTGCCCTGGCTGCGTCGCTTTTCTTCGCGGCATTGGCGCCGGGCTAGGTATTCGTCGGCGCCGAATAGTTCCCAATCGCGGACTTTCGGGACGTTAGGGAGCTGCCGGCGGTGGCGGCGGCTTAGTAGCAGTTCGGTGGTGTTGCCGTAGGTTCCGGTGTCTAGGCCGATTTGCCATGCGATGCCATTACGAACTGGTGAGCCTGGTTTGTGGCTGCATGTGTGGCACCACTGATAGGCGGTTAGGTGCTGCTCGATCAGTTCGTCAGCGGGCTATTCGCCGGTTAGATCCTCGTATGCGCGTAGATCGTCGCTGAGGGCTTGCAGGTTGATTGTGTCCGGTTCTGCTTTGAGATCGGTGCCGGTAGTTGTGTTGTATCCGGCGCTGGTTGCGATTTTCTTGATATTGATCACGATGGTTCTCCGTATCTGTGTGGTTGCGGTTGTCTTATGCGGCGTTTGCTTTGACGTGCGCTTGCATAGAGTCGCGGTTGATGCGGAGCTGTCGTTTCGTGATGTAGCTAGCTTCGATTTTTCCGTCACGAACGAGGTTGTAGACGGTTGTTTTAGTTAGGCCGTATTCGTTCGCAATTTCGGAAACTTTAACCCATTTAGATGATGTTTCCACTTAGATTTTCTCTCTTTCTTAACTACTCGTTCTCACTCTTCCTTGTATTGCTTTGGTGGCTGTAGCTGGCTCTAAGTGGGGTGATCATCCAAACGGGTCGCTACCCCCTTACGTGGTGGGCACGCACTGAATCGAAGTGATGTGTCGAAGGTAATGACTTGTTTGGATACGACATATATTATCTTGTTTGGCCTGGTTGTGCTGGTGTCAGGTTCTCTTGACTCGCTTTATCATTAGCTGTCTCGTTTTTGCAACACGTAATATATTGCAACATATCGCATATTATGCGTTTTTCTTGCGTTTCATCTTATGGCACACAGTGGCCTACAGTGACCTACAGGGGTCTACAGGGACTAGTTTTCACTCACCAAACAACTAAGGGAACGTGTGTTTTATTCATGGCCAGACTCGCATGCGCTTGCGAACCAGTGGGTAAGAAAAACCCCGTTGTGTGATAGACATCACAACGGGGGGTGGGCCTTTTACTTCTCGTCTTACGCTACGTCTGGCACCGCAACCAACGGCATAACCATGCGGTTAGCGACCTCAACATCGCGCACCTCGGCCGCGTGCTGATAACGCAAAGCCGCTGACGTAGTTGTGTGCCCCAACCTCGCCATAGTCTCAGCCATTGTGCCGCCCGCCATAGCGAATTGAGTACCGCCATAGTGCCGAAGAATGTGGCTATGGATATTGTCATGTCCCAGCGCTTCGTGACATGCGGCCTTGAGCATTCGATTAAAGCGGCGACGGTCTACCCAGTCCCCTTCTTTGTTCGGGAACAGTAAACCGTCACGCCCCGCCCCTGCATAGGTGCCAATGTGCTGTTCAAGTGCAGGAACGATTGCGGCGGGTACTGTGACCCAACGATCCTGTTTGGTCTTCGTAAACGGCACCACAACCTTTCCGCTTTTCCCTTTAGCTTCACGGACTTGTCGGCATACGTGGACTTTCATAACCCCTGTAGCCGAGTCCCTACGCACGTCTTTTCGGCGAAGTTCCGCCCATTCGCCAATGCGTAGCGCGCACACGGCTGCGACCATTGTGGGGACTCGATACCGTTCGGGGACTGCGGCAACTAGCTTGGCGAACTCCTGTGCCGTGGGGATCTCCTGCTCTTTTTTGGCAGACGGTCGCGTAGACGCTCCTGGGATGTTCACGGGGCTGACTTGGACAAGTTCATCTTCAACCGCTTGGGAGAAGATCGTTTTAAGCAGGCTATAAACGTCCCTATTCCGCTTTTTACGGTCTTTATTGGCCTTGACCATGCTGTCATACCATTTGCGTACTTCGGCGCGTGTAATCGCCGCTAGGTGCATTTCTCCGAAAGTCGGCGCAATGTCGTTGGTGAACATTGACCTGTAACCGCGTTCTGTGGTCGGTTCCCAATTCCGTTTCGTTGGCAGGGTCTCGAAATACTCAGCGACCGTTAGCCCGGTGCGCTTCTTTCTACCTTCTCTTTCGGCCGGCGGAGTCCAAACATCATCGTGGATTAATGTTAGCTCTTTGCTTCGCCAGGCTCTCGCCTGCTCCATGTTAGGAAAAGTCTTGTAGTAAGTCCGGCCTTTGTGTTGGTAGCGTGCCCGGACGTTTCCAGACGGCAGGGGGGTAAGCCCCTTTGTTCTGCGTGCCATTAAAGGTGAAAACCTTTCGCGTGCGTGCCCACCGCCGCGTGACAGCTTTTCGTGACAGTTCAAACGATATCAGTTGAGACGAGTCAATACTTATTGTGTATGCTTTATGGTGCCTTACCAGCATGGATACGGGAAAACCCCCAGGTAGTTTTCTACCTGAGGGTTCCCATTTGCGGAGGATGTGGGATTTGAACCCACGAGGGATGTGACTCCCGCACGCGTTCCAGGCGTGTGACATAGGCCGCTAGTCGAATCCTCCAACGTCGTTAAAGACTACCCAACAAATCCGATTTTCCCAAAACACGCCGACGAACAGGGGAAACGTAGAATTCAAGTGGCACTATCGACACCACCAGTGCAACCAACAACCGAAAGCAAAAGACGGCACCCGACCACCGACCGCTGACCGCCGTTTCGCTTCACGACGGCCACCCCACTCCCGGAATTTTTCCGGGAGTTACTTAGCCAGCCGAGCGATTGCCGCCGAGGCCTCCTCCAGCTTGGCATCCAACTCCTCCTGGCCACCCTCAGCCGCATGCACCACACAGTGATGAAGATGAGCATCCAGAAGAGTCAACGCCAACGACTTCAACGCCGAATTCACCGCCGAAATCTGGGTCAAAACATCGATACAGTACTCTTCGTTCTCAATCATCCGACCAATGCCACGAACCTGCCCCTCAATGCGACGAATACGGGACTCATAACGCCGCTTCTCCGAAAGATAACCGGGATCAGTGGTGTCATGGCAGCAAGAACCGTCGTCAAGCGAATGCGATTGAGACGAACAACAAGACTCACTCATGAATTACTCCTTTTTAACTTTCTGTTTGACTCGGAGAAAACCGCGCAGACGCAGACTGTTGCCGACCACAAAAACCGACGAAAACGCCATTGCAGCGCCAGCCAACATCGGATTCAACAACCCCAGTGCGGCGACAGGAATTGCCAAAACGTTGTAGAAAAACGCCCAAAAAAGATTTGACCGAATCGTGCGGAGCGTCCGGCGAGACAACCGCAGCGCATCCGCAGCCGCCAACAAATCACCACGCACCAGCGTGATATCCGCGGCCTCCATCGCCACATCGGTGCCCGTGCCCATCGCCATGCCCAAATCCGCCTGCGCAAGAGCCGCAGCATCATTAATGCCATCGCCGACCATCGCCACGGACGCGCCGCTGGCCTGCAACTTCTCAATCGTCGCGACCTTATCCTCCGGCATCACTCCCGAAATCACGTCCTCGCGAGCAATACCGACCTTATCCGCAACGCGAAACGCAGGGCCGGCGGCGTCGCCGGTCAGCAGAATCGGCCGCACTCCCCACTCCCGGAATTTCGCGACCGCAGCCGCCGACGTCGGCTTCACCGAATCCGACACCTCCAACGTGCCCAGGAGCTCGCCGTCGCGGCGCACCGCAACCACCGTCCCCCCACTCCCGGAATTTTCCCCGGAGCGGCCGACCTCGATGCGGTGGCCGTCTACGGTGCCCTCAACCCCCACTCCCGGAATATCCCGGAAATCAGAAACCGGGAGTAGGGAATCCGGATCCGCCGCACGCACAATTGCCTGCGCAATCGGGTGGTGCGACGCCGCTTCCACCGAAGCGGCAAGCGGCACCAGATTTTCGGGAGTGGGAGGAACCTCCGTCAACTCCATCACACCCGTAGTCACCGTGCCGGTCTTATCCAGCACAACCGTGTCGACCTTCCGCGCCGACTCCAGCACCTCCGGGCCGCGCAGCAACACACCCGCCTTGGCACCTTCACTCGTGCCGACCAGGAGCGCTGTGGGCGTCGCTAAGCCAAGCGCACACGGGCACGCGATAATGAGTACGGCGACCGCAGCCGTGACCGCCTCACTCGCGCCGTGCCCCGTGAGCAACCACGCACCGAGCGTGACCACGGCGATCGCGATGACGGCGGGCACGAACACTCCCGAAACCCGGTCCGCTAGCCGCTGCACCGGTGCCTTGCCCGTCTGCGCCGCCTCGACCATCGCTGCCATCTGCGCCAACTGCGTCTCCGAGCCCACGCGCGTCGCCCGCACGAGCAACCGCCCAGACGTATTAATCGTCGCCCCTGTCACCTCATCGCCAGGGCCGACCTCGACAGGCATCGGCTCTCCGGTCAGCATCGACGCATCCACCGCCGACGCACCCTCCACGACAACGCCATCCGTCGCGATCTTCTCACCAGGCCTAACGACGAACACCACTCCCGGGCGGAGCTGTTCCACGGGCAGCCGCTTCTCCACTCCCGAACTTTCGAGAACGGAGACCTCCTTGGCGCCGAGCTTCATCAACTCCCGGAGCGCCTGACCAGCATTGCGCTTAGAACGCTTCTCGAAATAACGACCGAGCAGCACAAACATGATGATGCCGGCCATCGCCTCGAGGTAGATGTTCATATCAGCATCGCCGGGAGTGACCGTTAAGTGGAACTCGTGCTTAAGCCCCGGCAGCCCGGCGCGCCCGAAGAACAACGCCCAGACGCTCCAGAGGAACGAGGCGGTCGTACCCATGGTGATCAGCGTGTCCATGGTGACTTCACCATGACGCAGGTTCTTCAGCGTCGCGCGATGGAACGGCCAGCCGGCCCACACAAAGACCGGCGCCGAGAGCGTGAGGCACAGCCACTGCCAATTAGTGAATTGGAGGGCAGGAATCATCGACATCGCGATGACGGGAACCGTGAGGATGACAGCGCCGACGACGCGATTGCGCAGGTCCTGCAGCTCCCGGTCTTTTTCTTCGGGAGCAGCTTCCGGTTCCTGTTCGGACTCCTCCTGCGGAAGCTCAGCAGTGTAACCTGCCGCCACGATCGTGTCGATGAGTTGCTGCGGGTTGATGTCCGCCGGCGCCTCCACATGCGCCTTCTCGGTCGCATAGTTCACGCTCGCGTTAACTCCATCAAGTTTGTTCAGCTTGCGTTGAATACGGTTTGCGCACGACGCACACGTCATCCCGCCGACGGGGATATCAAGAGTGAGAAGTTGCTGCTCGGACATCTACTTTCCTCTTTTTTTGGGGGGGTTAGTTTGCGACCGCCTTGTAGCCAGCTTCATCCACTGCTGCGATTACGGCAGCGGTGTCGATGTCTGCCTCCGAAGTCACGGAGAGGAAATTCCGGGAGCGGTCAACCTGGACATCGGTGATTCCCGGGAGTTCAGAGACTTCCTCCCGCACCGACGCCTCGCAGTGCCCGCATGTCATGCCAGTAACAGTAAAAGTTTGATTAGCCATACCCCAACATATACCCCCTACGGGTATATATGTAAAGCTATTCGCGCTGACGGTAGCCCGAGTAGGCCCGCCCCGCGAGAGCTGTCGGGAAGGCAAGGTTGAATTCGGGCGGCGCGTGCGGAGACGGCGGGTGACGGTAGACCGCGCCGGAGCCGTCGTCACGCTCGAGGTGCCCGTTGAGGCCTTGCCTGTCGTCATCGTTGGCGGCGTTGTGCTCTTTGCAGGTCATAACCATGTTTTCCATGGTCGTGGCGCCCCCGTTTTTCCTGGCGACCAGGTGATGGGCCTGCCCGGCGTGGGCGGGGCGCGGGCACCCGGGCCACGCGCAGATGGGGTTGTCGAGGATCATCGCAATGCGCTGCTCCTCCGTCGCCAGGCGCGGGTTGTGCATCGGGAGTAGGTCGGTCGGCGTGTTGTGCTCGTCGTAGACCAGCACCCAGCCGGTGTCTGCGAGCAGCGCCTCGACGAATTGTCCGGGAGTGAGGACGGAGCCGTTGGAGGTCGCCGCAAACCGCGGGCTGTACTCCACGATGTCTTGCGCGGTTACGATGAGCGCGGGCTGGTAACGGAGCTTATCGACGTCGTCAAGCGGCCCTTCCGACCCGTGCGCCAGGCGCTCTGCCAGCGCTTGACCGACGCACCGATCCCGGGTGTAGTCCTCGTGCGCTTTGGCGATTTCGGCTGCACGCACGGTCAGCGGCGCGACCAGGTCGTCAATCATGTTCGCCGGACCGGTGACCTGCAGGTGCTTCATCCCGCGAATGTCCGGATTCCGGGAGACGTGGGCGCGCAGGTGCTGCGGCGGCTCGTCGGTGCGGTTGAGCTCCTTGACCTTGGTCCGCATGTAGGTGTCGAGGCCCTCGAAGTCGTAGGCCGCGGCGGCGCGGGTGAAGTCCAGGCGGTAGTACTCCCGGATTTCGACATTGTTGAGCTGCCCGGAGCGCTTGTCGATCTGCATGACCGTGTCCAGCGACAGCTTTAGCTCCCGGGCAATCGCGACGGCTTTGTCGCGGGATTCGACATCAACATCCTTCTCGACGGTGCCGAACAGCCGCTCGGCGCAACACAGCAGGCGCTTGAGCCGGAAGGGGTCGAAGCCGATGCTGGCCGCCAACTCCCGGTGCCCGGTGGATTTTTCCGGGAGTGCGGCGCGCAGGTCGGCGAGCACGTCAATCCCCCGTGTCGCCAGCGCGCTGAGCAGTCCCAATGTCGTCATGGGGCTAAGGCTAGCGTCCGGGAGGGGACGGCTTCAATCGCTTTTTGGCGTTGTCCACAGCCGTCGTAAAGCATGCACAATCTGCACAAACGGGCTTGACGACGCACTCCCGAAAGTGCCCTACCGGAACGCAACCTCTCCCACCGGCCGACGCAACTTCCGGGAGTGGAGGGTGTCGGGAGCGGTGGCCATGTCCTCGCACGCGCGCACGGCGGCCATGAGGTGCTCCTCCTTGGAGGATTGGTAGAACTCGCGGGCAGATTTCGGGAGTTTGGGTTTGTCGTGCAGTGGCATGTCGGAGACGCTGAGCAGCGCGCCGTAGGGCACGCGGAAGCGGTAGCCGTTGGCGGCGATGGTGGCGGATTCCATTTCGACGCCGATGGCGGTGGATTTCTGCAGCTCCCGGTAGAGGTCGGTCTGGGAGCGCCACTCCCAGTTGCGATCGGAGGTCGACAGCACGGTGCCGGTGCGTAGGCGCTTTTTCAGCTCATCGCCGGAAAGTCCGGAGACGCGGGCGAGCGCGTTGGTGACGGCGAGCTGAATTTCCGCAATCGGCGGGATGGGCTTTTCCAGGGGCACGTAGTTGTCGAGGACTCCGTCGGCGCGGTCGTAGCCGTTGGCGAGAATCATGTCGCCGATGCGCATGCGGCCGTCGAGGCCAGCACAGTGTCCAACCATCATCCAGCAGTGCGGGCGCGTGACGGCGAGGCAATCGGTGATGGTCTTGGCATTCGAGGGGCCGACGCCGATGTCGATGATGGTGATGCCGCATTGGTCGTCGCGAAGCAGGTGGTACGCCGGCATCTGCGAGGCGTGCGCGTGCTGACGGCAAATTCCGGGAGTGGGGATGGCACCGATGTCGTAGCGCTTCCCACCCGGGCACGCCAGCGCCGTGTATCCGCGGGGATTTCCGGGAGTGAGGGTGGCGGCGTACTCGAGGAACACGTCGGTGTGCAGCTGGTAGTTGGTGAACAGTACGAAGCGCTGGATGTTGGCGGCGTGCGACCCGGTGTAATGCTCGAGGCGCTGGAGGGCGAGGTCGATGCGCTGGGCGGTAAAGAGGCTCAAAGGTTTGATGGGAAGGCCCAGGTAGTCGGCTTCGCCGTCGGCGATGGTGTCGTCAATGCAGGCGGAGTCGATGGGGGTGAACGTTTTCTCCACTGCCGCCAACGCGCTTGCCGACGCTCCTTCCCTCCCCGCCGCTTCCTCGGCGGCCGCATCGAAGCCGCGGCACATCCGGAGTGGGATGGGCTGGTCAGAGACGCGCACCTCGACTTCGCCACCGTGGTTGGCGAGCAGGTCGTTGATTTGCTCTATGAGGTAGGTGCGGAACATCACCGGGCGAGTGATGGTGGTGGCGTACACTCCCGGGCGGTCGACGAAGCCGTGTGACAGGGAGGGGTCGACATCCTCGACGGCGCTGCCGGCTGGGACGGTGAAGCGTAGTTCGGGGTAGTAGGCGCGCACCGGCCCACTCCCGGAATTTCCGTTAGTGGCGGCGGTGTACTGCTCGATTAGGTAGGCCATTCCTGCCCGGTGGATTTCGGTGAGCCGGTCGACGGCTGCGGCGGGGTCGGTGTAGAAATCGCCTTCGCCCTCGGTGGGCCAGAACGGGGGTGTTGCGGAGTCTCGTACCTGCATATCCCAAGGCTAGGCGGAGAGTTTCCCGTTCGCATCCGCGCCGCGCTCATCACCACGCTCACCCACGCAACGCCGCGCTCACTACATCAGACGCGCCGCGCTCATCACCACGCTCATCCACGCGCCGCGCTCATCCACGCAATGCCGCATCCATCACGCGAAGCTCACTGCACCAAGCTCAGTGCCGACTCCACACTCCCTCACGGCTGCGGCGGACTTCAAAGACCTGGTGCACGTGGTAGCCACCGACGGTGGGGATGGTGAGGAAGTGGCGGCCGTCGTCAAGCTCATGCCAGAGGATGCGACCGTAGCGTACGCCGTCGCGGACGTGGGCGCTGAGGTAGTCGGCGCGTTGTTGGCCGCGGAGGGTGGCGTAGAAGGCGGGGTCGACGGGGAGTTGGACGAGATTCCGGGAGTGGGGGTCGATGTCGGCTTCTTGCAGCCGGATGGCGACGGGTCGACCGTCGACGAGGAGGTCAGCGGTGTGACGGCTGAGGTGGATGATGTGGACGTCGCTGATTGTGGTGTGCATTTGGCGCTCCTATTCGCTCTTCCCCGCAGGCGGTCTGTGGGGCTGATCTTCCTTTGGGGCACCGGGTCCGCGAATCGGGCGGTTGCCTATCGACGCTGTCAAAGGCCATTTCTCGTCGATATCTTGTGATCGTGTCGCCCACCCTAACACCAACTAGACAGCTTTGTCTACCATCTCCCGCACGCTTTACGACGAAGCCCCCACCTCCCCCTCCCGGAAGCTACTACCTTCCACCTCGCCCGCTGACTACCCCTTCCCCATCAGCACCAGGACCACCAGCGCCACGTTGAGCGCGATGATGAGTCCGCAGATAACCCACGCGACCCGGCGCAGTAGTGGGGTGTTGGCCCAGATGCCCATCTCGGCACGCGAGGAGGTCATGTACACCAGCGGGACCAGCGCAAACGGGATACCAATCGACAGCACCACCTGACTGAGCACCAGCGCCCAGGTCGGCTCCGCACCGCTGGCGATAATGAGCAGCGCCGGAATGATGGTGACTATGCGGCGCACCAGCATCGGCACGTGTACTTTCAACAGGTCACGCATAATCAGGTCGCCGGCGTAGCAGCCGACAGAGGACGACGCCAGCCCGGAGGCCAGCAGCCCAACGCCGAAAAGTATGCCCACCACGGGACCAAGTGCGCTGGTCACGGCAGCGTGGGCACCTTCGATGGAGTCAGTCCCCTCCACTCCCGGAAGCGCTTCGGCCGCAAGACACAGCATGCCGATATTCACCGACCCGGCCAGCACGAGGGCACCGAAGACATCGATACGCGTGGCACGCAGGTGTTGGCGCAGCGAAGCGTCATCTTCCACCTTGTACTCGCGGTCGCGCACCAGCCCGGAGTGCAGGTAGACCGCATGCGGCATCACGGTCGCGCCCAGCATGGACGCCGCCAGTACCACGGTGTGCGCGCCTTGGAAGCGTGGCAGAATTCCGTTGGCCATCTCCCCGAGGCTCAAGCCCGTAACAAACAGGCCGGCCAGGAACCCCACCGTAATGACCAGCAGGAACGCCACAATCACGCCTTCAAAAGTGCGTTGCGAACGCCCACCCTGCAGCAGCAACAGCCCCAGCGAGACCACACCAACAATGACACCACCGAGCAGCATCGGCGTCCCGAAAAGCAGATACAGCGCGGTGGCACCACCAATAATTTCCGCCACATCCGTCGCTGCTGCCACGATTTCGGCCTGCACCCAGTACGCCAGTCGCCCCGGCCGGTTCGAACCAAAGCGGTCGGCAACACCTGCAGTCAGCGACCGCCCCGTCACCAGGCCGTACTTCGCCGACAGGTACTGCACAACCATCGCCATGAGGTTGGACACCACCAGCACCCACAGCAGCAGATACCCGTAGCTCGCGCCCGCAGACAGGTTCGCAGCCACATTTCCGGGGTCCACGTAGGCAATCGCCGCCACAAACGCAGGCCCCAGCAGACTCATCATGGGCTTGCGGTTTTTCTCGCTTGACGACGTCACTTGCGCCCCTTGCACCCCTGAATCTTTCACCTGGCCATTATTTCACGGCCCCGACACTAAATCTTCAATCAGCCCAAAATTTGGGCAGCCATGGTGCCACCGAGATTTACTAGGCGGTCGGAGATGTCGTCGTCAAGCGAACCGACAAACACGACGGGTTCGGCCGCAAGCTCCCACTTGTAGCCGGTCGTGATGGTTTTCATGGCATTTTCCGCGCCGGTGGTGTCGAAGCCACCGCGGATCCAGTAGGAAAATGGCAAACCCTTGGTGACTTCCTGAGCCTCCCGGAAGGTGGTGTCAAAGAAGTGCTTGAGCGCGCCGGAGATGTAGCCGAAGTTGGCGGAGGTGCCGAGCAGGATGGCGTCGGCGCTGGTCAGGTCGTCGATGGTGGCATCGAGAGCCTCGACGACCTTGACATCCACGCCCTCTAGCGCGGGATCGTTGGCGCCCTCGAGCACGTGGCTTAAGACTTCCTGCAGGAGCGGGGTTGGGGAATGGTGGACGACAAGAAGAGTAGGCATATCCCCGAGGGTAACGAAGTAGTAGGGTAAGCATAGGTTTCAGCAACAATCCAATGTGTATCAATTCGAGTAGTGGTGGCATCCAACAAGAAAGCCTCAAATTCGTACTGAACTAGGCGGAATTCGAAGAACGGAAAATTAGATGGAACCATACATCGGAATTGCAGTTTTTGAGTTAATAAAGCAAAGAGATTCAACCTCAGTGAATGGGAGCTTCTTCCGTGAGGACTTATACATTGTCTATGCCGATTCTGATAGTGCCGCATACGCACAGGTCGAAGCACTAGCCCGCGAAAATGAATTAACCCCAGAAGAGTCTTCCCACTCGGGCGGATCTGTCACGTTGCGCCACATCGTAGATGTCGCCCCCGCTCTTTACGGTCGCGTCGATACAGACATCGACATCTATTCTCGCCACTTCGCTTCCCTCGAGGATTACAAGAGCTTCGAAATGAAATTAGGCGGCAAAGATCCTCTAGCAGAGCCCTAGGCCCCGCATCATGAATCGCTACCGAAACTTCGCCGCTGCCGCACTCTTCCTAGCCTTGGCTTGCTACATTGGACTGTTTTTCGTCAGCACTGCACTCTCCAATTTCTGGACAATACCCCTCGCTGCCGGAGTCTTCGGATTCGGTCTGGTTAGCTTTCTTGCAGCACTGAAGGCCCGATCAAACGGTTTGACAATCGTGGCGGCACTAGTTGCATTCGCACTCTTGCCCCTAACGTATGCGCTTGCCGTAGTTCTCGGCGGGCCCTAGAAAATCACCTGTCCGCGAGGAATTTCCAGACCCGCACGCAGGGCTTCAGGGAGGTCGGCAATGGAGTCGAGCTCTGCGCTCGCGCCACCATCGCTACCATCGCCACCATCACTGCCGTTACCGCCACCGAGCGAATCCAGAATCCACCGCTGCGCTGCACCCACGGGTACCTCGCCGAGAGTCACGTCACCATCACGCTTGGACAACCGGCGCCCCTCCGAGTTCACCACCAGTGGTACGTGCACGAACGAAGGCGCCGCATACCCCAAAAGACCAGCCAAGTAAGCCTGCCGCGGAGCCGAGGACATCAGGTCATCACCACGCACGACTTCAGTGACACCCTGCTCGGCATCATCGACGACGACCGCAAGGTTGTAGGCCCACATGTCATCGGCACGCTGAAGGACAAAGTCATCGATCGGGGCGGTAATCTCGCCATGCAGCTCATCGGTCGCAGTCCCCTCACGCACCTGCGATTTCAGGCGTATCGACGGCCTTCTCCCCGCCGCCGCAAATTCGGCTTTTTTCGCGGCGAGGTGCTCGTCGTCAAGCGAACGGCACGTACCGGGATACTGACCTGGCACGCCATGGGGCGCGGAGGAGGCGGCGAGGATTTCGCGGCGCGTGCAGAAGCAGGGATAAGTCAGGCCGCGTTGCGTGAGGTCGGCGAGCGCGGATTCATACAGGTCAGAGCGTTCTGACTGGCGGACCGGGGTGCCATCCCAGTTGATGCCGATGGCCTCCAGATCGGCGAGCTGCTGCGCCTCATACTCGGGGCGGGAGCGCTGGCGGTCGATATCTTCGATACGCACGATGAAGCGGCCACCCTGCGCACGGGCGTGCGCCCAGGCCAACACTGCGGTGCGCAGGTTTCCCAGGTGCAGCCGACCGGTCGGCGATGGGGCGTAGCGGCCGGTGGGAGGTAGGAGCTTTGAACTGTTGACGGTTATCGCTTGCTTTGAATTGGCCACTATTACAGATTAGCGAGCCGACTAGAAGAAATGCGACAATCCCTTCATCCAATTAAAATTCATACAATCTTATTTATTGACTATCGGCTACCCCCAGATTAGACGGTTGCCAAAATAACGCAATTACCTCCCCATAGGGCATTAATTATTTTGTTATAATTTTCCCATGCCAGCCGATCAAACATATTTGAGGACACTCAATAATGACCAAAAAGGAAAAACATAACCCATCGTAAATTCACATCATTAATTCTGGCTGCAAGCGCTACCGTCACATCTCTTTGCGCAATGCATCCAGGAACAGCCTCCGCAAGCCCACATAACGCTGACGCATTACTCAACCAGGGAACAACGGACTTGCACCGCTAAAAAACGTTGATATCCAACCTGGAATGATGTGCGCCCGCCTTTTCGTAAGCGGATCTTTCCGAGGTGAGCAATGTCACCACATTTACAATTAAAGTCACTACAGTTCATTTCCGTTGCAGGAATAGCGGTAAGCATTATTTGCATACTAGGTATCGCAAATGGCATGTATACGCTGGGGCAGCTTGCTCAGCAAACTGCTCACATGAGCGCAACCGCTGTCACCGCAAAGGCCGACAGGGCATTGCTCTATTCTGAAATCTCTCTAGTTGCTCTCCTCGTTAGCTGCATTGCACTATTTATTTGCAGCATTCGTATGAAAAATATTAACGATGAGAAGAAGCCCTAGCGGTTAGCAGAGAGACTGGACTCCCGGAGATTTCGGCTCTCGCTAGAAAATTCAACCTCGAAGACTTCATCGGCACTCGCTTGGAGCCCTAAGCGGCAGGTAACATTCCCTCCCGTGACAAATAACGAAAACCTGCCCAAGTCTGGGCCGGGCAACGCCGAGGCTGCCGCTGTGAGCACCTCGCACGCGCCCGAGAACGCAACTAAGTCCGAATCCGCAGCACACACGCCACGCCACATCCCGGTACCGAAATCGCTGTACCCGATGTTCACGGCTATTTTCATCGGCGTGCTGATTGTCTCCAACATCACCGCCACCAAGGGCGTGGAAATCTTCGGCCTGGCCACCGACGGTGCCTTCTTCCTCTTCCCCTTGAGCTACGTCATCGGCGACGTGCTTTCCGAGTGCTACGGCTACAAAGCCACCCGCCGCACCGTGTGGACCGGGTTTGCCATTCTCGCCGGCGCAATGCTCTGCTTCTTTGCCGCCATCAAGCTCCCAGCGGCACCGTGGTATGAAAATCAGGAAGCATTCGCCACTGTGCTGGGCACCGTCCCGCAGCTTGTTCTCGCAGGTCTGGCCGGTTATGTCGTCGGTCAGCTGCTCAACGCCTGGTCGCTCAACGCCATTAAGAAGCGCACTGGCGAAAAGGCGCTCTGGGCGCGCCTGATGGGCTCGACTGTGGTTGGTGAGTTCGTCGATACGCTCATCTTCTGCTCCATCGCCGCCACCGCAATCGGCATCGACACCTGGGGCACCTTCATCAACTACGTCATCGTCGGCTTCATTTGGAAGACCGCGGTCGAAATCGTAGTCATGCCAATCACCTACGCCGTCATCGCGTGGGTCAAGCGCCGCGAAGGCTACTACGACACTCACGTTCCCGCTTAACGACGAAAAAAGTGCCGCGACCTCGCCTGAGATGCGAGTAGTCGCGGCACTTTTTGTTTTTCTACTTCACATCCCGTTTGGCATTGGCCCAATGAGCAATGCCAACAGCCACAACGATCCAGGCCACCAGCACCACGATGTTGAACCACATCGGCTGCGTCATGCCAGCCTCAAACCCGAGACGTGGATTCTCCGGGTTTGCCATCAGACCTCCCAGCTGCGTTGACAACTGCTGAATGCGCGCCCCCGGCGTGACCAGCCACAGTGGCCGGAAAATCGCATACGCCAGCGCCGCGAACTCCAGCATGCTTTCCACCACGAGAATCCACACCAGCGGGATGGCGACAGCGGCCACGCGCGAGCGAGTCAATACTCCCAGCGACATCGCGATCAGCCCAAACACGACAAAGCCAAGCACTCCGGCGAGCATGTCCGTGGCAGCGTCACCGCCCTCGAACTCCACGCGCGGCGAAACTGTCACTGCCAACCAGGCAATAGCTACACCGATGACCCAACAGGCAGCAATCAACACAAGCGTCAGCGTCATCCGCGCGGCCAGCCACAAACTCCTTCGATCCTGCGTCAAGAACGCATGCGCATTCATCTGATCGTTGTACTCACCCGCCAGGGTGGAGCCGCCAAAGGCAACCACAATCATGTTGAAGATCACCGTCCCCAACAGCAGCAATTCCCAATCAGCTGTCGCACCAACGTCGGCCGCCATGCTGAAAGCCACCATCGGCCCAGCTATCGAGCCGACCAACAGCACCACATACACCCACGTACCGCGCAGGCTGGCTAGCTTCATCCATTCCGACCGCAAAGCGTTTCCAAAACTCATCTCAGTCACTCCCCTACTGCCCAATCGCCTGCGCGCGGTACTCCTGCGATTCCTGGGTCGCAGCCAGGAACTTTTCCTCTAGGTTGTCGCGCTTCGTGTTCAACCGCGTCACCAGCAGCCCCTCACGCAGGGCAGCAGCCGCAATGTCGCGGCGGAGTTGCTGCTCGCTGATGCCGTCGTAAAGCGGAATGCGCAATTGCTTATCGACGTCAACCCCACGCGCCACCGGCCCCAACGCCTGCAGCAGCCGAGCCGGATCATCGACCTCAACTTCGACGACCGTGCCGTCGGCGAGGAATTCGTCCATGGTGTACTCGCCGATCATGCGGCCGCGACCGATGACGACAATGCGGTCGGCGGTGAGCTGCATCTCGGAAAGGAGGTGCGACGACACGAGAACAGCGCAGCCCTGTGCTGCCAGGGCCTTGATGGTGTGGCGCATCCACGAGACGCCTTCCGGGTCCAAGCCGTTGACCGGCTCATCCAAGATCAGATGCTGCGGCTTGCCGAGCAGAGCCGCCGCCACTCCCAGACGCTGCTTCATACCCAGCGAATAGCCGCCGACCTTGTCCTTCGCCGCCTCGGTCATACCGACCTGCTCGAGGCACTCCTCCACACGGGTGTCGGGGATGCCGGCGCCGCGGGCGAGGGCCCGCAGATGAGCACGACCCGAACGAGCCTTGTTGTGCCACGTCGCATCCAGGATTGCGCCCGCGACGCTGGGCTTATTCTTCAGCGTGGAAAAGGGCTGGTTGCTGTAGGTGTTGCCCTGTGAATCCGTCCCGGTGAACAAGGCCTGGCCCGTGGTCGGGGCATCGAGGCCCAGCATGCAGCGCATGGTGGTGGACTTGCCGGAGCCGTTTGGGCCGAGAAAACCTGTCACTACACCGTCGGGAACGGTGAAGGACAGGTCATCGACGGCTAATTTCGAGCCGTACTTCTTGCTGAGTCGTTCAACCGTGATCATGCCCTCCATGATGCCGGTTGAGACTGCCTCGCGCAGTAGAGCTAGGTCTAGTTTTGAGGTCCCCGGGCCCAAGTTCCACTTCACGACACGGGTGTCACCTCATGCCACCTCCACAGCTGGCACGAGGTGACATGGCTGTCGTGAAGTGCGAAAAGCTAGAAGTCTAGCCCCACCCCAGTCCTCAGCCGCTAATTCCCCACCGCGCGGCCGCCATTGGCGTAGTAGCGGCCCATGAACTCATCGCGGTACTCGAAGAACCGGTCCTCCAGGATTGCAGCGCGAATGTTCTCCACCAGCTTGACCATGAAAAACAGGTTGTGAATCGTGCACAGCGTGCCGGCCAGATACTCCTTGGCCTTCAACAAATGATGCAGGTAGGCCCGGGAATAATTCAGCGACGTGTAGGAGGGCACCTCCGCGTCCACGGGGCGGAAGTCGTTCTTGAAACGGGCATTGGTCAAGGTCATCCGGCCATCGAGCGTGTACACACCACCACGGCGGGCAAGCCTGGTCGGAGCCACACAGTCAAAGGTGTCGGCACCGGCCCCGACAGCGGCGAAAATATCGTCCGGCTCCGAGATTCCCAGTAGGTGGCGGGCGCGGTCGTCGGGAAGCTCGTCATTGACCCAACCGCAGATCAGGCCCAGATTCTGCTTCTCAATCGCCCCACCAATGCCATAGCCGTGGAAACCGAGCTGGCTGGCGTCCTCGAACTCGCGGGAGAGCTCGACCAGCCCGCGGGCGGCCTTGCGGCGCAGGTCTTCGTACTGCGCACCCTGCACGACACCGAATAACTGCTGGATGGGCAACTGGCCGTCGTCAAGCGAATGGACGTGCCCGTCGACCTGACCGCGCGAAACTGTCAGCTCGTTGTGAGCCTCCAGGCAACGGCGCGCCCAGCGGTGCGTGCGCGCGACGGACGCCTCCTGGTAGCCGCGGGTGTTCATGAGCGTGGTGAGCTCGTCAAATGCCATCATGATGTCAGCGCCCAGCGCGTGCTGAATACGCATGGACACCTCCGGCGTGAAACGGTGCTCGGAGCCATCGATGTGCGAGCGGAAAGTCACGCCGTCCTCATCGACGAACGCGTTGCGCTCTTTGCCCTCGGCGACGATGTCGTCTTTCTGCATGCCAGTGACGTCCATCGCGAGGGTCTTTTTAAAGCCCGCGCCGAGGCTGAGCACCTGGAATCCACCGGAGTCGGTGAACGTCGGACCGTTCCAGTTGGAGAACTTAGCCAATCCGCCGGCTTGGTCGACGATTTCCTCGCCGGGCTGCAGGTACAGGTGGTACGCGTTCGACAGCATCGCCTGCGCGCCGGTGGATCGCACCTGCTCGGGCGTGAGTGTCTTCACGGTCGCCTTCGTGCCGACCGGAATGAACGCCGGCGTAGCAATATCGCCATGCGGGGTGTGGATGGTGCCAGCACGTCCGCGCGCGCCTTCGATTTGCTTTACGACGTCAAAGCCCGTCGTCCTCGACTGCGACATGAAGCTCCTTGGTTGTGGTCCAGTGCTAATGCATTGAGGTTACCTGGGTACTATTCGCAAGTTACTCAGCGCTGTCGTTTTCCTCGGGCTGAATAGCGTTTTCCGGGTCCCACACGGCGCGGCTACGACGTGGCGCTTCCTCTTCGAGTCCTTCGCGCTTCATCAGTTCCGCAACCGTAATCTTCTTTCGCTTACGAGCCGGGCTGTAGTACGGACGGACCTCGATATCCTTGGCATTTTCCGGGTTCGGCTGGGCGTCGGTTGGTTCAGCTGGCGCTGCCTGCATGAGCTGTTCGGTCGGCTCTGCCTGCTCCGGCTGCTCAGTCGGCTCCGGCTGTTCGGCCTGCTCAGGCTCAGCTGGTGCCGTCGGGGCGGACGGTTCGGCCTGCTCGGAGCGCTCAGGTTGTTCGGCCTGTTCAGTCTGCTCAGCCTGGTCAGCCTGCTCGACTTCCTCCAGCTTTGCCTTCTTCCGCTTCGGAATCCAGCGGTTACGCTTCTTGGTCGCGACAGCCACAGCAGTGCCGCCCGCTGTACCCCCTGTACCAGCTGCAGCGGCTGCCCCCTCTGCACCAGCACCGACTTCACCATCGGCACTGTCTGTTTCGTCCTCGTCCTCGTCAGCGTCGCCAAAGCCACGCCCGGCACCTTCACTTTCGGGCAACAGGGACTCACCGCGAGCCATACGCTCCCGGCGGCCCTTCTCCACCAGCTCCTCGGAAACCTCTTCCAGGGCGGAGCCTTCGACATCCACAGAAGGCAACACCTTGTCCAGCCACTTCGGCATGTACCACGTAGCGCGGCCAAGCAAGAACATGGCTGCCGGGATGAACGTCATGCGGATAACGAAGGCGTCGAAAAGCACTGCGGCACCCAGCGCGAAACCGAATACCTTAATAATCGCCAGGGGCTGCCCGGCGAACGCCGCGAAGACGGAGATCATAATAATCGCAGCGGCCGTGACCACACGAGCGCCGAGAGTAAAGCCCTCGACGACCGATTCTTCGACCGCGTTGTACTTCGACTCTGGCGAGGATTCACCCTTGTTGTGGGTGTAATGCTCGCGCATGCGGGAAACCAGGAAGACCTGATAGTCCATGGCCAAACCGAACGTCACACCAATGAGGAAGATTGGCACAAAGCTGACCAGCGGACCCGGAGTGCTAATCACACCCCAGAGGCCATCCTGGAAAAATGCCACTGTGACACCGAATGCGGCTGCGACAGAGAGCAAGAAGCCCACACCGGCAGTCACTGGCACCATCAGGGAACGGAAAATCATCAGCAGCAGAATTACTGCCAGACCCACGACAACGCCCAAGTAGAGCGGCATTGCGCCCTGGAGTCGGTCAGTGATGTCAATTTCAATAGGCACCAGACCAGTGACACCGGTGAATAGGCCGGTGGTTTGCTCAATCTGCTTCTGCTGGTCGCGCACCGCGTTCATCAGCTGCTTGGTCGCAGGATCGAGCGGACCCGACTTCGGGGTCATGATCATCTTGACCGCAGTGCCGTCATGATTCATGCCAATCATCTGGATGTGCTCGACACCGACGTTGGATTTGAACTGGTCGACAGCGTAACTATAGGAAGCCTTGCGGGCGGCCTCGATGTCAGAGAGTTCCGGGTTGGTCTGCTTCAGGGACTCGATAAGCGGTTTGAGCACCGGCGCATCGGGCTTCACATCGTCCGACTTGGCAATAATGATGAGCTGCGAGTTACGTCCCGCGCCGAAGCCCTCTTCAATCATGGTGATGGCCTTGCGGTTCGTGCTGTCCTTAGCTGCAGTAGAGTCCGACGGCAGCGCCAGCTTCAAGTGCATGGCCGGGTAGGCCAACGCCAACAGCAAGACGATGCAGCCGACCAGGAACAGCCCTGGAGCCTTGTGCACGAAGGTGACCCAACGGCGCCCCATCGTCATCTCACCGAAGAAGGAAGAGCGGCGCCCCTTGCGCGGATTGCGCGAGGGGTTGCCAGCAACACCGGGCACACGACCAGCGAAGACCTTATCCCCCAGCAGAGACATAACTGCCGGCAGCAGGGTCAGGGAGACCAGCACTGTGAAGGCCACTGTGATTGCCGCCGAAATACCCATCAGGGACATGAACGGCACCTTGGCAACCGTCAGCGCTGCCAGCGCGACAATCACGGTGAGGCCTGCGAAAACCACAGCGGAGCCAGCCGTACCGGTCGCCATGCCGATGGCATCTTCGTTGGTCATCCCTCGGGCTCTTTCTGCCCTGTAGCGAGAGAGGATGAACAGTGCGTAGTCAATACCGACGGCCAGACCGAACATCACGGCCAGCACCGGGGTAATCGAGTTGACGTCAGTGAATGCGGTCATCAGCGTCACGCCAAAGACACCGATGATGATGCCCACTACCGCCGTCACAATAGGCAGGAACGAGGCCACCAGAGAGCCGAAGGTGACAACCAGCACGATAAACGCCACGGTCACACCGACAATCTCTGAGATCGGAGCTACCTCAATCGCGGGCTGCATGCCTGGGCCAGAGGCCTCGACCTTGATGCCTGCGTCACGACCGGCCTGCATGGCGTCGAGAAGCGCCTGCATATTCTCTGGCTCGATATCCTGTGGCATCTTGGCATCGAAAACAAAGGTGGAAATACCGTAGCGGCCGTCATCGGACACGGTACGCAAGGCATTGGCGTCGGCCTCGGCAACATCCTTGGGCAGGCCAGCGGCCATGCCCTGTTCCTTGACCATCGCCTGCATCTTCGGATTAAGGTCTACCGGGTTGTGAAGTTGCAAATCATCGGCGATTTGGCCGACATTGTCGCGGATGCCGTTAATGACCCGGTCAACAGCCTCTTTATTCTGTGGGTCATCGAGCCTTTGCCCCTCAGGAGCCTCGAAGGCGACATAAATACGCTGCTCTCGAATTGGGTTCGGAACATCGGGGAACTTTTCCTCAATCACGTGCGAAGCCGTTGCCGACGGCATGCCGGGGATCGAGAACTGGTCGATGAACCCCTTCTGGAATGCGGCAACTGCACCGCCCAGCCCTGCCAAAATCAGGAACCACGCGATGATCACAGTCCATTTATGCAGGTAGGAGAACCTGCCGAGTTTGAACAAGGCCTTTGCCATGTCAAGTTTCCCTTACGTCTAATATTCGCCTGGACCGCCCCAACTGCAGCTTCCCCAAGTTCGCGCTAACCAGGCACTCCCTCGGACTTTACCTGCAGTTTGAAGCCTCTTCGCTACTCCGATGCTAGCGACCACCCCGGATTGGCCAACATCAACTCTGGCGCTGACGTGGTCATTGGGGGCGGGCACGACATAAAAACCGGAAATACTTTTGCTAAGAGTAGCGGACTTCCCGGATGAACGTGAACAATGGGGTGTGTGTTACTGATGTTATTTTTGTGATTTAGGTGCGCCGGTCGGACACCTCGCCCTTTACCGCTTTACGACGAACACCTCTTGCACCCCCACCACGCTCAGGCACTCAGGACCGATTAAATGCAAAACCCCCGAGGCTCCTACTTAAAGGAACCACCGGGGGTTTTATTGGCGGTGACGGAGGGATTTGAACCCTCGGTACGGGGTTACCGCACAAAGCATTTCGAGTGCTTCACCTTCGGCCGCTCGGACACGTCACCGCTAGAAAACGTTACAGGTAGCCCCTTTATCTACCAAATCCCCAGGTCAGAAGGCTCAGCTGTCCGCACAGTCGACACCGCCGGTCCTCCGCCAAGCCGTTCACAAAGAACCACAGCCCCGCCATCCCAAATCACTCCATCTACTGCACCATTCACTTAAACCACCGCACTCTTCGGGGTGGCCAACGCCCTCTGAGATATGAAGGAATAGTCTGTAGCTTGAAATCTAGAAACTTAAACACAGAAGTGCAGCCACACAGAAAGGGTTCTCCCTCATGATTCGTTCCGCCATCATCGGCTACGGCAACTTGGGCCGCAGCGTCGAAAAGGTCATTGCCGACCAGCCGGATATGGAACTCGTCGGTGTTTTCTCCCGTCGCGATTCGCTGGACACTGAGGCCCGCGTGCTCCCGGCTGCGGATGTCGAAAAGTACAAGGACGAGGTAGACGTGCTGTTCGTGTGCCTCGGCTCGGCCACCGATGTCCCGGAGCAGGCCCCTGAGCTAGCAAAGAACTTTACGACGGTCGACACCTACGACAACCACCACGAGATTCCGAAGCACCGCGCGGCCATGGACGCCTCCGCTCGTGAGGGTGACAACATCGCCATGATCTCGACCGGTTGGGACCCGGGCCTGTTCTCCCTGAACCGCGTCCTGGGCGCTGCCATCCTGCCGGGCGCAGACCAGATGACCTTCTGGGGGCCGGGCCTGTCGCAGGGCCACTCCGATGCCGTGCGTCGTGTGCCGGGAGTGAAGAAGGGGGTCCAGTACACCAAGCCGAACCCGGAAGCCATCGAGGCCGTGAAGAAGGGCGAGGGCGCAGACCTGAAGGGTAACGAGTGCCACCTGCGCCACTGCTTCGTCGTCGCTGAAGAAACCGGCAACGCCGACGAGGACGCCAAGCTCAAGGAGCAGATCCGCGAAACCATCGTGACCATGCCGGATTACTTTGCCCCATACGAGACCATCGTGGACTTCATCTCTGAAGAGGAGTTCGACCGCGACCACCAGGGCATGCCGCACGGCGGCCAGGTCATTACCCGTGGCCAGGCCGGTACCTCCGGTCACGTCATCAAGTTCGGTCTCGAACTGGAGCGCAACCCCGACTTCACCGCAGCCGTCCAGGTTGCCTACGGTCGCGCTGCCTACCGCCTGAAGCAGGCTGGCGAGACTGGTGCCCGTACCGTCTTCGAGATCGCCCCGTACCTACTGTCCGCCGAACCACTGGATGACCTGGTGGCTCAGAAGCTGTAGCCAGCCCCAACGCTGACAGCCGGCCATCGAAACACAAAGAACCCCAACCGTCTCCGCACATCAGAAGCGGAGACGGTTGGGGTTATCTCTACCCGAGAGCTAAGCGCTTTACTTGTCAGTCAGCTTGCCCAAGGTCTCAGTGGCCTTATCCTTCAGGTCCTCAGCACCCTGCTTGACCTTGGACGCAGCCTGCTCGCCCTTGCCCTGGTTTGCCAGGTCGTCGTTGCCAACGGCGTCGCCGGCAGCTTCCTTAACCTTGCCGCCCAACTCGTCGGCCTTGTTCTGCAGCTCGCTCATTATGTAAGCCTCCTATGTAAACGACTTATCTATTCTCTAGAGCCACCGTCTAGCAGCCCCACTAGTTCCGACGGTACGTGAAAATGAAGACTCGTCACGGCCACAGTGGGAATTGTGACCTAACTGTGACCCCGCTCACGCTTCCGACTGCCGTTGCCGTTCGAAGAATTCCCGCAGGTAAACGGAGCATTCGTCGGCAAGCACACCCCCGCGCACCTGCGGCGTGAATGCGTGGGCGGGATCGCGGATGACATCGGCGATAGAGCCGCACGCGCCGGTCTTGGGCGACCACGCGCCGAAGACCACGCGCCCCACGCGCCCCATGACGCACGCGCCGGCGCACATCACGCACGGCTCAAGTGTCACGACCAACGTGCACTGCTCCAGCCGCCAGCCGTCACCAACAGCGCGGGTGGCCTCGCGCAACGCAATGACTTCGGCGTGGGCAAGTGGGTCACCATCCGCTTCCCGACGGTTCGAGCCCCGGCCCACAACCCTGCCCTCGGCATCCACGACCACAGCTCCCACCGGCACATCCCCGGGGGCCGTGTGAACAGCTTCGGCGATAGCCAGGCGCATCCACTCTTCGTCGAGAATGTCCTGTTTTCGACGGGGCAGGGCGCTTGGCCGACCAGCTGGCTGGCTGGCCGCAAGGGCGCTTGGCCGCCCGGCCAGATGACCTTTGTCAGGGTTAGTCGTCATAGGGGTCGTAGTCGTCATCGTCACCGTCGTAATCCAGGTCGGCGACATCGGCGAGCTCCTCGGCGCACCCCAGCTCCTCGGCAATGGCAAGAAGCTGCTCGGACGCCCACAGCGACTGATCGTCACAGATGGACTCCAGGGCTTCCTCCGAACAGCCCAGGTCAGCGAGGATATCCATATCTCCTTCGGCCCAGGCGTCGACATCGTCGAGCTCGTCCTCGTCGAGGTCGGGGATATCCAGATCCAGCTCGTCGAACACATCTGCCGCAATGTCGTCGGTGACGGCGGCGGTGGCGTCGGAAAGCACAACGCGCAGCGACCCAACGCCCTGGCGCACGAGAATAAAGTAATCGTCGTCGATATTGAGCATTCCGACAGCGGCGCGTTCCGAACGCAGATTGCGCAGCGCCTGTGCAGCGTCGGCGAGGGAATCGGTGGCGTCGTCCCCAAGATCGACGACGCGCCAACCGCGCTCCCCCATAGTTACGGCAACCGCGAAGGAGCGGTCGTCATCGGAGGTGTACCCTCCGGAAAAGGTCGTGCTCATAACCCACAACGCTAGTCGCTGTATGTCATGCTTGTCAGGTGAGCAATTTCGAGTCCCCCTCCCCTGCTTCGTCCTCCCTGTCAGCTGCACAACTACCCGCGGTATGCATCCTCGGTTTGGGCCTCATCGGTGGCTCCATGATGCGCGATCTGCGGGCCCATAACGTCGAATGCTTCGGTTGGAATCGCTCGTCTGCAACGGTCGAGGAAGCCACGAAGGAGGGATTCGATGCCAGCACGGATTTTCAGGCCACTCTCGAACGCGCTGAGGCCAGCGGCGCACTCATCGTTATCGGCACCCCCATGACGGTCGTCGGCGCGATGCTGGATGCCATCAACGAGCACGCCCCCAGCTGTGGCATCACGGATGTGGTCTCCGTGAAGGCCGCCGTCGCCGCCGAGGTCGCCGCGCGTGGCATGGAGGAACGCTTCGTCGGCGCGCACCCGATGGCGGGTTCTGCGCAGGCGGGCTGGTCCGCCACGCTCGAAGGGCTTTTCGACGGTGCCCCCTGGGTCATCACCTACGACCTGGCAGCTGCTACCGATGCTGCGGGCGAGCCCGTCCCGGAGCGCTGGATTGAAGTCTTTTCGCAGGTCGCCAACTTGGGAGCAGCTCTTGGCAGTCAACTCATTCCAGCGCTGAGCGATCACCACGATGCCAGCGTCGCCCGCATCTCCCACATGCCACACCTAGCGGCCTACGCAATTGCCGCCGCCGGTGAAGCCGGTGGCCCCCTGGCCATTTCGCTTGCAGCCGGCTCTTTCCGCGACTGCACCCGCGTCGCCGCCGCTGCTCCTGACATGGTCATGTCCTGGTGTGAGAACAACACCGAACCCGTGCTCACCGCGCTTGACGACGTCATCGAGCGCCTCACCGCCGCGCGCACCCAGTTGGCCACCGAGGGAACCGCTATGGACCTGGCCAAAACCGGTCAGATTGCCCGTGTCCGCTACGAGGCTCGCCCTGCTCACCGCCCGATTTTCCGACTGCGCGTCGGCGAGGGCGGCTGGATCAACCAGTTGAAGTTGGCCGAAAGCGTCGGCGGGCAGATAGATGTGTTCTAGTGTGGAACTATGTTTTCCCCCGAGCTGCACACCAGCCTCGCAGGCATCACTGTCGTCAACTTCGCCATTAACGTTCCGGGACCACTGGCCGCTCAGCACTTGGGCCAGCTAGGCGCCCGGGTGATTAAGGTCGAACCACCCACAGGCGACCCGCTCGGTTCCTTCGGCCGCCCTTGGTACGAAGCTATGTCCGCAGGTCACGAGATTATCCAGGCGAATCTGAAGAGCGATGAGGGCCGCGCACAGCTGAGCTCACTGATCGATGAGGCCGATGTGGTCATCACCTCGGTTCGCCCCTCCGCGCTGGAACGCATGGGACTGGCGGGTCTCCACGAGCGCCCGAATGGGCCGGTACATATCGACATTGTCGGTGATACCGAAGCTCCAGAAACGCCTGGCCATGACCTGACCTACCAGGCGGAGGCCGGAACCCTCACGCCTCCGGCCATGCCCCCGGTGCTGTTGGGCGACATTCTGGGCGCACACTTTGCGGTCACCGCTGCCCTTGCCGGGTTGATTAAGCGGGCAGGTGCTGGGGCGGACGTCGTAAAGCAGTCTGGACTGCACTGCCGCATCGGCCTGAAGCAGGCTGGTGAGACCGGTGCCGCGCCGCTGAAGTACGGCATGACGGCGCCCGGCGGACTACTCGGTGGCGGCCTGTGGACGTACGGCCTCTACCCCAGCGCCGATGGCTACGCGGCCGTGGCAGCGCTGGAGCCGCACTTTGCCGCCGCCCTGACCGAGGCCACTGGCGCGAGCAACCGCGAGGAACTCGCAGCCTTCCTCAGCGAGCGCACCAATGCCGAAATAATGCAGTTTGCCAGCGAAAAAGCGCTACCGCTGGCTGCAGTGGAGTAAGCGGAAAGCTAAAGCCCCGCGCCTCGAGGCGCCGGGGGCCTGGAGCCTTACGCGCTCAGCCCCACGGCCTCCGCGGTGAGCTCTACCGAACGCAGTCGGTCAGGAACCTTCAACGACTGATGAGCCACGATTAGCTCATCCGCCGTCGAGTACTCACCGAACTGCGCAATCTGCTCACGCACCTGCGCCACCGTGCCGACTGCCGTATGACGGAACATATTCTGCACCTGGCGCCCCTGCGGAGTATCCATCAGAATCTCCGCCTCATCGTCAGTGAGATGATGCCCACCGCGGCTGAGGAAACGCCTGACCATGTTCCTGCGGGTAGCGAAGTACTGCTGGTGCGCATCCTCTTCGCTTTCCGACGCAATCACATTCATAGCCGCAAAAGCGTACGGCTTATCCAGCTGCTCCGAAGGCTGGAACTGCTCGCGGTAGACCGCAATGGCATCGCGAAGCGCGTCCGGAGCGAAGTGCGAAGCAAATGCATACGGCAAGCCGAGTGCGGCTGCGAGCTGAGCACCAAAGAGAGAGGAGCCCAGAATGTACAGCGGCACATGCGTGCCACGACCCGGGATTGCGTTGATGCCCTTGATCAGCGACTCATCGGAGAGGTAACCGCGCAGCTCCTGCACATCCTGCGGGAAGGAATCGGAAGAGCGCGGGTCACGGCGCAGCGCGCGCATAGTGGCCTGGTCAGTGCCCGGTGCGCGACCCAGCCCAAGCTCGATGCGATCCGGGTACAGGTTCGCGAGAGTTCCGAACTGCTCCGCGACCGTCAGCGGTGCGTGATTCGGCAGCATGACGCCGCCGGAGCCGAGGGTGATGCTCTCAGTTTTTGCAGCCACGGCTGCGATAAGAACGGCCGGCGACGAGGACGCGATGGAGTTCATATTGTGGTGTTCTGCGTACCAAATACGCTGATAACTGGCCTTTTCCGCAGTCTGTGCCAAATCAATGGAGCCTTGCAGGGCGTCAGCGTGGGACTGCCCCGAGGCTACGGTAGCAAGGTCAAGAATGGACTCAGTACGAATCATGGTTCCACTGTAGACCGTTAGGCAGATATTGCGAGTTTGAGATGTTTCGAATACTGAGGCGCTGGGGTTTGGGGTTTGAGGGTTTGGGGTGGCTCGTGGGTGGACGGGCTCATGGGTGCGGGTGGCAGGTGGCGGTTTGCGGGTGGGCGGTGGCCGTTTGCGGGTGCGGGTGGGCGGAAATGCGAACTTCGTGTCGACTTCACTTACGAAAAAGGCACGAATATTCTAGTTCCCTGCTTGATTCTCCGCTCCGCCCCTCACCTGTCAATTCCGCCCCTCACCTGTCGATGAGATATTCACATATCGATGAGCTATAGCCTGGCCACAAGTGAATAGCTCATCGACATGAGCGCAGGCAGAGCCAATACCGCGCGCATAAGTGCCCGAAAACCATCGACAAGTCGGGCAGACAAAAAGACCCGCACTTTATCGGTGCGGGTCTGCTTTGTGCGCCCGAAGGGATTCGAACCCCTAACCTTCTGATCCGTAGTCAGATGCTCTATCCGTTGAGCTACGGGCGCATTTTGTTGTTATTCAGCGGCTCTGGGGTAATTCCCTCGGCCCCTGCAACGAATAGATACTTTACTCATCCTGCGAAGTTTTACAAAATCGCCTGTTCACGCAACCTTTTTGGGCACTTATTCAAGTACATATTCGTTGCACATTAACAACAGGTTTCGTTGCGGTTACCCCGGTCTAACCGACCCCGAGGCCAGCACCGGCGCGGACCGGAGAAACCGAGGAACTACTCGCCGCGGACCCAGCGGACAGCGTTGCCGAAGATGTCCTGCTCACCAATGCCCGGAATGTTGCGCATCAGGCCCTCGCGGAAACGCTCCGGGTGGCCCATCTTGCCCAGGATCCTGCCGTCGGCACTGACAATGCCCTCAATGGCGTAGGAGGAACCGTTCGGGTTGGCTGGCGCTGCCATCGTCGGCACGCCCTCGGCACCACCGTCGGCATCGCCACCAGTATCGACGTACTGGAAAGCGACCTGACCGGCCTCAAACAGTCGGCGAGCCTCGTCCTCGGAAACCACGAAACGGCCCTCACCGTGAGAAACCGGCATGAGGTGGGTCTGGCCCGGCTCGAAACCGCGCAGCCACGGGGAATTCACGGTTGCCACGCGGGTGGTGGCGATGCGGGAAACGTGGCGCAGCTGGCGATTGTGGGCCAGGGTCGGCGAGTCCTCGCGGAGCTGCGCCGGGTCACCATACGGCAGGAAACCGGACTTGACCAGCGCCTGGAAACCGTTACAAATACCGAGCACGAGACCGTTTCCGGCCACGAACTCCTTGACGGCGGCTGCGACATCGTCGGAACGCAGGAACGCGGCGATGAACTTAGCCGATCCGTCCGGCTCATCACCCAGGGAGAAGCCACCGGAGAACGCCAGGATGTCAGCGTCCTTGAGCTTCTCGATGAACGCCTTCGTGTCCTCCGCCAGCATTGCCGGGGTCAGGTTGCGGATCACGTGGAACTCGTAGGTAGCGCCAGCTGCGACGAATGCCTCGGCCATGTCGTATTCGGAGTTGGTACCCGGGAAGACCGGCAGCAGTACGTGGACATCCTTCTTGCCCGGGCTCTGCAGGTCGGTCTCGGTCTCGTTGACCTGGTTGGCGAACTCCGGCAGGGGCTCGCCCTCGTACTCATTGAGCGGGAAGACCTCGCGGTAACCGGACTCCATCGCCTCCAGGGCCTCCGAAACAGTGAAGGACTCCGCACCGAAGCGCAGCGTGCCCGACTCGTCGGTGGCACCGATCTTCACGGCCCCCGCACCAGCCCCCGCACCAGCACCCTCAACAGCCTGACCAGCCGGAACAGCCACAACGATGGAACCCAGCGGAGCCTCCGTCAGCGATACCTCAAGGCCCACGCCATTGCCCACAGCCATGTTGACCAGAGTCGCGGCCAGATCCGCGTTGGTAACAGCCGAGGCCGCAGCCGGACGCAGCTCACGCACAGCGGCAAATAGTTCGTTGAGCTGCTCGTAGTTCGGTTCCCCGGACTCGAGCGGCTTGTGCGCAAACAGGTAGAGGTCGAAGTTACCGGCCGGGATTGCAGCGGATATGGCGTCGGTCTCGTCCATCGCGGCAACTGCGAAGGTCACCAGTGTCGCCGGCACGTGCAGGTCCTCGCCGTAGGTGCCGGACATGGAGTCCTTACCGCCAATGGCCGCAACCTGGAAGCCATCCTGAGCCTCGAGCAGACCGAGCAGAGCCTGCGCAACTTCGCCCCAGCGCTGCGGATCCTGGTCCAGGCGCTGGAAGTACTCCTGCACACTCAGCCAGGCACCGCGCGGATCGCCACCGGCCGCTGCGAGCTTAGCCAGTGCCTCCACGACGGAGTAGGAGCCCATGAGGTACGGGGACTCGTCGGCAAGCGATGGCGAGTAACCCCAAGTCATGACGGACGCGGTGCTCGTGCCGCCATCGACCGGCAGCGTCTGGATCGACGCCTGCTCGTCGGTTTTCTGCGTCGCACCACCGTATGGCATGAGCACGGTGGAGCGGCCGACGGTCGAGTCGAACTGCTCGATCATGCCCTCCTGGGAGCCCGCCGTCGCCGCACGCAGCGACTCCAGCACGCTCGCCGGTGCCTGCTTTACGACGCCGCCCTCCGCAGCAACCATCTCGACGTTCTGGGCACGGTCAGCGCCGTTGGTGTCGATGAACTCACGGGAGAGGTCGAAGACAACCTCGTCGCCCATGAACATGCGCAGCCGACCGGTGTCGGTGATATCTGCCAGCGCGACTGCCTCGATGTTCTCTTCGGCAGCGGCGGCGATGATGAAGTCGGCGTCCTCCGGGCGCACGACCAGCGCCATGCGCTCCTGGGACTCGGAAATTGCAATCTCGCGAGCATTCAGACCGGCGTACTTCAGTGGCACGCGCTCGAGGTGAATGTCAATGGAGTCAGCCAGCTCACCGACCGCAACGGACACGCCACCAGCGCCGAAGTCATTACAGCGGACAATCTTGGTAGCGACATCCTCGCGGCGGAACAGGCGCTGAATCTTGCGCTCGTTGACCGGGTTACCCTTCTGCACCTCGGCGCCGGAGCGGCCCAGCGAGTCCTCATCGTGGGCCTTCGACGAGCCGGTCGCACCGCCGACGCCGTCACGGCCGGTGCGGCCACCGAGCATGATCACCACATCGCCCGGCGCAGGCTCAAGGCGCTTGACGTTGTCTGCCGGGGCAGCGGCGACGACGGCACCGAGTTCCATTCGCTTAGCGACGTATCCCGGGTGGACCAGCTCGCGCACACCAGTGGTGGCCAGACCGATCTGGTTGCCGTAAGAGGAGTAGCCGGCTGCGGCACGAGAGGAAATATCGCGCTGTGGCAGCTTGCCCTCGAGGGTCTGCTCGCGCGGGGTGTTGATGTCACCTGCGCCGGACAGACGCATGGCCTGGTAGACCCAGGAACGGCCTGACAGCGGGTCACGGATCGCGCCGCCGAGACAGGTGGAGGCACCACCGAACGGCTCGATCTCGGTCGGGTGGTTGTGGGTCTCGTTCTTGAACATGAGGAGCCACTTGCGGTCATCGCCCTCGACGTCGACATAGACGGAGCAGGCGTTGATTTCCTCGGAAACTTCCTGGTCATCCATAACGCCCGTGCGACGCAGTTCGCGGCCCATGATGGTGCCCATATCCATCAGGGTGCGTGGCTTGTGAGTGCGGCCGTTGAGTTCACGCAGCTCGTCGTAGCGACGCAGCGCGCGATCCAACTGCGCGGCAAAGCGCGGCTCGTTGTTCTCGATGGAGGTCAGCTCGGTGTTGAAGGTGGTGTGGCGGCAGTGGTCTGACCAGTAGGTATCCAGTGCGGACAGCTCCACCTCGGTCGGAGTGCGGCCCTCGGAGCGGAAGTAGTCCTGGATGGTCTTCAGATCGGCCAGCGACATGGCCATGCCGTCGGCTGCGAGCAGCTCGGCCAGGCCTTCGTCATCCAGCTCTGTGAAGCCCGGGTACTCCTTCAGCGGCTCAATCTCGCCCATGCTCGGACGGCGCAGGACGCTCAGGTTCTTCTCCCCCGACTCGACCGGGTTAATGAGGAAGGAGCGTACGGCGTCATTCACCGGAGAGTCGAAAACATACAGCGTTGCCGAGGTGATCTGCGCGCGGGTTTCCGGGCGGAGTAGACGCAGGGCCTGCTCGGCGGCATCGGCACGCTGGTCGTACTGGCCAGGAAGAGGCTCGACAGCAAGGTAGTTCCCCAGCTCGGCGGGGGCCGGGAGCTCGACCAGCTCGTCGACACGCGAATCAGCAACTACCGACTCACGCAGCGCGACGAGGTCCTCCTCCGTCGCATCGAAAGCATCGTAGAGATAGTAGATTGCCACCTCACCGTCCTGGCCGATCGAGGACAGCAGCGTAGCTTCCTCATTGCGGAACTCGGGCTTACGGCGAACGGCTAGACGGGCGTCCATCAAGGCTCCTATCGAAATACGGGGAGGGCAACCGGGGTCTAAGTCTATTGCAACTGTTCAGGATAGGAAAATGTCCCCCGGTGTGCGAGGCGGCGCGGGGCGGAAGCCCCGATTGACCAAGTACAAGGCCAGGCTAATCGGATTCGGCCAGGCAAAGGCTGCGCGGGGGTGTTGGAGGTACGGCCGTGGCGGCTCAGGGAGGTGGTGAGTCGGGCGGCAGGTCCGCGTTGCTACCTGTTGCTGCGCGTTGCTACCTGTTGCTGCGCGTTGCTGAAGCAAGGGAGCTGGTTCGTTGTCTTATCGATGCATAGTTCACCCATCGATTCGCTATAGCCTGGCCACAAGTGAACAGCGCATCGACAAGTGCACACGTAGCACCCACAGCGCGCGCATAAGTGGCGCAAAACCATCGACAGGTCACGAGAAACCATCGATAAGTGACCGAACCCTGGCCACAAGTGAAGGATCGCGCTGCCCCGCCCCGCAATGCCTCGGCTCGCGCTGCACTGCCAGGTAATAAAAACAAAAAGACCCGCACCTACAAGGTGCGGGTCTACGTGGTGCGCCCGAAGGGATTCGAACCCCTAACCTTCTGATCCGTAGTCAGATGCTCTATCCGTTGAGCTACGGGCGCGTGTGGCGGAGGCGAGAGGATTCGAACCTCCGGCCCGTCGCAAGACAGGCAACTCCTTAGCAGGGAGCCCCATTCGGCCGCTCTGGCACGCCTCCAAAACCACTGGCATCGATCCCGCTTCAGCAAAGCTGTTCGCCATTGCGTTGGCAAGACCAAATAACCGCAGCCAATCCTACAGAACACAAGAATTGAAAAGCAAAACACCCGCGAAGCCACCGAATACGGCACCACAAATAGCGACCACACCTTGGGATTTTGCGGGGATTTTGTACTGCCCAATCCGGACCATGTTCTACAGTTAGGCCTATGACCAACGATGCATCTTCAGTTCAGCCCAAAACCCGTGCCGACCTCGAACAGGTTCCGGCCTATGTTCCGGGCAAGACTGTGCCCGGCGCGCTGAAGATTGCGTCCAATGAAATGACCCAACCGCCGCTACCCTCGGTGGTGGAGGCCATCTCGCAGACCATCTCTGACCCAACTACCAGTCCGAACCGCTACCCGGACATGGGCGCGGTTGACCTGCGCATTAAGCTCGGCGAACACCTGCGCCTGCCCATGGAGCAGGTCGCGGTCGGCTGCGGCTCCTCCGCTCTGTGCCTGCAGCTTGTGCAGGCCACCTGTGCGGATGGGGATGAGGTCGTGTTCCCGTGGCGCAGTTTCGAGGCCTACCCCATTCTCGCTCGCGTCGCCGGGGCTACTCCGGTGCCGGTGCCGCTGGATGCGCAGGGTCGCAATGACCTCTCAGCTATGGCTGCCGCTATCACCGACCGCACACGTCTGGTTTTCGTCTGTAACCCCAACAACCCAACGGGCACGACCGTCACTCGCGAGGCATTTGCGGAGTTTATGGCGCAGGTTCCGGGCGATGTTGTGGTTGCTCTCGACGAGGCCTACATCGAGCTGGTGGACGAGGCCACTCACGCCGCTACCCCGTTGGCTCATGAGCTGCTGGATACCTACCCCAACCTGGTTGGCTTGCGCACATTCTCCAAGGTCTACGGCCTGGCCGGGCTCCGCGTGGGCTACATGTTCGGTCCGGAGAAGCTTGTGGAGGCCGTGAATAAGGTCGCTATCCCCTTCTCCGTAAACACTCTTGCGCAGATCGCCGCGCTCACCTCGCTAGACGCACAGGAAGAGCTCACCGCCCGCATCGCCGAGGTCCGCGCACAGCGCGTCGCTGTCACCGAGGCCATCAACGCCGCCACCGGCCGCGAGACGGTGCTGCCGAACTCGCAGGCCAACTTCATTTGGATTGGTGAGGATCGGATTGCCGATCTCTCTTTGCTTGACGACGTCTCGGTGGCCACCACCACGGATCTCGGTGACTTCTTGGCGCAGCGCAACATTCTCATCCGCTGCTTTGCCGGCGAAGGTGCTCGCATCACCATCACTACCGAGGAAGAGACCTCGCAGCTGCTGGCTGCGCTAGGAATTGAGCACTAGCAGCTATCGCTCAGCTAGCAGGTGCCGGCGCGGCCAGTGGTTGCGCCACCACTGCGCTCAATCGCCTTTGCGATGCGGTCGAGCATCTGCTGGCCGGTCTCATAGGTGCCGTCGTCAGGCTGGGCTGCGATAGCGACACCAACGAAGGTGCCCGGCTTCTTGCCCGGCAGATAGCCGAACTGCCGCACAAGGTAGACGCCTTCATCATCGGGGCCCCAACCGCCCTTGAAGTGGGCACCGCGGATGCGTCCGAGGCCGTAGGACTGCTCGTCGGCAATCTGCCCCATGAGGTCAGCAACCTTTGGGCCCTCCTCGATGCACTGCAAATTGGCGCCGAAAACGGCTTGGTCGCGCAAATCCCACTGCGTCTGTCCGAAGACGGTGTATTGCGCGCGGATGCGGTCAGTGCCCATGACGGTGCGGGTGTCGTGGCCCTCTCGAAGGATTTTATTGGTGGTCTCGCCTGCGGTCGCGTCATCTCCCAGGGAGTACCACATGGACTCAGCCGCGTCGTTGTCGGAAACCGTGATTGCAGATTCCACCTGCGCGTCCACGCCCAATTGGCGCACATAAGCCACTGCGATTGGCACCTTGGAGGTAGACCAGGCCGGACCAGTTTTGAAATCCCCCGTGGAAACCACTTCGGAATCTTTATCCGGCGTTGCCAGAGCGGCGCCGGCCAAACCACCGAATTCCTTTTGCGCGGACTTCACGGCCTCGACAACTTCGCGAGGCATCTCACCGGGCACAACTTTCCCGCCGGAGGATGCGCCTCCGGGGCCGTCGTCAAGCGAATTGGACAGCGTCGGCGAGGGCATCGACGAGTCGGAGTTGGTGCCGATGGTGCAGGCGCTAAGACCGAGCGTGACGACGGCGGTTGCGGCCAGAGCTACTCGGAGACGTTTAGACAATGTGCACCGTCGCATTCGTACCGCCGGTGCAGGTGACAACCTCACCGTTATCGCGGCAGGTCATGGTGTAAGTCTTGCCAGTTGTTGGGCTGCTAGCGGTGACAGTACCGTTGAGCTTCTTCGTAAGTTGGTACTGCTCAACGAAGGAATTGCGCACGTTGGTGGCAAACGGGCAGGTTGTCGTGTTACCTCCGACATTTTCTGCATATACCAAGTTCAAATCACCCGAATCACCCGAGCCGGAGCAGTGGCGCCAACTCGATGGCGGCTGGAATCCCTCAGCGCGACGCTTCTTCTCAGCGGTCGACGACGTGGAGGAATCCTCAGTTCTAGCGGACTGAACCGACTGGGATGAGTTGCTGCCGGCTGAATTCACTCCCTTCGAATCGGAGAAGTAGAAGAAGGCCATTGCGCCGGCGAGGAGGGAAACCGCAACGAGCGCCAGGACAATAACCGCGATGGTCAGCCCCTTATTGTCATTGCTCGGTGCAGCAGCCGGCCCAGCTTGCGGGCCAGGGACATAGGGGGCGGGGCGGTACGGTTCAGGCTGCTGGGACTGTTGATACTGCTGCAGATACTGCGTTTGCCCCTCAGCCTGCTCCCACTGTGCCCCATCCACAGCGCTCCACGCATTTGCCGGCGTATCTGCAGAGGGCTGATCATCTGACGCGTCCGGATTTATGCTCCACTCACCGAACGAGTCGTCCGAGTGGTTGCTCCGATTCGTTGCCATTGTTCGACCTTTTCCCTCAATACCGTCCGCCAGTTTGACGCTGGGTTTGTATTACAGCAAGACCGAGCTTACCGGTTTTGGCAAATTGCCCGTATTGTTTCAGGCCACAACGGTTTCGGGTCCATGTCATGCAGCTTTTCCACCGAGTGCCCCGGGTTGAAGTGGATTTCAGTTCCTGTATTCAACGAACCGTCGGCAATCGCGTCGGCGCCCCCTTGGCGATGGTGTCATTGACCACCAGTTCCTGAGCATGTGCGATACTGCCGAATCCCGCACATGTCCGCGCATGTCATACCTGCGGCCGGAGAGAATGCAGCAATGCGCGCAATACCGCGGTTACGTACGGTACGACTATCCGTCGCTGACCCCACCACATACGCCAATTTTGAAGACAAATGAAGAAACCCCCCAGTAGAACAACTACCGAGGGTTTCCATCTGCGGAAGCAGGGGGATTTGAACCCCCGGAGGTGTGACCCTCGCTGGTTTTCAAGACCAGTGCATTCGGCCGCTCTGCCATACTTCCAACGACAACATCATAACCGCATACCGCCGTGAGGCAGCAAACGCCCTCATAACACCCCTTGCCAGCACCTTTCGCTAGTCTTCTCATCCCAAACCACACCCCAAGCATCCACCTCTACAGACATAACTATTTTTGCTAATTGCAAAAGAGCTTGAAATACCGCGTGCATAACCAGTTTTTGCATTACCTTTGAAGACTATGAAGGCAATCATTCAGACTGATCTTTCCAACCCCCGCGCCCTGGAATGGGCCGATGCTCCGGAACCGACTCTCGAGGATGGGCAGGTGCTGGTCAAGGTCAAGGCCGCTGGAGTAAACCGCGCTGACCTGCTGCAGGCCGCTGGCCACTACCCGCCACCGAAAGGCGTGACCGACACCCTCGGCCTGGAGTGCGCGGGTGTCATTGAAGAGGTCAAGGGCGACTCTCAGGGCTGGAAAGTCGGCGACGAGGTCTGCTGCCTTCTCTCCGGTGGCGCTTACGCCGAAAAGGTCGCAGTCCCGGCCGGCCAGATTCTCCCACTGCCACATGGCTACTCCTTCACCGAGGCCGCATCTATCGTCGAGGTTGCCTGCACGGTGTTCTCGAATGTCGTGATGATTGCCGGCCTAAAGGAAGGCGATCTACTACTGGTTCACGGTGGCGCGGGTGGCATCGGCACTTTCGCTATTCAGATGGCCAAGCAGCTGGGCGCTCGCGTCGCAGTCACCGCCGGGTCGGCGGAGAAGCTGGCTAAGTGCAAAGAGCTCGGCGCCGACATCCTCATCAATTACAAAGAAGAGGACTTCGAGGAAATCGTCACAGCTGAGGGCGGTGCCAATGTCATTCTGGACATCATGGGCGCAAAGTACCTCGACCGAAACGTCAAGGCCCTGGCGAAGGACGGCCACCTGGTCATCATCGGCATGCAGGGCGGCGTAAAGGGCGAGCTCAACATCGGCCGCCTGCTGAGCAAGCGCGGCTCCATTACCGCCACCGGCCTGCGCTACCGCGATCTAGCTGACAAGGCTCGCATCGTCAACGCCACAGAGGACACCATCTGGCCAATGCTTGCCGACGGCACCGTCACCCCTCAAATTCATGAGGTCATGGATATGCGCGACGCGGCCAAGGCCCACGAACTGCTCGACAGTGGCGCGGTCAGCGGCAAGATTGTGCTGACCGTCTAGTTAGCTGACCGCCTAGTTAACCGAGCGAGGCAACTGCGCGCACAAGCTGGTCAATGTCGTGCGGTGTATTGAACGGCTGGAGGCCGACTCTCACGGCACCTCCAGCCTCAGCGATGCCCATGGCCTCCAGCAGTGGCGATTCGTATGCATCAACAATGCTGGTCACCAGGCCATTATCCAGCAGCCTATCCACGACCACCTTCGCCGACACCCCATCGACGAGGAAGCTAACGCGCGGAATGTGCTGTGCTCGCGACACACTCGCGAAAGAATCATCTTCGGTATCCATGCCGATGATGTACACCCGCGGCAGGGTCATCAGCGCCGCAATCAGGCGCTCCGACAACGTCGTCAAGTAGCGAGAAACCTGCGGCATCGCCGTTTCAATGCGGTGCCTACGCGACCCCCTCGCCGTGCTATCCAGCGATGCCAGGTGCAGCACCGATTCCGACACCCCACCGAGCAGTGCCGGCGACACCGGGGAAACCTCAATCCGCTCGACGCCGCGCGCATTCGGCACATAGCTTAACGACGTCATGCGCTCGAACATCTCGGGATCCTTGAACACCAAAGCTGCGACCTCAGGCCCGCCCAGCACGGAGGCGTCAACCAGCATGATGTCGGCGCCCAGCTTGCTCATCGACACGTCGCGGTAGGCAACAATATCCGAGACATCGACCAACACCCAGGCGTTGGAGTGCTCATGCACCCGCCGAGAAATGTCAGCTACCGGCGCAATGGTGCCAACGAATGGATCCGCGGCCGGGACGACAACAAGGCGAGTGCCCTCGTCTACAAGTTCGTCGAACTGCCAGGAGGGCAACGTACCCGAGGACAAGTCAGCCTCAGCAATGCGGACTTGAGCCCCGTAGAGATTGGCTGCCCGGCGTAGTGGTGCGTGTACGACCTGCGAACCGATGCGAGAAATCACCAGGTTAGAGCCGAGCGTCAAGCGTCGACTCATTGCGGAGGTGAACTGCTCCATGAGCACCTCACGCGAAGAACCCAACACCACACCGGCGACCGGACCGCCAGTGAGGTCTGCAAAAGCCCGGCGCGCACTGGCGGTTAGTTCCGCTGCAGCGGGCACCCCCGAGCTGCGCGACTGGCCATGAGCCCCCGCCCCAGTCTCACCTGGAAGGGACTTCTGCGCATTGCGAAATGCAGAAATCATCGCAGCCTGAACACGTTCGGGCACCTGGGTGCGTTGACCCGCATTGAGGTATGTCCACCCGTCGGAAAGCGACGAGTAAGCACCCCTGGTTGTAGGCACATCGAAGGCCATGAAAACCCTTTCCCGGTTTTGAATTCAAGCTGCGATATCTATTTCAGAATTAACCGTGCAATCACCCACGAATCGAGTGTCCATGCCTCGAACCGTGTATCGCTTGCACATCTTAGTTGGAGCCAATTCTATCGAAGCAACCCCCTATAGGATAATCTTTATCCCTTTTTAGTAGTTGCTTAAAATTGGCTGAACTTTTCCTGCCTGTAGCCATGCGCAAGCACTCCCGATGCGTGAATCATATGCACCAGCCGCAGACCATAAAGCAGTTACAGCGGCGATTGTATGTAAGTTTTCCAGAGTCACATAACCAATCACATAACCAGTTGTGAAACCAGCCTCAGAAGCACCACGTAACCACCAATGACAACCATCCCACGCGACCGTCGTTCGCCGTCATGACGTGGAATAATGGCTCGCCCGGCGCTGTCGGTATTCAATCTAATCCGCCCTTGCTAGTAGTTTGGAGACGTGACTAACGCAGAAAATGATTGCCAATCCGCAGACGCAGCCGACCAGTCTGCCGATACTGTGCGCAATGGCTCCGCTCTCCGCACGGAGGAAACCCTCCGCCGCGACATTGCGCGAATGGTTGACGCAACGGGTGAGGCACCGGCTTTCAAGTCGCGTTCCCGTACCATGGGCGCTGCCTGGCGGGATCTGGCTACCGGCTTTGGCCAGCGCGAACTGTGGCTGCAACTGGGCTGGCAGGACATCAAGCAGCGGTACCGTCGCTCCACGCTTGGCCCGCTGTGGATCACCATTGCCACCGGCGCAATGGCCCTGGCTCTCGGCCTGCTGTACTCGCTGCTGTTCCAGCAGGACCTGGCGTTCTTCCTGCCGCACGTGACCGTTGGTCTGATTATCTGGGGCTTCATCTCCGGCTGCGTGCGCGAGGGCGCAACCGTCTTCATTGAAAATGAAGGCCTCATCAAACAGTTGCCCAGTGCGCTGAGTGTTCACGTCTACAGGCTGGTGTGGCGTCAGTTGCTTTTCCTGGCCCACAACATGGTGATCTGGCTGATTCTCGTGCTGGTCTTCCGTCCGGATTTGGGCTGGAACTTCTTCCTGGTCATCCCCGCGATGGCGCTGCTGGTGGTCAACGGTGTGTGGGTGACGATGTTCTTCGGCATCATCGCTACGCGCTACCGCGACGTGGCACCACTGCTGGATTCCCTAATTCAGCTGGTGTTTTACATGACTCCGATTGTGTGGACCACCAAGACACTGGAGGAACAGGGCGGTGCCGTCGCCGAACGCGCACGCATCGCAGAGATCAATCCCCTGTTCCACTACCTGGAAATCATCCGCGCCCCACTGACCGGCCAGCCGGTGGATACCTACCACTGGTGGGTCGTCCTTGCCTGCACCGCAGTTGGCCTGCTGCTGGCACTCGGGGCCATGCGCCTGTGGCGCTCCCGCGTGAGCTACTGGGTTTAGGCCGCAAAGGCCGTCGTAAAGCGAATAGAACTAGCAAGGGATAAGCATGGTCAGCATTGATACTTACAACGCGTGCGTTGACTTCCCCATTTTCGACGCCAAATCGCGGTCGATGAAGAAGGCGTTCCTCGGCGCCGCGGGTGGTGCGATTGGCCGCAATGACTCCAATGTCGTGGTCATTGAGGCGCTGAAGGACATCAACATCCATCTGCGTGAGGGCGACCGCGTCGGCTTGGTAGGCCACAACGGAGCGGGTAAGTCCACGCTGCTGCGACTACTGTCGGGAATCTATGAGCCCACGCGCGGTGCCGCCGATGTGCGCGGGCGTGTGGCTCCGGTGTTCGACCTCGGTGTCGGCATGGACCCGGAGATCTCCGGCCTGGAAAACATCATCATCCGTGGCCTGTTCCTGGGGCAGACGCGCAAGCAGATGAAATCCAAGCTCGACGAAATCGCAGAATTCACCGAACTCGGCGATTACCTGCACATGCCCTTGCGCACTTACTCCACCGGTATGCGCGTGCGTCTGGCGCTCGGTGTGGTCACGTCCATTGAGCCGGAGATTCTGCTTCTCGACGAAGGCATCGGAGCCGTCGACGCCGCATTCATGGCGAAGGCCCGAACGAAGTTGACCGAATTGGTCGACCGCTCCGGTCTGCTGGTGTTTGCGTCGCACTCGAATGAATTCCTGGCGCAGCTGTGTGACACGGCACTGTGGATTGATCACGGTACGGTTCGACAGGCAGGGCTTGTCGACGAAGTGGTCGAAGCCTACGAAGGTAAAGAGGCCGCCGACCAGGTGCGCAACGTGCTCGCGCAGCGCAGGTAGCAGCTTCGCGGGGAGCTGGGCGCGGGTCCATAGTGGCCAAGCGGGCGGCTCGCGAGCAGATTGCGGGCGGAGCGGGTGGTTGGCGAATTGCTCACCCGGAGCAACATGGCAAGATAGACAGCAATAAAAACAGTAATAAACGGTACGTCCCCGATGGAGAACGAAGTGAGCGAAAACTCGGCTGACCACCCAAAGCACGATGAGGCAGCAACGGCCGCAATCGTGGTGACTCACAACCGCATCGAGGACCTGCGTCAATCGCTTCCCATCGTTGCCAGCCAGACCCACATGCCGAAATGGCTCATCATCGTCGACAACGGCAACGACCCGAAGGTCAAGGAGCTCGCTGAGCAGGTGGCGGCGCAGCAGTCGTCGGAAAGCGGATCGGCGCCGGAAATTCACTACCTCGGCTCCAAGACGAACCTGGGCGGCGCTGGTGGTTTCGCACTGGGCATGCTGACTGCGCTGTCGCTGGGCGCGGAGTGGATTTGGTGCGCCGATGATGACGGGCGCCCGGAGGACTCCTACGTGCTGAAGGCGCTGCACAGCTGCGCGCGACGTCACCAGCTCGACGCTGTCTCGCCGGTGGTCTGCGACATTAAGGCCCCGAACAAGCTGGCATTCCCCCTGCGCCGCGGGCTGGTGTGGCGCCGTCATCGCGAAGAGCTTTTCGAAAGCGGCATCAACCCCAAACTCCCGGAAGTACGCGACTCCGAGGGCACGAAGTGGTTCACCAACTTCGCAGATCAGAAGGCTGCGACCGGGCTCGAACTGCCTAGCGACCTCGAGACCATCGACGGCAACCACGACCTCCTGCCCGGCATCGCATCCCTGTTCAACGGCGCGCTGTTTAGCGCCCGCTCGCTGGAACAGCTCGGCGTTCCCGACTACCGCCTATTCATCCGCGGCGACGAGGTCGAATTCCACCGCCGCCTGGTCCGCTCCGGCCTCCGGTTCGGCACATGCTTGACGACGGCCTACCTGCACCCCTCCGGCTCGGGTGAATTTGTGCCCATTCTCGGCGGCAAGATGCACACGCAGTACCCGACCAATGACTTCAAGCGCTACTTCACCTACCGCAACCGCGGCTACCTGATGAGCCAGCCCGGCATGCGCAAGCTCATGCCACAGGAGTTCCTGCGCTTCGGCTGGTTCTTCCTGGTCCAGCGTCGCGATGTCCGCGGCTTCTACCGCTGGTTCAAGCTTTTGAAGCAGGGGCGCGCAGAGAACTTCGAGCGCTTCGATCCGAAGTCGAAGTAGTTCGGGCTGGGGCGCTGGGGAGGGCGCTGGGGCTGCTTGCTGGGGGGCTGGCTGGGGGGCTGGCTGGCGTTGCGGCGCTGGGGCTGGTGGGGCCGAGGTTGCGCTGGCCTGCATATTTGACCTCGCCCGGGTCATCTAGTCCGCATTTCGAGTGCTCAGCTCGCAAAAGCGTTACCTAACCCCTGGTTCCCTTCTACTCCACTGACATATCGATGAGGTATTCACTCATCGATGCGCTACAGCCTGCGCATAAGTGAATAGTCCTACGATAAGTGCGCGGGCCAGGACAACAGCGTGGCCATAAGTCCTGAAATGTCATCGACAAGTGGCGGGAAGTTGGCCATAAGTGAGCACGACGGCCAAAAAGCGTCGATGAGTCTTGAAAACCGTCGATGAGTGAAGTGAAACTGGCTATAAGTCGCTGGAAATCCGAGCCAGCCCGCTCGAAATCGTTCCAAGTCCGGTCAGCACAATTGCGACAGGTCAGCAACTGAACCTAGCTGGAGTCGCGAGAGGTCGGTGCATTTTCCAGAAGCTGCAAACGCTGCTTACGCTGCTGGATTCTGGACTCACGGAGCTGCCGATCTTTATACGGGACAGTGGCTTGACGAAAACGCCCAACTTCGGACGAAAATACCAACCCACCTGCCTGAATGCGCTGCCTCTGCCGAATAGCGAACTGTCGCAAGACCTCCACGCAGTCCCCATTAATGACCTGTGACCATTGGAAGCGGAGTACATCTAAGTGGAGGTTCCTCAGACGCTTCTCACGAGCTTGCTCCTCCAGAAGTACAGTCTCCGTAGCCGCTACCCCACCACCGGAATACTTAGTCAGCCCATCGAACTCAATGATCAAATTCAGATGAGGCACATAGAAATCGACGCGCCCAATGAATCCTTCACTGTCATAGAACTCGACTTGCTGCATGAGCACGCATTTTTCGTCGTAAAGCGTGGCAATTCCTGAGTCGATTATGCATTTCTTTGTGATTGACTCACCGATGGTTTCGCTGTGTTCACTGGCAGTTCCGAGTAGCTCACGGGCACGACGGGTTCCCGGCGAGCGTGGGTAATTTGTGAGGACCGTATGCAATTCTTCGAGCTCACACCACTGCCGTAGTGCGGTGTCAACGATGATTGGCCCGTTTTCGGACTCGGCGGAGCGGCAGATATCGATGACGGTTTTCGGCACATCGGTAACGTAGCGCCCACCAATGCGAACGATGTCTTGTTCGAGAATCTTGCCACCGACATGGCGCAATCCGCCGCCGGGTCGGCGCAGGCCGGAATTGGCAAGCGCGATTGTGGCATTTCGAACAAGCAACGGGATGCCATGCAGCGCAGCGGCTGCTTCGCCTGTGATAACTGTCCCGGAGCCCGGTTTGACCAGTGCCTTTATCTGCAGTTGAAAACGTTCGAATGCTGACAAAGCATTCCAGCGAGAGCAATCAATGTAGGTGCCATACGCCAGCCTGAGCAGGGATTTATCTCGAATATTTGTGCTTTCGACGTGCCCGTGCAGATTATCCAGCTCTGACTTGGCACTGACATATTCACAAGGATGCTTGATTTGCTTCTGCGCAGCGGCCTGAATAAGGCCATCGGAATCGTAAGTCCAGGTAGGCATTGGTTTGGACACACTCCCCGAGGTCGGCTACAGGCATTCACACATTGGAATTAGTGCCTTCATTTATGGCCGACTCCGTGAAAATTGGCAGCAGAAAAGCCGCCGAATTGCCCTTATCTGTGGACAATTTGGCGACTGTGGATAACTGCGTAGAAGCTAATTCAGGCTAATTCCGCGGCGCATTCTCGAGGACGATTCCAGAAGGAACTCCCGGGTCAGATGGCCAGTAGTATTCGTCATCGGCGAAGGTAATTGTTGTGCGCTCACCATCGTTGTGCAGAGCGGGATTAATCACGGCTGTCTTAATCTCGCGCGTATCCGGCCCGCCTTGCCCAGATAGCTTCGCCGTTACCTCGGTCGGTTGATCCAAAACCAAGATGGCATAGGGGCCTTTATCCTGCGCACCAGGATTTGGGTCCTGTCGCTGCTCATAGGCAAGAACCTCCGCTCTGGTCTGAAACACTTTCACGGTTCCCGTGAGCGAATTGGCTCCAGACGTTGTCGCCGAAGAATCCGAGTCCGAAGTCCCGGACGCTCGCGAATGAGACCCCGAATCAGACCCAGACCCCGAGGCCTGCTGCCCCGACGTCGGATTCGGGCCACCATCGTCCCCAACACTGCCGCCAGCACCGTTGTCATCAGCAGCCACGGCATTGCTTTCGCTTGACGACGACACACTGCCCTCGGCAACCCCCGCACCACTATTTCGATCCCTGGAGACCTGGAGGGAAAGGAACAGCGCCAACCCCAGGACAATTAGGACCAACAACACCAATATGGCGATGAGCTGTTTGCGCGTCTTGTCACCTGGGTTAGACGTGGGCGAAGGCATAGTCATGACCGTAAAGCTACTCGCCTTGGAAGAACTTTTCCCAGTTGTCTTCGCTGGTCAAAGATGGCACGGCAGCACGCCACTGCTTCGCCAGGTCGTCCCACTTGGAGGACAGTTCGCGCATGAGGCTGATGGTCTCGGCACGCATGGACTTTTCCTTATCCAGGTCGCGGACCAGGTGACGCACACCGTTCTGGGAAGCATCGGTGACCCAGACATCGTCGAAGGTGGAAATGTGCCACCAGAAGGCGTCCTCGAAGGCCACAGCCACCGGACCCGGGCGCTTCTTGCCCATCTGGGTGTACGCAAGCCGCTTTGCCATCGTCTTGTTTTCGCTGGAGATTTCGTGTGACGGTGGGCGAACCGGAGTCAGACCACCCGGCATCTCGTGCATCGGCAGCAGCTCGGTCTCCGGGAAGTTCTTTCGACCAGCAGAAATGCGTGCGAAGTCGCCCTGCGATGCGTTCTTCAGCACCTCCGGGCCACGCAGCAGGTCACGAACAGCTTCCATCTGCGTCCAGGCCAGGCCGTAGCGCATAGAGACCAGGTTCGAGAGGATTCGTCGTGAAGCGACGTTGACCATGTCCTTCGCGGTGACGTCGCCGTGCATGGTGGCGGCGATGAGGGAGTTGCGCAGGCCGAAGTACTGGGCGGCGTTTTCGATGTCCTTCCAATAGAAATCGGCGTGCCAGACGGCTGCGCCCGGAATGGTGTCGGTCGGGTAACCGGCCTTGGCAGCACGGAAACCGTAGTCGATGTCGTCGTACTGGAAGAACAGCGGCAGCGCCAGGCCAATCTTTTTAATGACCTCGGACGGCACCAGGCAGGTCCACCAGGCGTTGTAGTCAACACCCAGGCGACGCAGCTGGTGGTACTTGCGCACGTCCACGTCGGCGTAACCGAACTTGGGGTCGTTCTCCTCGACGGTCAGCGCCTTCCAGTTGTAGGTCTCGCCGGTGCGGAAGAGACTGGTCGGGTTGAACAGGAAGAGCATCTGCGCGCCGAGCAGCATCGGCTTTTCCGCGCACACGGCCAGAGCGGATAGGCGCAGGGTGGTTTCGGGTTCGGGCCGGATGTCGTCGTCGGTAAGCAGCACCATGCAGTCGCCCGCAGCGGTGGCATCGCGCATGCCGCGGGAGAAACCGCCGGCGCCGCCGAGGTTCGGCTGGTGGACGACGTTCAGGCGCTCGCCGAGGATCTCCTTGGCCCAGATGAAGTCAGCTTCGTCGGCTGGGTGCTGTTCGCCCTGGTCAACGACACGGATGGTGCGAACGCGCTCAAGGGCTGGCAGGTCCTCAGCCAGCGTGGCGACGGTTCGAGCACAGTCAACCGGTCGGTTGTAAGAACAAATGACCAGGTCAGTCGGAATATCACGCTTGATAGCCGACTTGGGCACAACATAGCGGACATCGGAAATCTTTGCGCCTGCGTCCTCGGTGTCGAAGCGCAGGTGAATGGCACCGCCATCGGCGAAGCAGTCCAGCGGGACGGTCAGGCGCACCTCTTCATTGGCAGAACCCGACATCGGCGAGTGTTCACCGGTCCAGTTGCCGTCGGCATCCGAGCCGCCCGCTGCCCAGGAGTCCTCCAAGCGGAGGTGGCCCCCAATATCCTCGGTGTAGGCCAGCACACGCGCGGAACCGACCACGCGCGCGCGGATTTCGACCTGCTTAATTGAGGTCCAGCGCTGCCAGTAAGAGGCTCTGAAGCGACCGAAGTAGGTGTCAGTGCGCACTACGGTGTGGCGACCGAGCGTGATCGAGTTACGGGTGGCCTGCACCGAGCTGTCGTAGGCGCCAACGCCTTCGACTCGGTAGTACAAATCCGGCTCCACCCAGTCTGCGGGCGGAGCAAACAGCACGCGCTGAATAGTCAGCATGTCAACATCGGTTTCGGCGGTCAGCTGAGTGGATTCCTTATTAGAAGCAGTCGAAGTCACGTCCCCCAGCGTATCGCGCTATTTCACACGGAAGATGAATACACGCTGAATGATGAAGTTAATTACCGTCGCAACGCCCTGCGCGACAACGAATGCGCCGAACTGTGCCCACTGCGCGTTCCAGCCCCAGGATTCGACGAGCCAGGGCTGCAACACGTTGAAAATACCGACCTGCGTGGCGTAAGTGATCAGGTACAGCACCGCAACTGCCAGCACCTTCTTCGCCGAGGACTTCGCCTTGAAGGTCCAGCGGCTGTTAATGATGTACGCCGTAATCGTGCCGAAAACCCAGCCGACCGTCTTGCCCCAGAAGTTGGTCGCCCCGAAGACGTTGAGCATGATGAACGTCAGGCCGAAGTCCACCACCGCCGCGATGACGCCGGAGATGATAAAGCGCATCATCTGCACTTTCAGTCCGTGCTCGTCCTTGGTCTCCGTCGCCATCGGCACTGCGGCCGAGTCCTCTACGACAAAGCCATTTTCGTGGGAGCCGTTTCCGAGCTTGCCGTTTTCACGGTTCGTGTTTTCATTTGCTGTTTCATTCGCTGACACGCCTAGAAATTCTAGGCCACCGGCCAGCTAACAAACAGCCAGCGCGAACATGAAGAGGCAATAAAGAGGAGAAACGAACTAACGCCGCAGCGCCTCACGCAGCAGATCCAGCCGCTCCACTGGCGAGAGCGCATCCTCCCCAGCTAGGCCCAACGCACTCATCTCCGCCCAGCTAGCCGCCGCCAATTCCTCCACATCCTCGCCGGATAGCGGGATGCCCTCGTCGCTCTCCCAACCGAGGCGCTCCATGACATGCGCCGCCACATCATGCCGCAGCTCATCCGAGGTCAGCGCCGCCAAACACAGCAGCTCCACCAACGCCGCATCGTGCCCGGCTGGGTCTTTCTCGGCGTCCTCTATAGGCAATGCACGCAATCGCTTGACGACGCTCTCCCCCGCCTCCCCGGTCAATTCCAGCGCGGTTGATTCCGACCTCTGCAGGTCCAGAGCCTGTAACAGGGGCACGAATTCAAACACCCCCGACCTCTCGATGATGTCCACGACATCGGCACGAGCGGTGGCCAACGTATTTTGAATAGAGTCCCGTCCGGTCAATTCCCTATTGATTGCGGCAATATCTACCGGCTCCTCCGCGTCCACATCCCCCAGTGCGCGGATAGCACCCGAGCCACCGATGCACAGGGCATCCGGTGTGGCCTCATCGCGGGCAAAAGCTTCTCTGACCTGCAAGGTATGTTCCCACAGGCCCCACTGCCAGATAAGGGTATCGCCGGGACTTTGCAGCACCTCGGCAACTGTGGTGGATAAGGGAACATCGACGACTTCGCCCGCTGCGGGTCTGCCGCCAGTCACCAGCTGCGCCACAGACTCCACCGCAGAGCCGGGCAAATGGAACTTCGTCGGCACGCTTTCGTCGCCCCACCCAAAGATGACCGCTAACACGCGGGACAGGCTTCGCAGATCCATCTGGTCATTGACCCCGAAGACGCGGTGGGCACTGCACGGTTCTTCCTCTAAAGAGGCACCGATAATGAGCGTGGCCGGTTCCGTGGCCACGCGAACGCCTGGGAAGGCGACTACGTTATCGGTCTGTGCTGCCATACTTCACAGCGTACGCAGGAAAAACAAGGTGGCCTGGATAGCAAAAACTCGCTACAATGCGCGCGTTTTTACCAGCGGAATCTGGCGCGGCTCCGCGCCCCACGGCTCTGCCAAGTACTTGCGACGCAGGCGCTGCGACTCCACAGCCATCCACTGCGCCACCAGCTCTTCTACCCCGCGGGCAAGCCCCAGCACCGGTCCTGCGACTTTTTCGCCAACATGCGGAAAATCAATGACCTCCACGTCGTTGACCTTGGGAAACCGCGGCTCCGTCAGATTTCCCTTGCCGGGCTTGGCCTTCTCTTCCTTCGCGGCGGCGCGCAGCTGTCCGATGTGGTCACGAATACCGGCCACCGATGCTGGCAGGTCCACCACCGTGGCCCCCGCCTGCTCAATCGCCTGCGATAGCAGGTCCGCCCCCTCAGCCCCCTCAGCACTCTCAGCTGAAGCGTCACCGTCACCATCGCCCGCGGTCACAGTTGCAACAAAGCAACCGGTGAGCAGATTGGTGGCGGTCTCCAGGGCTCCGTCGTCAAGCGGATCCACCAGCCATGCACCCGACAACCTCTCGCCTGCAAAGGACGGCGAGAGCTCCACATGCCAAATGACAACGGGCGATGTGGAACTACATACGGCAAGGGTCTGCGGAGTAGCAGCGGGCGTGGACGTCATGAGGTTGATGGTATCGCGAGTGACGGATTCGAAGCGGGGTAGCCTGTATCGCATGTTCGACTTTTTTAAGAAGAAGCCGCGCGAAACCATCAACATGGCCGCCGAGTACACCAATACCCCGCTGTCGAACCAGATGGTCATGCTGTTCGCCGAGGAACTGCCCATCCTCGACAGCACAGAGCGCGCACAGGTCTACCGCGCACTCGAGGCCTACGACGGCCCGCAGATCACCTCGCAGGAAATGCTGCCGGAAGAGATCCGAAAAATTATGGATCTATAGCCCCTCCGTACATTTCGCTCGCTTTCCGACGGCCCGTGCGCGGCCTCAAGCGTGACCAACACCTCGGAGCGTCACGGGCGACGGAGCCGGTGCAAGGGGGTAGCCTAGCCTTGATGTCCACTAACACTAACGGCAAGTCCAGCACCGATGCTTCGAACGGTGCCTACGGAGCCGTACACACAGAAGCCAGGACCCTAACCGGTTGGGGTCGTACTGCCCCCGCTAAGTCCCAGGTGCTGTCGACGCCGGACTTGGATGAAATCGTTAACGCCGTCAAGGCTGTCGCAGACCAGAACTCCGACAAGCCTGCCCACCTGCGCCGCGGTGTGATTGCCCGCGGTATGGGCCGCTCCTACGGCGACCCCGCCCAGAACTCGGGCGGTCTTGTCATCGACATGCAGAAGCTCAACAAGATTCACTCCATTGATCAGGAGTCGGCGATTGTTGATGTCGACGGCGGTGTCACGCTGGATCAGCTGATGAAGGCTGCACTGCCCTACGGCCTGTGGGTACCGGTACTGCCGGGTACTCGCCAGGTGACCATCGGTGGTGCCATTGGTCCGGATATTCACGGTAAGAACCACCACTCCGCAGGTTCTTTCGGCAACCATGTGCTGTCGATGGAGCTGCTGGTCGCTGACGGCCGCATCCTGCACCTCGAGCCGGAGGGCTCCGCAGATGATCCGGACGGCAAGCTGTTCTGGGCAACTGTCGGCGGCATGGGCCTGACCGGCATTATTGTCCGCGCTCGGATCAAGATGACCAAGACCGAGACGGCCTACTTCATCGCCGATGGCGACATGACCCACACTCTGGACGAGACCATCGAGTTCCACTCCGATGGCTCCGAGGAGAACTTCACTTACTCCTCCGCGTGGTTCGATGCCATCTCGCCGGAGCCGAAGCTGGGACGCGCCGCAATCTCCCGCGGTTCGCTGGCAACCCTGGCTCAGCTGGAGGAATACGCCCCGAAGCTGGCCAAGGACCCGCTGAAGTTCAACGCTCCGCAGCTGGTGACCGTGCCGGATATCTTCCCGTCCTTCACCATGAACAAGCTGACCATGATCAGCATTGGTGAGCTGTGGTGGCTGAAGTCCGGTACCTACCGGAACCAGGTGCAGAACCTCACGCAGTTCTACCAGCCACTGGATCTCATCGGTGAGTGGAACCGCGGCTATGGCTCCAAGGGCTTCCTGCAGTACCAGTTCGTTGTTCCGCGCGAGGCCGTCGAGCCGTTCAAGGAGATTGTCCGCGATATCCAGCGCTCCGGCCACTACTCGGCACTGAATGTGTTCAAGCTGTTCGGCGAGGGTAACCGCGCTCCGCTGTCTTACCCGATGCCGGGTTGGAACGTCTGCGTGGACTTCCCAATCAAGCCGGGTCTCGGCCAGTTCCTGGACGACCTCGACCGTCGCGTCATGGAGTTCGGTGGCCGCCTCTACCTGGCCAAGGAGTCGCGCACTTCCGCCGCTAACTTCCACCAGATGTACCCCGAGATGCAGAGCTGGCTGGACACCCGCAATGAGATCGACCCGCACGGTGTCTTCGCCTCTGACATGTCTCGTCGCCTGGAACTGCACTAAGACAACCGAGAGGATTTGAGCCCCAATGATTAATGCTGTAGGCGCTGCCCAGTCCATCCTGCTGCTCGGCGGCACCAGTGAAATCGGTCTGGCGATCACCGCCGAGTTCCTGAAGAAGGGCCCGGCCAAGGTCATCCTGGCTTCCCTGCCCAACGATCCGCTGCGTGAGGCCTCCGCTGAGAAGATGAAGGCCGCCGGCGCTTCCGAGGTGGTCACCCTCGACTTCGACGCAACGGACTTCGACTCCCACCCGGAGGTCGTCGAGAAGGCATTTGCCGACGGCGACGTGGATATCTGCATCGTCGCGTTCGGCATGCTTGGCGACGCCGAGGAGCTCTGGCAGAACCAGCGCAAGGCCGTCCTGGCTGCGAACATCAACTACACCGGCGCGGTGTCGATGGGTGTTCTGGTTGGTCAGAAGTTCAAGGCGCAGGGCCACGGCCAGTTCATTGCCATGTCCTCCGTCGCTGGTGAGCGCGTGCGTCGCTCCAACTTTGTCTACGGTTCCACCAAGGCCGGCCTGGATGGTTTCTACCTGAACCTGGGTGAGGCCCTGGAGGAGTACGGCGTCAAGACCCTGGTTATCCGCCCGGGTCAGGTCCGTACCCGTATGTCCGCTGATGTGGACGAGGCGCCACTGACTGTGAATAAGGAAGATGTCGCCAAGCTCGCGGTGAAGTCCGTCGAGGCCGGCAAGACCCTGGTCTGGGCTCCGCCAGCATTCCAGCTGGTGATGATGGTGCTGAAGCACATTCCGCGCCCGATCTTCAAGAAGCTGCCGATTTAAAAGTGGGGTTCGAGGGACTTGATAGAACTCGGCGGGGCTTGACGGGCTGACGTACCCACCTTTAGCTCCGCCGTTCGTCGGAGTCCGGTTCCTGTGCAAAACTTGAGGGCATGGTAGACAAGCAGGCCGAAACCTCGAGCGCTGACACCACGGGTGCCGACAACACTAGCGCCAACACAACGGGCGAACGATCCTATAGTGAGCTGGTTGACGAAGATCGCTACGAGATCTTCAATGATGACCAGCTCTCCCTCAAGGCTGCCCTCCTCTACCTGGTCGCAGCGCTTGTGGGCGGTTCGGTTATCGCTCTAGCGTCCTGGTTTGTGTTCCACCGCCTGTCACTGCCGGCCTTTGGCGGCTCGCAGCTGACCAGAGCGGTCGCAACAGCGCTGATTGTCATCACGCTGACGCTCACCACCGTCCTGCTGTATTTCTTCGCCACCAAGGGCAAAGACAATCGCCCCAGGTGGCTAACGTGGTTGACGTACCTGATGGCTTACATGTCACCGGCCATTCTGGTGGTCTCTGCCGTCGGCCTGCCGCTGAGCTCGACCAAGCTGTGGCTGGACGGCCTTTCTGTCGACCAGGAGTTCCGCACTGAATACCTCACCAGGATGGCCGCGGAGCCTGGCCTGCATGACATGTCGTACATCGACATCCCGTCTTTCTACCCCGCTGGTTGGTTCTTCCTGGGCGGACGCCTGGCCAATATCCTGGGCATTGCCGGCTGGGAGGTCTTCCAGCTCTGGGCGTTGATGACACTCGCCGCTGCTGGCTGTGTTTTGATTCCGGTGTGGCAACGCCTGAGTGGCTCCCTGCCAGTAGCCACTGGCATTGCGCTGACAACCACGGCCGTCGCCCTGGCCACTGTCGCCGATGAGCCCTACGCCGCAGTCGTTGCTATGGGTCTTCCGGCGATGACCGTGATGGCCTGGCGCGGTCTCACCGGCGCTTGGTCCGCTATGTTTGGCGTGCTCGTCTTCCTGGGTATTTCTGCGACTTTCTACACTCTTTACACTGCCGTAGGCGCGCTTATTGTGGTCGTGTTGGCCGTGGTCGCGTGGACGTCGTCAAGCTCGTGGATGCCTGTAGTGCGCCTGATCATTATGGGCGTGGGATCGATGCTGATTGCGGCGACGGCGTGGGGTCCGTACATGCTGGCGGTTGCAACGGGGGCACCGCGCTCGGGCGCGACAGCGACGCATTACCTGCCGCCGGAGGGCGCGCAGCTGCCTTTGCCGATGCTCGCCGCCAGCGTGATCGGTGTGCTGTGTTTCATCGGTGTCGTGCGCATGCTGGTCAGCGCTACAGAGCCGGATGCGCGCGCGCTCGGCCTGGGCACGCTGGTGCTCTACGGCTGGGTAGTGGCCTCGATGGTGGCGACACTGCTCGGACGCACGCTGCTGGGGTTTCGCCTCACCGCACCGATTACGTTCATGTTGATTGCGGCTGGTGTGGTTGCGCTTGCCGACGCCCGTCTCAACGGCATCGAGAAGTACTGGCCGCAGGCGGCACCAGCTCACATTGCCAAGCGTGTTTCCGCGGTAATGGCGGCAGTCTTGCTGCTGGCGGGCATTGGCTACGCGCAGTCGATTCCGAATAAGTTGCATGGCGCCATCGACTTGGCGCATACCGACACCGACGGTAACGGCGAGCGCGCGGACCGCTTCCCACCGAATGCCGGGGCGTGGTACTCAGCGGTGGACCAAACGCTGAAGGAGGCTGGGCTCGATCCGGCCCAGACAGTGGTGCTGACGGATGAGAAGAATTTCCAGGCACTCTATCCCTGGTACGGATTCCAGGCACTGACCAGTCACTACGCTAACCCTCTGGGTGAGTTTGACCGCCGTAATCAGGCATTGGAGGAATGGTCGGAGATTCGCGACCCCGATGAGCTCGTGCAGGCAATGGACGAAACGCCGTGGCGCGGACCAGATGCCATTGTGCTGCGAGGCGAGGTTGAGACGCCTGATGGCGAGGATGCCGCTCCGCTGACGTTGGATATCGCGGATGATATCTATCCGAACAATCCGAATGTGGTCTTCCGGAGCCTGAATTTTGCCCGCTCTGCGTTTGAGAAGCACTGGGAGCTAAACCAGGTCGGCCCGTTTGTAGTGGCGGTTCGCAAGTAGGTATTGGCAAGTAGGTATTAGGCGGCTATTCCCTGTCGCAAACGTGATTCCTGTTACTAATGTGGAAACTGTGATGTAACTTTCGCGTTGCAAACTCAAAGAAAAAGGCCAATTACCGTAGTATCTTTCCTTGTGACTGCCGAAACTAAAGAAATCAAAGAAAGTGTCGACGGTTCACCCGAAGTGACCATCGACCGCGTGGAGAGACCGCCTATGGACGGCCCCTCTCCTACGACACTGACTCGTTGGACAGCGATTATCGCTGGAATCGTCGGTTTCATTTGCTTTGTCATCACACCGTTCCTCCCGGTCGTGAATACTCAGTCCTCCGTGTCTTGGCCTCAGCGCGACACACTGAACTCAGTGGATGCACCGCTTATGGCGCAGGCACCGTTGGATCTGAGTGTCGATCTTCCTCTGTCGCTGACGGATGAACTTTCCGACAAGCGGACAACCCTGTTGTCGACTATCCCGCCGACCGCGGATAAGCCGACCAAACGGGGCTTGATGGTGCGTTCGGGCAAGGACGGCCTCGACGTCATTCTGCGCGATAGCGTGGTGATGAGCCTGGATAAGAAGGAGCTTGCCAGCAACAAGGGCAAGATCCTGGAGATCCGCTCAAACGAGCATGAGACCACCGTCAATATCGACGGCGCCAAGAACTCAGATGGTGAGAAGCTCACCGCCACGACACACGGCGATTACCGTCCGCAGGTCACCGGTATCTACACTGACCTGCCCGCTGACGGCGACGTGGCCAAGGCCGTAGCCGATGGGCTCGATGTCCACATGAACATCGACTCCCGCTACACCTCACACCCGACAGTGGTGAAGTACATCGTCATGTACTTGGGCCTGCTTCTGACGCTGGCTTCCCTGGTCGCGTTGGCTCGCATTGACCGTATCGACGGTTCCCCCTTCACTCCGCTGTTCAAGCACGGTGCGTTGAAGCCAACTCCGCTGGACATCCTGGTTGGCACGATTTTGGTTGTTTGGCACTTCATCGGTGGCAACACCTCCGATGACGGTTACATCTTCACCATGGCGCGCGTCTCCGACGAGTCGGGCTACATGGCGAACTACTACCGTTGGTTCGGCGCGCCTGAGTCCCCGTTCGGCAGCCCTTACTACGACCTGCTGTCGCTGATGGTGAAGGTGTCCACCTCGTCTCTGTGGATGCGACTTCCTGCGCTGCTGTCCGCACTGCTGGTGTGGTTCATTATTTCCCGAATGGTTATCCCGCGCCTCGGCGAGAAGATTGCCCAGCGCCGGGTGGCCTACTGGTCTGCTGCTGGTGTGCTGTTGGCCTTCTGGCTGCCGTACAACAACGGGCTGCGCCCGGAGCCGGTCATTGCTCTGGGATCCCTGCTGACCTGGGTATTCATCGAGCGCGCAATTCTAACTCGACGCCTGCTGCCAGCTGCAGTCGCAGTGGTTATCGCCACGCTGGCACTGGGCTCGGGCCCAACGGGTCTAATGGCAGTTGCCGCCCTGCTCGCAGGCATCCCGATGCTGGTGCGCATTGTCGTTGAGCGCCATAAGGCTCTCGGTGGTGGTTGGCAGGCCCCACTAATGCAGATTGCACCGTTCCTGGCTGCGGGCACCGCGATCTTGGTCGGTGTCTTCGGCGACCAGACTTTGGCCACGGTCCGCGAGTCCATTCGCGTCCGCAGCATCATCGGCCCGTCGGAGCCTTGGTACAACGAGTACGTCCGCTACTACTGGCTGGTGCTGCAGTCCGTCGACGGCGCCTTCCCGCGTCGTTTCCCGGTTCTGATTGCACTGGCATGCTTGACCATCACGATTGCCGCGCTGCTTCGTCACCGCACCGTTCCGGGGGCTCTGGCCGGCCCGTCGGCACGTCTGGTGTTCATGTTCATCGGCACCATGTTCTTCCTGACCTTCACGCCGACAAAGTGGACGCACCACTTCGGCGTGTACGCGGGCATCGCGGCTTCCCTGGCAGCACTTGCCGCCATGGCCATTAGCCATTGGGTAGCAGGTAACCCACGCAATCAGCTGTTCTTTGCCGGTGGTATCACCTTCATCCTCGCTTTCTCGCTGATGGGTATTAACGGCTGGTGGTATGTGTCGTCCTACGGTGTGCCGTGGTTCGACAAGACCATTCAGTTGCGCGGCCACCAGCTGGGTTCAGCAGTATTGGCTCTGGCCTTGCTACTGCTGCTGGCTGGTGCCGTAATGAACTTCGTCCAGGAGTTCCGCACCAAGCCGAAGTCGCAGGAAAAGTCGGCACGCGCACGCCGCATCAATGCAGTTGCATCGTCCCCGATTGCGGTGACGACGCTGCTGGTGACGATGTTCATGGTGGCTTCACTGGGCAAGGGCGCAGTGTCGCAGTACCCGGCATACTCGGTCGCCGCGGGCAATATCCGCTCCTTGGCTGGTCAGACATGTAATCTGGCGAGCGATGTGCTGATGGAAACCGATCCGAACGATGGCTTCCTGAATACCGTCGATGGCAAGCCGCTGGCGGAATCGCTGCGCGGTGGCGGTAAGAACCGTGGCTTCGACCCGAACGGCGTTCCGTCAAACATGAAGGCCGAAGCTGTGGACACCAGCCAGAGCCAGGCAAGTACTGCCGACACTGATGATCAGTCTACTGATCCGGAAGCCACAGTTGAGGGCGGTTCCGCGTCAGGCACCGACGGCGGCAAGCGCGCCGACAAGGGTGTCAACGGCTCGCAGGTCGAGCTGCCATTTGGCTTGGATCCGGATAAGGTGCCGGTGCTCGGCTCTTACTCCGAGGACATTCAGCGTCCCGCAAACCTGGAAACTTCCTGGTTCCAGCTGCCTGAGATTGATGAGGACCACCCGCTAATCGCCGTATCGGCGGCCGGCCGTATCTTCCACCACGACATCAACGGTGTGGCTCAGCAGGGTCGCAAGCTGGTGGCACAGTACGGTCGCGAGGGCGGCGACGAGGATGGCTTCGAGGTTCTCTCCGAGGCGGAGCCGATTGATATCGGCCCTGCTCCGACCTGGCGTAACCTGCGCTTCCTGACCGAGGAGATCCCAGAGGGAGCCACCGCTGTGCGCCTGGTCGCGGAGGACAACGATGTCTCCGAGGATCAGTGGCTGGCACTGACCCCTCCTCGCCTGGCCGAGCTGCAGCCAATGACCGATGTCATTTCGCCGGAAACTGCGACTATCCCGGACTGGCCGGTTGCCTTCCAGTTCCCGTGCCAGCGTCCGTTCGACCACTACGCCGGTGTCGCAGAGCTTCCGGAGTACCGCATCACTCCGGACCGTGGTCTGAAGGTCGTCGGCGCAGATGTTTGGCAGTCGGTCGATGGCGGTGGCCCGCTCGGATTCTCCGACGCTGTGAATGAGGCTACGTCCGTACCGACTTACCTCAAGAACGACTGGCGCCGCGACTGGGGTTCCGTCGAGAAGCTCTCGCCGCGTCCGAATAAGGACAAGGTCAAGCCGGATGTCGCCGAAATTGAGTATGAAGATATCACTCGCTCGGGTCTATACTCGCCCGGGAAGATGATTGTGAAGGATCCCTAGGCGAAGGAGCCTCGGTGCGTCCTTCACCTAAGGAGCCCGAGTGACTGCACAAACCCGTTCCATCGTTGTCGCCGCAATGGTTGTGACTGACCCGGTGGGGCGGGTTTTGTGCGTTCGTAAGCGGGGCACGGATACGTTCATGCTGCCCGGCGGCAAGTTCGAGCCGGGTGAATCCGTCGATCACCCGGAGGTCACCGCCGCTCGCGAGGTCTCCGAGGAGCTCGGCGTGGACATCGAGCTATCGCAGTTGCGTCCGTGGAATATTGCCCGTGCAGCCGCTGCCAACGAGGCGGGCTTCGAGGTCGTCGGCCACCATGTGCGCTATGTCGGTGAGTTCACCGATGAGCTGGTGAACGTTCAGCCTCACGCCGAAATCGAAGAGGTACGCTGGCTCGATCCCTGGCTACCGACCGGGAGAATCGCGCCCATGCTGGTCGAAACCACGCTGCCGAAGCTCCGCGAAGAGCTGCCCCAGCTTGCCGCTGGCCGTGAGCAGCCACAGCGCGCACTATCGTCGCTGACTGTTTTCTGCGGCTCTGGCTTCGGCAACGACCCCGCCTGGCGCGTCACCGCCGAACGCCTCGGCCAGGCACTCGCGGAAAATCGGGTGGAGCTCGTCTACGGTGGCGCGGCGATTGGTCTTATGGGCACGGTTGCTAACGCGTCGCTTGACGACGGCGGCAGTGTCACCGGTGTCATCCCCGAGGTCCTGGTCAAGAAGGAAATCGCCCATCCGCGGCTGACTCACCTGGAAACTGTTGCGACTATGGCCGATCGAAAGTCGCGCATGTATGAACTCGGCGATGCTTTTGTTGCGCTCCCCGGCGGTGCGGGCACGCTGGAAGAGTTCTTCGAGGTGTGGACCCAGCAGCACCTGGGGATTCATGCCAAGCCGGTGGCGTTGCTGGGACCTTCGGGCTTCTGGGAGCCCCTGCTGGTGCTACTGCGCAATGTTGTGGATGCGGGCTTTGTGCGGCCGGAGCTTCTCGATGCGCTTATCGTCGTCGACGACGTCGACAAGCTCCTGCCGGCGTTGATTGCGTGGCGTGCGGGGCGGACGAAGTTTTAGCCTGTTCCCAGCCCCCCCCCACAACACACCACTAGTGAGCAGCAGCCAGCTGCTGCAGCTCGGCTTCGGTGCCGTTGAAGACATCCTCATCGACGATGGTCGGGATGCCATCGATGCGGCCGGTGGAGGAACGCTGCCAGAAGGTCATGCTCTCCCAACCGCCCGGCAGCGAGGTCGGAGCGCTGTCTTGGTAGGCGGCGAGCCACAACGGGTAGTCGGTGAAGTCGGTCGAGTTACCCATTGGGTTCTGCCAGAACCAACGGTAGGTGTAAATCATCGGGGTTTCGCCGGTCTTTTCCTCGACGCGCTCGAGGAAGTCCTTGGTCCACTTTTGCAGCTGGGTCGGGTTGAGGCCGTTGTCCAGCTCGATGTCCAGCACAGGTGGCAATGTCTTGTCCGTGGAGATTTGCTCATCGCGCTGCTGCAGTGCTTCCACATATTGATCGGCCTGCTCGGTTGCGGAGCGATCCGGATGCGCCTTGTGGTAGCTGCCCACGTACAGACCGGCCTTAGCTGCGGCGATGGAGTCCTCGAGGAAGTACTTCTGGTCGCCTTCGACACCATCAGTGGCCTTGATGAAAGCGAACTTCTGGCCGCTGGCTGCGACCTCGTCCCACTTCAGCGCGACACCACCTGGGCGCTGCCACTTGGAGACGTCCACACCAGTCGGCCCCATGTAGAAGCCGGTGCGCGCCGAGTTCGACGATGCGCTGGTGGCTGAACCGGTTGACGAACCGTTGGCATCAGAGCCCTGCGACTCCTGAACATCCGACGCAAGCGGCGCATCGGTGATGCTCGGTGATTCAGTCAAAAAGTCGAGCGACCCCTTGGAATCAGCAGCGGACGGGTTGGAGTGTGCAAATGCATCCTGGGGTTGCGCGTCAGCCGGTGCAATAACGCCCAAGGTCAGCGGCGCAACGGCCACGATACCCGCCAAAGTGGCGCGGCCCGGGCGTCGCTTCAGCACCGCGGTCGCGGAAAGTGGAAGAAATTTCATGGTTTGCACCTTACCCCCTAAACCACTTCCGCCCCATTCGTAAGCCTAAACTTATCCCACCCCTCCAGTCACAGCTTCAATCCGCCCTTGCCCCTAGACTGGCGGCATGACAAATAGCACTAATACTGAGACCCAGTCCGCAACGTCCCAATTCTCAACGGCTCCTCGCCCACAGGATGACCTCTACTTGGCCACCAACGGTGAGTGGGTTAGCAATCACGTCATCCCGGCTGACCGCCCCATCGATGGCGCCTTTTACAAGCTGAGGGATGAGGCGGAGGAAAACGTCCGCGAGCTCATCACCACTGCCGCCGATGCGGATCCGAATTCCCGCGTCGCTCGCTTGTACAACTCTTTCATGGACGAAGCCGCTATTAATAACGCCGGCGCTGCTCCGCTCGCGCAGGATTTAGAAATGATTGCCTCCGCCGAGAACGCGCATGAGCTGGCATTGGCACTCGGCCGCCTCGACCGCCTCGGTGTCGGTGGTGCGCTCGGGTACTGGGTAGAGAAGGATTCCGGCTCGGACCTGGATGCTCTCTACCTGCTGCAGTCGGGCCTCGGCCTCCCGGATGAGGCTTACTACCGCGAGCCTGGCCACGCCGACACTCTCGCCGCCTATGAGCAGCATGTTGCCGCTATGTTGAAGCTCCTCTCTTCGCATGACGACGGCGCGGGGGACCTCTCCACTGCACTTGCTGCATTCGAGTTGGTGGATCCGGCCGCTGCGGCGGCGCGCATCGTGGCTTTTGAAAAGCGCATTGCAGCTGGTCACTGGAATGTGGTCGATACCCGCGACGCACTGAAGACCTATAACAAGACCGCTATTGCTGACCTCCCCACCGGCTTCCCGGTCGCGGAGTGGCTCGCGGCCACCGGTGTCAATGAGACGAACCAGACTGCCATCGACACCATCGTGGTGATGATGCCGTCGTACTTCGAGCACTTGAGCAAGCTGTGGCAGGACACTGACCTGGCAGATCTGCGCCTGTGGGCGCTGTGGCGCGTTCTCCACCAGCGTGCTGCCTACCTGTCGAATGACTTCTCTGCGGAGAGCTTTAACTTCTACGGCCGCACCTTGCAGGGTTCGACCGAGCAGCGTGCACGCTGGAAGCGTGGTGTTGCCTTTGCCGACGGGGCGGTTGGACATGACGTCGGCAAGCTGTATGTGGAAAAGCACTTCCCGCCGGAGTACAAGGAGCAGGTCCTGGAACTGGTGGACTACCTGCTGGCGGCGTACCGGGAGCGCATTTCGGAGCTGCCGTGGATGACGAAGGCGACGCAAGAGCGAGCATTGGAGAAGCTGTCGCTGTTTAAGGCCAAGATTGGTTACCCGGAGCGTTGGCGTGATTACTCGGCGATGGAGCTCGGGGATTCACTGATGGCCAATGTCCGCGCCGCCAGTGCTTTTGCGCATGATTATGAGGTAACAAAGCTAGGTACTCCGGCCGATCGCGATGAGTGGCATGGCACTCCGCAGACGGTCAACGCCTTCTACAATCCGGTGGTCAATGACATCACGTTCCCGGCTGCGATTTTGCAGTCGCCGTTCTTCTCTCCGGACGCATCGCCAGCGGAGAACTTCGGTGGTATCGGTGCCGTTATTGGTCACGAGATTGGGCATGGTTTTGATGACCAGGGCTCACAGTATGACGGGCACGGCAACCTCCACCAGTGGTGGACCGATGAGGATCGCGCAGCTTTTGAGAACCTGACCGCCGCACTGGTGGATCAGTACGAGGGACTGGTGCCGCAGGCACTGCGCGAGCAGGCCGAGGAGGGCGCTGACCTGCCCGGTGTCAACGGTCGCTTCACCCTGGGCGAGAACATCGGCGACTTGGGCGGGCTCGGCATTGCCGTCGTCGCTTTCCGCCGTTTCCTCGCTGCCCGCGGTGAAGAACTTGGACTGGAGGACACCCCAGAGACCTACCGTGACCTGTTCAAGCAGTGGGCACTGGTCTGGCGTTCTAAGATTCGCCCGGAGTTTGCACGCCAGCTGCTTGCGATTGACCCGCACTCACCAGCGGAGTTCCGCTGCAACGTCATTGCCAGCAACATCGATGAATTCCATGAGGCCTTCGGCACTTCAGCTGGCGACGGCATGTGGCGTGAGCCGAGCGAGCGCGTGAATATCTGGTAGCGCTGCGGGAACCCAACCTGCGCTGCGTTCCCCTCCAACGCCTTCGGGAGGGCCCTCCGATGCCCTCCGACACCCTCCGGGGAAAGCCAACGCCTCACCGTTTACTACAAATGCAAAAGCTGACTTTTTGTTTTTGCAAACGTGGAACTAAAATCACAGGTGAGGCGCACGCTTTCCCGATGATCAAGTCGGGCAGGGCCACAATCAAGCGAGGTTCCTGTTACAAGTGCGCTTGCTAAGTGCTCTTGTTGGAGGAGGCCGCTGTGGACAGTCGCGACATCCAGGCACTCACCGCCGTCAAACTCTATTACGGCGAGGGGCTCACACAGTCTCAGGTTGCAACCGAACTCGGGGTTTCCCGCCCAACGGTTTCTAAACTGCTCAACCTTGGCCGTGAGCGCGGTTACGTGCGCATTGAGATCCATGATCCGCGCGAGGAAGCCTCAGAGACCGCTACGCAGATGCGGGATCGCTACAAGTTGAACGATGTGCGGCTGGCGCAACCGGCTCGCGCTGGCAACGCAGTCTTGCTCCGCGAGTTGGGGCGCGTGGGCGCCGAGCTTCTCGACGAGCTGGTGGTCGACGGTACCCTTCTCGGGGTTTCGTGGGGTAAGACCATGTACTCCGTATCCACGCAACTGAAGTCCAAGGATGTCTCGGGCGTGGAAATTGTGCAGCTCAAGGGAGGAATGAGCCACTCCGATAAGTCCACGAACGACATCCGCACTATTGGCGCTTTCTGCCACGCTTTCCACGCCTATGCCCGCACACTGCCGCTGCCGGTGATTTTCGATTCGGTCGAGACCAAGCGCATCGTGGAACAGGATCGGTTCATTGCCAGCGTTTTGGCTCTTGGCCGGACGGTGGACATTGCAGTTTTCACCGTCGGCGCCGTCGACCATGATTCGCTGGCCTTGAACTTGGGACAGCTGTCGGCAACCGAAAAGGACTTGCTCGTGGAGCGCGCAGTGGGCGATGCCTGCTCACGCTTCTACCGCGCTGACGGTGGCATTGCGCTGCCAGAGGTCGATGCCCGCACGGTAGGCATCAGTCTTTCTGACCTGCGCCGGATCCCCACTCGGGTACTTGTGGCCGGTGGCGCACACAAGGCCGCGGCCATCGACGTGGCCCTTCGAACAAATTTGGCTACTCACCTGGTCATCGACGATGCCACCGCTGAACGCCTGCTTGCGCTGGACTCACCGGCTGCACCGGCTGCACCGGCTTCACCGGGCTCGCCAGACTCCCCTGATAGCTCCACCCCTTCCCCTGCCACGGAATAACCGTCCCGAGACGCATCAGTACAAAGAACTGACACCCGGGCCCGAGAAGCGTCTTTGTCCTCTTCGACCGATAGACTTAAGCGAGCGCACATGTCCGCATATATGTTGCAGCCGCTGTCCGGTCGGAGAGGACGATTGTTTAGGTGTCACCAGCACAGCAAATCAGGCACACACTCCAGGCCTACGAGTCGGCAGACGCATCTTTTGCTCAGTCCGCAAAGAAGTTGCCACCCGTGGGGTGGAAAGGAGCGCTCTACGCTCTCAAGCGTGCGGGTATTGAGTTTTTCTTGGAGCTCGGTTTCGACGCTGCCGCGAAGTTGACCTATTACACGGTGTTGACCTTCGCGCCTGCACTGCTTGCGATTTATTCAATTGCCACGCTGATGCTGGCCGGCTATACAGAAGACCTCAACCGTCTGACCGAGGATTTCATCCGCAGCTACATTCCGGCTGAGTATGCCGAACCGATCCGCAATGTCATTTCAACGATTATCGGCTCCGCCACGGGCGGTCTTGTCGCACTGACTATCGGTATTGTCTTTGCACTGATTTCGTCCTCGGCCTACACGCGCGCTTTTTCGCGTACGGCAAACTCCATCTACGGCGTTTCCGAAGGTCGCACGCTGATTCGCTACCACCTGCTCATGGTCGCCATTACGCTGCAGCTGTTAATCGGCACTGTGGTGCTACTTATTGCGATTATTGTCAATGACCAGCTAGTTATCACCATTGTCGAACCGGTTGCCCGCCCATTGGGTATTGAATCGACCACGCGACAGGTCATTGACTTCTGCATCTCCGTCTGGAGTTGGCTGCGCTGGCCGGTGATTATCGTCATGTCGATGATTCTGATTGGCTCGCTGTACTACTTCACGCCGAACGTGCGCATGCGCAAATTCCGCTGGCTCAGCACAGGTTCGGCACTGGCAATTATTAGCTCGCTGATCATCGGCAAGGCGCTCCAGCTGTACTTATTCAACTTTGCGGCTTCGAATCCCTATGGCGCCATGGGTGCGGTTATCGCGCTGATGACCGCACTCTGGAGCATTAATGTGGTCGTGGTCTTCGGCTTTAAGCTGGATGCCGAGGTTGAGAGGATGCGCCAACTGCGCGCTGGCCTGCCCTCAGAGCGATACATCCAGCTTCCGCCTCGGGCTACCGCTGCCGCCGAGGGCGAGCAGAAAATCCATCAGAATCTAGAAAAGCAGGCGGCCGAATTCCGAACTGAGGAAGAGCTATAGCGCAATCACACCCACGATTGCTGCGTTGAGCAGGTTGGTGCACAGACCCGCGATTAGCGCCAGTGGACCGTTCTTGGCAATCTCACCGCGGCGCTCCGGCGACAGCGCGCCGAAGGAACCAATCTGAATCGCAATGGACGACAGGTTAGCGAAGCCGGCCAGGGCGAAGGTCGCCAGCATGATGGACTTCGGATCCAGCGAGTCGACGTGCTCAGAGAACGAGGTGTAGCCGACGAACTCGTTCAGAATCGTCTTCTCACCAATGAAGCTACCGACCAGCCCTGCGTTCTCCCACGGCACACCAATCAGCCATGCAATTGGCGCAAAGATTAGGCCGAACAGTCCTTCCAGAGACCAGTTATCCTGACCGAACCAGCCGCCAATGCCGCCGATCATCGCCGACAGCATCGCAATCACAGCGATGAACGCAATCAACAGACATGCCACAACCACAGCAATACGACCGCCGGCCAGCGCACCCGATCCAAGCGCATCAATGACGTTCTTCGACTCGGTATCGCGGACATCCTTCACCGACGCATCCAGATCAGATTCCTCTGTCTCCGGCCAGAAAGTTTTCGCAATCAGCAGCGAGCCCGGCGCGTTCATTACCGATGCCGCCAGCAGGTATTCCAACGGCGCACCGAGCAGGGAGTACCCGATCAAGGTCGATCCGGCCACCGACGCAAAACCGCCCGACATACATGCGAACAGCTCCGACTTGGTCAGTTTCGGAATATACGGCTTAACGACGAGTGGAGCCTCCGACTGCCCGAGGAAAATCACCGTGGAAGCGAAGACGGACTCCACCTTCGAGGTACCCATAATGAACTTCAGTGCGGAGCCCACATATTCGACGAAGTACTGCACTACCCGCAGGTAGTAGAGGGCACCGAGGACTGCGCCCAGGAAGATGATCACTGGCAACACGTTAAGCACGAAGACGAAGTTCTTACCCGTGTCGTCGAAAAGATTACCGAACACAAAAGAGGTGCCCTCATTTGTAAAATCGATCATCTTCTCAATGGCACCGGCCACACTCTTCAGCGCCTGGAAGCCAGGTTCCCACTTCAGCACTACCAGCGCGAATACCGCTTGCAGCAGCAGGCCAACGCCGAGTGTGCGCCAGTTAATGGCTTTCCTGTTCTTTGAGATAGCAATGGCAAATCCGATGACGAGGATGATGCCCAGTAAGCCTTGCAGTCTATCCATGACTAAGGTCTTCTTTCTTGATAAAAGAGGCTGTGGTGATGATGCCTACAGGTCCTCGGGACCAAAGGAGTAAGGGAGAATTTTTTCGAAGTCAATGCTGGACGGAGCGCCCAAACCACCATTTTCCGGGCGCTCGGACTCCACTATGACGCGCTTGCACCCAAATTCGTGCAGGACTTGCCGACAGGCGCCACAGGGGTGGCACGGTGCCGCCTTTCGCCCGACGATGGCGCAGGCCGCAATCTTATGGTTGCCGCCGTGCTCCGCGACCATGCGAAATACGGCTGTGCGCTCTGCGCAGTTGGTCAACCCATAGGATGCATTTTCTACGTTGCAGCCTGTGACCACCGTGCCGTCGTCAAGCAGAAGTGCGGCACCGACCGGAAAACCTGAATAGGGGACGTACGAGTTTTCCGTGGCTGCGTAGGCCTTAGCCAGCAGTTCTTCGTCTGAGATGTGGGACATTGTGCTCTCCCTCTCCGAACCTGTTCGAGGTATTTATGCAAACATACTTATGTGGGTACAAATGGAAAGTTACCTATTGACATTTGTTCTAGTGCTGATGATAATCGGAATCAGCAGAGTTCACAAGACCAATATCGCTAAGCACAATCGCCTATAAAAGGAGCGAACAATGGCTGAAAAGTTCGATGTAGTTGACGTCATCAAGGTAAAGCGTGATGGCGGTGAGCTCAATCCGGAGGAGATTTCCTGGGTCATTGACGCCTACACCCGCGGCGTCGTGGGCGATGAGCAGATGGCGGCGCTGAACATGGCCATCTTCATCCGCGGCATGAACCGCCGCGAGATTGTGGATTGGACTCAGGCGATGATTGACTCGGGCGAGACCATGAGCTTCGCATCGCTGAGCAAGCCCACCACGGACAAGCACTCCACAGGTGGTGTCGGTGACAAGATCACGCTGCCGCTGGGCCCACTGGTGTCCTCCTACGGCGTGGCCGTCCCACAGCTGTCCGGTCGCGGCCTCGGACACACCGGCGGCACCTTGGACAAGCTGGAATCCATTCCAGGCTGGCAGGCGGATGTTCCGAATGATCGCTTGATGCAGATTCTGGAGAATTCCGGTGCGGTCGTCGCAGCAGCCGGTGCGGGCCTGGCACCTGCGGACAAGAAGATTTACGCGCTGCGTGACATCACCTCGACGGTGGACTGCATTCCGCTGATTGCCTCGTCAATCATGTCCAAGAAGATTGCGGAGGGCACTTCCAACTTGGTGCTGGATGTCAAGGTCGGTTCGGGCGCCTTCATGAAGGACCTGGATCAGGCTCGTGAGCTGGCTCGCACCATGGTTGACCTGGGCAACGACGCGGGTGTGAACACCCGCGCACTGCTGACGGACATGTCCACTCCGCTGGGTCTGACCATCGGCAATGCCCTCGAGGTCCGCGAATCGGTGGAAGTTCTCGCAGGTGGTGGCCCCGCAGATGTCGTGGAGCTGACCTGTGAGCTGGCCCGAAACATGCTGGAGCTGGCCGGCGTACACGATGCCGACGTGGAGAAGGCACTGAAGGACGGCCGCGCTATGGACTCGTGGAAGAAGATGATCCGCGCTCAGGGTGGCGATCCGGATGCCGCTTTGCCGGTGGCACCTCACACGCACGATGTGGTTGCGCAGGCTGACGGTTACCTGACCAAGCTGGATGCACTGGCTCTCGGCGTTGGTTCCTGGCGCTTGGGCGCGGGACGTGCTCGTAAGGATGATCCGGTGCAGGCCACTGCCGGTATTGAGATTTTTGCCAAGCCGGGAGACAAGGTGGTCAAGGGCCAGAAGCTGCTCACGCTGCACACTGAAACTCCGGATAAGTTCGAGCGCGCCCTCGAGTCCATCGAGCCGGGCATTGAAATCGGCGACACCGCGCCGACAGCCGAGCGCGAGATTATCCTCGATCGCGTGTCCTAGAAAATCTCTGACGGGCTCGCGCCGGCGCCACTTCCCCGCCCCGAGCCCGCCACCTCCCTACTTTTAAGCACCTACTTTTAAGCTCTCTCCCAAATTTCCGAAAGGACTTGATTTCTCCCATGACTTCCCGCGCTGATGTTGCCAAGATGATTGACCACACCCTCCTCAAGCCAGAAGCCACCTCTGACCAGGTCAAGGCTCTTATCGACGAGGCCGCCAAGCTCGGCACCTACTCCATCTGCATCTCCCCTTCGCAGCTCCCAGTCGAGGTGCCAGAGGGCCTGCATATCGCCACTGTCGTCGGTTTCCCCTCCGGCGCGGTAAAGGCCGAGGTCAAGGCTGCTGAAGCTGCTCGCGCTGTGGCCGATGGTGCTGAAGAAGTCGACATGGTCATCAACATCGCCTTCGCCAAGGAGCACCGCTTCGACGACCTCGAGGCCGAAATCAAGACTGTTCGCGATGCCATTCCGGGCAAGATCTTGAAGGTCATCATCGAGTCGGCCGCCCTGACCGATGAGGAAATCATCGCAGCCTGCAAGGCCTCCGAGTCCGCAGGCGCAGACTTCGTCAAGACCTCCACAGGCTTCCACCCGGCCGGCGGCGCTTCCGCTCACGCTGTGAAGCTCATGCGCGAAACCGTCGGCGACCGCCTGGGTGTCAAGGCTTCTGGCGGTATCCGCGATGCCGCTGCCGCCGAGGAAATGATTGCTGCGGGCGCCTCCCGCCTGGGCCTTTCCTCCTCCGCCGCTGTCCTCGATGGTCTGAAGTAGGCGAACACCGATGCTCTCCGAACAGCTACAAGCCACCATCACCGATTGGATCGCCCACGATCCGGACAAGGCCACCGCCGCCGAACTCTCCTCGCTTTACGACGAAGCCAAGGCCGCCAACCCCGATGCGATTGCCGAGCTGGAAAGCCGTTTTGCCGGGCCACTCGAATTCGGCACTGCAGGTCTTCGCGGTGTCGTTGCAGCTGGCCAGTCCCGCATGAACCGTGCCACGGTCATCCGTGCCACCGCTGGCTTGGTTGCGCATCTGAAGAACATTGTGGGCGATGACTTCACCGTGGTCATTGGTTGCGATGCCCGCCACGGCTCCGCTGACTTTCACCGCGATGCCGCAGCGGTTGTCGCCGCAGCCGGTGGCATGGCCCTGGCTCTGCCACAGCAGCTGCCCACACCGGTGACTGCCTTTGCCGTGCGCCACCTCAATGCCGATGCCGGTATTATGGTCACGGCCAGCCACAATCCGCCGAAGGACAATGGCTACAAGGTTTATCTCGGTGGCCGCGTGGTGGAGTCGGATTCCCGCCGAGGCGTCCAGATTATCGCGCCCCATGACAAGCAAATTGCGGAAGCCATCGCCGCTGCTCCACCAGCTGATGAAGTCCCGCGTGACTTCGATGCCGTCGAGCAGGTTGGTCCTGAACTGCTGGACGCCTATGTGAAACGGGCGGCTGCGCTCGCAACGACGTCGTCAAACGAAGAGAAGCAGGCAGCGAAGATTGTCCTCACCCCGATGCATGGCGTCGGCGGCGAGACCATCGTGCGCACACTGAACGCGGCAGGTTTCTCGAATGTCAGCGTGGTCGAGAAGCAGTTCGCGCCGGATCCGGAGTTCCCGACGGTATCGTTCCCGAACCCGGAGGAAGCCGGTGCTTTGGATCTTGCGTTTGAGCTGGCTCGTGCCGAAGACGCGGATGTCATCATCGCGGCTGACCCGGATGCGGACCGTTGCTCGGTGGCTATTCCGGATAGCAGCGTCGACGGTGGCTGGCGACAGCTCTCCGGCGATGACATCGGTGCGTTTCTGGGTGAAGTCATCGGTGCGGACGCCGAGGCCCGTGGGACTGCGACCGTGACCAATGATGAGGGCGCGGAGTTTCCGGCCACGATGGCTAACTCGATTGTGTCTTCGCGCCTGCTGGGTAAGATTGCCGCAGGTCACGGACTGAATTATCGCGCTACTCTGACCGGCTTTAAGTGGATTGCTGGTGTGGATGGGCTCATCTTCGGCTACGAGGAGGCCATTGGCTACTGCACCGATCCGGCAGTCGTGCGAGACAAGGACGGCGTATCTGCGGCGGTGCGTGTCGCCGACGCGGTGGCGCGGTTGAAGGGCCAGGGGCTGGGCATTCAGGACCTGCTGGATGAGGTCACCTGCGCCCACGGCCTCTACAAGACCGCCCCGTTGACCTTCCGAGTCGAGGACCGCTCGCTGATTACCAAGGGCATGGACACTCTACGCGCCAACCCGCCTGCACAGCTGGCCGGATCGGAGGTCACGCAGGTCACGGACATGAATGACGGCCTAGACATGGTCGACGCCAAGGGCGAGAGCTATCACATCCCGCCTACCGACGGCATTCTCATTCTCACCGAGGCCAACGACCGCGTCATTGCCCGGCCTTCCGGCACGGAGCCGAAGCTGAAGTGCTACTTGGAGGTCGTGCTGCCGGCCGCGCCGGCTGCGATTCCACACGCCGCCGCTGCCGAACGCCTCGACCAGATCAAGGCCGAGCTCAAGGAAATCCTGGGGATGTAGCCACTGAGCAGCTACTAGCTACACCTCGCAACAAACTGGGGTGCGCATGAACGAAACGGTCAAAAAGGCCGTGAAGTCTCATGCGCACCCCAGTTTCGCATGTGCAGCCCGGAGTCTTGGGCCGGCTCATGAGTTACTGACTAGGTTTATGACAAAAACAAGCAGAAATTAGTGCCGAAACTGCCATAAACTTAAGCAGTTTCTCGATGGTCACAACCTCATTTGAAGCTCACCACCACATTTCGGGTCTAGCTAAACCCGTCCTTGCCGCATTTTGCGGACGACATGCGTCTCCTAATATGCTTTACAGTTTTCCCAGTAATACAATAAAAGACGTTAACCGTGTCCCCAGGGGGATGGAACACCATTCGCTACGCGGGTTAGGCCCATCACAGGGGGAACACTTCCTCCTCGCGATTGGTACGTCCAGCATGTCGTATAACGAGTTCCCCAGCTCAGACCCCAACTACAATTCGAATCCTTCCACCGGTTCTTTCGGCCCCGTGTACCCGAACCAGCCAGCCCAACCCACCGGTCACGCAGACTGAGACCGTGGTCGTTCCGAACTCCGCGAGCTCCGGTGGCTCTGCTGGGTCCTCGAACTCGTCACGTGGTCTGGCTGGCGGCAACCTCTCCAGCGCATGGAAGGGCACGTCCTCAACGAGCGATCCGTTCGTTCGAAATGTCCACAGCGCCTACGTCCGCTATCGCAATTCCACCGGTGCGGAATCCGGCACCATCTCGGCCTACAGCCCAACGACTGGCCTGACCTACAACATGTGGTGCCGTCCTGCTGGCGGCAACATCAAGTGCACGGGTGGCCGTAACGCAGTGGTGTACATCGGCTAAGCCCCCCACAGCCAAGGTCACAACATTCCAGTCCACGACCTACGCCACCACGTCGTCCAGACCACCAGCTAGGTCGTGGAAGATCGCTCGGTTGAGACGAAATGCCTTCTTCGCCTCGTCGACCACGGCATCTTTATCGGCATCCGAAATGCCCAGCTCAGACAGACTCCGTCGGTAGCCGTCGCGGTAGGGCTTAATTTTTCCGATCGCGGAGAAGTCATAGAATCGGGTTCCCTCCGCACCGATGCCGTAGTGCTTGGCCAGCATGGACGCAATCACCTGACCACCAGAAAGATCACCCAAGTAGCGAACATAATGGTGCGCCAATGCGGCGTTGGCGTTGCCGTTGCTTTCGATTTCACGAAGCTCGGCCACGTAGTTCTTTGTCGCCTCCACAGGCGAGATCTTTTCCCGCCAATCAGGCCCCACCAAGTGCTCAAGGTCGGCTGCCAGTGCTTCCAGGCGCTCCAGCTGCGCATCGTAGACCGCGCTGACCTGCTCTGACTCCGCAGTGGACCGCACTGCCTGCTCCAACGCTTCGTACACAAAGTAGAGCTGACCGGTTAAATCGATGGCCGCCTGCGCATCCAGTTCACCCGCGAGCAGTCTCGACATGAAGTCGGAGTTTTCCGCTTCACTGTGGACACCGGAAGTCTCCACTTTGAGCCGCTCTGCCAAGGGCTGAGCAGCCAGCTTGTCACCTTCTTTAATCGCGTTTTCAACCATGGTTTTCTTCTTTCTCTGTGGGGTTTTGGAGACTAGGGTGAGAGGTATTGTCCGCGCTGAGGCACCAGCACGGGGTTGCCCGCGGAGTCCTGAAGCACTTCCACGCCGATGCCGTAGACTTCGCTGACGGTCTGTGCATCCAGGGTTTCCGCAGGCGGGCCTTGCTTTACGACGCGCCCCTGCGCCACCACCACAACGTGATCGGCATACGCCGCTGCGGCGGACAAATCGTGCAGGACCACGACCACGGCTTTGCCCGCCTCCGCGCGGGCGCGCATCATTCCCATGATTTTTTCGGCGTGGTGGAGGTCCAGGGCCGCGGTTGGTTCGTCGAGAAGCACGACGGGAGTGTCCTGGTAGAAGACGCGCGCGCTGTGGACGCGGGCGCGCTCACCTCCGGAGAGGGTCGGGACTTCCCGGTCAAGGAGGTGCGCGACGTCGCATTCAGCGATGACTTCCGCGAGCAGCTCCTCGTTCGGGCAGCCCCAGGGGTTGCGTCCGAAGTCGATGACTTCGCGGCTGGTGAATGGTACGGACAGTTCTTGGCTCTGCACCAGGACGGCGCGGTAGCGAGCCAGGTCGGCAATGGAGAGCTCGGTAATGGAATGCTCGCCAATCCGGACGTCGCCGCCGCTGAGCTCATGGTCGCCGGAAAGCGCTGCGAGCAGTGTCGACTTTCCGGCACCATTCGGGCCGACCAGCGCGGTGACTTTTCCGGGCTCGGCGACCACGGAAATATCGTTGAGGATGCGGTGACCATCCAGGGTGATGCTGACATTTTCGGCAGAAATGCCCAGACCAGAGTGGATTTCCATTAGTGCACCGCCCTCTTCGAACGCAGGAGCAGCCAGAAGAACAGCGGGCCACCGACAATCGAGGTGAGCATTCCCAGCGGCAAGTCCGCACCGGTAATCATGGTGCGAGCCGCGAGGTCGGCCAGCGTTGTGGCCAGCGCGCCGCCGAGGATGCATGCGGGAATCAACGTGCGATGCGCTGGTCCCAACAGCAGTCGTGCAGCATGCGGCACGACCAGACCGATGAAGACGATGATGCCGGAAAATGCCACTCCAGCCGCCACGACCAGGGACGTGCCAAAAATGATGGCGCGACGCAGCGTGACGACGTTAATACCCAGGTGACGGGCTTGCGCTTCACCAAGACTCAGAATGTCCAGCTTGCGGTAGCTGACCCACATGGCAATTACGGCTGGAACTGTCACCAGCGTAATGATGACAACCTGCGTCCAGGTGGCGCTGGCAAACGAGCCCATCTGCCAGAACACAATGCGGTCGCGGGCCGCCGTGGAGGCTACGAATGTCAGGAGCGACACCAGACCACCGCAGATGGAGTTCACAGCCACACCGACCAGAATGATTCGGGCGATGTCGCGGCCACCGTGCGCATTGGCGGCCACAATAGCCGTGGCCACCGCACCACCAATAAAAGCTGAGACCGCAATAGCCCAGCTGCTGGCGAAGACACTCAACACTCCGCCAAGCACCCCGGAAAGCCCGGCGGCGGTGCCCAAAACTGTGGCGGTAGCAGCGCCGACGGCAGCGCCGGAGGAAACACCGATGAGGCCGGGTTCAGCGAGCGGGTTGCCGAACACCGCTTGCAGCGCCACACCCGCGAGGGCTAGCCCCGCGCCTACGAGGCAGGCCAGCGCGATGCGCGGTAGTCGCACTTGCCACAGCACGGTGTCGATGGGCTCTGGCGCGTCACCGAGACCGCCATTGAACACTAGCCTCACCATTGAGCTCAGTGATTCGCCGATGGTGGCGCCGAACTGCCCCACGGAGGCCGACCAGCCTATTGCCAGCACCAGCGCTAGGGCGAGCCCGATGAAAACGGTCGCCTGTCTGAACGGAATAGTTTTGTTCGCGGTTGTCTGCATTGCTCAGCCAGTCACTTCCCCGCAGTCTTGTCTGCACTCGCATCAGCACTCGCATCAGAGCCTGCACCAGAACCAGAACCAGCACCGCCACCGTAGAGAGCATCCGCAATGGCGCGGATGGCACGCGGCGACTGCGAGTCAAAGGACAGCAGCTGCGAATCCGGCACATCCACAACGGACTCATTCTGGCCCGCCGGGGTCTGCGCGATGCCCGGGATCTCCTTCAGACCTTCAATCCCGCCGACGGACTCCAGGCCACCGGTCATCACCAAGATGGTGTCGGGAGCCGCAGCGATCAGGGACTCCGGAGTAATCGGCGTGAACGCGCCCTGAATACCAACGCCCTCGCCGGCATCAACACCGCCCAGACGAGTAATCAGAGAACGCCCACCCGAGTCCGGCCCTGCAATCATGGCCACACCGGTTCCGCGCACGTAGAGGATCATCATCTTGCGGCCATCGGCCTTGGCGTGCGCGTACTCGGTCGCAGCCGCCAGCTCCTTGTCCAGGTGCTCCTTCACTGGGCCAACTTGGTCAGCCAGGCCGACTGCGGCCGCAACTTCGTCGATAAGCGTGTTGATGGTCTCGGGAGTGCGCTCGTCCGACACATGGACGACGGTGATCCCCGCTTTTTCAAACGTGTCGAACACGCGGCTGGGGCCAATCGAGCCATCGGTAATGATGAGCTCCGGCTTTAGCTTCATCACCGACTCAGCATTGACCGCATGCCCGCCGATAGTGAGGTTTGGCAGATCCTTTACCGCCGGGAAATCGGAGGCAGAGTCGCGCCCCACCAAACGGTCTCCAAGACCAAGTGTGTAGACCGAACGACTGAGTGCTCCCGCCCGGTCAAGCGTGAGAATACGCTGGTAGTCCTTACCTTCTGCCGGCTTCGGATCCTTTAGCAGCACTTCGGGGTTTTCCGAAGGCAGGTTCGCATGCGCGGCACCGTGAGCGGAAATGTTGTCGGCGCGCGGTACCGTCGTCACGCCAGCGCTTGACGACGATCCCTCTTCCCTCGCGGCATCATCGGAACCACAGGCGACTAGTCCTGCGACCAGGACAACACTCAGCAGTGTCCCGGCAAGGCTGCGAACGCGACAGGCAGGCACGGTGAACATATTCCCCCTCTGTGAGCTGACGCTGCACGGAGATAGACGACAAAAGAATGACTAAATAACGACTAACACTAGTAACAAAGAGCTTAGAAAGGACTTTGCTCTACTCACCCAAAGAATCTTAGGCTATCTTTTAGTTCTAGGTTAGCCTACCCTTAAATAAACATAGTAATTTCTACAGTTTTTCGGAAGGACGTTACCTCCTATGACTACTCGCACATTCCAGCGTCGCGCGGCTTTCCTGGCTATTCCGGCCGTCGCCGCACTTCCACTTCTCGCCGCCTGTGGCTCAGATGACCCAGACGGTGCCGCGCAGGATGCTGCCAACGCCTCGGAAACCACCAGTTCGGCTGAGGCTCAAGAAACCGACGCCCCCGCCCGTGAAGTAACCATGGAGGCCGAGCCGGTCAACGACCTGTCCGAGGGCGATGTCATCACCGTCGACCTCGCTGGCCTCGACCCCGACTACGGCTACTACGCCGCACTCTGCGCCGCAGAGAAGGCTCCAGGCAACCCCGTCCCGGACTGCACCGGTGACCGCAGTGCCGGCACCCAGTCGCAGCAGTGGATTACCAAGAAGTCCGGTGGCACCACCACCATCGCCGACGACAACACTGCGCACTTCGAGCTCAGCGTCGTCCCCACCGGTGAGGCCGTGGACTGTACTCAGCAGGAGTGCGTGCTGAAGCTCTTCGGCGACCACAGCGAGGGTTTCGAGGACATCACCGAAATCCCGGTTACTTTCGCAAAGTAGCCAAACCACACACGCGCAGGTGTCGCAGACCTAGGCTAAGAGCCATGGAAACCGACCAGCCTGCGACTGCCAAAGAGGCGGCACCGCGCCGCATCACACTCCTGCCCGGCGACGGCATCGGCCCCGAAATCACCGATGCCTGCCGAGGACTCATCACCGGCGTCTTCCCCCACTGGGAACTGAAAGAGGCACAAATTGGCTGGTCACAATGGTGCGCGCACGGCAATCCCATCCCACAGGAGACCTGGGAAACACTAGAGCGCAGCGATGCCGCTCTCCTCGCGGCGATTACCTCCAAGCCCGCTCGCGAGGCCGAGGAAGAACTAGCACCGCATCTGAGCGGTACCGGCCTGACTTACCGCTCCCCTGTTCTCCAGCTGCGCCAACGCCTCGATCTTTTCGCCAACATCCGTCCGGTCACCCTGCCCGGCGCGGCTGCCGACTTCACCATCGTCCGCGAAAACACCGAGGGCCTCTACAGTCACGACTATCTCCTTCCGCCTCACGACGCCCCGGCCGACTCCTCGCACCACCACCTGTGGGCAGAGGTGGTGGAGGACTCGACGGTGGCTCGCGCCGTCGATAAGCATGGCGAAGTTGCGGTTTCTTTGCGCGTGACGACGTCCTTTGCGTGGCACCGCCTTGCGCGACAGGCGGCTAAGTTGGCTCTCGCGCGGCAGGCGGCAAACCCCGATTCGGAGGCCACGCCGACGGTGACGGTGGCGGACAAGCCGAATATCCTGCGGGACTCTGCGCATGTGATTCGCGGGGCGGTTGAGCAGGTTGCGGAGGAGTATCCGCAGGTCGCATTCGATTTTGCCAATGCGGATGCCGTGGCAATGCAGCTGGTGACCGACCCGGCGCGCTTTGATGTCATCATCGCGGAGAACCTTATCGGCGACATTCTCAGTGACATCGGCGCTGGGCTGATTGGCGGGCTGGGGCTGGCGGCGTCGGCGAATGTGGGCGATAACTTCGCGGTTTTCGAGCCGGTGCACGGTTCGGCACCTGACATTGCGGGTCGCGGCGTTGCTAACCCGGCTGCGTTTTTGCTCTCAGCGGCAATGTGCGCGGAACATCTTGGGCATCCGACCTCAGAGCTCGCACCGGCCGCCAAGCTGCACCAGGCCGTCTACGCCGCGACTCGCACCGCGCCGACGCTGGACCTCGGCGGCACCGCAACTACCAGCGACTTTGTGGCTGCAGTGCGGGCAGAGTTGGGGTTGTAGGCCCCTCAGCTCCTACTGGAACTGGCTGAGGTCAATACCTTCCAGCGGATCGGACTCGCGGATGTCTTCCTCCGGCGGCAGCGGCACCTCGCAGAGTACAACTGCCGCACCACAGGGGTCCTGCACGGTTGCCAGCGGACCAAACTCGGTGGCCTGCGGGGCAACGAGCACGGAACCGCCCAGTTCCTCAGCCTTGGCGACAGCGGTGTCGATGTTCTCCACGCCGAGGTACGCCAGCCAGCCGACGAAGCTCTTGTCGGCAGCATCGGTCTGCGCGGCAACCGAGCTGGCTACCAAACCTGCAAATGGTGCCCCGTCTTCCATCGCGACTGCGAAGGTGCCGTGCTCGTTCTTGTTGCGCACTGCGATTTCCCAGCCAAAGAAGTTGTGGTAGAAGTCCGCGACCTGCTCAAAGGTCTCCTCCGGGCCTGCAACCAGCTCGAACCACACCGGGGTGCCGGGCTCGCCCGCTGCAATGAAGGCCTGCTCACCCGGCTGTTCCAGCAGCCCAATGAGGCCGCCTGCGGGGTCGGAAACGACGGCCATCGTGGATCCGTCGACAAGCGGGGTCGGTTCCTGGAAGACCTCGGCGCCGAGCTCACGCGCCTTGTCGACGGCACCAGCGGCGGAGTCGACATGGAAGTTCACGCGCCACTGGTTGACGAAGGCATCCTCCGCGTCCTTATCGGCCTCAAGCAGTACCGACACCGGCATTCCGGACAGCATGGCAACACGGCGACCAGCGGAGGCCTCGCGGGCATCCTCATGGATTGGTGCGGTGTTGCGGTAGGCCCACCCGAGAACGCCGCGGTAGAAGCGCTCGGTCTTACGCGGTGCGGCGGAGAGCAGATCTACGCGCAGGGGCATGCCAAATTCGGCGGGAAATGCGGGCATGAGTTACAGGTTCCTCCACTTTTCAGGATCAAAGTCATCATCGGCGGTGGCCTCATCAAAGTAGTCATCATCGACTTCATCGGCAGTGGCCACGCGTGCCGACATACCAGCAACAGAGACGACGTCCCCTGGACGCAGCACCTTGCCACGACGAGTGTCGACCTCACCGTCCACGCTGACCTGGCCCTCAGCAATGAGTTCTTTGGCCAGACCGCCCGTTTCCACCAGGTTTGCCAACTTCAGGAATTGCCCGAGACGGATGGACTCATCCCGGATTGCGACATCGATAGGCTCCATGCCCTTAAGTGTGTCATATCCGGTAATAATCTCGAACCGCTACGGAGATGAGGCAGCGCACCCTAACATCGTTCTCATGTCTAATTCACGGTCTCCGAAGTGGCCCCGGATCGCCAGCGAAGCGCCACCCCGCCCGCCGCTGCGTCATATTGTCGCCGCTTCAGTGGCTGTGAGTTTGCCGCTTATGACCTTGGCGCTCATCTCAAACTCCATTTCCGACCTGCTGTTTTTGCCCCCTATTGGGGCCGCCATGGCCCTTATCGTCGGCGCACCGAACTTGCCCCTGGCACAACCGCGAAATGTTGTGGTTGGACACCTGATCGGCTGCATCACTGGCATCCTGCTCTCGCGACTTTTTGGTGTCTCCATCATCACCGCAGCAATCGCCGCCGGTATCGCATTCGCACTTATGCTCATTGCTCGGGCAGCTCACTCCCCAGCGACCGCTACCGCGATTGTCACCGCGCTGATGCCACACGGCCCCGGCATCAGCAACGACTTCCGTCTCCTTGGCTTCGTTTTCGCCTCTTCAATCATGATTGTGGCGTTGGGGATTCTCGCCAACCGGCTGCGCCGCCTTCGGTATCCGACGTACTGGTGGTAGGCGGATTCTGGGGCACGCACTCCGGCTAAATACGGCTATCAGTGGGATAATGACACTCATGCCAAAGCAGTGGATTAACAACACGACGACCGAAAAGATTGTCATCGTCGGCGCTGGTGGTTTTGGGCGCAACGTGGTCAGCTTCATCAAGGACATCAATGACTACGCAGCAGCCAACGGCCTACCAGCGCAGTGGGAAATCCTAGGCATTATCGATGATGGCGCCCCGGACATGACATTTTTCCACAAAATGGGCGTGCAGTTTTTAGGTAAGACCGACATCTTCGCGGACTTGCCCGAGGGGGTCTACTACACAGTCGCAATCGGCAGCGGTGCTGCTCGACGCTCGATTGCGCAACGCGCAGATGCCGCGGAGCTCGTGCCCGCGACTCTGGTTCACCCAGACACCAGCATTGGTGCGCTGGTCACGCTCGGCGAGGGCACGGTCATCTGCCCCGGAACACGTCTGACCTGCAATATTGAGGTAGGCAAGCACGCCCAAATCAATATGAATGTCACGATCGGCCACGATGCGGTGCTGCGAGACTACTGCACAATCTTCCCGCTCAATGCCGTGTCGGGCTTTGTCACGCTTGGCGAAGCCTGCACCCTAGGCGCCAACTCCGTAATCAACCCCGGCCTCACCGTCGGCGAGGGAGCGTACATCGGATCCGGAGCCGCAGTTACCAGAGACGTCGATGACTACTCCGTTGTCGCCGGTGTTCCCGCAAGTGTGATTAAGAATCTTCGTTAGCGGAGACGTCCTTATCCGACGACCCATTGTTCGACGAACCGGTGAACTCAGTCATGGTCGCTTGACCCTCTTCTGAGATGCCTTCGCGCCTCAGCACCACCAAGATCGTGTCGAGCAGGATCTTTGCATCGAGCAGTAGCGACCAATTATCCACGTACTGCACGTCGTACTCGAAACGCTCTTCCCAGGTGATGCCATTGCGGCCCGAGACCTGGGCAAGCCCCGTAATTCCCGGTGGCACCTCATGGCGGCGTGCTTGGCGCGGCGAATAACGTTCTAGATACTTCATGCGCAGCGGACGCGGACCAACGAGGCTCATATCGCCACGCAGAACGTTAAAGAGCTCCGGGAGCTCATCCAAGCTTGTGGACCGAAGGAATTTTCCTACCTGCGTGAGGCGGGACGCATCGTCGACAAACCCCTTTGCCGGATTGACGTGGTGCATCGTCCGGAACTTGAGGATATTAAACGGCTCACCATCCTGGCCCGGGCGTTCCTGGCGGAATAGGACTGGCTTCCCCATGGAAAGCCGTACTGCCAGCGCCGTAGCACCCATAACTGGCGACAGCACAATCAGGCCTGCTGCAGACGCCGCGACGTCGATGCCACGCTTAATTACCCGTTGCGCGCGGATGCTTAGTGAATCCATTGGTCATCTCCTACTTTTCGTTGAACATTTCGCGCAGAAGCTTTTCGGCACGCGCATCGACTTCCGCATTTGAACGGTTTCTGACCAACCAACCGATCGCACCCGCTGCACCAGCCGCAGCAAACGACGCTGCCGCAACGCGCAGTTTCTTGTTGTCATTCTTGTTGTCAGGCGCACTTTGCTTGACGACGGCCACCGCTGGCTCCAGCTCCGGCACAACCGGCTCCGCGGTATCGGTGACCATGACTGGTTCGGGCTCGGCTGCGGGTTCTGGTTGCGGCTCCAGCTCTGGTTCTACCGATGCTGTGTCCTGCGCGCGGCACCGTAGGCTCAGCATTGCAAATGCTGCTGCAAAGCCAAATAGCCATAGCGAACGGGAATCGTAGTAGTAGCCGGAAAAAACCTGTGCCACAAGAACCGCTAACGCCACAGCTACGGTCAGACCAGCTTGAAGAAACTTGAATAGGTGGCGACAAGCGATTGCCAACACAACCAGCACAATCACAAACAGACCGATTCCTATGACACCCGCTTCAGATCCGACTGTGTAGAAGATATTGTGCGGATGCTCCAGTGGACGTGAAGACCTCGGTGTCGACAGCACAACGAAGCTGTGCAGACCACCACCAAAGATGCGGTGTTCACCCATGATTCGGAAAGCTTCATCGTGAAGATAACTACGCCCAGAATCATGTTCTTTTTCGAAGGTCAACTGGATAAAGCGCGTCTTAAAGTACTCTTCAATCTCGGTACCTGCGATGAATCGCGAGTATCCATACGCGACCGCTGCGGCGACAGCGACGTAAAAAACAGTCGCCCACTTCCAACCCCAGTGAAAAAACACAGCTATTGCGGTAAAGAGGACTACCACGGTGGTAGCAACCAGTACACCGCGGCTTCCCGACGCAACGAGACCGTAAGCAAATGGTGCAGCGAACAAGAGAGCTGCCCACATGAACTTACGCCACAGCATAAAAAACACAGCTGCCGCGATGCCGTACAGCATGAAACGGGCAAAGACATTCGGGCCACCGCCGAACGCAGTCATACGTCCGACATATTTCGGACCAGTAATGCCGCCGTAGAGAAAAATAAGCGAGCAAATGGCTATTGCTAACCACAGCCACACCAGTGCCTGAGGATGCAAATAGAACAGTATCGCTGCCATCGTGGCGATGAGTCCGAGCGTTATCAACGCAGTAACGACGGGAGCGACTTCGGCAGCTTCAGGAGCCCATAGTCCGGACAGCATCATCCATAACAGCCAGACATAGAACGCCACTAATGCCCACGCTGCAATCGGCCACTGTTTTACATTGCCAGCGCCTTTCATCGCGTTCAACCAACTCTGGCGCTGAGATTGAGGCGTGCCAACGGCGGTAAGGATTGCAACGATCACCAAAATCGACAATGCCAAAGATAAATCAGGAAGCGCTGCGGAGACATCCTTCATCGTCATGTCGCCAACGTAGAGAACACCAGCAAACATTCCTGCGGCCACCACAATAAATAGCGACTGCAGTATTGGTTTTCGCTGTTTTACAGCTTCTCCAGCTACCTCAGTAGAAGTCATCCCAGCACTTCCTTCAAAACACCTATCACCCGCGCGACGTCGTCATCGTCCAGCGCCGGACCACTAGGAAGAGTAATGCCGCGGGAGAAAAGATTCTCAGCGGTACCGTTGATGGTCGCTCGCGCGCCCTCATACACCGGCTGCAGGTGCATCGGCTTCCACAGGTGACGAGCCTCGATGTTGGACTCACCCAGCGCCGCAATCACGCTGTCCGGGCTCAGCACGCCCTTATCGACGGCATCCTGTGGCAGCACAATCGAGGTCAGCCAGCAGTTCTCGGTGAACCGCTCGTCGGAGTCAGAGAGCAAGCGGGTACCTTTACCAGGGGCATCGTCGTCAAGCGAGGCGAGCAAATCTAGGTACGCGTCGCGAATCTGGCGGCGGCGAGCAATCATGTCGTCCAGACGCGAGTGCTGCGCCCGCCCCAGCGCGGCAAGCAGATTGGAAAGACGGTAGTTGTAGCCGATTTCGGTGTGTTCGTACCAAGCGACGGGCTGACGCGCCTGCGTGGACAGGTAGCGCGCGCGGGCGATGAGATCAGCATCGTTGGACAGCAGCATGCCACCGCCGGAGGTGGTCATGATTTTGTTGCCGTTGAAAGACAGCGCGGCGGCACGACCAAAGCTGCCGGCCGGCTGACCATCGACGCTAGCACCGAGCGCCTCGGCGGCGTCCTCGATGAGCGCGATGCCGAGTTCTTCCAGGCGTGGCGCGAAGGCCGGGTAGTCGGCGCAGCGGCCGAAGAGGTCCACAATCATCACGGCAGGAACGCTCTTGCCCTCGGCAAGCAGTTCATCGACGGTGCAGAGCAGCAGCTCAGGGTCGATGTTGCCGTCCTCTGCGGCATCGATAAACACTGGCGTAGCGCCGACGTAAGCGATGGCGTTGGTCGTGGCCGCGAAGGTCATGGTGGAAACCGGGATGTAGTCACCTTCACCAATCCCCAGCGCGAGCAGCGCCAAGTGCAGGCCAGCAGTACCAGACGACAGTGCGAGCGCGTGCTCAACACCGCAGCGCTTGGCAATCTCCGCTTCAAACGCGTCTACCTCGGGGCCCAACGGAGCCACCCAACCAGAGTGGAGTGCACGAACGACGGCCTGTTCTTCTGCTTCGGTGACTGTCGCGAGCGAAAGAAAGATCCGCTCATTGGGCTTGTTAGCGTCGGCGTTAGTCATTACTTCTGAACCTTTCGGACGCGGTTGAGTACCTCGATGAGCTGGTTGTACAGGCTGTCACGAGCAAAACGCTTCTCACCCAGTTCGCGGTTTCGCTGTCCCGCTGCGCGCATCTCATCGCGGTCGGAGATGATCTCAGCGAATCGCTTGGCCGCGGTCGGAATATCGCGCGAGAGACGCCAACCGGCATCGTGCTCGGTTGCGGCTTCCTCCAGCCAGCCACCGTGGTTGAACACCACCGGACGCGATGCGGCCATGGCATCGAAGACCTTGTTCAGGGAGTTGCCCTCCAGGCAGGGGTCATCACGCAGCGGCGATAGCGCGATATCGGCGGCAGACACGTACTTGGCGACATCTTCCTTCGGCTGACGGCCGAGGAACATCGCATCGGCATCGAGACCAGCGTTCTCAGCGCGCTGGTACAACGCATCCGAGTCGCTTCCCTGCCCCAGCAGGACAAAGCGCACATTCTCCACGCCATCACGACGCAGCTGCGCCGCCAAATCCACAAGCCACTCCAGCTGGTAGGACATGCCAAAACCACCGGCGTAGACGGCCACCACATCATCGCCCCAGCCCTGCTCCTTGCGGAAAGCCGCACGCTGCTCGGCCGGGATATCAAAGCGCTCAAAGTCCGACGCATTTGGAATGACGGTCACGCGCTTCTTCGGAGCTACCTCTTTGACGCCATCGGCCATCGACGGCGACAGCGCCACCACCTCGCTCGATGCCGCATAGAATGCCTTCTCCAGCTGCTTAGCCAGGAAAATCGCGACCGGATTATTGAGATAGCCCAACTTGATCGGCACCTCTGGCCACAGGTCACGGATCTCCGCCACCAACGGTGCACGCTGAGTAAACTTCGCCACAATTCCCGGAACCGCCACAGTCAGCGGAGTCGAGGACGCGTAAATCACGTCGGCAGGCACACGGGCAGCAACCGCGGAGGCGCGCACTAGGAAGTTGAAGAAACTGACGATGCGCTCGCGCTTCGACATTTCATTGCGGTACGGAATCGCTAGACGACGCACGTGGATGCCATCAACAGTTTTATCCATGGCCTCATCGCGACCACAGATCATTGTCACCTCGTGGCCTACAGCGGCCATTCGGCGGGCAAACTCGTAGGGTCGGGAACCACCCGGCTCACCGGGGAGAACAAAGTGCTGGTGGATATAAGTGATTCGCATTGTTTAGCTTTCCTCGATTACGTCGACGGGGAGTTCTTCGGTGGTAGTTGATGGATTCTTCTGGCCTCCGGTTGGCCGCATTAGCGCCACTGCCGCAACCACGGCTGCTGCAAAATAGACAACTGCGCTAGTCCACGCGAGGCCGAGGGCGTCTCCGAGAAGAATGCCAATCGGGTAACAAATGACAGCGATAACGGCGGAAATGAGCTCCACTCGGCCAATTCGACGGGGATTGTCGCTGCCGAGAATTTCACCGCACAGGTGTCGGTAGCAGCCGAGCACCACGGCCGCGATAGTCAGTGGCAGCACCAACTCCCGGGCAGGCTCAAACTCATGGCCGAATACCGGCACGATGAGGAAGTAGAGTGCCACACCACCGAGCGCACCAAGCGCGCCGTACGCTGCAGTGACTATGCCAAGGTGTCGGAGCACACGAGACGGGGTGAGTTCGCGACCCCTCTGGTCGCTGGTGCGCTGATCGGCGACCGATTGCGCGACCCAATACAGCGGCTCTGTCGCCGTAGCCACGACCACGAAAAGGCCTAACGACGCCGGTGAGGCCAGCGCCGGCAGTAAAACGCGCCCCAAGCGTGTCGTCGTCAGCGGTCCCAGGCCCGATGCGATGAATGGGGCATTTGTTCGAGCCGTCTCTACCACTCCGCCAACACGGGAATCGGTGTGTTTGCGTGACTTCGCTAGCGACCAGATTGCCAGGGGCAGCGCCGGGAAGATATAGGCCGCAGCCCACCAGCGCCAGTCCTCGACTCCTGCAAAATACAATGCAGTGCTAATCAGCAGTACTGAGCCCTGGAAACCGACGAATACTGCGACAAAGAAAGACACTCGATGGCGGCTGATAGCCATCGCACGAACCATGGAAAATGACACGGTAACCAAGGCGACAACGCCGGCCATTGCCGTCCACGGTCCGTAGACGACACCTGCGATGGCACAGGCAATCAGAGCGACCACAGTCATGGCGAAACCACTCGGAATGAGACCGTGGTCGTAATCATCGCGGCGCAGCAAAAGCCGATCGGCCCCAAAGCCGACGAAGGGCGCCACAATATAGGCGAACTGCAAAACGGTAGCGACCTCGCCTCGACCGGCGGGCCCCAGCACTCGCGCGGAAAGAATACTGACCACAAAAGCGACGATTGCGGCCAGCGCTGAAGCTGCCGAAATCGTCGCAACTGTTCGAACTCTTTGCGCCAGCTGCCCGGAGTTAGAGGAGCTGGTGATTGTCACGGTGGGGAGTCATCCTAACTATTTTGCCTTCGAGCTAGCGGTTGCAAGTGATTGTGCACCAGCGGGATACGCCGCAATACTGCTTTGCGCCCCACCGTGCTCTGCAAGCCAACGACGTGCAGCATCGTGATTATGTGTGCACGGGAGAATCCGCGAATTCAGCCGTTCCGGCTCAACACGTACCTCAGTAATCAGCGGATGACGATCACCAATCTTGGGAACCTCGCGGTCATCAACCAAGTCCTCGGAGATCTTCTCACCTTCGCGAAGACCCGTGTAGACAATCTCTACGTCTGCGTCATGGAGCCTGATAAGGTTCTCCGCCAGCTCAGCAATCTTGACCGGCTCACCCATCTCCAGCACCAGAGTCTCACCGGACTCTGCAATAACGGTAGCCTGCAGCACCAGCTGCGATGCCTCCGGAATGGTCATGAAGTAGCGCTGAACGTCAGGGTGCGTCACCGTAACCGGGCCGCCCTCTTCAATCTGACGCTGGAAAGTCGTAATGACCGAGCCACGCGAGCCAAACACGTTACCGAAGCGGACAGATGCCCAGACACCTTCGTGAGTTTGCCCCATGTGCGCAGTCAGACGTTCTGCGGCGCGCTTGGATTCACCCAGAATCGAGGCTGGGTTCGCAGCCTTTTCGTGGAAATATTAATAACGGTTGAAACATTGGCCGCAGCGGCTGCATCCAGGACGTTCTGGGTTCCGATGACATTGGTTTGCACTGCTTCTGCAGGGTAGCTCTCCAGCAGCGGCAGGTGCTTGAGAGCTGCAGCATGGTAGACAACATCGGGCTTGCGCTCGGTGAAGATCTGCGTCAGCATTTCCGCGTCACGGATATCAGCCAAGACGGTATCGGAGCCGTCGAGAAGCGCCGAACCCGTCAGCGACAGCTGAGTGGCATGCAAGCCGCCCTCATCGCGATCCAGCATGATAATTTCTGCCGGCTCAAAGCGGTGAACCTGTCGGCAGATCTCGGAACCGATAGAACCGCCAGCGCCTGTGACCAGCACCTTCTTACCGCGGATTATCGAAGCGACCTTGGATTCATCCAGGTGCAGCGGCTGGCGGCCGATGAGGTCGGCGATGTTAATTTCGCGCACCTGCGAGGTAGCGACAGCGCCACGGTGGCGCGAGTACTCCTCCACCGGCGGCAGAATAAGCAGGCGCAGGGACGATTCCTCACAAATGTGGTTGAGGACATTGATGCACTCAGTGGACAGTGGCTCATTAGTCGCAATGATGACCGACTGCGCCGAAGTGCGCGATGCGACTTCGCCCAACTGATCAATGCCACGAATCACGCGGAGACCATGGATACGAGAAATATGGTTCTCACCGCTTTCTTCGGGATCGACGATTCCAACCAAGTGGAAGCGGTTCTCACGGGAAATACCGGAATCCGTAAGGCTGTTAATAAAAAACTTGGCTCGACGGCCTGCACCGAGAACAATCAAGCGATCATCCGTCTGGCGGGTGCCAAAGTTATCGGTAATCCAGCGAGCGAGAGTTCGGGTATAGATACTTGCCAAAGTTGCGACACAGCCACCGGCGAACGGAACGTACCACGCAATTTCCGGGAAGGTCTTCAGAATTTGAGCCAAACCAGTGGCTGCGGTAGCGCCCCCCATGCTGATGCTCAGCAGAACAATATCTTCAGTTCGACTGCCGGGCCATACGCGTTGCGGGTTGGTGTACTCCCCGAGCAGCAGGCCAAGCAGGACGATGACTACCACGGCGACAGCGACAACCAAAAAATTAGTGCCTGATATTTCAGAGAAAGATACCAATTCACCGCGGACGATTCCATTAGCGGCGGACAGCGCAACCAGCCAGGCGAGTACATCAAATACACACCAGGCGAGCTGCTTCCAGTCTCGGATAAACATTCTTATGCCTTTTATTGCTGGTTAAATTTTCCTACGCACAATGCGTTCCACAGGCTTGGCATACTATGCGATATGAACTACATTTACAGCCCTCTACTCCAATGGGCTACCCCATCGTTCGGGTAGCCAAAAAGCCACCCTTTCCACCCGTCATCCTCCCTGGTAAAACAATGTTTCGCCAACTATTTACCGAAGCTTCAATCTGTTTACATTCATATAACTAGCTGTACAAACTAACTTCTAACGTAACCACTTCCCGACGATTCCAATTAATGCAAAATCGCCTCTTTATTGAGATGCTTATTCACGGAAGTATTTGCGTGAATACTCAAACAATCGTTTTTGACAAAAGGGTTACACTTTCTCCGTGAGCACATCATCAACGCGTCGGGCACGCGCTTTCATCATCCGGAAGCCCTTCCTTGCTGCATTGATTACTGCCGTTTCAGTTCTAACGGTGATGACGCTATTGCTTGCTACCCTGATGCTGATTCAAAACCGGATGAGTCAGACACAGCAGACCACACAGTTCTGGCAGGCCTACAAAAACGGCGAAGACCTGCCCAAATAAAAGCACTCTTACATGCACCCCTATTAAATGCGCAACCAGTATGCGTATTATTGATATATGTCGTCGCCCGCCACACCAGAGCCCCAAGCCCCCACAACCAAACCCCCTTCTAAACCTGGCAAGAGTCACCGCATGTCCTGGCATCGCAAGGCCGGTATGCCGGTGCGCTGGTGGTTCGCTGCCATCATTGTGGCCGCATTAGTCCACCCATTTGTCACCGATGGGCGCTGGCTGTTGGTGCACCTCTTTACCCTCGGCGCCGTCACTAACTCCATCCTTATCTGGGGCCGCCACTTCACCGAGAAACTACTGAAAATCGATGTGCCCGATGGCAATCGGCACATTCAGTTAGCAAACATTTACCTGCTCAACGCGGGCATTGTCGCAACGGTCGTCGGCAAGCTGGGCGATTGGTGGCCAGTGACCACGGCCGGCGCGGCGGTCGTCGGCGTCGCCGTCGCATGGCATGCGATTTCCCTCGGACGCGACCTGGTAGCGAAACGCGATCGACCATTCGCCATCTCCGTTGCGTACTACGTCGCGTCGGCATGCCTACTGCCGATCGGCGCCACGCTCGGCGCCATCCTCGCATCTCCGAAGGGCGAAGCGCTTCACGACGACCTCCTACTGGCACATGAAGCCATCAACCTTATTGGCTTCCTCGGGCTCGCGGCCTGCGGCACGCTCATCACCATGTTCCCAGCGCTGTGGCGAACCCAGATGTCGCCGCATTCCCGCCCGAAGCTGGCACTAGCAGTACAGCTCATAGGTATCGCGACTACCACAATCGGTGCACTGACCAGCTTCAACTGGTTCGCCTCCGTCGGCCTTGGCATCATCACTATCGGCTGGGTTATAGCCGCCATTCCGTGGGCGCACAACGTCATGACTGTCGCTAAAGACCCCCGCGACCGCCTCAGCTACCCGGCGCTGTCTGTTGCGGCTGCGGCCGTCTGGCTGATCGGCACACTCACAGTTGCCACAGTCAAGGCGCTTGACGGCAGCTTCGTAATCTCATCCCTTACGCTGCCGCTGGTAATCGGTTTCGGCGCACAATTGCTTATCGGCATGATGAGCCAACTCTTGCCCGCCACCATCGGCGGAGGTGCTGGCCCAGTCTCTGCCGGTATGAAGGAACTTGACCGCGCGGGCGCATTCCGCTGGTCGATCATCAATATTGGTCTGGCACTGTGGCTAATGCCGCTGCCTTCCTGGGCCAAAGTGGCGGTCTCCGCAATGGTCTCCCTTGCCTTGGTGTCTTATCTGCCACTTGTCGGTCGTGCCGCGAAGGCTCAGATTGGTGCGCTGAAAGAAAGTCAGAAGGCACGGGCCAACAAAGAAGCAACGCCGAAGCCGGTCGAACTGCACGCAACTGCACGTCGACTCGGTGCTCAAACTACCGCCGCTCTGGCTGTATTGGGTCTGGTAGTGACTATTGGTGTTGCGCTGAGCGGTGGCGGCGGAACGGGCAGCATTGAAACCACCGGCGATATCGCACCCACCGGCGAGACCGTCGAGGTCACGGTTACCGCCAACGATATGACGTACACCCCAAACATCATCGAGGTCAACCCCGGTGACCGCCTGGTCATCACCATGGTCAACGCTGATTCCCAGGTCCACGATCTGCGCTTGGCCACCGGCGAGGACACCGGACGTGTCGCCCCTGGCAACTCCGCCACCATTGAAGTGCCGGTTGTTCCCGGTGACATTGACGGCTGGTGCACCATTGCTGGTCACCGCCAGATGGGCATGACGCTCACGGTCAATACAGGTAGCACTGATCATTCACACCACACCGGACGTGGCAACCACGCTGACCATGCCACTCCCGGTGCGCTCGGGAATGTCGGCGAGCAACCCGGCCCAGACTCCCCTACCATTAATCCAATATTGGCGCCCGCCGAGGACACTACAGTCCACCACGTCACCCTGAGAGCCAGCGAGTTCACCGGCTACGCTGCCCCTGGCGTCGAGCAGCAGCATTGGGTATTCAACGGCAAACCGCTGGGGCCAACCCTGCGCGGCAAGGTGGGCGACGAGTTCGTCGTCACGCTCATTAACGATGGCACGATGAGTCACTCCATCGACTTCCACGCGGGCATTGTCTCGCCGGATGAGCCGATGCGAGACATTGCCCCTGGCGAGAAGCTTGAGTACCGCTTCCGCGCCGACCGGGCGGGCATCTGGATGTACCACTGCGCAACCATGCCCATGTCCATGCACATCGCTGCCGGCATGCACGGTGCGGTCATCATTGACCCGCCGAGCCTCGCAGAAGTCGACCACGAAGTTCTTCTGGTGCAGTCCGAAAGCTACTGGGGCGAAGCCGGCCCCGATGCCGACAAGGTCATGGCCGAGGATCCGGATATCTACAAGTTCAACGGTTACCCCGACCAGTATCTCACCCACCCCATCCGCATTCGCGCAGGTGAGACGGTACGTTTCTGGTTACTGGCCGCAGGCCCCAACAAGGGCACGAGCTTCCACATCGTCGGTACGCAGTTCCATCGCGTGTACAAAGAGGGAACGCTTTTGCTTGACGACGGCGTGGGCGGCGCCCAAGCCCTTGACCTCGGTGCCGCGCAGGGTGGTTATGTTGAGGCCGAATTCCCGGAGCCGGGCACGTACCGCTTTGTTGACCACCAGATGGTGCATGCCGAAATGGGAGCACGCGGCGACATAGTGGTGAACTAAACCAGGGTTTACAACTTAATTGGAGCGTCTTCTGGCTCCACCGCGCGAGGCAAGTTGGACTCGCCCATCAGGTACTGGTCCACGGCCTCGGCGCAGGCGCGGCCTTCGGCGATAGCCCACACGATTAGGCTGGCACCACGGCCATTGTCACCGGCCACGAACACCGGACCGTCGAAGTTCTGCTCGATGTCGCTGCGCACGGCGAGGTAGTCGTCGTCACGCATCATCACACCGCGATCGTTGAACTGAATCCCCAGCTCATGCGGCAGGCCCCCGCGCTCCGGGCCGGAGAAGCCCAGAGCAATGAGAACTAGGTCGGCATCGAGCTCGAAATCCGTGTCCTCCATGGGCACGCGCTTCCCATCGATGACCTCGACCTCGTTGGCGGACAGACCGGTCACGTGACCGTCCTCGCCGTGGAAGGAGACGGTGTTGACGTTGAAGACGCGCTTGCCCAGCGTCTCACCGGTGACGCGAGCGTTAAGGCCGAGCGCCTCGGTAACCTCTGGCGGCTCGGAACCGGTGATGGTGTACTCACCTTCTTCGTGGGCAGTAGCTACGCGCCAGACCAGCGGATACATCGGCCACGGAGTCGACGCCGCACGGGACTTCGGAGCCCGCGGACGGATATCGAACTGCGTGACGGACACCGCTCCCTGGCGCAGCGCGGTACCGAAGCAGTCAATGCCGGTGTCGCCACCACCGATGACGACAACCTTCTTGCCCTTGGCATCAATTGGCGGGGTGTCGAGCTCGCCTACGGCAACGCGGTTGGCGCCCGGCAAGTACTCCATAGCCTGGTGAATGCCCTCGAGGTCACGACCATCGACAGGTAGGTCACGGGCAAGTGACGCACCGGTAGCTAGAACAACCGCGTCGAATTCGGCCAGGTCAGCGGCGGTCGGTGAGACGTTGGTGCGGAACTCGGTGCCCTCAATCTCCATCTGCTCAAGGCGACGGTCGAGGAAGCGCTGCTCCATCTTGTAGTCCGGTACACCGTAGCGCATCAGACCACCAATCTTGTCGTCACGCTCGAAGACCGTGACATCATGCCCGGCGCGAGTCAGCTGCTGTGCTGCAGCAAGGCCCGCCGGACCGGAGCCGATAACAGCGATGTGCTGACCGGTGTCGAAAGTCGGCACAATCGGCTGCACCCAGCCCTCATCGAAGCCGCGTTCAACGATGGCCAGCTCAATACTCTTAATGGTCACCGCATCGTCGTTGATGCCGAGCACACAACCGCCCTCGCACGGAGCCGGACACAGGCGACCGGTCCACTCGGGAAAGTTATTGGTGGCGTGCAAGCGCTCGAAAGCCTCGTGCCAGCGGTTCTGACGAACCAGGTCATTCCACTCCGGAATGATGTTGCCCAGCGGGCAGGCCGAGTGACAAAACGGCACGCCGCAGTCCATGCAGCGAGAAGCCTGCTGCTGCAGCTGCCCCTTGTCCTGCTCCTCATAGACCTCTTTCCAGTCCATCAGACGCAGCGGAACCGGACGATGAGCAGGCTCTTCGCGCTGGAATTTCATGAAACCCTTCGGATCAGCCATTGCTTACTGCCTCCATGATTGCCTCGTTGATGTCAGCGTCGTTGTCCTTTGCCTTCGCGACTACGTCGAGAATTCGGGCGTAATCACGCGGCATGATCTTGATGAACTGTGCAGCCGGGAACCGAGTCTTGGAACCCGTGAGCTTGCGGTGCTTCGACAGCGTGGCCTCCAGCCAGCTGATGTCCTCATCACCCAGCGGCACGATGTCGATCAGCTCGGTGTTGATGTTCGCCCGCGTCGCCTCGTTATCCAGCAGATAGGCGATACCGCCACTCATACCGGCGCCGAAGTTGTGACCGACCGGACCCGCCACTACGACGCGGCCACCGGTCATGTACTCACAACCGTGGTTACCGATGCCCTCGACCACGGCCGTAGCACCGGAGTTACGCACGCAGAAGCGCTCACCGACAGTGCCGCGGACGAAGATCTCACCACTGGTGGCACCGAAACCAATGACGTTGCCGGCAATGGTGTCGGTAGCCACATCCGCGGTCGGCGGAGCCGAACGTGAAGGTCGGACCACAATCTTGCCGCCGCACAGTCCCTTGCCGACGAAGTCGTTAGCATCGCCCTCCAGCTTGATAGTCACACCGGCCGGCAGGAACGCGCCCAGCGAGTTACCGGCGGAACCGAGCAGGTTGACGACGATGGAGTCGTCGGCAAGCCCATGCTTACCTGCGACTTTGGTGACTTCGTACCCGAGCCGCGTGCCCACGGAACGGTTCACATTGCTGATGGCGTGGTGCAGCGCCACTGGCGTCGGCGCCAACCCATTCGCGCGCGCCGTGCGCAGTGCGGGCTGCGCTTCGTCGATGAGGCGCTCGTCCAACGCACCCTCGAGCCCGTGGTCCTGCGCCGTCGTGCAGTAGGAATCCTGGTCCGCAAAGAAGGGGCTTTCGGCAACGTGCAGGATTCGCTCCAGGTCAAGCTTTGCGACGCGCGGAAGGTTGTCGAGATCCTTGCGCGGACGCAGGCACTCGGCATGCCCGACCGCTTCATCGATGGTGCGGAAACCCAGTTCAGCGAGGTATTCACGGACCTGCTGGGCGATAAAGGTGAAGAAGTTGACCACGTGCTCGGCACGGCCGGTGAACTTGCTCCGCAACTTCGGATTCTGGGTGGCAATACCGACTGGGCAGGTGTCCAGGTGGCAGACGCGCATCATGACGCAGCCCTCCACCACCAGCGGAGCGGTGGCGAAACCGAACTCCTCAGCGCCCAACAGCATCGCGACCACGACATCGCGACCGGTCTTGAGTTGACCGTCGCACTGCACGCGGATGCGGTCGCGCAGCCCGTTGAGCATCAGGGTCTGCTGGGTTTCAGCGAGCCCCAGCTCCCACGGACCACCGGCGTGCTTGAGGCTGGTCAGCGGCGAGGCACCAGTGCCGCCATCGTGGCCGGAGATCAACACGACGTCGGCATGCGCCTTCGACACACCAGCGGCGACAGTACCCACACCCTGCTCGGAGACGAGCTTCACGTGAATGCGGGCGCGCGGATTGGCGTTCTTGAGGTCGTAAATGAGCTGCGCCAAATCCTCGATCGAGTAGATGTCGTGGTGCGGCGGCGGCGAAATCAGGCCCACGCCCGGGGTGGTGATGCGGACTTCCGCAATCCACGGGTAGACCTTGTTCGGTGGCAGCTGGCCACCTTCGCCGGGCTTTGCGCCTTGGGCCATCTTAATCTGGATGTCGGTGCAGTTGGACAGGTAGTGGCTGGTCACGCCGAAGCGACCCGATGCGACCTGCTTGATGGCAGAGCGCTTCCAGTCGCCGTTGGCCTCCATCTCGAAGCGGTCCGGGTCCTCGCCGCCCTCGCCGGAGTTGGACATGCCACCCAGGCGATTCATGGCAATAGCCAGCGTCTCGTGCGCCTCCGCGGAGATGGAACCGTAGCTCATCGCGCCGGTGGAGAAACGCTTGACGATGCTGGAGACCGGTTCAACCTCTCCAATGTCGATCGGCTCGCGATCCGAGACGAACTCGAGCATGCCGCGCAGAGTTGCCAGCTGCTTGGTCTGCTCATCGACCTTGTTGGTGTAATCTCGGAAGACCGCGTACTGACCAGTGCGGGTCGCATGCTGCAGCGTGTAGATGGTCTCCGGGTTGAATAGGTGGTACTCGCCTTCGCGGCGCCACTTGTACTCGCCGCCGAGATCCAGCTCGCGGTGTGCTTGCTCTTCCGGACGCGGCAGAAATGCGCTGCGGTGGCGAGCGGCAACATCTTCTGCGACCTCGTCGAGGCCAATGCCCTCCAGCGGAGAAACAGCGCCGGTGAAGTACTCGTCCAGGAACTCCTGCGACAGACCGACGGTGTCGGCCAGCTGTGCGCCACGGTAGGACTGCAGTGAGGCGATACCCATCTTGGACATGACCTTCAGCACGCCCTTGGAGGCGGCCTTACAGTAGTTCGAGCAGGCCTGATCCAGCGTCAGATCACCGAGCTGGTCCTTCATGCGCAGCTCATCGATGGTTTCGAAAGCCATGTATGGGTTAATGGCATCGGCACCAAAGCCCAGCAGCATGGCCATGTGGTGCACCTCGCGGGCGTCGCCAGCCTCAATGATGAGGCTGGCACGCGTCCGAGTGCGTTCCTCCACCAGGTGGTGGTGGACCGCAGAGGTCAGCAGCAGCGAGGGGATCGGCGCAAAGCGCTCGTTGGACTCACGGTCAGACAGCACAATCAGTCGGGCACCACGGTCAATGGCTTCAGAGACCTCACGGCGGACACGACGAATAGCGTTGCGCAGGCCACGGCCACCGCGGGCGACCGGGTACAGGCCGGAGATGACCTCGGCGCGGAACTCGGAGTACTCCTCGTTCTTGCCCGCCTGACACAGGGTGACAAAGTCGTGGTTGTCCAGGATTGGATGCTCTAGCCGGATACGACGGGCGGCATCGGCAGTGGGCTCCAAGATGTTGGTCTCTGCCCCCAGCAACGTATTCATGCTGGTGATGGACTTTTCGCGCAGCGAGTCCAGCGGCGGGTTGGTCACCTGTGCAAACCGCTGCGAGAAGAAGTCGAACAGCATGCGAGGTCGGTTGGACAGCGCCGCAATCGGCGTGTCCGAGCCCATCGAACCCAGGCCCTCCGCGCCGGTGAGTGCCATCGGGCGGATGATTAGGTCAACGTCTTCTTCGGTGATGCCGAAGACGCGCTGTCGTAACACCGCGCGGGCATGCGGCATGTACTGGTAGCGCTCTCGTGGCAAATCGGCGATGTCGACCAGGCCTTCTTTGATCCATTCCTCGTAGGGCCCAGTGGCGGCCAGCGTGGACTTAATCTCCTTGTCCTCAATAATGCGACCGGCCTTCATGTCCACCAGGAACATACGCCCCGGCTGTACGCGCGTGCGCTGCACAATCTGCTCCGGCGGGATATCCAAGACACCAGCTTCGGAGGCCATCACCACCAGGCCCTCGTCAGTCACCCAAATGCGTCCCGGCCGCAGGCCATTGCGATCCAAGGTGGCACCGATGACCTGGCCGTCGGTAAAGCAGATAGCGGCGGGGCCGTCCCACGGCTCCATCAGGCAGGCGTGGTACTCGTAGAACGCGCGAACCTGCGGGCTGAGGTTGTCATCGTGCTCCCAGGCCTGCGGAACCATCATCATGACCGCATGCGGGAGACTGCGACCACCGAGATGCAGGAGCTCCAGGGCCTCGTCGAAACGCGCAGTGTCAGAACCGTTGGGGTCGCACACCGGCAGCGCGCGGTCGATATTGCCCAGCTTGCCAGAGCGAATCAGCGACTCGCGGGCGCGCATCCAGTTTTCGTTGCCGCGCACGGTGTTGATCTCACCATTGTGAGCGACGTAGCGGTACGGGTGTGCCAGCGGCCAGGACGGGAAAGTGTTCGTGGAAAAGCGCGAGTGCACGATGGCCAGCGCGGAAGTAACTTCCTTCTGCTGCAGGTCAAGATAGAAATCCTTCAGCTGCGGGGTAGTGAGCATACCCTTGTAGACAATTGTGCGGCTGGACAGCGACGGGAAGTACACGGTGTCGCCGCCAGAGCCCTCGCCGGCGCCCCGTTCGCCCAGCTCACGCTCGCAGCGCTTACGCAGGAAGAACATCTTGCGGTCGAGATCAATATCGCTGAGCTGGCGCCCCTCGTAGTTCTTCGCGGTAACGAAGAGCTGACGGAGCACTGGCATAGCCTGACGGGCCATCTGGCCGAGCCCTTCAGCGTCGATCGGTACATCGCGCCATGCCAGGATCTCGATGCCCTCTTCAGCGCAGGTGTCTTCAATAGCCCGAATGGCATCGAGAGTGGCCATCCGCGCCTGCGGCAGGAAGGCGATACCAGTGGCGTAGGTTCCCGCCGGCGGCAAAATAACGCCTTCCTTGCTCAGCTCAGCACGGTAGTAGGCATCCGGAACCTGAATGAGAATGCCGGCACCGTCGCCGGTGGTCTTCTCTGCACCGGCGGCACCGCGGTGGTCGAGATTGACCAGTGCCTGAATGCCCTTTTCCACAATGTCATGGGTCTGGCGACCGTAAATGTCGGCAACAAAGGCCACGCCACACGCATCGTGTTCGTTCGACGGGTGGTAGAGACCTTCCCTCTGAGGACCACGAGGCAATGTGGCCGCTGTTTCGATCAGAGTCATGGCTGTCTTAGCTGTCATGGCTGTTTTCCCCTTGTAGGTGCAATGTGCCAATTGGGGGACACGGGTTATCTATATTTCCAACTGTTTTAACAATGCACTTTCATCTAGGCGTATTGCAATACGTATTTAGGGAATTAACTGTATTTGCCCACCCCCGAAGGAGCTAGACCAGCCTGCCAGCCCGAATAAAACCGGGCTTTTACTACCCGTTTTAATCTCATAACCCCCTAATCGAGCTACCACCCCCACTATCCACGCACAGTTGTTCGATTCTTTAGCAAATCCCCTCCATACCCAATCCCCTCCTACCGCTATGGTTAGCTCCATGCTCGCCAACCGTCGTTTCCGCTCGCCATTACAGGGCCTCGCCCTCCTTATCGGCGCAGCGACAATCCTCAGCGGCTGCACGGATCCCATAGACCCCACTCCAGAGAGCCAGTCGCATAGCCCGGCCCCGGCACCCGCTTTTACGCCCGAGCCAGCGGAACCCGCGCCCGAGATTCCTGAAGCGCCCCACACCCCAGACTCCCCCGGCACCCCAGCGCCCGGCACATCGCCTATCGACGGCATCCGTAGCGCCCTCAACCAGCTGGAGATAAAAGGGCGCGCACCGAAAACCGGCTATGCGCGCGACGAATTCGGGCAACGTTGGAGCGATGACATCTCTGCCGAGTTTGGCCACAACGGATGTGACACGCGGAACGACATTTTGAATCGTGACCTTATTAATAAGGAGTACAAACCAAATACCCGCGATTGCGTCGTACTTTCGGGGCAACTACTGGATCCCTACACTGGCACGATGATTGAGTTTCAGCGCGGCCGCGACACCTCTTCCGCCGTGCAAATCGACCATGTTGTGGCCTTGAGCGACGCCTGGCAAAAGGGAGCACAGCAGCTCTCACCTGAGGTTCGGCAGGACTTTGCCAATGACCCCCTCAACCTCTTGGCCGTCGATGGTCCCGCTAATCAGCAAAAGCGAGATAGCGATGCCGCATCCTGGGTACCCGCCAACAAACCATTTCGCTGCCAGTATGTCGCTCGCCAGGTGGCGGTAAAACAGAAATACAACCTGTGGGTCACGCAGGCGGAGTCCGATGCCATCGACCGTTGGCTCTCCACCTGCACACCAGAGGATGAGCCCGCGCTTGCCGCTCTAACCCTGAATTAGGGCAACCGTTTCCGACACACACCGACACCACACTTCTAGGCTCAAGCCGGCGAATATGTCACCTATTTAGCTACGCGCTCGCAACCCCCGCCCCTCCTAGTCGCGAACGTTTCTGTTTTTCTGAAGAATCCTAGCCCCTAATTTCTGGGGGCGACCGCCATTCACTCACGGTCCACTCCCCTCAAACAAACCAACCGAAAACCCCTGGGTTCATAGAGTTATATAGGTCAATATCGGAATTGATATCGTTACCACAGTGTTATCATTTCGTTACGTTTGCCACTTTCCATCGGTTTATAACCGTTTGATAACACTGTATCCTCGAGTCCGTTCGCGAAAAAGGTATCCGTCATAAAGCACTGTGCACACTACTTGCACATCTTTCACATTTCTTCGTCGAAACTACTTTTTGACGCGGCACAGGTTTGTTAAAGTCTGGTTGTTACAAAATCGCACTATCGTGGTTGATGGTGTCAATGTGACTGGAGAGTCGCTTGGCGCTATTAGTCGCTTGTCCATCATCTTGGAGGATTCTCACCCATGGCAGCTGAAATGAAGGCTCCGGAAGTACCACTTGGGCTCCAAATCAAGGCTTTTGCCCAGTCGATTCCACCACTCCTGCGTACCGGCGCCCTGTACATGACTCCGAAGACGGCGCCGAAGATCCTCGATTACCTGCGTCGCTTGAAGTTCTCCGTCGCCAGCCTTATTTCCATGAGTGCGCTGCGCTACCCGGATCGCCTCGCCCTTGTCGACGATGACGGTGAACTCACCTATTCTCAGCTGCTCGACAACTCTCACGCCCTGGCTCGCGCCTTGATAGACCGCGGCATGACCCAGAAGTCCAGCTTCGGCGTTATCGCACGTAACGGCCGCGGCATCATCCTGCCGATGGCCATCAAGGGATTCATCGGCTCCGAAATTATGCTGATGAATATCGGCTCTGGCCCGACTCAGATCCGCGGCGTCGTTGACCAGAATAAGGCCAAGTTCCTGTTCGTCGATGACGAGTTCCTGGGCAATCTGCCGGAAGACCTCGACGATGTCACCGTCGTTATTACCTCCGTGACCAAGCCGGAGACCCGCAAGAACGCAGGCAAGAACTTCCTGTTCATGGAAGACCTCATTGAAGAAGGTCGTACATCGAACGCCAAGTTAGATCCGAAGCCGGAGCAGGGACGCATCATCATCATGTCCTCCGGCACGACCGGCATCCCGAAGGGTGTCCTGCGCAATGAGCCGAAGACACCGGCAACTGTGGGTGCAATCGCCGAGCGTATTCCGTGGCGCCGCAACATGGTCATTCACCAGTCCGCATCCATGTTCCACGCCTGGGGCTGGGCAAATGTGCTGATTGGCATGGCTACCGGCTCCACCATTGTCACCATGCGTGTCTTCGACCCGAAGAAGGCTGTTGACCAGTGTGAGCAGTACGGCTGTAACGGCATGATTTCCGCGGCCTTCTTCCTGCGCCAGATTAAGGACGTTCTGGATGAGGAGCCGAACCGCAAGATTGGACCGTTCCGCTTCATCGTCTCCTCTGGTAACGCCATCCCGGGCTGGCTCGTCTCCGCGCTGACTCACCGCTTCGGTCCGGTTATCTGTAACTTCTACGGCTCCACCGAGGCCGGCCTGTGCTCCATCGCATCCGGCGCGGACCTCGCAGCTCGCCCGGACTCCGCAGGTCGACCGGCAATTGGCGCCAAGGTTCGCATCCTGGGTGACGACGGCAAGGAAGTCGAGCCGGGCGAGGTTGGCATGATCCACACCGCTCAGGAGCTCTCCTTCATCGGTTACCTGAACAAGAAGGACAAGTTCACCACCGTCGATGGCCTGTTCCAGATCGGTGACCTCGGCCGTATCGACCAGGACGGCTACCTGTACATCTGTGGTCGCTCCGACGACATGGTGATCAAGGGCGGCGAGAACGTCTTCCCACGCGAGGTCGAAGAAATTCTCGGCCCGGTGCCGGGCATCGCCGACGTCTTCTGCCACGGCAGCAACGAAAACGACGAGATTTTCGCTGACCTGTTCCTCTACGTTGTCCGCGAGGACAATGAGGCCGGCAAGAACCTCACCGAGGACATGCTGCGCGAGTACGTCCGCGAAACTCTGGCCGAGCACTCCACTCCGGACCGCGTCTTCTTCGTCGACTCCCTGCCGCGCAACGCCATCGGCAAGGTTGTCCCGCGCGAAGTCAAGGCAATGCACGAGCGCCTGAACCTGGACGCTCAGTAAGAAGCCTGTACACGAAAGTGTGCCCACCGGCTATCCGCGCGGGCGCACCTGGATTTCATCCACGTTGGCATCCGCTCCGGTATCAACGGCCAGACGTACTGCGGCTGCGATCGATTCAGGCCGCATGAACTTCGTGCCGTCGTAACGCCAATCCGCATCATCGCGGTGCCAATTCGACTGCAGCTGAACCTGCATATCGGTATCGACGCGTCCGGGGTGCACGGAGCTGACTCGTACCGCGCCACGCTCTTCCTCGCGCAGCGCATCGGTGAAGGCCCGCAGCGCGAACTTCGACGCCGCATACGGCGAAGTACCAGCTGAAGCGCGGAATCCCGAGCCCGAGTTGATGGTCACCAGCGTGCCCTCCGCCTTGCGCAGCGCCGGCAGCAGCTGGCGGGTCAGGTCGGCGACGGCGACGACGTTGATGTCCATGATCCGCGACCAGTCCGCACGCGAAACCTCCGCCACGTCCCCATCGACGTACACACCCGCCGAGTGCACGAGCACATCCAGCCCGCGCCCACCGAGCGCCTCCAACAGCTTTGCCACTTCCGCGTTTACGGCGTCGGCATCACCCAGATCAGCAACGAATACGCTTGCCGACGGCAACTGCGACGCCACCTTCTCAGCAGACTCAGCACTGGTAGCGCCCACAATGACGTGGTGATCACGGGAGAGATCCTTAGCGACCGCCAGGCCAATACCACGGCTTGCGCCCGTGACCAGGGCAATCTTGGTATCAGCGGCAATATCGATGCTCATATACGGCTCCTCTACGTAGTCGGTTTTACTTCTTCGGCTTCGCGCCGCCCACCTGGTCGATGGGGGTCACCTGCAGGAAGTCGATGTTGACGCGATTCGGGCGGGTGGCCGCGAACACAATGATGTCGGCAACATCATCGGCGGTCAGCGACTCAACGCCGTCGTAGACCGCTGCGGCCTTGGTCTCGTCGCCGTCGAAACGCACGAGTGAGAAGTCGGTGTGGACGCGCCCCGGATCGATTTCGGTGACGCGCACTCCATCGACAGCAACCTCTTGACGCAGGACTTCCACCAGGGCGCGCTCAGCGTGCTTGGCGGCGTTGTAGCCGGCACCGCCGGTGTAGACCTGGCGACCGGCAATCGAGCCGACGGTGAGCACAATGCCGCTGGTGGTCTTCAGTGCGGGCAGCAGTGCGCGGGTGACGCGCAGGGTGCCCAGCACGTTGACGTCGTACATCCAACGCCATTTTTCCTCGACAGCGTCTTCAACCGACTCCATGCCCCAGGCACCACCGGCGTTGTTTACCAGCACGTCGACACGCGGTTCAGCCTTAGCCAGCGCCACCACATCGTCGTCAGAGGTGACGTCAACCTTGTAGACTGTCGCTTCACCACCGGCAGCGCGGATCTCCTCCGCGACAGCCTCGAGCTTGTCCTCGCGGCGGGCTCCCAACACAACGCGAAAACCTTCAGCTGCGAACTGCTTGGCAGTGGCTGCACCAATACCGGAAGAAGCACCGGTAACTACAGCTACTTTCCTGCCATTAGTTGAAGTTTCAGAGGTCATGAGGGCTCAACTCCTTGCTACATGCGTCTACTGATATCCCCGACTGTAGTCATAGGACACCTTCCTCCGCCGAAGACTGCGTGTGCTTTACACCTGATGTTCCACGTGAAACGTATATAAAACTGTGCAAAAATTTTTCCGATTCACCGCATGCACAGCCGTTAAAACCGCGATACTGGTTGCATGTCTGACCAGCCTCACTTCCCACATCTTCTCTCCTCTCTCGACGTCGGTCCTCTAACTCTGCGCAATCGCATCATCATGGGTTCAATGCACTCCGGTCTGGAAGATCGCACCCGTGATATCCCCAAGCTGGCTGCCTATCTGGGTCGGCGTGCCGAAGGTGGCGTGGGACTCATCGTCACCGGCGGTTATGCTCCCAACATCGAGGGTTGGCTGACTCCGGCCGGTTCGATGATGGCGTCGAAGCGCATGGCGGACAATCACCGCCGCGTTACTGACCTCGTGCACTCCCACGGCAGCCACATCGTGCTGCAGGTGCTGCACGCCGGTCGTTACAGCTACAGCCCGCTGGCTCGCTCCGCCAATACCGGTCAGTCACCGATTAGCCCGTTTAAGGCTCATCGCCTCACCGGCTTTGATGTCTCACGCACCATTGGCGCTTATGTTCGCGCCGCGAAGCTCGCGAAACGCGCTGGTTACGACGGCATTGAGGTTATGGGCTCCGAGGGTTACCTGCTCAACCAATTCCTGGCCGAGCGCACTAACCACCGCTCGGACAACTGGGGCGGCAGCGCCGAGGCTCGCATGCGTCTGCCCATCGAAATTGTTCGCCGCATTCGCGCCGAAGTGGGCGAGGACTTCCTGCTTCAGTACCGCATTTCGCTGCTTGACCTGGTGGAAGACGGCCAGACCTGGTCCGAGACCACTGAACTCGCGCAGCGTCTGGTCGAGGCTGGCGTCGATGTCTTCAACACCGGCATCGGCTGGCACGAAGCACGCGTCCCCACCATCGTTACGTCCGTGCCGCGCGCCGCATTCACGGATCTGACTGGTCGTCTCCGTTCGCTTGTCGACGTCCCGATCGCAGCCTCCAACCGAATCAACCGCCCTGAGGTTGCGGAGAAGATCCTCGCTGACGGCAATGCGGACCTGATTTCCATGGCCCGCCCACTGCTGGCTGACCCGGACTTCGCCATCAAGGCGGGCGATGGTCGAGCTGACCAGATCAACACCTGTATCGCCTGTAACCAGGCCTGCCTGGACCACACCTTCGCGGCCAAGCGCTCCACCTGTTTGGTCAACCCGAAGGCGGCTTACGAAACCGAGCTGGTATCCGTGCCGGTTGCGAAGGACAAGGCCAAGCGCGTCGCCGTCATCGGCGCTGGTGTGGCTGGACTCGCTTTCGCGGAAGCCGCAGCTCAGCGCGGTCACCAGCCGGAGATTTTCGAGGCCGCCGATCAGATTGGTGGCCAGTTCAACCTCGCCGCACAGATTCCGGGCAAGGAGGACTACGGCGAGACGCTGAAGTACTTCTCACGTCGCCTGGAGGTGCTCGAAGTTCCGGTTCACCTGAACACGCGTGCCGACGTCGACGAGCTCAAGACCAAGTTTGACCACGTGATTGTGGCCACGGGTGTCACCCCACGAATCCCGGGCATTGACGGTATCGACCACGAGAAGGTCATTCGCTACGACGAGCTGCTCTCGGGTGCGAAGCAGGCCGGTAACAAGGTGGCCGTCATCGGTGCTGGTGGTATCGGTGTGGACGTGTGTGAGTACCTCACGCGCAAGCCGAACCAGACCATCGAGGCCTGGAAGGACGCCTGGGGCGTCGGTGACCCAGCGGAGTTCCGCGCGGGTCTGACCAAGCCGGGCACGGTCTCTGGCGCAGCTGAGGAGTTTGAGGTCGAGCGCGAGGTGCACCTGCTGCAGCGCAAGACCTCCCGCATCGGCAAGGGCCTGGGCAAGACCACTGGTTGGGTTCACCGTGCGGAGATTAAGAAGGCCGGTGTCAAGCAGTACACCGGCGTCACCTACAACCGTATCGATGACGAGGGTCTACACATCACCATCGATGAAAAGCCACAGGTCATCGCAGTTGACAACGTGATTGTCTGTACTGGACAGGTATCCAATCTGGACTGCCTGGGCGACAAGGATCGCGAAAGCGTCACCGGCGAGAACTCCAATGTCACCATCATCGGCGGTGCAGACGTGGCCGCTGAGCTGGACGCAAAGCGTGCCATTCGCCAGGCCGTCGAGGTAGCGCTCGCGCTGTAGGGCTGCTACCCCTCGTAGCGGTCGGTGTAGACGCGCTGCTCGAACTCGAAACGGCCCGGGTGAGCCGGGAACTCACCCGGGACACCGATGGCCAGCAACAGCGCTACCGCCACATCGGTGTCACCGGCACCGATAGCTTCCTTGACCTTCTGCTCACTAAAGCCCGTCATCGGGGAGCTAGCCCAACCAAAGGCGCTGGCAGTGACCATAGCGAAAGAAGCGGCAATCATGGCGTCGCGGATTGCGAACTCGCGGGAGAGACCCTTTTTCTCGCGGGCCTCATGGAAGGAGGTCATCGAGGCCTCCCGCTCAGCGGCGGCAACTTTGTCCCACAGGCCAGTGGCCTTGTTGGTCTCAACCAGGCGCGGAATACCGCGCTTCCAGCCGGTCGGCTCACCAATGAAAGCGAGTAGCAGCGGCGCATTGGCAACCTGCTTCTGACCACCGGCAGCTTCCACTACCTTCTGACGCACCTCAGGGTCCTCGATACGCACAATCGCGCGGGACTGAATGTTAAAGGCGCTGGGAGCTTCCAAAGATAGCTCCAGGAGGCGGCGCACGTCAGCGTCGTCAAGAGGTTCGTCCGCATAGACGCGTGTGGCACGACGGTTGCGGACGATGTTCTCAAATTCGGTGGCGAACTGGTCGCGCGGAGAATGTGAAGTCATGCATTAGAGATTAGCGGGTGGCCAACCTTCGAGTTCGAGTAGCCAGCGCTTCATTTCACGGCCACCGGCATAGGCACCGAAAGATCCCGCTCCCCCACTGGCGGGCACCACGCGGTGACAGGGAATCAGAATACCCAGCGGATTGGTGGCACAGGCCGACCCGGCAGCCCTGGCGGCACGGGGTGAGCCGGCCATCTCGGCAAGCTCGCCATAGGTCACAACCTGGCCATACGGCACATCGCGCAGTGCGGTCAGAGCACGAGCGCGGAAAGAATCCTGCGTGAATACGTCGCAGTCCAGCGGCAGCGCAAACTCACGGCGCTGCCCGGCAAAATACTCGCGGAACTGCTGCGCCGCCAGTTCCGCCACCGCCTGCGCTTCGGGGTCGGCGGCGCTGGGGTCGTCGTCAAGCACGGGACCTAAGAGATTGACTTCGACGACCCCGCGAGCGGAGGTGGCGATTCCAAGCGCACCGAAGGGCGTTTCCACCTTGGCAATCACCATGAAACCTCCTACTTAGTCCTTGTTGGTCTGGAACCAGTCCAGCAGCTCGTCCCACTCCTTCTCGTGACCGGAGCGGAAGTAACCACCGTACCCCACACCCTTGCCGCCAGCCGGCTGAGCCTGACGCTTTTCAATCTTTTCAGCAGAGCTCATCACATTGGTAATCAGGTCTGCCGAGGACTCCTCAGTCCAGTAATCATCCGGAACGCGGATGGACAGGAACGGCTGCGGAGCCTTGGAGAAGCGATTAGCGAAGTCAAACTCGGAATCGTCGAAGAAGTAGCCTTCCTTGCGAGCCCAGCGCGCCCACTGACGCATGACACCGTTCGGCGGTTCAACAGCCAGACGCCACGCCGACGCCGGAATGTGGCCAGTAATGAAACCGCTTATCGGGCCCAGAATGTTAAAGATGAAGAATGCGCGGACCTTGCCCGCCACGGACGGCACCTTGGAAATACGCATACCGCGGCAGTTGACCAGTGCTGCTGCGTCATAGGTGCCCTCGGAGCCGGCGTAGGCGATGCCGTGACCACCAACCGCGTGGCCGACAGCGAAGTGCGGCACGTCCGGGTAGGTCTCCTTGGCCCACTCGATCACACCCGGAATATCCTTGGTAATCCAGTCCGACATCCGGATGTCTTCATTGTTCTGGTCAGTCTTCAGAGCGGACTGGCCAATTCCGCGGTAGTCATAGGTGATAACGCCGTAGCCCTTTTCTGCCACGGTCTCAGCGAAACGGTGGTAGAAACCCTGCGGCACACCGGTACCGGAGTGAACGGTGATGATGCCGTTGGGAATGTTCTCTGGGTTCTCCTTCGGGCGGAACATGGTTCCGCGCAGCAGGACGCGGTCATTAGCCGGGATAATGATGTCCTGCCGAGGGCACGGCTCCGGCAACTTCGGGCTCTTCGCGGAAAAACGGCTAATTCCAGTGGAAGTGGTTGAGGCTTCGGAGGTCATTTATGCAGTTCCTTCGAGTGGACTTAACAAGTGCATGATTTTGTATACACAATCTTAAAGTGTAAGGCTCATCACTTTCAGCGCTTTCGTGGAATTTGCCTCACGCGCGTTACAACTGCACATCCCCATAGGCGCGTTCGTCCTCGATCGGCTCCAGATGCGAGGAAATATGCACACCCGGGAAGCGCTCCCGCAGCTCATCCTCCATCGCAGTGAGCACATCGTGGCCGCGCTCGACGCTCCACGCGCCCGGCACCAGCACATGGAACTCAATGAACTGCTGATGCCCCGACACACGAGTGCGAATCTCGTGAACGTCAATGCCCCGACTCCGATTGCGGTGCGAGGCCAAAATCTCGTCCACCGCCACGCGGTCCTCGCCCTCCATGGCCTTGTCCATCAGGCCGTTACCGGAATCGCGCAGCAGCTTGAAACCGGTGACCAGGATGTTTACGGCCACCGCCAGCGCGATAATCGGGTCGAGCCACCACAGGCCAGTAATCCACACCAGAGCCACACCCGCCAGAACACCGGCGGAGGTCCACACATCGGTCATAAGATGCTTGCCGTCGGCGGTCAGCGCCAGGGAGTTATGCTGACGCCCGGCCCTAAGCAGAATCAGCGCCACCGCACCATTAACCACCGAGGCAATCACGGTCACGATGAGGCCCAGGCCGATCTGCTCAATCGGCTGCGGGTGCACCAAACGCTCGATAGAGACATAAATAATCGCCGCCGCCGCCACGAAGATCATGGCACCTTCCAGCCCGGCCGAGAAGTACTCTGCCTTGGAATGGCCGAACTCATGGTCGCGGTCCGCGGGCCGCGCGATAACCTTGAGCACAATAATTGCGACAACTGCCGCAACCAGATTGACAATCGACTCCGTCGCGTCGGAAAGCAGGCCCACCGATCCGGTTAGAGTGTAGCCCCAAAACTTCAGCGCGATGGTGACGACCGCCGCCCCCACTGAAAGCCAACCAAAACGAGATAAGTCCTGCATATGCGGGCACTTTACCCGCCTGTCCGGAGTTACTACCAGTTCTATGAGCACCGATTTCCAGTTCAATTTGCAGAACATTTCTGCAGGCCTGCCGTTCGCGTCGCAGCTCGCCTCGCTTGCCGATGCCGTGCGCGACCACGACGTAGTAGTCCAGGCCCCACCGGGTACCGGCAAGACCACTTTGGTTCCACCGGCGGTGGCCAACACCCTAGGCGGACGCATTGTAGTCACGGCTCCCCGGCGCGTGGCGGTGCGCTCGGCGGCGCGGCGGTTGGCCCAACTGTCGGGCACGAAGCTCGGTGGGGAAGTTGGTTACTCGGTGCGTGGCGACGCCAAAGTCTCCCGCGCCACCCGCGTGGAGTTTGTCACTCCCGGTGTGCTGCTGCGTCGACTGCTGCGCGACGGCGACGTGGATGCCAGCGCGGTGCTCATCGACGAGGTGCACGAGCGCGGCTTGGACACCGACCTGGTGTTGGCGATGGTGCGCGACTTGCGGGATATCCGCGATGACCTGCGCCTTGTCGCTATGTCTGCGACGGTGGACGCACCGAAGTTCGCGGCCTTGCTCGGTGGCTCCACCCCGGCTCCCATTGTGGCGGCGGAGGCGGCAATCCACCCGCTGGATATTCGCTACTCGCCCTTCCCACAGCGGCTGGATGCGCGCGGTGTGACCGACGATTTCCTGCAGCACGTGGCAGCGCAGACCAGGACAATGGTGGAGGAAGCCGCCGGTGATGTGCTGGTTTTCCTCCCCGGGATCCGCGAGGTGGAACGCTGCGCAGGCTATATCGCCGACGCCTCAGATGCGACAGTGCTAACGCTGCATGGCCAGCAGAGCTCCGAAGAGCAGGACCGCGTGTTCCGTCGACAAGCGGACGGTAGGCGCGTGATTGTGTCCACCGCGATTGCGGAATCATCCGTGACCGTGCCGGGCGTGCGCGCCGTTGTCGACGCCTGCCTCACGCGCGGGCCGCGACTCGACATCGCGCGTGGCTTCTCCGGCCTGGTCACCAGCTCGTGTGCGCAGTCCTCCGCGAACCAGCGCGCGGGCCGTGCGGGACGTGAGGGCCCGGGCATCGTGGTGCGCTGCGTCTCTCAGTCGGAGTTCGCGTCCTTTCCCGCCTGGCCCGCGCCGGAAATCGAGGTCGCCGACCTGACCCAAGCGCTCCTCGACGCCGCCGCGTGGGGCACGCCAGGGATGCAGGGACTCAAGCTTCTCGACGCCCCACCACCCCACCACACGGAGGCTGCAAACCGCATTCTCGCTGGCCTGGGTGCTGTTGATGAGACCGGTGACATCACGGAGCTCGGACGCACCCTGGCTACCCTGCCGGTGCATCCACGCATGGGACGCGCGCTGCTGACCGCCACGGCCATGATGCCGGAGCACGCCGGCGCGGTCGCACGCGCGGTGGAGAAACTCACCGATGCCCGCGGCTTGGCCAAGCAGGTGCGCCGCATTGAGCTGGATACTGAAGCCCCCGCCAACCTGCTGTCCTCGGACATCCCCGCGCTGGTCACGGCCCTGGCCTGGCCGGATTTCATCGGGCGACGGCGCAGTGTGAACTCCGACGAGTACCTCTTCACCGGCGGCACCGCAGCGGAACTCGCCCGCGGTTCTGACTTGCACGGCCACGAGTGGATCGCGGCCGCCGACATCTCGCGGCTCTCCCACGGTCGTGCGCTAATCCGCGACGGCGAGGCAATCGACATGGAAATCGCCATGCTCGCCGCCGGCCACCTCGTCCGCACGGAGACCACGGCGCGCGTCGAACAGGGCCGCGTTCGCGCCCGTGAGCGCGACCTGCTCGGCGCCATCGAGCTGTCCTCCCGCCAGGTCTCCCCGACGCCCGAGCAGTGCATTGCCGCCAACTCCGCCTGGCTTGCCGGCACGCTTGCCGACGCCAGCCCCAACCTCGACCGCGACACCGAACAGCTCCGCCGCCGCATGGCCTTTCTCCACACTCATCGCGGTGCCCCATGGCCGGATGTCTCCCCCGCAGGGCTTGCGGCCCAGGCCGAGCTCCTCTTCGCTGGCGAGCTGGACCGCCCGACCCCTCCGACTTTGGATGCCGAGCATCTCCGCCGCCTGCTGCCCTGGCCGGAGGCCACGGACTTCGACCGGCTGGTACCCGAACGCCTGGAGGTCCCATCCGGTTCGAAGATTCGCCTGGAGTACCCGGAGGACCCCACCGACGAAGAGGCGCAGATTGTCCTGGCTGTGAAGTTGCAGGAGTGCTTTGGCCTGGCGGAGACCCCGCAGGTATTGGAAAAGCCGGTGACAATGCATTTGCTGTCACCGGCTCAGCGACCACTCGCGGTCACTGGAGACTTGGAAAGTTTCTGGAATGGCGCCTACGCACAGGTTCGCTCCGAGATGCGGGGCCGTTACCCCAAGCATCCGTGGCCGGAGAACCCGTGGGAGGAGCAGGCTACTGCGAGAACGAAGCGCCGTCGTTAAGCAGGCTCGTCGTTAAGCAGCTGCCTGCGCCCGCACGCGACTGGGTTTGTACCAGAGGTAGATTGCGTAGCCCAGGCAGGTGAAGAAGAGCACGCCGCCCATGATTCCCTGCATGTTGCCGTAGAACCACTGCCCCACGCCCGCAGCATGGCCGAAGTCGTTGCCCACGAAGACCTTGTACGGCGCCCACCAATGGGCGATCATGAACAAGGTGCCGACAACGATGTTCCCGATCTCGCGGACGAAGAGCACCAGCGGCACAAAGACCATGACAATCGACCAGTGGTGGCTGACCGCGTACGGTCCAGCAAAGCTGACCGCCAGCGCGACGAAACCGAGGGCTGCGACCTCATAGCCATCGCGATGGTAGACCCACGCCACGAAAGCGGCAGCGATGGCGCCAAAGAGGAAGAAACCGTAGATGCCAATATCGAGCGCAGTGCCCTCCACCCCGGCGCGGGCGAGCAGACCACTGAACGCCTGGTTGGCCTCGTAAGCCGGGGCGCCACCGCGGTTGCCGGCGAAGAACTCATCGGTCCAGAAGTAAATCGACTCTTTAAAGCGCACGGCGAAACCAATGGCGACGGTCACCAGGAACCAGCAGAAGCTCTTGGCCACGGCCGCAAAGTCACGGCGCATGAGGAACACCAGCGCATATGCCGCAGGGGTGATCTTGATACCCGCCGCGATACCCACGCCCAATCCACGTAGCTTCTTGGGCAAAAAGCCCAACACATCGGAGACCACCAGCAGCGCGAGGAAGACGTTGATCTGCCCGAAGAGCACGTTAGCGCGCAGCGGGTCGAGCAGCATCACCACCCCGAGCAGGCAGGTAGCCATCAGCTTCGGACACTCAGAGCCGAGACGAGTGAAGACCATCCACAGCATCGCCCACACCGCCGCCAGCGTGGCGAACGTCCAGATGATTTGCAGGGTAACCGGCCCCGCCCAGGTCAGCGGGTAAAACAGCAGCGCTGCAAACGGTGGGTAGATGAAGCGGAAACCCGATCTGGTGGGAAACTCTGGGGAGTAGAGATCCTGGTCTCGTCGTAGCGCCCAGCCGGCGTCTTGGAAGACCTCGAGGTCCATCATGTAGGCAGTTGCCGCAAGATAGATGAAGTCGATGACAACGACCAGCGACACCAGCCCAAATACAATTGCCAAGATCCGTCTCTGCATGACGGAAAGCGTCGAGAGTCTGTCCATGAGCATGATTCGACACTACCGCACAGTTCTTCCTACTCAGGCCTTAGAGTGGGAGGTATGTTCGTGGAAAACTATCGCAAGGTTCGCTCCGAGATCGACGACGCTTGCCGACGAGCCGGGCGTCAGCCCTCCGAGGTCCGTCTGCTGCCCGTCAGCAAGACTGTGCCTGTCGACGCCCTGGTGGAATCCTGGCCGGAGCTCGCGGCAGCCGGCTGCGCTGGCCTGGCGGAAAACCGCGTCCAGGAAGCGGTGGCCAAGGCGGAGGTATTCCGGGAGGCCTTCGGCGAGAAAGCACCACATATGGCCATCATTGGTCCACTGCAGACGAATAAGGCAGGCCATTTAGTCAGCTGTGCTGATGAGTTTCAGGCGCTGGACCGACCGAAGGTGGCCGGAGCGCTGCAGCGCCACTTGGCTGATTCCGAGCGCACACTTGATGTGCTGATTCAGGTCAATGTCTCCCGCGAGCCGCAGAAGTCGGGCCTGGCGCCGAGCCACGCAGCGGAGTTTGTCCGCATGTTCGGCCCCGATGGCGAGTACCCGAACCTGCGCCTGCGCGGGTTTATGACCATCGCGGCCCAGAATGACCCGAATGTCCGCGAGACCTTCGCGGAGCTGCGCGATCTGCGCGACAGTCTGCTCGGGGATTTGCCGGAGGGCGTCAGCCTCGACGAACTGTCGATGGGTATGTCCGGCGACTACCGCGAAGCCATCGCCGAGGGAGCGACCACCGTGCGTGTGGGACGCGCTATCTTCGGTGAACGCTCGTATAAAAAATAAAGGTAATCAAATGAAGGTAATCTCAGTGCCATGAGTTCTGATGTCTCCCCGTGCTCCCGTCGTCGTTTCCTCCTGGGAACTGCCGCCACTGCAGCTGGCGCACTCGTAGCCGCTTGTGCACCAAAGTCTGCGGTGGAGAAAGTTGACGCTGCCGACATTCCGGTTGGCGGCGGTGTGGTTATCGGCAATTACGTCGTCACGCAGCCGGAGGAGGGCAAGTTCGCCGCTTTCTCCAGTTCGTGCCCGCACCAGAATGGTCGCATCACTGAGGTCAGCAATGGTGTGATGATTTGCCCGAACCACAACTCCCACTTTGATATTGCTACTGGTCAGGTTGTTTCTGGCCCCTCACGTAAGCCCGCTGGCCAGGCTCCGCTGTCGGCCGATGGCACTGAGCTGATTGTGGGTCAGAAGTAGATTCCGGAAGCAGATTCATGGTCGGCGGGTTCAAGGCCTAAGAGATCTAGTCCCGCCGGTGCCAGCTGGAATCGCAGCGGGCGGCGGCTCGTGGGCATTGCCAATCCTGCCGCCTCTAACTCGGCGAGATACTTTCGCGCTGTCCGCTTTTCCTTGCCGACGGTGTCAGCGACGTGTTCGAGCTTGATTCCATATTCGGGTCCGAACAACCGAACCTGTGCCAGGACGTATAGCGTGCCAATCTCGTTTCCTGTAAGCGACACAGGCAGCACCTGCTCGGGCGAGTTAGATAGCTCAGCTATCCGCTGTTCAAGCCTTTCGCACTGGTAAGACTTCATCTGCAGCTCTTCCAGCAAATACTGCTGTGCATTCAGAATGACATCAGCCATCGCCTCGACGAAGAAAGTGACTTCTCCCCGGTTCATTGGGTCTTCCGTAGTGGTAAAAGCCTTGTAATACTTCGCTTTATCCTCAGCGAGTTGGCGGGAAATAGTCAGCGCAGTTGAGGTCGAGAGTGCCTCCCGCAAAGCCACAGACAGTAGAAAACGTCCCATCCGGCCGTTGCCGTCATAAAACGGGTGAACGAATTCGAACATGAAATGGCTTGCCAAGATTCGAATCAGCCGATTGTCCTCTGCGGAATTCACCGTTGCCAGGAACTCATTGAGGAGTTGGTGAATGGCAGCTTCGCTTTCAACACCTCGATGAACCTGTTGTTGCCCATCGGTAATCGTGACCGTTGCTGCCCTGAAGAGCTCACCGTCTAACTCATCTTCGGCGGCAATCTCATCGCCGAGAAGCTGATCGTACTGCTGACGGATTTCTGTGAGCGTTGTCGGAAACTCAATCCGCTCATCGTTGGCCAACCGGAAATAGAGCTGACTGAATTCATGGAAGCGCTTGTACTGGGTTCCCGAAGTGTTGTCCAACGCCTCCGCGACTTCTCGCCGTGTGAAGTGAATTCCCTCAATTTCATTGGTGGCTACCACCTCGGCCAGGAGCAGATTGAAAAGATAGTGAGTCCGCGCTGCACCCGGCAGGCGATTCCACAACTGTGAGATCTGTAGCTCTAGAGACAGAATCTTTTCAATCTTGGCCGCGAGATCGCTTGTAATGCAGCAAAAGAGCGGCCACTGCCCCAGCGGAAAGTGCCACTGAATCGTCGACGGGGAGTCTTTGCGTGACTGGTATTCGCCTTCCACTGTCTGTTCCGCATCATGTGCGGACATGTGGAAGATCCTCTTAAGCGGATAGTGCTTCACGGCGAGCTCCCTTCTTTCCCCGGTGTTCTTTACATGATGCCTTTTACATATAGTGCCCTAAAAACTAACTCTTAATGTAAAAAATCACTGTTTTTTTACATTAAGGGTTCTTTACGCGGTGCCTAAATGCGCTATGTTGCCGATATTGCCCCTACCGCCGCGGCTTCAGCCCCGCCACAGCACACGCGCCCGCGACGAAGGACAGCGCCACCAGCCACGGAATCAGCCCTGCCCACTCAAAGCGGCTGAACACCATCCCGGATACCCAACCGACAATGGACGAACCCGCATAGTAGCTGAACAGGTACATCGATGATGCCTCGGCGCGGTCGCGCTGCGCCACCAGCCCCACGCCGGACGAGGACAGCGAGTGCGCCACGAAGAACGAGGCCGTGAAAATCAGCACGCCCACAATCAGTGCGGGCAGCCACGGCAGCAGCGCCAGCCCCAGGCCCACGCACGCGGCCAGAGTCGCAATGGCGATGAGGCGACGGCGGCTCACCGTCTTCGCCCACACGCCCGCGCGTGCCGACGACCACGTGCCCGACAGGTAGAGAATAAATACGAACCCTGCCAGTGCCGGAGAGAGCCCGAACTTATCGCCCAGTCGGAAGCCCAGGTAGTTGTACAGAGAGACAAACGACCCCATAAACAGGAACGCCAGGGCGCACAGCGCGAGAATGCGCGGGTCGCGCAAGTGCCGCGCTATGGCCTGCCCCTCCCCTGCAAACGACAGCTGCTTCGGCTGGAACCTGCGCTGTTGCGGCAGGAAGTACCAGGTCAGAATGGCGAAAACAAACGCGACCGTCGCCGAGACCGCAATCGCCACCCGCCAAGAGGCGAACTCCAGCACAATGGACGGAATAATACGGCCGAGCAGACCACCGACCGTCGTGCCCGAGATATACAGCCCCATCACGCGACTGACGTGGTCGGCGTGGACTTCCTCACTGACATAGGCCATAGCCACTGCGGGAACACCGGCAATGACAATGCCCTGCAGCAGGCGCAGCGCAATCATCGAACCGATGCCCGGCGCGATTGACACCACGAGCCCCAGCAGCGTTGCCACAAATGCGCTGATGACGATCACGCGCCTGCGTCCAAAGCGTTCGGACAATATGGACACCGGGATAATCGCACAGGCCAGACCACCGGTGGTGGCGGATACCGTCAGTGCGGCGGTGGCTGGGTCGACCGATAGCTCGTCGGAAAGCGTGGGCAGTAGCGCCTGCGTTGCGTAGAGCGCTTGGAACGATGCCAGGCCGGCGAAAAGCACAGCGATAAGCGCGCGGCGGAATCCGGGATCTTCTGGCCGTAGTCCTTCGATCTGTTCGGGGTTTTCGTTAGCGCTAGTCACTTGTCCTACGTTAGCCCTCTCTCCAAACCCCTCGCTGAATACACCAAACCAAAAAACCTTTTTAATTCGCCCGCGGTATCGCTTTCGTTTTATTAGTTTCGTAGGCATGACTACTTCTTCCGCACAGCCACAGGGTCGCAATCACGACCGCGAGTACGACATTGTCGTCTACGGTGCCACGGGTTTCGTGGGCCGCTTGATTGTGGACTATCTGGCTAAACACGCCGGTCAGACAAAGGTGGCGCTCGCAGGCAGGAACGCCCAGAAGCTTGCCGACGTCGCGGAGAACGCAGGCGTATCGGACTGGCCGGTCATTGTTGCGGATGCCGCCGACCAGCAGGCGGTGGCACAGCTTGCTGCCAGCACAAAGGTGGTGTTGACCCTTGTTGGACCGTACGCAAAGTACGGCCGCACCCTGGTGGCCGAGTGTGCCAAGGCCGGTACTCACTACGTCGACCTGTGTGGCGAGGTGCTGTTCGTCCACGACTCCATTGCAAACAACCACGAGGTAGCGCAGCAGACCGGAGCTAAAATTGTTCACTCCTGCGGCTTCGACTCGATTCCCTCCGACGTCGCTGTCCGCGAGCTCCACGAAGCAGCTCACACCAAGCTCGGTGAGACAACCCTGCTGTTCAAGCACGTCAAGGGTGGCGTCTCCGGCGGCACTATCGATTCGGTCCGCGTTCAGCTTGAACAGGCCAAGAAGGATCCCAAGCTGCGTCGCATCATCGCCGATCAGTACGCGCTGGCTGAGCCGGGACCCGACCAGGGTAAGTTCGGCGTCGACCTGCGCCCGGCGCGCTTCCGCAGCCACTGGCGAGCCCCCTTCTTCATGTCGCCTTTCAACACCCGCATTGTTCAGCGCTCAGCGATGCTGGCGGATTACGGTGATTCCTTCCGCTACCGCGAACTACTCAATGTCGGCCGCGGTCCGAGGGCTTTCGTGCGCGCGAATGCTTTCGCAGCTGTCTGCAGGTTGGCGCTGGCGGCGATGGCATTTGGGCCGACGGCCAAGCTCATTGATAAAAAACTACCGAAGCCGGGCGAGGGCCCGAGCGCTGAAGCACAGGCCGAGGGCCGCTTCACCATCGAGGCCTACACCGTCGATACCTCCGGCATTCACTGGCGTTCCAAGGTGTCCCTTGAGGAAGACCCAGGGTACACAGGCACCGCGATTATGATTTCCAGCGCCGCCCTCGCGCTCGTCCACGACGATCTGCCGGACACCACTGGCGTGCTCACTCCTACTGTCGCGCTTGGCGACGCCCTGTCCCGCCGTCTCCGCGCTGGCGGCATGACCATTGAGACGGTGCAGGCTCGATGATTGGTGGCCTGACCGGTGCTTTTGCGAATCTCACCCGCGGACCGAAGCTGCCGAGTGTAGGTGGTGGCCGTGCGTTAGTGACCGGCGCTTCCTCCGGCATCGGCTGGGCATGCGCGGAGGCACTGGTCAAGGCCGGTTTCGAGGTCGTTGGCACGTCCCGCAGAGGCGCCGATGCGCCGCACCCCGAGGGCGTGCAGATGGTGGCGCTCGACATGTCCAGCGCTGACGATATCGCCGCTGTGGTCGCTCACGGGCCTTACGACGTCGTCGTCGCCAACGCCGGTGAGAGCCAGTCGGGCGCTTTCGAGGAGCTACCCCGCGAGGCGCTTGAGCGTCTCTTCCAGGTCAGTGTTCTGGGGCAGGTGGAGCTGTTACAACAGCTGCTGCCCGGCATGCGTGAGGCCGGTCGTGGCCGAATTGTGCTGGTGGGCTCGATGCTCGGCGGGTTACCGCTGTCCTACCGTTCTTCCTACGTGGCGACCAAGGCCGCTATCCGCGGCTTTGGACTCTCGCTGCGCGGTGAAGTCGCGCAGTTCGGTATCGGCGTGACCGTTGTCGAGCCGGGTTCCATAAACACCGGTATTTCTGCACGTCGGACGACATATAGCGATGAGGGTTCCGTTTACGCTGCTGATGTCCACCGCATGCTGACGAAGTTGAATGCCAACGAGGAAGGGGGCATTCCCGCTTCCGAGATTGCGGAGGTAGTGATGCGCGAGGTGGCCGCCGAACGACCCTTGGCCCTGGTGGCGCGGGGGTCGTCGGCAAGCGTGGCGGTGCCCTTCATGCGGCGGATCCCGACGCAAGCGATGTTGACCATCATGCGCCGGGTGCACGGGCTGCGGTGAGTTAATCGGCGTGCTATTCAGCGATAGCGCGCATCTCGACGGCCTGCGCACACGCCTCCGCAGCTTCGTGGGCTAGGTTGATAGCCTCTTGCTCATCTGCGACTTGGACAATCCAAAAAGCCGACGGGAACGTCATCGCGTTGTAATACGGCAAATCGCTATGTGAACCATCCGGCAGCACCGTCATGGCATCCTCTGGCGGAACCAGCCCGCCGGACATAACCCAGTGGCCTTCGTCCTGCAGCTTCTGATTGAAGCGTCCGATTCGTTCAAAGGCAGCGTGCATTTCCTCATCAGAGTCATACGCGTTGATATCTCTGCGGCCATGGACCGTGAAAAAGTACTGCACACCAAGCTCCTGAGTTTCGTTTTGCTAAGTGTAACAGATTGGATGGGGTTGGCATTGGGGAATTTTTGGGGAATTTTGGCTTTGGTCGCTGGTTACCCTTTGACCGGGGTGGTACTACAGGTGGTACTATCAAAGATGTGGGGGACAAAATAGAAAAAATTCTTACATCTATGCGCGCTTCAAACGCCAACGTTTCTTACCAAGATCTGAAGAAGGTCTGCGACTTTTACTTCGAACGACGCCCTTCGCGCGGGGGCGATCATGAAACATACAAAACACCGTGGCGCGGCGACCCTCGAGTCAACATTCAAAACCGAAATGGGAAAGCTAAGCCCTACCAGGTCAATCAAGTACTAGCCGCCATCGACAAACTTCTACTCGAAGGAAAATAACAATGTCTTATCCTGCTGAAAAGTACACCTACCAGGTCTTCTGGTCAGAACCTGATCAAGAATATGTGGCGACGGTACTGGAGTTTCCTTCACTGTCGTGGGTAGCTGAAAACTCGTCGGAAGCGGAACAAAAACTTCGAGACCTCGTTACTGAGGTTCTTATGGATATGGAAGCCTCCGATGAAGCAGTCCCAGAGCCCTTCGGTCACCGTTCCTACTCGGGGCGATTCAACGTCCGAATCCCCAGTTCACTGCACCGGAAACTGGCAATGGCAGCTGCCCGCGAAGGAGTCTCGCTCAATACTTACGTAGCGCAGACACTCGCAGGCGCTGCATAGGTTTTGATCGGGCGTTTTGCGGGCAGGGCCTAGTTTTGTTCTTTCGCCAATTCCTGTTTCGCAGTGGCGGCTCGCTGTGCCCTGATCTCCGCTACCTGCTGCTTGCGGGTATTGAACCCCATGCGCCACGGGGCGGCTAGACCTGACTCGGGGGCACGCGGGTTATCGCGCCAAGATTTGCCCTCGTTGTAGGCCTGCGCGCCCTCGCGGTATGCGGCAGATTGCTCGGCAAAGGTTGGGTACAGCTGTTCAGCAGCCTGTCTGGCCTGCGCACCGACAGCCTTCATTTTCGCGCGCAGATCCTTGATTTTGTCCTGAATCTTTTTGTTGTAGCGTTCCTGCTGCTCTGCAATATCGACGAGTGCCTGCTGCTCGGTGATGGGGTCGAACGGGGCTTGGCCTGCCTTGTCGTAGGCTTCCTTAGCACGCGGGGTGCGCTCCCAATCACGCAAAGACGGGTTATAAACGCACCAATCTTCCTGGCCGTCGTCTTTGTAGATACTGCCGTTGTGATCCCAGTACTTCGTCATGCGTTTACCCTCCTGAGTGTTTACGCGGGGATACTATCCCCCTCATAATCAAACCGGAACATCCCCGTCCACGCGGGGACAACCGACGGACGGTACTGTGTCGCTGGCGGATATGAGGAGCATCCCCGCTCACGCGGGGAAAACTCCCACAAGCCAGCCTCAAGCAGCCTGATGCCGGGAACATCCCCGCTCACGCGGGAAAACCTTACTTGGTTGTGGGTGGTGATTGGAACACTTGGAACATCCCCGCTCACGCGGGGAAAACTTGCTTGCCATGTTTATTGCTAAGTAACTAGTCGGAACATCCCCGCTCACGCGGGGAAAACTCACACGGGGTAGTCCACCCCAACGCGGTTCTGGGAACATCCCCGCTCACGCGGGGAAAACACGGCGGCGATAAGCTCCGCCTTCGTCATGCCCGGAACATCCCCGCTCACGCGGGGAAAACTATGACAATCCGGCTTCGGTTGAGCCTGTGCCGGGAACATCCCCGCTCACGCGGGGAAAACGCGGGGAGTGGGTTCCCGCGTCGGAGCCTGGTGGGAACATCCCCGCTCACGCGGGGAAAACCGTTTCTTAATGGTGACTTGCCTTATCGGTGGCGGAACATCCCCGCTCACGCGGGGAAAACCGGGGGCTCACCGTGGTGCTGCCAAACATGGACGGAACATCCCCGCTCACGCGGGGAAAACACGGAAAAAGAGGCGGTGCAGATACGCCATGACGGAACATCCCCGCTCACGCGGGGAAAACGGACAGCGCCTACACCCTGTCGTCTCTGCTTGCGGAACATCCCCGCTCACGCGGGGAAAACGCTTCCAGCTCACGACGGACAGCGTCCATGTCGGGAACATCCCCGCTCACGCGGGGAAAACACTTCTTCACCAGCAAAATTCGGTTCCCAGTGTAAGATTTTATATCACTCCGAACGACGAGCATGTCGGGCACGACGTCGTTTAGCCGGATTTGACCATCCCGGCTTTAATCCGACATCACCTTTAGTCCTGTTTTTGAACGGACGCCGGATCAGCGACAACCCCTCGACATCGACGACCTCCCAGTCGTGGCGATGCACCTTGTAGGCATACCCTTGTTCGGCATTCCGATCCGGATAAACCATTATGGCACGACCACTGCCGACCATTTCGATGACCAGGCCCCACAAGATGTCACGGAGACGAGAGTTAACTTTCCCAACAAATACACCTGGGGCGATTTCCTCAAGCCATCGAGTTAAATGACCCCGCAATCCGGCAGGACAGCTCGTCAAAACTATTGTCACCATGGTGGTTCTCCGGAGGAGTAGTTTGTACCACCTTTAATCGTGCCGCGGCTGTAATCCCACAATTCGATAACTTCGCCGAATTCCTCGTTTTCAAGAGGATCTTTCATTAAGAGCTTTAGATCCTTGACGCAGCGCGAAATAACTTTTTCTTCACGAATCCGATCACGCACATGTCGCCTAACCGTAGTGCTTAGTGTTTGAGTATCAACCTCGGTTCCAAGCTCAGAAACCACAGTAAAAGCAACTGGAATCGTTATGTCTGCCTTATACAAATCCGCAATGTCATAAACAAATGCGCGGTCGTGCCCCGTGTGCACAAACCCCAAGCCAGGACTCATTCCCAGGGAAACTATCACGGCATGCACGACACCGTACAGGCAAGAATGTGCTGCTGAGAGGGCCTGACTGATTGGCGTGCCATCCGAGAAATCGTCAGGGCGGTATTCACGGCGCGACCACTCAACCCCGGTTATCTTTGACCATTCCCTATAAACCGAACGAACCCGAGCACCCTCTCGGCCCCGTAATTGCTGCATATTTAGGGATTCCACATCCTCACCGGAAAAACGCATCCCATACATTTCACGCGCAACCGCTAGTCGGGTTTTTCGGTTGCTCACTAGCTTTGCCTGCTGTTCCAGAAGCCGGGTCGACCGACCTATCGGTCGGCCATGCGCGTAATATCGCACACCGTTTTCTCCCACCCAGACAATTGTCGAACCGGCATCTGCAATAACCACCATCGCCTGATGCGTAACCCGTGTACCAGGGCCCAACATAAGCACTCCCAGTGCTGCACTGGGTATATGCATGACACCCTGGTCGTCAGTCGCAGTGAGAGAATTAGAATCTCGACCGATGGTGCAGTGCTCAAGATAGAGAAAAGAAATCCGGTCTTCAGCTCTCGTCAATTCAACTGGTTTGGACGGACGTACTCCTGGAATATCAGCCATGTCTAGTTACGATTCGAACTCATTGGTGCAACTGTCAGCAGCCCACAACCATAGCCTTTTGCTTTGCCAATTCCGTTTGTCAAAACACGGCGGAATCTTTCAGCATCAGCTACCTCGATGGCTCCATCGAACTGTGCCCGAGCGATCGTGACCATCCGTCCCTGCCTACGGAACTTCACTACTTCCCTACCTGTAACGGAAACAGCTAAATCATCATTAGAGGCGTCATGGCTATCTGCATGTGAAAACTCAGCCGGTAGAAATCGCACACCCATAACTTCAGCGCGTTCTAACAACCAATTTCGCTGTTGGGCTGCAGTTACATGCGCAAGTCTCTTAGACTTACCCGTCTGAGGGTCACGCACTGACTTCACAGGATTCGCTGCCAACCTAAAACGAAATCGCTTTCCGACGGAAATACTTTCCAAGACCGGTTCGTATTCACGTATCGCCCACGATACTTGATTTTCCCAGCCTGCTTGCTGCTGTAGATGCTCAAATGATGGCTTTTCCGGACTCACCACGTACAGTGCAAGGGAATGGGCTTCCCGGTCAACTCGCCACAAAACACGACCATCATTGCTGACTAGGTCACTATTTGGCGGAAAAGCTGACAGCACTGCGGCATGCATGGCCTCTGGGCTGGCTAACAACTTACGAGTCCCCCGCCGTTGCGGATTGAGAAACATGCGTGAAAGGTACATCGACTAGTCACCTCCCAGCAACGACATCGGATCGTGAGAAAACACAGGACGCTTTCCTTCTTTATTTTCAATCTCTAGCCATCCATGAACCACTGGTCGCATCTCGTGTTTTCGTTCTCGTGGATCAAAGCTGACTGGAGTATCCGGAATTAGCTCATCGTAGGTCTCACCATCACGCATATCTCGAACAATTGGCAGCGAAACTACTTCTGGCTGACGTTTCCGATACCAAGTCGATGCTTGCCAAGGAGCCTTACGCAGAGCGTCTTCCAGTGTCTTTTCCTCAATTCCTAGAACCATTCTTCCTGTCGGTTGGAATGCACGGCGGCCTAAGTAGAGAGGGAAAGCTGGACGCTGTACCGCGTCGGCAAGCCCTTCAAGGACGCTGCGTGGACCTTCAATTGCAACAATGAAGATGGCATCAGTGAGATAATCACGATACGTCAGGGGCTTGGATTTGTTGTTGCGCCAATCAATTTCAGTCTGGAAATCTCGCTCGACCTTTCCAATCTGATCAGTGCGAACACCAAAGCCGAGTGACGCCAAATCTTCAATCGCATCAGTACGGCGACGTCCGCTTGCAGCTGCAAGCAAACCCACTACCCCGCTTTTCGTCGGCTCTCTCCGAGTACCACGGTGATTGAATCGACTCGAATCTCCCCATGCTTGCATAGGTCCAGCGAGCCTCAAGAGGAGAACCGACATTAGAACTCGGCCTTCTCCATGACGGCCTGCTCAACTAAATTGACCAAACCAGCCATGTCAGTGCGATCGCCAAAGACATTCAACTTTTCCATTGCGGCTTCAGTAGCTGCGCCACCAGTGGCAAGGTATGCACCTCCGAGTGGATGAGAATCGTATGCACCGTCCTGCTCGGCGGCATACTCTGCCAGCTTGATGGATGCGTTTTCTGTGCGGCCACGAGTGGCTTCCACTGGGTCTTCAAAAGCTTCTGACAGATTGACAGGCTGATCATCACGAACTTGAACCACGATCAAATCTGGTCGCGTTCGGTTAGCAAACGTGTTCTGCTTACCAGTTGGCATCGAAAGCGCAAATGCCTTGAGTAGCGCACCAGCAGCTTCCGATGCCGCCTCCTTTGACCCCAAAGACTGAGCCAGTTCACTAGCGTTGACCGTTGCGTAACGGTACAGCGTAGACGAGGTGAACTCCACCGTGCCGATCATGCCAGCACCAGCGTTGTCCTCTGCTGCGTTGTCATCAACCGCAGTGAAGTAGTCAAACTCTGTAACTGTCGGATGAACAGAAATAGCATGATTGAACTGGCACGTTGCATCAACATTGAGGTCTGGAGCATCAGCCAGCATGCGACCGAAGAGTGCAATGTCGACTGAATGCTCGTTATTTAATGCTTCCTTCGCTTCCTTCGCAGGAATTTTTGCGGAATCATCCTGGTACCGAATTGCCAGATCAGCTAGCGCTTTGATTTGCGCGCGGGACACAAAAAGCAGGTACTCAGTACGGATACGCGTATCTTCCTCGCCCTTCTTGGGCTTTGCCTGCTTCAGCTTTGTCTTCTGCAGAACACTGAGCGCTAAATGCTCAGCACTTTCTTCCAGCTCCGGAGCCTGCGAAATGATTTCCGCGGCAATCAATGACGGACTGAAGCGAGTACGCTGTCCCAACTTATCTAGGTCAAGTAAGTTCTCGAATTCCTTACGCGCTGCGCGCTTCCAAGCTTGGCTGGAAACTCGGGCCCGTCGTACACCGCCGTAGTTGGCAGTCTTTGGACTGCCGGTGTCGTCTCGGTTGAGGTTTGATGGCGGGACAGTTTGGAGCGCGTGAATATCAATGTAGATGGTCATGATGTGCCTTTCTGTTGTTACTAGTTTTCTACTGCGCGGTCATGGTCATCGATTTCGGATTGCGGAACTCTGTTCATATCCCGGGCCCAACGAAGTCGCACACGGCGAGCTGAATCTGAATAGGTCAACGCCACCAAATCATTAGCCAACTGGCCGTAATCCATCGGAATGCTGTAACTCCTCAGCATCTGAATTAGTCCGCGTAAATGGTGAACCAACTCATCGGTTGTCTGTGCAGTAAGCACCGCGTTAAAGCGTCGCTCAATACCCTTTTTCTGGTTTTCACCTGCTACTTGATGAAGACGACAAATGGCCGTTCCGAATCCTTCGTTGGCCTTATGCATGGATTCACTTCTCGATTGCTGATGAAGTGCAAAAAATGCCAATGCAAGGTGCGCTGCAGTTTCATAGACGCCGGGTTCATCTCGAGGGCCTTCAAGCTCCGCCGGGAAAGAATTGAATACCTCTGACCACACCTGGGGCTGCTCTGCCAGCGGCGCGCTCAGTGAGCGGCGGAGCACTGCAAGCGAGGCACGAGCTTCCGAGGTTTCGTTGGCCAGACCGCCTGCTAAGCTTTGTGCTTTGCTGGCAACGAACCTGTACAGCAGGGAGCTGCGCGGCTGCGACTTATTCATATCTGCCATTGTTACTTAACTCTCTCTCCAGAATTTTGTTCTTCCGGCCGTGGCAGAACTTTTCCGAGACCTCGTCGGAACCACAGCTCAGCGTGCCCCACGTTGTACTGACGCTCATCAACCTCACGACCTGACCATGCGCTGTCGGGCACACCCGCTATCAACTCTGCAGCCTTCGTGAGTGCTAAGTTCCGCAATTGATCGCTCCACAGCGCAAGATGACTATTTAGGTCTGTTTCTGGTGTGAGTCCATTAATCCACTGGCGGAATACTGGGTCTACATCCGAGTAGAAGGACCCCTCTGCACTAAAGCCTGCAGCCCCGCGTTCGCCACCAGATGCAATGGCCAAATTATTGGCAAATTTTCGCAATTCGGCTGCTGTATCTTGTGTTCGGTTTGCGGCCAACAACACGAATTGGACGGTTTGTTTATCGGCAGCCAAAAGGGCAGGGAACGCCAGGTTGTCTGTTAATAGGCGGTTGTACGAAGCCATTTGAGGACCATATTCGTAACCAACCATCCGAAGACTCAACCGGTAATTCTGCGGCACAACGCCACTGCGGCGACCTGTACGAGTCTTCAACGCTTCCATGACACCGGCGGGCTTTGAAACTTTTACTTCGCTACCAGTGCGCCCCTTGGTCGTATCAACGTCCGCTTCAGGTAGCACAGCCGAGAGTCCTCTCCAAAGCGCGCGATCAGGATTGATGGCCTTTGGCATGTAGATATCTTCTTTGGCCTTCTTCGATTGCGGCTCGCTATAACGCCATGGAGACATCATTTCGAGTGCATCTTGATACAGATAGTCCACCGGATCGCCATTGCAAACAAGTGCTCCGGTAACCATGCCATTTTCCACATGAAGACGGATACGTCGCTGTGGCCACGTCATAAGAGTGAGTTGGCCTTTTGGAAGCGGTTCGGCCGAGACTGCCGCTGTCGGAACCGGCAATTCCCATATAGGAGCACCGGCCCAGGCAGCGGGATTGTGATCAACGATATTTAGCAGCAGCGTTTCAAGGAGACTATGTCCTTCGAGTACGGTCCCGCCTAACCAGCCTGCCCAACCAATGCCAATGGGATAACCTTTCCCGCCTTTGACGCGAGGGTCACCGACTGCACCTGATTTAATTCCTGAGAAATCAAAGGCTAGGCAATGAACCAGCCAACGACCTGCTTCCGCCAATGGAAGTGGCTCAATTGCTGAGCGCCGGTAAAAGAGGTCACCTAGCTCTGGTGAGTCCGGAATAATTGCCTCAAGGCTCTTCCATTCCCCACTTTTTGTAGCCAACGAAGGAGTTTGCATGAAAGGGGCTTCCCGATCGAGCAAATCGAATCGGTGCGAATATTCATCCAAATAGTTGTTAATCTGCTCTAACGGCAGCTTTTTGTCCTCCCATGCTGCCGCCCATTGTTTACGGTTTTCCTTGACATCTTCTCCAAAGTTGAATGCGCGATAAAGAACCGCAAGAGCCACCCGCAAAACCGCAAAATCCTGCGCTGGCGACTCACCAGAGATCCGTTTTAACTCACCAGCCTGCGCAAAGATATCTCGAAGGCCTAATTCCCGACCACTGCCATCGTGTCCCGTGACTTTAATCCAGGGCTCATCGAGCAGATTAAAACTCGGCTCAGCTCCGCTCACTGCGACTCCTTTTCTCGAATGGACCGCAAACCATAGTTCATATCGTATGAAAAACTAACTCCGTTCACATGGCATTCCCCACTTTCATCCAAAGGGAATGGAAGAAGTCCCTTTAGCCAAGAGCTGAGTTGCCAAGAGGGGCTACCAAACCGCTCCAATTCAGCGATGAACTCGTCCACTCCCCCGACTTGCCAAAAAGGAAGCGAAATAGTGCATTTGGCAACTTCACGTGCTAATTCGTCGTCAACTCCATTGGCATCACTCAGTGACTCACCACCGCGATTTTCCAGCCACGGCAATGAATAGAGTTCGCTGCCTCGCTGTTCCACAAGAACTACTTCGATTGACTCTTCGATGTCTCTGACCTGCGACTGTCCACGAAACTCTTCTTCCGACCCATGCCGGAACCACAGGCTCATCTCTTTTTCGTTTGGCGATGGACCGAGCGACCGTTGCGCTTTTTCAGCAAGCTTCTCTCCACTTTCTCGCTGCTCCTGCACCGCCGCATCCCAGTCTTCTCGCCAACTGACTGGACACTGTGCGTCTATGTCATACGTTTCACGAACTATCCCTGCGACATGATCTGGCGATATAAACTGCTTCCGCCCCATCAAAGCTGAAGCCGTCCGCATCAACAACGCAGTGCCATAAATCCGTTTACTACCGCTCACAAACTCTGGAGCATCGCTATCCCTAATCTCAGTGACCCCGAAGAGCACCAGTCGTGGCGCTTGAAGTCGCTCCGGACGGTTTTTACGGCCATGACGGTGGAGGCGACCCGCCCGCTGAATTAGCAAGTCCGAAGGCGCAAAATCACTGAACATAATGTCAAAATCCAAGTCAAGGGACTGCTCGACAATTTGTGTTGACACCACTACTCCCCGTCGTGGACGCACACCAGACTTGCCATATTTGGCAACAAGTTCTTCTTCTTTAGCCCGTCGATCTGCCGCAGCGAAGCGTGAATGAAGCAAAAATACTTCCTCATCAGTGAAGCTGCCGTCAGCAAAAATTTCGTCGTAAAGCGTTTGGGCACGCTGAACTGTATTACACACGACTACAGCGCAACCGCCATCACGAAGCTCTTCCGTCAACATGGAAACTACAGATGAGTCGTCACAGTATTCGAGTGACACAACCTGTCTGCGAGAAGAAGCTTCTGGCTTACGGATAGATACGCCATCAGCATTGACAAAGGTCAGAAGCGGATAAGCCCGTTCGTCTTTGGCAACTTCCATCTCGCCAAGAATCTTGTTGGAAATTTGCGCATTTTCTAACTGTGCAATTCCCGAGGCATAGGCCTCCATCAAATGAAAACGAGTATCCGGTGGAAGCGTTGCCGACAACGCAATGACTGGAACTCCATATGCACCACACCATTCCAATGCGCGGTACAAATACTGCTGCATGTAAATGTCTGCAGCATGCACCTCATCGAGAATCAATACCTTTCCGGCAAGCCCCAGATGCCGCAACATGATGTGCTTCGACTGCAGCGCCGAGAAAAGGAACTGATCGATTGTGCCAACAGTAAAGTCTGCCAGCGCTGCAGTTTTTCGAGATCGTAGCCATCAATGAGCCTCAACTGCAGGCTCTTTAGAATTGGCACCATATTCTTCGTCATAAATAGCCGAAAAACTCTGTGACGGAAACTTAAGACCTTGGAATTCATCATTAAACTGCGCGCGACTATGTGTGAGCATCGCAGAGGCCAACTGGTCTTCCGCAATCGCACGATCGAGCCACTTCAAAACACGAGAAAACATGGCATCTGATGTGGCGCATGTAGGCAACGCGACTTGCACACCACCACAGCCGAACTTGGCTGCAAAAACTTCCGCGACCGCAAGCGCAGCCTCCGTCTTGCCTTCGCCTGTCGGTGCTTCCAATAGCAACAGGCCTGGTTTATCTACTTCTTCGACAAGCTTTACTGCGTCAAGCTGAACTGGGTATGGGGTGGCACCAGCGGGCAGGTCAAACCGAGCGCGAAATAGGTCATCCGCACTACTTTCCGGGCGAGGATCCCACGGATCAGGAAGATTTAACTTGTTGATTGCATCATCGCTTCTGTTTGTCGACGGTGCATCAGACATCGACAGGGGGAATAAATCAGTATTCGAAGCAAGCCAGTCAGCCATGACCACAATGCCCGTCAGCAACATTTGCGTTGACGCTGACAGTCCTTGTTCTCGGCGTTGTTCAAAATAAGTCGCCGTTAAACCTGCCCTTGTGGCCATGACGTCGAAGAATTCAAAACGAATCTGTTGCCACTTTTCATCTTCGAGCTCCTCAACGAAATCTTCGGCAGAATGCAGCAGATTCTCATCGGGAAACTTGCCGTGATGGCCACCAATTGGTGCAACATATGTGTCGGCAGCATCTTCATCGAATCCATGGTTTTCCACCAACCAAACCCACAATGTATATGCGCCGACAGCGCCGTGGGGTGCTCCACGTAATTCTTTGGGGGAAAGTGTTGTCGCAGCACCTAGCCCATACGAGCATACTCGGTCATACAGTTCGGGAACTTTGACGGAGAAAGCATACGATGCTTTCCCAATATCGTGACACCCAGCGTAAAAAGCCAACCATGCACGCGCCTGCCCCTTCGAGCCGAATTCATCGGTAAGTACTTGCCTTAGTGATTCCGGCAACCACTCATCCCAGAGATAAAAAGCCACATCCTGGGAATCATTTAAATGTTGCGCGAGACTCAACGCTTCTTCGCGTTGCCGATCCCATTTAGCCCACTGCAAGCGGGCTACTTCAGACAATGCATCCGCCAAGTTCGAGTCCATGTTCGACATAACGACTCCGTCCGGCCGAACCTTTATCCGGCCTCTGTTCTAATCTCGAAGATAGCTCAGGCCTTAGTTTCATTCAATATGGAAACTACCCCTTTTTTTACCCCACATAATAAAACATTGCTGTTTAATCAATAGACTCGTCTGCAAGTGCCGCTAACACGAAAAATCCCCGCTTTCGCGGGGATAACATCGCCCCTCACAATAAAACCGGAACATCCCCGCTCACGCAGGGAACCCGAGGGGCGACAGAACCTACACTAACCTCTCCGGAGCTTCCGCCAGGCCCAATCAATAATCACGAAGCCAACGAGCGTCACACCGAACAGTGGTGCAACTACCGAGTAGGCAATCAACAGCGCCACAACAGCCGCTGCGACACCCGGGCGAATATCTCGCCAGCGCGTTGGCGACGGGAGCCTACCAGGACGACCACCGCGACCGCGCCCAAACCACATGGCGTACCCGCGCACAATCATTGCCAGCAGAGCAACACCGATAAGCGCCAGGACCAGCTGATTCACCCACCCAAACAGGATGCCCATGTGCGCGTTAATCAGCCATTCGGTCAGCTTTGCCGGCAGCGGCCAGTCCGCAAAGTGAATCCGGTCAACCATCGCTCCGGTCGACCCGTCTACGGTGACGGTCTCAATGCCCATCCGCCATTCCTCGCGGGCTTCCTTGGCCATCCACACCGTGCCAGCTTCCGGTGGTGTCAGTTCGACTTTCCCGGACAGCCCCTCGGCACGTGCGAGGTTCATAACACTATCCGCCTCTGACCAGTCATAATTCGCAGGCGCAGTCGCAGTCACAGCTGGTTTCGGCGCGTACCAGTCCATCGTCTCGCGCAGCTTCGCGATGCCCGTTCCAGCCACCCACGACCACGTCAGGCCGGTGACGGTCAGGAACAAAAGTCCAACGCTGACCGCCACACCAACATTCGCGTGACGACGCATATGATGCGCCCTCTTACTTGTTCCCCGTGTCCGCTTGCGGCGCGAACGGTCCCACCAGAGCCAGAGGCCACCAATAGCCAGTGCGCCCATCCAGGATGCTGCTGTCTCAGAGTAGAGGCGACCAAAGTTGCTATCAATCCAGAGCCTGCGGTGCCCTTCCGAGATCCAGGCCCGCAGTGGCAGCGCCGCCGAGGAACCGTATTGCACCAGGTCGCCCTTGATGCTCAGGTCGCCTGGGTCGACGAACACCGCATGCCGGTAGGACTCCGACTTCAACTGCTCATCGTTGAACATGACTCGCGTTGTCTGTCCCGGCTTTTCCGGGACCTGCACTGCGGTCACCGGCAGCTTAGGATGCACGCGCTGCGCGACCTCAACCTGCTTTTCCAGAGGCTGTGCGGGAAGGCCTGATGTTGCAGTTAGTTCTTCGTGGTAAACCACCTTTTCTATGCTCGGCGCGAGGGCATACGCCACGCCTGTGACAGCTGCAATAACGAGTAGCGGCGCAACGAGGATGCCTGCAACGACATGGATTCGGTGCAGTAATGCTCGTGGCCCACCATTTTTCTGAGTCTGTGCGACGGGGTTTGCGGCTGGCGTTCCAGCGGCATCGCCTGTGGCTATTGAAGTCATGCTCTATTAGTCGGACGAACCGCCTCACTTGTTCCCCAGCAAGCTCATTTTTATTAACTTCCAGGGGTAACCATTTGGCCACGCGCCCCGTTGAAGGCCACCTCGTGCGCAACTATTCGTCGTAAAGCCCGCGTACCCTCGAACACATGGCTTATCCAGACGTGTACCACGCCAATGACAACCGCTATGAAACGATGCCGTACAACCGCTCCGGCGACACGGGGCTAAAGCTTCCAGCCATTACGCTGGGACTTTGGCATAACTTTGGTGATGACCGGCCGCTCGAGACGCAGCGTGAAATCCTGCGCACCGCGTTCGACCACGGCGTCACGCACTTCGATCTCGCCAACAATTACGGCCCACCACAGGGCTCTGCGGAGGCGAATTTCGGTCGCATCATGGCCAAGGATTTCGCTCCCTACCGCGATGAAATGATCATTTCCTCCAAGGCCGGTTGGTACATGCAGGATGGCCCCTACGGCTTCGGCGGCTCGCGGAAATACCTCGTGGCCAGCTGCGATGCCTCGCTGAAGCGCATGGGCCTGGATTATGTGGACATTTTCTACCACCACCGGCCCGACCCGGATACGCCTATCGAGGAAACCGTCGCCGCCCTCGACTTCCTCGTCCGCTCGGGACGCGCGCTCTACGTCGGCGTGAGCTCCTACTCCCCCGAGCTCACTCGCCGCGCACAGAAAATCGCCCGTGAGCTGGGCACTCCGCTGACTATTCACCAGCCGAGCTACTCCATGTTCAACCGCTGGATCGAGGACGAACTGCTGGCAACCTGCGCCGACGAAGGCATGGGCGTCATCGCCTTTTCCGCGCTTGCGCAGGGGCTTCTCACCGACCGCTATCTAGATGGCGTGCCGGAGGCCTCGCGTCTCGGCGCGCACAAGATGAACTCGGGGTTCCTCAACGACGACACGCTCACCGCCATCCGTGAGCTCAACGCCATTGCTTTACGACGAGGCCAGTCCCTGGCACAGATGGCCATCTCGTGGGTTCTTCGCCGTGACGAAGTGACCTCCGCCCTAATTGGGGCATCGTCGGTGGAGCAGCTGAAAAACAGCCTCGGAGCCCTGGACGCTGCGCCGTTTAGCGATGAAGAACTCGCGGAGATCGACAAGTGGGCCGTCGACCGCGGGATTAACCAGTGGCAGGGCGCTACGGAGTCTGTATAGCCGGCAGCACATACTCAATCAGCTCGTCAATCTGCTCTTCCGCATCGCGTTTAGAGGTGCGGAAGTTGATGCTGACGTGATTGATGCCGAGCTGTCGCTGGGAGTGCAGCAGTTCGATGAGCTTGTTGCGGCCAAGGCGGTACCCGAAGTGGCCGCCCTGCGCGGGTGCGTCGGGGTCTTCATGCAGGTCAATCCACAATGATTCCAGGAAGGGTTTGAAGACACCCTCACCGCACTCCTGGGCTACCGCCTCCTGCCAGTTGGCGATGTTTTTCTTCTGCATCTCCAGGCCTTTGTGATACATGAACCACCCGTCGGTATGAGCGGCTTTCCACTCCAGGCTCTGCTGGCATGAGCCGGTGGCCAACAGCGGAACTCGGCGTGCCAGCGGCTTGGGCACCACATCGGATCCGCCCATCTTCCCCTCGGACCACCGGATAGGCCGGTCACTGGTGCTGAGGGCCTTTTCATAGACCTCGATATGCTCGCGGAAACGCTCACCGCGCTTGCCTTTGTCCTGGTTAAAGGCGGGGAACTCCTCGGGTCGATCGCCGGTGGCAACGCCGAAGAGGAAACGGCCGTCGGAAAGCCTGTCCAGCGTGGCCGCGCGCTTAGCCATCACCAGCGGATGCTGAAAAGGCACGACGATTGCACCCGTGCCGAGTGCGATGTCGCTGGTGTGTGCGGCGATGTAGCTGAGGTACATCCAGGGGTCGTAGACCTGGCCGACGTCGCCGAATGTTTCCACACGCAGCGGGATGTCGCGCGCCCACACTGCCGCGATGCCTGCGCGTTCGGCTTTCCGAATCAGCCGAATCTGATTGCTCAGCGCGTCCTTGGGTTCGGCTTCGGCGTCCTGCTCGATGGGCAGACTGAGCCCCACAGTTAGCCTGCCCGGCGCGAATGTGCGCTGGTAACCGGGTAGTTCGTCGATGGGCTTGTCCGAAAGATCAAACAGCGAGCTCATGGTGTTTAACGGTAGTACAGCTTGAGCCACGGCACCCGCAGTTAAGCTGGAACCATGCTTGAGGATGCCATCATCGTCGGAGGCGGCCAAGCTGCCCTCGCTACCGCCTACTACCTGCACAAACACGACATTGATCCGCTCGTTCTGGACAATCAGCCGGCTCCCGGCGGCTCCTGGCGCAATGTCTGGCCCTCAATGACGCTCTTTTCCACCCCGGGTTTCTCCAACCTTCCGGGCATCCAGATGCCCGATTATGACGGCTTCCCGCCCACTTCCCATGTGATTGATTACCTCAGCTCCTACGAAAAGCGCTACGAACTGCGCGTTCAGCGCCCGGTTAACGTTACCCACGTCACCCACGACGGCACCTTCCACCTCACCAGCGATGCCGGAGACTTCGAGTCCCACCAACTCATCGCCGCCACCGGCAACCGCCCCTTCGTCCCCCACTACCCCGGCACGACCTCCGCAAAACAGTGGCATTCGGCCAATTACCCAGGCCCCGAGCCATTCGAAGGCTCCCGCGTTGCCGTTGTCGGCGCGGCGAACTCCGGCGCCCAAATCGCCGCTGAACTGATACTTTCCGGTATCGACACCACCTGGTTCACCCGCCACGAACCGCGCTGGATGCCCGACGACGTCGACGGTCGCGTCCTGTTCGAACGCAACCGTCAGCGAGCACTCGCCATCGCACGTGGCGAACCCGACCCCGGCCCCTCCGACAGTATCGGCGACATCGTTGTCCTGCCGTCCGTCCGCAAAGCCCGCGACTCCGGTGCCCTCACCTGGACACCCATGTTCTCTTCGCTTGACGACGTCCACGCGGACCACCTCATTTGGTGCACCGGTTTCCGCCCCGCGCTCAGCCCCTTCCGCAGCGTCGACTCCGACCTCATCGAGTTCGTCGGCTACGGCGACTGGGTTGGCCCCGGTGCAGCCACGATTATGGGTGTTGGCCCCTTCGCTAAGCGCGCGGCTGAGCGGGTGGCTGCTCGACTGTCAGCATGATCTGCATCAACATCATGTCCAACCAACGCCCGTTCTTTGTCCCTACCTGAGGCAATAGCCCAACACGCTGGAAACCATACTTTTCGTGCAGCGCAATCGACCCCTCGTTGCTGCCGTCAATCGCTGCCACCAAAACGTGCTTTCCCGCCTCACGAGCAGCATCAATGGTCACCTGTAGAAGCGTCCCGCCAATGCCCCGGCCCTGAAAGCTCGGATGTACGTAGATGGAGTTTTCCACTGTGTACCGAAAACCCGTCGAAGTCGCGAAAGTCACTAAAGGTGGCATATCCAGCGACTTCGTCGTCAAGCGTGGCGACGAAAACCGGGTAACCCTTCTCCCAGTGCACCTCCATCCATGCAATGCGATTCTCCGCACTGACCGTGCCATCGTTCCAGATGGCGACGGTGTTGATCACGGCCTCGTTGTAAATCTCCGCGATTGCCTCGGCGTCCTCCCGCGTTGCTTGCCGAATAATCATGGTTTTGCCCCGTTTTCTGCGCTGGTTTCTGCACTCCGCCTTTATAGATGCGAGATTATCAAGCTTCCGGTTTCGAACGGGTGTTTTATTTATATTTTTCCGCAACCCTCCATGCGTCACCCGCAAACAACCTGGTAGCAAACGCTTTTATGGTCAGCCGACATCTACAAAAACCATTCAAGATCTCTCATCATTTCTCTTTACAAGCCAGAATGACACCTGTACGATAGCAAGTAAGTTCGAAAGAAGGCCGACAACCATTGGAACACCAGGGGGATCCAATGAAGTCCGAACAAGTACCCGAACCATATTGGGCTCATGAAAATCCCGAAGATGAGCTCTCAGCACTCGCGCGGGCTACCAACCGCACCCACCTTGAATTGATTGAAGCCTGCTGCCCTGCAGGCGATGATGACGTTGAAAACCATGCCGCTCGCATCAGCGTTCGCCTGGGAATCACCCGCAGTGAAGCACTGCGTATCTGTGACATTGGCCTATTGCTGGAGAAAATGCCTCAGCTAGCGGCCTACGCCCGGGAAAGCTGTGCATTGTCCATGCGGCAACTCGGCATCATTGCACATGGCGTGGTCGGCATCGAGCCGGATCAAATACCCGATGCGGAGAAGAAAATTCTGGCATTGGTTACGCCACGGAAGCGTCGTCAAGCGATGATTGGCCCTCGTACGCTCACCACCAAAATTGGTGATATTGCTGCGGACTTGGATGACCGTGCTCGCACTGACGGCACAATTCCCACCATCACCGATACGGAATCGGTGACTCTGGTGGAACGCCCCGACAGCTACTCCCAAATCATTCTCACGCTGCGCCCGGACCGCGCCTACTTCGCCATGTGCGCAATTGAAACGGTCTTCCGCGCGAATGAAGAAATGACGCAGGCGGATGCATTTGTGGAACTGATTCACCAGCGCACCAATGCAGAAGTTGTGCTCAATGTTTTCCGCGAGCCCCACAGTGATGACGCCTGGCTGGACGGCGCCGGCTGGCTCGGCGCGCTGGTCACGGAAGAGTGGATGCAAAAGGTGACGCATGTCCGCCTCTCAGCAGACAGCGCCACCAATGGTTACCGCCCAACCCCAGCGCAGGTTGCCCGCGTCCACGGTCGTGACGGCACGTGCCGCTTCCCCGGCTGCGAAGTCCCAGCGTACAAGTGCGATATTGACCATATCGCACCGTACAACCAGGAAGACTCCGAAGCCGGTGGCCCCACCGACACACAGAATCTGCACTGCCTATGCCGGAAGCACCACAACCTGAAAACCCACAAGCTCTGGGATATCACGGCTTATGAGGACGGCTCAGAGGTGTGGTCCTCTGCCGACGGCGTTACCGCGGCGACCGTCCCGGCCGGACCGTTAGCCGGGTTCGGGCGACAGACTTTTGACAAGCGCGCTACTCAGAAGACGAAAGCACGCCATGACCACTACATGAAGTGGTGGCTGTCATTCGCGGCGGTGCCAGATCTAGTCTTTGATGATGGGGAGGATTAACCCAGCGGGCCACCGCAGTTCGGCCATGCGCCAGCACCCTGGGAGGCAAGCACGCGCTCGCCAATCTCAATCTGCTGCTCCTTGGTGGCCTGGTCAGCCGTTGGTGCGTACTGGTCACCGCCGTGGCCGCTCCAGGTCTGCTGCGAGAACTGCAGTCCGCCGTAGTAGCCGTTACCGGTATTGGTCTGCCAGTTTCCGCCGGACTCACATGCCGCAACCTGATCCCAGGCGCTGACTGATGCAGCGTTAGCGGCGGCGGTCGGGGCAGCAATCATGCCTGCTGCCACGGCGGCGGATGCGATGAACTTACCGGAAAAACGCATAAACAGAGAACACTCCTAAAGGGTTGACTTTTCTCTTGGCCGACCAACCTACGCGCACCCTCCCCCACCCTGTCAACCCGTATCCTGGAAAGCATGTCCGTGGCAGATGTCGTCCGCAAAACCGAGAGAAGAATCAACGCGCTGGCCGCCAAGCGTTCCAAAAACGCTGGTTGGGAACCGGAAATCATCGGATTCACCGGGTACGGAAATGCAGAGCGCGTTCGCGTACTCGGCCGTGTCCTTATGAAGGATCCGGCCAAAAAACGAGACGAAGAACGAAACAAAAAACGCGGGTTTTGGCAGTTCTTTACCGTCGAACTCGCGGACTTTCCCGTCACCATCACTGCCGGCAATCGCACGGTGGAAACCACCACGGATAGCAACGGCTACATCGAGGTGCTGATTCGGAATCACGGCCTCGAACCCGGCTGGCACGAGATCACCATCAACGACACTCCCGCAGAGGCCCTCATCCTCTCCCCGGAAACCAAATACGGCATCGTCTCCGATATTGATGACACTGTTTTGGTCACCATGCTGCCGCGCACCCTCATCGCCGCCTACAACTCCTGGGTCAAAGAGACAGACGAGCGCAAAGCCGTCGCTGGCTTCAGCGAGTTCTATGCGCAACTTCGCCGTCGTTACGCGAGCAAAACCGATGAGGACACGGACGTTCCCGTCATCTACCTTTCCACCGGCGCATGGAACACCTTCGGCACACTAAAAAAGTTCCTGCACCGCAACAACCTGCCGAAGGGCCCGCTACTGCTCACCGATTGGGGGCCAACGCCCACTGGCCTGTTCCGCTCGGGCAAGGAACATAAGAAGGTGCGACTGCGGGACCTGTTTATTGACTTCCCCGAAATCAACTGGATTCTCGTCGGTGATGACGGCCAATACGACCCGCTCATCTACGGCACAGCCGCGGCGGAGCATCCGGATAAGGTCGCGGCAATCGCAATCCGCAACCTCACTCCCAGCGAGCACGTGCTCTCCCACGGCACCGCAGTGCCAATTGAAAAACTGGAGAACAAGGAGGTTCCATTCATCGAGGGTGCCGACGGCTTTAAGCTGCTCAAACAGATCGACCAACTGCCGCAACCATGATCTACCTCCGCCAGGCCCGTATTCACGATGATGCCGAGCTCCCGGCTTACGTCGTAAAGCTCGCGTTGCCCTTCCCCATGGCCTTCACCACGCCGATTACCATCTTGACCGGCGAAAACGGCAAGGGAAAGTCGACGGTGCTGGAGGCGTTGGCGTCGGCGATGGGGGTCGACACGGACGGCGGCTCGCGGTTTAAAACGCAGGAGCGCACCTCTCCGATTCCGCTCGCGCTGACCAAGCGCAATCCCCCGGATACGTTCTTCTTTCGCGGCGACGCGCACTTAAACCTCGCGCGTTTCTACGCATCGATCGGCAGCCTCCCCGGCGGTGACGGCATGGCGGATCTGACGAAAATGAGTCACGGCCAATCCATCATGGCGCTGGCCAAACGCCGCTTCGGTGCCGAATCGCTAATCTTCCTCGACGAACCCGAGGCCGGACTGTCGGTACTGCGCCAGCTGGAACTCCTCGGCCGTCTCGGCGCGCTCGCAGAAGCCGGCGCACAGATTATCATGGCGACGCATTCCCCCATCCTGCTCGCCGCACCGGAAGCAACGATCATTTCGCTTGACGACGCCGACACCACCCACTTCGAAGACACCCTCGCGGTACGGGCGACCAGGGATTTCCTAGCCGATCCCGTCGGCATCGCGGACTACATGGTGGAGCGTTTTACTTCGGATTCTTAAGCCCCAGCGATGCCACGACGCCCACGGCCGACAGCGCCACCGGCAGCCACATGGCATCACTCATGGCGGTGGTGAAGTCGCCACGGTTGCTGCTGAGCGCCGCCGCCATGACGGTGGCAATCAGCGCACTACCCAGCACACTGCCGATCTGGCGGATGGTGTTGTACACACCGGAGGCAGCACCGGCGAGGATCGGGTCAATGTTGCGGGTCGCGGCCGTCGACAGCGTGCCCCAAATAAATGCGTTGGCCACACCGAATGCGGCGCCCGGCAGTAGCAGCCACAGCACGGAGAGGTCCTCGTGGATGAGGTAGTGAAACCCGAGCATGCCCACCAGCGAGGACCCAAAACCGATCAGCGCGAACTCGCGGAACTTCAGCCGATCCAGCATTCGCCCAGTCCACGGTGCCATGACACCGGAAATCAGCGCCTGCGGCACGAGCAGTAGTGAGGCTTGGATGGTCGATAGGTCGCGAGCATTCTGGGCGAAGAGGATGATTGGGAAACCAACCGCGACCACCAGCGCTCCCATCACGGCAATGGCCAACGAGGAGACGGTGAAGTTACGATCCTTAAAAAGGGACAGCGGCATCAGCGGTTCGGCCGTGGTCTTGGCCTCCCAGACCGTAAACAGGCCAAGAATCACCACACCGGCGGCAATCAGTGCCCAGATCCAACCGGACCAGCCGGCACTCTCCCCCTCCTGAATGCCGAAGACCAGCAGGAACATACCAATCGCGCTGAGCACAACGCCCAGATAGTCAATCTTGTTGCGGTGCGTCTCGAAGGTCGGCAGATAGCGGAACGCAAAAACGAGCCCGACCACGCCAATCGGCACATTAATGAGGAAAATCCAGCGCCAACTCAGCAGCTGAATCAACACGCCACCAGCCAGCGGCCCCGTCAGCGAGGCAATTCCGGCCGCCGCGCCCCACAGCCCCATCGCCGCACCGCGATGCACCGGTGGAAACATCTGCGTAATCAGCGCCATCGTCTGCGGTGTCAGCAGCGCGGCCCCCAGTCCCTGCACCACGCGGGCAATGATCAGCATGCTTAACGACGGCGCCAACCCACACGCCAGCGACGCCAACACGAAGATAACCAAGCCCGCTACATAGGTGTGCTTGACTCCCCAGAGGTCACCGAGCCTGCCGGTAATAAGCAACGGCACCGCATAGGCCAGCAAATAACCGCTGGTCACCCACATGACCTGGTTGAGCTCACCGCCCAGTTCATGCTGGATGGTGTTAATACCAACGGTGACAATGGTGGCGTCGACCAGAATCATGAAGAAGCCGAGCAATACGGTCCACAGCGCTGGCCACGCCTTTTTGGGATCAAACTGAGTATTCAAATCTGTAGCCACTCGAAGTCATGTTAGTTGATGGCACAGTAAAATCCAGACCATGGCTGTTCAGCATATGACCGACGAAACCATCGCCGAGTTCTTCGCCGACCACCTCTCGCGCGTAGATGATGACATGCAGCGCGCGGTGGCTCTCGAGGTGCTCGAGTGGGTCCACGAAAAGTATCCTGAACTGGGCGTTCGAATCGCCTGGAGCCAGCCGATGTTCACCCTTGATGGCACGTTCATTATCGGCTTCTCCTACGCCAAGAAGCACATGGCGATTGCCCCGGAGCGCGCAGGTATTGAAAAGTTCGCCGACGAGTTCGATGCCCGCGGCCTCTCCTACGGCAAAATGATGGTCCGCTTCCCCTGGCCAAAGGACGGCAAGGCCGAGTCCATGCCGCTGGACCTGCTTGCCAAGATGATCGAGTTCAACATGGAGGACAAGCGTGGCATGACCACGTTTTGGCGGTAGGCCAGACTCCAAACCAAACCCACCTACATCGCTAAATCCGCCAGGGCATCCTCATCAACAATGGCCGTCCACCGTCGGCCCGATTCGATGATGCCCTCGCACTTCCGCTTACTCATCACTCGCGAGACCAACGTCCCAGCACTTGCGACTGCCAATACCGGTATTGCAATGGGTGCGGCCGGTACGAGCGTGGCAATTGAAACGGCCGACGCATCCGACGACTTGTGGCCACGCTATTCACCTATCGATGCGCTGTAGCGTGTCCACAAGTGAATAGCGCATCGACAAGTGAGAGAGCCGGGCCCACAGCGTGCGCATAAGTGCCGAAAAACCATCGATAAGTCAGGAGAATCCATCGATAAGTGAGAGAAATACATCGACAAGTCCCCGAAACCTGGCCATAAGTGCCGGACAGGGTTAAGGGAGGGTTAAAGGACAAGCCAACAACCTCAGCTCAGCATCCGCCTCTGCTTCAACCCAAGCCCCACTCCAACCGCCACCGCAAACAAAAAATCCTCGGAAGCTTTTACACTTCCGAGGATCTTCGCTGTGGGCGAAGGGGGACTTGAACCCCCACGTCCGTAAAGGACACTGGCACCTGAAGCCAGCGCGTCTGCCATTCCGCCACTCGCCCGTGGGAACGAATAGAACTATAACACCCCGCGCTAATACACCACCAAATCCCCAGGCCAGCGCGCGTTTTTCACCACTTTTCACCACTTTTAAAACGTCTTTTTCGCACTTAGCAACAGCCACTTATTTCACAAGCGTCGTCACTATTTGATAAACCTCAGCAGTTCCTAGCCCTTAACTGAAGGTGTAGGGCTCTATACTGTTGCTAAAGTATCGATAATTTTTATGCACATTTTTCACGTAACCCGCCGCGGTTTGGCGGGAGAAGGCGAATTTCTTTAGTCAGATGGATTTCCTAGGACGCATCCGCAAGCTCGATAGCTCGCTTCAGCGCGGGCTCGACAACAGCTTTGCGCGCGTGTTCGGCGGCAAGGTTGTCCCGAATGAGTTAGAAGAATGCCTGAAGCAGGAAATTGAAGATTTCCTGATGCAGGACGCCAACGGTCAGTACTTGGCACCCAATGATTTCCGCATTGGCATCAGCGCCGCCGATTACAAAAACCTCTCCGCATCAGAGCCCAACCTGCCGAATCAATTGGCTGACCGCATGACGCGCTACTGCCGTAACAACGGCTGGGGTTTCACCGGTACCATCAGCGTCCACCTGCAGGCAGTGGAGTCGCTCCACACCGGTCAGCTGAAGACGGCCAGCACTTTCACCGAGGACACTGTAAGCACTTCGGAGTTCGTTCCATTCGACGACAGCGCTGATGATGCCAACACTGACGCAGCCCCGTCGCAAAGCGATGATGAACCTCAAGCCGCCGAGACCTCTGCCGCCTACCACCCACAGCCGGAAGCTGAGCAGTTCCCCACCGCTTCCCGTCCCGCGCCTACCGCCGACCCGGAAGCGGCAACTGAGCTGAGCAACTCGGCCGTGGACGAAGACCAGTCCCAGGAAAAGACCATCACCCTGCTGTTGCAGGACGGCTCCTCGCGCGTATTCGAGGTGCGCCATGGTTCGAACATCATCGGCCGCGGCACCGCTTCCGACTTCCGCCTTCCGGACACTGGTGTTTCCCGCCAGCATGCCGAAATCACGTGGGATGGCCAGGATGCGGTGCTCGTCGATTTGCATTCGACCAACGGAACCATTGTCAATGGCGAACCCATTGATAACTGGCTGCTGGCCGACGGCGACGAGATCTCGCTTGGACATTCTGTTCTCGAAGTTCAGATCCGCTAGTTAAATCCGCTGATTTAGATCCGCTAAGTAGTGAGGTTCACTAGATTCAAATGCCACTACCCTAGGTTTGCCGACACATTCCTGGAATAATTACGTCCGTGTGTTCGGTTGCGGACCCACCAGCTCTATATAAGGAGGTTCCTCGGACGTGGAAGCTATCGTTTTTCTGCTTTCGCGCATCGGCGTGCTGGTCGTCCTGTGGTTTTTCATTTGGATGACGCTTCGCACCCTGCGTACAGAAACAATAGGTTCGGCTCCGCTGCGCCCGCTTCGGCAAACCAGCAGCGCTCCGGCCAAGCGTTTCCAGCGCTCGCAGACTCCACATCAGCTCCTTGTCACCTCCGGGCCGCTGGCGGGTTCGCGCATGAACCTAAACAACCAACGCGACATCACTATCGGCCGTTCAGAGTCGAATGCCTTCGTCCTCAACGATGATTTCGCCTCGGGCCAGCACGCTCGCGTCATCAACCGCGACGGCATCTGGTACCTGGAGGATCTGGACTCCCGCAATGGCACATTCCTCAATGGTCAGCGCGTGGAACAGCCGGAACGACTGGCTTCGGGTATGGAATTTCGTATTGGCCGTACAACTTTGAGGTTGCAACCATGAGTCTTGCTCTGAATTACACGGCCCGCTCTGACCGCGGCCTCATCCGACAGAACAACGAGGACTCCGCCTATGCGGGTTCGCGTCTGCTCGCGCTTGCCGACGGCATGGGTGGCCACGCCGCCGGGGAAATCGCATCCCAGCTGATGATTGCGGCTGTCTCTCGGCTGGACAATGATCAGCCCGGCCCCGATTTGCTCGAGTCCCTGCGCAGCGCCTGCATAGAGGGCAATAATTCCATTGCGGATGAAATTGAGCAGAACCCCTCTACGCAAGGCATGGGCACTACGCTGACTGCTCTGCTTTTCGACGGCACCCGCCTGGGCATGTGCCATGTCGGTGACTCGCGTGGCTATCTGCTGCGCGACGGGGAGCTCATCCGCATTACCCGGGATGACACTTATGTGCAGTCGCTGGTGGACGAGGGCAATCTCACCGAAGAAGAGGCGGCAATTCACCCTCAGCGCTCACTGATTTTGAAGGCTCTCACCGGTCGCCCGGTGGAGCCTACTTTGTCTTATCGCGATGTCCACGAGGGCGATCGCTACCTGCTGTGCTCGGATGGCCTGTCCGATCCGGTGTCCGCGGACACCATCAAGGATGTGCTCTCGGAGGGGACTCCGGACGAGGCCGCTACCAAGCTCATTGACTACGCGTTGAAGTCCGGTGGTCCGGACAACATCACCGTGGTGGTTGCCGATGTTGTCGATTCGTCGGCACGCACGCCTTACGAGCCCGCCCTGGCCGGTGCCCTGCAGAGTGCGGAGGAGGAACTCCCCCGCCCCAATACTGCAGCGGGTCGCGCGGCGGCACTCCGCCCGCGGAAGTCGCAGGAAATTGCAGTGACTTCGGCGCCGGAGAAGAAGGCTTCCAAGGGCAAGTGGCTAGTTGTTTCTGTGGTGCTGGTGCTGGTGGCCGGTTTGGTCGGCCTTGGTATTTGGGGCTGGCAGAAGAAGGAGTCGATGTACCATCTCGCGGTGGTTGACGGGCAGGTGCAGTTGATGCATGGCGTGCCCGGTAGTTTGCTGGGCTTCGATCTGCAAGAGCCGCATCAGTTCATCTGTTTGACCGATGACAACAAAGTTCAGCTGCCTCCGGCTGGGACGCCGAAGGAGAAGGTCGACTGCCACATCATGACGCCGGAAGATCTCTCGCCGGCGGCACGCAATTCGCTGGAAGGTCTGCCGGCTGATTCCTACGACGGTGTCAGCGACCAGATTGGCCGTTTGGCGGAGTCGGCACTGCCGGTATGTCTGTCCGTGTCCGACGACGACAAGGACGCAACTTCCGCCGACAAGAAGGATGAAAAGCTGGGTTCGAAGCCAGGAGTCAACTGTAGGCAGGTGCGAAAATGAGTGAAACTACCGCGAAGCGACAGCTTCGGATGAAGGAAATGCTCCTGCTGCTGCTGTCGGCAGGATTGTTGCTTTTGGCACTTATTTCGCTGGAACTGGCTCAGGGCAACTCTCTGACCGCCGATGTCTTTTACATCATTGGCGGATTCTTTGTAATCTTTGCAGTGGCGCATATCGCACTGACCTTTGTGGCGCCCAACGCCGATCAGGTGATGCTGCCGGTTGCAGCCACTCTCAATGCCTTGGGGTTGGTGATGATTCACCGCCTCGACCTGGCCAATGACACCTCGTTAGTGCGCAACCAGATCATGTGGACCGTGCTCAGTGTCGCACTGTTTATCGGCGTGATCGTCCTGCTGCGCAACCATCACTCACTGTCGCAGTACTCGTATCTGCTGGGTCTCGGCGGCTTGATTCTGTTGGCGCTGCCGCTGGTGTGGCCGTCGTCGATTAATGCTGATGCCCGCATCTGGATTTCCATCGGCCCGTTTTCCATGCAGCCTGGTGAGTTTGCCAAGGTCATGTTGCTGATCTTCTTCGCACAGCTGCTGGTGAATAAGCGCTCGCTGTTCAATGTGGCGGGTAAGCGTTTCCTGGGCATTGATTTCCCGCGTGTTCGCGATCTGGGCCCGATTCTGCTGATCTGGGGCATCGCTACTGTCATCATGGCTCTGCAGAATGACTTTGGTCCGGCGCTGGTGCTCTTCGGCACTGTGCTGGCAATGCTCTACGCTGCCACCGGTCGTGGTTCCTGGCTCATCATCGGCATGGGGCTGGTGACCATCGGTGTTGTCGGTGTCTACATGGTTTCGGACAAGATTCAGGCGCGAGTCACGCATTTCCTGGATCCGTTGGGTTCCTACGACGAGGGTGGCTACCAGCTCTCCCAGGGGCTGTTCGGCATGAGCTGGGGTGGCATCGGTGGCACCGGTCTGGGTCAGGGCTACCCACAGAACATTCCGGTGGCACACTCTGACTTCATCCTCTCCGCCTTTGGCGAGGAGCTCGGTTTTACCGGTCTGAGTGCCATCATCCTGCTGTTCGCGATTCTGATTTCGCGCGGTATTTCGGCGAGCTTGGCGGTACGTGATTCCTTCGGCAAGCTGCTGGCGGCCGGCATCGCATTCTCGATGGCCATTCAGCTGTTCGTGGTTGCAGCCGGTGTTTCCAAGCTGATGCCACTAACCGGTCTGACTACACCGTTCATGTCAGCCGGTGGTTCCTCACTGCTGGCCAGCTACATCATGTTGGCCATCGTGCTGCGCGTCTCTGACGAGGCCAACCGCCCCTGGGGCATTCCAAGCACCCCTTCTGGCCTCAACGACAATGCCAACGCAGCTCAGGGGGTGAACCAGTAGATGAATAAGACCATTCGCCAAATCTTTGTTGTCGTACTCGGGCTCTTCGTTCTTCTACTGGCGAACCTGACCTACATCCAGGGCTTCCAGCAGGATAAGTACGCCCACAATCCGCTGAATAGCCGCCAGTTCCTGGAGGAAAAGTCCAAACCTCGCGGCCAGATCACCACTGACGGCGACATTCTGGCCCACTCGGTCAAGGGCGAGAACGGCTTCTATGACCGCAGCTACGACACCGACCCGGAGGCATATGCCGCGGTGGTCGGATACCTGTCGGACATCTACGGCTCCGCCGGTATCGAACGCTCTCAAAACGGAATCTTGAACGGCAGCGACCCTTCGCTGTTTACTTCCCGCGCCCTCGACATGGTCACGGGCAAGGAACCTTCTGGGGCTTCCGCAGAGCTGACGCTGTTGCCGAACGCTCAGCGGACTGCGTACCAACAACTCGCTGAACGCGGCTACGTCGGCTCCGCCGTCGCCATTCGCCCATCGACGGGTGAAATTCTCGCGATGGCCTCCACACCGTCGTTCAACCCGAATGACATCGCGGCCGGCGACGAGAGTACCTGGCAGTCCCTCAATAACAATGAGGGCGCACCGCTGCTCAACCACGCCACTCAGCGTCCGCTGCCGCCGGGTTCCACTTTCAAGGTGTTGACCACGGTCACGGCACTGGAGCAAGGCGCCTCCCCGGACACCTCGGTCACTGGCGCACCGCAGATTACGCTGCCGGATACCACCACCACGTTGGAAAACTACGGTGGCTCGACCTGTGGCGGGGCTACTACGACTCTCCGCCAGGCTTTCGCACAGTCCTGTAATACGGCGTTCGCGGAGCTCGGTATGCAGTACGGGGCCGATGCGCTCAAGGACGTCGCCAAGCGATTCGGCATCGGTGAGACCCACGACGACGCGGGCCTGCCGATTCAGCCCTCCACCGTCGGTGAGATTCCGGATCAGTCCTCGCTGGGGCAAACCTCCATTGGTCAGCGCGACGTGTCCTTTACACCACTGGACAACGCCATCATCGCCGCCACGATTGCCAACGGCGGCGTGCGCATGGAACCCCAGATCATCAAATCGGTGCGCGGTGCCGACCTCTCCGAGATCAAGTCCTTCAAGCCGATTGAAGCCGACGAGGCGATTTCGCCGGAGATCGCAGAAACCGTAACTGAGCTGATGCGCGGTTCAGAGTCACATTCGGGCGGTAACGGTTCGCGTATCGCCTCCAAGACCGGTACCGCGGAACACGGTGCTGTCCGCGGCGAGTACGCGCCGCACGTTTGGTACATCGCCTTCGCTCCGGACTCCGATGTCGCCGTGGCCGTCGTCGTGGAAAACGGTGGCGGTCAAGGCCAGGGCGCTACCGGCGCCTCCGTTGCTGCCCCGATTGGCCGTGCGCTCATTGACGCGGTCGAACAGGCGGGTTGATAAGCATGGATGCCCACCAAGTTCAAGACATCGTCGGCGACCGCTATCACGTCCGCCGTCTGCTCGGCCGTGGCGGTATGTCCACCGTCTGGCTTGCCGACGACGCCACCAGCGGCGAACTAGTTGCGATCAAACTTCTGAATCAGGAGTACTCGGACAACTACGAGTTCCGGCAGCGCTTCCAGAACGAAGCCGCTGCTGCACGCAGCGTCAACAGCCCAAACGTGGTGAAGATTGTCACGTACGAGGAAGGCGATATCGGCAGCCACGGCGCGTGTTACATCGTCATGGAGTACATCCGTGGCGAATCTCTGTCGCAGGTGCTGCAGCGACGTCGCACCCTGCCAGAGCACCTGATGCTCGACGTGCTGGAGCAGACTGCGCACGGCCTGTCGGCAATTCACGCTGCGAACCTTGTCCACCGCGACATTAAGCCGGGCAACCTGCTGGTGACGCCGGAGGGCACCGTGAAGATTACCGACTTTGGCATTGCCAAGGCCGCCGAAGCGGTGCCTCTGACGCGTACCGGCATGGTCGTCGGTACCGCGCAGTATGTCTCACCGGAGCAGGCGCAGGGCAAACAGGTAAGTCCGGCGACTGACATTTACTCGCTTGGCTGTGTCGCCTACGAAATGGTGGCCGGCGCCCGCCCCTTCCAGGGCGACTCCACCGTCGCGGTTGCCGTGGCACACATCAACGAGGCACCGCCTGCGTTGGCGCCGACGGTCAATCCGCATATCCGCGAACTTATCGGCATTATGCTGCGCAAGGATCCGCAGCGTCGCTATGCCGATGGCCGCGAGCTGGCACAGGCTGTTTTGCGAGTGCGCGCGGGGCACCGCCCACCGCAGCCGCGTGGTGTGACCCCAACGGTGCACCGTCAATCCAACGCTGCCAACCCGGCGACCACCGAACTCGGTGCCATGACGCGACCGCCCATGCCGGTGTCGCAACCACAGCAGCAGCCACAGCGGCCACCGCAGCAACCCACTCGGCAGCGAAAGCCGGCAAAGAAGCGCAGCGGCTGCGGTTGTGGCTGCGGCAGCATTGTGCTGTTGGTACTGCTAGTGTTACTGGCCGGTGCTATCGCTGTTGTCTATTCGCTGTCGACAACCGGTTCACTGCCAACCATTCCAAACTTGGAGCAGTACATTCCGAACCAGTCACAGCAGCAAACCACGGAAGAAAACTCTGACTCCAGCAACGGTTCCGGTTGGTCGGACGACAATTCCGGTAACTGGGGAAATAACGACGGTGGCAGCTACGGCGACAACTCTGGTGAAAACTACGGTGGCAACAATGATGGTGCTTCTGACAGCTCCACTGAACAGGACACCAGCGAGACCGCCCCGGATACCTCCGAACCGACTCAGGATTCGGGCAACGACAATAGCGACGACTCCACTGGCGGTGGTCTGCCCGGCATTCAACTGCCCCCGGAAAATGGGTCCGGTAATACCTTGGGGACTCCAGATGCACAGTAATATTCAGGTACAAGATGTTTTGGTGGAAATCCTTCCGAAGGGACTGACGAACAATGTCTGGCAATGACGATCTCCTCTCCGGCCGTTATCGGCTCGGCGAGCTCATTGGCGTTGGCGGCATGTCCGATGTTTACCGAGCTGAAGATACTGTTCTCGGTCGCTCTGTCGCGGTCAAGATGATGAGGGCCGACCTTGCCAGGGATGAGAACTTCCTCGCAAGGTTCCGTCGTGAAGCGAAAAACTCAGCACTACTGAATCACCCGTCTATCGTGTCGGTGTACGACACCGGCGAGACGGATAGCCCGATGGGGCGTGTGCCTTTCATTGTCATGGAGCTGATTCAGGGTGAGACGCTGCGTGACCTTGTTCGTCGTGAGGGGCGGCTCGACCCGAAGAAAGCCACGTCGATAATGGCATCGGTGTGTGACGCACTGACGGCATCCCACCATGCCGGCATCATTCACCGTGACATCAAGCCGGCGAACATCATGCTGACCAACACCGGCAAGGTGAAGGTGATGGACTTCGGCATCGCTCGCGCGCTCGGTGATTCCACCACGATGACGCAGACTGCGGCCGTGCTGGGTACCGCGCAGTACCTTTCGCCGGAGCAGGCGCGCGGTAAGACCGCCGATGCACGTTCTGATATTTACGCTGTCGGTTGCGTACTTTTCGAGGCTGTCACGGGCGCCCCGCCATTCACCGGTGAAACCCCTCTTTCTGTCGCTTACCAGCATGTTCAGGATCAGCCGCCGCGCCCTTCGGGGAAGCTCAACACCGACCCGAACACGGCTCAGGGCCTCGACGCGGTGCTGTTGACCGCGATGGCCAAGGATCCGATGGAGCGCTACGACACCGCAGAGGACTTCGCCCAGGATTTGCGTCGTCTTGCACGCGGCGAGGATCCGTTGGCGCTGGCGCACCACGGCGCGCATGACGACGACGCGAAGACCACCGAATTCCTTCCGGCAGCTCCGTCGGATGCTGAGACTCGGGTGACCCCTGCACAGCAGGCAACTCCGGCCCCTGTCCCTGCTCCCGCTCCTGAACCGAAGGAAGCAGCGGACCAGTCGGAGGCCCCTGCTCAGATCGCTAACACTGACGAGCCCGAGAAAAAGAAAGGCGGCGCAGGAAAGACTGTCGCGCTGGTGGCTGCTGCAATGGTGGCTCTCGGCGGTGTCGGCTACGGCGCCTACCAGCTCTTCAACTCGTCCACCGAGGTCGAGACCGTTGCCATTCCGCAGGTCGAGGGTCTAAATGTCAATGAGGCAACGCAGGTTCTCGAGGAGGCTGGTTTTGTAGTCAACCGCGTCGATGAGCCGAACCCAGATGTCCCCCGAGACACGGTGATCGCCACGGAACCGGGTGTCGGATCGGGGTTGCCGCAGGGATCTCGCATCAAGCTGCGCGTATCTTCGGGCCCGGAGTTGACCAATGTGCCGGATGTGCGCGACAAACAGGCCGAGGAAGCTCGCCGCCTGCTCGAGGAGGCGGGGCTTGTCGTCAATCCAAAGCTGCAAGAGGAACCGAATGAGGACGTTCCGCGCGGCAACGTTATCGAGCAGTCTCCAGCTGCCGGTTCTCAGGTATCGAAGGGAACCCGCGTAACCTTGACTGTCTCCTCCGGTATCGAGACCAAGACTGTTCCGGATGTCACTGGTCAGACTTTGGATTCCGCCCGCACGACCCTCGAATCCGCTGGTTTCGTTGTCGAAGTGGTAGAGGTGGACTCCGCTGAGAAGCAGGGAACCGTCATTGAGGTTCCGCAGAAGGGCTCGGAGCTCACTGTCGGTACGACGGTTGAGCTGCACGTTTCGCGTGGTAACCAAATTAAGATGCCACGGGTTGAGGGACAGACCCTCAGTGATGCGGAGAAGGCACTCGCCGATGCCGGATTCGAGGGAACTATCCGCACCGAGGAAGTCACCACGCTGGATCTGTCCAAGGTCGACCACGTGGAGAAGGCCAATCCGTCGGCCGGGTCTAAGCTGAACAAGGACGGCGAGGTCACCCTGCGTGTCTACCGGCTTGGGGTTGCTCCGGAGGGTTCTGAGGACGAGCCTGCGCCGGAACCTCCCCTAAGGCTGCCGGATTTGCTGCCTAACTAACGGCTAGTGTGCCAGCACATCTGAGAAGGCGCGCTGGTACACGGCCTGCTGTTCCTCCAACTCCGCCAGGAGTTCCTCGGAGTACTCGCCACCGGCCAGGCGCAGCCAGTTGACGAGCATGCGGTGCCCGTACTGGGTGAGCACCGACTCCGGGTGGTACTGCACGCCGTGAATCGGCAGGTCGCGGTGGCGCATCGCCATCAGCATGCCCGAATCGGTGAATGCCGTGGCAATGAGTTCCTCCGGCAGTGTCTTCGGATCGACCGTCAACGAGTGGTAGCGCGTGGCAATAAAAGGACTGGGCACATCGGCCAGCACACCCGTGCCGTCGTGTGTGACCGGGGAAGTCTTGCCGTGCAACAGCTCGTCGGCACGCACGACCTGCGCACCAAAGACCTCACCAATCGCCTGATGACCCAAGCACACACCCAACACCGGTGTCGGATCGTCCTGCCTGCTCACCGCGCGAATAATGTCCTCTGTCCATCCAGCATTGGACGGCTCACCGGGACCGGGCGACAGTAGGATTGCATCAAATTGCTTTACGACGTCGTCAACATCGCGGAGACGCGCATCATCATTGCGCCAGACAGTCACCGTTTCGCCGAGCTGGCCTATGTACTGGACCAGATTGAATACGAAGCTGTCATAGTTATCGACGACGAGAATCTGCATAACTGGGAATTCTACTGCCTGCGAACTTCACTGGTAAGTTCGGATGCAAAGTTTACAATTATGCATATACCGCGGGAGTGTAGATACCGCGCTGATCGCAACCTGCTGACCACAACCTAAGGAGTTTAAAGCGCTATGCCTAAGGCAAAGATTGAAAGCACTAATTCACCACAATCCGGTGGCTCCTCCGTCAGCCGTACCCCGGTCAAGATCAACAGCACTCAGACACCGGTGTGGTACAAGGTGCTGATGTTCGGGTTCATGCTGATTGGTTTGGGCTGGCTGCTGGTCAACTACATCGCGGGTCCGCATATTCCGTTCATGGTGACTTTGAACGCATGGAACTACGTCATCGGCTTTGGTCTTTTCATTGTTGGTCTGCTGATGACTATGGGTTGGCGTTAGTCAGCTCTAATACACCGCACTCCTCAGGCGCATCCACTTTTGGATGCGCCTTTTTCATACCTAAAAACCCAGGTCAATTCACCCCCGTCAATACACCCGTTTCCCACACCTTTTTCGGAGAATGGGGATTTCCCTCCTATTGATCGCGCAAAAAAGTTATCCACAGAAACCTGTGTAACAATCATGTAATTTGTGGATAACTGTGGAGAGATTTCGTCCCAAAATTCTCACGGGTTACATGACAGAAACCGTAAAGCATGACAACTTTGGCTCTATCCCCTGTGTCCACAGTATCCACAGCCTGTGGATAATTCTGTGAACAAGTAACATAGTTGCAAGTCAACTTGTATGTAATTCCAATATTCTGCGGAGTTCGACCACTTTCGAACGCTGGTTCGTAAATTACAAGAATGGAATTATCCACACATGTGCACAAGTCTGTGGACAACTGTGGATTCTTGTAATTTGTGAAAATTGGGACCCGTAACGTGCTTCTTGGTCCATGTTCACCTAGGTGAACAGTGGAGTATTTTGTCCACAGGACTGTGGACATGTGGAGAATCAACCCAATTTGCTACTACCCCCGCTACCCCTAAACACAACATTGAAGTTACGGGCCGTCGTAAAGCGAAAATGGGCATGAAAAAACCCGCCCGGAACAACCGGACGGGTTAAAGAGCGTAGAAGCTAGCGGATTACTTCTCGATGTCGATGGAGGTAATCACGACCGGCTCCAGCGGGCGATCCCAGTGATCGGTAGCCACACGAGCGATCTCGTCGACGACCTTCTTCGAGGCGTCATCAACGACCTCACCGAAGATGGTGTGAGCGCCATTGAGGTGCGGGGTCGGAACCACGGTGATGAAGAACTGGGAACCGTTGGTGCCGCGGCCGCCACACTTGCCGGCGTTTGCCATAGCGAGCAGGTACGGACGATCGAACTGGAGCTCCGGGTGGATCTCATCGTCGAACATGTAGCCCGGGCCGCCGGTACCGGTGCCCAGCGGGTCACCACCCTGAATCATGAATCCGGCGATGATGCGGTGGAAAATGGCCTCATCGTAGAACGGGCCGGACTCGGTGCCAGAGGCGTTCTGACCCTTGTACTCCTTCGTGCCCTCTGCCAGGCCGATGAAGTTGTCGACAGTGTTCGGCGCGTGGTTGCCGAACAGGTCAATCACGATATCGCCATGGTTGGTGTGCACAGTTGCAGTAGCAGTCTTAATAGTCACGTTCCTTAGGATACCGACCTTGGTGGCCAATTGCTCTTACTGGTGAGTTTCTCCGTGGCAGAAACCAGCGAAAATGTTTTTCAAGATAAGGAAAAGAGTTCTCCGTTGACCCCCATGAAGAGCAAATAGTGCCTAAGCTGGAATGTGAGCCTGTTGCAAATATTTCGACGCTAGGTCTAACTGGGCCCTAGCTCTTGGACTTAGAAGCATCTTGGTCTCAGAGGCACTGGCGCCGCAGCAGTATTAATCATTGATTGAAAATAAAAGGCGAAGCCTGTTGGCGATGCACTAATTAAGGAGAGTCATGAACCCCAACGCAATCTCGCTGGCTGTCAAGGGACTGAAGTCCGCTTACGACAGCTACTCCGATTACCGGGACAAGAAGGCTGCAGAGCTCTACGACACGATGCAGGAGGCTAAGAAGGTGGCAGCTGCACAGAACGAGGCTGCAAAGGACGCAGCATCCGATTGGGCAGAAGACGTTAAGGAAAAGGTTTCCGACGCTCGCGATCAGCTCGCTGAGCAGGCTGAAGAACTGACCGGCAAGGTTGAGAAGAAGTCCAAGGAGACCAAGAAGCAGGCGAAGAAGGCCGAGAAGGACGCTAAGCGCAAGGGCAAGAAGACTCGTTGCAAGGCTCGCTGCGAGGCTAAGAAGGCTGAAAAGAAGGCCAAGAAGGCTCGCAAGGACCTCGAGGTGCGTACCCAGAAGGCTATCGACAAGGTAACCGGTAAGGAAGAGCAGCGCGCCAAGAACGGCCGCATTGCAACCGCTTCCCTGGTCTTCGCTGTTGTTGCAGCAATCGTCGGTGTCATTGTCTGGAAGCTGCGCAAGGACGACAAGCTCCCGGTTGACCCAGCTCCGTACCAGCAGAAGGCCCAGGAAGTTAAGCACAAGGTCGAAGAGAAGGCCGCAGAGGTCAAGGAGACCGTTGAAGAGAAGGCTTCCGAGGCTAAGGAAAAGGCTGAAGAGGTAAAGGGCAAGGCAGCTGACAAGGCCGACGAGGCCAAGGGCAAGGCAGCTGAGGCCAAGGAGACCACTGAGGAGAAGGCCGCAGAGGCTTCCAAGCAGGCTCAAATCAAGGTCGACGAGGTCAAGACCGAGAAGAAGAACGCTGAGGACGCTAAGAAGATCTCTTCCAAGCCGTCCAAGCCGGCTCCGAAGCCGGGTCAGGCTCGCAAGAAGTAAATAGGCGGCTAGATAGCCAAAAGCCTTTTCTCGCCCGATTGTCCTGTGCAGTAGATGCGCAGACGGTCGGGCGTTTTGCTGTCTATATCTTCTTAGCTGTCGTGCGGTCTAATTCTTTGGCTCTTCAGCCTTTGTCGCCAAATCTCTTTTCGCTGAAGAAGAATATTCCCCAAATAATAAATCCGATGATTGGGAACAGTAACTGCACAAGTGTCCATGCAATTATTCGACTCGTCCTGCTTTTCCGGCGCACTTCAAAGATAATAACAATCCCCAAAAACCCGAGATAAATAATTGGGAAAAGCGTCCATATTAAATCGTAGTAGGTCGGAATTTCCACTATTACACCTGTCGGCATCCATTTTCGGCATTAACATCAGCTAAAACGTCGGTATGACCATTGGCATAACCAGTAAGTTTGATACAAGGATGCAAAGCCGGAAGTAGATGTACGAAGTCCACACCGTCTAGTAGCTTGAGGCCTATCTCTGAATAAGCTCGACCTGAAGTACCCGATGCACGAGCCCCGCTATTCAAAACGCCTTGGTATGTATATCCCGGGGTTGATGTCTCCCCACCTTGGTTAGTAATTCTAACACTGGTTACTTTATTTCCTGACGAGCACCACTCCATCGACAACCAGGAAGTAGCAACTACGAACCCATAGTTAGATTTCCAGTCTTGATGATGGTTAGCAGTCCTGCAGTTGCCACTACTGCGCGTTGCAGTGACAACTGGAGCCGAAACACTTTGCTCTACTGAGGACGGCGACATAGCACGCAAAAAGACCGCTTTATCTTTTTTAGACAACGCATTATACGTTTCTTGAGGATTCCCCGAATTCATTACCTCGTTTACCAGTACCGCCTCAGATCGACTTTCAGCAGAAGCAGTTCCCGTTGCTGTTCCGACAAAAGCTAGGGCAACGATTGCCGTTGCGAATAACCTTTTTTCATACTACACCTCAAGATTGCGGAATTCGGTCCTTGAATCAACACCGTTGTGCTTTCGATGTAACGGTCTCACGAAAGATTAAGAACATCAATGATTTCGCTGAAGTGTCCAATTGGTTACCTCTAAATGGAGGGATAATATTCAACACTGTGATTCGGTCCATCTGAACTGACAACAAGCACAATCTCAGTACCCGAAAGTGAATTTCCCAACCGATATTGTGTGCTTAAAAGCGCACTCCAGAATACTTCGCACTCAATACAATTTTGGCTGACCTGAACAATCGACATAAAACTAGACAGCATGGTCGACTTTGTGGCAGAACCATCTCAACGCGAACGAGGAACTGCTTCATTGAGCTCAAAGCTCGCATCAATGCCGGCATTCATAATGCCCACACGGTCTAGCAGGCTAAGTACACGACCACTAGAATCCGCGGGTTAAGTAGCAGAATGTGTGTCTGATTCTTGCGATTTCCGCAGATCAGACTATACAAATCGGGCTTGAATAAGGATTTAGTCCTTATTCGGGCCCGTTTCTCGTTCAATCCGCCGGAACGGCGCTTCAGTGTGGTAGCTGGATGCTGGTTAGCTTTGCCGGTGACACCAAACAGACCACGATGCCCCGTATGTACTGGGCAAATGAAGAAAAACGGCACCACCACAAAAGGAACGACTAGATGGCGGTGCCAGAACCCTGACTGTGGATCTTCCACCACCTACCGTCGGCCTGATCTGACTACAACCCGCGACTTCAAAGCGTTTCACCGATACGTGACCTCCACGAGGTCACTAACCGAGATCGCCTGCGATGCCGGAGTCAGCAGATGGACCCTCGACCGCCGATTCGAACCGTTATGGCTCATCGATGTTCCCAACACTCCAGACCCCAACAGGGTCTACGACCAGATCTTCATCGACGGCACCTACACCGACGCCGGCTGCCTGCTCGTAGCAGCAAGCCACGACCACGTCATCGCCTGGCACTGGGCCAAACGCGAGTCAGCCCACGCCTACACACAACTGCTGCGTGGTATCGCCGAACCGTTATGCGTCGTCCTCGACGGCGGCCAAGGCGCCTACTCAGCGATCAAAGCCTGCTGGCCCACGACCATGATCCAGCGCTACCTCGTCCACGCCCAACGCGTCATCCGTCGCTACACCACATCACGGCCCCGCACCGACGCTGGCAAAGCGATCTATGCCCTGGCTTTGAAACTGACTAAGATCACCACCTTGGACCAAGCACGCGACTGGACACTACGCCTGCACGACTTCGGAGTGGTCTACAAACGGTTCCTCAACGAAAAAACACCGCTGCCAAAACAACATCGCACACTCGATAAACAGTGGGAATGGCCCCACCTGCGAGTCCGTAAGGCATACAACTCGCTTTTGCACTTATCGCGCAACGACTGGCTGTTTGCCTATCTCCAACCCCCGCCAGAAGCACTCGAACCGGCCCAGTGGGCAGCAACCACAAACAGCCTAGAAGGCGGAGTCAACGCCGGGCTCAAACGCATCGCTGATGCCCACCGCAGCAGATCCGGGGAACGACAACGCAAGATGCTCGAGTGGTACCTGCACTCGAAAACGCAGCTGCCTGACGACCCACTCGAGATCGCCAGGCAGTGCAATTACGGACAAGATCAACTCGCCAAAGTTCCAGACCTTGTCCCAGAAGACCACAACACAGCCGACCAAGAAACAGGACGACCAGCCTTCTACGACAACGCTATCCCAACCGAATACCAACACAACATAGGAATCCGCAAAGGCCCCATGCAATAAAAAGGGCCGCCCGGCGACACGCCGAGCGGACACACTTTTTGCTACTTAACCCGAATCCGCGGCATTCCCAAAACGCAAAAAATCCCCCGGTCTTACGACCGGGGGATTTTGTTCCTTGTGGAGCTTAGGGGAATCGAACCCCTGACCTCCTGCTTGCAAAGCAGGTGCTCTACCAATTGAGCTAAAGCCCCGTACACCGAGCAATTATACCTTGTTCGGCAGTGGGCCTAGGAGGACTTGAACCTCCGACCCCTTCGTTATCAGCGAAGTGCTCTAACCGCCTGAGCTATAGGCCCCGTGGAACGAGATATAACTTAACCCGTAACCATCACACTTCACAAATCGCCTGTTCAGAGGCCTAAATATTGAGTTAAAAAGCAGTCATTAAGTAGTCATTATGGCTACTTCATAACCAGGTCACTGAAAATACCTCTGAACCAACGCGGCCCCGGAGCCACCGAACGGGGGTGACACCGGGGCCAGCGGGAGACTAGGCAGCCTAGCTGTCGTCGGCAAGCGAAATCTTGAGACCTCCGACGAGACCGCCGCACGCGTTGTAGATAACCGCGCCGAGGGCCATGAACCCAATCGACAGCACCCACCACAGCGCTCCTACAGCGGCCGCCAGGCCAAGGACAAGACCCGCGCTGATGGAATCCTCCCCGCCAATCATTTCACTAATCGGAGCGAGCAATCCCATCCCGGAGAGCAAGAGGTAGAGCAGGCCAACCGCGGCAAGCCAGACGAGGAAGCCAATGAAGCCAGTGGCCGCCGTAATGCGCATGGCGGACCAGGGACTCACCTTGTCGACTACCAAGTTAGTTTCGGCCATGCGCTTACTCCTTCTCCGCCTCCGAGTCACCGGACTCGGCGGCGCCGGTGCTCTTGGTGGCGCCGGTGCGCTTCGGGACTACGTCCAGGGTTCCGGCCTCAGAGACCTTGGAAGCGGTCTCCTCACCCTCATCCTCAACATTGCGGTCGATAGCCAGCAGTTCCACGCCATCAGCGAGGTTGACCAGGCGCACGCCCTTGGTGGCACGCGAGGTGGCGCGAATCTCGTTGACGTTGGTGCGGATGATGTCGCCGGCGGAGGTGACAGCGAAGATTTCGTCGTCGTTGTCGACCACCAGGGCGCCCATCAACGGTCCACGCTTCGGGTCGTACTTGAGCGTCAGCACGCCCATACCACCGCGGTTCTGCGGGGTGTACTCGCTGAGCTTGGTCTTCTTGCCGAAGCCGCCAGTCGTGGCGACCAGCAGGTTGTGCTCTTCCTCGACCACGACCATGCTGAGCAGCTTGTCGTCGCCCTTGAAGCGCATACCCTGAACACCAGCAGTGGCGCGCCCCATCGGGCGCAGTGCGTCGTCGGAGGCAGTGAAGCGAATGGCCTGGCCGCGCTCGGAGACGAGCAGCAGGTCATCGTCCGAAGAGCACAGACGAGCACCGATGAGGGAGTCGCCTTCGCGCAGGTTGATGGCAATTAGGCCAGCGGAACGAGCGGACTCGTAGTCCTCCAGGCGAGACTTCTTGACCTTGCCCTCGCTGGTGGCCAGCACCAGGTACGGGCTGTCCTGGTAGCTCTGAATCTGCAGCACCTCGGCGATACGCTCCTCCGGCTGGAACTCCAGCAGATTGGCGACATGCTGGCCGCGGGCAGCGCGAGTGGCCTCCGGCAGTTCGTAGGCCTTGAGGCGGTAGACGCGCCCCTTGTTGGTGAAGAACAGAATCCAGTCGTGCGTGGAGCAGACGAAGAAGTGGCGGACAATGTCGTCCTGCTTCAGATCCGCGCCGCGAACGCCCTTGCCACCACGGCGCTGGGCCTTGTAGGCATCGACCTTGGTGCGCTTGGCGTAGCCCGTGGAGGTAATGGTCACAACCACGTTTTCGCGGGCGATGAGGTCCTCTTCGGTGACGTCGCCCTCGGCGGCCACGATCTGGGTACGACGGTCATCGCCGTACTTCTCCACTACCTCGGTCAGTTCTTCCTTGACAATGGCGCGCTGGCGCTCCGGGCTGGCCAGGATGTCCTTCAGGTCGGCGATCTCGAGCTCGATCTCAGCCAACTCGTCGATAATCTTCTGGCGCTCCAGGGCAGCCAGGCGACGCAGCTGCATCGCCAGGATGGCGTCAGCCTGAATCTCGTCGATGTCGAGCAGACCCATCAGGCCCGTACGCGCGGTATCGACCGTGGCAGACCGGCGAATCAGGGCGATGACCTCGTCCAACATATCCAGGGCCTTGACCAGGCCGCGCAGGATATGGGCACGCTTTTCCTTCTCGTCCAGGCGGAACTGGGTCCGTCGAACAATGACCTCAATCTGGTGGGCGACGTACAGCGTCACCATCTGGTCAATACGCAGCGTACGCGGCACACCGTCAACGATGGCGAGCATGTTCGCGCCGAAGCTGGTCTGCAGCTGGGAGTGCTTGTACAGGTTGTTCAGCACCACACGCGGTACGGCATCGCGCTTGAGCTTGACGACGATGCGCATGCCCCACTTCAGATCGGATTCGTCATCAATCGAGGCAATGCCCTGCAGACGCCCGTCCTTGACCTGATCTGCAATGTTGGCAATCATGCGGTCCGGGTTGACCTGGTACGGCAGCTCAGTGATGACAATCGACTGACGAGTGCCCTCCTGCTCAATCGAGGTCACACCGCGCATGCGGATCGAGCCACGGCCGGTGGTGTAGGCCTCCTTGATGCCCTTATCGCCGACGATTTGGGCGGCAGTTGGGAAATCCGGGCCCTTGATGCGCTCCATGACCGCATCCAGCGTGGTCTTTTCATCCGCCTCCGGGTTGTCCAGGCACCAGTTAATGGCATCCGCGACCTCACGAAGGTTGTGCGGTGGGATGTTGGTGGCCATACCGACGGCAATACCGCCGGAACCGTTCATCAACAGCTGCGGGACACGCGACGGCAGAATCACAGGCTCTGTCGTACGACCGTCGTAATTCGGCTGGAAATCGACAGTGTTTTCGCGAATGTCGCGCACCATTTCCATGGCCAACGGCGTCAGACGGGCCTCGGTGTAACGCATAGCTGCGGGGCCGTCGTCACCGCGGGAGCCGAAGTTACCCTGACCGTCGACAAGCGGATAGCGCATGGACCACGGCTGCGCCATGCGCACCATGGTGTCGTAAATAGCGCTGTCGCCGTGCGGGTGGTAGTTACCCATCGTGTCCGAAACCGGCTTAGCGGACTTCACATAACCGCGCTCCGGGCGGTAGCCGTTGTCGAACATGGCGTAGAGAATGCGGCGGTGCACCGGCTTCAGACCGTCTCGGATCTCCGGCAGCGCACGGCCAACAATCACGCTCATGGCGTAGTCGATATAGCTCGACTGCATCTCTTCATTGATGTCGATCGGGCGAACCTGGTGGCCCAATACTCCACTTCCGAAGGATGAGCCGTCGTTGTTGTTATCGTCGCTCAATGACTGCTTCCTTTACTTAAAAGAGGTTCGCATCCATTCTACAGGGCTTTAGAACCCGTTTTACGACGCCGTGCGCAACTTTTCGATACCATTGTGGTATCAAATACTTGGTTTTCAAGCCTGATAGCGGAAACAAACCAGCGCAGTTAGGAAGCGCGGCTAGGTAGCAAGGAGCAAGTGCACGATGGCGATGACCTTAAGGCTCACGAAAGAACAGGACACCGCCCTGGCGCTGCTGGCGCAAATGGAGGGCGTATCCAAACACGAGGCCGTCATTCGCGCCATTGAATCTGCCGCCGCGAGAGCCCTTCAACAAGGCCAGGCCAGGGAAATCACCGCAAGTGTGATTGATACCGACATGGCGCTGCTGCGAAAGTTGAGCTCCCCGAGCCCCCGGGGAGCAGAGGAATGAGTGCGCCCCAAGTTCAGCCTCCCAGCGAGGCCGCAATCCTGGCGGCTACCGACGAACTGGTGGCCAAAGTGCCGGAATTGGCTGACGCTACGCTTGTGCGACCATGGGCAATCAGCGCCATTGCTGCCGCCAGCTCAGGTGTCATTGCTGGTCACCGCAGCTTTCCCACGGTTTCTGCGGCTGCACAAGCGGTCGCTTACGCAACGTTTCACGTGAAACCACTGAGTTTCGGAAACACCGCGCTGGGCGCACTACTTGCGCACATACTCCTCACCACTAATGGCGAAGAAGTGTCATTCACAGAGACATGGAAACTGGTCAAAAGCGGCATTTAGCCAAAGACGCGGCCTAGTCGATTTTCCGGGTGAACGGGCTCGTCGGAATGCGATTACCGGACTCCAGTCGACCCGTGTAATACGCCGTGGCCTCACCTTCAGTCAGCTCGACCTCGTACCAGCCATCACGGACATAATCAGCCGTTCGGTCCTGCCCGCCGACGAGAACACGTCCCGCCACGTGCTCCAAAGTGACCTCCGGCAACTCCTTCGCCGTCTTGCTGAACACACGCAGGAAGCGGTCCGGGCCGCACACGGTAAGTTCGCGGTCTAGAAGTCCAATTCGCAGCTCTAATGTGCCGAGCACGGTGTGGTGCTCTACCTTGTTACCACTGTAAACAGCGAAAACAGCCTCACGGGAACCGTCGTTGACCAGCACAAGGTTGCCGTCTTTAAGGTAGGCGTGAAGCCGGTACGGTGTTGGCAGCGCGGTCGCCTGCTCGGACTCCTGCACTGGATAGTCACCGGCCGGCTCCGCCTCCCAGCGCTTCACAAACTCCGGTGCTGGCCCCGGCTGCTCTGGAAGCTGCATTCCCGCCGATGCCGAGAAGTCCAGCGTGGATACCAAATCACCACAGACTCGACGACGCCAATCAGTGATGTTTCCACAGTTCACGCCAGTGACCTGCTCCAGAAAGCGAATCACCGAAGTGTGATCGAAGACCTCCGAAGAAACCAGACCACCCACCGACCATGGTGAAATGACAGTCATCGGGACGCGGAAACCGAGCCCCTTCGGCTTGCCCAGGTACCACTCCCCCGGCTCATTCTTTGGCGGCAGCGGCGGCACCACATGATCGAAGTAACCATCAAACTCGTCAAAGTTAATCAGGAAAACTGTCTTGGCCCACACTTCCGGATTGGAGGCCAACGCATCCAACAGACGATAGGTGATATTCGCCGACTGAATTGGCGAGGACGCTCCCGGATGCTCACTTTCCGCGGCCGAAGGCACAATCCAGGACACCTTTGGCAGCTTCCCGGATTCAACATCCCGTCGGAAAGCGTCGGCTAGCGTGCCCGGCTGGCGGCGGTGCAGCGCGCGATCATAGAGATCCCGTTCCGCGTCAGGCAGCTTCTCCACAGCGGCATTCAGGCGATTGACCATCTCCTGTTGCTCTGTAGTTGGCGACATCCCATCGCCGAGTGCAGTAAGCAGCTCATAAAAACCGGTTAAATCGAGTCCCGGCAGTCCGGCCTCACGAATGACCTTGCGGCCAATATTTCGAAACGCGGCGAAGAAATCCAAATTGTTGTCCGTGTAGTTATCCCACTCCTGGTAGACGCGCCACGGCACCCCTGCCTCCGTGAGCTCCTCGGCATAAGTGCGCCACTTATACCCCGGGTGCGTCGGCTCGTACGCCGCATTGCCAACCGCTCCAGTCCCCCACGGTTCCTTTCGGGTGTCACCCGAAAACAGGTAGTTGCGGTTCGGGCTTGTCGACGTAGGCATCGAGGAAAAGTAACCATCGCAGATGGTGAACGTCTCTGCGAGAGCGAATTGGAACGCAATGTCCTGGCGGTCATAGCAGGCCATCGTGCCCTTACCCTTGGCCTCGATCCAGCCGTTACAGCGGCCGCCGTTTAGTGCAACCTGCCCGTCTTCCCAACCGTGCGGCAGACTTGCGATGTACTCCACCGAGAGATCACCGCGATTAGCGGCGTTGCGGATTAGATATGGACTGACCCCACTCTGGTTGAAGACACCCGGTAAAGCGGAGTTGTCTTTGTACCCTCGCACACCTCGGAGCGTGCCGAAGTAGTGATCAAAAGAGCGGTTTTCCTGCATCAACACGACTACGTGCTCAATTTGATCAAGAGAGCCAGCCGGTCGGGGCTGCGCGAGCGCGTGGCGCAGTGATGGTGGCAGCAGCGTGCTCGCAGCGGTGACGGCACCGACTCCTGCGGCGGTCTGCAGGAAGTGCCGACGGGAAAATTCAGATATTTTTTTAGGTGATGTTGCCATAAGTATCTACGTTAAGAAGCGCAGATTACAGGTTGGAAAATTGCGGTTTAAATTTCCTCAATGAACCGCTCGAAGCGGTCAACCACAGCCTGCGGCTCACGCGCCCATCGGTTATGTCCCAGGCGCTGCTCAATGAACTCGTACTTCGCCGAATTCGGCAACATCCGCGCCAATGCCTGCGCCGACTCCGCCGGGCAGTCACGGTCACCGCCACAGTTCAGCAGCAGCGCCGGGGTGGTCACCTTAGGCATCTCAGCGGCATAGTCGATGTCCGCACCGCGCGGTCGCAGGAGACCCGTGCGCGAGAATCGCGCCCACTCCACCACATGGTTACGGGCCTGTCGGCCGTAGCCGGCCACATCAAACCTGCCCGCTGGCCAATAACCCAGAATCTGGGACACTACCTGCATAAACGGTGCGCCGTAGCGAAGCCGCTTGTACTCGTTGCCAGTAAAACACTTGTAGTGCGGGGTACCGGAGCCAACCATCACAACACCAGCCACGTCCGCTTCCGGTCGGGCCAGATACAGCGAGGCAATCTGACCGCCCATGGAATGACACAGCAAGTAAACGGGTAACTTCTCCCCTGTGCTCTCCCCTGCCGCGAGGTGGTCAAACTCCTTGCGGGCCCGCGCCACGGCCAACGGGTAATCCACCGAGGCAAGATCCTGGTAGCCCCAGTTGTGACGGCGGGTGGCTACCGCCGTCTGGTTACCCTGGCCGCGTAACTCCGAGGTCAGGACGCAAAACCCTCGGCGCTGCAACTCTTGGGCAATTGGCCGGTAATAGCGAGCCCCCATGCCAAAACCCGGCCAAATAACGACAATGCCCCGAGGCGTACCTTCGGGAGTCCGAAGCGCCATCGGGGTCACGGAGCCATCGGGCAATGTCTCCTGCACAATACGTGGCTCGACTGGCGGTTCCCCGTTGACCATGCTTCCTCGAGTATCTTCCATTTCATAAACATTAATGGCTGAACTGAGGTTTTGTCAGGGGAACCGACAAGCCGATAACTAGACTAGGTATCGGCTTAGACGTCGAGGAAGCGAACGTCCTTCGCATTACGGGTAATGAACGAACGTCGTGAAGCGACGTCATCGCCCATCAGAATGGTGAACAGTTCATCGGCCTTCTGTGCGTCCTCGAGGGCGACCTTACGCAGCACGCGGTGATCCGGATCCATGGTGGTATCCCACAGCTCGGCGGCGTTCATCTCACCGAGACCCTTGTAGCGCTGGACACCATCGTCCTTGTTGATCTTGCGGTTGGCGGCCAGCCCCTCTTCCAGCAGCTGATCGCGCTCAGCATCTGAGTAGGCGTAGCCCGGCTCGCCCTTGGCCCACTTGAGCTTGTACAGCGGTGGCTGAGCGAGGTAGACGTGCCCTTCATCAATCAGCGGACGCATCAGGCGGAACAGCAGCGTCAGTAGCAGCGTGGCAATGTGCTGACCATCGACGTCGGCATCGGCCATCAGCACAATCTTGTGGTAGCGCAGCTTTTCGATATCGAACTCGTCGTGAATACCGGTGCCCAGCGCCGTAATAATGGCCTGGACCTCGTTATTCTTCAGCGTCTTATCCAGGCGCGCCTTCTCGACGTTCAAAATCTTACCGCGCAGCGGCAAAATGGCCTGGAACAGCGAGTTTCGGCCTGCCTTTGCAGAACCACCTGCGGAGTCACCCTCCACGATGAACAGCTCGGACTGCTTCGGGTCCTTCGAACGGCAGTCCGCCAACTTACCCGGAAGACCGCCAAGATCGGTCGCGGACTTACGACGCACCAGGTCGCGGGCCTTACGAGCCGCCTGACGGGCATGCGCCGAAGCAATGGCCTTGTTAACAATGGCCTTAGCCTCAGCCGGATTGGCCTCCAGCCAGTGACCGATGTGCTCATTGGTCATGCGCTGGACGAAAGAACGCACCTCGGTGTTACCCAGCTTCGTCTTTGTCTGGCCCTCGAACTGTGGATCGGCGACCTTCACCGAAATCACGGCAGCGAGGCCTTCACGACAGTCCTCACCAGAGAGGTTGTTTTCCTTCTCCTTCAACAGTCGGTGCTCACGCGCATAGCGGTTCATCAGCGATGTCAACGCAGAACGGAAGCCCTCTTCGTGCGTGCCACCCTCAATGGTGTTAATGGTGTTGGCGAAGGTGTGCACCGACTCGGAGTAACCCGAGTTCCACTGCATGGCAATCTCGACCTCGTGGCCATCACCTGCAGCATCGAAGGAAATGATGGTCGGGTGGATGATGTTCTTCGACTTGTTCAAAGTCTCGACATAATCCCGCAGACCATTCGGGTAGTGGAAGACCTTGCGGCGCTCCTTCGGCTTGGTGGTCTTCTCTGCCTGCTCCTTCTGCTCTTCAGCCGCATCCTTGGCGATCTCAGCGGATTCGGTCTCCGCCTGCTCCGCCAGAGCCTCAGCCTCGAGCTCCTCCTCGGAGACACGCTTGTCCACCAACGTGATGGTCAGACCCTTGTTCAAAAACGCCATCTCGCGCAGGCGGCGAGAAATGGTGTCGAACTTGAAATCGGTGGTCTCAAAAATCTCCGGGTCCGGCCAGAAACGCTGCGTGGTACCCGAACCACGAGTCTTTTTACCGCGGACAATTTCTTCCGGAACTGCCTGGTCGAAGTTCTGGTACCAGGTGTAGCCATCGCGGATGACCTCGGTTTCCATACGCGTCGACAGCGCGTTAACCACCGAAATACCCACACCGTGCAGACCACCGGAAACAGCGTAGGACTCGGAGTCAAACTTGCCGCCGGCGTGCAGCTGAGTCATAACCACCTGCACCGTCGGCATGCCCGACGGGTGCATTTCGACAGGAATACCACGGCCGTTATCGCGGACCTGAACGCCGCCGTCTTCCAGCAGAGTGACCTCAACATCGGTGGCATAACCCGCCATCGCCTCGTCGACGGAGTTGTCTACAACCTCCCACACCAGGTGGTGCAAGCCACGCTCACCAGTCGAGCCAATGTACATACCCGGCCGCTTACGCACGGCCTCGAGGCCCTCGAGGATGGTAATCGATGAGGCGTCATATTGATGTTCGGTAGCAGCCACGATTCGGCGCGTCTCCTATTCTTGGTTCTCTCCCCGCGCAACATTCGTCAGCGCGCGAAAAATAGGCCAGCGGTCAAGCGCTATCGGCGCCAGCCAGAACTACATAGGACTACTAGATAGGTCTGGCTAGTTTGGATGCCGATAACGTCTCAAGAACCGCCTGCCGGTATTCTCCTGCCCATCTTACCCCAACGTAGTCCCCTACTGTGGATATAGCCGATGCGCTCAAAGGACCAAATTTCGCAGTTTTACGCATACCGATGCCTATTCGTAGACCGTTTACCGACCTTTACCCGTAAGTATCACGCGGTCCTCGGCCCTCGATGTGCAATTTGCCCTTGCGCCAATTCGGCGCTTTCGGCCCCAGCACCTTAATTTCTTCAACCACCCCATCCCCGACGCGTTCCGCGATGGACTTCAAAACCTGTCGCTGTGCTAGCCGCAGCTGTGTTGCCCATGCTGTCGATTGGCACTCGACCACCAAAGTGCCGTCCTTGAACTCCTTGACCTCGGAGTGTTCCGCGACAACTTTGCCGACCATCGAATCCCACTCCGTCATGATCACACCGTGGGCAATATGGATCTGCCAACCGCGATCAACTACTGCCTTATTCAGCACCGCACCAATCGGCGCAGGTCGACGGTCATATTTCCGGTACAGCCGAATCCCCGCCTCCTTCAACAGGCTCGGCGAAATTACCGTACCGGCACGATCTCGCACCACTGCTTGCGCTGCCCGCTGCTTATCGACGTCCGCAACAATCCCCTTCGCGGCCTTCACAGGCACACGGCTATCGAGGCCAGACCACGAGCCCTTCTTCTTCGGTGGCCGCTGGAGATTCGGTAACTTGTGACCGCCCTCTTTAGCGGCATCGCGCATGCGGAAGAAAGCGTCGCTGATCAGGTCGTTTTCCTCTTCCGGTGAGTTATCCGACTCCATGTTCTCGACCATACCCGTCACTCTTCCGCGACTGGTTTTTCATCCAGAAGCGAGATTCGCCCCTGCTCAGTCTGTGCCACCGTCACCGTGTGATGAGTCACCGAAGAATCCTCGACCAATGCCTGAGGTAACTCCTCTCCCACCGCCGAGGTGATTAACACCTGCTCAGCCTGCTGCGCGATTTCCATGAGAGCTTCCCGACGATGCCGGTCAAGCTCCGCAAACACGTCGTCAAGCACCAAAACCGGGTCGGGACCATCGGCACGGAGCAAAAAGTACGCGCCGAGACGTAGCGCGAGTGCAAAAGACCAGGTCTCGCCGTGGCTAGCAAAGCCCTTGGCGGGGTCATTGCCGAGAATGAGGTCGAGATCATCGCGATGCGGACCAACGAGACAGGAACCGCGCTCAATCTCCGCGGTGCGGCGCTCCGCCATCTTCGTCAGCAGCAATGCCTCCAGCAGCTCCGGTTCGCTGGGCAATGGCCCGCCATCCAGGCTGTCGACCTTCGGCGCATAGGCAATCGTGGCTGGGCGCGAGTGCGGGGCAAGCGTGGCATAGGCCTCGCTGACATGTTCGGAAAGCTCGGCAATCAAATCTATGCGCGCAGCCATTAACGCCGCTCCCACCTGCGCCAATTGCGCATCCCAGGTATCCAGCGTGCTCAGTGCGGCCTGCCCCTCCGAAGAAGAATAGCCACGGCGCAGCGTCGAGCCCGCCGACTTCAGCAGCGCATTCTTCTGACGCAAAATCTTGTCATATTGAATGCGGATACCGGCGGACAGTGGCCGTCGTAAAGCGAGCAAATCGTCGATGTAGCGGCGGCGGGAAGCGGGCTCGCCCTTAACCAGCGTGAGATCCTCGGGCGAGAAAAAGACCGACTTGACGATCCCCAGCAGCTCCCGCGGGGACTTCAGCCTCGTGCGATTAATCTGCGCCTGATTCGCGCGATGCGGATTAATGAGCAGATGCGCAGTCAGCTCGCGGCCATCATTGACCGCCGTCGCCGAAATGCGTGCCAACGGGGTCCCCGAACGAACCAGCGGAGCATCCATAGAAACTCGATGCGAACCGAGCGTGGAGAGATACCCAACGGCCTCGACGATATTGGTCTTGCCGTAGCCATTTTGACCGGTAAATACGGTAATTCCAGGCGTGAACTCGACTTCCAACCCCGGCCAGGAGCGGAAGTCCCGCAAGGACAAATACCGAATGTGCATAGCCGCAGACTAGCCCGGCAGGCGCACAGGCATCAGCAGGTAAGTGAAGTCGGTCTCCGGCGTTGGGTAGAAGCCGTCCTCACCGAGCTCCGGAATGGCTTCCGGCTCCGGAATGAGAATCGCAGGACGCGACGGCTGCGTAAAGCCCAGCAAAACACGATGGGAGCGAACAGCGCTGAGCCCCTCGAGCAGGTACTGCGGGTTGAAGGCAATCAGAAGTGGTTCACCATAGAAGTTGCAGGCCACAGTCTCTTCTGCGTGACCAACCTCGTCTCCATGAGCGGAAAGGACAACCTGACCGTCGGAGAAGTCCATGCGAATCTGCGCACCGTGATCCGCCATCAGAGACACACGACGGATAGCATCCTGCAGCTGGTCAACACGGGCAACAGCCATGGAGGAATGCTGCTTCGGCAGTAGCGGGCGGAACTTCGGGAACTCGGCGTCCAGCAGTCGCGTGGTAGTGCGACGAGGATCGGCGAGGATAGCCAGCAGGCCTTCGGAGCCGACCTCACGATCATCGGATCCGTCGCCGAATGCCAAGGTCACTGGCTCGCTAGAAGTGGTATCGAGAGTGCGGGCGGTCTCCGCGAAGGTCTTGGCCGGGATGAGCAGCTTGGTCTCACCCTCCGGAACCTGCTCCCACTCGAAACTGCGAACCGCCAGGCGGAAACGGTCGGTGGCAGCGAGAGTGACCTCGTTACCTTCGGTTTCCATCCGGATGCCGGTCAGCATCGGCAGCGACTCATCCTTGCCGGCAGCGACAGCGACCTGACCAATAGCCTCGGCCAGCAGAGCGGCATCGACAGTGCCGGTAGCAGCCGGAGCTTCCGGTAGCTGCGGGTAATCCTCCAAGGTCAGACTTGGCAGCTCGAAGCGGGAAGAACCACAGCGAACGATGACCTTCGTGCCATCAAAGTGCATCTCTACCTGCTTATTCGGCAGCTTAGAAACAATGTCAGAAACCAACTTGCCATTGACGGCGAAGCGACCGGGCTCATCGACCTCTGCGCTAATACGAATCTGAGTGGAGACCTCGTAGTCATAGCCAGCGAGCTGCAGACCATTGTCATCCGCGAGAAAAATCATGCCACGCAGAATCGGCTGAGTCGGGCGTGCAGGCAGGTTACGAGCAACCCAGCTCACCGCACCCGCGAGATCGTCCTTAGCCGCGCGAATACGGACTTCGGTCTGCTCCATCGTTCCTCCACCGGTATTGGATGTCTGTTTTTAGCCGTTTATTAGCCGTCTTTTGTGTTGTCAGCGTGCTATGTCAGCACACATGACTGGAGTTACAAAGATTCCATCGTACAACTCTACTGCAGACTGCCAAAGACCTCACTGGGATTCTTGTAGTCCGTCTAGTGCTTAATCGTAGTTCTTACTCGTTCTTGGCATTTTTAAAGTTGTGCGCCAGAAGTTGCTTGCCCGGGGTTGTGCGCAGGCCCCCTTTTATCTAGAAGTTTCTAGAGATTTTTAAAGTCGGGAGTAGTAATAGGGGGTGTGCACATTGTGAAATTACATGATTCCCGCTGGTCTTCACTGGTTTCGCGCTGTGGATAACCAGTGCGCCTAACTGTGGATAACTTGGGGTGTCTGTGGATAGTGTTCGGACTTCATCTTTCATCCACAAAATTTACGAGTTGTCCACAGCTCTGTGCACGGAAAAACCGCAGTTAATAACAAGAATTCCGCACGCCGAACCCAAGGTTTTTAAGCCGTTCCACGAGCTCGATCTCGAATGCGTGTGGTCAGGTCGTTGACCTGGTCCTTTGAGGGCTTCTTCTCCTGAATTTCCTTAACAATCTTGCGTTCAGCGTGCAAAACCGTCGAATGGTCACGATTTCCGAACTCCCGGCCAATCGACGGCAACGAAAGCTCGGTGAAGGACCTCGTCAGGTACATCGCAATCTGGCGTGCATGAGCGACCGGGCGAGTCTTACCCGGGCCCACTAAATCTGCAACCGTTAGGTCGAAGTACTCAGCCGTGGTGGAGATGATGATCTCCGGAGTAATCTGCACCTCGATTTCGTCGGCACCGAGGATCTCCTGTGCAAACTTCAAGGTCACAGGCTCATGAATCATGGATGCATGAGCGCTAATCTGCAGTAGACGCCCCTCGAGCTCACGAATAGAAGACGAGGTGTTCTCCGCGATGTACTGGAGTACATCATGCGGAACGACCAGATCAGATAGCTGTGCCTTCTTCGACAGAATTGCGATTCGCGTCTCCAAGTCCGGGTATTGCAGATCCGGATTGAGCCCCCACTGGAAGCGGGTACGAAGGCGATCCTCCAGAGTCTTAAGCTCCCGCGGTGGGCGGTCCGACGACAGCACAATCTGGTGATTGGACTGGTGCAGGGCATTGAACGTATGGAAGAACTCTTCCTGTGTACCTTCCTTGCCCTCCAAGAATTGGATGTCATCGATGATGAGCATGTCCAAATCGCGGTAGCGACGCTTGAAGGATTCTTGGGCGTCGTCACGCACGGAATTAATGAAGTCGTTGGTGAACTCTTCCGAGGAAACGTAACGAACCCGCAGGTTAGGGTACAAATGCTTGGCGTAGTGACCAATGCCGTGGAGCAGGTGCGTCTTGCCAAGACCCGAACCGCCGGAGATAAACAGCGGGTTGTAGGTGCGCCCCGGAGACTCCGCAACAGCGACGGCGGCTGCAGCGGCGAACTTATTCTGCGGACCAATAACGAAGGTCTCGAAGGTGTAGTTCGGGTTGAGGGTTGGCTCCTCGAAAGGCATGCTCATCTCGGTTGGAGTGCCGTGGCTCTCGGAGCGGAAAGGACTTGTGACCTGGCGCTGATCAGCAATAGTCATCGGATTCTCGGCAGATGAGTGCGAAAGCCCCTGCGCCATTGAATCCACGGCGTCCATCGATCGGTGCTGTGACTGGGCACTTTGCTGATTATGGACATTTGGCTGATGCGTCTGCGGCACTTGTGGCATCTGTGTCGATCCCTGGTGCTGCTCGTGGAGATTGAAGTCGTTCGTATCTGCACTGGGGAACGGGTAGTTACGGCCAGACTGCTGCTGGTGTTGCTGGTTTGGCTGTTGACGCTGAGCCTGCTGCGGACGCGAAGCTGCAGATGGGGTCTGTCTCGAGTGCTGTGCAGATGGTTGAGTGGCCTCTGCTGCCTGGCTATCTTCAGCGTCGTCAGCAGGATCAGCAACGGTGATGACCGTTTCCAACTCCTCGCCGGTCAGCGAAGCTAAGACGGCCTCGATAATGCCCTTGAGCTCTTCTTTTACCAGCGCCTGCACCACTGGCGATTGAGTGCTGAGCAGGAAAAAACCTGGAAAGTCACCAGTGTGCGTCACTGACCGCAGCAGTGCCTTGTGTGGCGAGCGTAGTGGTGCAATACCCAACTCCGGCGCACCTTCTGGTGAAGTCAGGATAGAAACGACCTGCTCCCAGAGTCCACCTGGCAATTCTGGTTGTTCGCTCACTGTGTGAATGTCCTTTTACATGTTTACGTTCATCAAATTTATCGAGGCGACCTGTTTTTGTGGAGTGTTTTCGGCATGGCGAGAGTGCCATATCTGCCCATTTGGGGGCTATTTCTTGTAATTCGCCCTGTGGGGTGTTTCTACACAAGGTGCTATACGCCCCGAGCAGGACTTCCACATGTTTGTCCACACCTGTGGATAAACATCGTCGCTAATTGACTAACAGTTTATCCACAGTTTGCCCACAATGAAAAATAGCCCCCTAGTCTGCGTTTACCTAGGTAAACACGTTATTTTCCCTGCTCGCTGTGATTCATGGTGTGGAAGTTATCCACAGCTGATTGGATAAACACCCTGTGGATTGCGGTGCATAGGTCAGTATTTCCACAGGTCAACATTGGTACCGTTGGAAAACTTGGAAAATGATTCTCCAGGTAAATCCGGCGTGTTGATTTGAATTTCTCGCTCGATTCGACGTAACCTATCTGGGTGTTTCATATCCATTGAGATATGAGTCCGAGCTCGTGCTTGGACCCGACAGAACGCTTGTAGCTTTCATTCTGTCGGTAAGTAATTTTTCCGTGCATCACGGGAATGCGTCAGACGCATCGCTGCCTCGCACTCAAAGCGAGAGGTTTACTGCGGTGTGTTCAGCGTGGACTCGTGGTCGTTTGAGTTTCAAGGAGTGTCAACCGTGTCGAAGCGGACGTTCCAGCCGAATAACCGCCGTCGTGCACGCGTGCACGGCTTCCGTACCCGTATGCGTACCCGTTCCGGTCGCGCTGTTGTGGCAGCACGCCGCAGCAAGGGCCGTGCCCGCCTGTCCGCTTAAGTAAGAGGACGCCGATTTCGGTGCTCCCTCAGAGCAATAAGCTGCGTTCTTCGCGTGACTTCACGGTCACCGTACGACGTGGACGCCGAATCGGACGCAAGACGTTGGTCTTGCATATTCGTGACACCGCCGCTTCTGGCGGTGGAGATAAGACCGATACGCAGATTGCCAGGTTTGGTGGTCCACGTGTCGGTCTTGTCGTATCTAAAGCTGTGGGCAACGCCGTGACTCGTCACGCTGTATCCCGCAAGCTCCGCCATGTTATGGCCGCGGCCGCGCAGGATCTCCCGTCCACTATGGACATTGTCGTTCGCGCGCTGCCCGCTTCTGCCACAGCCACCAGCCAGGAGCTGTCCCACGATGTGCAATCGGCACTCGCTACATACGAACGTCGGCGCTAATTCGCTTGACGACGGCCCCCTCGCCCAGGCCCCCGGTGCACGTGTGGCTGAGAGGGCGATTCTCTTCTACCGCCGTCGTATCTCTAATCTGAAGCCAACGAGCACATGTCGTTTTGAACCGACGTGCTCCGCATATGGTCTTGAGGCCGTGCGCCGCTTCGGAGCGATTCGTGGCCTGTGGCTGACTCTCCTGCGTATCTTCCGTTGCGCACCCTGGCATCCGGGCGGCTGGGATCCAGTTCCAGCTACATTCCCCGGCCTGGGTTCGTGGTTAAAGCGAATGCACAGGTAACCTCTAGTAATGCTTAGCCTTTGACCGGGCTTTGTAGACGAAGGCGCGAGTGCGCTGCCCCCTAAAGAACGGAGTGATCTTAGACCGTGCTCAATTTCGTGTATTGGCCGATTTCGGCCATCCTGTGGTTCTGGCATAAGGCCTCAGGTTTCCTATTCGATCCCTCCTCGGGTATCTCGTGGGTGCTGGCCATTATTTTGCTTGTGGTCACCATCCGTATCCTCCTGTTTAAGCCGATGCTGAACCAGCAGCGTTCTGCCATCAAGATGCAGCAGCTCGCTCCTGAGATGCAGGCGATCAAGGAGAAGTACAAGAATGATCAGCAGGCTCAGGCTCTTGCTATGCGCCAGCTACAGAAGGAAATGGGTGTCAACCCGCTCGGCGGCTGTCTGCCGATTCTGGTTCAGATGCCTGTGTTCATCGGTCTTTTCCACGTGCTGCGTTCGTTTAACCGAACGGGTACGTCGGGCAATGCGCTCGGCATGTCGGTGGGGCAGAACTGGAATACGCCTAACTACATCTTCGGTGTAGATGAGGTGCGGTCCTTCCTGCTGGCTCGTGTGCTCAATGCTCCACTGTCCAGTTCGGTTGGAATGGGTGAGGATCAATACGCAGCCTTTACCGTGCCTGGTACGCCTGCAGACTTCACCCGCATGGACATCATGATCGTTGCTATCCCGCTGATTGTTGTCGCGGCACTGGCAACGCACTTCAACGCTCGCATGTCTGTTGAGCGCACCCGTGCCCGCCAGGAAGCCGGCTTGGTGAAGCGCCAGGAAGGCCCTATGGGTCAGCAGATGGACATGATGAACAAGATGATGCTTTGGTTCTTCCCAATCATGATTCTTGTTACCGGTGCTTTCTGGCACATCGGTCTTCTTGTCTACATGGTGACTAACAACGTGTGGACCTACTTCCAGCAGCGCTACATCTTTGGCAAGCTGGATGAGGAAGAGAAGGAAGCTGTCGCAGCCAAGAAGGCTGCTAAGCGCGAGGCACAGGAGAAGCTCGCTCCGAAGGTTGGCCAGAAGCCAATCAACCCCAAGAAGGGTGGCAAGCGCCAGGCAGCGCAGAATGCGCAGCAGTTGCAGTCTGGTGAGGCTTCTACTGCGAACAAGGCTTCTAGCCACCTTCCAGATGGTAATTCGGCGAAGGGACAGCAGGGTCCGGCTTCCAAGCCGGCGCCGGGACAGAAGCCCGCGAATCGGAAGAAACGGAAGCGCAAAAAGAAATAGCTGAAGTAGCACCACGCTTCGTCTACATAAGTTAATTACTCAGAACGCCCCGCATCAAATGCGGGGCGTTTTTGTTTGCCTTAGTCCCCTCCCACGCAAACAACGTCGCTGTTATTACAGATCTGTAATTTTCTCTGGAGCCTCAAGTTTGGCATCCATCCCCAGTCAATGTTTCACGTGAAACATCGCTGTTGCACTGTCGTACACTAGGGGTGTTGAAAAGCTCGACGAGTGACGGCACAGCTGCCCCATTGGAAAGGTTAGAGGAACTGTTGAGTAACTCCGTGAAAGATGTCGATAAGCAAGAAGCCTCCGCAGTTTTGGTCGATGCAGATCTGCGTTCGGTGATAGATACCGTGTTTGGAGAGAATGTCGATCGGGCATACCGCTACCACTCATGGTTGGCCGAGGAGGCGACAGTCCGAGGTTTGATTGGACCACGTGAAGCTCCAAAGCTGTGGGATCGGCACATTATCAATTCTGCGGTAGTTGGAGAAGCGATAGGCAAAGGGCTTGTAGTTGCGGATATTGGTTCGGGGGCGGGCTTGCCCGGCATTCCACTTGCTCTAGCACGACCGGATTTGAAGGTCATGCTTGTGGAACCATTGCTGCGCCGCACAACCTTTTTGAACGAAGTTGTGGAAGATCTTGAGCTGGACAATGTAACGGTAGTTCGCGGGCGTGCTGAGGAGAAAGTGGTTCGCGCTGAGATTGGCCAAGTGGATGTCGTTACCTCCCGCGCTGTTGCCCCTCTGGGGAAGTTGGCGGGATGGTCGCTTCCTTTAGTTAAATCCGGGGGCGCGATGGTTGCACTGAAGGGTGGAACTGCCCAAGAGGAAATCGATCGGGATGCAAAACTTATTGCAAAGGCGAAGGGAATTAATCCTCGCGTCGTAGAGGTCGGCGGATCCGTGTTGGGAACCTCGACGTACGCCGTGATTATCCAGAAGAAGTAGGCTGTAAGCCCCACTTCCCCTACTCCACTGCGGATTCGTTTGTGTTTTGGTTTCGGCATTGAGGCGCGTAGTACCGTCGGGCTAGAGTGGGATAAGTATCGCGGTATGGCAAAGTCCTAGCGACCAAGGTGGATGTTTCACGTGAAACATTTCCACAATCGTCGGCGTCTAACGGTTGTTGGGGCTTGATGATTACGCTTTTGCAGATAGTTACTAAGTTTAAATTCGCACTCCAGTGGCCATGATTGGTGATTGCTGTGCTTGTAAGGGGAATAGTTAATGAGCCGGAAGTCCTGGCAAGACACACCCATTGCTGTGGCAGCTCAACGAGCGGCGCAAGTTAAGGCTCCGAACCGTTTATCGCTTCCACGCCCCGAGCGACCGCGTCGTATCACGATCGCCAACCAGAAGGGTGGCGTGGGCAAGACCACCTCGGCAGTCAACATCGCTTCGGCGCTCGCGCGGCATGGTCTCAAGGTTCTGGTCATCGATAATGACCCGCAGGGAAATGCTTCTACGGCCCTGGGCATTGAGCATGTTTCCGGGACTCCTTCGACGTATGAGCTTCTCATCGGCGAGCTACAGATTGACGATGTCATCCAGCGTTCCCCTGAATCTGAGAACCTCTATTGTGTGCCGGCGACATTGGACTTGGCGGGCTCCGAGATTGAGCTGGTCTCGCTCCTGAACCGTGAGCGCCGACTTCTCGATGCAGTTCCAGATCAGTACTTGATCGACAATGGCTTCGACTTTCTCATTATTGACTGCCCGCCTTCGCTTGGTCTGTTGACGCTGAATTCGATGACCGCCGCCAACGAGGTGTTGATACCGATTCAGTGTGAGTTTTACGCCTTGGAGGGTGTGACACAGCTGATGAATAACGTGCAGATGATTCGTCAGCATCTCAATCCGGAGCTGCATATTTCTGCTGTGCTGCTCACTATGTTCGATGGCCGCACCAAACTGTCAGAAGAAGTTGCCAATGAGGTACGTAACTACTTCGGCGAGGTTGTTCTACGTAATCTCATCCCTCGATCCGTGAAGGTATCGGAGGCGCCGGGATATTCGCAGACCGTAATTTCCTACGATCCAGGGTCTCGGGGCGCAGTTGCTTATCTTGATGCTGCAAAGGAATTGGCAACGCGTGGCGACTATTCAGCAGTTCCGGGGGGAAGTGCGATTGGGCAAAAGCCAGCTTCCTCCCCTACCCCGTCCAATTCCACTGAGCCAAATTAAAGCAACTAGGAGTAGTAACCCATGTCGAATCAAAAGAAGGAGAACCGCAAGGGAGGGCTCGGTCGCGGTATCGCCGCACTGATCCCAACTGCTCCGGCGGCTAACCCGTCGGTAGGTGAAAGTGCCGCGGATATTATTTTCGGTCCCCGCCGTACCCAGGGGGCGAAGCAGTATGGCAGTAGCGGAGTTGCCGACGTATTGGGCGCGGCCGCGACGGAATCCGGCACCTCGTTGCCTGAGAGGAAAAACGCCGGAAAATCCACAAAATCCGGGCAAAGCGAGCCGCATACTAATGAGGCGAATAAACGTCACAGTGACGATAACGCTATTGGTAAGTCTAGCAATGTTTCACGTGAAACAATGCCCTCGACGACGTCGGGAGTAGCGGACTACAGTGGCGCCGAGGCTGCTGATGTTGACACTACGGCCGCAAACGAGTTTGGCGCGACCTATCGCGAGGTCGATTTGAAGCTCATCACGCCGAACCCGAAGCAGCCACGAGAGGTCTTCGATGAAGAGCCCTTGAATGAGCTTGCTCACTCTATTCGTGAGTTCGGTCTATTGCAGCCGATTATCGTACGACCAATCTCAACGGATAATCGTGCGGCAGCGCTCGAGGCAGCGCGCAAGGAAGATCCGAATGCGCTGCAACCCGAGTTTGAAATCATCATGGGTGAACGTCGCTGGCGTGCTTCTCAGCGAGCTGGAATTGACACGATTCCCGCCATCGTTCGCGATACTCCAAACCAGGACATGCTCCGCGATGCCCTACTAGAGAACATCCATCGCGTGCAGCTGAACCCACTCGAAGAGGCCGCTGCGTACCAACAGCTGCTCGATGAGTTTGGTGTTACTCAGGCAGAGCTGGCGGATCGTATCGGTCGCTCGCGGCCCGTTATTACCAACATGATTCGACTCTTGCAGTTGCCGGTGGAGGTACAGCGACGAGTAGCGGTCGGTGTTCTGTCGGCTGGCCACGCACGTGCCTTGCTTGGGGTCAAGGCAGGTAAGGAGGAACAGCAGCGCCTCGCCGAGCGAATTGTTGCTGAAGGACTATCTGTCCGTGCGACCGAAGAAGCAGTGACATTACTCAATGCAGGCGAGCGACCAAAGAAGCAGCACCGCGAGCCCACTCCGCAGCCGGAGGTACTCCACAATTGGGCTGATCGCCTGTCCAATTCTTTTGATACGAAGGTGACTGCCCAGATGGGCAAGCGTAAGGGCAAAATTGTCATCGAATTCGGCAACCTCGAGGACTTTGATCGCATCATGTCACTGATGCATCTCGACGAAGAGTAAACCCGGTTACTGTGACTGAAGTATTCATCGAGAAAATCTCGCTGGCCGACATCGATGGAATCTATCCGGAGACGATGTTAAGCCTGTTTTGGGAACAGGGCATGGAGCATATCCGTACTGCAACTGCCCTAGCCCACTTCTCGTCTGAGCCGCGCGAACCTAATTTGGACCCTCGCAAGCCAGAAGAGGATGAAGCCCTCAACGGCGATTTAAAGCATTCGGACAGCCAACCCCCTATTCGGCCAACCGGAGCTAGTGAGAGCCCCTTAAATAGCGTCCTAAGCTCTGATTTAGCCGCCCAGGTGCGCTTGGAGAAGGAAGCATGGCTCAATACCGTCTACCTTTCCTGGGGGCCGTGCGGATATTCGCTACGGCGAAAGCCACCGGCATCACGTATCGATGGGAAGCCTGAGACCGTCGGCACGCTCCTCTTTGCGCCCCCGCGCTTCTGCCCGACGACATTTTCCATGCCTTCCGGGCCAATATCGCCGGATGCGATAGCGCTGACGAGTCTGCATTACAACGCTTTAGAGGTCGATGATGACATGCTCCGCGTTCTCATTGTGACCGCTCTGCACAAGCTCGCGCTGCGCGGGATCTCAGCGGTAGAGGCGTTTGGTTGCAGTGGCACAGCGGATTCTATGTCGGGACCCACGCCGTCATCGCCAACGCCTGACGACGGCACGGAGAATCTAATCGCTGATTTCGAGGCGCAACTCGAAGAAAAGCTAAATCCAAAGCCGTGTATCTCAGATTCGTTGGCGGCGATTAACCATAACGCCGGTGATTTAATTCGTACGCGAACCCTTCTTGACTCCGGGTTTCGGGTGGTGACTCCACATCCGATTCATCCGAAACTCCGTATCGAGTTGGATGCGGAATTGGACTGGGATGAAGAAATCGGTCATGCGTTGGATCTAAGTGCGAAAGAACCCTTTATGCGCTCAAAGCTGTTCAGTCTCTAGCACCGGGTTACATAGGCCGGCCGTGTTTAGGCTTTTTCCTCTTCAATCAGCTGAGCAAAGCTGTAAGCGCCGGTCATTGGTTGCTCCTCTTCATCGCCCAGGTACAGACGCTTTACAGCGACAACGATAGATTCGGCAATTACGTCCCGCTGATCTGGGGAAGAAAGAATTGCCACGTCATCCTCATTGGTCAGGTAACCAACGGCGACTTCCACCGTGGGCATCCTGGTCAGACGGAGGAGATCCCAAGTACGGGCGTGCGAGCGGCAGTCCACCAGGCTCGTACGGGCAACAATTTCCCGCTGAATAAGGCCAGAGAGCTGTTCGCCCAGAATGGAGTTGGAGCCCTTCATCGAGCCGAAGTAAAAGGTCGCAATACCGCTGGCGCGGTTGTTGTGATAGTGATCAGCCTGCAGGGAGATGAAGATGTCAGCGCCAAATGCGTTGGCCATCTCAGCTCGATCTTCGATAGATGGGTTGTCGGTACGAGGACGAGACAGAATAGTCTCTGCACCCGCCGCGACAAGACGACCTTCGATGCGAGAGGCCAAATCCCAAAGAATTTCCTCTTCAGAAATCTGACCGTAGGGGCCGTCGACCACGACGCCGGGCTCCCCTGCCCCAAGGCCTGGATCAATGACAATGCGCTTGCCTGAGAGCTTAGGCCCCATCGTGCGCAGGATTTCCTTCTCGTGGAAAGCGTTTACCGAGCCACCAGTAACCCTTCTACCCAAGTAGCTGAGCGCTCGGAGAGTAACGGGGCCACAGATACCGTCGGGCTCCAACCCGTAATTGAGCTGGTATTCACGCACAGATGCATCGGTCTTCGGGCCGAAGTGGCCGTCTACTCGGGCATCGTGGAAACCGAGCTCCTGCAAGGTAGCTTGGAGGACGCCCACGTCCTCACCGGTCATTTGTGACAGTGGATCGTAGGACAGTACGCGGGTGCCCAGAGTGTACGAAGCTTCTCGCAGTAGGCGCAGGGTGCTGTCGCGGATGATGCCGTCGGCATAGACACCGCGGGACTGTTGGAACGCCAGGAGAGCGTTGCGCATATCCTCATCAAACAGGTCGTCGTCACCAGACCACTGAGGCGAGTTCTCCTCTGCAGCTGAGCCCTCCCAGTTGGGCAGAAGCCCAAGACGAGCCAGGGTAGAACGTACCTCGGCAACACGAGGTGACCTATCGCCCACCTTCAGAAACTCTGGCACGAAAACTCCCTTCCGAACTCCACAATTATGTTCAGGCCGTTGTGGGGTTCTCACAACACTTAATCAGTATTACTGGCCAGTGAGCTAAACGAAACTTCAGTTAAGAAACTTCGCGCACTCTCAGAGGATATGGTCAGCAATACCTCTTAAGTTGGCGGCAACCTGGTTCCTTCACGGTATTAAGGAAGACGTAAACCGCCATTTCCAGCAAGATTACCAGGTCGCAGGCGCGAATTGATTGTTACGAGGGCGCGTCGGCAAGCCCGACGGCAAAACCCCAGAACTAACTCTAAATCACAACCATAACTTCAGTCACATCTTAATGGGGCGTGTCCAAGGAAGGTGGGAGAAGTGAAGTGACGGGTGAGCAGGTGCGACCTCGTATCGGATAAGGAGCAACCCCTGGTTTTTTTAAAGGTGCTTCTCGATGAGCGCCGTGATTTCGCCCTTCGGGCGGATTCCGCGAATCTCTTCGACCTTCTTGCCGTCCTTGAATAGGAGCAGGCTTGGGATGGACATAATCTGGAACATGCCAGCCAGTGCACGCTCCTCATCGACGTTGACCTTGGCGATGACGGCCTTGCCATCGAGCTCGGTCGCAACCTCGTCGAGAACGGGAGCAATCTTCTTACACGGGCCACACCACTCTGCCCAGAAATCTACAAGTACCGGCTTATCGGATTCGAGGACATCGGACTTAAAGGTATTGGCGGTGACAGTTACCGGAGCCATGAAATTCTTCTCCTTAGAATGAGCTCGTTTGAGTTCTTAGTGGTTTTGATTCGTGCTCTTGATTCTAATTTTTCAACCTAGTTTCTTCAGTCTCGCGTACGGATTTGGCGCTAAAGGCGTCAAAAATTAGGGCTTCCGGTGGCGTGAGTGAAGTACTAAATTGTTAATTAATGGTGTTCTTGGGAACGCTGCGAGCGCTCGATGGGTGCGGGGCGGATCGGGCTATAACACGTCCCGCTGCGCCCTCATTGAGCGACAGCTAACAACAATTGGGCTGACTGACTATCGGGTACTCCCAATAGTTGGATGTCTGCAATCGTTGGCGTTATCCAACAATTGCACCGCCCCAACTAATAGCTGTTTATCCAGCTAGCGAGGCTACCCTGCTTTCAGCTACCGAGCAACAGTTTCCAAGTAGTGCTCAGCATCCAGCGCGGCCTTGCAGCCAGAGCCGGCGGCGGTAATTGCCTGCTGGTAATGCGAGTCAACAACGTCGCCCGCTGCAAAGACACCCTTGAGGGAGGTCTGGGTGCTCGGAGCGGCTACCTGAATGTAGCCATTCTCGTCGCAGTCCAGCTGATTGCGAACCATCTGCGAACGTGGCTCGTGGCCAATTGCTACGAACATGGCAGTCACATCGAGGACGGATTTCTCGCCAGTGACGGTGTCTTCCAGCTCGAGACCGGTAACTGAACCCTTGTCCTCACCAAGAACCTGGGACACAACCTTGTTCGTCGCAAAGCGAATCTTGTCATTGTTCTGGGCGCGCTCAACCATAATCTTTGACGCGCGGAACTCGTCGCGGCGATGGACAATCGTCACCGAGCGGGCGAACTTGGTAAGGAAGGTTGCCTCTTCCATCGCGGAGTCACCGCCACCGATGACGGCGATATCGTGGTCACGGAAGAAGAAACCATCACAGGTGGCACAGGCGCTGACACCGTGGCCCAGCAGTGCCTGCTCGCCCGGAGCACCGACATAACGCGGAGCGGCACCGGTTGCCAAGATGACAGCGTGAGCCTTGTGCTCTTCTCCGCCAACCCAAACAGACTTGATGTCGCCGGTGAGATCCATGCGATCAACAATCTCCATGCGCAGGTCAGCGCCGAAGCGCTCAGCCTGTGCGCGCATCTGATCCATTAGCTCTGGCCCCATGATGCCCTCGGAGAAACCTGGGTAGTTCTCCACGTCGGTAGTCGTCATAAGCAGACCGCCAAACTCGATGCCCTCGAACACCACAGGCTTCAGGTCGGCGCGGGCTGCGTAGGTGGCAGCCGTGTAGCCGGCGGGACCGGAACCGACAATGATCAGGTCGTGAACGATATCGCTCATGAAGACTCCTATAATTTTTATCTCTCACATCACATGGCGCACAGTGATGCTCAGTAGTAAGCAAATTTTTCAGCTCCGGGAAAGAAATTACCGGAAACAGCTACCTCAACCAACGTGAGGTTAGCCATCTCTATTCCCCTCCCCTGTTTCTCCCCTGCTTCGCAGTTGTTAGGCCACCTGCACTTCTTCCAACTGTCGCCGAAGCGCACGACGCGCCCGCGCTCGTCGAGACTTCAACGTTCCGCTCGGTTGCCCAATACTGCGAGAGGTCTCTTGCAGCGAATACCCAAAGATGTCCAAGTACAACAGGGCATCCCACTGATCCGTTGGTAACTGCTCCAATGCGGCGACCATAGTCACTCGTAGCGGAACATCCGGGCAGGGAATCGGCTGTGAACTCAGAAGCGTCTCAAAATCTTCGTCCTTATCGCACAGAGAAATCTCCCCGAAACGACCGCGGATGTGGTCAATACACGCATTCTTCACGATGCACGTCAGCCACGTCGCCACCGTAGAACGCCCGCGAAAACTCGCCGCCCCCGCAATTGCCCGCGCCAACCCCTCCTGTACCCCATCCAAGGGATCGAAATCATCCCGACGATATCGCCGCGCCATAGCTACCAACTGTGGGTAATAACGCTGTGCCAACACCGCGAACGCGCGACGATCCCCCGCCAGGTGCGCCTTTAATAACTCACGATCAACCTCGTCCGCAGATGCATGCTTTCGCATACCGACGACGCCATAGTCCCCCAGTCGCCGACCCGCATGGGCTTTACGGTGACTGTCCCCAATTCGATTTCTTCCCCCAAAGTTCATGGCTCCTATGCAAACACGAAACCTGCGCTCTCCGCTTGGCAAAACTGCCGTGGAGACCGCGGGCTGTGGATGAATTTCAAAATGTCCCAGTAGCTGTGGATAACTTGGGACAACTTAAACTGTTGCCGCCTAAGGCAAGCTCAGAGCGTTATTCCGTACCACGCACCTGGATATCGCCAATTGCAACTGGCAGCAACGAATCCGGGGATTGCTCAGCCAGATTGCGGTCGCCGACAAGTGGGTTGTCCGAATCGGAATTCTGCGACTCAGCATCAGCATTCGTATCAGCATCGGTGTCTGAGTTGCTGTCGGCTACCGCTTCCGCAGCCGTCGGCAAGCTGGAGATCCAGACAACAAGGTTCTTCCACTCGGTGTCGCGGCTATCAATTTCGATAGTTGTCGTACCTGAGGTGGCGGTTGCGCTACCGAGAACCGTTGTGTCATCCAAGTTCGTCGAGTCAGCATCGCGTAGGCCGCGAACTTCAATGTGTGCGCCCGGGGTCGCAGAGACCTTAAGCTCTCGAATGGTTGCCGGTTCATCCAGAGTGACCCGAATACCAACACCAGGTTTAAAGTCCTCTGGACGATTGCCGAACTGGCTGAGGTAAGTAGAAGTTACCCAGAAGCTTTCCTCGTCATTATCGATGGTCAGCTCAGCCATGTCCGGATTGTCTGGACCTGCTGCCGGGTTGTCGGTGTCGGCCTGCCACTCGCTAGCGTCGGCAAGCGAGAGCGTCGTGACCGGAGCCGGGCCGCGTCGTACGGACTCGGAGTTAATCGGTGCGTCCGAGGAACGGTTAACCAGACCAAAGATGCCCGCGGCGACAAGTGCACCGACAATGACTACGCCGACAACGACTGCGCCGGTGCTGAATGCGCGGGTGCGATTCTTGGTGTGATGAGCGTTTGATTGGGCTGCACCGCCGGCATCGACGGATTCGCGCGCACCGGTGTCGGGGTCGATTGCGAGAAACTCCGAAGAATCGGGGCCCAGCGCTGCGGCGCGCAAATCCTCGGCGAGCGTGCGAGCTGGCGACTCCTGCCCATTGAAGTTCTCCGGGCGTGTTTGCTTCGCGCGGTCGATGGCAGCAGAAATATCAGAGGGGATGTTCGTCACGCTGTAGAACAGCTCGTCGATGACTGAAAGCAACGCGCTGTAGTCCGAACGTTGCGAGCTATTGGGCAAAACGACGGGGAAAGCGTCGTAGATGTGGCCGTCGCTGCTGATTCGCAATTGTCCAGGCTTGTTTGTCAGGCCAAGGCAGCGCCCAGATTCGTGGGCGTCGGCGATCGTCTCGGCAAGTGATGCAACTGCGAGTGCCAGGGCATCCGGATGGGCGGCCTGATCGAACCGCTCAATACCGATACTGCTGGTCCAGTCGGCGACGATGAGCACCTCGGTGCGTGTCTTCGCCACGCTATGAATCCGCGACATTCCGGCGCCAGCCAAGTCACGCAGCTCATTGGTCGTCGTGGCAATCTTCTGGGCGGCAGCCGATGGCGAAGTGTCGTAGTACGGCAGTGCAATCGTGTCGACGAAGACAAGTGCGACATCTGCGTTATCGGGATCTCCCATATCCATGGCGCGCCACAGGCGCAGACCTGGGTAGGTCGCGACTTCAGAACGCAGACGGAAACGACCACCTGAGACCATCTCGCCGGGTACATAGCGGGTTGGGCGAGAACCCTGCGTCGGCATCGGCGGCAGCAGCGGCGAAGCGGTGAAGCCCTCGTTTGCCAGACCCGTGGCCTCGCCGATCAGGTTCGACGGGGCAATCGAGAAAGCATCAGCGGCGAAGCCACGTTCGCGCTCCATATCCTCACGGTCGGCGACGGCATTGTCGGCTGCATGAGGCTGCGGAGCAAAGCGGCGTAGACCCGGGATGCGGCCGAGGAAGCCGCCCAGAACGCGGACCTCTTCCAATGGAGCCTGAGCGAGGACCAGGCCGGTACCGATGAGGAAGACCACGCCGGTGACGATGGTCTGCAGCAGCACGCCGAAGGAACCGAAGAAATCGAACAGCACAAGGTCGGTCAATGCGAATGCGCCCCAAGCAACGGCGACACCGACAAGCGACGCCCCCAGTGCCCACAGCACGGTGTGGACGGTCGCCTTACTGTCCAAGTGTCCGAGAGTGCGGCGCAAGAGCAAGAAGCCAATTACTGCGCCGGCGACGAAACCGAAACCGTTGGCAGCACCGAGCAACACGACGACGGTCTCATCGTCAGAAGCCAGACGAGGAGCGAAGAACGACAGAATCACCTTGACGGTGGTAATGCCGAGGATGATGAAAGTCGGGGTCCAGGCCTCTTCACGGGCGTAGAAAACACGCAAGTGCAAAAGCACGATGGCATATGGAATAAGCGAGAACGCCGAGAAGGACAGCGTCCAGCCAAGAATCTCCGCGGTTTCGCGGGGGAACTCCAGATACGCGAAAAGACCGACGGCGATGGGGCGGCCGAATGCGGTGAAGAAGGCGACGATCGGCACCAGCGCAATCATGGTCAGACGCGTACCGATGGATAGATCGCGGACCACTGCCCCATCATTACCGTCGGCTGCATTGCGGGACAGTCGCGGCATGATGGCGGTCAGCAAGGTAACGCCGATGATGCCGTAGGGCACCTGCAACAGCAGCCAAGCCTGCTGGTAAATCGTCGGCGCTGCCTTGGAGGCAGTCGAGGCAATATTGGTGGTGATGAAGTAACCAGCCTGGGAAATTGCCACGTAGGTGATAATCGCAACACCCATGCCGGTGAACTGTTTGATGCGGTCGTCGATACCCCACAGCGGACGCAAGTCAATGCCCGCGCGCTTGAGGTAGGGAATCATGATGGCTGCCTGAATGACGACACCCAGAGTGGTACCAAGACCCAAAAGCAGGATGTGCGGATCGGAGAGTGAACCGTCCGAATCCGGACTCAATTGGCCGGGCAGGAACAGATATAGCAAGAGCGTGGCAATGGCCACGACGTTGTTGGCGACAGGTGCCCACGCACCGGGTTTAAAGATTCCCTTGGTGTTTAGCACCGCCATGAGCAGCGCAAATATGCCGTAGAAGATGATTTGCGGCAATAATAAGAACGCAAATGACGTCGCCAGCGGAACGTTGACCTTACCGGCCTCGTTAAGGCTCAATCTGGTCAATAGTGGCGCACCTATCACTGCTAGCACCGTCACCACTGCCAACAGCGTCATAGAGACAGTCAAGAGACGTCTAATGAAGGCGGCACCGTGATCTGGATCCTCCTTCTCCGCGCGCACCAACACCGGCACCACCAGAGAAGTCAGCACCGCGCCGAGGACGATTTCCGTAATCAGGTTCGGCAGTGTGTTGGCGACGTTGAAGGCTGAAGCCACAGCCGGACCCAGCGTCGCGCCGATAAGCAGGTTTCGCAAAAAACCCGTAATGCGTGAAATCAGGGTAGCGATTGCCATCGAGCCCGTGGAGGCGACGATGTCCGAGTTCGACTGTTCCTGATTTGCGTCCGTCGTCGAGTCCGCGGAGGAATCGCCGGAAGCGGTTGCTGTCGCAGTTGCCGCCTTTGCCGGCGATGGTGATGCCGATTCCGTCATCGCGTCAGCGGCGGTATCGGCATTTGCCTTATGGCCGGATACGCGAGTTAGGTCCGGGGCCGCTTCGGCCGGCTGAGATTCAGCCGTTGGCCGCGCCGCCGGAACCGGAGCCGGTGGCGCGGGGCGACGAATGCGGCCTCGAAGTCCAGATTTATGCGCGTCTGAGTCAGTCACATGTCCTATTGTTGCTTAAAAGGGGGTCTATTTCCGAAAGTACTGTGACCGTTTTGCGGCAAAAAACCCACCAACAGTGACGATGACGAGGGTCACGATAGCCAAAACCCCGACGGAAGCGCCGGATTGCACGGAAATACTCACTGATTGAGAAATAGGCGTGCCGCCAGGTGATTCGAGCCACAACAACAGGTTGTGGGAATTGTCTCCACTATCCCGTGGCCGGTCTCCCTCTGGAGCATTGGTTGCCGGAGTGGATTCTGCATCATCACCCGACTTCGGAGTGAACTGAACAGTCACCGACCCCTTGGCAGGGATGGCGGCCTCATACTTCTCCTCCATCACCGAATCTCCAGCGCCGACGCGCACGAACGCGGGAACCGGCAGCGGCAGACCATTGCGAGCCAGCACCGCAATCGGCGACAGCTGCGTTGCGCGGGTGTAGACACCGCCAGGAGCTACCAATGTCACTGAATTGCGCAGACGTCGAGTCATAACCAGTGCCTGGTCGCTGAGTTCTTCGCTCCGCCGCTGCACGTCAGTTGACTGCAGCTGATTTCGCCGGCCGAGAGTGGTAAACGAGCGCAGTAAGTCGTGCCGCAGGGGGCGGGTGAATTCATACCGCGTCAGCGCGACGTTGGGGTCGTTGGACATGATTGTGGTCAGGTCCGTGATTTCGCGGGAGGCTATCCGAGCCTTCTCCACGAGCGCTTCACTCACCGGCGCGGGATCGGCGAACTCGTCAACTGGGGTAACCGAGCCCGCATCCAGGTCGCGAGCTGCGGCGGTGATGGAATCCATCAGCGGAGTCAGCTCAGCCAGGTTAGCGTCCACGGCTTTCCGAACCGCGGCCATGAAATCTTCAGCATCGCTAGCGCGTGGATCCCAACCGGACGGTGGTGCTGCCACCACAGCCGCGCGAGGGGCATCCGAATCAGTCAGTGATTGGAACAGAGTGCCAATCGCTGTCTGCATCCGTGCAGCCTCGGAGTCGATTCGGAAATCGAAGCGTCCGAGCAGATTCGAATACGCCACAGTCTGGGGCGACCGTCCTGTTACAGCCAGAGAGGCTGTCAGTGCCCCAGAGAGGGCGAAGGCGCGGCTACCGTCGGCAAGCACACCACTGTGGCCAGGCCGTAGTGTCTGACCATCGGCGGTGATAGCGGTGTTGTCCGCGACCAATACGGTGGTGTCGTGCGCGGCTTCGGGCGGAGTGGGCGAGGGAGGCATCGTCTCGCCGGTATCTACGCGGTCTTCGAATGCGTGCTCCGGGGTGGTTCCGCTCAGAGCTGTCGCCGCCGAGTACAGCGGGGCGCTTTCCGACGTTACGTATCCCTCGGCCGGCAAATAGATACCCGGCAGTGTCTGAACGTCCAAATGCTTGGCGATGGTCTGCCGACCAGCGGCGAGTGCCTCCATGGAAAGCTCTTGATCCGCCACGCGAGCTACGGCGCTGGCATCGGTGCCGCCCCACGGCAGTGACAGTGTGCATGTGTCCTGTGTGAGATCGTGCAGCCGGTTAAGCCAGTCGGCGGCATTGTCGCTGGCGGGCATATGCGTGAGATTGGTGTCATCCGCGTTTCCCCAGGAATCCCGCAGTCGTGGCGAGGACTCCACAGGACTTGGGCGGCTGGTGCCAATCCAGTAGTCACGGGTCATCCGGGAGATTGCATCGAGGGTCTCCGGGTCGATGGCGATGCATGTCGATTCCCGCAACCTCTCCCCATCGGGGCCGGCAAAGCCTTTTTCCAACGAGGTGAGCAAACCGTCGAGGCGGCCACCGCGTTCAAGAGATTCGGCCAAAGAATTGTCGGTGAGGATGAGATTCGGCGACGAGGGTGCGTCACCGGTCTCACCGCCGACCACTGGCACTGGCTGGCTGATGGGCCAAATCAGCGAAAACGGCACTGGGTCACGGCGGGTGGGCGCATCGGAATTGTCGGTCTCATCGTTGTCGTTCTCATCGCCGGCAGGCGGTTCCGGCTCATCACCCGCGGCTTGCGAATCCGTCACCGGTAGCAGTGCGCGTGTTTCCGCCAGCAGGCGGTCGATGTCATCTGCCGGTTGCCCGTTAGCGTTGATGAGCAGCGGAAACGTGCCGGCTTCCGTGATGTCGAGTCCTTCTGGGGCCGGTGCGGAGATAGGAACACTTAGCGTAACCTCACGCGTCTCGCCCGCTTTCAGCTCGATGGGGGCACTGAAGGTCCCAGCCACATCAAACACCGATTCAGGCTCAGCGAGAATCGTCCGCGCATCTGCAGAGGAAGCTAGTGCGCCGGCCCGCTGTGGGCGCAGCGCAACATTGCTGATATCCGCGTCGGAGGTGTTGTGCACCTGCACCTTGATGGTCAGTGTCGAATGTAGAGCCGCGACATGCGGAGTGAAGCTGGTTATCGAAAGCCGAAGGGGTCCCTGTTCACCGACTCGATTGGCACCACTGCCCCACAACTGCTCATCTTGCGCAAAAGCTGGGGGCGCAACGGTCGTCGGCAAGCACAGTATGAGCGCTGCGGTGGCGGCCGTGACTTTACGAACAACATTCCTTGGCAACTGCAACCTGAACATGCGCAATCACCTCGGCGTCTGCCGGCCTGCTCGCTTTTCCGCGCGGGCGAGATCGGGCAGCAGATTGTGCGCGCGCCGGGCCAGTTTGCGTTCGTCAGCGTAGGCCAACCGCTCCACCAGGGTGTCTACCGGGACCCACATGACCTGAGTGACCTCGGGGTCTTCGTCGTTCAAATCGCCATCGACATAGCGCAGAAGGTGATGGTGCACGGTCTTGTGAATCCGCGTGCCATCGGAGACAAACCAGTAGTCAATCACACCGAGCTCCTCGATGACCTCGCCGCGAATGCCCGTTTCTTCCCACACCTCACGTTCGGCGGTGGAATCGAAAGCTTCGCCGGGCTCGACATGGCCCTTGGGCATCGACCACAGCAGGCGCCCGCGACGATCGTGCCGACCAATCAGCGCGACATAAATCCGTGACAGGTTGACTTTGCCGCCATCGCCGACCGCCTCAGCAAGCCCCGAGACGACCAGTCCGCCCGCCGAAGTCTCAATCGAGGTCTGCATCGGCGCTGCATTTTGCGCGCGCGACGAGTGCGCACGGCGATTGTTCGTGCGCTTCGTCTGTGCGTGACGACGGCGATTGTTCCTATCCTGACCGTTCTTACGGCCACCGCGGTAGTTCGACTGCTTCGAGGGTCGTGCCGACTTCGGTGATTTGGAAGATTTCTTGGCGCCACCGGAGTTTGGCTTGGCCGATTTGGGGCCATTGGCACCGGAGCCACTACGTTTTGCGGAATTTCCGCTGGTAGTAGCGCTATTGGTGTTGGTGGACGCGGAAGCGTCACCCCTTCTGCGCGGTCGCCGACGACGTCGACGGCTCTTCGCCGCCGAGTTGTCATTGCGTACCACGTTGTTCATTCCACTTAGACTACCGGGTTTATAGGTATAAGCGGGTATTGTGTCGGTCGTGACACAATCGACTCCTTCAACGACAAATGGTGACCAGCCCGGGGCGACTACACCTCACGGCGCTACTCCGGCGGCTGCTGATGCGGACCCACAGGTGCGCAGGACGGCAATGCTGGCAGTGGCGGATCAGGCGATTGCCAAGGAGTCGGAGATTCTCGATTCGCTGGCAGCTGCGTTTAGTGCAGCTGGCCATCGTCTGTACCTTGTGGGCGGTTCTGTGCGCGATGCTCTCTTAGGGCGACTGGGCGTGGATCTCGATTTCACCACCGACGCACGCCCGGAGGTGACGCGCGCGATTCTTGATGACTGGGCGGACATTGTCTGGGATACCGGCATTGAATTTGGCACGCTGTCCGCAGAGCGGCATGGCCGTCAGGTGGAGATCACCACGTTCCGTGCGGATACGTACGACCAGGTCAGTCGCAATCCGGAGGTCACTTTCGGCGACACGCTGGAAGGCGATCTAATCCGCCGTGACTTCCGCTGTAACGCCATCGCCGTTGAACTGCATGGCGACGGCACTCGCACCTTCCTCGACCCGCTCGGAGGTTTCGAGGATCTTGTCGCGGGTGTCTTGGACACCCCGGGGGCGCCGGAGGTCAGCTTTGGCGATGATCCCCTGCGCATGCTGCGTGCCTGCCGCTTCGCATCCCAGCTCGGGTTCGACGTGGCACCGCGCGTACTCAAGGCGTTGAAGGAAATGTCCAGCGAAATTGACCGCATCACGGTTGAGCGCATCTCCACTGAGCTGAACAAGCTCATCCTGGGGGCAGATCCCAGCCGTGGTATCGACCTGATGGTGGAATCGGGGTTGGCCGACCGCGTGCTGCCGGAGATTTCCGATATGCGCATGACGCAGGATGAACACCGCCAGCACAAGGATGTCTATCAACACTCCCTGCAGGTCATGCGGCAGGCCATTGACCAGGAAGAACCCGGTGAACCGGACCTCGTGCTGCGCTGGGCGGCACTGCTGCACGACTGTGGTAAGCCCGCTACCCGCGCCTACAACGAGCAGGGCAATGTCACCTTCTACCAGCACGAGGTCGTCGGTGCGAAGCTGGTGCGTCGCCGCCTGCGCAAGTTGAAGTTTCCGAAGAAGATCAGCCATGAAATCTCCCAGCTGGTCTACTTGCACATGCGCTTCCACGGCTATGGCGAAGGCAAGTGGACGGACTCGGCGGTGCGACGTTATGTCAACGACGCCGGAGATTTGTTGGAACGACTCAACAAAATCGTGCGGGCCGACTGCACGACGAGAAACCGTCGTAAAGCAGCACGCCTCGCACGAGCCTGCGACAACCTGGAAGCGCGAATCAAGGAGCTCGCTGAGCAGGAGGACCTCGCACGCGTCCGCCCCGATCTGGACGGCAACGAAATCATGGAAATTCTGGACCTGAAGCCTGGCAAGGAAGTCGGACAGGCCTGGAATTACCTGAAAGAGCTGCGATTGGAGTCCGGTCCGCTGGAGCGTGAGGATGCTATCTTGGCGCTGAAGAAATGGTGGTACGAGCAGTCCGGTGAGCAGGCTGAAAGCGAAAGTGAGAGCTAATGGCATCGATTAATCCGGAAAATCTCTATGGCGACCGGCTTTTTACCAGCCTCGAGCGCAACGACCCGGCCGCCGGTATGCTGCTGCTCGCAGCACCCGGCATGCTCTCGCCGGAATTCGCTCGTTCGGTGATTTTCCTCATTGAACACGATGAGCACGGCACCCTTGGTGTCGATCTCACGCAGCGTTCGCAGACGCCTGTGCACAATGTGCTCGAGCCCTGGGCGTCACTGATGACTAAGCCGCCGGTGCTCTACGTCGGGGGTCCGGTCAACCAGACGCAGCCAATCTGCATTGGTGTGGTGCGAAATGGCGCTACCCTCCCAGAGGAGACCGACAGTATTACCGGTGCACCGCTGATGGAACGCATCGCCCATAGGTTTGCGCTGGTCAACCTCGGCGCGGAGCCGGAGGATGTACGCGACCGCATCGATGGCGCGCGTATCTTCGCCGGTTACGCGGGCTGGGATCCAGGGCAGCTGGAAGAAGAGCTCGATCGCGGTGATTGGTACGTCGCCCCTGCCCTGCCCTCTGATGTACTCGCGCCTGCTGCCGCTGACATCTGGGGTGATTGCATGCGCCGTCAGCCCTGGCCGCTGCCGCTGTATGGCACCTACCCCGTAGATGTACGTGACAACTAGATGAGTGAGCACATCAATGCCGAAGGAAACAGTGCCGCAACTAGTGACCGCAGCGACATAGCTGCCGGCATTCGGCAGACACTGCCCGTCGGCATGGGTCTCATTCCGCTGGGGCTCGCATTCGGCCTACTCATCGCACAGACTGGCTTAAGTTGGTGGTGGGCACCCATCTTCTCCTTCGTGGTCTACGCGGGGTCGATGGAATTCCTCGCTGTCGGCCTGGTTATGGCCCATACGGGTCTGCTCGGCTGTGCCGTGACCTCGTTTATGGTCAACTTCCGCCACGTCTTCTACGGGCTGACGTTCCCCCGCGACCGGATACAGTCTCGTCTCGGCCGCGCATACTCCACATACGCGCTTACCGACGAGTCGTATGCCATCGTCTCTGCGGCAAATCCGGCTGAAAAGATGTCGGGCCGCCGCCTGCTGACGATTCAGATTCTCTGCCAGTTGCTGTGGGTGGGCTCCGGTATTGTCGGGGCGCTAACCGGTGCAGCATTGCCCGAAGGGATCCGCGGTGCCGAGTTCGCACTGGTGGCGCTCTTTACGGTGCTGGCCATGGACGCGTTTGAGACCTCCAAGGATTGGTCACTGCCCCTGGCCGCTATCGTCTGCACGTTGGTCGGGTGGCTGATTAACCCGAACCAGATGCTGGTCATCGGGTTGTTGATGTACTTCGGCATGCTGCTGTTGCGCGTGTGGTCACCACGAGTAGATCGGGTGATGCGCATGACGTCGTCAAGCAATCAGCGTGTAACGGAGGGAGAGCGAGCATGACCGCGATGCCCGATTCCGGCTATGTGCTAGCCGCGCTCTTTGCGATGGGCGCAGTGACAGTTGCGTTGCGCGCACTGCCGTTTGCGTTCGTGCGGACCCTGAAGGGCTCTCCCCTGTTCGAATTCCTCGGCACGACCATGCCTGTTGGAGTCATGATGGCGCTGGTGGTTTACACCGTCTTTGGACGGTTGGGGCTCAGCGGTGAGGGTGGCGACCCCGGCGCTGCCTGGGCCGTGCCTGTGGCGCTGGTCGTCACCATCTTCCTGCACTGGTGGCGGCGCAACACCGTGATCTCGATATTCGTAGGCACGGCGCTGTATATGGCCCTCGTGAACCTTGTCGCGTGAGGTGCGCTGCGTAAGCGCTGTGTGAGACGGTGCCAGCGGCTAGCGGTCAGTGGCTAGAACTGCGCCGGTACCTGGCCTGTGAAGTTCGGCAGCCCCGGAATCTGCGGCAGCTGCGGGGATTCCGGCAAGTTCAGTAGTTCGCCGAGATTCGGGCTCTCGGACAGATTCGGGACGCCTGGGATGTTGGGCAGGCTCGGGCTGTCGGGCAGACCAGGCAGTGGTGGAGTGCCCACCGTGCCACCGAACGCATTCTGAACATCGCTGGTGTGAGCTTCCTTGGTGCCGTAGGTGTTAGCAGCGACGCTGAAGTCAGGACCAATGGACGCCGAGGCGTGAACGCTCTGACGGTCATCGGACCAACCCCACTTTGTGCCAATAACACCAGGCAGCGTGGCGGTGCCGTAATCCTGACGGTAGCCATCCGCTGCCACAGGTGACGCGGTGCTCATAGCAACCAGCACCGGGTCGGAAGGGTTCTCGCGCTTCTTGGCCTCCAGGAACTTCACGGTGTCAGCGCTGGAAGTCGTGGAATTGCCCCAGTGGCCCGCACCGTGGGTGTTGCTGAGGCCGTACTCACGCGCCGTGGCGTTAATGGAGTCCGGGTAACGGCCGTAGAGCTCGCTGGCAATGTTGTCATCGGAGTAGCGAATCATCTGTGTGGCCTTCGCCTTGTCCGCTTCGGTGCCGTGCTTGAAGACGTAGTCGGCAATGTAGAGCTTGACAATCGACAGCCCCGGACGAGCTTCATTCTCGTTGGCCGTACCGTAGTGAGCGCCGGTCGGGGTGTGGGTAAAGCTGATCTGGGTGCGCCCCGGAGCATCAATAGTGCCCTGTGGAGTCAGTTTCGGCTGCGGAGCCGCAGCGACGTTCCCGGCTGCCAGCGGAAGGCTGGTGACAGCGATGACACCGGTAAGCCCCAGGCGAATCGCGCGAGATGGTCGCGGAGTAAGACGATGACGAGCGTTCATAACAAAAAACCAATCTACACGCGCAGGTGGCCGACGCGCTGCCAAGCTGGATCGTAAGCGGTGTCGACAACGTGCTCTCCGTCGGTCCACGTCTGCGCAACAGCTCGCAGACCCGCCTCCGCATCAGATGCCGGGTCAATAAAGAAGTGCAGCAGAGCCATACCGTCGGACTGCTCAGTTGCGACAAAAATACCCTTGTCCTCAGCGATGGCTTCAGCGGCAGCGGTATTGAACTCGGAGAGGGATTCCTTCGACTCGTCCGTCGGCAAGCCCTTGTCGTCAATGTGAGCGAGCATGAGCTGAATCAGCACATGCTGCGTCATAGTCGGGCTCACCAGCTGCGTAATCGGAGCGCGAGTAGCGACGACGAGCGGCTGGCCGTTGGCTTCGGCATCAATGGTGAGCCACTCCGGGCACTCTTCCGCGAGCTGCTCGACGACACCGCCCAGCTCCGGTAGCGGGATAGCATCTTCCGGCTCCTCGCCAGCGAAGGCGAAACCGCGCAGCCACAGGCCGAAGTCCTCCTCTCCCAGAGCCAGCTGCAGCAGTGTGAAACCTAGCTGAGCTACCAAGCGCTCACCGTCCTCCAACTGAGCAATTGCCGGGAACAGCGGGTGGAATAGGCGAACGTCCACTGCCCCATGACCACTGCTAACAGCCACGCGGGCGTCTGCCGGATCGACCTCGGCGGGAGCATCGGCCTCGAGAGCACCCTGTGCAACCAACGTAGCTGCGACATCCCCCAGCGACAGCTTCATCGCCGGATCCGCCTGGCGGAGGTCGGTGAAAGACCACACCGCGCCGTCGTCAGGCGCGGCCTCCAGCCAACGGCGAGCGACCGGGCGCAGCTCTGGATCGCCGGCAGCGCTCACAGTCAGAAGATGGCGAGAATACGGAGCGCCAGCCTCAAACCCCCAGATGAGCCGGTCATTAATGGCGGCGATGCGCCCGCCGACCTCCTTCTGGACATCAATAATGTCCACATCGGCGGCGTTCGGGGCACCATCGATACCGAGTTGGACACTAAACATAGAGTCGAGCGCATCGGCGCCAAAAGAGTTCCACCACGACCAGAACTCATTGATCGCGGTCTCTTCTGCGGCGCGCTGTTCCGGAGAGAATGGAGCCGGATTCTCGTTAGCCATACTGAATCTCACACTTTCGTTTGCTCGTTTAAAACCGAACCTTATGTTGTGCGCCCCAGTATATGTGCCAAGCCGGATTCGCCCCTCGGTTCCATGCCCTAGACCGCGTTAAGCGGGTTGTGGCTCCGGCTCAGCTTCTGCTTCCTTGCCCCAGCGAGCGGCGTAGACCGCACAGATCATCAGCTGAATCTGGTGGAAAATCATCAGCGGCAAAATGTAGAGGCTGGCATCGGCACCGAAGATAACGGCGGCCATTGGCAGGCCAGTGGCCAGGGACTTCTTCGAACCGCAGAACTGAATGGCAATGCGGTCCTTGCGGTCGAAGCCCATCTTCTTTGCGACGAAACCGGACAGCCGCAAAACGAATTCCACCAGCACTACCGAGAGCACACAGAGGATGACGATGTCGCCGGCCGGCACCTTCGACCAAATGCCCTGCACCATGCCCTCGGAGAACGCGGCATAGACAACCAGTGCGATGGAAAGTCGGTCAACGTTCTTAGTCGTCTTCGCGGCGGCAAACTTCAGGGTCCAACGGCGAGTGAGCTGGCCGATTGCGAACGGCAGCAGCAACTGCAGCGAAATATCCAAGAACACCGACGAATCCACATGAACGCCGCCACCAGTGGCCATCAACAGCATCACGAGCACCGGTGTGACGACGATGCCCAGCAGGTTAGAAGCCGAGGCACTGACGATTGCGCCGGCGACATTGCCCTTGGCGATGGAGGTGAAGTTCACACTCGACTGCACCGTTGACGGGGCCAGCGTCATGTACAGAATGCCCAGGTAGAGGCCAGGAGAGAGAAACCAATCCAGGGGTTTCATCAGCAGGCCGAGGATTGGGAACAGCACGAATGTGAAAGCCAGAATGGTTATGTGCAGCCGCCAATGCTTAACGCCGGCCAACGCATCCTGCGGACTCAAACGCGCACCATAGAGGAAGAACAAGAAGCCGATGGCGATCTTCGTTGCCCAGCTGAAAACCTCAGCGGTAGTGCCGCTTGCAGGAAAAAAAATCGCCAGTATCGCTGCAGCAACGATACCGACGATGAGGGGATCTGGACGCCAACTCACAATTCGTTGCCACATGGACAAATAGTTTAGTGGGCAACCAGAAGTTGTCTTACTATTTTGCAGAAGCTTTTCTCTGCAATAATTTTTTACTTCTTCTGCTCAGCTGCCTTGCGCAGCGCATCCTTGTCCACAGGCTTGAAAGCGGCATTCGCGGATGAGCCCTTGTCCGTGCACAGTCCTTCCAGGCCACAGGAGCTGCAGCCACCGGAGACACCGCAGTCTGCTGCTGGGTTGTCGGAGCAGCAGGCATCATCAGCTGCAGTGTCGGCGGCATCAGTGGTGGCGGAGCCACAGCCACAGCCGCTGTCACCGTCACCGCACCCACAACCGGAGCCGGACTCCGCGGAGACCTTGGCGTCGTAAAGCGCGATGGTGTGCGAGCCGATCGCCGCACCAACGCCGAGCATGGCGATACCGGCGAGCAGAGCGACGGCGTACCACAGCCACATCCAACCAGAGGCCTCCGGGCGGATGGCGAGGAAGGCGAGCATGGCGGCGCCGAGGAAAGCGACGGCGGACACAGCCCACGGCGGCCCGGCAACGCGGTGCGTAATATCCCAGTTTTCCTGGGACTTTCGAGCCTCGGGCGCACGAATTCCAATCCAGTTATTACCCGGCAGCTTCGCCGACCATGCCAAACCAGCGACAACGGCTATGCAAACAGCCAGAACCAGGGTAATTACAGGGATGACAATCATGCTTCCAATTTATATAGGTGGTTGGGCACGTGCCAAACGCACCTATTAGACTGTGAGACCATGACCAACAGCGAAAAGTCCTCGTCCTCGGCAGAAGCCACTGAATACCGCTACTCCCCCGAGCTGGCGACTCAGCTAGAGGGAAAGTGGCAGGCGTATTGGAAAGATAACGGCACCTTCTACGCCCCCAACCCGGTGGGCGATTTGGCAGCTGCCGACGGCTCGACTCCGCCGAAAGACAAGCTTTTCGTCCAGGACATGTTCCCGTACCCGTCAGGCGTCGGTCTGCACGTAGGCCACCCACTGGGTTACATCGCCACCGACGTCTTCGCGCGCTTCCACCGTATGCAGGGCGCAAACGTGCTGCACACCCTGGGCTACGACGCCTTCGGTCTGCCGGCGGAGCAGTTCGCAATCCAGACCGGTACGCACCCGCGCGTGACGACGGAAGCGAATATCGCCAACATGGAGCGCCAGCTGGGCCGCCTGGGGCTTGGCCATGACCGCCGTCGTGTTTTCGCGACCACTGACCAGGACTACTACAAGTGGACGCAGTGGATTTTCCTGCAGATTTACAACGCCTGGTTCGATGAGGATCAAAAGAAGGCCCGTCGTATCGATGAGCTGATTCCGCTGTTGGAGTCCGGCGAGATGGCTACCAAGGACGGTCGCGTCTACGCTGAGCTCAGCGAGGCTGAGCAGCGCGAAGCTGTGGATGAGTTCCGCTTGGTCTACCAGTCGAATTCGATGGTCAACTGGTGCCCGGGCCTCGGCACTGTGCTGTCCAACGAGGAAGTGACCGCCGAAGGTCGTTCGGAGCGCGGTAACTTCCCGGTGTTCCGCAAGCGGCTGGGCCAGTGGATGATGCGCATCACCGCTTACGCCGACCGCCTGGTCGATGATCTGGAGCTGCTGGACTGGCCGGACAAGGTCAAGTCCATGCAGCGTAACTGGATCGGTCGCTCCCGCGGTGCTGAGGTCGACTTCGCAGCTGAGGTCGGCCCGAAGGTCTCCACCAAGATCAGGGTCTTCACCACTCGCCCGGACACTCTCTTCGGAGCCTCCTACATGGTGCTCGCTCCTGAGCACGAGCTGGTGGATCAGCTGGTCGAAGCCGGCAGCGGTTCCTACGAGGGTGTGGATGAGCGCTGGACCTTCGGCAAGGAAACCCCAGCTGAGGCCGTCGCCGTTTACCGCGCCGCAATTGCCTCCAAGTCCGACCTGGAACGCCAGGAGAACAAGGAGAAAACCGGCGTCTTCCTGGGTGCTTACGCCACCAACCCGGTCAGCGGCGAACAGGTGCCGGTATTCATTTCCGACTACGTCCTGATTGGCTACGGCACCGGTGCCATCATGGCTGTCCCGGCCCACGATGAGCGCGACTACGAGTTCGCCACTGCCTTCGGTCTGCCAATCCGCGAGGTCGTTGAAGGCGGTGACATTGCAAAGGAGGCGTACGTCGGTAACGGTACGTGCGTGAACTCCGCCAATGACTCCGGCCTGGACATCAATGGCCTGGACAAGGACACCGCCATCGCCACCGTCATTGAGTGGTTGGAGAAGGAAGGTACTGGCCACGAGAAGGTCCAGTACAAGCTGCGCGACTGGCTGTTCGCCCGCCAGCGCTACTGGGGCGAGCCCTTCCCCATCGTCTACGACGAGGACGGTCACGCCCACGCACTGCCCGAGTCCATGCTTCCGGTCGAGCTCCCGGAGGTCGAGGACTACAAGCCGGTCACATTCGACCCGGACGATGCCGACACCGAGCCAAAGGCCCCACTGGACAAGGCCACTGACTGGGTCAACGTCGAGCTCGACCTCGGAGACGGCAAGAAGAAGTACCGCCGAGACACCAACGTCATGCCGAACTGGGCAGGTTCCTCCTGGTACCAGCTGCGCTACATCGACCCGAACAACGCTGAAAAGTTCGTTGACCTGGAAAACGAGCGCTACTGGACCGGCCCCCGTCCGGAGACGCACGGCAAGGACGATCCAGGCGGCGTCGACCTCTACGTCGGCGGCGTCGAGCACGCGGTGCTGCACCTGCTCTACTCCCGCTTCTGGCACAAGGTCCTCTTCGACCTCGGCTACGTGACCTCCAAGGAGCCGTACCGCCGTCTGTTCAACCAGGGCTACATTCAGGCCTACGCCTACACCGATGCTCGTGGTGTCTACCAGCCGGCGGATCAGGTAGTTGAGCGCGATGGTAAGTTCTTCATTCCAGGTGGCGCCGAAGACGGCTCTGACCTGGAGGTTTTCCAGGAGTACGGCAAGATGGGCAAGTCTCTGAAGAACGCCGTCTCCCCCGACGAGGTCTGCGACAACTACGGCGCCGACACCTTGCGCGTCTACGAAATGGCCATGGGCCCACTCGACACTTCCCGCCCGTGGGCGACGAAGGACCTGGTCGGCTCGCAGCGCTTCCTCCAGCGCGCTTGGCGTCTGGTGGTCAATGAGGACTCCGGTGAGCTCGCCGTCACGGACGCAGCGCTTTCCGACGACGACCTCAAGGCGCTCAACCGCACCGTGGAAGGGGTTACCTCTGACTACGCAGAACTGCGTGACAACACGGCCGTCGCAAAGCTCATTGAGTACGTCAACTACCTGACCAAGACCTACGGATCGGCCGGTGCACCGCGCGCCGCTGTGGAGCCGCTGGCTCTCATGCTGGGCCCGGTGGCACCGCACATCGCGGAGGAAATGTGGAGCCGCCTCGGCCACTCCGAGTCCCTGGCGCACGGTCCGTGGCCGGCAGTTGACGAGAAGTGGCTGGTCGATGACACCGTTGAGCTGCCAGTTCAGATCAACGGCAAGGTCCGTGCCCGCATTGACGTGGCTACCGATGCTTCCCGCGAGGATATCGAGGCCGTCGCGCGTGCCGACGAAAAGGTTGTCGCAGCGGTGGAGAGCGCCGGTGGCAATATCGTGAAGGTCATTGTCGTTCCGGGCAAGATGGTCAACCTGGTTGTGAAGAAGTAGCCAGGGAGGCCAGTGCGTACAAGAAAGTGTCTGGGGTTATGGCAGTTTAAGGCCTAAAATCGGCTCAAATTTGCCATAAGCCCAGACACTTTCTCGCTTGAGGCGTTCTCGCAAAAACCTCAAGAGGGTGGCGTCGAGGCTGGCCGCCTCTTACCCCTACTTAACGCCCAGAATCAGGACGCCGAATGTGGAGAGCATCCACATCAAAGTGAAGGGCATGAGCACCCAGCACATGGCGAGCCACGGGCGCCAGTTGCGGAAGTTCTTCCACTCCACGTAGGTCTGCCAGAAACCAAAAAGGCAGCCAACCAGGGAGATTACGCCTGGAACAACGGGAAAAAGAATCTCCCACGTGCGGGAGCAGAGGAAGCTGGACTTATCCGCATCACAGGTGGGGCCACCGACAATCGCGCCAGCGATGCCGATAATGAGGCCCGCGAGCAGCGTAGTAAGAATCACACCCGCGGTGTAGATGTAGGCGCGCCTGCCGGAATACATCTTGCGCTCAAGCTCGTCGAAGATTTCATCCTCGCTGCGCTCCGGTTTACTGTGCCCCGGTGCGTTATCCACCATCTGCTCCCCTCGCCTCTAAATCCCTTCTGATGTGCTTGCCATACTAGGCCGGAGTAATCAGCATTGGCACCGGGCTGTGGCGAACGATGTGGTTAGTCGACGATCCGATGAAGATTCGTCCGAATGGGCCAAGAGTAGACGAACCCAAAACGAGCAAGTCCCCCTTCTTCCATTTGATGGACTGAATGGCCTCTTCCCAACCGTTGCCGGAGGCCACGTCCGCATCGATGGACAGATCTGGGTAACGGGTATGCGCGCGGTCGGTACCGCGGTCGAGCAGCCCCATCGCCTGCTCGCGCCACTCAATCATCAGGTCCGAGGAGGGGCCGTAGCCGTTCTCCGTCGGGTACATGGTCGCACCGCGGGGCGTAAACGAGACCAGACGCAGGGGAACTTCCCAACGGTGTGCCAGGTCAGCAGCCTTATTCAATGCGTGGTGCGACTGCGGAGTGTCAATGTAACAAATGCTGACACGGGTCACACCATGCTTAGAAAGTTTCGCGCCGGGGATAGCCAGCCCCAGTGGAGTTGGCGAGTAGTGCAGCAGCGCATCCGAAGTCGACCCCGCGGTAAAGCGACTGCGGTTCTTGGCGGCCCAGTCCTTGGTATTGCTTCGGCGCGTGCCAAGCAGAACCATATCAGCTTCGAATTCTTCGGCCTCGTTGCAGATAGTTGTAGATTCGCTGGAGGATTCGATGATCCGCACGGCATCGTCGTCAAGCATGCCCTTGCGCAGGCCAGCGAGCTTTAGCTCATCCTTGATGATTTTTTCAAGAGACTCGGTTTCGTGGGCAACCCAGGAGTCATTGGTGCTCAGCCGAGCCAGTGAGGTCAGCGGCCAGCCGCGCGACAGTGCGCTGACGATGCGAATCTGCACCTTCGTGGTGCGAGCTAACCAAGCGGCGTAAGCAAGCGTTTCGGTGCCGTACTCGCCTGGACGCCACGCAATCATGATACGAAGCGGGCGGGAAGCCATCGCTAATCCTCCTGTGATTACTCAGAAATATCCAAGTGGTGCTTCTGGGTAATAGCCTACGTGGATAGGCGGGCATATATAAAACGGCACTGATGACGTGTAAAAGCTATGTACCCTGCCTGTGGGCTTAAAGAGGGCAGGGCTAAGCTGAAAAAGAGACTAGACGCTTGGGTTTGTCTTTGGATGCTCCGGGTAGTTTTCGAGAATCTTGGACAGAATCGTCTCAAGACCAGCGCCAAATTCCAGCTCTTCCTGGGTCAGCGTGCTGAACATTTCAGCCATCTGCTGATTGCGCTCTTCAGAAACACGGTGCAGTTCTTCACGGCCACGGTCGGTCAGTTCAACGCGGACGCCACGGCGGTCTTTGCTGTCGCGGACGCGCTCCACCATGCCGGCGACCTCCAAGTGGTGCACGGCGTTGGAGGCGGTGGGCATGCGGATGGCCTCGGCCTCAGCCAACTGGCTGATACGGCAGGCGCCCAGTGCCTCCAGGGTCATCATGATGGACAGCTGCGCACGACTGAGCTGGGACTCCGAGGAGCGGCGGCTGTAGAGCAGCTCAGCGCGAGTCAGGAGAGGGCGAATGCGCTTAGCGAGCGACAGAGGAGTAACGGCATTAGGATTGCCAATCGAGCCCGAAGATAATGTCATAGCGACGATGTTATATGCGAACAGCGCTAGTTGCCAATACGAAATTTATTTGGGGTGCTATTTATTTTTCTACAACTGGTGATTTCGGCAATGAAATCATTAGGAATCCTCCATCGATCATCTAAAACCCCAGTACAAAGCATTAAACCTATCTGCGTATAAGGTTTTTTCGGCGCTGGCAGAAACCCCCTAAAGTGTCACTTCTTCTGTACTTAGAACGTTGGCTTGGAGGTAGCCATCCGGCTACTCTCGCGAATACTTTCGGCTTGCGATATATCTCGCGAATCAATCCTCTCGGATGTATTGCTGTCAGCTTTACGACGACTGCAGCGCACGCATCCATGGCAGGGACGAGGTGGGCGCAGCAGCGAGTAGGGCGAGGAGGGCGTGGAAGGAAACGGGGAGGATAGGGGATAGAGGAGCACAAAAGCGCCAGCGGCTACTGCATGGGTAACCGGCTGGCGCTTTTCAAGGAACATGCTCTCGGAGCTGCTCGCTTGTACTTTTGAGTGCTTGTACCTTTTAGTCTTCGCCCTTAATAAATGCTTCGAGCTGTGCTCGCGCAACATCGTCGGCAAGCTGCTTCGGCGGGGACTTCATCAGGTAGGAAGAAGCGGCGTAAACCGGGCCGCCGATGCCGCGATCCTTGGCGATTTTGGCCGCGCGAACAGCATCGATGATGATGCCGGCGGAGTTCGGGGAGTCCCAGACCTCGAGCTTGTACTCAAGGTTCAGCGGCACCTCGCCGAAGGCCTTGCCCTCGAGTCGGACGTAGGCCCACTTGCGGTCATCCAGCCAGTCCACCCAGTCCGACGGGCCGATGTGGACGTTGCGGTCATCGATCTTGCCGGCCAGCGGACCGGTGAGGTTGGAGGTGACAGCCTGGGTCTTGGAGATCTTCTTGGACTCGAGGCGGTCGCGCTCGAGCATGTTCTTGAAGTCCATGTTGCCGCCGACGTTGAGCTGCAGGGTGCGCTCGAGGCGAACACCGCGGTCTTCAAACAGCTTGGCCATGACGCGGTGGGTGATGGTTGCGCCGACCTGGCTCTTGATATCGTCGCCGACAATCGGAACGCCCGCGTCTTCGAACTTCTTGGCCCACTCCGGGTCGGATGCGATGAAGACCGGCAGGGCGTTGACGAAGGCCACACCAGCGTCAATGGCACACTGTGCGTAGAACTTGTCGGCCTGCTCGGAACCGACCGGCAGGTAGGAGACCAGGACATCGACCTTGGCGTCCTTCAGCGCCTGAACTACGTCGACCGGTTCAGCCGGGGATTCGTCGATGGTGTCCGCGTAGTACTTGCCAACGCCGTCCAGGGTCGGGCCGCGCTGAACCTCAACGCCGAGAGTCGGGACATCGGCAATCTTGATGGTGCAGTTTTCGGAGGAAACAATGGCCTCGGAGAGGTCCTTGCCGACCTTCTTGTCGTCAACGTCGAAAGCTGCGACGAACTCGACATCGGAGACGTGGTAGTCGCCGAAGACGACGTGCATGAGGCCAGGAATGGTCTCATCGGGCTTTGCATCGCGGTAGAACTCGACACCCTGCACCAGGGAAGAGGCGCAGTTGCCGACGCCGACGATAGCGACGCGAATTGAACTCATTTAGTAATTCTCCTTGAAACTATGTGCTCGGAGGCTTTGACCTCGCGCCGGGAACTCACACCGGGAACTCGCATCAAGACCTAGCATCAGAACCCCGCACCAGGACCTTGCGCCAGCGGTGCGGCCGTGAGTGGGCGCGCGCATTGAGGTAACGAGCGTGACGTTATACCTTTATGCGTTTTTTGCCGATGCCCGAACCGTGAGGGGGCATGTGTTTACCGATAAAGCGGGGGTGAAACCAGCCCGCACGAGCCTGCTAATCTGTCTTCGTGATGACATGGCAGGGCGAGATTGATCACTCCTTGCTCAAGAAGCAGTTATTGGAGCAGTGGCGTGTAGGGGAGATTTCACGGAAATCACTCTGTGATGCCGATGCTCGGCTGGTCGCTGCCGCGCGTTTTCACGGCAGAAAGTCCCAGGAAGAGTGCCCAGTATGTCGCAAATTCCATCTCCGACTCGTATTCTGGGTGTTCGGAGAAAACTTGGGCCGTCGTTCCGGCTCTGCTTGTACTGAAAACGAATTATCCGCAATAGTTAATGAATATGGTTCGTGCACCGTCAAAGAAGTTGAGGTGTGCCCCGACTGCAAGTGGAGTTTCCTGACCCGGACACTTCAGGCAGCTCGAGAAGAGTCAGAAAACTAGGGAGAGCACCCGTGAGCAATGATCGACCCGATAGCCCAGGCGGTCCTAACAGCCCTCACGAGGGCCAGGGTTCTAATTCATCAGACGAGTGGTGGGATCAGCCGGATGCTGATTCCTTCAATACGCACGCACGCTCCGATGACGCATCGCTTGACGACGATTCCAGCGACAGCATTGATGCTGTTTCGGTCGGTGGCAATGACGAGGGTCTGGCCACCGATTCAGAGATGACGTCGGCAAGCGAGCTGGACCCGGCGAAGGGGCAGTACGCCCCAGATGACCATGAACCAGATGACCATGAAGAGGAAAGCTCGATGGCACAGGAAGAACAGCCGACTGATAATAAGCGGCGAATTTTAGCGTGGCTCGGTCTAGCCGTGGCGTTGGTCGTGCTGTTGCCGGTAGTTGTGTTCGGTGTTGCTTATGCGACAACGGACGTGCCGGAGCCAGAGGAGTTGGCCAATAGCCAGATTGCGGTGATTTATGACCGTACTGGTGAAAAGGAAATCACGCGCATCGTCCCCGAGGGCGGTAACCGAAGCAACATCACAATCGACAAGGTGCCGGATGCTGTACGCAATGCAGTGCTGGCAGCCGAGGATCGTGATTTCTATACCAACCCGGGTTTCTCCCTGACCGGTTATGGCCGTGCGGCTCTGGGAGTCGTGACTGGTAATTCCAGTGCCGGTGGCGGATCGACCATTACGCAGCAGTACGTCAAGAATGCTGTGGTGGGCAATGAGCGCACGCTGACCCGTAAGGCCAAGGAATTGGTGATGTCGGCGAAGATGGCGCGGGAGTGGACTAAGGACGAAATCCTTGAGGCCTACCTCAACACGATTTACTTTGGTCGTAACGCATACGGTATCGCGGCAGCGTCGAAGGCCTACTTCGGTAAGGAAGTCGGTGAGCTGAATGCCGAAGAGGGTGCTGTGCTGGCGGCCTCGATTCAGCGTCCATCCGCACTGGATCCGTGGACTAACCGTCCAGAGGCGGAGCAGCGTTGGAACTACGTCCTCGATGGCCTGGTGGAGATGAACATCGTCTCGCCGCAGGACCGCGCGGGAATGCAGTACCCGGAGACCATCGATCCGGCGTTGGCGCCGAAGCAGGCTCCGGAGCCCGGCCCGGCTGCCATGATTAAGAATCAGGTGCTGGCTGAGTTGGAGCGCGAGGGAATCTCCGAGCAGGAGGTCAACACTGGCGGCCTTCGCATTACGACGACCATTGACCCGACGGTGCAGCAGGCTGCCCTGGATGCGATGGAGAACTACGTCGACCAGTCAACAGGTCTGCGCGCCGCCATCGTCTCGGTGGAGCCGAAGACCGGTGCTGTCCGCGCCTACTACGGTGGCGATGATCCGACTGGTTGGGACTACGCGAACAGCGGTCTGCAGACCGGTTCTACTTTCAAGATCTTTGCGCTGGCAGCAGCGCTTGATCAGGGCATTCCTCTGACCGCGCAGTACTCTTCGGCACCTGTCCAGTCCGGTAACGCTACTCTGTACAACTCCGGTGGCGCCGGCGGTGGTGTTCTCCCGATTTACGAGTCCCTGAAGCAGTCGCTGAACACCCCGTTTATTCGCCTGCAGCGTGACCTGAAGAATGGCCCGGATGACACCGCCAAGATGGCTCATCGCCTGGGTGTGGCCGAGTCGATCCCGGGTATTGAAAAGACTCTGATGGATGACAATGGCCACTCGCAGGACGGCATCACCCTGGGTCAGTACCTCTCACGTCCGCTGGATATGGCTGTTGGTCTGGCTACGCTGACTAATGACGGCGTCTACCAGCAGACGCACTTCGTAGAGAAGGTCGAAAACTCCAAGGGTGAGATCGTTTACGAGTCCAATGCCGACAAGGGTGACCGTCGAGTCTCTAAGGCAGTGGCCACCAACGTGATATCAGCCATGGAGCCCATTGCGGGCTACAGTAACAAGCCTTTGGGCGGTGGTCGCCCGTCGGCTGCCAAGACCGGTACTACGCAGTTGGGTGACACCGGCCAGAACAAGGATGCGTGGATGATTGGTTCGACCCCGCAGCTGTCGACCGCAGTATGGGTTGGCAACGTCGATGGTTCGGCGCTCTACAACTCCTACGGTGGAGTCATGTATGGTGCCCAAACCCCGGGTGATTTGTGGAAGTACACCATGGATAACGCACTGGCTAACGAGGACTTTGAGTACTTCACTAAGCCGGAACCAATCGGCGGTGTCGCAGGTGCACCGCAGTACCAGGCGCCGTCGACCTCTGACTCTAACTATGGCCAGGACTATGCCCCGGAGACCACCGAACAGGAGTCATCCGAGGAGTCGACCCCTGAGTCCTCCAATGAGCAGCCTGCACCACTTCCGCTTCCGGGCGGCGACGGCGGCGGTGGTGGCGGTGGCGGAATCGCTGACCTGCTGCCCATCCCGCTTCCAGGGGGCGGTGGTCTCGGTGGTGGCAATGAAGGCGGCGGAGACCCTGGTAACTCTGGGGGTGGACAGTAAGTGGATACGTGGGTGATTTTCACCATCGTCTGCGTCGCGATTGGCTTCCTGATGTTCGGCACGGCTTTTTGGGGCTTCATGCAGAAGTGGAAAACAGCAATCATTTGGGTTCTGTGTCTGGCAGCTTTCCTGTTCGCGACAGTCATTCCGGTGATTATTGCGTTGGCGCATGCTTCCTCGACAGCAATGTAGGACGCAGGCCTGATAGTTAGTTGTTAGAGCGCTAACTGCCCACCAAGCACGCGACAACTTCACAATTTAAAGAGACGCACGCAGTAGCTCTGTGTGCGTCTCTTTGAATTCGGCGCCCCGACGCCGCTTGCCAGTACTGCTTGCCGACGGCGCCTGCGATTAGGACATATACCTCTGCCTGCGGTACCCTGGCAGGGTTGCTTGACGCAACGATCCTCCTGCTGCATAGCGGCTGGCATGAAAGATAGTGCCAGCGCACCACGCTGTGTAGCCGAAATACAAGAACTAGACCATAGGAGGTGATGAGGTCCGTGCGTCACTACGAAGTAATGATTATTATCGATCCGTCTCAGGATGAGCGCACCGTAGGCCCGTCCCTGGAGAAGTACCTCGACGTTGTCCGCAAGGAGAACGGCAAGGTGGAGAAGGTGGACATCTGGGGTAAGCGCCACCTCGCCTACCCGATCGAGAAGAAGGAAGACGGCATCTACGTTGTCGTCGACCTCACCTGCGAGTCCGCAACCGTGCTGGAACTCGACCGTCGTCTGAATCTGAACGACAGCATCCTGCGCACCAAGGTGCTGCGGGTTGATCGTTAATCTGCGTCATATTTGCGTATCCAGAGTGCTCGAATGGGGCACACCGGTAATGCGAAAGCCGTAGGATAGCGGGCGAAAGCCCCATCATCAGCTCGACAGAATACAACCGAGGAGAAGAAGCATGGCTCAGGGAGACGTACAAATCACAGTGGTTGGCAACCTGGTTGCTGACCCGGAGCTTAAGTACACCCAGAACGGCACCGCCGTGGCGAATTTCCGCGTCGCGTCGACTCCGCGGGTGTACCGAGATGGCCAGTGGGTTGACGGCGAGGGCATGTTCCTCACCTGCAGCCTGTGGCGTGAGGCAGCGGAGAACGCTGTCGAAAGTCTCTCCAAGGGCATGCGTGTCATCGTCCAGGGTCGTCTGCGCCAGCGCAGCTACGAGACCCGCGAGGGCGAGCGTCGTACCGTCTTTGAGGTTGAGGTCGATGAGGTGGGTCCGTCCCTGAAGTTCGCTCGAGCTCAGGTCACGCGCACTCCACGCAACGGCGGTGGAAACTTTGGCGGCGGTAACCGCGGCCAAGGTGGAAATGCCGGTGGTGGTTTCGGCGGTGGCTTTGGTGGAAACCAAGGCAACCAGGGTGGACAGAGTGATCGCGGTTTTGGTGGCGGAGCTCCTGCGGAAGATCCGTGGAACTCAGCTCCTCCGGCCGGTGGCGGCTTCGGCGGCGATGAGCCTCCGTTCTAAGCTCCTTCCAGCCACGGCACTACGTGACTAGTTTGCAGCAGATTTAGCATCCACAATTCTCATAATCTTTTAAAGACATATCCAGCGAAAGGCAGGGATCATGAAGCTGATCCTCACCGCCGACGTTGACAAGCTCGGTGTCGCAGGCGACATCGTTGAGGTCAAGGCCGGCTACGGACGTAACTACCTGCTTCCTCGCGGACTGGCAATTGTTGCCACCCGCGGCGCAGAAAAGCAGATCGAGGGCATTCGTCGTGCCCAGGAGGCTCGCGCTATCCGCGACCTCGACCATGCACGTGAAGTCAAGCAGAAGATTGATTCGCTCGACAACGTCTCCGTTGCTGTGAAGGCTTCGGAAAATGGCAAGCTGTTCGGTTCCGTCACCAAGGGTGACATCGCCGATGCAGTTCGTAAGGCTTCCGGTCAGGCTATCGACAAGCGCGCAGTCGTGCTTGCTCCGAGCCAGATCAAGTCCCTTGGTAAGCACACCGTTGACATCGCGCTGCACCCGCAGATTACCGCGCATGTTTCCGTACAGGTCGTCGCCGCGTAAGTTCGCGGTTTAAAGTTTTTACTTTGACGGCGGCCGACGAGCGCCGCGCCTAAGGATGTGCGCGGGCTCTGAGGCCCAATGACAACAGCACACGTGAAGCTCTGATCTTTCGTAGTGAAAGGTCGGGGCTTTTCGTGGTTTAAGGCTGGCTTAAAGCCTTTTACGCAGGTGCTGGAAAGAGCATCTACGACTTGTCCACAGGCTAACGATGATTGTTGTGGATAAACCTGTGGGTAACTTGCCTGGCTGCCGTGGATAACTTTTCTGGAGAACGCGAGATTTTTATTAATTCATCGTTAATAATCTCCGCATGAGCAGCATCGATGCTAAAAGGGCAACAGAGGATTACATTTGTGCAGGATTAAGGCAAATATGTACTGACCTGCGTAGATAGAATATTTTCGGGTTGAAACTCCGCTACCCCCGTTAACATTCAAGCGGCGGTTTAGGGTTACGGACCGTTCACCTGGACTTTTCTTGATTGTGCACATGTTCTCCCCAGGCCTATCCACAGGTGCTGTGGATAACTTCGGGGATAAACGCCGTAGAAGATTGTTTTCTGGGGCCTTCAAGGGTACTTTTACAGGTCCGTCAATCCGCTCGAACAGGTATAACTGCGGTAGGTAGTCAGGTGTCCAGTGCTGGCGGTCGGAACAGACATATTGAATGTGACGGTCAGTCAGCAACAGGGTTGAAAAGGCACCTAAGTGGTCCAGAAGGGGAGGAGCTGCTCACGATGAGTCAGCCTGTAGGTGATGGTGGTCATTCAGGAGCAGGGGACGAGGCGTCGTCCTACTCGGTAAGTTCCCACGATGATTCTTTCGATGACGTTCCGCTGCCCCCGGAACCGCCGGTAGAGGATGCTCCACCGGAGGAGTATTCTTTCTCGCAGAGCTCGGGCAACGGATCGTCGGCAAGCGGATCTGGGGCGCGGGACTGGGAGCGAGACCGTGGTCGTGGCGCTCGTGCGAGTGCGGTCGCTGGCGCGACTTTTGAGCGCACGCCGCCGCACAATATCGAGGCGGAGCAGAGTGTGCTCGGCGCGATGCTGCTGAACTCAGAGGTCGTTGCGGATGTGTACGAGCAGCTGACACCGGAGGATTTTTACCGACCGGCGCACCAGACGATTTACTCGGCGATTTTGCACCTCTACGGTGAGTCCTCGGAAATTGACCCCATTTTGCTGGCAGGTCGTCTGGATCGAACTGGAGACCTGGAGCGCATCGGTGGTCCGCTGTACCTGCACACCTTGGCCTCCCTGGTGCCAACGGCGGCGAATGCGCAGTTCTATGCCCGCATTGTTGCGGAGAAGGCGACAATCCGTCGCCTGGTAGAGGCCGGCACGAAGATCGCCCAGATCGGCTATGCGGGCGCGGAGGACACGGAGCCGGAGCAGCTGGTGGATGAGGCGCAGCAGCTCATCTTCAGTGTTGGACGTGAGAACACGAAGAATGACTACGTTCCCATCGCCGATGTCCTGGATGACACGCTGGAGGAACTGGATCTTATTACCCAAAACGGCGGTCTGGCGCAGGGTGTGCCGACGGGGATTACCAACCTGGACAAGCTGACAAACGGTCTTCACCCAGGTCAGATGGTGATTATTGCGGCTCGCCCGGGTGTGGGTAAGTCCACGCTGGCGATGGACTTCATGCGTTCGGCCTCGATTCGCAACGGCATGACCAGCGCAATTTTCTCGTTGGAGATGTCGCGCAATGAAATCATGATGCGCATCATGTCCGCAGAGGCGAAGATCAACATGGCATCTTTGCGCTCCGGTGACCTGGATGAGCGGGACTGGACCAAGTTGGTCGAGGTCGGCGACAAGATCCGCGATGCTCCGCTGTTTATTGATGACTCGCCGAACCTGACCATGATGGAGATTCGCGCGAAGGCACGTCAGCTGAAGCAGAAGCACGATCTGAAGATGATCGTGGTCGACTACCTGCAGCTGATGAGCTCGGGTAAAAAAGTCGAGTCCAGACAGCAAGAGGTCTCGGAGTTCTCCCGTCAGCTCAAGTTGTTGGCGAAGGAACTCGAGGTACCGCTGATTGCAATTTCGCAGCTGAACCGTGGTCCGGAAGCTCGCACGGATAAGAAGCCACAGGTCTCGGACCTGCGTGAGTCGGGCTCACTGGAGCAGGATGCCGATATCGTCATGCTGATTTACCGGCCGGACTCGCAGGAGGCTGACCATGAACGTGCTGGTGAGGCGGATATTATCGTCGCAAAGCACCGTGGTGGACCGACCGGAAGCATTGCTGTGGCCCACCAGCTGCACTACTCCAGGTTCGCCAACCTGGCGGAGGAGCCCAGCGGTTCTCTCTAGGTTCCTGGCCTAGCCACCCAGAATTAGTGCAATCCGGGTGGCTAGGTAAGGTGAGTGACAGTCAATGGGGCGAGTTTTCGTGTGTTGACGGTTTTGAAGGTTTTGAGGGTTACGCGGAGTCGTCGGGAAGCGGGGAAGCACTATGTCACCAACTGCCGCTCCCGCGGCAGCGGAAGCCAAAGCTAAAAGGCATAAGAGTGCGCCGAAACAGCGCGTCGGCTGGGTAGATGCGGCCAAGGGGCTGTGCATTCTATTGGTTGTGCTTGGCCATGCCATCACAGAGCTGCAAGCGCACGGTTACTACACGGCGCAGTGGGCGGGGATTAACTTCTTCCTCGGACCAATCCGTATGCCGCTGTTTTTCCTGCTATCTGGTCTGTTCGCCGGCAAGGCACTCAAGGAGTCGTGGCATAAGTTGGCCAATCGCCGAATCTGGGTGATGGTCTATCTCTACGTGATTTGGGTTCCACTGCGTGACTTCGTGCTTTTCCTCATGCCATATACGCACGTGGATGCCGATGGCATCGTGTCTCCGCCGTCGATTGCGGACCGCGGCGCGTGGGGGCCGCGGATTTACAACACGCTTCACGCGGTCATCGAGCCAACTTCTTACCTGTGGTTCCTGTGGGCGCTGGCGCTATTTGCAATTCTCACACGAGCATTCCGCTGGGTACATCCGGTGATTCAGCTCATCGTTTCAGGCCTCATTAGTGCATGGGCGCCTTTTGCCTCATCCAGCTGGTCGTGGGACTTTGTCAGCAAGATGCTGTTCTTCTACGTGCTGGGCATGTACGGTGCGCCCTGGATCTTCCGGATGGCACAGCGTCGCAGCGGCCTCTCACTGCTAGTGACGCTGACGGCGTTCCTGTCGGTGGCAATCTGGGTGCAGGCGACCTACGCGAGCTTTAACGAAGGCAACGTCGGCTTCACCCACGTGTACCTGTCCACCACTGGCGCACTGGCTGCAATCAATGTTATGGCGATGCTGCAGAACACTCGCCTAGTTGTGCCCTTTGAAAAGATTGGCGGCCGAACGCTGCCTATCTTCCTCATGCACATTCCAATGTTGGTTGTGGTCATGATTATTTGCGACCTCATCCTGCCGAAGGACCCACACTTGGTCATCATGACGCCGCTGGTGGCCATCATCGCGGCGATGCTGTGTCTCGGTCTGCACAGGTTGCTGCTTGCCATCGGTGCCGGATGGCTCTTCGTCCGTCCTGCTTGGGTAGTGCGCATGACTACGCCGGGACAGCGTGCTCTTCAGCGCAGCCAGAATCTTCCCTCCCAGCCTGAAGGCGAGGCTCTGCGTCAACCAAAGAGCGAACCTGCTTCCTAATTCAGCTCAACAAGGCGGTAGCGTGGAACCGAGAGCCGATCAGGCGGCAGAAGTGACACAGAGAATAGCCATAAAGAAATGAGAAAGCCATGCGTCTAGCAACGTTGCGATACCAGGGTGCAACCCGCGCCGCTGTTCTCGGCGACGGCGTAGCGGTCCTTTTTGATGACCACTGTCTCGGAGATGTGTTAGCGCGGCCAACGTGGCGTCGTGAAGCGGAAGAACTCTTGGCGGAGGCGGGGGACAACCCTGACAACGTCATGGCGGAGAGCGCGTGGGCGTTCGCACCGCTGATCACGCGGCCGGGCAAGATCGTCTGTGTTGGCCTGAACTATGCCGCGCACATCGATGAGATGGGACACCAGCGCCCCGAGGTGCCGACGCTATTCGCGAAGTTTGCCGATGCCGTCGCCGGTGCGAAGGATGATATCCGAGTGCCGGAGGCCTGCGCGGAAAAGCTCGATTATGAAGGCGAACTCGCGGTTATCGTCGGCGAGACCTGCTTGCGGGTGTCGGAGGAGCAGGCGCAGGACGCTATCGCTGGGTACGCGATTATGAATGACTTCACCCAGCGCGATTTCCAGTACGCCACCGCGCAGTGGCTACAGGGGAAGACGTTGCAGCGCGCCAGTGCTTTCGGTCCGTGGATGCTCACAGCCGATGCTTTCGATGCGGACTCCGCACGGGTGCGCACATATGTCGACGGAGAGCTGCGCCAGGATGCCCCGATTGCGGACCTTGTTTTCTCCCCGGCGATGTTAATCGCCTACATCTCACAGTTCGTGCAGCTGAACCCGGGCGATGTCATCTCCACGGGAACGCCGGCGGGTGTTGGCCACGGCATGAGCCCGCAGACCTACCTTCAGGATGGTCAGGAAATGATTATCACCATCGATGGCCTGGGTAAACAGATCAACACCGTCCGCATCAACCACTAGCACGCGCCGCTTTACGACGTCCCCGCGAACCCGGCGGGAATGAATCGACCCCCGCGTGCGTTGTGGGAGACTAACGGGTAAAAACCTACGTAAAGAACGTGAAGTTAGAACACGACGTTAAAGAGTAAGAGGAGTTAGACCCATGGCAACTGTTGATATTACGAACGAGACTTTCGCTGAGACTATTCAGAACAACGACATTGTGCTCGTTGATGCCTGGGCATCCTGGTGCGGTCCGTGCCGCCAGTTCGCCCCGATTTATGAGAAGGCTTCGGAGAAGCACTCAGAGGTAGTGTTCGCAAAGCTGGACACCGATGCCAACCAGGAGGTTTCGGCCGCCCTGGGCATTCAGTCGATTCCGACGCTGTTTGTTTTCCGCGAGGGAATCCTGCTGTTCCAGCACTCTGGTGTGCTGCCTGAGACCGCTCTGAGCGACCTGGTTGGCCAGGCTTCGGAGCTGAACATGGATGATGTCCGTGCGCAGATTGCCGAGCAGGCCGCACAGGATAGCGCTACCGAGTAAATTCTGCGATTTAGTCCGCATACTGTGCGTTTTCCAACTTGGAGCACTGCCGGATAAGCCCCCGCGCCTCAAGCCCGCGGGGGCTTTTTGTATCTAGTCCGCGCGCTGGCCACGAATGAGCCAGCCAATACCAAAGCCAGCGAGTGCCGCTACTAGTGCCCACAGGGCTGGAGCGACTTTGTTTGAGTCCTCCTCAATCGACAGTGCCGCGCTGGTGCGGGCATGCTTTGTCTCCTTCTCACCTGTTGGCAGAACCTGCCCGCCCGGGAACACGTGCTTGACAGCTTCGGTGAGGTCGTTGGCGGTCAGGTTTTTGCCCAGAACCGCGATAGCGTAACGGTCATCGTCGCCAAGGAATCCGGCAGTGGTGTGCTGCTCTTCGTACCAACCGGATTTGTTGGCAATCGTTTCCTTCGGTAGCGCTGCACGCAGACCGAAGTTCTGGTCTGCATCGCCGTAGGAGTAGCGCGGCAGTGAGTACATCAGCTGACGCATGTATTTGGTCTCCGTGTCGCTCAGTCCGCCTTCTTCGCTCAGCATGCGGTCAAAGTAGGCGACCATGTCGGCTGGCGTACTAGTGGTGGCTCCCCACATAGGCGAGCCGACGGTCTTATCCGACAGGCCGTAGCGCTGCCGGACATTGTCAACGATGCGTACACCGCCGTAGGAATCCCACAGCTCGTCAGTTGCTTCGTTGTTGGAGTATCGAATCATGTCGTCGCGCAGCATGGCGTCAGGGTTGCCCTCAACCGGCATATCGCCCTGGCCAGCGACGATCTCGTCCTTCTTCGGCTGTGTGTAGTTGGAGTAGGCCACGACATCGGCGATGAATACCTTCATCAGGCTGGCGAGGCGAAAAACATCATCACAGTGTGCGTTGCAGATGAACTCACCGGTCTGGCGATCCAGGATGCCCATGCCGAGCATGCCGCCCTTAGCATCAAACTCCTCGGTCACTTGGTCGAGACGAGTTTGGACGCCAAGGCCCCACTGGGTCTTCGCCCCCGGCACAAGTGGGGGAAACGCCTTCGGCTCACTTTTCGCAGTGCTTTCCGACGGCTCCGTTGAGGACGTTTCCGATGTCGTTGAAGAGGTTTTCTCAGTCGACTTCTCAGGCGACTGTTCCGCCGACTTCTCTGTGGTTTTTCCTGTGCTCTTCTCGGGAGTCTTTTCAGCTGGCTTTTCGGTGGTCTTCTTGGTTTTTGCGTCGGAGGGCTTAGTCGGCTCCGTTGAGGATGGAGCTGCGACGACTACCTGCGAAAATGCGCCGGTATCGGTGGAGTCAGCAGTTGCGGTGACTGTCGCGTTAGCCAGCGGCGCAGTTGCTGACAGAGTAATTACCGCGGCGAGACTCGCGGCAAGTCCGCGGTACGCGCGTTGAGGGCAATGAACCATGTTTAGAGAGTTTACAACTCTGGGGGAGTCTTGCTTGTCGGTAACCAGCTCTTTCCGTTTGCCGAGAGAGAGCGAGCTAGCTCACGTACAATTTTTTAAGAGATGGAATCTTCTCGGTTCCGATTAGTTATTCCGCATATGTTGAGGAAGGTTGGATTTGCATGGCTAATCCATTTGCCAAGGGCTGGAAGTACATGATGTCTTCGTTCGATAAGAAAATCGAGGACAATGCGGATCCGAAGGTTCAGATTGCACAGGCAGCTGAGGCCGAGCGTCAGCGCCATCAGGAGATTCAGCGTCAGGCTGCGGCTATCATCGGCAACCGCAATCAGCTGGAAATGCAGCTGGGGCGGTTGACCTCCGAGCGTGACAAGATTACCGAGAACACCCGCCAGGCACTCGCCAATGCGGATCAGGCTCGTGCCAAGGGCGATGAGGCCACTGCACAGAAGATGGAAAGCACTGCTGAGGCGTTTGCCACCCAGCTGGTGAATGTTGAAAAGGAGCTGGAAAATACTACGCAGCTCCACCAGCAGGCCGTATCTGCTGCTGAGGAGGCACAGCGTCAGGCGCAGCAGTCGCAGGCTCGCTACGAGCAGATTAAGCAGGATATCCGCAAGCTGGAGTCGCAGGCGGATCAGGCCAAGATGCAAGAGACCGCGTCGAAGACTCTCCAGAGCATGCAGGGTATTTCCGAGGATCCGAATGTGCCGACTTTAGATTCGGTCCGTGAGAAGATTGAAGGTCGCTACGCCAATGCGTTGGGCGCTCAGGAGCTCGCGGAATCCTCACAAGCAGGTCGCATGGCTGAGATCGAGACTTCGACTCGCGATGCCGCTGCCGACATGCGCCTGGCCGAAATTCGTGCCCAGATGAATAATGAAAGCGCTGCTCTCGAATCCGGTTCTGCCGCGAAGGATAATGCCGGCGAGCTGGAGTCCGCCGAGGCCGTTGAGGACACCACAACGGACGCAGACGAAGCGAAGTAGCCTTCACCAGTTGCCAACAATCGCCAACAAGAAAGTGTCGGGGTTTATGGCAGTCTGAGCGGGAAAAACCATCCTAAAATGCCATAAACCCCGACACTTTCTCGCGTCAGCCGCACCAGCAGCGACAGTAGCGCCAGTAGTGCTGAAGCCATCGAAACTGCCGAAGCCGTGAGGCGCGCTACTTCTCCAATTCGCCGTTCTTCCGCGCGAGCAGCACCCCGCGGATACCGGCGTGGAAACCATCGCGCAGATTGACGCGCTGCGTCTCCGTCAGCGTGTATTCGTGCAGGGTTTCGCACGCAAACTGCAGCAGCGGACGATCAATGTCCGGCGGCAGCCCACCACCAGAGAGCAAGTGGGCACTATCGCGCGCCTGCTCGTTCGCAATATTCTCGTACCACCAGTTCGCGTACTGCTGTCCCACATCGAACGGCGTCTGGAAACCCGCGGATGCCCACACCTCGTTCGGCAGGGGCACGTATCGACTACGCAGCTTCCTCCTTGGCGCCATCATCGAAGGATTCGGCCGCGGGCTTGGTTTCGGTGGACTCGCGTTGGCACCGTCTTCGCTTGCCGACGGCTCCGTCGCCGACTCCCCACTGCCGGTTGCAGTCGACGACGCGGAATCGGAGGCAGACGCGCTTGCATTCTCGGCTCCGATGTTGTTCGCAGTGTCGTTACCAGCCCCACTGCCAGTATTGACTGTCGCGCCGGGCATGGCCGCTGGAGAAGGCTGCGCTGGCTGCGCTGGCTGCGTTGGCGAGTCAGCCGAAACGCCCGAAGCAGCGGAATCCACCTGTGTAGCTTCCAAACCGCCGGTGCGCTCTACCTCAGCGCGGTGCTCAGCCTGCGCCGGGATTTCCCGGGCACCCATCTTAGCCGCGTGCTCGACTTCGTTGAACTTCGGCGAGTCGGCCTTGGCCGTCGGCGTGGCTGCGGCATTGTCTTCGCTGCGACAGTCGGAGTCGCGGTCAGCCGTGGGGGATGGCACAACGCGCTGGTCCTGCGGAACCTCCGGAGTGCCGGCCTCCGGCGAAGCAACGTCACCGTCGGCAGCGGAGGGAGTGTTCTCCGTGCCGTCGTCAAGCGAGTCCTCGCCCGGAGGAGTGATGCGCGTATCCGGTACGCAGGTGGCGCCGAGATCTTCGATTGGTTCGGCATCGCCCAGCGGCTTATTCGTGCGGACGACCGGTGGGATTGGACCCTCGAGGACATTGAGCTGCATGGCGTCGGCGAAGTCCTCGCGGGGATCGAGGATTGTCGTCGAATCGCAGGCATGGCGAAGTGCACCGGACATGGAGTCCCAGCCGAAGCCGTAGAGATGCACGCGCACACCGGCGGCCGAAGCCTCAGCGACGCCGGGCAGCATGTCCGCATCGCCCGAGACCAGCACGATATCGGAAACTTGGTTGCGCAGGCCGGCGACAACCATGTCTGCGACGAGTCGCGTATCGACGGCCTTCTGCGTCCGTCGGTCACCCCATTCAATGAGCTGACCTGCGCGCAGCTGCACACCATCAATCGTGCGCAGTGAGCGCTGGTAACGATGCGGCCCCGACTCCGGGATGCCGTCGTACCAAAGTTGCCGCTGAACTGGCTGGTTCAGCTGCTGGTTAATCATTCGGTCAAGGACACTAACTACTTCTCTAAGGTCGATTTCTAATTGCCCGCGGGCTCCGGTTTCCCACGAGTTGTAAAAGCTCGCCAGTAAATATGACGTATCGACGAACACCAATGTGCGTTCAAGCATGGCTCCTAATTCCTGATTCTTTATTAACTAAATAAGCAAACCGGTTACATCGACAAGGATGCCCGAATAATTCATTCTATGCGCTAAACATGTTTAACTTCAGGGACTATTCTTAATAAGCCGCATTGCTTTGACCGTTCTTCGCGGGTTGGCAGAAGTGCGAGCCGACGAGAAAACACCGATCAATTTAGGTATTGACGTGCAAAGAAATCACCCCGCGAAGAGTGCGACCACACAGGAGAAGGGGAGTTGCAAACAGGTATGAGACGCTGGTTCGGCCTATTGGTTCTCATTACTGTGTTGGGGCAAGCGGTTTTCAACGGCGGTCGCGTGCTGCTTTCTTGGCGAGTCCTCGATTTTGGCGGTTCCGCCGCCACCGTCGGTTGGTTCACTGCCGCATTTTCACTTGTACCTCTTATTATTGCGCTTCCCGCCGGCAAGCTTGTCGACAGCCATCGTGCCACCGAAGTCATGTACTCCGGTCTCGTCGCCACCGTCATCGCTGCGGCAGTAATGGCGCTCTCGCCGAACCTACCTATTCTTCTGCTCGGCTACGTGGCCCTGGGTTTTGCCCACATGACCACGCTCATCGCCGCTCAAGGCATGGTTTCGCACCTGCGTGGCGGCGTCGCCGGGCTTGATAGCCTCTTTGCATACTTCACGCTTGGAATCTCTGTCGGGCAGTTCCTCGGCATCGTCGGTGCGGGTCTGCTCACTCCCAACCACGACGGCAGCGCCATGACCGCCACCACTTCCGCGCTCTGGGCGATGACGGGAATCGGTGCGATCGCCCTGGTCATCGGCTGGCCGGTCGCAACTGCTTATCGACGGCACGAAGCGAATGCAGCCGCCGAAGTGCAAGCTGCTAGCTCAACTGAGTATTCTCCGGCGTCGACTGTTAGCGACCGCAGCCGGATGGAGGAGAGGCGACCGGCGCAGGCCGAAGCCAGTGGCGCATCGGTCTTAAGCATCCTGCGTATCGATGGCATGTCCAGCGCCATGGCTGTCTCAATTGCGGTCATCGTGGCCATTGACCTGTTGACGGCATATGTGCCGGTGCTGGGACGTGAACTGGGCTTTAGTGTTGCCGAGGTGACGGCGATCCTTGGTGCGCGTAGTGGTCTTGCGATTATTTCCCGAGCCCTCATGCCGACTGTTTTGCGCAAAGCTAACCGCAATCGGGTCCTTATCATTGCAGTTTGTGCCGGTGTCCTGCCGCTTTTGGCAATGCCGTGGCTACAGAGTGCGTGGCTGATGGTTATCGCGGTTGGTATCTGTGGCTTGGCGTGGGGCTTTGTCATGCCTATGTCGATGACGTGGGTGAGCTCCCTGGTGGATGCCGAGGTGCGTGCTCAGGCGCTATCCATCCGGCTGATGGGTAACCGCTTGGCGCAGGTCATCCTGCCGCCGGTTGCTGGTTTGGGTGCTACCGCGATGGGTGCGGGCAGCGTGTTTCTGGGGGCGGGTGCGCTGATGGGTGTCGCGTCTGCCACTGCTTGGCGACGACTCGCAGGTGACAAGGCGGCTCTGACTAAGTAATTGGTCGGTTGCTGAGTTGCTGACAAGTAGCGACCGAGCCTTAGGAAGTCTCTGATTTGGCGTACGGGGTTAACTAAAGTGAATTGTTTTCATGGTTCTACCAGCGGATTCGCTTAAATAAGGGCGTGTGTGTAATGTATTCAGAGGTCAGCGCGGCCAGGCAGTTTATGTGTTTGGTTGGCTGATGTGGGGGAAATGTTTTCGTGCGGTTAGCCGCTGGGAGTCGTTGGTTTGACTTTCTGGTTAATTGTTTGTTAATGTTTTCTCTCGCTGCTCGCGGGGTGGCTGCTGCTTGGTTGTGGTGGTTGTTTTGTGGGTGTGTGTTGTGTGAGAACTCAATAGTGTGCCGATGTACTAACTAATACTTTTTTGGGAAAGTGCTTGTTTGGTTGTCGTTTGCGTGTGTGTTGCTGGTGGGTGCCGGGGCCTTTGTTTGTTTTGGGTCCTTTTGTGCTTGCGGGTGATGGATTGCGTGGCGGCGCCTTGTTTGGGTGCTTTTCGCGTGGTTTTTTCATTTGTGGGAAAGATCATGGTTTTGTTCCTTTTTCTTTTGGCCTCGTCGGTTCGGGAGAGGGAACGTTTTTTGGATAACGGCCAGGCCGCATGCAATTGGTGTTGTGTGTGGTGGTTGTTTGTTTTGTTTTTGTCAGGTTTTTGGGCCTTTCATTGTTTTGTGATTCTTCTGATTTGAAGGGTTTTTGATGGAGGGTTTGATCCTGGCTCAGGACGAACGCTGGCGGCGTGCTTAACACATGCAAGTCGAACGGTAAGGCTCCAGCTTGCTGGGGTACACGAGTGGCGAACGGGTGAGTAACACGTGGGTGACCTGCCCTGCACTTCGGGATAAGCCTGGGAAACTGGGTCTAATACCGGATAGGACCATGGTGTGGATGCTGTGGTGGAAAGTTTTTTCGGTGTGGGATGGGCCCGCGGCCTATCAGCTTGTTGGTGGGGTAATGGCCTACCAAGGCGGCGACGGGTAGCCGGCCTGAGAGGGTGGACGGCCACATTGGGACTGAGACACGGCCCAGACTCCTACGGGAGGCAGCAGTGGGGAATATTGCACAATGGGCGGAAGCCTGATGCAGCGACGCCGCGTGGGGGATGACGGCCTTCGGGTTGTAAACTCCTTTCACCATCGACGAAGGGTTTCTGACGGTAGATGGAGAAGAAGCACCGGCTAACTACGTGCCAGCAGCCGCGGTAATACGTAGGGTGCGAGCGTTGTCCGGAATTACTGGGCGTAAAGAGCTCGTAGGTGGTTTGTCGCGTCGTCTGTGAAATTCCGGGGCTTAACTCCGGGCGTGCAGGCGATACGGGCATAACTTGAGTACTGTAGGGGAGACTGGAATTCCTGGTGTAGCGGTGAAATGCGCAGATATCAGGAGGAACACCGGTGGCGAAGGCGGGTCTCTGGGCAGTAACTGACGCTGAGGAGCGAAAGCATGGGGAGCGAACAGGATTAGATACCCTGGTAGTCCATGCCGTAAACGGTGGGCGCTAGGTGTGGGTTTCCTTCCACGGGATCCGTGCCGTAGCTAACGCATTAAGCGCCCCGCCTGGGGAGTACGGCCGCAAGGCTAAAACTCAAAGGAATTGACGGGGGCCCGCACAAGCGGCGGAGCATGTGGATTAATTCGATGCAACGCGAAGAACCTTACCTGGGCTTGACATATACAGGATCGCGCCAGAGATGGTGTTTCCCTTGTGGCTTGTATACAGGTGGTGCATGGTTGTCGTCAGCTCGTGTCGTGAGATGTTGGGTTAAGTCCCGCAACGAGCGCAACCCTTGTCTTATGTTGCCAGCACGTTGTGGTGGGGACTCGTAAGAAACTGCCGGGGTTAACTCGGAGGAAGGTGGGGATGACGTCAAATCATCATGCCCCTTATGTCCAGGGCTTCACACATGCTACAATGGTCGGTACAGTGGGTTGCCAGTCCGTGAGGGCGAGCTAATCCCGTAAAGCCGGTCTCAGTTCGGATCGGGGTCTGCAACTCGACCCCGTGAAGTCGGAGTCGCTAGTAATCGCAGATCAGCAACGCTGCGGTGAATACGTTCCCGGGCCTTGTACACACCGCCCGTCACGTCATGAAAGTCGGTAACACCCGAAGCCAGTGGCCTAAACTCGTTAGGGAGCTGTCGAAGGTGGGATTGGCGATTGGGACGAAGTCGTAACAAGGTAGCCGTACCGGAAGGTGCGGCTGGATCACCTCCTTTCTAAGGAGATTATTTTTTCTTTGTGTCATGTGTCATCGTGTTGGTGGCGTGTGGCTTTTTTGTTTTTTGGGTGGAACACCTGCTGGTCAGGCTGCTGAAGTGATGGTGGTCTGCGCGTGTGTAAGTGATGATTAAACGTTTAAGGTGCTTTCCTTTTTTGTGTTGGTTGGTTGTTGGTGCGCTGTTGGGTGTCTGGGATGACACACGTGTTGTTGTTCCTGTTGTACAGGTTGCTGCGTGCTGCAGGCGGGCTGCTGTGTGGTGGTTTGTTCTGTGGTGTGTGGGTGTTGTGTGAGAACTGGATAGTGGACGCGAGCATCTTGTTTTTCTGTAAGTTCGATTTTGTCAAGCAGTTTTTCTGTTTGTGATTGTTCTTGAGTATTTGTGTGTTGTGTTGTAAGGGCGCATGGTGGATGCCTTGGCATAGTAGGCCGATGAAGGACGTGAGAGGCTGCGATAGGCCTCGGGGAGCTGCCAACTAAGCGTTGATCCGAGGGTGTCCGAATGGGGAAACCTGGCCGTCGTTGTGGGCGGTCGCCGTTAGATGAATTCATAGTCTAATTGGTGGTTACGCGGGGAAGTGAAACATCTCAGTACCCGTAGGAGTAGAAAACAATTGTGATTCCGTTAGTAGTGGCGAACGAACGTGGATGAGGCTAAACCGCGTGCGTGTGATACCTGGCAGGGTTTGCGTGCGTGGGGTTGTGGGGATGCATTGTTGCAGGGTCTGCTAGTCCTGCGTTGCGTGTGTGTGGGTGTAGCGGAAGTGGATTGGAATGTCCTGCCGTAGACGGTGAGAGTCCGGTACGTGAAACACTCGCATCTGCAATTGGTGTGTTGCCCGAGTAGCAGCGGGCTCGTGGAATCTGCTGTGAATCTGCCGGGACCACCCGGTAAGCCTAAATACCTGCTTATGACCGATAGCGGATTAGTACCGTGAGGGAATGGTGAAAAGTACCCCGGGAGGGGAGTGAAATAGTACCTGAAACCATGTGCTTACAATCCGTCAGAGCCTCCGTGTGGGGTGATGGCGTGCCTTTTGAAGAATGAGCCTGCGAGTCAGCGGCATGTCGCGAGGTTAACCCGTTTGGTGGGGTAGTCGTAGCGAAAGCGAATACTAACTAGTGTGTTTTTAGTGGCATGTCCTGGACCCGAAGCGGGGTGATCTACCCATGGCCAGTGTGAAGCAGAGGTAAGACTCTGTGGAGGCGCGAACCCACTTAGGTTGAAAACTGAGGGGATGAGTTGTGGGTAGGGGTGAAAGGCCAATCAAACTCCGTGATAGCTGGTTCTCCCCGAAATGCATTTAGGTGCAGCGTCGTGTGTTTCCTCCTGGAGGTAGAGCTACTGGTTGGTTTAGCGGGACTATCATCTTAGCGACATCAGCCAAACTCCGAATGCCAGGTCAGGTGAGAGCACGGCAGTGAGACTGCGGGGGATAAGCTTCGTAGTCGAGAGGGAAACAGCCCAGATCGCCGGCTAAGGCCCCTAAGGGTGTGCTAAGTGGAAAAGGATGTGGGATCGCGAAGACAACCAGGAGGTTGGCTTAGAAGCAGCCATCCTTGAAAGAGTGCGTAATAGCTCACTGGTCGAGTGGTTCTGCGCCGACAATGTAGTGGGGCTCAAGTACACCGCCGAAGCCGCGGCAATCATCTTTTGTGGTGGTTGGGTAGGGGAGCGTCGCGTGACTGCTGTGAAGCGCTGGGGTAACCCTAGTGTGGAGTGTGCGCGAGTGAGAATGCAGGCATGAGTAGCGAATGAGGAGTGGAAAACTCCTCCGCCGAATGACTAAGGGTTCCTGGGCCAGGTTAATCCTCCCAGGGTGAGTCGGGGCCTAAGGCGAGGCCGACAGGCGTAGTCGATGGATAACGGGTTGATATTCCCGTACCCGTGTGTCCGCGCCCATGGTGAATCAGGGATACTAACCCACCTGAACATGCGCCGTTTACTAGCCTTTTGGGTTGGTTGGTGTGTGTGATGCTGGGGACCTGAACTGGTAGTAGCCAAGTGATGGGGTGACGCAGGAAGGTAGCCGTGCCACGTGATGGATATCGTGGTGTAAGCGTGTGGCCCGTGTTCTAGGTAAATCCGGAGCACAGTGGGTGAGGCGTGATGCGTACCCGTATTTGGGGAAGTTGGTGATCCTATGCTGCCGAGAAAAGCCTCTAGCGATGTGGATATACGGCCCGTACCCGAAACCGACACAGGTAGTCAGGTAGAGAATACTAAGGCGATCGGGAGAACTGTGGTTAAGGAACTCGGCAAAATGCCCCCGTAACTTCGGGAGAAGGGGGGCCATGACTGGTGACCGACGTGGTTGAGCTGGTTGTGGCCGCAGAGAATAGAGGGAAGCGACTGTTTACTAAAAACACAGGTCCGTGCGAAGACGTTTAAGTCGATGTATACGGACTGACGCCTGCCCGGTGCTGGAAGGTTAAGAGGACCTGTTAGATCATTTGTGGTCGAAGCGGAGAATTTAAGCCCCAGTAAACGGCGGTGGTAACTATAACCATCCTAAGGTAGCGAAATTCCTTGTCGGGTAAGTTCCGACCTGCACGAATGGCGTAACGACTTCCCTGCTGTCTCAACCACAGACCCGGCGAAATTGCAGTACGAGTAAAGATGCTCGTTACGCGCGGCAGGACGAAAAGACCCCGGGACCTTCACTATAGCTTGGTATTGGTGTTCGGTTCGGTTTGTGTAGGATAGGTGGGAGACTGTGATGCCTCAACGCCAGTTGGGGTGGAGTCGTTGTTGAAATACCACTCTGATCGTATTGGACATCTCAACCTCGGCCCGTGATCCGGGTTAGGGACAGTGCCTGGTGGGTAGTTTAACTGGGGCGGTTGCCTCCCAAAGAGTAACGGAGGCGCCCAAAGGTTCCCTCAGCCTGGTTGGCAATCAGGTGTTGAGTGTAAGTGCACAAGGGAGCTTGACTGTGAGACTGACAGGTCGAGCAGGTAGGAAACTAGGGACTAGTGATCCGGCACCGGCTTGTGGAAGCGGTGTCGCTCAACGGATAAAAGGTACCCCGGGGATAACAGGCTGATCTTCCCCAAGAGTCCATATCGACGGGATGGTTTGGCACCTCGATGTCGGCTCGTCGCATCCTGGGGCTGGAGTAGGTCCCAAGGGTTGGGCTGTTCGCCCATTAAAGCGGCACGCGAGCTGGGTTTAGAACGTCGTGAGACAGTTCGGTCTCTATCCGCCGCGCGCGTAGAAACTTGAGGAAGGCTGTCCCTAGTACGAGAGGACCGGGATGGACGTACCTCTGGTGTGCCAGTTGTCCCGCCTGGGGCATGGCTGGTTGGCTACGTACGGAAGGGATAACCGCTGAAAGCATCTAAGCGGGAAGCCTGTTCCAAGATTAGGTTTCTTTTGAGGTCCCCTATAGATGATGGGGTTGATAGGCCGGATCTGGAAGCATCGTAAGGTGTGGAGGTGACCGGTACTAATAGACCAAACATTCAACACACAAGAGAGTGTGAAAAATTAGGGTTTTTGCTCGCGTCTACTGTTCAGTGTCTGGCATGACACCACCCACCCGAAGTTTTGTGGTGGGGTTGGTTGTTGCCTGGTTTTTGTCGGTGGTGTTAGCGGTGGGGTCACGCCCGGTCCCATTCCGAACCCGGAAGCTAAGTCCACCAGCGCCGATGGTACTGCACTCGGGAGGGTGTGGGAGAGTAGGTCGCCGCCGGCATGAATATTTTTTGTTTGTGGGTCGTGGTTGCTCCCCTTTGTTGTTGTGGGGTGGTGGCTGCGGCCCGCTTTTGTTTTACCCACAAGTAAACAACATTCAATCGATAGATGTCGTAGCTTATGTTTCGGTGATAGCCATTGATTTTGCTTGGTGGTGGGTATTTGGAAGGGGCCCGGTGCGCAGTAGACCGGTCGCGGAGGCTCCTCGAATTCTGGCACTTAGCTTGTTGGTGTGTGCGATTCATCTATTGCACTTCTGTGACTATCACCGCCACTTATCCCTACATACTGATACCTCGGTCTCAATTGAGGCTTTATTACCAAGCTGTCCAAATAGAGAGACATACGCTTACTTAGTAGTCAGCTCTGATTTTCGACTCGTACCTACGAGATGCTGTGGCGGCTTCCTCGATCGCGCCAAAAGAAAATCCCGTATAGGTGAGGTATTGCCTGCGCCCATACGGGAGGGTGTCGTATTTAGTTAGGTTAGCCCTGTCTGGGATTAAGCTATGCAGTCGCGCTAATCAAAGTACCGAGGTTAGTTATTACTGCTCGGCTTAGCCGACGGGACGTCTCCGTAGCCGTCGTGGTCCTTATCTTCCGAGTTAATACCTCCGCGGAAGGTGTCGTGAGCACTCGGAGTAACGGCGTGCGGTGCACGGTCGGCGGTGTTGAACAAAAGATTCAAGATGATAGCAGCGACGGAACCTACGCAGATACCTGAAGCCATAAACGTTTGCGCCCATGCCGGTAGTCCGGAGAATAGTTCGGGCGATACAGCAGGAAGTAATGCCAATGCCAACGGAATACCCACGACAATCACGTTGGATTCAGTGAACTTAACCTTGGATAGAGTGCGGACGCCCGATGCTGCGACCATACCGAACAAGGCAATACCGGCACCTCCCAAAACTGGAGCTGGGATAGCGGCAACGAGAGCGGCCGTCTTTGGAATCAAACCCAGAATCAGCAGCATTCCACCTGCAGCTGCGGTAACCCATCGGGAACGTACGCCCGTGATGGATAGGACGCCAATGTTCTGGGCAAACGCCGTGTATTGGAAGGTATTGAAAATACCGCCAATTACGGTCGCAGCACCGTCGGCACGCAGTGTGTCGGCAATACGGTGATTATCAATCTCGGATTCGGTAATCTCGCCGATTGCAAGTACGTCGCCAGTCGCTTCGACCATAGTCACAAGCGAAACAATGCACATGGCAAATACAGCGGAGAGGACGAATTCAGGCATGCCAAAGTAGAATGGATGCGTCAACCCGAAGACTGGTGAGTCCTTAGTTCCAGACCAATCCACCATTCCCAATGGAATGCATAGCAGCAATCCGGAGATCATGCCCACTAGAACGGCAATGCGGGCGAGCCATTCTGGTGCCCATCGCTCAATACTGAGAATTAAGGCCAACACAAACGCAGCTACTGCCAAGTTTTGAGGTGCGCCGAAATCTGGAGTGTCCTTGACTTCAGCACCGCCACCAACCCAGTCGGCTGCGACTGGCATAAGCGTCGTGCCGATAATCAATAGCACCGTGCCAGTGACCAACGGCGGAAATAGGCGTAGAAGCGACGCAAAAAGCGGTGCAAAGAGCATCATGAAAATGCCCGATGCAATCACCGAACCGTAGATTGCGGGTACGCCGTATTGCGATCCGATAGTAACCATCGGAATCGCGGCAGAGAAGGTACAGCCCTGAATCAGTGGTAGTCGCACACCAAATCGCCAAATACCCACCGACTGTACGATGGTGGCGATGCCTGCAACAAACAGGTCCGCAGCAATTAGGTGCGGAATATCGGATGGGGACATACGCCCGGCATCCACAAGTGCCCAGCCCACGAAAAGCGGGACTGCCACCGCGCCTGCATACGCGGCGAGCACATGTTGAAAGCCGAGTACAAGCAGTTTCACATGGCCCGGATACTCATCGACCGGATGAACCGTCTGAGTATCGGTCTTCGTTGATGTAGTCACAGTTCGACTTTAGTTCCCTAGTCCAGGTTTTCCTCACTGGAGCTTTCTATTGGGGTGGTTTCGCTCCATCTCGCTTTACGACGAGGCGATCGGGCCACGCCACTTTGCTGAGATAACTCGTGAGTGTGCGTGGGAGGCCACTGAACGAATGCATTGCGGAACAGCTTTAAGCGAGACTCTAGGGTTATGGTTTTCTATTAGCTCGGAAATACACTAGAAAGGCCTTGTGACCTGCAGGTTCGCGTTATGTGTGAAGTGTGTGTAATGTAGCCGGGGTCAGCGCGACAGGGCGATGTGATTGCTTGTTGTGGTGATGTGGGGGAGAGTTTACTTTGTATTCACGGTCGGTTTGACTTGTGTTTGTAGTGAAGGTAAAGTCTTCTTTTGCTGCTCGCGGGGTGGCTGCTGCTTGGTTGTGGTGGTTGTTTTGTGGGTGTGTGTTGTGTGAGAACTCAATAGTGTGCCGATGTACTAACTAATACTTTTTTGGGAAAGTGCTTGTTTGGTTGTCGTTTGCGTGTGTGTTGCTGGTGGGTGCCGGGGCCTTTGTTTGTTTTGGGTCCTTTTGTGCTTGCGGGTGATGGATTGCGTGGCGGCGCCTTGTTTGGGTGCTTTTCGCGTGGTTTTTTCATTTGTGGGAAAGATCATGGTTTTGTTCCTTTTTCTTTTGGCCTCGTCGGTTCGGGAGAGGGAACGTTTTTTGGATAACGGCCAGGCCGCGCACTGTTGTGGTGTGTGGTGGTTGTTTGTTTTGTTTTTGTCAGGTTTTTGGGCCTTTCATTGTTTTGTGATTCTTCTGATTTGAAGGGTTTTTGATGGAGGGTTTGATCCTGGCTCAGGACGAACGCTGGCGGCGTGCTTAACACATGCAAGTCGAACGGTAAGGCTCCAGCTTGCTGGGGTACACGAGTGGCGAACGGGTGAGTAACACGTGGGTGACCTGCCCTGCACTTCGGGATAAGCCTGGGAAACTGGGTCTAATACCGGATAGGACCATGGTGTGGATGCTGTGGTGGAAAGTTTTTTCGGTGTGGGATGGGCCCGCGGCCTATCAGCTTGTTGGTGGGGTAATGGCCTACCAAGGCGGCGACGGGTAGCCGGCCTGAGAGGGTGGACGGCCACATTGGGACTGAGACACGGCCCAGACTCCTACGGGAGGCAGCAGTGGGGAATATTGCACAATGGGCGGAAGCCTGATGCAGCGACGCCGCGTGGGGGATGACGGCCTTCGGGTTGTAAACTCCTTTCACCATCGACGAAGGGTTTCTGACGGTAGATGGAGAAGAAGCACCGGCTAACTACGTGCCAGCAGCCGCGGTAATACGTAGGGTGCGAGCGTTGTCCGGAATTACTGGGCGTAAAGAGCTCGTAGGTGGTTTGTCGCGTCGTCTGTGAAATTCCGGGGCTTAACTCCGGGCGTGCAGGCGATACGGGCATAACTTGAGTACTGTAGGGGAGACTGGAATTCCTGGTGTAGCGGTGAAATGCGCAGATATCAGGAGGAACACCGGTGGCGAAGGCGGGTCTCTGGGCAGTAACTGACGCTGAGGAGCGAAAGCATGGGGAGCGAACAGGATTAGATACCCTGGTAGTCCATGCCGTAAACGGTGGGCGCTAGGTGTGGGTTTCCTTCCACGGGATCCGTGCCGTAGCTAACGCATTAAGCGCCCCGCCTGGGGAGTACGGCCGCAAGGCTAAAACTCAAAGGAATTGACGGGGGCCCGCACAAGCGGCGGAGCATGTGGATTAATTCGATGCAACGCGAAGAACCTTACCTGGGCTTGACATATACAGGATCGCGCCAGAGATGGTGTTTCCCTTGTGGCTTGTATACAGGTGGTGCATGGTTGTCGTCAGCTCGTGTCGTGAGATGTTGGGTTAAGTCCCGCAACGAGCGCAACCCTTGTCTTATGTTGCCAGCACGTTGTGGTGGGGACTCGTAAGAAACTGCCGGGGTTAACTCGGAGGAAGGTGGGGATGACGTCAAATCATCATGCCCCTTATGTCCAGGGCTTCACACATGCTACAATGGTCGGTACAGTGGGTTGCCAGTCCGTGAGGGCGAGCTAATCCCGTAAAGCCGGTCTCAGTTCGGATCGGGGTCTGCAACTCGACCCCGTGAAGTCGGAGTCGCTAGTAATCGCAGATCAGCAACGCTGCGGTGAATACGTTCCCGGGCCTTGTACACACCGCCCGTCACGTCATGAAAGTCGGTAACACCCGAAGCCAGTGGCCTAAACTCGTTAGGGAGCTGTCGAAGGTGGGATTGGCGATTGGGACGAAGTCGTAACAAGGTAGCCGTACCGGAAGGTGCGGCTGGATCACCTCCTTTCTAAGGAGATTATTTTTTCTTTGTGTCATGTGTCATCGTGTTGGTGGCGTGTGGCTTTTTTGTTTTTTGGGTGGAACACCTGCTGGTCAGGCTGCTGAAGTGATGGTGGTCTGCGCGTGTGTAAGTGATGATTAAACGTTTAAGGTGCTTTCCTTTTTTGTGTTGGTTGGTTGTTGGTGCGCTGTTGGGTGTCTGGGATGACACACGTGTTGTTGTTCCTGTTGTACAGGTTGCTGCGTGCTGCAGGCGGGCTGCTGTGTGGTGGTTTGTTCTGTGGTGTGTGGGTGTTGTGTGAGAACTGGATAGTGGACGCGAGCATCTTGTTTTTCTGTAAGTTCGATTTTGTCAAGCAGTTTTTCTGTTTGTGATTGTTCTTGAGTATTTGTGTGTTGTGTTGTAAGGGCGCATGGTGGATGCCTTGGCATAGTAGGCCGATGAAGGACGTGAGAGGCTGCGATAGGCCTCGGGGAGCTGCCAACTAAGCGTTGATCCGAGGGTGTCCGAATGGGGAAACCTGGCCGTCGTTGTGGGCGGTCGCCGTTAGATGAATTCATAGTCTAATTGGTGGTTACGCGGGGAAGTGAAACATCTCAGTACCCGTAGGAGTAGAAAACAATTGTGATTCCGTTAGTAGTGGCGAACGAACGTGGATGAGGCTAAACCGCGTGCGTGTGATACCTGGCAGGGTTTGCGTGCGTGGGGTTGTGGGGATGCATTGTTGCAGGGTCTGCTAGTCCTGCGTTGCGTGTGTGTGGGTGTAGCGGAAGTGGATTGGAATGTCCTGCCGTAGACGGTGAGAGTCCGGTACGTGAAACACTCGCATCTGCAATTGGTGTGTTGCCCGAGTAGCAGCGGGCTCGTGGAATCTGCTGTGAATCTGCCGGGACCACCCGGTAAGCCTAAATACCTGCTTATGACCGATAGCGGATTAGTACCGTGAGGGAATGGTGAAAAGTACCCCGGGAGGGGAGTGAAATAGTACCTGAAACCATGTGCTTACAATCCGTCAGAGCCTCCGTGTGGGGTGATGGCGTGCCTTTTGAAGAATGAGCCTGCGAGTCAGCGGCATGTCGCGAGGTTAACCCGTTTGGTGGGGTAGTCGTAGCGAAAGCGAATACTAACTAGTGTGTTTTTAGTGGCATGTCCTGGACCCGAAGCGGGGTGATCTACCCATGGCCAGTGTGAAGCAGAGGTAAGACTCTGTGGAGGCGCGAACCCACTTAGGTTGAAAACTGAGGGGATGAGTTGTGGGTAGGGGTGAAAGGCCAATCAAACTCCGTGATAGCTGGTTCTCCCCGAAATGCATTTAGGTGCAGCGTCGTGTGTTTCCTCCTGGAGGTAGAGCTACTGGTTGGTTTAGCGGGACTATCATCTTAGCGACATCAGCCAAACTCCGAATGCCAGGTCAGGTGAGAGCACGGCAGTGAGACTGCGGGGGATAAGCTTCGTAGTCGAGAGGGAAACAGCCCAGATCGCCGGCTAAGGCCCCTAAGGGTGTGCTAAGTGGAAAAGGATGTGGGATCGCGAAGACAACCAGGAGGTTGGCTTAGAAGCAGCCATCCTTGAAAGAGTGCGTAATAGCTCACTGGTCGAGTGGTTCTGCGCCGACAATGTAGTGGGGCTCAAGTACACCGCCGAAGCCGCGGCAATCATCTTTTGTGGTGGTTGGGTAGGGGAGCGTCGCGTGACTGCTGTAAAGCGCTGGGGTAACCCTAGTGTGGAGTGTGCGCGAGTGAGAATGCAGGCATGAGTAGCGAATGAGGAGTGGAAAACTCCTCCGCCGAATGACTAAGGGTTCCTGGGCCAGGTTAATCCTCCCAGGGTGAGTCGGGGCCTAAGGCGAGGCCGACAGGCGTAGTCGATGGATAACGGGTTGATATTCCCGTACCCGTGTGTCCGCGCCCATGGTGAATCAGGGATACTAACCCACCTGAACATGCGCCGTTTACTAGCCTTTTGGGTTGGTTGGTGTGTGTGATGCTGGGGACCTGAACTGGTAGTAGCCAAGTGATGGGGTGACGCAGGAAGGTAGCCGTGCCACGTGATGGATATCGTGGTGTAAGCGTGTGGCCCGTGTTCTAGGTAAATCCGGAGCACAGTGGGTGAGGCGTGATGCGTACCCGTATTTGGGGAAGTTGGTGATCCTATGCTGCCGAGAAAAGCCTCTAGCGATGTGGATATACGGCCCGTACCCGAAACCGACACAGGTAGTCAGGTAGAGAATACTAAGGCGATCGGGAGAACTGTGGTTAAGGAACTCGGCAAAATGCCCCCGTAACTTCGGGAGAAGGGGGGCCATGACTGGTGACCGACGTGGTTGAGCTGGTTGTGGCCGCAGAGAATAGAGGGAAGCGACTGTTTACTAAAAACACAGGTCCGTGCGAAGACGTTTAAGTCGATGTATACGGACTGACGCCTGCCCGGTGCTGGAAGGTTAAGAGGACCTGTTAGATTCCTTGTGGGGTCGAAGCGGAGAATTTAAGCCCCAGTAAACGGCGGTGGTAACTATAACCATCCTAAGGTAGCGAAATTCCTTGTCGGGTAAGTTCCGACCTGCACGAATGGCGTAACGACTTCCCTGCTGTCTCAACCACAGACCCGGCGAAATTGCAGTACGAGTAAAGATGCTCGTTACGCGCGGCAGGACGAAAAGACCCCGGGACCTTCACTATAGCTTGGTATTGGTGTTCGGTTCGGTTTGTGTAGGATAGGTGGGAGACTGTGATGCCTCAACGCCAGTTGGGGTGGAGTCGTTGTTGAAATACCACTCTGATCGTATTGGACATCTCAACCTCGGCCCGTGATCCGGGTTAGGGACAGTGCCTGGTGGGTAGTTTAACTGGGGCGGTTGCCTCCCAAAGAGTAACGGAGGCGCCCAAAGGTTCCCTCAGCCTGGTTGGCAATCAGGTGTTGAGTGTAAGTGCACAAGGGAGCTTGACTGTGAGACTGACAGGTCGAGCAGGTAGGAAACTAGGGACTAGTGATCCGGCACCGGCTTGTGGAAGCGGTGTCGCTCAACGGATAAAAGGTACCCCGGGGATAACAGGCTGATCTTCCCCAAGAGTCCATATCGACGGGATGGTTTGGCACCTCGATGTCGGCTCGTCGCATCCTGGGGCTGGAGTAGGTCCCAAGGGTTGGGCTGTTCGCCCATTAAAGCGGCACGCGAGCTGGGTTTAGAACGTCGTGAGACAGTTCGGTCTCTATCCGCCGCGCGCGTAGAAACTTGAGGAAGGCTGTCCCTAGTACGAGAGGACCGGGATGGACGTACCTCTGGTGTGCCAGTTGTCCCGCCTGGGGCATGGCTGGTTGGCTACGTACGGAAGGGATAACCGCTGAAAGCATCTAAGCGGGAAGCCTGTTCCAAGATTAGGTTTCTTTTGAGGTCCCCTATAGATGATGGGGTTGATAGGCCGGATCTGGAAGCATCGTAAGGTGTGGAGGTGACCGGTACTAATAGACCAAACATTCAACACACAAGAGAGTGTGAAAAATTAGGGTTTTTGCTCGCGTCTACTGTTCAGTGTCTGGCATGACACCACCCACCCGAAGTTTTGTGGTGGGGTTGGTTGTTGCCTGGTTTTTGTCGGTGGTGTTAGCGGTGGGGTCACGCCCGGTCCCATTCCGAACCCGGAAGCTAAGTCCACCAGCGCCGATGGTACTGCACTCGGGAGGGTGTGGGAGAGTAGGTCGCCGCCGGCATGAATATTTTTTGTTTGTGGGTCGTGGTTGCTCCCCTTTGTTGTTGTGGGGTGGTGGCTGCGGCCCGCTTTTGTTTTACCCACAAGTAAACGACATAAACTAGCGTAAGTGTTTTAACACTGTATCTTTTTGTCGGCATGTTTATTCCCATACAGCACTCTTGGTCGGCGCCGTTTTAATTGCCTGAACCAGTCAGCTGTATCTTGGAAATCATGCGAGTGGGAATCGTGACTGGAGCATCTCGTGGCATAGGTGCCGTCTTCGCCGATAGGCTCGGGCAGCTACGTCCAGACCTAGATGAAATCTGGTGTATCTCTCGTAGCTACAACGATGATCCTTCCAGCGAGGCCGCTGAACACTCTAGGACCCAAGGTCCGCGTCTTCGATATCTTCGTCTAGACCAGTCCGATGATGATTTTGGCGATAGGCTCCGGAATCGTGTTGAGCGCCATCACGCGACGATAGTTTATTTAATCCTCAATGCCGCGTACGCGAATTATGGCGATGTTAATACCCAGGATTTTTCGCGGGCTGATCAAATGATACAGATGAATATTCGCGGAACGGTCGCAGCGGTTTACTCTCTAAACGATCTATTCGAAGAGAATGGCCACATTATTCTGGTTTCGTCGATCTCTGCTGTAGCACCAACTCCAGGGCTCGCAGTGTACACAGCGTCGAAGGCGTTTATTCGGCATTGGGGTATCAGCCTTAGGGATGAATTAAAGCCTAATGGTGTAACTGTAACTATTTGCTACCCGGGAAAGGTTAAGACCAAGGCGCTCCGGGACGTCGTGAAGCAGGCGAAGTCGGTGAAGTTGCGTCTTATGCCTGATCAGAATCTCAGTTATCTGGTGGAGGGCACGTTACGTGCAGCGGAGAGCGACCGAGCGGAGGTCGCACCCGGTCTATATGGTCTGGTGATGGCTCTATTTAAGGCTGTGCCGAAACGTGTGGTGGCTCGATTCGCGCGGTTAGTTTGAGGCCCTCTAGTTTCGCGGTATCAAACTTTCGTTTAACCCCCTGGGTTTAGTCCATGTAGAAGCCAGTGTTTTCTGAGTAGGCTACGAAGTATGCGTAAGTTATTCACAGCCGCTTCGGTCTACCTCGGTCTTGGTCTGTTTTCTGGCGTTTTCTATCGTGAATTTACCCGTGCGATGGATTTTGGCGATAAAACGCAGCTCAATACGCTGCACACGCATTTCCTTGTCCTTGGCACGATCTTTTTCTTGGTTGCGCTGGCATTGGATGGTCAATTCAATATTTCAGCTGTCAAGGGCTTTGATCGCTGGTTCATTGTTCAGAATGTCGGCATTGTTTGGACGATCGGCATGATGGTGGCAAACGGTATTGTCCACGTTGTTTCAGGCCCGGAGGCCTGGGGTCCGATGTACTCGGGAATTGCAGGACTCGGCCACATTATCCTGACGGTTGGCTTTGTGTGGTTCTTTATGCTTCTCAATAAGGCGCTGAAGAATCGTGAACGCGTGGATCGCAAGGCCAACGCAGCCGTATAAATTTCCAGTGGAAATGCGTGAGTCGGATAGCTGATACCGCCTAGGCGATAAGGCGAAATAAAACCCCGTGCAGAAACTATATCTGCGCGGGGTGCTTTCATATAGCGGCGACTATTCGTCTGCGATAGCGGCCAGAGGTGGTGTCTTTGCGGCCTTCTGACCAGGTCCGAGAGCAGCAATAACGCCTACAAGCGCAGACCCAAGCAGCATGAGAACAACCTGCAGCCACGGTACCGCAATAGTATTCAGGCCCTCATCCTTCAGCACGGTCAGCAGTGACCAGCCAAGGAACAAGCCGAGGACAATACCCACAACCGCGCCGAAAATGGAGATTTCCACAGATTCCAGGCGAATCATCCGGCGAATCCCTGAGCGCTGCAGGCCGACGGCTCGAAGCATGCCAATCTCCTGGCGGCGCTCGACAACTGAGAGCGCGACAGTATTGATAATTCCCAGAATCGAAATGATGACCGCCAGTGCCAGCAGTGCGTACACGATTCCCAGCATGACATCGATAGAGGCATTAGCCAGGCCCGCGAACTCCTTGGCAGTCATCACTTGTACTACAAGGTAGTCTGCAACGGCGCCGCTAAGCTTCTGTTTCATCTCAGCCATGGCGCTGTCATCTGCTGCGATGGAATCGGAGACATCGACGTAGGTCTGGAAGGGCAACAGGTGGCTGCTCTTGACATATTTATGGGCGGCTTCGTAGGAGACAAAAATCGACTGGCCTGGATCTCTTGTATCAGCAAAAATGCCGGTGACAGGGAGCCGTGTTACGCCGCCTTTGGAAACCACTGCAAGTTCAGTGTCAACGTTCCAACTATTCTTTTTCGCCGTTGATTCGCTGATGACAATTCCCGCATCTGGCTTGGCTAGATTAAGGGATCCTTGGAGGGCGCGAGTGCCGTACCATTTGCCGACGTTGGAGTTGAAAACCGACACATTGCTAGATTCCGGTCCGACTTCAGTTTGTTCGCCGTCGGCAGTCATCATCGTGGCGGCTTCTTCAGGCGGGATCACCAGTAGGGCACCAATCGACAACGTTGCGGTGTCTTCGACACCATCGATACCCTTCACCGCGTCCTCGACACCAAGAGGCAGGGCCGAATGCGCAGTCAGAGGCGGTGAGAGCACGAAGTCAGCCGTCAGATTGGTCTCTGACCACTCATTGACCGCTTCCTTCATGGACACGCCGAACATGCCGATCACAGTCACCAGCGCAAGTCCGAGCGTCAGTGCAAACGATGTGGTTCCCGTTCTGCGCGGATTGCGGTGAGAGTTCGTTGCCGCAAGCTTGCCGACGGTTCCAAAAGGCGCACCTACGACGCGCCCCAGTCCTCCGATCAGAGGCATGGACAGTGCAGGGCCGACAAGCCAGACGGAGGCTACGGCCATCACCGCACCGACACCAACGAAGATGGCGCGAATCTTGGTTTCCGCGTCGTTCCACTGCAATGCCCAGGCAATGATTGCAATAGCAGCGGATGCCAGCACTGCGCCGGTCCACGTCCGAGCACTGAGACTATTGCTGGTTGTTTGATCTCCAGAGCGCATGGCTTCCACAGGAGGGACCGCGCCAGCGCGGGCGGCCGGCGTCCAGGCGGCAATCATGGTAATTACCACGCCGACAATGAGCGGCACGATAACTGCCACCGGTTCGAATGTCAGGCCGTCGCCGGGCATGGAGATACTCATGGCATCGAGAAGCATGAATAGCCCCTGGCTCAGCCCAAATCCCGTGATTACACCTAGTGCGGAACCGATGAGGCCAACAATGAATGCCTCCAAGAGGACTGACCCAGTGAGCTGCCGTCGTGAAGCACCGAGGGCGCGGAGGAGAGCGAATTCCTTCATGCGCTGAGTGACCAGCATGGTGAAGGTATTGGAGATGATGAAGATGCCGACCAGCAGACCGATGAGCCCAAAAGCGATGAGGAAGTAGTTAACAAAGCTTAAGGCGGAGGAGACACGTTCGGAAGCCTCGTCGGCGAGCGTAGAGCCGGCCTCTACCTTGAGCTCGGGGAACGCGGCCGCGACGTCACGGGTGAGTGCGGCGGCGTCGGTGGTGGAATCGGCAGCGAGGGTGAACATGTCCATATGGCTGTCCGCGCCGTAGAGCTCTCGCCACTGATCTTGGGTGAAAAAGACTGTGAGATAGCCGGTTTCGTCGATGGAGGTATCAGCGATGCCGACAACCTTCACCGTCGCCCGCTCGAGACGGGTGGCCACCTTGATTTCAGTGCCGACGTGGAGGTTGCCGAGTTCGGCGGTGGTGGAATTGACGACCACCTCACCTGGTGCTTCCGGTGCGTGTCCCTCGGTAATCGTGACCTTGTTGCCCACTGCTTCGGCCGCTGGATAGTAGGGAAGACCCAACGATGGCGAACCATTGGTCTGAATCGGCTTGCCATCGGCTCCCGTGGCCGTAATGCTGTTGTTGGGATTGCCGATGTTGAGGGCGCGCACCCCAGGGAAGTTCTCTACCTTCTGTTCAGTTTCTTTGGTGAGCGCACCGGGATTGTCAGCAGGGGCCGTCACCACCACGTCGACACCGTCATAAGCGGTACTCATTGCGCCCTTAAAGGCCTTGTCCAGCGATGATGTGAACACAAATGCGCCGGTGATGAAGGCCGTGCCCAGCACGACCGAAATAATTGTGAGCACGAGGCGCAACTTGTGCGAGGTGATGTTGCGCCAGGCGACGCGGCTCAGCGTGGAAGACGATGATGCCATGGGGGAGATGACCTGCCTTCCTAAAGATTCTCAATATCTGCCATGCGCGCCAAGATATCGGCGGGCGTGGGATTGCGAAGCTCGTCAACCACGCGGCCATCCGCGAGGAACACAACACGGTCTGCGTAGGACGCGGCGGTGGCATCATGCGTCACAATGACGACGGTTTGGCCGATGTCATCAACCGCATCGCGGAGAATCGTCAATACCTCACGAGATGAGTTCGAGTCCAAGTTGCCCGTCGGCTCATCGCCAAAAATGATCTCCGGCCGGCTGACGATGGCACGCGCACAGGCGACACGCTGCTGCTGGCCACCGGACAGTTCCGAGGGGCGGTGCGTAAGCCGTTCTTTAAGCCCGAGGCGTGTGGTGATTTCCTCGAACCACTGCTTATCCACCTTCCGACCAGCGATATTGATAGGCAGGGTGATGTTCTCTGCCGCCGTCAACGTCGGCACCAGGTTGAAGGACTGGAACACAAAGCCCAGGCGATCACGCCGCAGCGCCGTGATTTCCTTGTCCGACAGCTTCGACAGATCCGTCGTGCCGATGTACGCGCTTCCCGACGTCGCGGAGTCCAAACCGGCCATGCAGTGCATCAATGTCGACTTACCGGACCCGGACGGGCCCATAATCGCGGTGAACTCACCAGCGGCAAAAGAGATATCGACATGGTCCAGTGCAGTAACAGCGGCATTGCCGACACCGTACTTCTTGGTGAGCCTCTCAGCGTAGGCCGCCGCTGGTGGGGCGGAATGCTCCAAAGAAGATTCAGCGGATGATTTAGCGGATTGTTGTGCATGCTTGGCAGACATGGGGGAGGGGGTTCTCTTCTAATTAGATTTGATCAACGGCGAATTAATATCCGGCAGCGAAAGCGGATTGAAAACGCTGCGGCGGGAATGGAACGTTCGTTGTTCACCAGTCACGGGGTCAGCGAAACTCATTTCTACACAGACCAGGTGCAGGGGCTCCGAGGTATTCTCGGCCTCCAGCGGCAGAATCTCCGGGTAGTACTGGTCGCCCAGGATGGGAAAGCCCAGCTCACTCAAGTGCAGCCGTAGCTGATGAGTGCGTCCGGTGATGGGTTTCAATTGCCACAGCGCAACGCGACCACTGTCGGCAGCGAGGTCGTCGGCGTCCGAAGGCACGTCGACAAGCGAAATGTGCTCGATGATGGTGTGGGCGTTTGGCTCGCCCTCGAGAGTATAAGCCTGCATCTGGCCAGCAACTTTGTGCTGTCGTGTGCGCAACTCCAGCGGGGTCTCGGGCAGGGCTTCGCTGGTCGCGCCAGCGATGGGTGTGGGCGATGTCAGCGCGTGATAGCGCTTAGTAACTTCCCCAGATGCGAAAAGCCCCTGGTAGGCGCCACGAACTTCGCGCCGGGCGGTAAAGATGAGCAACCCCGACGTCAGTCTGTCGAGGCGATGCGCGGGAACCAACTCCGGATTTCCCAGCTCCCGCCGCAGGCGTACGACAGCGGTTTCCGTGATGTGTCGGCCGCGTGGCATCGTTGCCAAAAACGACGGCTTGTCGACGACCACAAGGTTGTCATCTTGAAAGACAATCGGCATCGGCCCCGCGATTGTGCGCTCCGGTGCCGGGGTGCGGTAAAACCACATTTCCGCGCCGGGCTTCACCATGTCATCTGGACTGTACGGCACTGAGTTGGCGCGAACGACGAGTCCATCTGCAAAGCGTTTAGCTACGGCCGCTTCATCATCGTCCGGGTGGCGATGGGTTTGACCTGCGATAGCGCCTGCGAGCAGAACCCACGCACGGGTGGGGGCATCGCCATGACGCCCGGGAGCGGCGATGCGGGATGGGTTGAGCCCATCGCGAATGGGCAGTGGCATGCGACGCATACGGCTGACTTTAACAGGTGCCCCGGATTCATCTGGCAGGCAAGCGGAGTTGCTGTGGCAGAGCGGTGTTGGTATCGCCCCCAATGGCGTAGGTGGACAACATTCTGCCCTGTCGGTCGCAACATAATGGGGGTAGGGTGGAGGTGAAAGTAATAAAAGGGTTGGCTCGGAAGAGCTGACCATATAGCAACGCTTGTCCATTAAAATGGCGTCCAAGCAGGTGCGATAGGTGTAGCTGCGTTGCGGTCTGGCCGCGGAGAGCCAATTTTTATGGATCGCATAATAAGGAGGCAATCAATGCCAAGGCAGAACATCATTGTGTGCGCGGTCGACGGCTCAGAGGCGTCCAAGACCGCCGTCAAGTGGGCCGCTAACACCGCAGTGAAGCGCGGTGAGCCACTCCGTCTGGTCAGCAGCTACTCCATGCCACAGTTCCTCTACGCAGAGGGCATGGTTCCGCCGCAGGAGCTTTACGACGATCTTGAGGCCGAAACCCTGGAGAAGATTAACGAGGCCAAGAAGATTGCCCTCGACTTCGCACCGTCGGTAGATGTCAGCCACCAGATTGAAGAGGGCAGCCCGATTGACATGCTGCTCGACCTGTCTGAGCAGGCAACCATGGTGGTTATGGGCTCTCGCGGTCTGGGTGGGCTCTCTGGCATGGTCATGGGTTCGGTTTCCGCCGCTGTTGTTTCCCACGCATCGTGCCCGGTTGTTGTTGTCCGCGAGGACAACCTGGTCACCGATGAGACCAAGTACGGCCCGGTCGTTGTCGGCGTCGATGGCTCCGATATTTCCGAAAAGGCAACGGAGTACGCATTCCGTGAGGCCGATGCCCGTGGTGCAGAGCTGATTGCAGTTCACACCTGGATGGACATGCAGGTACAGGCTTCCCTGGCCGGTCTTTCTGCAGCTCAGAGCCAGTGGCAGGTTGTGGAAGAGGAGCAGAAGGCTCTGCTCGGCCACCGCCTGGAGAAGTACGCTAAGAAGTACCCGGACGTGGCCATCAAGAAGGTCGTTACCCGCGACCGCCCGGTTCGTGCTCTGGCTGATGCCTCGGAAGGCTCGCAGCTGCTGGTCGTCGGCAGCCACGGCCGCGGAGGCTTCAAGGGCATGCTGCTCGGCTCCACCTCGCGTGCACTCCTGCAGGCGGCTGCTTGCCCGATGATGGTCGTCCGCCCGGAGACTGACGCCTAAAGCGCCCTTCGAGGAGGCTGAGAAAAGACGCCGGTGCCGGTCGTGGAGGTGCGTTTAGCGCCGAGAACAGAAACCGTTACCGAATATTTATAAGTAGAACCTAGCCGGTTTCCGACATGTCTCGGAGATCGGCTTCGGTTTATATAAATGGGGCCTCTCGTCTGCATAAACCCCGTTTTCATGCAGAAAGTACAGATTCTATAAGGGTTTTCCTGTGGTTATCCGACTGTTATCTCGCTAGTTTCCCAGTGGCCGAAATGGCCTGATAGTGCTTGCAGTAGGTGCAAGATATTTTGGAAAGCCTTATAGTTGAGTCAGAACGATTTCGGAAAGGAATATCTATCATGAACGAGATTCTTCTTGCTGCCTCCTTTAGCCCCTCTCTGGGCTTCTTCGGCTGGATTATCATCGGTGGCCTTGCCGGTTGGATTGGTTCCAAGATTATGGGCACCGATGCTTCGATGGGTGTCGTCCTGAATATCGTCGTCGGTATTGTCGGTGGCTTCCTCGGCGGTTGGCTGCTCACCCTGTTCGGCGTTGATGTCGCCGGTGGTGGAATGATCTTCAGCTTCCTTACGTGTCTGCTCGGCGCCGTGATTTTGCTGTGGATTGTCGGCCTGGTTCAGAAGCGTAAGTAAACCAAGAAAAACAGCACAGCTCAGCACAAAGCGTCGTAACGCTGCTATCTACTGGATAGTGAGCTAGAGCGCGGGGCATCTCATTAACATTGAGATGCCCTTTTTCTTGTGTGGTTGTCGTGAAGTAGGCGTTCTGCGGTTGTCGCGACATCTGTTGGGGGCAGTAATCATCGCACGCTAAAGTAGGACTAGAGGCTGAAAGACTGACTAGTTTGTTCTTTTACAAAATCACAGTCGCAGATGCGCCTACAATGGAATATCACAAACTATAAACGCTCTGCTCAGTGTTGCGAAAGCAATGACGCGAATGCCGATATTTGCGAGTAAGCAGCTGTTATAACGGGGTGTGACTTTGGAAGGACGAGAGGTACTGCCGTGGCAGAAGCGACAACGGGCAAGGGCGCAAAAGGCGGCCGCGCTTCCTCTCGCCGTCGTAACCGCCCCAGTCCGCGGGAGCGCCTCCTGACATCAGCGACAGCTCTGTTTACAACGGAAGGCATCCGCGTTGTCGGCATTGACCGCATCCTGCGGGAAGCTGATGTCGCCAAAGCCAGCCTGTACTCGTTGTTTGGATCCAAGGACAAGCTGGTCATCGCGTATCTGCAAGACCTCGATGCCAAATGGCGGGAGGCTTGGGAGCAGCGAGTGGCCTCGTTGGATACCCCGGCGGAGAAGATTCTCGCTTTCTTCGATCAGTGTATTGCGGAGCAGCCGGCAATCGACTTCCGTGGTTCACACTTCCAGAATGCGGCTAGTGAATATCCACGGCCGGAAACGGAGTCGGAGCAGGACATCCGCCAGGCCGCAGCCGATCACCGCTCCTGGGTTTGGCAACAGCTACACACGCTGCTGACTGAAAATGAATCTAGTATGCCGTCTGCTCACGCAAATATGCTGTTGCTCTACCTCGACGGCGGCCTCGCGGGTGCCAAGATGTCCAAAGACCTGAACCCGCTGCAGATGGCGCGCGACCTGGCCCGTGACTTGGTCACGTAAATACCTAATTCCCTTTTTTAACGCGCCCTAGTTCTCGCCTTTTGCTCACGGGCTAATCCCGGAAGCGTTTCCAGTCCGACTCCTTTGAGCCGGTGGCTTTCTTAACCATATTCTTCGTATTCTGGCCGAGCAGCATTCCCAGGTTCTTTGCAATCAGAATTGGTTTCGGCCGCTTCTGCGCCTTTTGTGCTTTCTCGGCTTGTCGTTTCATGTCTGCCCGCACTTTGGCCAGGCCGGGAAGCGGCGGAACTATACCCGAGGAAATCTTCATATCCTGCGTCAGGGACGGCAAATTGTCCTGAGCGCCAGGCCTCATCTGGGTCACCATGTAGCGAACCTTCGCAATTTTCAAAGCCTGGGCATATTCTTCGTCCTGCTTTGCTTTACGACGGTCCCGCGATTCCTTCTCAATAGCGGCATATTCGCTCTTATACTGCTTTATTTTCCACGGAGCGAATGCGGATTTGATATAAAAGCGACGCTTGGCCTGCTTTAACTTCTTCTTTTCCTCCCGCTCCGATTCGTATTCACCCTTTTGGTGGTTTTGAAGAGTTCGGAAATCGTCCGTGAGCGGGTAGGTCTTTTCTACATAGCGGGTAAGAATAATATTTTGGGTCAGTGTCCAGAAGTTATTGGTGACCCAGTAGACAATTAGAGCCACAGGTGTTGGGCCAAAGAACCCCGCGAAGAGGATCATCAGCGGTGCGTAGATAAGCATTACGCGCATGAATTTGCTGAGGAATACACTGACGCTATTGGAATAGTCGAGAGTGCGCTGCAACCGGCGGTAGGAAATGACCAAGTTAAAACCGGTGAAAATGGCCGCTGCCACGATGCCGATAATGCAGAAAGCTAACAGCGAATCATGATCGCCCCCAAGGATTTGTAGTTGCTCCCGGTCCATGCGCAGATACGCGGGTAGAGGCTGCCCCAAGAATGTCGCACTCAGAAAGTCGGAAATCTCATCCTTAGAGATGAATCCGACATTATGAGACGCAGGCAGCCCAGGCCCCTCAGACGCCCGCAGCATGTGCCTCAGCATGCGAACAAGGCCCATAATCACGGGAATCTGGACGAAGAGGGGCGCCAGCATTACGGAGGTCTTAATACCTTCGGCTTTGCGCATTTCCTTGCTGGCAAAGTTTACGTATTGTGGCGAGTTCGGCTCGATGCTCCTGCGGTAGCGCTCCTTGAGTATAAAAAGCTGCGGCCGTAGGTTGGCCGTCTTGCGCGCCGAGATAAATTGCTGGAACGCGAGAAACGCCAGAGCGCCACGCACCGTAAACACCAGCAGGAAGAGAGAAAGCGTCCAGGACAGAGAAGATGGCAGGTGAAACACTGAGGCCAGTAAAAGGTGCCACGCCTTAAGGACAAACGAGACCAGCCAAACAAATGGTTCCAAAATAACCACGGGCCGACTCCTCCATGTCAAGGATAAGAAAAGTAAGACAACCGGATTAGGCCGGTGTGCCAATTCCAGCCGCTATCCTAGCGACTCGAATCACCTGCCCCAACTTTAAAACAGGGCCCCGCTGTGGCGGGACCCTGTCTTTAAGATAGTGAAGCTGGATGACATCCAGTGGAAGGCAAACGAACCTGGGTGAGAACTAGTTAGCGCTCTCGTACTTTTCAATAATGTGCTTTGGCAGCGCACCGCGGTCTGCAACATCCATGCCATTCTCTCGTGCCCACTGGCGAATCTTGCGATTGCGATCACGGGCCTCAGCGGCATTGGGATTAGCGGAAGAGCGCTTACGCGGAGCTACAACCGTGCTGTGATCAATAGAAGCGTTCGCAATATACGGTTCTAATACCTGCTCGAACTTCTCAGCATTTTCCTGAGAGAGGTCGAGAATGTAGTTCTTACCGCGGAAAGAGAAACGAACGACTTGGTGATCTGCGGAATCAAGCGGAGTCCCATCAAGGTCGTCGATGTACTGAATTAGTTCGCGGCGTGCCATAGAATCCCTGCCTAAGCTTGGTGCTGAACTTGTAATAATGAAGAAGGCTTACGGTGAAACTTCAATACGGTGAAATTTCAAATTAATATCAAGCCCTGTTTTCTTTCCCTCACAGTATAAGTGCAAAGAAATTTAATGTCTATTGACGATAATTGAGCTAGATTGTGCAACTTATATCGAATACATGGTTTGTTAATAATTCGATTAATTGTGCACAAGAACTTGGGGTAATAAAAAGACGGCCCTGCATGTTGTGCAGGGCCGTCGTGAACAGCAACTACGCTACTGAGGGCGCAATGCGGGGTGCGCTCTCAGTGGTCGTCGGAAAGCGAAAGGATGAGAAAGCGCTTAAGCCTGGGTCATGCCCTCACCAGGCTTGCCTCGGTAGGTAGCGGCGACGAAAAGTGGCTGGTTCGGTTCCTCCTTGAGCTCGACGAGGCGGTACTCAGAGGTAACGTCCTCGCGGCCGAAGTAGACAGCGGTGTAGCCGTGGCGGTCGAACTCGAGGTAGTTGACGTACGGGTTCGCAGCCTTGAGTCCAGCGGTAGCAGCCAAGGAAATCGGGTTGTCCTGAGGCAGCTTCACAATGTCATCGATGTTCGGGGCGCTGACGGAAGTACAGACAATCTCAATGGCGGCAATACCGGCACTCGGGTACTGGCCCGGGACCTTCGGTACGTTGCAGTTCCAGGAGGAGTGAATATCGCCGGTGAGGAAGACAACGTTGTCGTAGCCCTCCTTACCCATGATGTCAATCAGCTTACGACGCTCAGCAGCGTAGCCATCCCACTGATCCAAGTTGTACGGCAGGCCGTCCTGAGGCAAGCTCAGCAGCTCAGTGACAGCGCGAGTGGCCTCCGGATCCAGCGGCGGAACCAGCACTGGAGTGAACATGACGGAGTTGCCCACGATACGCCACTTTGCGCTCGAGGAACGCCACTGGCCGAGCAGGTAATTGAACTGCTCAGAGCCGAGCATGGAGCGACTCTCATCATCGGTCTCGCCAGCGCGGATGAACTTCAGCTGCTGGTCACGGTAGGTGCGCAGGTCCAGCATGGTCAGGTCGGCGAGATCGCCGAAACGGAAGCTGCGGTAGAGCTTGCCGCCCTGGGAGAAGGGGACAGCGCGAACTGGCAGCCACTCCAGGTAAGCCTGGATAGCGGCGTCGCGGCGGGCAACGTAGTCGCCTTCGGTCTCCGGGTCGTGGTTCTCAGCGCCACTGTGCCAATCATCGTTGGCGACCTCGTGGTCATCCCAGGTCACAATCCACGGCTTTGCGCGGTGAGCTTCCTGCAGGTCCGCATCGGTGCGGTAGGTGGCGTAGCGCAGGCGGTAGTCAGCGAGAGAAATAATCTCGTGAGCCGGCTTGTGGTCACGAACCGGGCCCTTGCCGGAGTAGCCACCGGCCTCGTACTCGTAGATGTAGTCACCGACACACATAATGATGTCGATGCGGTCATTTTCCGCCATATCGCGGTAAGCGGAGAAGAAGCCACTTTCCCAGTTAGCGCAGGAGGTCAGCGCGATGCCCAGGTGATCTGGCGAGGAGTTCACCGGCGGCGCAGTGCGAGTCTGGCCAATCGGGGAAACCTGGCCCGCGTGATTACCAGCGGTGACGGTAAAGCGGTAGAAGTAGTAGGAATCAGCGGAGAGACCCTTGACATCGATCTTGACGGTGTTGTCAGCATCCGGGTCGGTGTTCAGGGCACCAGAGGCAACGATGTTGCCGAAGCCCTCATCAGAAGCGACTTCCCACTTCAGTGCAACAGGGCGGCCCTGGTTTGCACCTGCGGTGTCGCCTGGGTGCGAGGTCACACGAGTCCAGATAAGAACGGAGTCCGGCAGTGGATCGCCAGAGGCCACACCGTGTTGGAAGACCTGAAAACCGCCAGAACCGCCAGCATTAGCTGGAGACTGTGACTCAGGATTGGCCCCCGCACTAGTAGCGGTCGCCAGGCCGATGGCGCCAGCAGCAGCACCGGTAGCGCCGGCACGCAGTACGGCACGACGAGAAGGGGTGAATGGCTTTTGGGCTGTTGCGTCGCTATTCGAGACCGCGCCGTTCAGATCCGAGGCTGCAGTCTGAGATTTATCTGAAGATGGCATAGCCCTCATTACAGTAGTTCTCAGTCCGTAGCGCCATCGGAGGGAGAAAATAGCCCGATACGGGGGTAATAAGAGCGAAAGCGCGACTATTGCTGCTCAACAACAGTCGCGCTTAGTTCGACGGATCTCGGCGAGTGGCCTTAACCCGAAGCGGCCAGGTTTACGCGCCCAGCTCCGAAATGATCTGGCGATCCAGAGAATCCAGCTCTGCGGTAATGGAGTGGTGTGCGCGACGACGCTGCTCCGGGGTCATCTTCTCGGCAGTGTTAATGGCATCAGTCATGACATCCAGACGCGAGTTGGCGTCCTTGATAAAACCATCGGTACCCTTGACGCCCGACTTACGCAGCTCTGTCAGTGAACCACGAGTGGCCTCAATGCGGGCCAGCAGCGGCGCACCGTGCCCCTGGTAACGAGCGGCATCATTAGCGGAAACACCGAACTTCTGCGCGGCCGAAGAGTGTTCACGGCGCTGAATGGCAGTGATGGCGCGGTAGGCCAGCGGAACCAGCACCGGTACCAGCAGGCGTGCGCCACCGATCCACGACTTTGCCTTGTCCTTGTTGAAGCCCTGGCTGCGCTGCTGTTGCAGGATCTTCTCGGCCATCTTGGTCTGGTGACGCTGCTTGGCGGCCAGCGCCTTCTTCTCGTCCTTGGCACTTGCCTTGCGGATCTTTTCCGCGCGCTTCAGAGCACGGTTTTCCAGCTTGAGTTCCTTCTTACCGAGCTTTTCCTCAGAACGAACGCGGCCAGCGGCCTCCTTCAGCTCCAGCTTGTGCTGGTGCTTCTGGTCGCGCTTAGCGGCCTTGACCTCAGCCTTATGTGCCTTGCGATTAAGTCGAGCTGCGTGGCGAGCCTCTTCCTTAGCCTTCGCCTTGGCAGCCTTCACCTGCTTGGCGGTTTCGCGCCGACGCTCACGGATGTCACCCAAGAAGCTCATTTTTTCCTTCGCCTAGTTGCTCGCAGATAGTCCCTCCGGAAAAGCGGGGCGGAAAACCCGTAAACCCCACCGCGCCGGAGTGCGCTTGCCAGATGCAGTGGCTGCATCACGATTCTTGCTATCCAAGCTTAACGTGAAACTTCCTACCGAGTGGCGATACGCTAATTCTCATTGTGACTGATTCATCCGTTTCGCGCCCGCTTCTCCACGCGAGCGACCTCATCGGCTGCCGCTACCGGCTGAGCCTCGACCTCCGCGAGGGGCGGCTAGTCGAACCTGCTTCTCGCCATGAGCACCGCTTGCCGACGTCCATCGCGTCCATCCCCGGCCTGTACACAGTGGCCCCGGGGCCGGACGCTCACCTGGATACCCTTGAGGCCATCGCCCGCGGAGAAAGCGTCATCGCCGGTGGCGTGCTCATGCATGAGCGTCCGATTCCCGGTGGGGTGTACTCGGGAATCGACGAGATTTGCCACCCCGATCTGCTGGTCAAGGTCGATGATTCACCACAGACGACCTCACCGACGTACATGCCGGTCCTGGTTGTCACACGGCACTTGCTCTCTGCGCGCAAACCGGGCCGGCGGCGTAAGCCGTCGTCAAGCAATGCGGCGCGTGCGGCGGCGATGCAGGTGCGACTGCTGGGCGTTGACCGGCTCGGACGTGCTGGCGTGATGGGGCGGACCCTGCGTCAGGCGATGGTTGTCACGGACGAGTGGAAGCTACGGCATTACGGACCCGATGCTGTGAAGCTTGGGCAGGCAGCGGCGATACTGCACCGCCTGGGCGTATCCTGTGGTCTGGTGGGGGCGATTAGTGCCACCGGGATGAACCTGGATACACGGCATATTGTCATTGCCGATGAAGGTTCGCGCGTGGCCTCGTACCGGATGGCGTTGCGGGACGCGCGTGATGCCGTCGCTGCCACTCAGGGGCGACCGTCACGGTTTACGCCAGGCACCTGGCCGCTGGCGCCACGGCGCATCCGGGAGTGCCGAACCTGCCGTCACCACGACCTTTGCTTGGCTGAGCTGACCGCAAGTGACGACATTTCCCTCCTCCTACCTGGGGATAAGTCCATGCGGTTGCGCAGTGTGGGCATCGACACGGTCACGGCACTGGCGCAGGCGAGTACCAACACTTCGCACGTCAGCAAGGAGCAGGTGTGGATGGCGAGGGCGCGGCTTGCCGACGTCGATGCGCTCCGGGTAGCCGCTAAGACATCGGCCCCGCGTGGCGATGTTGAGATGGATATCGATATGGAGGCGTACCCCAACGATGGCGCCTACCTGTGGGGAACGTGGGTGCCTGGGGAGGACTACCGCGGGTTTATCACCTGGGAGCCACCGGGGCCAGAAGGGCTCGGTGGCACGGCGGAGGCCAGGAACTTTGCGATTTTCTGGGATTACCTGATGCGGCGTCGAAATGCGGCGCATGAACAAGGCAAGACCTTCCGCGCCTATTGCTGGGCGGCAGAGGGTGAGAACTATTGGCTGCGTCAGAGCGCCACCCGGTTCGGCGGCCAGGAATTTGTGGTGCCCGCAGATTCGGCGGAGCTGGCTACAGGCGATGCGGCTGGTTCCAGTTCCGAGGCAGCTGGCCCGACAAAGATTGTGCGGGTGCCGACCCGCGAAGAAGTGGACAAGTTCATTGCCTCGGAGGACTGGGTGGACATGCTGAAGGTCGCCCGTCGCCAGATCCTCTCCACCGTCGGTATGGGGCTTAAAGTCGTGGCCCCGTGGTCGGGCTTCCACTGGCGCGACGCCGATGTTGACGGCGAGGCATCGCTGGATCTGTATCGCATTGCGACGGCCACTGACCTCGACTTTGTCGCGGAACAGTCCTTTGAAAAGCTCACGCAAGCCGAGGCTCGCGCCATGCTGCTGCGCTACAACGGCGATGATTGCCGATCGGTAGCCCACGTCCGCGACTGGCTGGATTCACAGCGCGCGGCCGCGGACCTGCCGCATGGGGATGACCTGCCGGTTCCTTAACGCGCTAACCACGCGCCCACGTGCCGCGCCGGGCGAACTTAGGTGAGACCTTCTTCATCGCAGCATCGCGAATAATGGCCGTGTTCTTGCGGGCTAATAGCAGCAGCTGCTGTGTGCGCTCGGCACGGAATGTTGCGCGAGGAGAGCGGTGCACATCGCGGAAAAGCCGCTTCGTCGCCGCCAGCTGATCCGGCGAGCGTGTCGCCAGCTGTGCCAACTTCTCCTTGGACAGCTCAAGTGCAGCGTCCTCCGTGTCCACGGCCCACGTCGCCAGACCAATCTCAGTTGCTTCCTTGCCGTTGAGTTCTTCGCCAGACATGGTCAGCCAACGTGCAGTATCGGCGCTGACCTCATCGAGGATGGTTCGCATACCGGACATATCCGGAATCAGTCCCCACTTCGCTTCGAGGATTGACCACTTGGCATCGCTCGTAGTAATGCGGAAATCAGCACCTAGTGCAATCTGTAGACCACCGCCGTAGCAGTGCCCATGCACTGCCGCGATGACCGGCACCGGCAGGCGTCGCCAGTCCCAGCAGGCGCGCTGGAACAGGTTCGTGCCGTGGATATCGGGGACGAATGAGCGCAGGATGCGCGAGGGCTTCTTAAATGCCGAGGCGAAATCGAGTCCAGCGCAAAACGATTTGCCCTCGCCACGTAGGATCACGCCACGCAGATCACGGTCAGCTGCCAGTTTCCGGGCGACGGCGGACAGCTCGGTCAGCATCTCAAGTGTTAGACCGTTGAGTTTGTCTCCGCGGTCCAAACTGACGACAGCGATTTTCGCCGCCTCTGAATCAGCTACGACGAGGTATTCATAGGCGACGTTGACATTGTTGCTGGTGTTCATGGGCACTAACGCTAAACGACGGATACGTGTGCCGCCCGGGAAATACCAAAAGTGGTCTCAAACAAGACACAAAAAACCGACCCGCTGAGGGTAAGTCCCGTCAGCGAGCCGGTAAGCCATCTTTAGCGCGCGGCAGGGACGCGTAAAAAGCCGCGCGCTGTTAGCTGAAATTACTTGGCAGCTGCGAACAGCTCTGCAGCGTAATCCCAGTTGAAGACGTTCCAGACAGCCTTGACGTAGTCAGCCTTGACGTTCTTGTACTGCAAGTAGAAAGCGTGCTCCCACATATCCAGCAGCAGAACCGGCTTCAGGTTGATGGACAGGTTGCCCTGCTGATCAGTCATCTGCTCAATAACCAGGCGCTCTGCAATGGTGTCGTAACCCAGAACAGCCCAGCCGGAGCCCTGCAGGCCCAGAGCAGCAGCGTTGAAGTGAGCCTGGAACTTCTCGAAAGAGCCGAAGTCGCGCTCGATAGCCTCAGCCAGCTCACCGGTCGGCTGGCCGCCACCGTTCGGGGACAGCAGCTTCCAGAACAGGGAGTGGTTGGTGTGGCCACCCAGGTTAAAGGCCAGGTCCTTGGACAGGCCGGTAACAGCTGCGAAGTCGCCGGACTCGCGAGCAGCAGCGAGCTTCTCCAGAGCAGCGTTGGCGCCGTTGACGTAATTAGCGTGGTGCTTGCTGTGGTGCAGCTCCATAATCTCGCCGGAGATGTGCGGCTCCAGAGCGTCGTAAGCGTAATCCAGCTCAGGAAGTTCGTACTTAGTCATTAGGAAAATTCCTCCTCAACACGTTTTTAGGTTGTGCCGTTGATGGTACTCAAGATGAGCGGATGCGCAACCATTTAAGCAATACAATTAATGCGAAATTCATAAAAAATGCTGTTCAGGGATATCTGTCACAAGTTTATGAACGTGGCGGCTGAGTGCGGCGAATCCACTTACTCACGCGCTTGAAGCGCATTCCGGCTGCGCCACCCAGGTCGTCGTCAAGCGGAATGTCGAGGATGGAAGCCCACGTTGGCAGCATTTCTTCCTCGTACCGGTGGCCGTGACCACCGGGGACGGTGACGGAGGCGAGGCCGTCGATAAGCACCTGCCAGAAGGTGACGAACGGGTGCCAGCGCATGGAGGGGAGAACATCGCGGCCGACGCGCTCTGCAAGCCAGTCGGGGCGGCGCCAGGCCAGTGGGTAATCCCACCAGACGATGGGGTCAGAGGCATGCTGCAGGAATGCGACGCGCGGGAATTCCCACGGCCCGAACTTGGTGACATAGAAGGAGTGGTACAGCTCGTCGGGGCGCGTAGCGAAGCGGATGTTTCGCCCCTCGTCGATGACCGGAGCGATTTCCGGAGACCCCTTTGTCCGACGGTGCGTCAGCTCTTTCCACATTGCGGAGAACTGTGGTGCGCCCGTCCAGACAGCACCGTCGACGCGTGCGAGCATGTCAGCGGAATTCTCGAATGCGCCGAGACCGCCAAACCCGCCGAGGGATTCACCGGCGACGTAGACCTTTGGCCGGTCGTTCTCCGGCATCTTGTCGACTTCCTGCAACACCCGATGGATAAGGGTGTGGCCAGCCGCGATTGGGGTTTCGTGGTCCGTTAGCCATGCCACTGGGGAGGGGAGGTCAGAGTACTGCAGAGCGACAGTGGCGCAGTTGCCAAGGGTCAAGAACTCTGCAGCCTGCGCCGACCACGGTGGCACCCAACCGGTGCCGGTGGTGGTGAAGACAACCAGATGATCGCGCCGGAACGCGCCGGTGCGGTGCATCTCGCGGATGATGAGCTCCGCCTGTTCCCGCAGAGAACGACCTGGCACCTTGCCCGCATAAATGCGGATGGGTTCCTGCAGTTCGGAGAGCGGCTTGCCAGTGACCACCGCCAAATCTCGGGCACGGGGGCCTTCGGCGACGAAGACGCGCCCCTCGGCGCCGAGTGCGTACCACGGCTCCAAAGACCATGGACTTCCGGAACGTTCCGGCTCCCAGGGCTGCATGCGGCCTGGAACTACCAGGGTATTCAGGTATCGGGACTTCTTGGCGATGGACTCCAAAGTCCGACGGATAAGCAGTCGGTCAATGCTGGCGGCCACGGCACCACCGACGATGGCACCGCTGAGAACCGGGGCGAGACCGCGCGGCAGCCAGGGGCGGAGGTTGTCCCGCAGTAAGTCATAGCCGCGATTGGCCAGCGCGGAGAGCCCCCGAGTGGTCAGGTAGAGACCACTGGCAATCATTGTGGAAGCGAACTGGCTGCGTGCGGATTCCTGCTCATCCTTGCCCACCAGTCGGCCAATTTCGCGCTGCTGGGAAATAGAGCGCAGCCACAGCGCCGCGGTGGTGGCCGTGGTGGCAACATGCCAGGTCACGGCCAGTGCGCGCTCGTGTCGAGGTGCCGGCGCAAAGCGGTTGAGCGGAGTGCTGGCCAGACGCCGCATCGTCGTGTTGTAGCCATAGCCGATAGCCACCCCGGTGACATGGCCCGCCAACTGTGCCAGGAAGGTCACAGTAACGGTGGCGGTCCGAGTACGCGGCATCAGCGAGGGGCTAAAGGCAGCCCATGACGCAATTTCTGCACCAATTAGACCGGGGTTGGAGGGGATGCCCGCCCGCAGTGCGCTGCGGATAGTGCCAGGGCCGGTACCTAGGAGGCGTTCGCGAAAGACTTTGGTAGCCATCAGACTGCCGGTGCCGACTGCGCCCAGCGCTTTGGCCATGCCAGCTGTGCCAGCGACTCTTGCAATTCCCGTTCGCGCTGCTCGTGCAGCTCGCACTGTCCTGGTGGTTTCGATTGGCTGAGCTACAGGTGTGTTGCCCGTAGACGCAATCGAGGGCGCAATCGAAGTAAATGCGCGACGCAGGAATCCCATAACTCCCATCATGGCAAATTTTTTCCTCGGGGTTTATTCATCTCGCGCCAGTTTTCCGCACAAAGCGTAGCCTGTGGGGTGTCGCAACGTTTTCCGAATCGGTTGAGAAGGATCCGAGGGTTATGAAGCTATCCACAGGAAATAAGGTCGTGCTGATCGGCGCTGGCGACGTCGGCGTGGCATATGCGTACTCGCTGGTCAACCAAGGCACTGTCGACCATTTGGCAATCATTGACATCGACGAAAAGAAGACGATGGGCAACGTCATGGACTTAAACCATGGCGTCGTGTGGGCGTCGTCGCGCACCAAAGTCACTCAGGGCACGTACGCCGACTGTGACGATGCCGCGCTGGTAGTCATCTGTGCAGGCGCAGCACAAAAGCCCGGCGAGACTCGCCTACAGCTGGTGGACAAGAATATGAAAATTATGAAGTCCATCGTCGATTCCGTCATGGCCAGCGGTTTTGATGGGCTCCTACTGATCGCCTCCAACCCCGTCGACGTACTCACATACGCCGCGTGGAAGTACTCCGGGCTGCCACACAACCGTGTCTTCGGCTCCGGCACCATCTTGGACTCCGCACGTTTCCGTTACATGCTGGGTGAATACTACGATGTTTCCCCGATGAGCGTGCACGCATACATCATTGGTGAACACGGCGACTCCGAGCTGCCGGTGTTGTCCAGCGCCAACGTTGCAGGCGTCAGTCTGTCCAAGCGCCTCGCCGCCGACCCCGCGCTTCACGACGAGCTGGAGGACATCTTCATCCGAACCCGTGATGCCGCCTACGAGATTATCGATGCCAAGGGCTCCACTTCCTACGGAATCGGTATGGGTCTGGCCCGCATTACGCGCGCCATTTTCCAGAACCAAGAGGTAGCTCTGCCGGTCTCCGCATACTTGCAAGGTGAATACGGTCATGAGGACGTGTTCATCGGAACACCCGCCATTGTGAACCGTCGAGGAATTCGCCGCGTTATCGAGCTTGAGCTGGACGAATACGAAAAGAAGCAGCTGGACAAGTCCATTCAGACGCTCCGAGATGTGCAGGATCCATTCTGGAAGTAACTGCTGGTAGCGAGAGCAGATGTCTTCTCGACATGCGCTTTCGGCCGTCTCATTTGAGAATGAGAATGCCCACCTTCTATTGGCCCGCGTGGCCGACTCTGGCCAACGCTTCGTCTTAAACACAGGAGTGCCTTCTCTATGGCAGCGCAGAGCCCTCAAGACACAGCAACAGCAACTGACAACACTGAAAGCGGCGCGGCCGTACCGCGTCTGGATGACCTCATCAGCAAGGTCACTGATCTGATCACAGAGTTGGACGACGTTTCGGTGGAGGCTTCTGCACTGCTCGCAGAGGTGCCGGAGGAGCGCCGTCGGCACGCGGAAAACCTGCTGCACTACGCACACCTGCGCACAATTGACATCCGTGAGCTGCAAAACAGCTTGCACGACCTCGGCGTGACCAGTCTGACTACGGTGGAGACTTTCACCCGGGGGCGCCTTGAGCTCGCTCTCAACGCGCTGTTGGCGCTGGCGGGGCGCACCTCAGACATCGATGTCGCCCGCATTATTGCCGACGATGAGCGCGCGGATATTGCCCTGGATAACAACGCCACCGAGCTGTTCGGTCAGGAGCGCGCGGATGTCACTTCGCACATTATGGTGACCCTGCCCGCCGAGGCCGCCGACGATGCAGAGTTGGTGGAGAGCTTCGCTGCCGCTGGCATGGATCTCGCTCGCATCAACTGCGCCCACGACGGCCCTGAGCAGTGGAGCCGCATGATTGACAACGTCAATGCTGCAGCTGAGAAGGCCGGTCGCCGCATCTTCGTGTCCATGGATCTGGCTGGCCCGAAGCTGCGCACGGGCGATATCGAACCGGGGCCGCGTGTGGGGCGCGCCCGTGTTGTGCGTGACGACGCCGGCACGGTCATCTCCAAGTCCAAGATTTGGCTGACTCCACGGCTGGATGAGCACCCCAAGCCAGCTCCGAGCGATTTGCCGGGGCGTCCCGCACTGCCGCTGGAAGCAGATCAGGGGTGGTTGGAGCAGCTGCAGCTCGAGGACGTCATCACGCTGCATGACTCCCGCTCGGCCAAGCGTCACTTCACCGTTGTGCGCATCGACACCGACTCCGAGGGCGAGGTCGAGGCTGTCCTCGCCGAGGGGGAGAAGAACGCGTGGATCGCCGAGGGCACACACCTGCGGAGCAACTACGAGGTCACGCGCGCTGGTGGTGTGCCACCGACCGTGCAAAAGCTGCGTTTCCACACTGGGGATGAGTTTATTCTCACCAGCCGTGAGGAAATCACCACCATTCCACGCACCGACGATGAAATTCCACGCGTCTCCTGTTCGCTGCCGTCTGCCGTGGCGGCTCTGAAACCGGGCGATCCGGTACTTTTCGACGACGGTGCACTTGGCGCTGAGGTGGTTGAGGTCTCCGAGACGTCGTCAAGCGAAGATAGTCACGTCGATGCCCGGCTGCGTGTCCTGCGTACGAAGCCGAATGGTCAGCCGCTGGCGGCGCATAAGGGCATCAATCTGCCGAACACCGACCTGCCGCTCAATTCGCTTACCGACGAAGACATTGAGCACCTGCGCTTTGTGGTGGAGCATGCGGATATTGCTGCGGTGAGCTTTATTCGCACGCAGGGGGATGCTGAGTACGTCTACAAGGTGCTCGATGAGATTACGGCAGAACATGAGGCTGCGGGCCGCGAGGACCTGGCGTCGAAGGCTCGGAATCTGGGTGTTGTGCTGAAGATTGAGACTATTCCGGCATTCCAGAATCTGCCGGGAATCATCATCGCCAGCATGAAGCGCGCCAAGTCCGGTCTGATGATTGCTCGTGGTGACCTGGCTGTGGAGCTGGGCTTCGACCGTATGGGTGAGGTCCCAGGCCAGATTCTGACGCTGGCGCAGGCAGCCGGTGTGCCGACCATTCTGGGTACTCAGGTGCTGGAGAACATGGCCAAGGCCGGCCTGCCGTCCCGCGCGGAGATTACCGATGCGGCCTTCGCCCTGCGTGCCGAGTGCGTGATGCTGAACAAGGGGCCGCATATTACCGAGGCCATCGCGATTTTGAACAACCTGGCCCGGAAGATGGGGCGTTCGCAGCGTAAGAGCCGCATCATGCTGCGGAAGATTCGCAGCTGGTCGGACTAGTGGCTGGGTTAGGGGCCGGGCTAGTTTAGGTAGGTTAGGGGGAGCGCACCTAAAAACACCGTGGGAGAAAAGACTGCGGAAGAAGCCGGCCGCGCGTACGAGAGGAGCCCTGCGGAAAATGTCTAATGAACAGGCAGAAAACGCGGGGTGGGCTGTGCCGCCGCAGTCTCCAAAACAGCAGCCACAGCAGTCCCCACCTCAGGTGGTGCTGCCACCGCAGCAGAGCTGGCAGCCGACTGTCTCGGATTCGGCCATCACAGGTGCGACGCCGCGCTGGAAGGCCGATGAGATTGTTCGCAAGCGTGCGGACAGCGTCTTTCGATGGGCAATGAGCGGCGCCGGAGTATTCGCCGCATTTACCGTATTCATCTGGATGAGCATCCTGAGCCCCGGCCAGGATTTGGTGGTTTCCCTCCTCGGCGAATTGGGAGCATGGGCTTTCGGTCTCTGCGGAATGGTTTCCCTCATTGGTCTGGGTTTTTCGGTCTACAAGACTCTCCAGGTGCTGCGTGACCGCGCAACGTATGCCCGCCCACTGCTGTCGCGCACGGCAACGGATGTGCGCACGATGCACATGTGGCCAGTGCGCAACATCACGGGGCCCGTGGTCGCGTTGGCTGAAACAGGAGTCACTGCCGTAATGAGGCCAGGTCGCTTTATCTGGTATCTGGCCTGCGTTTTGTGGCCCCTTGCAACGGGTTGGTTTATCGCTGCCGACGTGTCCAGGACATACTTCCAGGCCGGAATCATCACTGTTTTAGCTTGTGTGACAACTGCCCTTACGGCGCGGCTACTCCGCTACGTGTTGGCTCCCGAGGAAGTGCATCGCAACATTCCCGTTGGGGCAGGTCGCGAGTGCACCCAGCCCGGTTTTTGGTCCAAGGGCTTCATCCCCAGCGAAGCTACCGATGAACAAGGGGAGGCGGGCGCGTTGGCCGTCGACAAGCAGCTTTTCGAAGGAACGGCGAGCGAATTCGTCGACGATTTTTATAAGTAGCCCAGGCAGTCGCGAATTACGGACTGCGAATAGGTATTCTGTGGCCTTGTGGGAAAGAAATCTCGTAAGAAGAATAATCAGGCCCCGGAGGGCATGAGCCGCCGTCAGGCGAAGCTGGCAGCCCGCGCTGCTGAGCGTGCAGCGTTGCTGGGCAATCCGCGTCCGTTCAAAGACTTCGACGAAGAGGCTGACATCGTGGCTGTCCGCGAGTTCGCTCCGGCTGTGGTCATTCCGGTCACGGTCGCTGACGCTGAGCGTGACATCAAGCTCTGCACCGTGCTGCCGGGTGGCGTAGCCGCACTGACGCGTGCCGCTGACCAGGGCAATGAGGCTTTCGTCGCGCTGCAGACGCAGGCTCGCACCAATGACGGCGCTGCGGATCTCTCCCGTGCGCTGGCATGGGCTCGCGATGCAGAGCCGGGTCAGCAGCTCTCGGCCGCTACTGACGGCGAGGCTGCACCGCTTACCGACGTCCTGACCGCCGTGGATCTCGACAACATGGAGGTCCACCAGGACTTCGAGTGGTGGATTCCCAAGGGCATTGAACGCACCCCGATGATCGAGCAGAACCTGGCCGTGGCTAACGACGCGATTCTCCCGTCATACCGCCTGGATGCGAAGGCCGCTGGTGCTGTGTGGTGGATTGATCCGGGCGAGCGCGCCCACATCCGCTGGGTGCGTCGTGAAGATGAGAAGCCGCTGCTGGATGCCTTGGCACGCGTGCACGCTGCGGACAACCTCTCGCTGGGCGAGGGCACGAAGTTCGCCGGTGTCTTCCGTACCGATGGCGTGCTGGTGCCGGTCTGGGACCTGGATAACACCAAGCCGCACGACCACTGGATTGCTGCCGTGGAAGAGGCCGACAAGCGTATCGCTGAGGCGCTGGCCAGCGAAGAGCCGCTGACCGCCGAGGAGCGTAAGTCCCGTGAGACCATCGTGTCCCGTCAGGTGACCATTCGGAACTAGGCGGAACTGGTTTAAGAACTAACGCGTGTGGCTCAGCGAAAAGCTGAGCCACACGCGTTAGTTGTCTCTAAGTTATCTGAAGCAGTTTTAGCTACTCTCTTGGCTATCTCAGCTCCGCAAAAAGTGTTGGCGCTTCGATTTCGTCCCAGAGCAGCACATTGCCCGCATAACCGGTATCCATGGCGCCTGAGGTGGGCACGGTAAGAGAATCGGAACCGAACAGCATGCGCAACATCAGCCAGGTCAGATTCCAGACATGGTCACCATCGCCGACGAGCACGGCCTTAGTGCCAGCATTGGCCAGGCGAATCCAGCGGTAGGGGTTGAGCCATACCGCAGGTGACTTCAGCCGTCCCATCAGCGCACTCATGAATTCACGCTGCCGCTCTACGCGGTCCAAGTCTCCCTGGGCGGTAGCACGCGTGCGCACGTAACCCAGGGCACTCGCGCCATCGAATTTCTGGCAACCGGCCTGAATATTCAGGCCTGCCAGCGGGTCGTCGATGGCTTCTTCAGGGCACATTTCGATGCCACCGACAGCGTCGACGACACCGGCGAAACCGCCAAAGCCAATTTCGGCGTAGTGGTCGATGTGAATCCCAGTGTTTTTCTCTACGGTGTCGATGAGCAACTGGGGGCCACCAAATGCGAATGCCGCATTGATCTTGTTTTTGTCATTGCCCGGGATATCCACGAAGGAGTCACGCGGGATACTGACCAACTTCGGCTTACCGAACACCGGAATGTGGGCAATCATGATGGTGTCTGTGCGCTGGCCGAAATCACCACTGCCCGTCGACAGCTTGGCGGCATCTTCCTCTGACAAGCCCGTACGAGAGTCCGAACCGACGAGCAACCAGTTGGAGGACATCGTATTGGCAGGGCGATTTGTCAGACCTGAGAACGCGTCGACCCTGGTCAGGCGGATGTCGACAAGTGCCATCGTGGCGACAAGGAAGATGACGACAACCAGGATGATGGATTTAAAGCGCAAGCGTGGCAGCCGCATGCGTCGCGTGTGGAAGCTCGACCTGGCACCGGCTCCGCCACGACTGCTGCGGCGTCCACCACGGCCAGAACTCGCTGCTTGTGGGGCACTGTAGTAGTCCTGCGACGAACCCTGCGAGGAAGATTGGAAATCCGCATCCGGGTTATAGCCGGGTGGAGGAAACCGCGGATCGCTGCCAGCGCGTCCGCTACCGGTCCGGTTCATCGGTGGACGGGACTCAATGCGCGTTTCGTTCAGTGGCGCCTGCCGACGTTCTGGTTGCGGCCTAGACCTGCGTGGAGGCATAGGCGCTGGGCGGGCTGCCCCTGCCCGAGAACGGCGGTCAGGGCGGGGAGGGATGGGGCGTCGTGAAGCGCCACGCGAATCGGCCTCACGGGGGCGAGCATGCTTCGGCGACGCCTCGTCCACACGGCGGTAGATGGGGCGACCATAGCGATCTTTGAGCGGTCTGCCGTATCGGTCGCGGGCAATGCGCGAGTCGTCGAAGTTGCCTTCCATACCAATTAAGAATAGGCAACGACAGTGCACTAAGAGAACCGACACAGCAATACAAGTAGTGGTAGCGCTGGCGTTACCCTGCATGCGACGTGCTGAAAGGGTTTGGGACCGAAGAAGAATATGCTGGAAATATGTCCGCAATGAACCAGAACTACGAATGCGCAGTCAACGAGTCGGATGTTTATGTCAAGAGCCGACATGGTGTCCCTCGAGGGTTCTTCGCCTGTGAGGCGGCGGGGCTGGACTGGCTGCGCGAGGGCGAATCTGACGGTGGTGCGCGCGTCGTGGATGTGCTGGGCGTGAGCGGGCATGCGCTGAAATTGCGTCGAATTGAGTCGATGGCGCCGAATCCACAGGCAGCGTACGAGTTTGGAAAATCGTTGGCTATTACCCACAATCTGGGCGCCGCTGGCTGGGGTGCCGGCCCCGATGAGTGGGAGGGGCACGGCTACTTCGGTCCGCTGGATCAGCCACTACAGATGGACCTGACTCCACGGGAGAGCTTCGGTGAATACTGGGCGAAAGGACGTCTTCTGCCTGCGCTGGGAAAGTTGGAAAACTCCTACAATAACCGTCAGCTAGATATCTTTGACCAGCTCATTGATCGGCTCTTGGCTGGAGATTTCGACAACGAGCCAGACGCCGCGCGTGTCCACGGTGACCTGTGGTGGGGAAACCTCATGTGGGATGCAGACGGCGCGATCTTGATTGACCCCGCGGCACACGGCGGAGCCCGCGAGGAAGATCTGGCACTGCTGGCGCTATTCGGGGCAACGCACTTCGATGAGATCTTGCGTGGCTACGAATCTGTACATCCCCTGCCGGATTTCGCCGAGAGCTGCGAACTCCACCAGCTCTACGCGGTGCTCATGCACGCGGTGCTATTTGGTGGCGGATACGCCGGACAGGCAGCGGCAATGGCAGCGAAGTACGTGCGTTAGCTGGCGTTAGCAGCCTCCAGCACGCTAGCGATCTCCAGTAGCTCTGCCTCACCGCAGTGCACCGCACCGATGTTGACGCTGGTGGCGGGGAGCTTCGCATTGGGTGTGCTGCCGCTTGTGCCCGGCACAGCAATTGGCATGGACACGCTTGCCCACCCAGTCAGATTCCACAGCGACAACCACGGTGTCCACCGGGTTTGCTCGTCAAAGTCCTCCCACGGCGCCAACGCAGAGAAATGCCCAATACGTGGCGGATCAAACGCCAGCGTTGGCGTAATCACCGCATCGACTTCCCAACGCGATCGAATCGCGCCGGGCAGAGCCATCCGCTGCTGATGTGTCGCCGCCGCCTCAGTTGCGGAAATCTCCTGGCCACAGGCGCGAATCCACTGCACGATCTCGGAGTAGTCCGCGCGCGGTAATTTCGTGGACATTCGCGTGATGGTCCGTCGAAAGATCTCGAACACGTCCGGACCTGCCGGGTCATAGGGGCTGGGCACTTCCACCACCTCATACCCGGCGTCGGCAAGACGGTCAGCCGCCGCCCACGCACCGTTTGCCCAGCGCTTATCGACGTCCACCTCAGCATGAAAAGGGCTGATAGTGACACCGATGCGAAGGGGGCGCTGGGACCGTCGGAAAACATGCGAGGTTGCGGGAAAGGGCACCCCGGCCAGTAGCGCTGCGTCATCGACTGTGCGAGTGAGAAAGGCAGGCGTGGAGAGATTTCCACCCGCAATATCGTGTGCTGGCTTCAACCCAACGAGGCCACAGCAGGCGGCAGGCACGCGGATGGAACCGCCACCGTCAGAGCCCAGAGCTGCGGGAACGACACCAGTTGCGACAGCCACCGCGCTGCCACCCGAGGAACCACCGGGAGTGCGTGGCGTGGTATCCGGTTGATTGGACAGCTGATCGGGCACGGCGAAATAGGGGTTTTCCGGAGCCGGGTAGCCAATCGGCTCGGTGTAGGCCGTCATCCCAACCTCGGAGGTGTGTGTAGTCGACGTGAGGATGGCGCCGCGAGCCAGAAGTTTCGCCACGGGTTCCGAGGTTTCGGTGGCGGTGAAAGCCAAGTTGGCGGAGCCCATCGTGCATTTGACACCGGCGATGGTGAATAGGTCTTTGATCGCCACTGGCAGTCCCAGGAGGTCACGCGGGAGGCCGTGGCTAGCGCGCCGGGCGGCCTCTGATTGGGCAGTGAGGCTGCGTGCGCGGTCGACAGCGTGCTCGGCCAAGGACGTGGCAATACCGAAACGGGCGGGATTGGCCGCGGCGTCGTCGGCAAGCGTGGCGAATTCCGAAACGATCTCCGATACCGAGATTGCGCCACTGCGCACGGCTTCAGTGAGGGCGCGGGCGGGCATCTCGGAAGAAAAGGTCATGCAATAAGTGTAGAAGCCCTCTAATCTGAGCTTATGACGACGGTTACTTATTTGGGTCCAGCGGGCACATTCACCGAGCAGGCGCTGTGGGACATGGCGCGTGCTGGCGAGATTGATCCTGCAGGGGAATCCGCGGTCAATGCCGTGCCGGTGGATAGTCCCGCGGCCGCGCTTGGAGCCGTGCGCCGAGGGGAAGCGGACTTCGCCTGCGTGGCTATCGAAAGCAGCGTGGACGGTCCCGTCACACCAACTTTTGATGCCCTCGCTGCTGGGCCGGAGCTGCAGGTTTTCCGTGAAACCGAGGTCGGGGTGGTCTTCTCTATCCTGGTCCGTCCCGGTACGACGGCGGAACAGGTGCGTACTTTTACGACACATCCTGTGGCGTATCCGCAGGTCAAACAGTGGGTGGATGCCAACCTTCCGGGCGTGGAAGTTCATCAGGCCAGCTCCAATGCGGCGGCGGCTCACCAGGTCGCCGAGGGTACCCACGACGCTTGCGCTGCCCCGGCCCGCGCGGGTGAGCTGCTCGGACTTGAGGCGCTGGCCACTGAGGTCGCCGACGTGCGCGGTGCCCGAACCCGTTTCCTGCTGGTGGGGCGCCCTGGTGTGCCGACGCCGCGCACCGGCGCCGACCGCACCTCGGTCTCCTTCACGCTGCCGAACCAGCCCGGCACACTGATGCGCGCCATGAATGAGTTCGCAGTGCGACAGGTCAACCTCACCCGCATCGAGTCGCGGCCGACACGCGAGCTCTTCGGCCTCTACCGCTTCTACATCGACTGCAACGGCCACGTTTATGATGCACAGGTTGCGGCGGCTCTCGCGGCACTGCACGAATACGCCGAAGACCTGCGGTATCTGGGATCTTGGCCGGTTGCTGAGGGCGGTCGCCGCAGCATTATGACCCCGCCGCCGGATATCTCCCAGTCAATTGAATGGGTCGACGCGCTCAAGGAAGGACGAAGGTAAAACATGACACCCACCGCGCCCGAAAATCCAGTTGGACAGCTGCCTTTCCTCGATGACCGCCCAGACCGCCCTGAATCTGTCATGCCGGTTGATTCCCAGCGCATCATTTTCATCCGCCACGGGCAGACCACCGGCAACATCAACCGCCGCCTGGATACCGCATTGCCGGGCGCACCGCTCACCGACCTCGGTGTGAGGCAGGCGCGCAGTCTGGGACGTCTTTTGCTTCCCGACGTCCACAGAATCGGTGACATTGTCACATCCCATGCCCTGCGTGCACGCCAAACTGGTGCAGGCGCGGTCGCGAGTCTGCACCACCTGGGAGAGACTTCCGTTCGCATCCGCCATGAGGGTGGTCTCCACGAGATTCAGGCCGGCGATCTTGAGGGGCGCAATGATCGCGATGCGCACATGGAGTACATGCGCGCCTTCTATCAGTGGCTCAATGGAGAGCTGGAGTACCGCCTTCCCGGCGGTGAATCCGGTGCTGACGTGCTGAATCGGTACCTGCCGACGCTACAGCAGCTGCTGGAGCAGGCAGGAGCGACAGGTGGTGAATCCAAGGAGTCCAGGGAGGCCAGCAGCAAGGATGTCGTCATTGTCAGCCACGGCGCGGCTATTCGTCTGATTGGGCAGTATCTGACCGGGGTGGATCCGGAATACGCACTGCGACACCGCATTGCCAATACCGAGCGAATTGAGCTGGTTCCGAACGCAGTGGCCGTCGGCAAGCGTGCTGGCATTGAACCGGGCGCGTGGGATGTGCGTCGCTGGGGCGACAGCGAGTTGCCCTAGAAGGGAGCGAAACGGCGACCGTTACTGCTGACCGTTACTGCTGGCCCTCCTGAATCTCGCGGCGCTTCTGAGCTGCCAGGCGTAGGCGTTCTGTGCGACGCTTGGATTCCTCTTCGTTGATTTCGTTGAGGAGCTCTTCTTCGTCATCATTGATGTTCAAGGCGGCGCGCCCGATAAGGGCAACGGCCGCAGCGACGATGAAGCCGAGCCACGCGTTATCGATATTGGTGAAAAACATCAGAACGATAGTGACACATACGATAACGCCTGCAGCAGAATCAACAATGTTGAGCTGGCGGCCCTTTTTCATCAGGTTTTGCAGCTCTTGATCGACACTTTGATGCTGCGGATTAGCCGGGGTGCCCTGTGAACTCTCGGGGGAGACCTCAGCGGGCAGGTCCGCGAAGAGAGTTTGCAGTTCTGCCCGAGTTTTAGCGGAAGCAGCACTTTCGGCGCGTTTGGAGAACTCATCGACATCCAAGTAGCCATCAGCGAAATGATTGCCGAGACGCTCCATGGCAGCGTTGCGCTCCCTGTCGCCGACCCTGATTTCTGGCTTCTCGCTCGAGTTGTCGCTCATGGTTATTAAGGTTACAGGGAAGAAGAGGGGAGGGGACAGCATCGCGAGAGGAACGAGACCGTGCACGGCGGGACAAAATTACCCGTAGCCGAGTCGGTCCAAATCCTCCTCCTCGAGGCCGAAATAATGCCCGATTTCATGCAGGAGAGTGACCCGAATCTGCTCCACCAGCTCCTCTTCGGTGCGGCTGATGCGGCAGAGCATGTCGCGATACAGGCTGATTTGGTCAGGTGGACCCCAGTGGTTGTTAGAACGCTCGGTCAGAGGTATCCCCTCGTAGAGGCCCAGCAGTGTGGGCTCGTCGAGGTTATACGGGTGGACCTGGATGATGACCTGATCGAGCTGGTCGAGAAACTGCGTGGGGATGCGGTCGATGGCCTCATCGACAAGTGCATCGAACCGCTCCGGGCTAACGTCAACCATTTATGGTGCTGCCTCGCAATGTCCTCTTGTTTTACTGGCCGATTGTTCTACTGTCCGGCGGGAGCGACTGCGTTATCCGCAGCGCCTGCTCCTGCGCCAGTACCGTCGGCACCGACCTCACCGACGTCACCTGTGCCAGCGCCAGCGCCAGCGTCACCCTGCTCCTCCCGCAGCGGATTGCGCGGTGGCGGAGCCACGGGCGGCTGGCCGTCGATAGTGAAGGACTCGTTAGCGTGGCCATTGAGAGTGGCGAACCCGCCCTGGCCATTGTCCTTAATCAACCAGCAGTTCACACTGCGCGAGCCAGCATTGAGCGACTCCTGCGACAGTGACGTCCAAAATGGCAGCAGCGTTGAGTTGTACAGCGGGTCGTCGCCACCGAGGTAATTCTGCGCCAGAGTCACACACTGCTCTGCGAGCACATCATTTTGCTCCTGGTCAGTGGGGACATTGTCACCGAAGTGGTCGCGGAGATTGACAATTCCCGTCGACTCCATCAGGTGATCTTCCACGCACGGCACCTGGCGGATGGCGCCGTTTTCGTCCAATGTCACGCAGCGGCCGCCCTCGAACACGCGGGACTGGTCCTGCCCGGCCGCAGGACCGGACATGTGCGCCGTGTTGCCGTCTTCATCGACGACCTGGATACCGCACAGGAAGGTTCGGTCACCCTTTTCCCACTGGCTAGGCGAAGGAATGATCGGTGCCGTGATAAATCGACCGTCTGGATCGTACTGGCCGCCCAGGTATTCAGTCACAGTGTTGCGACACACGCCATTTTGCAGAGCCACCAAATTGTCTGCTGTCGGGTAGTTGGCAGTTTTGGCGTATTGCCCCGGATGTTCCTCGTAATCGGCGAGATTCAGTTTCTTGGCCACCTCATAAGCGTGCGGCTGCTCACAGGGCACGACGCGGAAGTCAGAAACATTCAAATCTTCTGCCAGGTTCCAGTCCAGACAGTTGCCCGCGGTTGCACTGGTGAACGCCGTCGTCTCCTTGTCGACGATGGTCGTTGTCGACGATGACGCGCTTGCCGACGAACCCTTGCCCCCAAGTGGCCCACTCGGTGGCTCGATGACTCCCGCTTGCAGCGCGAATGCCATCCCCGCGGCGCCGACCAGCATTGCCGTCGACAAAGCGCGCATTCCCCAGCTTCCACGCGAGTTATTCGAAGCGTTGGCATCGTTGCTGGCTACGGAGGATGCACCAGCGCTGGCATCTGCGCCAGTACCTGCACCGGAGTCAGTGTCTGTGGCGGCAGCGTGCTCGCGATCCTGGTTCATATTGTCATCAGCCATAGTGACCCCATTGTGCACCGCCAATGAGCCTGTGGACAAGGTAACGCTAAAAGCGACAACGTCCCCATGAGCGTCGATGTCGTGGCAAGGAGCTCTGCCATTGACGCTCTGTCCGAGTTTGCGGTCCGAGTTTGCTCAAGAGTTTTAAGCACTACAATAGTCCGGTATTTGTTCGCTACCCGAGGACACGAGTCTTGACCTGGACTGCACTACTTAGCCTGCTGGGCGTCCACATTATTGGTATGGCCTCACCAGGGCCTGACGTCTTCTTAGTCCTGCGCCTTGCCACCAAATCCCGAAGGCACGCCATCGCGGCAGTCGCGGGTATCAGTACTGGCGCCACAATCTGGATGACCCTCACAGTTTTTGGGTTCGCAGCCGTCATTACCGCCAATCCTTTGCTGATGGGCGTAATTCAACTTGTCGGTGGCTGTTATCTCATTTACATGGGCATCAGTATGGCCAAGGCAGGCATCAATACCCTCCGCGAACTGCGCGCCGGTGCCGCACCAGCCCTGGGAAGCGAGGCGCTCCGGTCGCCGAAGGCGACGTTCCGCCAGGGCTTTTTCACCAACATGTCGAACCCGAAGATTGTTCTCTTCCTCACCGCAGTGCTTTCACAGTTCATTCCCGCGGGCGCATCTGTGGGGACGCTCGTGCTTTGTACACTGGTGCTAATCGTCTCCCAAATCGCTTTCTTCCTATTTATCGCAATCGTGGTGTCGACGGATGCCGTCGTCAAGCGAATGGTGCTGGCAGGGCCGTGGATTGACACTGTCGCCGGTGTAATCTTCCTCGTCCTCGGCGCGCTGCTGGTCGCCTCAGGAGCGGAAGCGGCGCTCTAACATGCCTTGTGCCTGCTTGCCGACGTAAACCAGGTACTCTAGGGGACGTGATTGATCTCAAATTTCTCCGCGAAAACCCTGAAGTAGCCCGCGAGTCCCAGCGCACCCGTGGTGAGGACCCGGCATTGGTCGATCAGCTGCTGGAAGCTGACGCTAAGCGCCGTGAGGTTATTGCCTCCACCGACGCGCTGCGTTCGGAGCAGAAGGGCTTCGGTAAGAAGATTGGTCAGGCGTCGAAGGAAGAGCGTCCGACCATGTTGGAGAAGGCCAAGGAGCTTTCCGACGCCGTGAAGGCAGCCGAAGCGAAGCAGAAGGAAGCCGAGGCTGAGGTCGAGCGTCTGCAGTATCTGATTGGCAACATCGTTACGGGTGCGCCCGCCGGTGGCGAAGATGACTTTGTCGTGCTGGAGGAAATCGGCGAGATTCCACAGTTCGATTTTGAGCCCAAGGACCACCTGGACCTCGGTGAGTCGCTGGGACTTATTGATATGGAGCGTGGCGTCAAGGTCTCCGGTTCCCGCTTCTACTTCCTGACCGGCTACGGTGCCATGTTGCAGCTGGCCATGATGAACCTGGCTGCTCAGAAGGCAACTCAGAATGGTTTCCAGCTGATGGTGCCGCCGGTGCTGGTTCGTCCGGAGACCATGTCGGGTACCGGTTTCCTCGGTGCGCACTCCGATGAGATTTACTACCTGCAGGAAGATGACCTCTACCTGGTCGGTACCTCGGAAGTCGCGCTGGCCGGCTACCACTCCAACGAGATTATTGACCTGTCGGAGGGGCCGCGTCGCTACGCTGGTTGGTCTTCTTGTTTCCGTCGTGAAGCGGGCTCTTACGGCAAGGACACCCGCGGAATCCTGCGCGTGCACCAGTTCGACAAGCTGGAGATGTTCTCCTACTGTCCGCCGGAGCAGGCGGAGGCAGAACACCAGAAGCTGCTAAACATGGAGCGCGAGATGCTGGCCGCGGTCGATGTTCCGTACCGCATCATCGATGTTGCTGGTGGTGACCTGGGTGCATCGGCTGCCCGCAAGTTCGATACCGAGGCGTGGGTGCCGACGCAGAACACTTACCGCGAGTTGACCTCGACTTCGAACTGCACGACTTTCCAGGCTCGTCGTTTGAAGACCCGCTACCGCGATGCCGATGGCAAGTCCCAGTACTGCGCCACCCTAAATGGCACGCTGGCTACGACGCGTTGGCTGGTCGCCATTTTGGAAAACCACCAGCAGGCCGATGGTTCTGTGGTGATTCCGGAGGCCCTGCGTCCGTTCATGATGGGCAAGGAAGTTCTCGAGCCGGTTAAGTAGGTGTGGCCCCGACACAGCCACACACTCACTTCACGACACCTATGGCACCTCATGCCACCTCCACAGCTGGCATGAGGTGCCATAGGTGTCGTGAAGTGCCCTAGGGGGCGTCCCTATGTTTTTGTCAAGCCTAAATCGGAGTTTTTAAGTGAAACTCTTGGGGGTAGGTTTAGGCATGGTTATTGTGCCCATCAACTGGTGTTGGTGGGCCTGATTTTCGTGTCACAGGAGCAATTCCTGCATAGGCGGCCAGGTGGCCAGAGGATGCGAAGTCGGATCCATCACCGATGGAAAGCAAGATTTGTGCTGCGGTCTTGATACCGATTTCCGGCATACTCGATCCAAGGCCTCGGAGGCAGGGAAGTCCTCCAGCATGCCGTCGACCTGGCCGGCGATAGGTTCGCGTCGGCTCGCTGGGTTCGCGTGGGCTGGGCCAATTTTCAATTCCCAAGACGTGGGTGGGGTGACTGCGCTAAGAAGTAGGTGGGGGATTGAGTCAATAATTTGGCAAGAGGATCGATAGCAGCGGCATGATTGAACCAGGAAAAACTTCGCTCGAAGTTGACTGCGTATATGGACACAGCAGCATTCTTGGTGAGATTAGCGCGGAGATCCGTAAGGGGGAATTTGTCAGTATCACCGGCCCGAATGGGGTGGGAAAATCCACGTTGATTAGCACCATTGCTGGTGAGATAGAGCCAATCGAAGGTACTGTGCGGGTTGCTTGCGAGGGCGAAGAAACTTTCGTTGATCCGTCAAGCCCGCAAGGCGCTGGCTGCGTGACCAGCATTTCTGATCCAGCATTTCTACCGGACTTAACTCTCGGCGAGCATATTAACCTGGTTTCCCTGCGCACAGGTGTGGGAATGGACACGCTGCTGAGTCGGTTGGAGCCATGGCGCGTTGCTGAGTTGCCCAACACTTTGCCCAGTCGGCTTTCGAGCGGTCAGAAGCAGCGGGCAAACTTGGGAATCCAATTGGCGGTTGCGGCTCCGGTTGTTGTGTTGGATGAACCCGAGCGCCATCTCGATGCGGATTGGACTCGGCTGCTGTGCGCGCAACTTCGCCAAATGGCACAGTCTGGATTCACAGTGATTGTGGCATCGCATTCGCCAAGTCTCATCGATGAGGCAGACTGGGAGATTCGACTGTGAACCTTGAAGGCTTGAGTTTTCCTCTCAACGTATTTCAAGTAGTTGGCTTAGTAGGGATTATCTTCCTGCTGGTCATCATTGCGGAACGAATGGCTCCGCTGAGGTCCGTTGACCGCGACCGATGGGAATGGGAGTATCGCCCCGCACGTCGATTTCCCGGCATTGACCGCGACGGCTGGCTCCAAGTGCTGGTGTTCACCGTATTTGGGTTCGGCATTGGCGGGGTTTTTCGATATGTCCTTGGGGTTGCACGACCACGTCGTTTAGCGACGGTGCTTTCTAATGGCGTGACACAATCGATGACTCGTGTGACCGTGATGTTCTTTAATGCGGAGCTGGCATCGAATATTTACGCTGCTTCCTGGCTGCGGAGTGCCAAGGTCAAGGAGCGGCCGTTCGCGCAAACTTCCTTGCCGGTGTTGATGCTGCGCAGGCTGGTGCGGCGTGGGTATATCCCGTTGCTATTTGTTGCGGTGGCGCTGGCGGAGTTTTCTGTTGCACCGCTGATTGGAAAAGGCGGGCGCACGCTGGTTTTGCTCTGCTGGGCGGTGCTTGCCTCTGCAGTATGGCGGGCGACTAGGCTCGAAGCGCCAGGTCAGCTGCCGTGGCGAGTGGCGATACTGAGCGTTGTGACCGTCCTGGGAATGGCCGTCCAATTCCTTCCGGGGATGCCGCTAAATCCCATGTATTCCATGCTATGGGCTGCCGTGGCAATTGTCTATTGTGCACTTGTTCGAGGAAAACCACGGGAAACTAATGATTTTTCCTCGATTGAGATTGGTTTGGGCGCACCATTAGAAATGGGCAAGCTGCAGTATTGGTTTTCCGGCGGTCTTGCGATTATTCCGGCTATTGCATCGGAATTGATGGCGATTGCGCCGATTATGTAGGAGCTGCGGCCACAATGCTCCGACTAAGCGGTCGGGCTGCGCCGGCGGGAAAAGGGGAATCCTAGGCGGAGAGGCAACGTCTTCTACTAGGAGCTGTTGGCCTACAGCTCCTAGCTGTGAAGTACTTCGATTGCAATAGCGAGCAGGCCGGTGCTGACGGGCTGCGGAGTAACGCTTTGACCTGCCCAAATTACATCGGCATGATCTAGGCCACCCCAGCTTTCTTCCAGGTAGCCTTCAGTCCGGCTCGGAGGGGAAAGACAAGGCATGCGGCCGAAGCTGCGACCGATGCCGTGGCAACACCGGCTTGGACTAATGCTGGATTGATCTTGGAGTTTTCTTCCGTGAGAACGCCGATCAGCTGAGCTGGAGCAATGGCGCAAGTGAGAGTACCTAGGGACGCGACGCGCAGAGTATCTTCGCGGTCATCTGCCTTGAGCAGCGAAGCAGCTGAGAATCCAGCTCCGACCGTAGAAACCACGAAGGGAAGAAGCAGAGTTTCCTTCGGTGCTGTCTTTTGAACTGCCTCGCCGTTTAGCTTCCATTTTGTGTGGACTTCTGAAGGCAACTGCTTCCAGCACCTGGCCAGTGCGACTCCGTGCGCAACCGTCACAGCCGCGGGGAGAAAAGCGGTCGCCTGCAGTGCGCGAGCCGGAATTTCAGAGATAACCTCACCGTCAATATCGTCCGGGCGGACAATCCCGAGCTTGGTGGCTACTGCAGCCCAATTGATAGACCAGCCAAAACCCAACAGGTGAGGTTGGAGAATCCGCGGGTCGTTCATATTCCACAGGGAAGCGCGACCGCGCTTGGAAAATGCTCGAAGTGGGTTGCTGAGGTAGCGTCGCAAAGCGCTCGGTTCACCAACTTGCTCGGCGACTCGCTCGGCGTATTCGGTCGCCGTTCCCAGCTCTTCGGCCAGGTCCGCGTGGACGTCGTTAAGCTCTTGCAGAAGACTCTCCTGCTCGGCAATGATCGCCTTGCGTTGTGCGGGCGATGTTCCGATTTCGCGCAGTTTGTGGTCGATGGCGGTGAGGTAGGTGTTCATTGGGGATCCTCGGAAAATAGTGCGGTCATGTCGGCGGATAGATCGATGAAGTCCTGATGTAGCTGCGTGAGTGTTTGCTGTCCTTTGTCTGTTAGTGAGTAGTACTTGCGGGGCGGCCCCTTGGGGGATTCCTCCCAGCGATTGCTAATCAAGCCGTTGGTGGTCAGCCGCGAGAGTAGGGGGTAGACGGTTCCTGCGGGCGCGCTGAGGTGGGGGTAGGCGTTGAGCTTTGCGACGAGTGCCGCGCCATAGAGTTCTTCGCGAGAAATCAGCTTGAGAATGGCGAGCTCGAGTACTCCCTTCTTCAGTTGTGTTTGTGGGCGTTTGGGCATGGCGTTGTGCTTTCTTTCCGGCGGTAGAAGGAAGTTGTTTGAGCAGAATCCTTTTCATACCTAGTACCTTGTAATGCCAACTATACCCCCAGTAGTTTGTATTGCCAAGTACTGCACGCCTATACCGCACAGAGAGAACAGAACAAAGAAAAATGAGGGGCAATTGTCAAAAGACAATCGCCCCTCATCCCACCGGGTTGGCTCTATGAAGAACTTGTAACAGCTAGGAACCGGTTCGGTTCCTATTTAGCGTTCAATTAAATGCGCTCATCGAGCCAGGCAATAGCCGTCGCAATGGCCTGGTGCTGTGCCGGTTCATTGAATACCTCGTGGAACTGGCCTTCGAACTCGATCAGCTGCTTGTCGGTGGACGAGATGCCGTTGTACCAGTCACGCGAGAAGAACGGTGGCACAATCTCATCCTGGCCACCCATCATGACCAGGGTCGGCTCAACGAAGTCGACGGAGTTGGTGCCGTTGTAGGTGGCGGCAAACGCCATTTGTTGAGCCATGCCGAGCGAAAGCTTGGAGTTGTTGTACGGATCAGTGCCGTATTCATCACGCACTGCCTGGGAAGAAGAAGTTTTCGCACCCAGCGGGTTGCCAACCTGAATCAGGTCAGTGCCCGGCAGCGATGGGACGCGCATCTCGGTACGGTTCGGTACTTCCTTGAGCATGCGCGTGTTGAAAGTAGTCATGTCCTGGAACGGCAGACGCTGGTAAATCGTCGGCTGGGCTTCGCGCTCGACATCGGTCATGGCTTCTGGAGTGATGGTTTCGCCCTTGTCCGTGCCGCCGTAGGGGTTGAACAGAGCGCCACCGCCGTTGGCGACGATGCCATCGACACTGCCCGGGTACTTGATGCCGTGGAAGTCCACAGCAAGACCGCCCATGGAGTGGCCGAGCAGGAAGGTCTTCGTGCTCGGGTTCTCCGCCTTGGCCTTCTCTACAAGCATGTGTAGGTCATCGACAAGCGAGTGGAAATCATCGATGTGACCACGAGCAACTGGAGTGCCTTCAACCTGGCCCGTGTGGCCGTGACCGCGGTGGTCGAGGCGGTAGACGTTGTAGCCGGCGTTCAGAAGCTTGCCAGTTACCCACTCGTAGCGACCCAGGTGCTCTGCAGCACCATGCACGACGACGACAGTGGCCTTGGCGTTCGGAATGGTGTTGGACTTCCAGTAGATTTGAGTGCCCTTGCCATCCTCCGACGTCATATAGCCGTCGGTCACCGTAACGTGGCGACCGTCAACTGTAGTGGTCGGCGCCGGGGTAGTTGGCAGTTCGACCATCGCAGTGGACTGCGGGTCAGGGGTTGGCTCCAGCGGGTTTTTAATGAAATCCGTTGGGGTTGCTGATGCTGCCGGAGTGGCCAGTGCCAGCGTCAGGGCGGTGGTCACACTCGCAGTGAAAATCGATGCACGACGCATGATTGCTCTTTTCTATTTTCAATCGAGGAGCGGATGGTAGTGATAATAATTTTATTATAACAAACAAGCCCTGAATTTATAATAAAAATGGCTCGGAAAACCGAATCGGTTTTCCGAGCCATTCTTAGGCTCTTACGAGGGCTTATTCAGGCTTCGGTGCCTCCTCAGCATCGGTATCCTCGACCCAGCCGTAGGTGCGTTCAACGGCACGGTTCCACTGGTGGAACAGGCGATCGCGCTCTTCGGCCTCCATCTTCGGACGCCACTTCTTGTCAATCGTGATGTGAGCCTTGACCTCATCCAAGCTCGACCAGAAGCCAACGCCCAGACCTGCACCATATGCAGCGCCGAGAGCAGTGGTTTCAATGTTGTTCGGGCGCGTGACAGTGACATCTAGGATGTCGGACTGGAACTGCATGAGGAACTCGTTCATGGTCATGCCGCCATCAACGCTCAGCGTCGTGATGTCCGTGCCGGATTCTGCCACCATGGCATCGAGAACCTCACGAGTCTGGTACGCAGCAGCCTCCAGCACAGCGCGGGAGATGTGGTTGCGGTTAACGAAGCGAGTCAGGCCGACGATGACGCCACGGGCGTCCGGCTGCCAACGAGGAGCGAAGAGACCGGAGAATGCCGGCACGATGTACACGCCACCGTTGTCCTTGACACTCTTTGCTTTGTTCTCGATGGAAGCGGCATTTGGAATCATTTGCAGCTCGTCACGCAGCCACTGAACAAGTGCGCCGCCCATGGAGACAGAACCCTCGAGAGCGTAGACCGGCTTCTCACCCTCGACCTGGTAGCAGACGGTGGAGATGAGGCCGTGCTCGGACCACTTCGGGTTCTCGCCGGTATTCATCAGCATGAACAGGCCAGTGCCGTAGGTGTTCTTGGTGTCGCCCTCGCCGAAGCAACCCTGGCCGAACATGGCGGCCTGCTGGTCGCCGAGAATACCTGTAATGGGAAGGCCGGACAGAGCATCGCGGGCGCGAACGCGACCGAAGTTGCCTACTGACGGGCGGATGTCCGGCAGCATCGACATTGGAATGCCAATTTCACGGCAAATGTCCTCGTCCCACTCGAGGGTCTTGAGGTCCATCAGGAGAGTACGGGATGCGTTGGTGACGTCCGTTGCGTGGACTGCAGATTCGCCGTTGTCACCCTCTGCGCCGCCGGTGAGGTTCCACAGCAGCCAGGTGTCGATGGTGCCGAAGAGCAGGTCGCCAGCCTCGGCCTTTTCGCGAGCGCCCTCGACGTTGTCGAGGATCCAGCGCACCTTCGGGCCTGCCGGGTAGGAGTTGATACGCAGGCCCGTGGTCTCACGCCAACGGTCCGCGCCTTCATCCCCCATGAGCTCCTTACAGATGGTGTTCGTGCGGGTGTCCTGCCAGACGATGGCGTTGTAGACCGGTTCACCAGTGTTCTTGTCCCAGACGACAGTGGTTTCGCGCTGGTTGGTGATACCGATTGCCTCAATGTCCTGGGAGGAGATGTCGCCATCAGCGAGAGCTTCACTGACTACGCGACGAGTGTTGGTCCAAATCTCCTGGGCATCGTGCTCGACCCAGCCCTCTTCCGGGAAGATCTGCTTGTGCTCCATCTGGGCGACAGTGACGATCTCTGCGTCATGGTTGAAGATGATGCAGCGGGTGGAAGTAGTTCCCTGGTCAATGGCGAGGACATATTTGCTGTGCATCATGGGGGATACTCCTAGCGAAATTGTGTGTAAATGTGAGTTTTCGGACTTGCGCTATTTTATTGTGCGTTCACTCTCATATTCCCGTTATCCGATGGCAAAGGCAAGAGCGCCTGCAGCCACAGCTGCCAGCATCGGTGCGACAATCGGGACCCATGCATATGCCCAGTTCGCATCGCCCTTGCCCTTAATCGGGAGCACGAAAGCGTAGGCCAAACGGGGGCCGAGGTCACGAACAGGGTTGATAGCGTATCCAGTCGGGGAACCAAGGGAAAGACCAATCGACACAATGATGAACGAGACACCGAAGTAGGTCAGCGGGCCAAGCTCGCCGCCGGCTGGGCCGAACAGGATGAATGCGAGCAGAACGAAGGTCGCAATGAACTCGGTGACGGCATTCCAGAAGTTATTTGGATGAATCGGTACGGTGAAGAAGTTGCCGCCGGTCTCGGCATTTGCATTGGTCGGATTGCCGTTGTCGTCAACGCCATTGGCATCGAACAGCTGCTTAAACGCGGCCCATGCCAGGATTGCACCTACGAATGCGCCCAACAGCTGACCTGCGGCATAGTAGGGGACAAGGCTCCAAGCCAGGCTGCCTTTGACTGCCAGGGCAACGGTTACCGCTGGGTTCAAGTGCCCGCCGGATACGTCGGCAATAGATGCGCCAGCGAAAACGGCCATACCCCAACCGAAGGCAATGCCCATCCAACCAGCATTTGCTGCGCGGGTAGTCCGGAGGTTGATAGAGGCGCAGACTCCGTTACCGAGCAGAATCAGAATGGCGGTTCCGAAAAACTCCCAGAGGAATGCCTGGGATCCTGTGATTGTCTCCATGAGATGTAGAAACTCTCTGTGAGTCGTGACCGGGCAAGGTCACGATGAATCTTGCAACGTAGAATTCTTTAGGTATAAGAAATGCCGGCGAGAAACTATTTTTCGCCGGCACTTTTATTTCGACCCCATCAGCCCTTTGAAGTGCGAAGCCGTTTTCCCGAGAAGGAAGCTATTTCGTTGTGGCTACAGCGCTGGTGGCCATTCAAGAGCTAACTCGTATGGCTACCTAGGGGAGGGTGGGAAATGAACTAGCGGTCGAGGCTGACGTCGACGTCCGCGCGAGTTTCCACTGCATGAGCAGCAATCTCGTTAGCGGCCTTGTCAGTCAGCTCACGTTCAGCTGCCAGGGTTGCTTCGACACGCTCGATGAAGACCTTGATCTCCTTCTCCATCGTATCCTTGTCCCAACCCAGAGCTGGGGCAACCAGTTCAGCGGTGGCCCGAGCGCTGTCGACACCGCGGTGTGCGTACTCCATGGAGACGCGCAGGCGGCGCTCCAGGATGTCGTCGAGGTGCTTTGCGCCTTCGTGGGTCACTGCATAGAGAACCTCAGCGCGCATGTACTGCTCAGCGGCCTCCAGCGGCTCGAGCAGGGACTTGTCCTCGGCTGCCGGAGCCAGAACCTCGTAGATGAGGGAGCCGTAGCGGTTGAGCAGGTGCTCGACCTGCTTTTCGGTGATACCGAACTGCTTGGCCAGCTCTGCCTTCTGGTTGTTCAGTGCGTGGTAACCATCAGCACCGAGTAGCGGGACATCAGCGGTGACGGACTCCGGTACCTTACGTGGGACATCCTGGACTGCAGCGTCAATGGTATCGGCACCGATGACGCGGTAGGTGGTGTACTTACCGCCTGCGACGGAGACCATGCCCGGAGCAACGTGGGCAACAGCGTGGTTGCGGGAGAGGTTGGTGGTGGAGTCAGAGTCGCCTTCCACCAGTGGGCGCAGACCCGAGTAGACACCGACGATGTCGTCGTAAGTAATCGGGCGGCGAACCTTGGCGTTGACGTGATCGAGGATGTAGTCGATGTCAGCGCGGGTAGCTGCCGGGTTTGCCAGGTTCATGGTCCAGTCGGTGTCGGTGGTACCGATAATCCAGTACTCACCCCACGGAATCACGAACAGGACGGACTTCTCAGTCACGAAGGTCATTGCCACCGAGCCCTCAAGAGCGGACTTCGGAATAACAATGTGGACACCCTTGGAGGTGTGGACGCGGAACTTGCCGGTGACGCCAGCCAGCTTCTCAATCTCATCGGACCAAATGCCGGTGGCGTTGACGAAAACGCTGCCGCGGATAGTGGTGGTCGCGCCAGTGTCGGTGTCAAGGAGCTTCGCGCCGACGATGCGCTCGCCTTCCTTCACGAAGTCGACAACCTGGGTGGAGGTGCGGACGTCAGCGCCGAAGTGAGCAGCGGTGCGCAGGACAGTCATGGTGTGACGGGCATCGTCAACCAGAGTGTCGTAGTAGCGAACGCCGCCGACCACGGCATCTTCCTTCAGACCCGGAGCCTGCTTCAAGGTTCCCTTGCGGGAGTAGTGCTTCTGCATCGGAACCTGCTTGGCACCACCCATGACGTCGTAAAGGAAGAAGCCCGATGCCATGAACGGACGCTCCCATACGCGGTGAGTCAGAGGGAAGACGAAGCGCAGTGGCTTAACCAGGTGCGGTGCCAGATGCGACATGGACAGTTCGCGCTCGCGCAGGGATTCAGCTACCAGGCGGAAGTCCAACATCTGCAGGTAGCGCAGACCGCCGTGGAACATCTTTGAGGAGCGGCTAGAGGTACCGCCTGCGAAGTCACGAGTTTCAATGACCGCAGTCTTCAAACCACGGGTTGCGGCATCGAGCGCAGCGCCAGCGCCTACAGAACCGCCGCCGATAATGACGACGTCGTATTGCTCGGTACCGAATTTCTCCCAAGTCTTTTCATGCTGTTCCTTGTTCAGAACTGCAGATGGGGCGAGAGATGAAGAGGACGACATTTTCCAATCCTTCCCGGTGGGGGGCGTTGATTTTTCGTCGAAGAGAATTTCTCGGCTCACGGCTCAGGTTACCAAAACTCGGCTTACTTGTAAGCGCCAACCTACGGTTACGTAGATATAAATAATGGGGCAAAAAGTCACGAAAATCGCGCCAGTAATGTTGTTCGATTTTCCGCAGGTAGATGGCTATGTTAATAGAGATTTACTACTTTTAGACTGAAAGTCAGTTGGCAATAGAATCCCCCATAATGGGGGCGCCAAAGAGGGCTGATGGGTGGGCAATGGGTGCACGGCGGGCGTGTGGCGTATTTGAGGGGCGATGACTGGAGCTGCGCTCGGATTTACACATGAATATGAGCCTGTAACGACATTTATCCGCGAGTCTCAGATACCAGTGCATATTGCCCCGCTAAGGGGTGCGAAAGATTGTAGAGTAAAAGCCATGTTCAAGGATCCTGTGTACTTAACGATTATCGGATTGGCGCGCACCGTCTTCTTTGCCCAAGGTTTGAAGTTCACCGTTAAGGGCTGGGAAAACGTGCCAAAAGACTCTGGCGCCGTTCTCGTTACTAACCACACCGGATACATGGACTTCACCTATGTCGGTATTCCATTCCGCAAGCACCGCCGTTTTGTCCGTTTTATGGCGAAGAAAGAAGTTTTCGACCACTCGGTCGCAGGACCAATCATGCGTGCTTGTAGGCACATTCCGGTCGACCGCACTGACGGCTCCAAGTCCTTCGAAGAGGCCTGCCAGAAGCTGGAAAACGACGAGTTGGTAGGCATCTTTCCGGAGTCGACGATCTCGCGCAGTTTTGAAGTCAAGAATCTGAAGTCCGGTGCGGTGCGTATGGCGCAGCGCACCGGCAAGCCCATCATCCCAGTGCTGATTGTGGGATCCCAGCGCGTGTGGACGAAGGGGCACCCTAAGCATCTCGGTCGCAGCAATACTCCGATTCATATTACGGTTTTGCCACCGTGGACCCCAGAGGGCGATCCGGCGGAAGCCACTGAAAAGCTACACGAAATCATGGATCAGGGCGTCCGTCAGCTCTGGGACGAGTACGCCGCTGAAGAGGGGCCCCTGCCGAAGGGCGCCTACTGGGTACCGGCTCGCCTTGGCGGTGGTGCACCGACTTTCGAAGAGGCCCAGGCAGAGGACCTGAAAGTCGAAGAAGAGCGTCAGCGTATCCGTCATTTGCGCGGTGACCTGGCCGCATTCAAGGAAAAGCTAGCCGAGTCGGCACGTGAATTCGGCGATAGCGCTCGTGAGTTCGGCGATCAGACCAGGCAACAGTTCCTCGATGCGTCGCAAACGATGAGCGCGGAGTCTGCTCGCCGAAGGGAACAGACGACCGCCTTGTTGGCGCAGTTCCGTCAGTCTGTGGAACAGATGGCTGATGATGTCGTCGCCGGTGCCAAGGAGAGCAAGGAGTCCGTGCGTACTGCCACGGATTCGATGCGCGTGACGTTCCGCGAAGCGTACGTGCAGCTAGAGAAGGCCTCCGCCTCCGGTGTCGAGCAGACGCAGCAGACCGTTTACCGTCTTATCGGCCAGTCGATGATGATCCGCGACAAGCTTCCGCAGCGCTTGAACAGGCTCATCACCGCTCAGCCGGAAACGTTTATCTTCGATTACCCCGCATCGCTTGCCGACGATGCGGGCAACATCAGCGAAGAAACTATCAAGGCCTTGCAGCAGCTCGGTAATGACGGAGCCACAATCGTTGTCCTGCACGAATCGGGAGAAAAGCCGAATCTATCGGCCTTGGAGTCGGTTGACCTGCAGGTTGTGGAGCTTCCGGAGGGCGCGAGCAAGCTGGAAGTCACAAATACGGTGGTAAGCACACTGCGCAAGCAGGCTCGCAAGGAAGAAACCGCGATTCTTTTTGCCGGTCGCTCGAACTTTGAGGAAGCCACACAGCGTGTCGGCATGCCGGTAGTTATGGCCGATGCGGACTGGCCCTTGCTGAAGAACGCGGACTGGGTAATCGACACTGTCGAGCATGGGGGAGTAGCCGCAACGTTGCAGTTGTTGCACGACCGGTTCTGCGATGACGGTGAAGATGACAGCAGTGAGGACGGCAAGTAGTTCGAAGTGACCGAGAGACTACATCCACTACTCGTAGCTTCGGATATTGACGGGACGTTCATTGACTCGCGGGAGCGGGTAACTCCCCGCCTGCGGCAGGCCGTCACGCGAATGCTACGCCGCGGAACACCGTTGGTGCTGGCCACGGGAAGGCCGGCTCGGTGGTTGCAACCAGTGCTTGAGCAGCTGCCGGTGCAGCCGTTGTGCGTGTGCGCCAATGGCGCCGTCATTTACGACTCCGGCCGTGACGAAGTGGTTGCCGCCAACACATTGAAGCCGGAGACGCTGCGATACGTCGTCAAGCATGCGCGCGAAGCGACGCGATCCATCGGTGGAATCGGCATTGCGGCAGAGCGCGCTGGGACATCGGCGAATGACGCCATCGATGAGCTTTTTGTGGTGGCGCCGTCCTATGACCATGCGTGGGAATCGGATGAGCATGGTGAGCTTGCTGAAGAGGCCGTGTTGTCAGAACCCGCGACGAAACTCTTGCTGCGAAACTCAGATGTGAACAGTGCCCAGCTATATGAGCTGGTAGCCCCTGCAATTGACGCGAGCTTGGCGCACGTGACCTACTCCATGCCAGACGGGCTATTGGAGGTGTCCGCGCCGGGCGTGACTAAGCGCGCCGGGCTGGAATACGTGTCTGAACTGGTTGGAGCGACCGCGAAAGATGTGGTCTGCTTCGGTGACATGCCGAACGATATCGAGATGCTGTCGTGGGCGGGCACGGGTGTGGCCATGGGCAATGCGGCTGACACTGTCAAGGAGATTGCAGACGAAATCACCGCCACCAATGATGATGACGGTGTTGCTCGTGTGCTGGAGCGCTGGTTCTAGCTAACCTCGCGGTTTTCCCGCGCCAGGTAGCCCACCAGCGCTCGACAGCGGCTGCTTCGGGTTTACTGCAGCGTTTACTTCAGCTCGGTCTTGACTTCGCCGGTGGTGCGGTCGAAGGTGATTGAACCGTTCTGGAACTCAGCGCGCTCGATGTTTCCATCGACCACCTGGGTCTTCGTCGGAGCGCCCAGCTTGCCGACCTCGAAGCCCTGGCGGGCCCACTCATCAGCAATCTTGCCCCAGATAGCGTGAGCGCCGGTGGTGTCGGAGTCGGTGATTACGCCGTTGGAAAACTTCACGTAGCGCAGGGCATCGGCCTGGCCAGCATTGTTCGCCACGGTAGAACCGCTCTGGATACCGGACATCGCGTAGCCGAGAACCGAGCCCATTTCCTCGGAAACTTGGCGCCATTCGGCAGCCAGGTCGTTCTGCTCATTGATAGTGATGATCTGGTCAATCAGAACCGGCAGGTCAGCAATCGACGGTCCGTTTTCAATCGAGCGTCCAACCGCACCCAGAATGGCATCGGCGGTCTGCCCCAGACCCGGTGCGCCGAGCATGCCCAGCGCCGAGGCCAGCATCGAACGTGCACCCGAGACTGTCTCCAGAGCCTGTGCCTTCTGCTGCTCGTCGGATGCGCTCGGCGAGGAGGAGTTGCTCTGCTCGCTTGCCGACGGTGCGGAGGAGTCAGCCGTAGCAGTGTCACTGGTGTTCGTGGCGTCGGTTGGCTCCGAGGTATTCGAAGTGCCCGAGGTGGTCGAGTCGGAGCTCGACGTTGTCGACGAAGTGGTGCTCGATGCGCTCGAGGACTTCTCGGAGGACGAGGTCGTGGACGTGCCCGTGGATGCCGAGGTGGTCGAAGTGGTCGAGCTCGACTCGGTTGACTCGGTCGATTCGGTCGACTGCGAATCTGCGTCTTCGGCGGTCTTATCGCCCTTTTCATCCTGCGGAACGAGGAGGTCAATCAAGCCGTCGGGGCCCTCATTGTCAATCTTTCCGCTGGTCAGACTGTTGTACTTCTTTTCGGCAATCGAGCGGATCTTGCCCATCTGGGCGTAGCCAGCATCACCTGGGCAGGTGGTGTTACCAACATCGCGGTGCGCGAAGATGGTCGGCAGAGTGACCTGCTTGCCGTATCCATACTTGGAGTAGCTGGTGCCACCCGAAGTCATCTGGATCTGGCCGGTCGGCTTGACGCCGGCGACCTTCAGACGCCAACCAATCATGTTGCCCACCGAGTTCAGTGCAGCCTCACTGGGAGCAACCGAAGTGTAGTTACCCATCATGGAGATGCCGAAAGTACCGGTGTTGAAGCCACCTGCGTGAGCGCCCTGGACATTCTTATCCAGGCCACCGTAGCGGCCCTCGAAGATGTTGCCGTACTTGTCGACCAGGGCGTTGTATCCGATGTCGCACCAGCCCAGAGTCTGTGCGTGGTACTGGTAAATGCCGCGGACGATACCAGCGGACTGGCTCTCGGTGTAGTTGTTTGAACCAGCGGTGTGGTGCACGGTGGCACCGACCAGCTTGTTGTCGTAGTCCGCGCCCTTACAGCGGTTATTTTCGTTGGCGCCCCAGCCGGCACGGGTAATGACCTTCGGCATGCCCGTGACATTCTTGGCATCCACAATTGGGTCGATACCGGATGCAGCAGCCTGGCCGTCAATAAGCACTGCGTCGACCTGGTCGATTGGCAGTTCATCGGCGACCGGCTCGATGTCCGTCCACTTCACTGGGAGATTCGGCGAGTCCAGATCTGCAGCGTCGTTAGCGCTCGGAGCAGTCGGGTCATCGAGTGCGTCCCCAGGAGCTGCATCCGGAGTCTGCTGGTAGTCGGAAGCGGCATCGTCAACGGCCTTGGCGACATCCTTGGCTGCATCCGTAGCGGATTCCTTTGCATCCTCCACGGCCTTCTTGGCGCCCTCAGCATTAATCTCGTCGAGGTTGAGCTTGGACAAATCCAACTTCTCAGCGCCCTTGATGTCCTTCAGGTCCACGCCGGACCCCGGACCGAAGATGTTAAGTCCGTGGGTGGAAACCTGAACACGCTTGGTTGGCTCGATGTAGATGAGCTCCGTTCCGTTCAGGCCGTTGCCATTGCCTTCAGCGGGGTAGTCCGGGTCAACGCTGTACCAGTCGGACCAGGAGCCGTCGGCGCGCTCGGCGCGGACGAAGCTGGCGATATCAGGGTCACCGGCCCACGTCAGCGCAAACTGGGAAAACTCAGTATCGGAGGTAATTTCCTTGACGACACCACGGTTGGGATGAGCCTCGTCGGCAAGCGACTGCGTTGCGATTGCTGCGTCTTCGACGAGAACGGAGACGCTGTCTGCAAGCGACTTGCTCTGGACAATCGGGTCGATGGGGCTGGCACCGTTTTCCTCGATGAGGTCATAAGCGGCACCTGCGCCGACAACGGCAACGGGTGTCAGGGCAAGGGTCGCCACGGCAGCGAGTACCAAGGATTGCTTGGCACCTGCGCGGCGATTGATGCGGCGGCGACTAAACACGGTAATAACTCCTGGGTGATTACGAAGATCTGGTGCTACACCACAAATGTGATGTGGTTATGCCTGGATTGGATAAGCGGGGGACTTAGTTCTGAGGTGCGAACCAGGCCTGCGTAGCTTCGGCAGGGTTGGTTGGCAGGGATTCAGTTAGAAACTCACCAACAACCTCGCCTGGCGTGGGCGTTTCCACGTTTCCGAGGGAACCGCCGTTGTCGCCCGACTCGCCGGCGCCCGGAATCGGCGGAATGCTGGCGGCCTCTCCGTCCTGGTTGTTCGGACCCGTCGAGCGGCCGGCGATACCCGCTCCACCGGCACCATCAAACTTGGCTTTGGCTGCAGCGCGGATGGCATCCATCTGCTGATAGCCGAAGGTGCCCGGGCATGAGGTGTAGCCGGTGTCGCGGTGGCCGAAGATGGCTGGGAGGTTCACGGTCTGGCCGGAGCTGTAGCGTGCCTTCGAGTAGCCGGCGCTGGTCAGTGCGGCGGTGGACATCGGATCGACGCCACCGACCTTCATGCGCCAGCCGACCATCTCGCCGAGTGCAGTGACGGCCGCATCCGGAATCTCCAGCTGGTCGTGATTGCCCATCACCGAAATACCGAAGGTGCCGTTGTTGAAGCCACCTGCGTGCGCGCCCTCGATGTTCTTGTCCAGGCCACCGTAGCGGCCCTCGTAGATGTTGCCGTACTTATCGACCAACGCGTTGTAGCCAACATCGCCCCAGCCCAGCGTCTTTGCGTGGTAGGCGTAAATGCCGCGGACAATGGCTGGTCCCTGCGACTCTGAGTAGTTATTGGAACCCGCGGTGTGGTGGATGCACGTGCCCTTGAAGGTGCTGTAGGAGCTCGAACCGCTGCGGATGGACTCATCTGCACCCCACGCTGCACGGCTGATTACATTTGGCGCGCCAGCAATCGACGACTCGTACGCAACTGGCTGAATAACCTCGCCGACCTGCTCTACGCCGTCGATGAAAACTGCCTGGACAGCGTTGAGGGACAGCGCGGCCGTAGCACTGACGAGTTCCTGCAGGCCACCGCCGATAGTGGCTGGGTCAAGGTTGTCGATACCAATGATGTTGCGTGGATCTAGGCCCTCGAGGAGGTTCAGTCCGACGGTCGACACCTGCACGCGCCTGGTGGGCTCAACGAACAGCAGCTCGGTGCCGGACTGTCCGGAGTTATTCATCGGGCCGTGAGAATCAGCGTGGAACCACGGGCCAAAGCTGCCATCTTCGCGTTCGGCGCGAACGTAGAGCTGCAGGTTGTCATCGCCCGGCCAGGTCAGGGCGAACTGGGAGAACGGTTCGTCGCGGGTGATGTCCTTCACGAATCCGCGAAGCGGGTGCAGGGCATCGGTAATGGCATGCGTGCCGACGGCTGCGTCGTCAATCATCATCGTGACAGCGTCAACCAGCGGCGATGTCGAGATCTTGGCCGCGATGGGGCTTACGCCTGGGCTTTCAACCAGGGTAGGGGCCTGGCGAATACCCCATGTTGCTAGTGGAGCTGCGGCAGTAGTAGCTGCCAGTCCATAGAGGAAGGTGCGGCGGCCCATCGACGGGGCATTGATGCGACGGCGAGTTGGCACGGTAAAAGCTCCAAAAAAATGGGGTACAGGGTTGTCGACCCGAGGCCTACCCCGGGGTCGAAGGGAAGGAAAGTTGCAAAGCAACAGAAAATTCTGAGGAGGATGTTACCAGTGTGACTAAAAAAATCTAGTGAGGCATCTGTGTTCCCCCGTTAATTTTGGGAAAATTATCAAATAATGTGACCAAACGAACGTTGGGTTGGGCTCACGTGGACGTCGTAAAGCCCGCGTGTACACCCGCAAATCGGGCGGAAATGCAATAGGTTTTAAGGCGTGAGTAGCGAAAAGAACACCACCGCCAATGAATTTGCTCCGAAGTCCCTACAGGACATCAAGGACAACACCTACGACCTCATCGTGGTCGGCTCGGGTTTCTTCGGTTTGACCGTTGCTGAGCGGACCGCCAATGAGCTGGGTAAGCGCGTGCTCGTCGTCGAGCGCCGCAACCACATTGGCGGCAATGCCTACTCGGAAGCAGAGCCGGAAACCGGCATTGAGGTGCACAAGTACGGTGCGCACCTGTTCCATACCTCTAATAAGAGGGTGTGGGACTACGTCAACCAGTTCACCGACTTCACCGACTACCAGCACCGCGTGTTCGCTATGTACAAGGGCACCGCGTACCAGTTCCCGATGGGGCTGGGGCTGATCAACCAGTTCTTCGGCAAGTACTACAGCCCGGACGAGGCTCGCCAGCTGATTAAGGACCAGACCGATGGCCTGGATCCGCGCGACGCGAAGAACCTTGAGGAAAAGGCCATCTCCCTCATCGGCCGCCCGCTCTACGAAGCCTTTGTCAAGCACTACACCGCCAAGCAGTGGCAGACGGATCCGAAGAACCTGCCGGCCGGAAACATCACCCGCCTGCCTGTTCGCTACACCTTTAATAACCGCTACTTCAACGACACCTACGAAGGCCTGCCTGTCGACGGCTACACCGCCTGGCTGGAAAACATGGTGACCTCCGACAAGATTGACGTCGTTGTCGATGCCGACTGGTTCGAGGTGCGCGACGAACTGCGCGCTGCCTCCCCGGACGCCCCGGTTGTCTACACCGGCCCGCTGGACCGCTACTTCGATTACGCAGAAGGCAAGCTGGGTTGGCGCACGCTGGACTTCGAGATGGAGGTTGTCAACACCGGCGACTTCCAGGGCACCCCAGTGATGAACTACAACGACGCGGACGTGCCGTATACCCGTATCCACGAGTTCCGCCACTTCCACCCGGAGCGCGATTACGTCAAGGACAAGACGGTAATTGTTAAGGAATACTCCCGCTTCGCCGACGATGGCGACGAGGTGTATTACCCAATCAACACTCCGGAAGACCGCGAGATGCTCGAGGCCTACCGCAAGCTCGCTGCAGCAGAAGCGCAGGAGAACAAGGTCCTCTTCGGCGGCCGCCTGGGCACCTACCAGTACCTGGACATGCACATGGCCATCGGCTCTGCACTGTCGATGTTCGACAACAAGATTGCACCGTTCTTCAACGACGGCGAAGCAATCGAGCAGGAGCGCGGGCACTAGTTTGCCGCTTGCGGCTCCTGCGCTAGTATTGCGCGAGTGTCGCGTGAGAAAAGCCAAACCGAAGTTCCCCAGCAGGGGCCATTGCTGCAGCGTGTGAACAAGTTTCTCACCCTGCCAGTGGCTCCCGTAATTCTGGTTCTCATCGGCTCTCTTGGCACCCAGGCCGCAGCCGTGCTGGTCACTGGTATGCTTTCCACGGTCGGCGCGCCGGGCATATCGGGCTTGCGCATGACTGCCGCCGCCATCATCATGGTGGTTCTGTTCCGGCCAAAGTTATCCGAGATGACCCGCGCTCGCGCCATCAACATCGTGGTCTACGGCATCGCTATGGGCATGATGAGCATGATGATTTACGCCGCTATCGCCCGCCTCCCGCAGGGCGTTGCCGTCACCATCGACTTCCTCGGTCCCTGCGTCGTGTCTTTCCTGGGACTGAAAATGTGGCGATCCCGCCTGTGGGCCATCGTCGCTTTCATCGGCGTCGCCCTAATCGCCCAGCCCTCCAATGACCTGGACCTTATCGGCATTGGTTACGCCGCAATCGGCGCGATCTTCTTCGGCGCCTACACGCTCTTCTCCGCCCGAATGGGCAGCACCGAGGGCGGCGGCATGCCTGACCTGGCGCTGTCAGTGGTCGTCGCAGCAATCGTGCTCGCGCCGTTTTCCGTATCCGCCGCACCGCTTGTCGACGGTTCGATGTGGGCCACCATCGTTATTTCTGGGTTCATTGGCGCTGTTATTCCCTACGTGATGGACACCATCGCTGCGGGGATTGTCTCAGCGGCGGTCGTCGGCACGCTCTTTGCACTGGATCCGGTTATCGGTGCAATCCTGGGTTGGGCGTTTTCCGGTGACCGAGTGACCTGGTCTATGGCGCTGGGCATCGTGCTGATTGCGGCGGCTGGCGCGATTATTACCTGGCGCGGGGCGCGGGAGTCGCGTGAGCTTGCGCAGTAGAAACGCGAGTACCGGAACCCGCCCAAAAGGAGTAGTTTCGACGTGTTCTGCTGGAAAACAACAGTGAATGCGGGTAGATTTGTCGAAGATTTATTGTTTTTTAAGGTAATTCCCTGAAGAGGAAACACGCCTGATAGCTCCCACTGGTCGTGGGGAGTCGCACATTGTGAGGAGAATGCACACGTGAAAATCACCTCTACTTTCCGTGGTTGGCGCCGAAAGGTTGCAGCAGTTGCGTCCGCAGTAGCTGTGGCTGCGTCTGCATTGACCATGGCGCCGGCCGCGAGCGCGGCGGGCGACCGAGGTTCGCTGCGCCCGGGTTGTGAATGGGATTCGTACCAGTACTTCACCCAGAAGTGCCAGGTTTATTCGCCGGCCATGGATCGTGATATTCCGGTCCAGATTGTGGCCTCTGCCAATGGCGGTAACAAGGCTCTCTACCTGCTAGATGGCCTGCGTAGCCCGGCTGATGCCTCAGACTGGGTGGAGTACGGTAACGCTCCACGTACTTTTGAGGGATCCAACGTCAACCTTGTTATCCCCGGTGGCGGTGGCGGTAGCTTCTACACTGACTGGAAGCGTCCGTCAGTTAGCCTGCACGGTCCGTTCGTAAACATGTGGGAGACCTTCCTAACCCAGGAATTGCCTGTATACCTTGAGCGCGAGTTCGGCATTTCCCGTACTGGCAACTCCATTGCAGGTCTGTCCATGGGCGCATCTGCGGCGCTGTCGCTGGCATACAACCACCGAGACCAGTTCGGTCAGGCTCTTGCCTTCTCCGGTTACCTGCACACCACTGCGCCGGGTATGACCACTGCAATTGAGGCTGCTCAGTTGTCGGCTGGCTACAGCTCCTTCGACATGTGGGGTGCGCCTATGTCAGCGGAGCGTGTCCGCAACGATCCGTACCTGAACGTCGAGAAGATGAAGGGGCTGGATCTGGTTATTACCTCGGCAAATGGTGTTCCGGATGAGGTTCGTGACCCGAAGAACCTCTACCGTGTTGTTCCGAAGGCCGGTGGCGTTGCGCTGGAGTCGCTGTCCCGCTTGTCAACCCGCGAGTTTGAGTTGCGTGCTCGTACCTCCGGTTTGGATGCCACCTTTGAATACGAGCCGACCGGTATCCACGATTGGCCGACCTGGGATCGCAACCTCCAGAACTCCAAGGCCCGCATCGAAGGTTTCCTCGGAGCTTAAAACTAGAACCTGAACGAAAAGTCCCTATGCACAGCAGATAGTCCGCAGCGCGTAGGGGCTTTCACATTCTGGCCTGTCGCTAGCGTGGCAACAAGAGGCAATCCGCCACGGGCACTAGGATGCTATGAGATAGAAACGTCGGTAACTTATCGGCGGCTACACCCCCCCCGGTAGACCTTTCGGAAAGTGGTTGATACGTCTCATGGCATCACAGCCTGAACAAAAGCGGACACATACCCCGACAACGTCGTCAAGCCTTGCCGTTGAACGCCTGCAGCGGATTCTGCTGCCAAAATTGGGTGAGCCGCGTGATGTCCGCTCGCTCTACTTGGTTGAGCCGGAGACTAATGCCGGTCGTGTGCAAGCGCATTCGCGCACGTCAGCCACCATTCCGGCGGGTGATGAAGTTAGTTTTGAAACCTATTTCAATGCGTTTCCGGCCAGCTACTGGCGCCGGTGGACGAATCTGGACAATGTTGTCCTGCGCCTGGAGCTGTCCGGTACCGCGCGCGTGGACATCTACCGTTCGAAGATTGACGGTGCGCGTATCGCCGTGACCGGCGAAATTGTCGGTGACCTGGGCGCTGCTGCTGAAGGCGCAGAAGCCAAGGTGGACGGCAAGGATGTGCATGTTTGCGAAATCCCAGTACCGCTGACGCAATTTGAAGACGGCGGCTGGATTTGGTTCGACCTCACCTGTGAGACGGACGTGGTAATCCACTCCGCAGGTTGGTACTCCGATATCGAGGCGCCGAGCCAGACGTACCCGGACGGCACGGAGCACCCGGCGCCGGAGGGACGCGTCACTATCGGTATCCCGACGTTCAATCGCCCGACCGATGCAGTTGCTGCTCTCGAGGCGCTGTCCTCGGATCCGGAAGTCGATGCCATCATCGATGCTGTTTTGATGCCTGACCAGGGCACTAAGCACCCGGCGGACGAGCCGGGCTTCGATACTGTAGCCGAGCACTTCGGTGACCGCCTGCGTATCTTCCCGCAGGGAAATCTCGGTGGTTCTGGCGGGTACTCCCGCATTATGTACGAGGCCCTGGGTGGTCCGGATTCGGATTCGAAGCGTGCTACCGACAGCCCGTTCATTCTGTACATGGATGACGACATCGCCATCGAGCCGGATTCCATCCTGCGCGCGGTCGCTGTCGGCCGGTTCGCGAAATCCCCGATGCTCGTTGGTGGTCAGATGCTGAATCTGCAGGAGCGCAGCCACTTGCACTCGATGGGTGAAGTCATCGGTCGGCATGACTTCATGTGGACCTCGGCTCCGCACGTCCACTATGACCACGACTTTTATGCTCACCCACTGCGTGATCGCGGGGAGCACGGCACTAACGCCACCGGTGAAGTCGTCGATTCGAAGGATCTTCACCGCCGCATCGATGTTGAGTTCAACGGCTGGTGGATGTGCCTGATTCCGCGCGTCGCTGCTGAGACGATTGGTCAGCCGCTGCCACTGTTTATTAAGTGGGACGATGCCGAATACGGTTTGCGCGCAGGCAAGGCAGGCTTTCCGACGGCCACGTGGCCGGGCGTTGCAATTTGGCATATGGCCTGGTCGGACAAGGACGATGCGATTGATTGGCAGGCGTACTTCCACCTGCGCAACCGCTTGATTGTCGCGGCTCTTCAGCACGAGGGCGATGCTGCCGGCATCGTGCGTTCCATGCGCAAGGCCACGTTCAAGCACCTCCTGTGCCTGGAGTACTCCACTGTTGCCATCCAAAACGAAGCCATGAAGGACTTCCTGGCAGGCCCGGAGCATCTGTTCGACATTCTCGAATCTTCGCTGCCGCGCATCAATGCCCTGCGCAAGAGCTTCCCCGACGCGGTTGTGCTGCCGAGTGCAGGTGATCTGCCAAAGCCCTCCGGTATTCCGGGGGTTCCGACAAAGGATGTCGGTGGTCGTCTGGGCAAGCTGAAGAAGGTCGGTTGGCTGGCCAAGGGGCTGCTGCACAGCGTGCGCCCGGAAAACTCCGAGCACCACGATGTGCCGCAGGCGAACCTGGCGCCGCTGGAGGCTCGTTGGTTCTCCCTGTCTCGCTTGGACGGTGCCACCGTTACTACCGCTGACGGCCGTGGCGTGGTGTATCGCCAGCGTGACCGCGACAAGGCCAAGGCTCTGCTGGAAGAATCCTGGGAGCTGCAAAAGCAGGTTGAGGAGCGTTTTGAGCAAATGAAGGCACGCTACCGCGCAGCCTATGACCATCTGACCAGTAGGAAGGCCTGGGCGAATGTCTTCGAAAATTAAAGGCGATCCGTTCGGCGAGTCCGACGTTCTCGTTAATATTCAGCACACGCTTAACGACGTCCCGGGGGTGCTGCCCACCGCACGTGCCATGAGCTATTTCGGTGAGCACGCCCTTGGATGGATGGGGCTCGCTGCTCTCGGGGCGGCGGTGGATAAGGAGCGACGCATTGGCTGGGCAAAGGTCGGTGTGGCCGCCTTTACCTCGCATGCGGCATCGGTGGTGCTTAAGCGCATTGTCCGTCGCCCGCGTCCCCATGACCGTCGTATAGCAATCGGCGTTGGTACACCGAGCAAGCTGAGTTTCCCGTCCTCGCACGCGACGTCGACGACGGCGGCGCTGGTGGGGATTGCCAAGTTGGGTTACCCGGCAGCACCGGCCGTGGGGGTGCCGGCGATTATGCTCTCTCGCCTGGTGTTGGGAGTGCATTACCCGACGGATGTTGCTCTCGGAGCGGCGCTGGGTACAGCCACTGCTCTTGCGGTGGACAAGATAGGTGATAAGGTCATCGAGCCGAAAAACGCGCAGCATAACCAGGGTGGACAGCCCTCCATTGCGGAAAGGAATGCACAGTGACACAGGCGGAGAACGACAACTTGGCCAATGTGTCGGCCAACCAGCGGCAAGCTTCTCAATCAAGGATTGGGTCTGAGCCGCACACTTCCGGTATCGATGAGCCTGCGCACCCGCAGGGGCATCCGCCGAAGAATCTGCTGGACGGCATGATCAAGGCGCTTCGCCCGAAGCAGTGGGTGAAGAATGTCCTGGTCATTGCGGCTCCACTGGCAGCCGGCAACGAGATCATGGACTCGGGACGTTCGATCGGCACGCTGTCCGTCGACAGCCTGGTGGCGTTCGTGGCCTTCTGTTTGGCAGCATCGTCGATTTACCTGATTAATGATGCCCGCGATGTCGAGGCTGACCGTGCGCACCCAACCAAGCGCTTCCGCCCAATTGCCGCTGGCGTACTGCCGGTGAGCATGGCGTACATTATGGCGGTCGCACTGATTATTGGTTCGATTGCGGTGTCCTGGTTTGCCTCTGAGGGGCCGGGGCTAGCAATTGTTGTGGCTGTATACATTGCGCTGCAGCTCGGTTACTGCTTTGGTCTGAAGCATCAGCCGGTGATTGATATTGCGCTGGTGTCCTCGGGTTTCATGCTGCGTGCAATGGCCGGCGGTGTTGCTGCCAACATCAACCTGTCCCAGTGGTTCTTGCTGGTTGCCGCCTTTGGTTCGCTGTTCATGGCAGCCGGTAAGCGTTACGCTGAGCTGCTGTTGGCGGAGCGTACAGGTAAGAAGATTCGTAAGTCGTTGCAGGGTTACACCGCGACTTACCTGCGCTTTGTGTGGACCCTCGCTGCGACCGCCGTGGTACTGAGCTACGCGCTGTGGGGCTTCGAGATGGGCCGCGCACCGGGCACTTCGTCCACTTCGGCTATTTGGTACGAGATTTCGATGGTTCCATTCACTGTGGCCATCCTGCGCTTCGCAGCCGACGTTGACCGTGGTGATGCGGGAAGCCCGGATGAGATTGCGCTCAAGGACCGTCCGCTGCAGGCACTGGCCGTCCTGTGGCTGCTGTCCATTGCCATCGCTGTCTACGCTGTTCCAGCTCTGGGGTAGTTCCTTGTTCTTTTCCCATTAAGCGAACTGCGGTTTCTCGTCGGTTTCTCGTCGGTTTCTCGTCGGGTTCGGTTGGTAGCTGAAAGCCCATGCATCGAGGGGTGCATGGGCTTTTCTGTACCTCGTTAGTACTTAGGATGTGTTTGGGGTTCTTGTAGGCGTGTTTTAGATGTCTCAGTCAGTCCTACGGGGCGGTCGGGGGCAGAATTACAATTCTGTAATTCCTCGCTGGTAAACAGTGTTTCTCCTTGTGGTAGATAGTTTTGCCGGGAAATGTGAGAAATATTACGGAATGGTTACGATTTTAACTTGGTTGTAGGGAAACGATTGAGTATCGTTACATACTCGAGATTCTTTTGTGGAGTCTCCAGTTGTCGCGTCACAACTGGAAGCAGAAAAGCGAAAGCTCGCGCAAGCGACTGCCTCCGAGAAGTCTGGCGCGGAGGTAAATCCGAAAGTAAAGAGGAGAACGATGAGCTTTACTGCAGTGAGTCGTAACTTCACGGTGAAGGTCGTAGCTGCCCTCGTGGCGGTTGCAATGGTCTTTGGCGGCATCATGCTCGCATCCGCGAAGGATGCGAGTGCTGATCCAAACCGTGATCGACTGCGCCCAGGCTGTGAGTGGGATCCCTACAACTGGTGGGTTCAGTACTGCCAGGTTTTCTCGCCGGCTATGAACCGCAATATTCCGGTTCAGATTAAGGCGGCTACTGGTGGCGGCGATGCCTCCCTGTATATGCTCGACGGTCTGTGGGGCTTTAATAAGGGTGCGTCCGGTTGGATTTGGTCGGGTCATATTGCTCAGACTTTTGCCAATGACAACATCACTCTGGTTGCGCCGGCTGCTGGCGATGGCTCCTTCTATACTGACTGGAACGTTCCGGCAGTGACTTCCGAAGGGGTCAAGAACCAGAAGTGGGAAACCTTCCTGACTCAGGAACTGCCGGTTTATTTGCAGCGTGAGTTCGGCGTCAATCCAAACCGCAACGCGATTGCTGGTTTGTCTATGGGTGCAGCCGCAGCAGTGGCGCTGGCGGCTCGTCACCGTGACCAGTTCAAGCAGGTCACTTCGCTGTCCGGTTACTACCAGATGTCCAACCCGATAGTTGCTACGGGTACCACTGCAATGGTGGCCGGCACTGGTGTTGTGAATCCCACTGGTATGTGGGGTCTTCCGGTTCCGGCTTCGGCGGAACGCCAGGCCCATGACCCTTCGATGCTGCTCGATCAGCTCCAGGGGCTGCCGATGTATGTGTCCTCCGCCCAGGGTGTTCAGAGCCTGTGGAGTGACCCGGAGGTTTTGAGCCGTCCGGTGCCGCAGCTCCCTGACACTGTCTGGCGTGCCGTAATGGAGTCCGTCTCCCGTGCTTCGACGCAGCGATTCGAGCGGGACGCTCGCGCTGCCGGTCTCAATGCGCAGTTTGTCTACAGTCCGAACGGTATCCACTCGTGGGAGCTGTGGGGACGTGACGCGGCACTGGCTCGCCCATATATTCTCGGAGCACTTGGGGTTTAAGCTGTCTTGTGAGATTTCCTCACAGTGAGCCCCTCGGTAGGCGCCAGTTATGAGAAAAGACCAATCCCGTACTCGGGGTTGGTCTTTTTTTGTACGGCAGAAATTTCATGCTGCTATAACGTGAATTCAGTTCCTTTTGCGTGTGTCTCCACGGTTTTTACCCGTAAGAGGGTAAACATGAGAGTCGAACCTTAAAGTAAAGGGTGAAGCTATTCAGGTAGCTATACCGTTTGTTTCGCAGAACGTGTGTGAGATTCTTCTTGCAGCGGCACGCCGGAGGAGGGGAACCTTCGGATACGTTGCTGGTCACTATGTAATTCTGCGAAGCCGAACGGTAAACGCATAGCTCTAGCGCCGCGTGATGCTATCTGCAGGTGCCTAATCGGCGCCGGTGCAACACTCAATGTCTCAAATAATTTCAACCAGCGACTTTGTAAAGGGAAGCCCTCTTATGCGCGTAACCGCTAGATTCCTCCGTGGTGGCCTCGGCAACAGCCGGAAGTCATCGCGGGCGTTGACCGCACTTTTGGCACTACCGTTGACTCTCGCTCTCGGTGCCCCTGCTGCAGTGGCGGCTCCCGAGCCAGCTCAGCCAGGTCTGCCTAGCTACGAGGAACTTCAGGCCGTTCAGGGGCAGTTGGCTCAATCTGGAGACCTGGGAGACCTTGCTAAGGCCGCTGAAGCAGCGCAAGCTGCTGGTGCGCAGCTACCTGGCCTGGGTATGCCGAAGCCGATGCCAGGGCCGGAGCGTACGCCATTTAAAGTCGATACTCCCGCAGTGGCGAACCTGCCCAGCGGAGTCAGCGTAGACAAAGTCGAGTGGTACACAGATCACCACGTCATTGCGCACATTCGCTCGGCTGCCATGCCGGAGAAGCCAATTCAGGTTGAGATTTTGCTGCCGCGCGATTGGTACCGCGACAAGGAGCGCACATTCCCGAGCGTCTACCACCTTGACGGTATGGCATCGTTTGATGACTACTCCGGTTGGATCCGCGCTACTAATATCGAGCGCTTCTACGAGGACAAGAATGTCCTGGTGGTTATGCCCGCCGGCGGTACATCGTCCTTCTACTCTGACTGGGATCAGCCGGATAACGGTCAGAACTACAAGTGGGAGAGCTTCATTACTAAGGAGCTCGTGCCGGTTATCACCAACGGCTTCCGCGGCAACGATGAACGCGGCATTATCGGTATCTCCATGGGAGCTACCGGTGCTTACAACGTCGCAGCACACTCGCCGGAGCTGTGGAAGTTTGCCGGTAGCCTCTCAGGTTACCTAGACATGACTTCGCCGGGCATGCCGCAGGCAATCGCTCTGGCGATGAAGAACACCGGTGGCTATGACGCGACGAAGATGTGGGGCCCGCTCGGTTCGCAGCGTTGGAAGGACAATGATCCGAAGCTGAACATCGACAAGCTCAAGGGCATGTCGCTGTACATCTCGGCGGGTAACGGCAACACCGGTGAGTGGGACGTGCCGTCGCAGATTGATCCGACGAAGCCGGACAATCCGACCGGTTACGCATTGGAAGTGCTTTCCCGCATGACCAGTGAGACCTTCATCCGGAATGCTCGTGAAAAGGGCGTCGAGCCGGTTGTGAACTTCCGGAGCTCGGGTACTCACACCTGGCCGTACTGGCAATTCGAGGTCAGTCAGGCCTGGCCAACGCTGGCCGATGCACTCCAGTTGCCGGAGTCCGATCGTGGCGCGGTCTGCCGTGTAGGCGGCGAGATTGAAAAGGCCGTCGCATCGCTGCCGGGAATCGGCACCTGCCTGTCGGATGAGTATGGTGTCGCCAAGAATGGCGTGGCTCAGGACTTCACCGGCGGTACTGCCTACTGGCACCCGGATTCCGGGGCACATGTGGTCTGGGGGCGCATCGGTTCGCGTTACAACGAGCTCGGCGGTCCCTCCTCGCCGCTCGGCTACCCAGTGACCAACGAATTGGCTACGCCGGATGGCTCGGGACGGTTCGTCCACTTCGAAAAGGGCTCGATTTACTGGACTCCGGAAGGCGGAGCCCACGAAGTCACCGGCGACATTATGAACGCCTGGGGCAAGGCCGGCTTCGAGACCGGTCCGCTGGGCTACCCAGTCGCCAACCACCGCGATATTCCGGGCGGTGTCGCCCAGGACTTCCAGGGTGGCACCATCGTCAAGATCGGCGGCGAAGAACCTCGCATCGTGCGTGGTGAAATCGGCCGTGTCTACAAGGAGCTCGGTGGCGCCGAGTCCGATTTGGGTCTGCCTATCGACGGCGACGAGGTCAAGCTCGCTCGCGGCGCTTTCCAGCGCTTTGAGCACGGTGCCATTTACTGGACTCCGGAAACTGGTGCGCAGCCGGTGCGCTCCAACGACATCACTGACCACTGGGGCAGCACTGGCTACGAAAATGGCCCGTTCGGTTACCCGGTCGGCCCACTGCAGCCAGTCAAGGCCGGCGGTCTTGAACAGCAGTTCGAGGGTGGCTGGATTCGCCAGCTCAACGGCAAGATTGTTGAAGAGCGCAATAAGCCAGAAGCGCCAGCCCCAGCCGCCGACAACGGTGATGACAAGTAAGCTAACCAAAGCAGGGCACTGAATAAGGGATAGACAAATGTCCATGAACAAGTCCTTCCGGACACTGGCTACAACCACAGCTGTTGCGCTGCTGACCTTCGGAGTGGCCGCCTGTGGCAGTTCCACAGTGGAGTCTTCGGAGGTCACCTCGTCGACGACTACGAAGACCTCCACGACGTCGTCAAGCATGAAGACTTCTGCGCCGAAGTCGAGCGAAAAGTCTGCGCCGGAGATCACAGATCCCCAAGCTAAGCGCGTGGACGAAGCGCCCGATGGACAGATGAAGCTCAGCGAGGCGGACGATTCATACCTCGAAGCGCTGGAAAAAGCGGGAATCGATGTCGGTGGGGTGGAGGATCAGCTCATCGGCACAGGTCGCGCGGCATGCGCAGACGCACCGGAGGAGGAGCGTCAGGTCATCGCGCTGGCGATTGCCGGACAGCTGGTCGCACAGGGGCGCTCGCAGGAAAGCGCTGAAGAAGTGGCGAAGACTATTGCAAGCTCCGCTAAAAAGGCGTATTGCTAGCACTCATGCGTAAAGTGCTGACAATTCTGGCGGTCATTGTGCTGGTGGCCGCTATTAGCTTCGGCGTAGTGCAATGGCTTAACGACGACCAAGGCGGTCAAACCCCACCGACCCCCGGCGACGATGGTGGGATTCTGGCCGAACAGCCCGAGTGGTGCCCGGCGGTAGAAGTTATTGCGGTGCCCGGAACTGCGGAATCGCGTGCTGACGATGACCCAATGGCCCCGACCGCGAACCCACATTCGCTGCTGCTTGGCCTGACGAACTCGATTTCGCAGTCCTACTCGGAGGGTGATGTCAAGGTCTGGACTACGCCGTACCCGGCACAGATTAAGACGCATCAGCTGCCCGACCAACTCACTTACGATGATTCGCAGGCAGTCGGGCGCGATGTCACCGCTAAGGAAATGGCTGACTTACACGGGCAGTGCCCGCTGACAGACTTCGTCCTGATGGGCTTCTCCCAGGGTGCGGCTATTGCAGGTGATTTGGCCTCTGACATCGGCAATGGTCGCGGTGTCGTTCCGGCCGAGCGCATCGCGGGCGTGGCCCTGTTGGGCGACCCGCGGCGTGACCCCAATCAGGGCGTGAACCAAGGCGTTCCGCTGGCTGGTGTGGGTGTCGAGCTGTCATTGCAGCCGCTTGGCGGCATTGTGCAGGCTGTGGTTCCGGGCGCAACGATGCGCGGTCCACGAGACGGCTTTGGGCCTCTTAATGACAAGGTCCAGAATGTCTGCGTGCCATCGGATTCCTTCTGTGATGTTCCTCCGGCAGTGGCTGATGCGATTGCGCGAGCGCAGGAGATGATTGCCGGTGCGGGTGCGCATGCGACCTACGCCACGAATGATGTGGCAATTCCGGGGACGACTCCGCTGGCCTGGACTGAGGGCTGGACTCGCGAACTGATTGAACAATCGCTGGCGCGACGGTAGAGGTAGCTCAAAAATGTGCGAGACGCGCCCGACCTCGACGGGTACTTGCTGTTAGAATCTTGCTCAAGAACTGGTGTTTAACGTTTCAAAACAACAGGTTCGCTAAAGTGTCGAAAGAAATTGACAAAAATTGCAGGAAGCAGTCTGACAGAACCGGTTATTATCGCCCAAGGAACTGCTGTTCATGACCGGATAATCTAGTCGAAAAGGTAGGGTGCAATGACGAATCCGACAAACCCATATGGAGATTTCGACGAAGACGGTATGCCGAGGTCCCGGGGAAAGTTCGCTGACAGCTCGGGTGCTTACAGCTCCGGTATGCCGTACTCGGATCCGTACCCACAGCAGCAGCCGAACATGGGGCAGGGCTATGAGGACCCGAGCCAGCACAATTTCCACAACGGGTACTCGAACCCGTATCAGAGTGGTTACCCAAACCAGCAGGCGCCGGCGTATTCCGCTGGCTTCGGTGGCCCAAACCCGCACCAGGGCTACGGGGGCGCAGGTGCTCCTGTCTCGGATAAGTCCAAGATTGCAGCGGCTCTGCTTGCCTTCTTCCTGGGTACCCTCGGTGTTCACAACTTCTACCTGGGGCACAACTCGCGTGGCGCTATTCAACTAGCACTGACGGTATTCGGCTGGATTACGGCTATCCTTCTGGTCGGATTCTTCCTAATCATTGGCGTCAGCATTTGGGCATTTATCGAGTTCATTTTGATTCTCGTCGGTAGTGGCTCCTACGCCTATGACGCTAATGGGCGCCGCCTGCAATCGTAGGAGCCTCGTCCGAAGCCGCTAGTTCCTGAACCCGTGCACCGGGGCGGGGATGTAGCCGCCACGGGCAATGAACTCGGCATTGCCCTTGGCATTGACATCAATGACCGGCGCATATCCGAGCAGACCACCGAAGTTCACCTCATCGCCCGGCTTGGTACCCGGCACCGGAATGAGGCGGGCGGCGGTGGTTTTGTGGTTCATCACACCGATGGCGGCCTCGTCGGCAATCATGCCGGAAATCGTGGTCGCAGGCGTGTCACCAGGAATCGCGATCATGTCGAAGCCCACCGAACAAATAGAGGTCATCGCCTCCAGCTTGTCCATACTGATCGACCCCGCACGGACAGCATCAATCATGCCCTTGTCCTCAGAGACCGGGATGAACGACCCGGACAGTCCGCCGACGCGTGAACAAGCCATCAGGCCGCCTTTCTTGACGGCGTCGTTAAGCAGCGCCAGCGCGGCAGTGGTGCCGTGCGTGCCGACCTGCTCCAACCCCATGTGCTCGAGGATGTGAGCGACGGAGTCACCCATCTCAGCGGTCGGCGCGAGCGAGAGATCCACGATGCCAAAGGGCACGCCCAGGCGCTCCGATGCCATCGTGCCGACCAGCTGACCCGTGCGGGTAATCTTGAACGCCGCCTTCTTGATCTCCTCGGCGACTTCGTTGAAGCTGGCGCCCTCCAGATCGCCGAGGGCGCGATCGACCACACCCGGACCCGAAACGCCGACGGACACGACGCAATCCGGCTCCCCGACGCCGTGGAACGCGCCGGCCATGAACGGATTGTCGCCCACCGCATTGGCGAAAACCACCAGCTTGGCGCAGGCAATCGAGCTGCGGTCAGCGGTTTGCGCCGCGGCTTCCTTCACCACCTCGCCCATGCGACGCACTGCATCCATGTTGATGCCCGCGCGTGACGACGCTACGTTGACCGAGCTGCACACCAATTCGGTCTCGCTCAGAGCGTGGGGAATGGAGTCGATGAGCCGCTTCTCGCTGGTCGTCGCACCCTTTTCGACGAGCGCCGAGTAGCCGCCGAGGAAGTTCACGCCCGAATCGCGGGCGGCGCGGTCGAGCGCCTTGGCCACCACGGTGGGGTCGCCTTCGCAACCGGCCGTGATGAGGGAAACTGGTGTGACGGAGATGCGCTTATTGACAATCGGAATGCCCAGCTCCGCCTCGATCCCCTCGCAGACCTCCACGAGGCGAGCGGCCTGCCTGGTTACGCGGTCATACACCGCCTGTGCGGTGGCTTCCATTTCAGAGCGAGAGCACTTGAGCAGGGAAATTCCCATGGTGACCGTCCGGATATCCAGACGGTACTTCTCGATCATGTCAATGGTGTCGAGAAACTTAGATTGCGCGAAGTTGAAATCCATCCTGGTCGCGCCCTTTAAATCTCGTTGACGGCGTTGAACAGCGCCTCAGACTGGATTCGAATCACAAGCCCCTCCCGCTTGCCGACGGAATCCATATAACCCTGCAGCGTGCTGATGGGAGTGGCCTTCTCGTTGAACTCCACCCGCAGGATCATGGTGAACCATTTATCCATGAGGGTCTGGGAAACATCGACGATGTTGACGTCCTGCTCCGCCAGAGCAGTGGTGACGGCGGCGATGATGCCGGTGTGATCCTCGCCGGTGACGGTAATGATGGCAAACATGGCCTCAATTTTAGCCGGTGGGGAGGTGGCGAAAATCTGTGGATGGCGGTCGTGCTGGTGGCAAGTTTGTGGCGAAGCATGTTCGGGGACCGCTGAAGACACTTCACGACACCCGTGGCACCTTGTGCCAGCTGTGGAGGTGGCATGAGGTGACATAGGTGTCGTGAAGTGGGGGGGGAGAGAGGGGAGAGCGTGGGCGTGGGCTGTGTCAGAGCGAGGGCCAGCCTTACAGCCCTATCGGACGTCGACGAACTCCTTGACAATCCACTTGCGCAGTGCGAGCAGAATCAGGCCCAGGACAACAGAGGCGATGCCCAGGGTGATGAAGAAGGTGTTCTCAGCAGCGGCGTCTTCGTAGTTGTAGAAGCCGGCCAGGGTGCCTGCCAGCGAAGTACCCATAGCGATTGCCATCAGCCAGACGGCCATCATGCGCGACGGGAATGCTGCCGGAGCGACCTTGGTAGCAAGGGCGTTGCCGACCGGGCTCAGCATGAGCTCGCCCATGGTGAACAGGAAGAGAATCCAGATAATCGCATACAGCGGAGTGGAGTTTTCACCGCCACCAGAGAATGGAATGAAGAAGAACAGCGAGATACCGATGATGATGTTGGCGACGCCGAACTTGACTGGGGTGGACCACTGACGGTCACCAAGCTTGGACCAGGCGGCTGCAAAGACCATCGAGAAGGCGATGATGAAGATTGGGTTGATCGAGTTAATCCAGGCTGGAGACATTTCCCAACCGAAGATCTCGCGGTCGAGGCGGATATCTGAGTAGATGGCCAGCACCGTGAACTGCTGCTGGAAGATACCGAAGAACAGCACGCCTGAGACGAACATCGGGATGAAGCCGACCAGACGAGTCTTCTCCGATTTCGTCGTAAGTGGCGAGGAGTACATCTGCCACCACAGCACCACAGCGGCGATCAGTGCAATCACTGTGACCACAGTGGAAAGAGAAGTGACCGGAACAATTCCGGTGGAAACCAGCGTAACCGAGACAACAGTGATGATTACTGCAATGCCAATCCATACCGGGTACTGCTTCTTCGGCAGCGGGTTCGGAATCTCATGGCCAGCCTCGGCGATGGTGGACTTGCGCATCAGGATGTACTGAACCAGGCCGGCAGCCATACCGATAGCGGCAAGGCCGAAGCCCCAGTGGAAGCCCTTCATGCCCCAAATCCAGCCGGTGAGCAGTGGGCCGAACAGGGCGCCGATATTGACGCCCATGTAAAAGATGGAGAAGCCGGCATCACGACGCGGGTCGTCCTTGGCGTAGAGCTGACCCAGCACGACCTGTGCGTTGGTCTTCACGCCGCCAGAGCCGATTGCGATGGAGACAAGGCCAATAGCCAGGCCAATCACGCCGGGGATGAATGCCAAGGAGATGTGGCCAATCATGACCAGGATGGCGGAGTAGAACAGTGTCCGCTCCGAGCCAAGGATACGGTCGGCAACCAGAGAGGCAACGAGTGCGGCCATGTAGACAAGACCGCCGTAAGCACCGACGATGGAGGTAGCAGCACCCTTGTCCAGGCCGAGACCGCCCTGAGTGGTCTCGTGGTACATGTAGAAAGCCAGGATGGCCTGCATGCCGTAGAAGCTGAAGCGCTCCCACATTTCGATGCCGAAGAGGTTGGCGAGACCCCACGGTTGGCCCATGAACGTGCGTTCTTCGCTGGACCCTGCGGGCTTATGATTTCGTTGGGTCTCAGCAGTTGGTTGATTGCCGAGAGCCTCGTCAGAAGATTTGTCCATTCTTCAATTATCGAGGCGCAGCGCAAAAATTAAAAACCAGATTTAGTCAGTGAACTAAACCGAAGGGTTAGGAACGGGTCCGAAGGCTTAGTCCAGAGACTTACGAGCAACCGCATTCGACGCTGCTCGCCAACCCAGCAGCAGCAAGGCGCTCATGACTGAGGCGACCAGAATGAAGGACCAGTGCGGGACTGCCGAATTGCGGGTGGCCCACACAGCGAGGCCGACGACGACAGTACCGAGCCACACAATTGCGCCTGAACTCACTGCACGCGGGTTCGGCTCATTCTTAATCAGCGCGGTTCCCAGGAGGACACCGATTGCGAACGGCCACCAGGTATCGAGGATATTGATGAAGGTAAAAGGATCCTCGGGAGTGTTGTGAGCCAGGCGCGCTAACACGGCGAAAATAAAGATGGCGAGGATGTCAATCAAGAACGTCGATACGCGTGTGTTCATGCTTCTTAGTCTAGCGACCCCGCAGATCGGTGGGTGACCAGCGACCAGCGGCGAGGAAGCCATCAGCGGTCAGCGACAGGCTGATGCTCGGACTGATCCTTGTGGTCGAAGCCGAGGGCGTAGATAATCCAGCCCACAATTGCCACCAGGACGAAGGAAACGATGCGGTAGACCAGCACCGCTGCAAAAGCCTCGGCGCCGGTGGTGCCGCCTGCGATGAGAGCCGCAGTCAAAGCGGCCTCGACAGTGCCGATGCCGCCCGGTGTGGCCTGGATGAAACCCGCGAGCTTGCCGGTTACGAAGGCCAGCAGCACCTTCGTAGCGGAGATGTCATCGACACCAACGGCCCGGATGGCGGCGTAGAGACAGACAATTTCCGCGACCCAGTTGATAAAGGACCAGGTGAAGGAAAGAGCTAAAGTTTGCACGGGCAACTTCACGCTGGTCAGCTGTTTGATGGACTCTTCAAGTCGGTCGACATCGGTGTCTGCGGGCTTCTTTCGAATCTTGTTAAAGACACGTAGACACCATGCACCCGCCTTGTTGAGGAAAGCTGGGTTCTGCGAAATCCGCCACAGCAAAATGGTGGCTAGTAACACCACAATTGCCATAGCGATGAGCACTGCGGTCGTGCCGCCCTGCCCTACGAAGAAGAGGCTGCCAAGCCCCAGAAATGCCAGACCTAAAAACGACAACGCACCCGAAAAAAGCACAAACCAGCTGACAAGGACCGCGGATGCGCCCCACTGCATCATGCGCTTAATCTGCAGCGCCGTGGAAAATGCAGCACCACCGGGAACGGTGACCGCCCACGCGTTGGATGCGAGGGTTAACGCATTGGTGCTGCGGCGAGTGGCTGCTTTTACGCCTCCAGCTCGCAACAGCAGACGCATCACTTCCGCCATCGCGTAGAGCGAAAAAGCCACGGAAAAAATGGAGATGAACAGCCACTTAGCGTCAACATCTGCAAGAATGTGCAGCCCTTGGACGACACTGTCCCAGTTTCTTACCGTCAGGACGATACCGGCAATCACGAGGGGTACGAGGATTATCGATCGTAGCCAGCTCGAATTGCCGGTTTTGAGGACATTTTTAAGTCGTGACATAAAAAAGAAGCCTGTTCGTCTTCCTGTTCGTCGCGGCGGTGGTCTCCCTAGTCGTCGTTCTTACCGTCGCGCTCTTTGAGCAACGACGTGAGCGGACGGAACGGCTGCAGCCACGCACCGCCATCCGGTAGGCGGTCGAGGTCGATACGGGGTAGCGGCTCACGGAAGACGCCCTTGATTTCCTCCAGGTCAACGAAGCGAATCGCATCGGAGGCCAGCGCCCAGGAAGCATGCTCGTGAAAACCGATGACGGTTACCGGAATCCCCTCGGAGGCGAGCTTTTCCAGCAGCTCTTGGAAGTTCTGGCCATCGGCGGACGCAACGACGACACTGCGCAACACGCCTTCGTCGTAACGCCGTTGGATGTGCGCAATCATGTCCGGGTCAACGTCGGTGTCCTCTTCAATCTTCGGCTTTGCGAAGACCGCGAAACCGACATTGCGCAGCGCCTCGACCCAGGGGCGGACAATCTCCGCAGAGCCCGGGTTAACGTTGGTGAATACCGTGGCCTCGGGGAGGACATCGGAACCGATTTTCTTGGATACGCGTTCGGCTTCGTCGATAAGCCATTTACCCACGGCGTCGAAGCGCGGGCGGTGCGCGGCGGTCGGGCGGGAACCCAGGATGGCGCCGAGCCCCATGTCCAAGTTCGGGGCATCCCACACAAGCAGTGCGGTGGGATGCGTTTCAGCAGTGTTGTAGCTGGCAGAGGTGTTCTGTGTGGTGCTCATGGTTCCTATGCCTCTTTCTTGCGCCAGATGAACTCGTGGATGTCGTGGTCGAGGTTCAGGCCGCGGGCTTCGAACTTGGTCGTCGGTCGGTCGAGAAGCATGGGAGATTCCGGCCATGGCCAGGCGATGGGCTCCAGCGTCGGCTCGACATCGCGAAGTTCTTCGATCCACTCGGCGTAGTCCGCATGGTCAGTGGCGGCGTGGAATATGCCGCCAGGCTTCAGACGCGAAGAAATCAGGCGCAACGTGCCGGACTGCACAATGCGGCGCTTGTGATGGCGTGCCTTCGGCCACGGGTCCGGGAAGAACAGGCGCACGCCGGCCAGCGACTCCGGCTCGATCATGCGCTGCAAAACCTCGACGCCGTCGCCGCGGACCATGCGGATGTTCGACACCTCATTGCGCACGGTGGCAGAGAGCAGTTTCGCCAGGCCAGGGCGGTAAAGCTCAACTGCGATGATGTTGTGGTCCGGTTCTTGCGGAGCCATAGCCACGGTGGACGTGCCGGTGCCGCAGCCAATCTCGACGATGGTCGGGCCCTTGCGGCCAAACCATTCCTCCACGTCAATGACTTCGTCGGAGAGGACCTTGCCGTAAGTGTCCCAGTTGTCTTCCCAGATTCTTTCCTGGTTGGGGGTCAAAGTGCCGCGGCGGAAGGACAGATTGCCGATGCGCGGGTAGTCAAGACCGTCGTCGAATTGGGTCTTTTCCGGACGACCTGCAGGCAATTCGCCCTTCTTCGGCTGGCGCTCATGCGGCTGTTCCGCCTGCTCGTCTCCGTGAGTTGGCAATGGTTCAGATTCCTGCGAAACCGCAGGCTGTTCGATATTTTCAGAAAAATCAGAAGTAGTCACGTTCCCTATTGTCCACGACATCGGCCAACTATCCAATCATTGCCCCTAGGATTTTTGTTGTTGTCCTGGCGGTTTCACTTCGGTTGACGATGCCGCGTCGTCCCGAACTGGCGGCACGGCGAGGCAAGTTGTTTTGTCGACTTGCCGAATCCGCGGTCCGCTGTAGGCTGAACGCGAAGCCGCGCTTATTCGTTGGTTGAAGCGGTGCTTGGGGTCTGCCTAACGCAGTGTTTCAGGGCGCGGATTCTGGCCCACAGGCCGTATGGGGGTTACGCAGGTTTTTTAACTAAACCACGCAGGGGATTTATGGGAGGGGACTAGGCCGAATGGACCTTATTTCCGCAAGTGACGTCACGGAAACAACACAGCCGTCAACAGGATCTACATCGTCGTCGTTGCGCGCCGCTGTGGTGGACTGGCTGTCAGCACGGCAGGTCGCGCACTCGGACACCACACACACGAGCGGTGCGGAGGTGTGCGTCGCCAAGGCGCTTGAGCGCGAGAAACGGCCATCGATAATCTGCGCGCGATTGCGCAGGGGCGTGCGCGAAACCGCTGTGCGCGAGGCGTTTTCGCAATGTCACGAGGAGCTGGCCGACAAGCTGTCCGCCCCTGTCGCGCTGGTCATCGAGCAACAACCGATTCGCCATTCGCTTGCCGACGAGTATTGCGACATCGCCACAAACGAGACAGCTGAACACACCTTTTTGTTCAGCTCCGCGTTGCGGAAGATTGCTGAACGCCGCGGTGTGAAAGGCGGATCACGCAATGATGACGGGCTACTCGCAGTGCAGTTGACTGAGATTGCGGCGGCCTTTCCCGCTGCTAGAGACAGCCTGGAGGAGCTGTTATGGCAGCACCGGACGTAGTTGAGCCACGCCCGGTCTCAGCCGAGGGGCCGGAGCAGCCACCGCTACTTGTCACCAAAGCCGGGGACGCAGCGGACCGCGCGGACTTCTCGCAGATTGTTGATACTGCGACTCCGCCACGTCGCCTGGAGTTTGTGGATAAACGCAGCGCCGTGGTGCTCTATATTGCAGACAGCGAGGTGCAGCCCACGCGGGAGTGCGTCAGCACGGTTGCAGCCATTAGCCAAGCCACCGGCCGTGTTGCAGTTGGCCTGATTGGCAATGGTGAGTATGCCGAGGCCTGGCGTCAGGAAATCGACAGCACAATCCCGATGGGAGCGCTGGACGGGAGGATGGCCAGAACCCTGGTTCTGCTGGCAGAAGGCCCGCCCAGAAACCCGGGGGAAACACTGAGTGCGCGCCGGGCTCGAAATGTGCGAGCTCAGCTGGCACAGGAGCGATCGCGCGGAGCCGGGGCGGCGGCGCGATTGCAGCGGAAGATGCAGTTGGCAGCTGAGAGTGCAGTGCGGGATGCACTCCAGGAGGTGGCTGACGGCCCCGCAGGTGATCAGGCGGAACTTCAGGGTCGTGCCGAGGTCGCAGCGACGCGGCTGCAACAGCGGTGTGGCGACGAATTGGGCCTTCGTGTGGAAGTCTCAGTGCCCGCTCCAGCAAGCCCGGCTCGCCCCAGTTATGCCATGGACGCTCTGGTGGCGGTGGCATCGCTTGGCGTGGCGGTCGGTGCAGTGCGGATCGTCCACGGATTGCTGATGTGGATTGGGGTGCCGACGCTTGCGGCGCAGCTGGTCGCACTTGCAATAGGCCTCGGTGTTGCGGTGGTGGCGGTGGGCGCAACGATTCGTCGTAACGCACGCCAACGCACCGCGCAGTGGCGGGCAAATTACCTTGCCCATCTGCGACGAAGATGGACACAGTCCGTGGAGATGACGGTGCGTGAGGCCCTTGGTGCGCGGGGTCCGGGATGGCGAATAGAGCAGCTGGCGGAGTACACCGGAACGCCTGCACGATAGCTGTGACAGCGAAGAGAAATAGGGGGATATCACGATGGATGAGTTTTCTTTACTGCAGTACTTTTCCGATCAACCCGCGTCCGATGGCGGGGTGGAGGCGCGTTCGCTCGCTACTCCGTGTGGTTTGGAGGCGGCGACACCGATTGATGGGCAGTCGGCGGACGTTGGTGGCGCCGGGCTGGTTGTGGAGGTCGATGGGCAGCTCTACGACCTCGGCGACGACGAGGGGTCAATCACGCTTGCCGACGATTCCGGGTTGTCAATCTATTCAGATCTGGACGGTGACGGCACGGTGGATCACGTTACGACGGTCCGTTTTGACGGCACTTGGGAGTCTTGGAGCAGTGATGATGTGAGGGCTGCTGACGCGATGGGCGGAGCAGCGGTGGAACCGGCATCAGTCGCGGGGAAGTGGGATGCGTACTCATGGGAGCAATCCGCTCGGGGCAGCTGGGACTAACGACTTTGGAACCACTGCGCGCGGGGGTACCCGTGTCTCGGTTGCTTACAAATGGGGGTAACTGCCCCCAAGGGGTTAATGGTTGTCAATTTATGTGGTGAGGCTGGCCTTATTCACTGGTTATGGCCGTAAATGAACAGGTCGCAAGAATGGGGCGAGGAAAATTAATTGTTGTAAAGCTGTGATGTAACGGCTTGCAAATGCGGGAACGAGCAGATTGTCGATGTGGGGCCCGGCAACTTTCGGTATCCCCCGGTAGCCTTAAATTAAGACGCGAATCAATGAGTCAGGAGAACTGATGTCCGCACCTTCTATTCCTGGTCTCGAGGGCCAGGCCCCGACCGAGAACGCCGAACTGCTGCGCTGGATTGCTGAGGTCGTAGAACTGACCCAGCCAGACAAGGTTGTCTTTGCTGATGGCTCGGAAGAAGAGTGGAACCGCCTTACCCAGGATCTGGTTGATAAGGGAACTCTTATCAAGCTGAATGAGGAAAAGCGCCCGAACTCTTTCCTTGCCCGCTCTAACCCGAAGGACGTTGCTCGTGTGGAGTCCCGCACGTTCATCGCTTCTGAAAAGGAAGAGGACGCTGGCCCGACCAACAACTGGGCGGATCCGGTCGAGCTGAAGAAGGAAATGACCGAGCACTACCGCGGTTCCATGAAGGGCCGCACCATGTTCGTCGTTCCGTTCTGCATGGGTCCGATCACCGACCCGGAGCCGAAGCTGGGTGTTCAGCTGACCGACTCGGAGTACGTGGTTCTCTCTATGCGAATCATGACCCGCATGGGTCAGGATGCCCTGGACAAGATTGGCCCGGACGGAGACTTCGTCCACGCTCTGCACTCCGTTGGCGCTCCGCTGGAGGAGGGCCAGGAGGACGTTGCATGGCCGTGCAACGATGAGAAGTACATCACCCAGTTCCCGGAGACCAAGGAGATTTGGTCCTACGGTTCCGGCTACGGCGGAAACGCCATCCTGGCCAAGAAGTGCTACGCACTGCGTATCGCTTCGGTCATGGCCAAGGAAGAGGGCTGGATGGCTGAGCACATGCTCATCCTGAAGCTCACCAATCCGGAGGGCAAGGCCTACCACATCGCCGCTGCATTCCCGTCTGCATGTGGTAAGACCAACCTGGCTATGCTGACTCCGACCATCGAGGGCTGGAAGGCCGAGGTCGTCGGCGACGACATTGCATGGCTGAAGTTTGGTGAGGACGGTCGCCTGTACGCTGTTAACCCGGAGAACGGCTTCTTCGGTGTTGCGCCGGGCACCAACTACTCCTCCAACCCGAACGCCATGAAGACCATGGAGGCCGGTAACACCCTGTTCACCAACGTCGCACTGACCGACGATGGTGACGTCTGGTGGGAAGGCATGGAAGGCAAGCCGGATCACCTCATTGACTGGAAGGGCAATGACTGGACTCCGGATTCCGACGAGCTGTCCTCGCACCCGAACTCCCGTTACTGCACCCCGATTTCGCAGTGCCCGGTCGCCGCACCGGAGTACGACGACCCGCAGGGTGTCCCGATCGACGCCATCCTGTTCGGTGGCCTCCGCCCGGACACTGTGCCGCTGGTGACCCAGGCACTGTCCTGGAACCACGCAACCTTCATCGGTGCAACCCTGGCTTCCGGCCAGACCGCTGCTTCCGCTGAGGCTAAGGTCGGCTCCCTGCGCCACGACCCGATGGCAATGCTGCCGTTCATTGGCTACAACGTCGGTGACTACCTGCAGCACTGGATCGACATGGGCGCCAAGGGCGGCGACAAGATGCCAGAGGTCTTCCTGGTTAACTGGTTCCGCCGTGGCGAAGACGGCCGCTTCCTGTGGCCGGGCTTCGGTGACAACTCTCGCGTTCTCAAGTGGATCATCGACCGCATTGAGGGCCGTGTTGGCGCCAAGGAGACCGTTGTTGGTCACACCGCTAAGGCAGAGGACCTGGACCTGACTGGCCTGGACATCGACTTCGCCGATGTCAAGGAAGCCCTGAAGGCACCGGCTGCTAAGTGGCAGGGTGACCTGCCGGACAACGAGGAGTGGCTGAAGTTCCTCGGCGACCGCGTTCCGCAGGAAGTCTGGGACGAGTTCGAGGCTCTGAAGGCTCGTATCGAGAAGAGTCTGCAGGACTAAGATCTTGCTAGCTAGCCTTGCGAAAAGCTAGAACATAGAACCACCCCCTTGTTGCCCGAAGCGGCTGGCAAGGGGGTGGTTTGTGCAGTACAACGATGAAGGGTGACACGCAATGCAATTAACGCTTTTCTCTGATTTGAGCCTGCGTGTCATCACTTTGATGGCGATGGGGGAGCCGGGGCGCAAATACACCGCTGCCGAGGTGGCGGAGTCTCTCAATGCGTCTCGCGCGCATGTTTCCAAGGTTGTCTCGCGACTTGTGGAGCTCGGCTTCTTGGAGGCGGTCAAGGGGCGCAATGGTGGCATCTATCTGCGCGAGTCGGCTACGGAAAAATCCGTCGGCAAGCTGCTGCGCACTCTGGAAAACAATGAGGTCGTCGATTGTGTCGGCACTGACTGCCCATTACTGCCGACGTGCCTGTTGCGTGGCAAGTTAGCGGCTGCGCAGGAGGCGTTCTTCGCCGCACTGGATCCAGTGTTGATTGCTGATCTCATTCCGCACAAATCGGCTAATGGTGTGGATGCCAATCGCCCCGAGGGAGGCGGTTCGCAGGGGAGTACCCAGCTCAATATTCGTCCGGTTTAGGTGCAGAGCTGAAGGTCTAACCGCAGGTTGAAAAAGCTAAAAACGGTGCTGTCGAAGTTTTCTGGTGAAATTTTCGGCATCGCCATTTGTGCAGTTCAAGGCGGGTAAAACTCAACCGCAAAGAGTAGTTAGGGACATCATTGGGCAATAATACGCAAACGGAATACGCAATATAGTGTTATTGTGAAGTCATGCCAAACCTGAATGTCAACAAGAACGGCCTGACTCCAGAGCAGGCTGAAATCGTCACTCAAACCCTGCCCGTTGTCGGTGCCAACATCGAGAAAATCACGCCGAACTTCTATAACCGGATGTTCGCTGCTCACCCGGAGCTCATTGCCGATACCTTCAACCGCGGCAACCAGAAGCAGGGTGCTCAGCAGAAGGCGCTGGCGGCATCCGTCGCTACCTTCGCAGCTACCCTGGTCGACCCAGATGCTCCCGCCCCGGAAGAACTGCTTTCCCGCATCGGCCACAAGCACATCTCCGTTGGCATCAAGCCGGAGCAGTACCCAATCGTACACAAGCACCTCTTCGATGCCATCGAGGAAATCCTCACCCCAGAGGTCTTTCAGGGAGCTGTCCGCGACGCGTGGGATGCCGTCTACCTGGAGATGGAGCGTGTTCTCATCAACTTCGAGAAGGGGCTCTATGACGACCTCGGTGTCGAAGCAGGCGATGTCTTCCGCGCCGCTCATGTCGTCTCTCGTGAAGAGCGCGGTGATGACGTCGCAGTGTTCTCCGTCAAGCTTGACGACGAATCCCCCGTTTCCTACCTCCCGGGACAGTACATCTCTGTACGTCAGACCATGCCGGACGGCGCCGGCCAGCTACGGCAATACTCTCTGGTCGGCGGCGAGGAAGGTGTTCTGACCTTCGCGGTTCGTCGTGTCGATGCCTCCGAGGACCTACCGGCTGGCGAAGTTTCCACACAGCTGTGGGAAAAGGTGCAGCCGGGCGATGCGATCGAAATTTCTCTGCCTGCAGGTGACCTGGTGTTGGATACAAAGTCCGATGACCCGGTAGTGCTCATTTCCGCAGGTATTGGCGCCACCCCCATGATTGGCATGCTGGATGCCCTGGTGGCAGCCGACTCCAAGCGTGATGTCGTCGTCCTCCACGCGGACCGCGCAGAAGCCGCAGATGCCCTGCGCGCAGAACGCAATAACGCAGTCTCTGCACTGGCCAATGCCCACCAGCAGGTGTGGTACGAGCCGGATTTGATGAATCTGGCTGATACGGAGCTGCCGGAGGGCGCTCAGTTCTACCTCTGTGGTGGCAATGGTTTCCTGCAGGCCATTCGCCAGCAGCTCGCCGATCGCGGCGTTGCTCGCGAAAACGTTCACTTCGAGCTGTTCAGCCCGAACGATTGGCTGCTAGACGCTTAGCGTCACAACTGCGCCGTCGGCATAAAAGCCATCGTCACAAATAAAGCACAATGACCAGCCGCGATGTATGCCCGTGGCTGGTCATTGTGCTGTTTATAGCTTCGGTGGTTTCGTATTACTCGGCGGAGCCGGAAAGCTCCGCAACGACATCGCCCGCATATTGATCCTCGCACTGAGAAAAAGCAATACCCGCCCATAAGTTGAGATATTCAGGATCGCTGGTCTTATTCGCTGCGCCGCGAATCGGCGTGGTCAAGTAGTGCAATTGCGGGTAAAGCTCCGGCGCGACCCTAGAAAACTCCCGGGTAAACGTGTTCTCAATTGCCCGCGCGGGCTTGCCGGAAAAGGCGTGGGTCAAAACGGTGTCGCGCTCCGTGAGCTCACGCAATGCCCGTAGGTGCGTCTCCTTCGTACCCGCCTCTGCGGTGGTGAGGAACCGTGTGCCAACTTGTACAGCCGTCGCACCAGCATCCAAAAGCTTGACGACGTCCTCTCGGTGGCCCACCCCACCAGCGGCGATGATGGGTGCATCGGTAACTGCACTCGCCTCGGTGACCGCTTGGGCGAGCTCTTCTACAGAGGCCCCAATGTTGTCGGACGAGTCTTTACCCCTCACGAATGCACGATGGCCACCCGCGGCTAGTCCTTGCAGAACAATGCGATCAGCGCCAGCTACAGCCGCCGCCCGCACCCCCTCGATCGAGGTCGCATTCAGCACCACTTTGCGGCCAGATTCCTTTACCCGAGCAACGACTTCTTTATCTGGATAGCCAAAGGTGAAGGAGACGAACTCCAGCGCATCGGGGTTGGGCAGAAAATCATCAGCGAGAATTGCCTCGATTTTCGCCGAGAAGTAGTCATCTGACCAGGTCGGAGTGTCAGGCAAGTCGATGTCGAAGTGGTCTGCCGCCGACACTAAGCGGTCGCGAAACGTGGTCCACTGCGCAAGCTCCTCCTCGGAGGTTCCGCCACCGGCGTCAGCCGTGTTGAGGCAGAAGAGGTTGATGCCGAAACCTTTGCCCTCGTCAAGCAGCGCGCACGTCTGCCGTGCCTGCTCAGTGAGCTTTTCAACAGTGAGATATCCAGCGGCAAGCGTGCCGACCCCACCAGCATTGGAAACTGCAGCGACGAGTTCGGGCGTGGATGGACCACCGGCCATCGGTGCCAAGATGATTGATGAGCGTCGTAGGTTTTCGGGTGATTGCGAGGTTGTGCTGCTCATAGGGCGAGAGTAACACTAAGGCCGGATTCCCCCATGTGGGAGAACCCGACCAATGCCGACGAACGGCGTTGCGCAATAGACTCCGCGCTACCCGCTACCGCCTCAAGAACTACTTATTGTTCTCCGGCGGATCCAGCGGCATACCCTGGCCGGCGCGGTAGAACGGAATGTCCTGCGGTGCCAGCGGAGTCTTGCCGGCGATGAGGTCAGCGGCCTTTTCGGCAATCATCATGGTCGGTGCGTAGATATTGCCGTTGGTGATGCCCGGCATGACCGAAGCGTCAACCACGTAGAGGCCCTCGGTGCCGTGAACCTGCATGGTTTCCGGATCGACCACGGCCATCTCGTCGGAGGCCGGACCCATCTTGCAGGTGCAGGATGGGTGCAGTGCGGTCTCGGCATCCTTGCGGACCCACTCGAGAATTTCCTCGTCGGTCTGCACATCTGCACCCGGGGAAATCTCGCCGTCGGTGTACTCCTTCATTGCCGGGGTGTCCAGCAGCTTACGGGAGACCTTGACAGCCTCGACCCATTCACGGCGGTCCTGATCAGTGGACAGGTAGTTGAACAGAATCGACGGCTTGACCTTGATGTCAGAGGACGTGATGTGGACATGGCCACGGGCGTCCGAGTACATCGGACCAACGTGGAACTGGAAACCGTGCGGGCTATCGATCTTCGTGCCGTCGTAACGCATGGCCAGCGGCAGGAAGTGGAACATCAGGTTCGGGTAGGGCTCGTTGTCGTTGGAGCGTGCGAAACCGCCGCCTTCGAAGTGCGACGTTGCCACTGGACCCTTGTGGGTGAGCAGCCACCACAGGCCGATGAACGGCCAACGCCACTTCTCCAGGTACGGCTGTGAAGACACAGGCTGGGTGGCGTTGTACTGAATGTAGACCTCCAGGTGGTCCTGCAGGTTCTCGCCGACACCAGGCAGGTGCTTGACGACGTTCACTCCGGCGGCATTCAGAATCTTCTCATCGCCAACGCCGGAGACCTCGAGCAGCTGCGGAGAGTTGAAAGCGCCACCACAGAGGATGACCTTGTCTGCTCGCACCTGGTGAGTGCGACCCTTCCAGGTGTACTCAATGCCGACGGCCTTGGTGCCCTCGAAGAGGACGCGGGTGGCTTCTGCGCGGGTGCGGAGTTCCAGATTCGGACGCTGCAGGGCCGGGTGCAGGTATGCACGAGCTGCGGAGAGACGGCGGCCCTTGTCGATGTTTGCGTCGAAGGGACCGAAGCCCTCCTGGCGGTAGCCGTTGACGTCCGGAGTGTAGTTGTAACCAGCCTGCTGGACCGACTTAAAGAAGGCCTTGAACAGCGGAGAATCGGCCGGACCGCGCTTCATACGCAGCGGGCCGTCGTGGCCGCGGCGTGGGTCGTCCTTGTCGGAGCCCAGCGCATTTTCCATGCGCTTGAAGTACGGCAGAACATGGTTCCAACCCCAGTTCTCCAGCCCCTTGGTGTCGCCCCACTTGTCGTAGTCCATCGGGTTACCGCGCTGGTAGATCTGGCCGTTGATGGAGGAGGAGCCGCCGACGACCTTGCCGCGGGCATGGTAGATGCGGCGACCGTTCATCTCCGGTTCCGGCTCGGATTCGTACTTCCAGTCGTAGTACTTGTTGCCGATTGGGAAGGAGAATGCCGAAGGCATGTGAATGTAGAGGTCCCAGAGGGAGTCCATACGGCCGGCCTCGAGTACGAGCACGTGCTGAGTGTGGTCTGCGGACAGCCGGTTGGCCAGCACAGAGCCGGCAGAGCCCGCGCCAACGATGACGACGTCGCGGTGTTCGACTGTGGTGTTGCCATTCTTTTTACCGAAGTTGAAGACAGCCGGGAAAGCTCCCATGTTCTGGTGTACCTCCGTAGGTTGTTTGCCGATGTATATCGGAATGGGTTTCAAGGAGTGCGATAAGCCTCAAGTAATATTTAAAGGCGGGCCCTATATATTGATATTGGAATAAGTGGCCGGAGACGTATCTCAAATCCCCTTCACCTATATAGAATGGCACACAATTGGTATTCAATTCCAGTTCGGATGATTTTAGACGCCTTGAAAACTGGGTAAATATGCAGGTGAAGGTGTTGATGTTGGAATTGGAGAATTCTTCTGAATCGATTCTCAGACTTGAGGGATTATTCAAACTAGGTATGCTGGGTTAGTTCCCGAATCTGAAGGATTTTCCTATGTCTGATACTCCGCCAACTGAGAAGGTAACGGAGGAAAAATCTGAATCGTCGCAAGAAATGCAGCGATCGCAGTCGGTCCCTCCACAACAAGCGCAAGCGAGTGCGACCTCTGAGCCTGAGGTCAACTGGCCTGTATTTATTATTTCAGGCGTTGGTATTCTCGCCATTGCCCTGTGGGCTATTTTTGCTCCGGACAATGCAGCGGGCACCCTAGCGGGCATTGTCGCCTGGGTATCGAAGAACTTCGGCTGGTTCTATATTGTGACCGCGACGGTGGCAGTGCTCTTCATGCTCTACGTCGCTATCTCGCGAACAGGGCAGATTAAGCTCGGCCCCGATCACGCCAAGCCTCAGTTTGGTCTGTTTTCCTGGGCTTCCATGCTCTTTGCCGCGGGTATCGGCATTGACCTGCTCTTCTTCTCGGTAGCAGAGCCGGTGGCACAGTACTATGGCCCGCCGACTGGAGACGCAGAGACCATCGAAGCTGCACGTCAGGCAGTGGTGTTCACGCTTTTCCACTATGGCGTGACCGGTTGGGCACTCTACGCCCTGATGGGTATGGCATTCGGCTACTTCGCCTATCGCCTCAATATGCCGCTGACCATTCGTTCGGCGCTCTATCCGATTATCGGCAAGCGCATCCATGGCCCCGCTGGTGAAGCAGTCGAAATCGCGGCGATGCTGGGTACCATTTTCGGTGTCGCAACCTCGCTCGGTATCGGCGTCGTCCAGCTGAATTACGGCCTGCGCGTGCTGTTCGGGGTGGATGAGAGTACGTCCTGGCAGATCGCTCTGATCGTCGTGGCTGTATCGGTGGCTATCGCCTCCGCAGTTTCCGGTGTTGATAAGGGAATTCGTCGTCTCTCGGAGCTCAACGTTGGCCTGGCCATCTGCTTGATGCTCTACATCCTGATTACCGGCCGCACTGCGTTCCTGTTTGACGCACTGGTGATGAACGTCGGTGAGTACGTCTCGAAGTTCCCGTCCATGACTATGGATACTTACGCGTTCTCCGGTGCACAGGAATGGTTGAACTCCTGGACCCTGTTCTTCTGGGCTTGGTGGGTGGCCTGGGCACCGTTCGTCGGTTTGTTCCTGGCCCGTATTTCCCGTGGCCGTAGCCTGCGCCAGTTTGTCGTCGGCACGCTGACCATTCCATTCCTCTTCGTCCTGATGTGGGTGTCGGTATTCGGTAACTCGGCGCTGGACCTGGTCATCAATGGCGATTCGGAGTTTGGCCAGACTGCACTGGATTACCCGGAGCGTGCCTTCTACCTGCTGCTGGAGCAGTACCCGGCGCCGATGATGGTGGCTGCAGTCGCATCTCTGATTGGCCTGTTGCTCTACATCACCTCGGCGGACTCGGCGGCACTGGTGATGAGTAACTTCACTTCGAAGATCACCGACACACAGCAGGACGGTAAGAAGTGGACCCGTATTTTCTGGGCTGTCGTGGTCGGTGTGCTGACCATCTCCATGCTCTATGTCGGTGGTATTCCGACGCTGCAGTCGGCAACGATTGTGATGGGTCTGCCGTTTGCCTTTGTCATCTATCTGGTGATGTATGGCCTGTTTAAGTCGCTGCGACTGGAGCTGTTGCAACAGGATTCGACACGTCGAGCCCTCCACGGGGCGATGTCGGGCCGCGCCGTAGATGGCCGACAGGGCGACTGGCGCAATCGACTTGCCCGCTCCATGTCCTTCCCGGGCAAGAAGCCAGTCATGCGCTACCTCGACCGAGTGGTGCAGCCCGCACTTGAACAGGTGGCAGATGCTATCAGGGAACGTGGCGGTGAAGTGACGCTGCACCGTGAACCAGCAGAAGAAGTCGGCATCGACCAGATTGACCTGCAGGTCGGATTCGGCGAGGAGATGAGCTTCCGATACCAGGTCTATCCGGTTGAACACTTGACGCCGTCCTTTGCCGGCCTGGTACACCTGGACAGTGATGCCGACATTTACTACTACCGCCTCGAGGTATTCACACTGACCGGCTCTCTTGGCTACGACGTTTACGGCTACACCCAAGAGCAGCTGATTTCCGATGTCCTCGATCTCTACGAACGGCACCTGGAGTTCCTGCATATGCAGGCTGATCTCCCGGGCACCTCAGATCTGTCCGATAATGCCGAACCTGTCCGCGAATGGTCTGACGACTACGCCAAGGAGGATTCCTAAATGACCTTTGAGCCTTCCACTACTGATAAGGCCCTCGCACCCGAGACCGCCAAATCCCACGAAGGCGCGGCCACGCTGTTCATCAACGGCGCCTGGTCCGCTGCAGCCGCTGGCAACACTCGCACTATCGAGTGCCCGGCCGATGGCTCTTTCATCGCCGAAGTTGCGGAAGCAGACGCGACCGACACCGAGCGCGCCATCGCCGCCGCCGACGCTGCTTTCCGACGTACCGGAGAAGGTTCCTGGGCATCCTGGAGCACAGCTGAGCGCAGCAGGTTGGTACTCGACATCGGTGCTGCCATCAGGCAGCGTAAGGATGAATTTGCCTGGGCAGAGGCTATGGATACCGGCAAGCGCCTGCCTGAGGCGGCAGCCGATATGGATGACATCATCGCCTGCTTCGAGTACTTCGGTAAGCTCGCGGGCAATGATGCCGGTCGTCTCGTGGATGCGGATGACCCGTCCGTCGTCGCGCGTATTGTGCGTGAACCTGTCGGTGTCTGTGGCCTGATCACGCCGTGGAACTACCCACTGCTGCAGACCGCATGGAAGGTCGCACCGTGCCTGGCCACGGGCAATACCTTTGTGCTCAAGCCGGCGGAGCTGACTCCGCACACAGCAATTCTGCTCATGCACGTCATCGATGATCTGGGTGTTCCGGCAGGTGTTGCCAACCTCATTACCGGCGCTGGCGCCGAAGCGGGCGCACCGTTGTCCTCGCATCCGAAGGTGGACATGGTCTCCTTCACTGGCGGTCTTGTCACTGGCAAGATTATTGCTGGTGAAGCAGCCAAGTCCGTGAAGAAGGTTGCACTTGAGCTCGGCGGCAAGAACCCGAACATCATCTTCGCCGACGCTGACTACGAAGCTGCTTTGGACAATGCCCTCAATGCTGCGTTCCTGCACTCCGGTCAGGTCTGCTCGGCGGGCGCTCGCTTGATTGTGGAGGAGTCCATCGCCGAGAAGTTTGTCGACGATTTGGTCGAGCGCGCCGGACACATCCAGCTCGGTGGTCCGCTCGACGAGAAGGCCGAGACCGGTGCGCTGATTTCGAAGCAGCATCTGGATAAGGTCGCGGCATACGTTGATCGGGCGCGTGAGCAGGGCGCTCGCGTGCGCGTGGGCGGCGAGATTGCCACCGGCGCCACCGCTGACGGTTCCGCCTCGCTTGCCGACGGCTACTTCTACCTCCCAACCGTGATTGACCAGGTCACTCGCGAGATGGACTGCGTTCACGACGAAGCCTTTGGCCCGGTGGTGACGGTGGAGACCTTCACCACGGTTGATGAGGCCATCGAGATTGGCAACGACACCGAATACGGCCTGGCCGGTGCGGTGTGGACATCCAACCGTGAGGTGTCTGAGCGCGTCTCCCGCGGGCTGCGCCACGGCACCGTCTGGATTAACGACTTTGGTCCCTACCTGCCACAGGCCGAATGGGGTGGCTTCGGCCAGTCCGGTATTGGCCGCGAGCTGGGCCCGACCGGCCTGGAAGAGTACACCGAAGCCAAGCTGGTCTACGAGAACACAGCGCCGGCTGTTACCGGTTGGTTCGAGGATCGTCGTTAAATAACTCGGCACAAGCCCGAGCAAAAATACGGGAAAACGACCCATCGGCCGTTATACTCACCGATTGAAAAAATCGACTCTGCGCACAACTGCGATAAAGGTTTGCAGTTGTGCGCATTTTGTTCTCTAAAGGACATCTGCCGTGAACGCTACTATCCGCTCCGACAATGCCAGTTCCGCTGTTGCCGATAATTCCGCTGCTGTCTCGACTGCCAACACCGATGCTGCCATCACCGCTGCGACCTTCACCCGCTTCACCCGGCGTCAGCATGTCATCGCTTGGGCGGTGCATGCCTTCACACTGACAGGTTTGGTGTGGGCGACGCTGGCTGTGGTCGCACTGCTGGAGAGTCGCCCACATTGGATGTGGCTCTGGTTGGGCATTGCCCTTGTCGTCGATGGTGTCGACGGCAATATGGCGCGTAAACATCACATCAAGGAAGTCGTCCCGTGGTTTAACGGCGCAGTGGTGGACAACATCGTCGACTATCTCACCTGGACCGCCATTCCCGCAGCTTTCATGGTCATGTACCTGCCGCTGGGGCCACGTCCATTGGCAATTTCCCTGATAATCCTGGTGCTGGTGTCATCGATGTTCTGCTATGCCAACGAAGCCGCCAAGTCCGGCGACTACTACTTCGTTGGTTTCCCCGCCGCGTGGAACATCGTGGCGGTTTTGCTGTGGGTATGGAACGCGCCCATGGCGGTGTGCATCGCTGCAATCTTTATCTTCAGCGCAATGACGCTGGTGCCGCTGCACTACACGCATCCATTCCGCGTGGAACGCGGCAGGATTGCCAACATTGCCGCAACGTTCATCTGGATTATCTCGACCGGTACTCTCATCGCAGGTGAGACGACGGCAGCGTCGTTAAGCAGTACAGCAGTTCACGGGCTTGTGGCTGTGAACGTTGCCGCCGGTGCCTGGCTGATTATTGGGGGAGTGCGGCGCTCGCTCAGCGGTCGCTAGCCGCCGCTGGTGGGTGGTTTTCGCAGGATTTCATAGATGACTCGGTCGCGCAGCCAGCGAACGTATTCAACGGCGCACGCCGCGACAATCAGCGCGATGACAAAGATGGTGACCCACACCGGATAATCGCGCCCGTTGGCCCAGAAGTAGACGTAGGGCGAGACGAAAGTCACTAGAGTGATCAGGAGCCCCAGCATTCTTCGGCCGAATGAGCGGCCGGTGATCATCTCGACAATTCCCCAGGTGTAGGGGATAGCGGTAATGATGTCGATGCTCCACAGCACCCAGACATTGCCGTGGAATCCGGGGACAAAAACCACAGGTAGCGCGCGGAGCGAAGAGTAAACCATCACCACCAGATACGCGAGCACTTTCGGGTTATAGAGCAGGCGCCACACGGGGTTGCGCTCTATGAGTTTGGTTCCGACTTTGCGTAGTGCATGCAGGTTCTTGTGCTGCATGACCAGCGTATTCGTACCCTCCATCAGGTACGTCAGCAGTTTTTGCTGCTCGCGCGTACCGTGGGCCCAGGTCTGCACCAGCTCGGTCGGCGAAATGGCGATGGGCACCAGTGGTTCTCCGCGTTGCTTCATGGCATCGGGAAGCTCCAGGACATCGTCATCGAGCTTATCGACGGCCAGTGCCTCGCCCACCACATGAACGATGTCGCCGCCGAGGATGTTTCGTACCCTCTCCACGTCGCTGTGGGACAGTGAGCTTAACCAGAGTAGCTGTCGGGAGGAAATCGCCATTCGCAAGGCGGTACCTAGAGCTTCTGCCGCGTCATCGATGGCATAAAAGTCCTGCACGTTGGTGTGGGCGAGTGAACGCAAGCTGTCGACTATTGCGACATTTTTGGCGTTGAGCTCGCTGAGACGGGCGACGCCGGAGATGTCAATGACCAGTTGTGGGGCAAGGGTGAAAGCGTGTGCAAAGGGCAGGTCGAGTATCGAGCGCATCGCAAGGAGCCGCTGGTGCCCAGCCAGGGCTGAATTCTGTGCGCTCATAGTGTTTAGCTTGCCACAACTTGCGTTTATCACCAGCAACTATACGGTTCGGTCTGTCTATTGATAAGTGCTCTGCTCTGCGAAAACGCCGTTAAGTTGGACTTTCTTCGGTGATTGAAGTAGTTTCTAACCCACGAATAGACAGGTCTGTTCATAAAGGTTTAAATGGCGGGCTTGTCCACAAAACTTAGGAGAACTACTTTCATGCTCATCTCAGGACTAGCGCTGGGCGCCGTGCTCGGCTTTGTTATGCAGCGAGGACGCTTCTGCGTCACCGGCTTCCTGCGCGATATCTTTACTCAGCGCAGCTGGCGCGGCTTCGTCGCGCTACTGATTGTTATTTCCTTCCACGCCATCGGCCTGGCCGCACTGACCAGCGCCGGCGTGATTACTCCCGAATACAACGAACTGGCACCGGTGGCCGTTATCGTCGGTGGTGTTATCTTCGGGCTGGGTATCGTCCTGGCCGGTGGCTGTGCCTCGGGTACCTGGTACCGCTCGGGTGAGGGCCTGATCGGCTCTTGGATCGCACTGGTCTTTTACGCCCTATCCGCTGCTGCTATGAAGACTGGCTTCCTCAATGGCCTGCAGAATTCCCTGAAGGACCGCACCGTCGGCCTGACCAGCATTCATGCCTCTCTCGGCATTAGCATTTGGCCACTGGTCATCGCGCTGAGCGCCGTCACGGCATACTTCGCCGTCCGCTTCCTGCGCGAAGAATTCTCCGGCCCGCGCCCGGTAACTCTGGCACCGCGTAAGTCCGGTCTCGCGCACATCCTGGCTGAGAAGCCCTGGCACGTGTACGCCACCGCCGCCATCGTCGGTGTACTGGGCGTGATTGCATGGCCGCTGTCCGCCGCCACCGGCCGCAACGATGGCCTCGGCATCACCACTCCGTCCTCCAACCTCGCTAACTACGTTGTCACTGGTGACACCGAGCGTTTCGACTGGGGCGTCCTCCTCGTCCTCGGCATCCTCGTCGGTTCCTTCATCGCCGCCAAGGCATCCGGCGAATTCCGTCTCCGCGTCCCGGACGCTACGCAGGGCGCTCGCTCCGTCGTCGGCGGCATCTTCATGGGTGTTGGCGCTGCGTGGGCCGGCGGCTGCACCGTCGGCAACGGCATGGTTCAGACCTCGCTGTTCAGCTACCAGGGTTGGCTTGCGCTGGCGTCCATCGCCGCAGGTGTCGCTATCGCCGCCAAGCTTTGGCTGAAGCCGTCCGCACCTTCGCTTAACGACGTCCCGAGCACCTCTTCCACCACCAACGACACGGCGGTATCGGCAGCGGCTCCGGTCGCTTCGGCTGCTACTTCTCCTGTGTCCCTGCCGAGCAGCGACGGTGTCGGTGCCGCTGGCGCCGAGGCCTCCCCGCTGGCGGGTGCCTTTGCTGTCGCTCCGGTGGCGTTGCTCGACCGGAGCGTCGTCAAGCAGGAAGACGGCAAGCTAAAGCCGCTGGGCGATGGGCGATACGAGCTCGACACCGTCGGCGCGGTGTGCCCATTCCCGTTGATCGAGGCCAAGGATGCAATCAACAAGATTGAGGTCGGCGAGGAGCTGGTGATTCCATTCGACTGCACCCAGGCCACGGATGCGATTCCGCGCTGGGCTGCGAAGGATGGCCACGAGGTCACCAACTTCGAGCAGACCGGCGAGGCTGGTTGGACGATTTCCGTCCGCCGAGGGCGATAAGTCCTGGTGGCGTTAGAGAAGCGTCGGTAGGGTGAGGGCATAGATTGATTGACATCAACAACAAAGGAGCTTGACCATGGCAAAGAATATCCGACCACTTAATGCGCTTGTAGCCGCAGGTGCCGCCAGCGTGCTTGCGCTGGCCGGTTGCTCCTCCGACGATTCGACTAATACCGAAGCAAGCAGCACTGTTAGCGAGACCAGCTCGTCGGCAACGGCAACCAGCTCTGAGGACACGGGCGACATGGATGACATGGACGATGCCGATGGCCACGGTGAGCACGGCGACCATGATGACGATGCAATGGCTGGCCATGATCACCCGGCCGATGGCGGTCCGGCTCCCGAGGGAATGGCTCCGGCTGACAACGCGAAGTTTCCGGTCGGCAGTGAAGTGAAGGTTCTGGCTGATCATATGCCGGGCATGAAGGGTGCAGAAGGCAAGGTTGTTGGTGTTTTCAACACCACCACGTACTCCGTGTCCTACACTCCGACCGATGGCAGTGAACCGGTGAAGGATCACCGTTGGGTTGTTCATGAGGAGCTGGAGAACCCAGGTGAGGCTCCGCTTGCCGACGGCTCCGAGATCACCATCAATGCCGAGCACATGGCGGGCATGAAGGGCGCCAAGGGCACTGTTGATTACTCCACCCAGGAGCCGGTCTACATGGTTGATATCGACGAAGACGGCATGACCATGAAGAACCACAAGTGGGTTACCGAAAGCGAGCTCGCACCGGAGGACTAACTAGTCAGGCTTAGTCAGCCACTTCTAGGTTGGTTGCTTCGGGCCGGTTGCTTCGGCCTAACTCAATCCATTAAAACCGGGTATCACGCAGGAAGTGTGGTGCCCGGTTTTTTTTATGCTTCGCGCCTATGCTCCGTGTCCAAAAACCTTCGGGTAGCGCGTGGTCCGGCTGGGGCGGAGACGGCGGGGACGGGGCCGGCGAGGGCAGGGGCGGCGAGGGGCAGGGGCGGTCGGCCACTTGTCGATGAGCTATTCACCTGTCGATGCGCTATAGCGTGGCCATCAGTGAATAACGCATCGACAAGTGCTCAGGTAGACCCCACAACGTGCGCATAAGTGGCGGAAAACCATCGATAAGACAAGGGAAGTCATCGACAGGTCACGGAAAACCATCGATAAGTCGGCAACACCAGTGCGCCTGCTCAGTCCACTCAGCCCCGAAGCTGGTATTAATTCGCCGCGTACCTGCATTGGCACTTTCTTAATCAGAAGTGCATTCGCGCATCTCTAAGCGCATAACCCCAGTTCAGTCGGGTGTTAAAAAAGCGTTAATAGGTGCCCGCCGCAGTAGGTATGGGTGTTTTATAACTGTCATGTTCGTAGACATTTTGCTTCTTCTACTCACCATTGCGGCCTTCCTGCTACTGCAGGGCTGCGCAAAGGCGGTGAAGAAACTATGACGTGGGAATTGATCGTCGGCGCCATTTTAGGTTTGGCGGCATTGGGCTATGTCCTGGTCGCCCTGATTGATCCGGAGCGATTCTCGTGAGCAACGTCATTATGGGATTTGTCCCGGTAATCATCGTGATGGCCGCACTGGCCATCCTTTACATCCCGCTCGGCAATTACATGGGGCGGGTATTCACCACTGATAAACACTTGGGTGTTGAGCGCGGTTTCTACCGCGCCATCGGTGTGCGCCCAGAGGCCAACCAGCACTGGACAAAGTACACCGCCAGTGTGTTGAGCTTCTCCGCTGTCAGCGTCATCTTCGTCTACCTGCTGCAGCGAGTGCAGCAGTGGCTACCGCTCAACCACGGCAAGGGCCCAGTTTCTCCGGACCAGGCGTGGAACACCGCGGTGTCGTTTACCACCAACACCAACTGGCAGTCCTACTCCGGTGAAGAAGCCATGACAGTGCTAACCCAGATGGCTGGCCTGGCAGTTCAGAACTTCGTCTCCGCCGCAGTCGGTATTGCAGTGGCGGTGGCGCTGGTCCGAGGCCTGGCCAACCGTCACGGTGACGGCAACATCGGCAACTTCTGGGTAGATCTGACTCGTACCGTCCTGCGAGTGCTGCTGCCCATCGCCGCTATTGGTGCAATTCTGCTGATTTCGCAGGGTGCCATCCAGAATTTCTCGGCCCCACAGACTATCCAGACTGTCACCGGCGGCAGCCAGACTATCCCGAGCGGTGCCGTGGCATCGCAGGAGGTCATCAAGGAATTGGGCACCAACGGCGGTGGCTACTTCAACGCCAACTCCGCGCATCCATTTGAAAACCCGAATGCGTGGACCAACATGCTGGAAATCTTCCTTATCCTGTTGATTCCGGTCTCGTTGACCAGGGCATTCGGTGTCATCATCGGTGACAAGCGCCAGGGCTGGGCAATTCTGTCCACCATGGCGGTGCTCTACTTCATCTCTCTGGCTGTCGTTATGTCCAGCGAGACTGCGCTGCAGACCTTCCAAGGTGGCGGCATGGAGGGCAAGGAAATGCGCTTTGGCGTGCTGCCGAGTTCCTTCTTTGCGGTGACCACCACCATGACGTCGACAGGCGCGGTGGACAGCTTCCACTCCAGCTACTCACCACTGGCAGGCGGCATGCTCATGCTGAACATGCTGCTGGGCGAGATCAGCCCTGGTGGTGTGGGCTCCGGTCTCTACGGCATGCTCATCATCGCCATCCTGACCGTATTCATCGCCGGCCTGATGGTCGGCCGTACCCCGGAATACCTGGGCAAGCGCATTGGTGTTTCGGAAATCACCAAGGTTTGCCTTTACGTCCTGGTCATGCCAGTGCTGGTGCTGGCAGGTGTCGGTATCTCCACCATGCTGCCGTCGACGCTGGACTCCGTGTCCGCTGACGGACCGCACGGTTTCTCCGACCTGATCTACGCCTTCACCAGTGCGTCCAACAACAATGGTTCGGCATTCGCGGGCTTCGGTGCCGATACCCCGTGGTTCAACATGAGCCTCGGTTTCGCCATGCTGTTTGGTCGCTTTCTTCCAATTGCCATGGTGCTGGGTCTGGCTGGTGACTTCGCCAAGCAGCGACCAGCCGCCGAGACCGCTGGCACCCTGCCAACTCACCGACCGCAGTTTGTCGGCCTGACCGTTGCCATCGCAATCATCGTCAGCGCCCTGACCTTCCTACCAACCCTCGTCCTAGGTCCGCTGACGGAGGCCCTGTCATGAGCAAGAATTCCAACGCATCTTCCGCATTTTCTCCCAGCGCACTGAAAGCGGCTCTGCCGCTGGCGCTGAGCAAGATGAACCCGCGCCAGCTCATCGCCACCCCGGTGATGTTCCTGGTCGAAGTCGGTGCCGCATTTACGCTGGTCCTGGCCATTGCGCACCCGTCGCTGTTCAGTATTTCCATCACGGTGTGGCTGTGGTTGACGGTACTTTTTGCAACGCTGGCGGAAGCCGTCGCTGAGGGCCGCGGCAAGGCACAGGCGGAATCGCTGCGCGCTTCGCGCACCACCTCTGATGCCTTCAAGCTCAACAACAGCGCCAACGCCGCTGCAGCACTGGAGAACCCAGCCGCGCAGACCACCAAGGTCGCGGCCACGGACCTGGTTCCGGGTGACATCGTCATCGTCTCCGCCGGCGAGCCGATTCCCGCCGATGGCGACGTGATCGTCGGCGCTGCCAGTGTCGATGAGTCCGCCATTACCGGTGAGTCCGCGCCGGTCATCCGCGAGGCCGGCGGTGATCGCTGCGCGGTCACCGGTGGTACACGCGTGCTTTCCGACGCCATCGCCATCGAGGTCACCACCATGCCCGGTGAGAGCTTCATGGATCGCATGATTGGTCTGGTCGAAGGCGCACAGCGCAAGAAGACTCCGAACGAGCTGGCACTTGGTTCCCTGCTGCACGTGTTGACCCTGATCTTCCTCATGGTCGTCATCGCCTTGGCACCAATGGCTGTCTTCAACGGCGCTGAGCAGGACCCATTGGTACTGGTCGCACTGCTGATCTGCCTGATCCCGACCACTATCGGCGCGCTGCTGTCCGCTATTGGTATCGCCGGTATGGACCGCCTGGTTCAGCACAACGTGTTGGCCATGTCGGGCCGTGCGGTTGAGGCCGCTGGTGACGTCGCCACGCTGCTGCTAGACAAGACCGGCACCATCACCTTCGGTAACCGTCAGGCTGCGGAGTTCTCCGAGGTCGGCGACACCACGCACGCTGAATTGGTACACGCCTGCCAGCTTTCTTCGCTTGCCGACGAAACCCCCGAGGGCCGCTCCATTGTCGAGCTCGCGGAAACCGAATCGAATGAACGCATCGACGAATCCGTCTATGCCAATGCGACCTTCATTCCCTTTACCGCTCAGACTCGTATGAGTGGTATCGAGTTCCCCGCTACCGGCGGCGAGAAGAAACGCAAGGTAGTCAAGGGTGCCGCAATGGAGATTGTGAAGCTGATGAAGTGCATCGGTGCCACCGTGCCGCCCGAGGTCGATGGCATTGTCCAGCGCATTTCGGAAGCGGGCGGTACCGCGCTGGTGGTCGCCGAGGTATTTGGCGGCGACGAAGTAACCAGCGGTGAGTCCGGACGAGTGCTGGGTGTTATTTATCTCAAGGACGTCGTTAAGCCTGGCATGCGCGAGCGTTTCGATCAGCTGCGTGAAATGGGCATTCGTACCGTCATGATCACGGGCGACAATGCGGTGACGGCGCATGCGATTGCGAAGGAGGCCGGCGTCGACGATGTGCTCGCTGAGGCCACCCCGGAGCAGAAGCTAGAGTTGATCCGCAAGGAGCAGTCGAAGGGACGCCTGGTCGCCATGACCGGTGACGGCACCAACGATGCACCGGCATTGGCGCAGGCAGATGTGGGCGTGGCAATGAACACTGGTACGTCGGCGGCGAAGGAAGCGGCCAATATGGTGGACCTGGATTCGGACCCGACCAAGCTCATTGACGTGGTGGGAATCGGCAAGCAGTTGCTGATTACCCGCGGTGCGCTGACCACCTTCTCCATTGCCAATGACGTGGCGAAGTACTTCGCCATCATTCCAGCCATGTTCGTCACGGCGCTGCCTGGCCTGGACAAGCTCAACATCATGAACCTGCACTCACCGGAAAGCGCCATCCTGTCTGCGGTGATCTTCAACGCGCTCGTGATTGTCGCCTTGATTCCGCTGGCTCTCAAGGGCGTGAAGTACCGCGCCGGGTCGGCTGCCTCACTGCTGAGCCGCAACCTGCTCATCTTCGGTGTCGGTGGCATCATCGCACCGTTTGTCGGCATCAAAATTATTGACCTCCTGCTCTCCGGAGTGTTCGGGATGTAAGTGCCTTGGCCTCGCGCCAAACGGCGCAGCCAGCGCACAGCACTTGGCATCTCGCAACATGTGAAAAGAATCGAGAAGGACATGAACAAGAACTTTCGGTTGGTATCCACCACAATCAAGGCATATTTGCTGCTCACCGTGGTTATCGGCCTGCTGTACCCAGCCGCAATCTGGGTAGCGGGGCGAATCTGGTCCGATAACGCTGATGGCTCGATGATGTATGACTCCGCAGGCAAGGCCCAGGGCTCGGAGCTCATTGCCCAAGAAGTGACAAAGCCGGGATTTTTCTACCCGCGCCCGTCTGCTGCGGGGGATAATGGCTACGACGCGATGTCGTCTTCGGCATCGAACGTGTCGCCGTATAGCAAGGAGTTCCAGGCTGAAATCGAACAGCGCCGCACCGATGTCGCTGCCCGCGAGGGCATCGACCCGGCTCAGGTACCGGTGGAGGCAGTCACCGCCTCCGGTTCCGGTCTGGATCCGCATATCTCCGAGAAGTACGCACAGCTGCAAGCACCGCGCGTGGCCAAGGAGCGCAACCTGCCACAGGCAGAGGTTGAGCGGTTGATCTCGGAAAATAGTGAAAAAGCAATTACGGAACAGGGCTCGCAGGATGGTGGGCGACTGGTCAACGTCGTAAAGCTGAACGCCGCTCTGACAGGCGGACAGTAAGCATCCTGCGATTGGGCAAGGTATGGCAAGTAAAGGTCTGTAAGAAATGGCCAAGCGAGGAAAACTGAAGGTCTACCTGGGGTTCGCCCCGGGCGTGGGTAAGACGTGCGCCATGTTGAGCGAGGGGCACGATCTGTACTCCCGTGGGCACGAGGTAGTCATTGGTCTGGTGGAACACCACGGTCGCGAGCGGACGAAGAAGCTCATCGAAGGCCTGCCAGTGTTGGATTGTCGAAAGGTGTCCTACCGCGGCAACACCTATCGTGAGCTGGATGTTGATGCGATTATCGAGATGCGTCCCGAGGTCGCCCTCGTCGATGAGCTCGCGCACACCGTCGTTACCGATGAGCCGGACAACGAGTTCGTTCAGCAACGCAAGCGCTGGCACGATGTCTACCAGCTTCTCGACGCAGGCATCGACGTCATCTCGACGATGAACATCCAGCACTTGGAATCGCTTAACGACGTCGTTGCGGCCGTCACCGGCGTGCGCCAGATGGAGACGGTACCCGACCGTGTCCTCCGCGATGCGGACGAGATTGAGCTCATCGACTTGAGCCCGGACGCCCTGCGCATCCGCCTGTCTCGCGGCGAAATCTACCGCAAGGAGCAAGCGGAACTAGCGCTGCGCAAGTACTTCCGCCCGGGCAACCTCAGCGCCCTGCGTGAGCTGGCACTTTTGTGGCTGGCTGACAAGGTCGAGGAGGTGCTCGATGCCTACCGCGAAGACGAGGAGATCGACGACCACTGGACCACGCGTGAGCGCGTCGTGGTGGCCGTGCGCGATGATGAGAACGCGGAGTCCATGATTCGCCGCGGTGCTCGTATGACCGGTCGCGTGGCCGGCCGCGAGATGATTGTCGTGCACATTACCGGCGAGGACGACGGCCTTGACCGCGGGTATCTGCGTCGGCTGCGCAAGCTGCAGGATCTCACCGAGTCGCTGGGTGGGCAGTGGCGCACCATCGTGGGCGATGATGTGCCGGGAATTCTGCTGGAGTTCTCCCGCACGGTCAATGCATCGCAGCTGGTCATTGGCTCGGAGCGAGGACTGCGGCGCTACGTGGGCTTAAGTACCTCGCAGCGCATCATCGACCAGGCTGGGCCCATCGATGTGCACATCATCTCCTCAAGCTCAGAGAAGAAAGCCAAGCGGCGCAAGAAACTGCGCTCTCGCTTTTCCAAGGAGCGACGTATCACCGGTTGGCTGCTGGCACTGGTGGGGCCAGTGCTACTGACGTTGCTGCTCTACCAGCTGGACACCGGCCCGGAGTTCCTGGGCGTACTGCTGCTGACCTATCTGATGCCGATAGTCTTCGCCGCTATGGCGGCAGGGTTGGTGCCAGCGCTGGCGGCAGTGGTGGTCTCCTCAATTCTGGCAAACTGGTACTTCACCGCTCCGGTGAACACCCTGACTATCACCGAGCCGGCCAGCTTGGCTCAAATCCTGCTCTTCGGTGTGATTGCGGCGGCTGTGGCGACGGTGGTGGAGCGTTCCGAGCGCCGCCGCGAGATGGCGGACAGGAGTCTGCATCAGGCAGTCGTAATGTCCGAGTTGGCACACGGTGTCGTCCACGATGGCGACAACATGTCCAACCTGGTCCACAGCTTGGCGGATACGTTCTCGATGGAGCGCGTGGACGTGCAGCGTTACTCCTCAGAGCGCAAGAAGTGGTTGACCATTGTCACCACCGCCGAACACGGCTTGTCCGAACCGTGGCCGACAGAGCTGCCGATGACTAAGGTCAGCTCCGGCGATGACCTGCGCTTTGTGCTCAGTGGCCGTGAACTCACCGCCGCTGAGACTGCCATGATTGCGGCTCACGGTTCCCGCATCCGGGCGCTCATGGACATGGAGGAAATCGCCGCGATGCGCCGCGCCACCGCTGCCCTCGAGGCGGGCAACCGCGTGGGCAGCGCGGTGCTGACCGCCGTTTCACATGACCTGCGCACACCGCTGGCCAGCATCAAGGCTGCGATCTCCAGCATGAACATGGAGGACGTCGAGCTTGACGACGAAACGCGTCTCATCCTCATGGAGACAATCGAGAGTTCCGCTGACCGCCTAGAGGTGGTCATTGGCAACCTACTCGATGCCAGCCGCATCGACTCCAGCACCAAGCGGGTGGAAAGTGTGCCGGTTAGCGTCTCCGATGTTGTGGACGCGGTATGTGCGGAGCTGCCGGAAGCCGCAGGTCACATTGACCGCGATATTGACCATGACGCCTGCATGGTGGAAGGCGATCCTGGGCTGATCCAGCGCATTGTTTCCAACATCGTCATCAACGGCCGTCAGTACGCACCGGAGTCGAGCCTGACCATTCGTACGCGGCCCAGCGAGCGCGGTGTGCGCGGTCCCGCCGACATGCCGGTTATGGGCTCGCTGGGTGCTATCGCTGCGAGCGCATGCATAGACATTTTGATCATTGACCACGGTAAGGGCATCCCGGAGGATAAGTTGGAGGAGATTTTTCAACCGTTCCAACGCCTTGGCGACTACTCGGCACAATCTCAGGGCCTTGGTCTGGGACTTGCCGCCGCCTCGCGTTTTGCCGACGCCATGGGAGGCGCCATCCGCGCCGAACAGACACCCGGCGGCGGTGCTACCTTCGTGCTGACGTTGCCGCGTGCAATGGGCGAGAGAAAGTAGGATTCCATGAATCTCAGTTCAGGACAACCCGCTGGTCAGGCTGGCAACAAACCCGGGCGAAAGATACTCATCGTCGAGGATGATGTCGCCATGGCCCGCACTGTGCTTGTCAGTTTAAAAGCCCGCGGTTACGAGCCACGTGTCGCGCAAACGGCCACGCGGGCGTTAGCCGCGGACAGCGAGTGGAAGCCCGACGCCGTTCTCCTGGATCTGGGCTTGCCCGATGTCAGTGGCCTGGAAGTTCTGCGTTCTTTGCGCAGGTGGAGCGATATTCCAGTGCTGATTGTCTCCGCACGTCACGACGAGGCGGGGAAAGTCAACGCCCTCAATGAAGGGGCCGATGACTACGTCACCAAGCCTTTCTCGATGGGGGAGTTGTTGGCTCGGCTGCGTTCAACCATGCGGCGTGCTAGCAAAGTAGTGGTCGAAGAGGTGCCGAAGGTGACCTCCGCAGATGGTCATCTAATGGTTGACCTGGCCAAACGGCAAGTTCTCGTGGCGGACGAGCTCGTGCATCTGACCCCGCGCGAGTGGGACATCCTGGTCTACCTGGTGCAGCATCGTGGCGAACTGGTGACCAAACTGGAGCTTCTCAAGGCCGTCTGGGGTGACCAGTACGAAAAAGAGACCAACTACCTGCGCGTTTACATCTCCCAGCTGCGCCACAAGATTGAGCCTCAGCAGGCTCACAACAAGTACTTGCGCACTGAGGTGGGGGTCGGTTATCGCATGGTGCTGGACGAGGAGTAGCAGCCGGCTGCTTGCCCGTTCTTGCTTGCCCGCCTGCACGTTCCCGCCTTCCCGCTCGCCTGCCTGCCTCTCCTCGCGACTTCACGACACCTATGTCACCTCATGCCACCTCCACAGCTGGCACGAGGTGACATAGGTGTCGTGAAGTGCGATCTGCCCCAGCCCAGAGGGTGGAGTGAAGTGCTGTGGGGGGGGGCGGCACCGCCTAGCTACAGATCCAAATCCAGCGAAGCGCCCGGAATAGCGTCCAGCAGCCGCTGGGTGTATTCCTTCTCCGGGTGGTCGAAGAGATCGTCGGTAGGACGGTGTTCAACCATCTTGCCGTGCTCCATCACGATGACCTCATCAGCCACCTGCCGCACCACAGCGAGGTCATGCGTAATAAAGAGGTAGGCCAAATCCATCTCTTCCTGCAGCTCAGCAAGCAGTTCGAGCACCTGAGCCTGAACCACCACGTCGAGGGCTGACACCGCCTCGTCACAGACCACAACCTCAGGGTTCAGGGCCAGTGCACGCGCAATCGCAACACGTTGACGCTGGCCACCCGACAGCTCACCGGGGAAGCGGCGACCCATCTCCGCGGGCAGCGCGACGCGGTCGAGAAGCGCGAATACGCGCTGCTCACGCTCCTGCTTGGTGCCAATCTTGTGAATCCGCAGCGGCTCCTCGATGGAGGAATGCACCGTGCGCATCGGGTCCAGCGTCGCATACGGGTTCTGGAAAATCGGCTGAATGCGACGCCGCAGCTCGAGCTCCTCTTTACGATTCCGGCCCTGGACGCGGTTACCGTCGAAAAGCACTTCGCCCTCTGTCGGATCGAGCAGCCCCAGCGCCATATTTGCGACAGTGGACTTACCCGAACCGGACTCGCCCACGATTCCGATGGTGCGACCGCGGCGCAGCGTAAAGCTGATGTCATCGACGGCGCGAAAGGAATCCTTGCGCCACGGACGGTCGCCGGGGATGGCAAAGTCGCGCACCAAGTTCTTCGCGACCAGAATCTCCTTCTGATCCGCATCCGATGTCGTCGGCGCCGCCACCACGCGATCACCGCGGCGGGCAGCCAGCGACGGAGCCGCCGCGATCAGCTGCTTGGTGTATGGATGCTGCGGGCGAGTGAGGACTTCCAGGGCAGGGCCGGTCTCCACGACACGTCCTGCTTGCATAACGACGAGTCGGTCAGCGCGCTCGGCAGCCAAACCGAGGTCATGAGTAATAAGCACCACGGACGTGCCGAGTTCGCTAGTGAGCTTGTCGAGGTGGTCAAGGATCTTCTTCGCCACGGTCACGTCGAGCGCGGAAGTGGGCTCATCGGCAATCAGTAGCTTTGGGTGCGCGGCCAAGCCCATCGCGATAAGTGCGCGCTGGCGCATACCACCGGAGAACTCGTGCGGGTATTGGTCGATGCGCTTTTTAGCATTCGGCAGGCCGGCCTGTTCCAGCAGCTCAATCGCCTTTTTGTGGGCTTCAGAGCCAGTGGCGATGTTATTGGCGCGCAGCGCCTCCTTAATCTGGGAACCGATAGTCCACACCGGATTGAGGTTGGTCATCGGATCCTGGGGGACCAGGCCAATACCGTTGCCGCGGATGCTAACAAACTCGCGGTCCGTCAAGTGTGTGATGTCACGGCCATCGAAGGTGATGGTGCCACCGGTGACTTCACCATCACCGGGCAACAGCCCCAGTGCGGCGTGGACAGTGGTGGACTTACCCGAGCCGGACTCGCCGACAATGGCGACTGTCTCACCGGGGAAAACCTCCAGGTCGACGTTGTGCACCACATCGGTCAACGATTTACTGCGGCGGCCGGACGCTGTGGTCGTCGGAAAGCCAATGCAGACATTCTTCAAGGTGAGAATGGGCGCTGAGGAAGTATTGGTGTCGGTGCTCATCGACGACGCTCCTTCGGGTCGAGAGAATCCTTCAAAGCGTCACCCATGAGGATGAAGCCGAGAACGGTAATCGCCAGGGCGAGTGCTGGCCAGAACAGGTTGGACGGGGCCTGGCGGAGCACCTGCTGTGCGACAGAGATGTCGTTGCCCCAGGAAACGGTGGTCGTCGGCAAGCCAATGCCCAGGTAGGACAGCGTGGCTTCGGCGACGATGTAAATACCCAGTGAGGTCGTGGCCATAACGATGACAGGGGCGAGGCAGTTCGGCAGCACATGGCGGAAGAGAATGCCAGTGTTGGACAGACCGAGCGCCTTGGAAGCGGTGACGTATTCCTCGTTCTTCACCGAAATCACCGAGGAGCGCACTACGCGCGCCATCTGCGGCCAGCCGAAAGCAGCGAGCACGAAGACCACGGACCAGATGGTGCGTTCGGTAAACAGTTGCATCAGCACGATGCCGGCCAGAATCAGTGGAATGGCAAAGAACATGTCCGTGATGCGAGAGAGCACCGCATCGACCCATCCTCCCAGATAGCCAGCGATGGCGCCGAGGATGATGCCGACGATGGTCACGGCCAGGGTGACGCCGATACCGACGATGACCGAGGCGCGGGCACCGTAGATGACGCGGGCGTAGACGTCGTAGCCCTGCTGCGTGAAGCCCATGGGGTGGCCGTCGCGGGCCGGTGCCAGGGAGTCGCGCAGGTTAGCTGCCGACGGATCCACCGAGGTAAACAGCGACGGGAACGCGGCCACTGCGATGGAGAGCAAAATGATGAATGCGGAAACCCAGAACAGTGGGCGGTAACGCAGGTTCTGCCAGGCTGAACCCCACAGACCAAGTGGTGGGTTGTCGGGCAGCTGCTTGTGGTCGGGGTTCGTCGCCGGATTTGGTGCCTGCGCGGTGTTGGCCTGTGCGGTGTTGGCCTGCTTTTCTGGCTGAGTCGAATCTAACTGCGTCGAATCTGGCTTAGGCATAACGAATCCTCGGATCCAGGACTGCGTAGAGCAAGTCGATGAGCAAGTTGGCGAACATGTAAATAACCACCAGGATGGTCACGATGCTGACCACGGTGGGAGCTTCACCAATCTGGACGGCGTGGAAGATCAGGCCACCGATACCGGGCACGTTGAAGATGCCCTCGGTGACGATTGCGCCACCCATCAGAGCGGCGAGATCAGCGCCGATGAAGGTCACAACGGGAATCAGCGAGTTACGCAAGATGTGGCGGCGGGTGACTTCAGAGGTTGGCAAGCCCTTGGCGCGGGCGGTGCGCACGAAGTCAGCATGGCGTGCCGACGAAACCTCCGAGCGCGTCAGTCGCAGAACATAAGCAACCGAGACGAGACCCAGCACGAATGCCGGAAGTAGCAGGGAAGTAAAGGACGCATCGCTACCGACAGTGGGGGAGACAATGTGCCAGCGCACACCGAAGAGGTAGCGGGCAACGAAGCCGAGCACGAAGGTCGGAGTTGCAATGACTAGCAGGGACAGAACCAGGACGGTGGAGTCGAAGAAGCCGCCCTTGCGCATGCCTGCGATGACGCCAAGGCCGATGCCGAAGATTGCCTCAATGGCAACGGCCATCAGTGCCAGGCGAATAGTAATGGGGAAGGCCAGAGCAATTTCCTCGCCGACTGAGCGGCCGGAGAAAGTCTCGCCCATATCCAGTGTGAACAGGCCCTTTAAGTATTCCCAGTACTGGACGAAGAAGGGTTCATCCAGGTGGTAGTGCGCGCGCAGCGCAGCGACCTGCTCCGGCGGCAACTGCTTGTCGCCGGCCAATGCGGCGATGGGGTCACCGGGCATGGCGAAGACCATCGCATAAATCAGCAGCGTGGCACCGAAGAAGACCGGCACCATCTGCAGGAGTCTCTTTCCGATATACCAACCCATGGCGCTAGTCCTTTTCAATCATTGGGTAGTCCAAAATGCCATCCCACATCACCACGGCATTACGCAGCTTCGGGTTCCACGCCACCGAAGCATTCGGGTACCACAGAGGGATTGCAGGCAGGTCTTCCATCAGCACAGACTGAGCCTTGACGTAAATCGGCTTGGCCTCCTCTGCGCTCTTTGCCGAGGACGCTTCCTGAATGAGCTTGTCGAACTTCGGATTCGAGTAGTGGTTGTCATTCGCGGAACCACCGGTGGCGAATTGCGGAATCATGTAGTTGGCAACCGATGGGTAGTCCGCTGACCAGCCGGTACGGTAGCCGCTGGTCAGGGTCTCATTAGTGATCTCATCGCGCAGCTGCTTGAAGGTCGGGTAGGCCTTGCCGTGAGATTCAATTCCGAGGGTTTCACCAATCATGTTGGTCACCGCTTCAACCCACTGCTGGTGCCCGCCGTCGGCGTTGTAGGCAATATCGAACGAGCCCGTAAACGGCGCAATTTTGTTGGCCTCGGCCCACAGTTTGCGAGCCTTGTCCGGGTTGTACTTCAACACATCCTGCCCAGGCACATTCGGATCCAAGTCACCGAGCGTCAGTGAGCTGAATTCGCGCGCCGGGGTGCGCGTGCCGAAGAAAATCTTGTCAGTGATGAGCTGGCGGTCAAACGCCATGGAAATTGCTTGACGACGGAGCTTGCCCTCTTCACCCGAAAAGCCTGGCAGATTTCGCGGAATTGCGAAGTATTGCGCTGAGGAAGTTGGGACGTTTGCGCTGGAGTCAGGGAAGTCGGTTTCAAAGCTGGCCATCGCCGTCGGTGGAATGGTGCGCGGCAGCGTGTCCAGGCGGCCTGCCTGGAGATCCGCGTACGCGGTGTCCATGTCCGAGTAGAAGCGGTAGACCAGACCGTTGTTGCGAGCCTTGTGCTCACCGGCGAAGTTATCATTTTTGACCAAGGTCAGCTGGTTATTATGCAGCCACGCACGACCTTCGGCCATCTTGTAGGGACCATTGCCGATGGGGTGTTCACCGAAAGCCTTCTTGTCTTCGAACGCTGCCTTCGGCAGTGGCATAAACGCGACATAGCCGAGGCTGAGCGGGAAGGAGGAATCTGGGGTGGTCAGATCTACGGTGAACTTCAGATCGTCGACCTTTTTCAGACCGGAGAGTGTTTTCTCCGTGGCCTTTTCTCCCGAGACAGCATCAAAGCCCTGCACGTTGGCGAAGAAGGACTGCTGCTTCTGCAGGTTCGGGCCGTAGGCAGCGTAATTCCAGGCATCGATGTAGCTCTGCGCGGTGACGGGTTCGCCGTTGTGGAAGGTCCAGCCCGGTTTCAGCGTGATGTCGAAATGAGTCGAGTCCTCGTTGGGCTTAATTTCTGCCGCATGGTCCAGGATCATCGAGCCGTCGGTGTCGTAGCGCACCAGACCTGAGTAGAGCATGCGGAGGATATCGCCACCACCGGTTTCATTGGTGTCAGTGGTGTACAGCGGCGACTGCGGTTCGGAGTTCTGGACCACAATGAACCCGGCGCCGACCTGTTGCTGGTCAGTGCTGCAGGCAGCAAGTGCAGCGCCCGGTAGGACAATTGCCAGCAAAGCCACCAGGATTTGGCGGACATGCAGCGTGAACTTTCCTTTTTCGCTGAGCGCTGTTGCGTGCAGTTTTGTGGCACGGAACTTCTCTCGCTGTCGGAGCTTCCGCCGGAGTTCCTGCCGGGTGTGGAAGGGGCCGGAGGCAACGGGTCTATGCATCGCGAGCCTTTCTAGATTCTGCCAGCTAGGCGATATGAATTTGGTGATCGGCTCACTCCAAACGACTCAGCTACCCACCTCCCAGCTGCTTAGCAATGGTGGTGGTGAAACCTTTGGTTGTGACGGATTCTAAGGTTTGGATACGACCGTTCAATACAGTCTCTAACCTTACAAGTCCAAAAAACATATGAGTATTGATCAGGCGAACCATCCCTTATTTGACGGTGTCTTTTACCCTCGATTGGGGAGTTAATTCTGTGCAGCGGTGAAAGTCTGTGACACCCTGGCACCCCCGCAGGGGTTGTCCTCTGGTGCTCCGCGACGTTGGCGCTCAGCCAGGCTCCGTCCGCGTTGGGCTTATTCGCGTTGGTCCCATCCTCGGGCCCCGTCCGCGGGCCCCATCCGCGACTTCACGACAGCTATGTCACCTCATGCCACCTCCACAGCTGACACGAGGTGACACCCGTGTCGTGAAGTGGGCTTTGGGGCTTGGTAGAGGGGCGCCGGAGCGCCGCCAAGCCAGCGCATTAAGTCCCGCAGTACGAGTGGAAAGCCCCCAACTCCCGCGGTGCCGGCTCAGTGAACCCCGCTGGGACGTCTTGCAACTCAAAGGGGTTGGTTACCGCCTCCAGCAGGTGCCGGTAGGCGGCCAAATCTCCCGCCCCTGCTTCTCCCGTCGCCCCTGCCTTCGCTAACGCTTCCGTGACCAGGTAGTTTCGCGGAATATACAGTGGGTTTGTTTCCTCCATAAGTGCCAGGGCCGTCGTCTGGTCGATTCCCAGCTCCTCCCGCGTCCACTGCCACAACTGCCCCCACTCAGTCGCGGCAGCGGGGAGCGCAGAATCATCAGACAGCCTGGTCAGCGCGGTCAGCGCAGTGAAATCCTGCCCATCACCATCGGCCAGAGCCTCAATCAGCGCCCGATGAGCATTCGTATGGTCGAGCCCAAACTTCGCCAGCAACGCCTGCCACTGCTGTACCAAGGGGATGGCCAGCGGGTCGTCGTAAAGCGAGGGGAGAATCCCCAACTTGGGCAGCCACCTGCGGCTGAGCGCATCGGTGAACTCGTCGGCGAATTCTCCCAGGATGTCGCGGGCGCGTGCGAGGGCATCCTCCGGGGCGCCTGCGAAATGCGGTAGCAAAGTCTCCGCGAGCTTCGACATGTTCCACCCCGCGATTGTTGGCTGCGCGCCGTACGCGTATCGACCGCCGCGATCAATACTGCTAAACACTGCCCGCGGATCGTGCGCATCCAGAAACGCACACGGCCCAAAGTCGATGGTCTCGCCCGCGATGCTGGCATTGTCGGTGTTCATCACGCCGTGGACAAAACCGCAGGCCAGCCACGCCGCAACGAGATTGGCTTGCCGCTTAACGACGTTTCGGAGAACCGACTCCGCCGAACCCTCGTAGCCATGCCGCTGCGCGGCGAAGTCGATGAGCCGGTCCATGATTCCGGTGTCCGCTCCGGAGCGTGCGACCAGCTCGAACGTGCCAACTCGCAGGTGGCCGGATGCTACGCGCACGACAATGCCGCCCGGTTGAAGTTCGGTGGTGGGATCGGTGTTGTCGAATGGGGTTTGCGAGCCGCGGTAAATCTCTTCGCCAGTTTTGACGACCGCCAGCGCGCGGGTGGTGGGGATGCCGAGCGCATACATGGCTTCGCTGATGAGGTACTCCCGCAGGGCGGAGGTCAGCGTGACTTTGCCGTCACCGCCACGGGAAAAGGGCGTGGGGCCGGTGCCTTTCGCCTGAATCTCGTAGGCCTGGGTGTTGTCGCTGTGGGGTGTCTCTTTGGGGTAATCCGGCAGCCCAGTCAGCCCCGGTTCAGCCTCAACTGTGGCAAGCAAGAGCGCGCGACCATCACCGAGTAGGCCTGCGAAGTTACCGAACTGGTGGCCGGCGTAGGCCGTGGCCATCGGGGTTGTGTATGCGCCGGGTGGGGTATCGGTTTCCTTGCCGACTCCGCGGCCAGTGAGGAACTTCAGGCCAGCGTCTGACCGGAGCCACTGTGGGGAGAGACCGAGCTGGCTCGCGAGTTCGTCGTTAAGCATGACGAGCTGCGGTGATGGGGCGTCAAACCCCTCCTGGTCGATAGCGAGTTCAGGAAGTGCAGTGGGTAGATCAGCGACGTTTCTAGCCATGTGCGCAGTTTAACGGGTAGGCCGGATTGAGAATATGCGCTTTTATGTTCAGGGCTTGCTGAGGCGAGCGGTGTCGTCTTCAAACTCGCCGTTCAAGCGGCGATAGAGCGTTGCTCGCCACCGCTCCGGAAGCTCAGGGGCGGCGAGGAGACGGTGGATGCCCTCGATGTCCTGGCGGTCGATGTTCATGACGCGATTGGTCTCTGCAACAGAGACAGCGCTTGGAAGACGTTTGGCCAGCCGCATGGTGTCACCTTCAGCGATGGTGCCGGGATGAAGGACCCGCAGGTAGTAGCCGGAACGGGACTTCGACTGCATGAGCCTGGGCAGTCGGCGATCACTCCAACGTGCCGAGACCGTGGCACACGGACGACGCGGTTGCGTGACCTGGACTGTCAGATCGTTCAGTTCGAAGATGTCACCCAGACAAACCACCTGGTCAGGAAGGCCTTCTAGCGTGAGATTTTCGAAGAAAGCGCCCTCCGGCAAATCGAATCCATCAGCCGCCCACTGAGCCATGAACTCGAATGGGTAGCAGCACATCGCTTTGTTTGGTCCGCCATGGACCTTCAAGTTGCCCTGGGCGTCGCCGTCAAGGCCGTTTTCTGCGACTATTACGCGGCCCGTGCGTGGTGATTTGGCGGCGCCGGTGCTGATTTCACGGCCGCTCCACTTTTGCGTCACTACCGGCCCGGTGCGGACACGGCGCACTCGGCCGATGAGTTCTGGGAGTTGGTGGCTCGGCTGTGGGCGGCTTGGTTGTTCCTGGCTTGGTCGTTGGTGGCCTGGCTGGGTCTGCGGGCTCATGTCTTGAGTCTGCCATGTGACTGGAAGCGTTTTAGCCAGAAAAGGAGAATTTATATGCGCCTCTTGGAAGTGCGGTAATGGCATCAAACCAGCGTCCGCGCGGTGTCGTTGAGGCTGCCAATGCCTTACGAATCATGCCCGCCGCCGAGCCGTCAAAGATCGCATCCCACGTCAGGTGGATGATGGCGTAGCCGAGGTTGGTGAGTTGGTAGTCGCGACGCCGGTCATGCCAGATGTTGGCGGTGCCCGCGTGGTGTTGGCCGGCGCCAGCGCGCGTTTCTGATTGCACTGTTGATTGCATTCTCGATTGCGCGGGCTCGTACTTCATTCGCCCGTCGCACTCGATGATGATTCCGTGAGCCGGAAGCAGGAAATCCACACGCGCAACGAACACCCCGGCCTCATCTACTATTCGTGGTTGCTGCACAAATGACAGTTTTAGCTCCACGAGCAACGCTTTTGTCACCGACTCAAATGCACTTTCCGACCACGGCGATGCCACCATCAGCACCTCCAGCATGCGGGGTCCACGCACTCGACCCCGTTGGTCGTGCACGTGGGGTAAGAAATCAGTACTGGAAATGGCCACGTGCCGCGGCGCTGCGAGCTGCGGAAACTCCTGTTCAATGTCCCAATTTGGTGGCTCAAAGCGCAGTGGCGCCTCCGGCCACGGCAGGGCTTGCTGAGGCTGCATTCCCGTCGAGCCAAGTGTTCCGACCGAGCCACGCAGGGCGCCGTCGGCAAGCGCGATAGCTTCGACAAAGCGTCGAAAGACCTCGGGTTTGCGGCGCGTGGCATCGTCGACGCGCGGCTGAGCAGCAGCGATATCAACCACGGTTCGCGCCAGAGTAGTGACCCGCACGCCATCGATGGTGGTCGTGGCACTTGGGGGCAATGCTAAGTAATTCTGGTGAAATTGCAGGCCATGGTGTGTTTTAAGTGTCGACGACCCACTTTTTACACTGGAACTGAGCGTCAGCGTTTGCGGAATATCGAGCAGTGGCAGGCTATGTATCAGCGCTGCTGCGATTCCGGTTAATACGCGATCTGGGTGTGCCTGCGAAATGGCAATGCATTGAATCCGTGCCCGGATGAGTTCCGCCTTAATGGCAAGAATTCCTCGTGGAAAATCGCTGTTAGATGGCCATATTCGTGCATCCGCGTAAGTGCCCCGAAACAACTGAACAAGTTCACCGCGCTCGACCGCCCGGCTGAGAATCCCTCGTGCTGTATTTCGGCTGATATGAGTCTGTTCTCGCAGGTGCACAATTCCGGAGGAATTGAAAATGAGCTCGCTCGTTTTCCGCATGGCGGACATTCTCATCGATGGTGCGGAAGCCCGCTGGCCAAAGACCGTTGTAAATCAACTTTCTGTGGATAGTTTTCGGACTGTGGATAACACATCAATTGAGCCAGACTGCAGATCCAAAAGTAACTGTTAAAGGCGTTTACAAGGGTCAAAATTACCTAGACTCGCATGTTTGGTGCCTTTTTTGCCCAAATCCAGGGAGCTGACCTGGGAGTTTCTAATTTGAAGCCCACCAAACATGCGAGTCTGCGTCAAAACACCCCTGTTAAATGGCGATAACCGTTGTTTTCGCTTTACGACGGATCCAAGTCCACCAACCTTCCCGCGAAAAGCCGAAACCCCGACCCGCAGTTTGTTAAAAACTGCCGGTCGGGGCTGGTTGGTGTGCTGTATGGCCGAAGCCGTATGAACTAGTGAACTAGCTAGCCGAGGTGAAAAGAGCCCTACTTCTTCAGGGACTCCGGAGCGTTGAAGCGCTCGCCGTGCTTAGCGGCCAGCTCTTCGGCGCGCTCGACGAAGCCTGCGACACCGCGGCGCTCCGGGCGAGCTGCAGCCGGGTCGACGACAGTGGCGCCGTCGTAGTTCTTGATGAACTGGCGAGTACCACCGGTCCAGGCCGGGTAGCCGATACCGAAGATGGAGCCGATGTTGCCGTCGGCGTCGTGAAGCAGAACGCCCTCGTCGACGCACTTCTGAGTCTCGATGGCCTCGATGAAGAGCATGCGGTCGACCAGCTCCTGCAGGTCGGTGTCTTCCGGAGCGATCGGGGTGATGTTCAGCTCCTCGCGCAGCTCGTTGAACAGGCCCGGCCAGAGACCGGAGCGCTTGCCGTCGACGTACTCGTAGAAGCCCTTGCCCTCGAGCTTGCCCGGGCGTTCGAACTTGTGCAGCATGGCCTCGACCAGAGCCGGCACGCCGCCCTCGTCCAGGGACTGACCTGCAGCCTCGGCGGCAGCGCGGGTCTCGCCAGCGATCTTCTCCATGAGCTTGAGGTTCAGCTCGTCGGCAAGCTGGAGCTGCGGTGCCGGGTAACCAGCCTGGCGGCCAGCGGCCTCGATGATGGCCGGGTCATAGCCCTCGGCAACCATGCGCAGAGCCTCGTTGATGACGGTGCCGATGACGCGGGAGGTGTAGAAACCGCGGGAGTCGGTAACGACAATCGGAATCTTGCGAATTGCAACAGCGAAGTCCAGCGAAGCGGCGAGGATTGCCGGGTCGGTGTTGTCGCCGGAGATGATCTCAATCAGCTGCATCTTGTCCACCGGGGAGAAGAAGTGCAGACCGATGAAGTCCTTCTCACGCTTGACGTGGGAAGCCAGCTCGGTGATTGGCAGGGTGGAGGTGTTGGAACCCAGGATGCAGGTCTCCGGAACCGCGGCCTCGATTTCGGCGTGAACCTTGTGCTTGAGGTCGGTGTTCTCGAAGACGGCCTCGATGACCAGATCGACGTCGGACAGGTCGTCGTAGGACTCGGTCGGCTTGATGCGGTTCAGCAGTGCTGCGGACTTCTCCTCAGTGGTGCGACCGCGCTTGAGAGCCTTCGCCTCCAGCCCCTCAGAGTAGGCCTTGCCACGCTCGGCGTTCTCCAGGGAAATGTCCTTCAGGACAACTTCCATGCCAGCCTTTGCACACACGTATGCAATACCTGCGCCCATCATGCCGGCACCAACGACGGCAACCTTCTTGAACTCGCGCTTCGGGTACGGGGTGCCGTCAGCCTGCAGCGGACGGGAGCCGCCGCCCTGAGCGTGATTGAGGTCGAAGAAGAACGCCTGCATCATGTTCTTCGACTGAGTTCCGGTGACCAGCTCGGTGAAGTAGCGGGACTCGACACGCAGTGCGGTGTCGATGTCGACCTGAGAGCCCTCGATGGCAGCCTGCATCGCAAGGCGCGGAGCCTTCATCGGGGAGCCCTTGAGCTGCTTGGTCAGGTTTGCCGGGAAGGACGGCAGGTTCATTGCGAACTTAGGAGTCTTCGGGTCGCCGCCCGGAATCTTGAAGCCCTTCTCGTCCCACGGCTGTGCGGCCTTTGCATCTTCGCTGGTCAGCCATGCTCGGGCAGTGTCAATGAGCTGCTCCGGAGCAACAACCTCGTCAACGAGGCCAGCTGCGAGAGCCTTGCCTGGGTTCATCTGCGCGCCGGTCAGAATGACCTTCATCAGCGCGTCCTGAATACCCAGCATGCGAACGACGCGGGAGACACCGCCGCCACCCGGCAGGAGACCGAGGGTGACCTCTGGCAGGCCAATCTTGGAACCGCGGGCATCAGCCGCAACGCGGTGGTTAGCAGCCAGCGCGACCTCGAGGCCGCCGCCCAGTGCTGCGCCGTTGATGGCGGCAACAATCGGCACTGGGAGCTTCTCCAGGCGACGCAGGGAGGCCTTCATGTCCTCGACCATGTTGAACATGTCAGCTGCATCGTCCTCAGTGGCCTTGGACATCTGCTTGATGTCGCCACCTGCGAAGAAGGTCTTCTTCGCAGAGGTGATGACGATGCCCTTGATGGAGGTCTCAGAGCCGTCGCCAATTTCGTTTTCCAGGCGCTCCACGGTGGCGCGGATGTCGTCCTGGAAAGTCTTGTTCATGGTGTTGACCGGCGCATTCGGGTCATCCATGGTGAGGGTGACGATTCCGGCGTCGTCCTGATCCCACCGGAACATGTTATCTGTGCTCATAAATCAGTCAGTCCTTTGTGGTTATCGCGGTGTGGCCGCGGTAATTGTCGCTGTGAGTTTCGTTCCGGTTTGCTTTAGACGCGCTCGATGATGGTTGCAACACCCATGCCGCCAGCCACGCAGAGCGAAATGAGGGCGTAGCGGCCACCGGTGCGGTGCAGCTCATCGATTGCGGCGCCGGTGATCATGGCACCGGTTGCCCCCAGCGGGTGACCCATGGCCATCGCGCCGCCGTTGATGTTGAGCTTCTCGTAGTCGATGCCCAGGTTCTGCTGAGCATGCTTGACGACGGCGGCAAACGCCTCGTTGATTTCCCACACGTCGATATCGTCGACCGTCAGGTTGGCCTTGGCCAGAGCCTCGCGGACGGCTGGCTCGATACCGGTGAGCATGATGGTCGGTTCGACACCATTGACGGCGGTGGCGACAACGCGTGCGCGCGGGGTCAGCCCCATGTCTGCGCCAGCCTTCTCAGAACCAACCAGGGTCAGTGCAGCGCCATCGACGATGCCGGAGGAGTTACCTGCGTGGTGGACGTGGTTGATGCGCTCGAGCTGCGGGTACTTCTTCAGTGCAACTGCGTCGAAGCCACCCTGCTCACCCATCATGGTGAAGGCTGCGCGCAGGCCGGCCAGGGACTCTGCGGAGACGCCCTCGCGGATGGTCTCATCGCGGTCGAGGATGGTCAGGCCGTTAGCGTCCTTGACCGGGACGACGGAGCGGTCGAAGCGACCCTCAGACCAAGCCTTTGCGGCACGGGCGTGGGAGAGTGCTGCCATTTCGTCGAGGGACTCGCGGTCAAAGCCGTCAAGCGATGCAATTAGGTCAGCGGAGATACCCTGCGGGACGAAGTCAGTTGCGAACGAGACCTGTGCATCCATTGCCATTGCGCCGCCGTCGGACATCATTGGCACGCGGGACATGGACTCGACGCCACCGGCGAGGACGAGCTCGTCCATGCCGGAGCGGACCTTCTGAGCAGCCAAGTTGATGGCGGAGAGGCCTGAAGCGCAGAAGCGGTTGATCTGGACACCGCCGGTGCGGTACGGCAGACCTGCGGTGAGTGCTGCGGTGCGGGCAATGTCCGCACCCTGGTCGCCGACCGGGCTGACGCAGCCAACGATGAGGTCGCTGATGCGTTCTTCATCCAGCTCCGGGAAGCGGTTGCGAATTTCGTCGATGAGGCCGACGAGAAGTGATACCGGGCGTACCTCGTGGAGGGAGCCGTCCTTCTTGCCCTTGCCGCGCGGGGTGCGAATTGCCTCGTAGATGAAGGCTTCGCCGCCCGGCTGAATGGTGGCGGAAGTCATGTGTTTTTACCTCACAGATTCGTCGTAAAGTGTCGTGCGTCACTATATATGCTCGGGCGGATTCGTGGGTGGAAATCCTCCAAAAATCGGGGGTATTTACATAAGTAATTTCAGCGCGGTTGCAAGTGCTGCTGAGTAGGGGCTGGGGTGTGTGCCTTCACCGGTCGATATGGAGTTAATCACAATAAAGTAAGCGTCAATTCGGGCATGGTCGGGAATAAACCTCGAATGGCGCACTGTTGAACCAGCACGCGAGCATGATGAAAAGCAGTTCGCTGCGACTGATTACGCAACTGATTAGCCGTAACTCAATTCGTTAGGAGTTCTGTTTCAATGGACGCTTTGTACACCACCGAAGCACTGGCAACTGGCGCAGGCCGCGACGGCCGAGTTGTCGTTCCGAATGGCAATCTGGAATTCGATCTGGCAATCCCGAAGGAAATGGGCGGTTCCGGCGAGGGCAACAACCCTGAGCAGCTCTTCGCAGCTGGCTACGCTGCCTGCTACCACTCTGCACTGCAGATGGTTGCTCGTATGAAGAAGGCCGACCTGGGTGAGTCCAGCGTTGGCGCAAAGGTCTCCATTGGCAAGGAAGGCGAGGGCTTCGGCCTGGCAGTCGCTCTTGAGGTTGTTATCCCGAACCTGCAGCACGATGAGGCTCAGGCTCTGGCTGACGCAGCTCACCAGGTCTGCCCGTACTCCAACGCAACCCGCGGCGACATTGAGGTCACCGTCGAGGTCGTCGAGGACTAATTTCGACTTTTCATCTGCATAACCGCGCCTAGCCCGTCGATGGGCGGGCGCGGTTTTTAATCTTTTCCCGCGGATTGACGGGGGTGATTTGAGGGGTGCTGGGGAGAAAATTGACTCGTCGTAGTCTCCCACCTGCGGTTATGTGAAAAACCGGGGGTAATTACATAAGTAGTTTGAGGGCAATCAGCCGTCCAGTCAGCCGTCCAGTCAGCCGTCCAATCAGGCGCCAATCCGGCTGAGCCTCAGCCAGTTGGCAGCGCAAGAGATTTAAAAACTATCCCTTCGCGGCGTAACCCCGCTTCCAATACCCCATGAACGACACCTGCTTCCTCGGAACTTGGCATTCCTTCACCAGCAGCCTCCGCATCCGAATCACCGCTGAAGACTCACCTGCAATCCAAAAGTAAGTCCCGGTTAGCGTCGGATTCGGAGATTCGGTGTTGGCCTTGTCGTCGCCGCTGGAATTGGAAATATCTTCACCCAATTGGGAATAGCTTGGAGTCTCCCACACCAGAAAGTTGGGGTCATCCTCACTTGTCGCCGCCGTATTCCCCTCGAGAACGCTTGACAGTGATTCTCGCGCGACCGGGCTTAGCGCGTTGCTGACAAGCTTCACCAGATTGGAGTACAGCAGCTCGCCCGAAGTGTCGTGCTCATCTTCCGCTCGCGCCAGCCACTTCACCGAGACCCCAGACGGCACCTCTAGCTTCTGGGCATCGCTTGTACATGGAATCTCAATAAACACCTCTCCCTGCACTCTCGCTGGCCATTCCTCCAGAGTCTTCGCAATTGCAGGCAAGGCAGTTTCATCTCCAAGCATCACGATGCGACTACTAGCCCCAGGGGCGAATTCGATGCCGCTGCCGGATTCATCATCTCGTGTCGGTGCGATGATGAGCAGCTCATCGTCGACCTGTGCCTTTGAAGCCCATGCAGACGCTGGCCCAGCGGCATCGGGGTGCAACACGAAATCGATGTCGAGTTCATCGGGAGCTTCGTCGGGCAAGTTGCGTCGAAAAGCGCGGATGGAATACGTGCGGACATAGCCGCGAGTCTCGGGGTCAAGGGTTTTCCAGGTAGCGAACCAATCCCCCTCCGGCAGCTCTGGAAGTTGACCAGCGGCTGGGATAATGACCTTGATACGGAGGTCCCGAATCGTGTCCTTCGGGCCGACATTCTCCACGCCGTGAAGTGTTATGCGCTGAAAGTGTGGGGAAATCTGTCGCGTGCGGGCAACGCGGACGCGGTGTGGCTGGTATCCCATAGGAATCCTTAAATCTGATGAGTTGCTTACATCTACTGAGCTAGTACTGGGCTAGTTTTGAGTGGTGGCGCCCGATGGGCGTAACCGTGGGTAGCCCTGAGACCGGATCGGTGATAACCAGCGATTCGAGGTCGAACGCCTCACGGGTTAGCTCTTGTGTGAGCACGTCGACAGGCGCTCCTGCCGAATGCAGTCGGCCGTCGCGCATAGCGACGAGGACATCCGAATACCGAGCAGCCAGATTGAGGTCGTGCAGCACCATGATGATGGTGGTGCCTCGGCGATGATTGAGATCAGTTAGTAAATCCAGGACTTCTAGTTGATGTTTTAGATCAAGGTAGGTTGTAGGTTCGTCGAGAAGCAGCACATCGGTTTGTTGTGCGAGTGCCATTGCAATCCACACACGCTGACGCTGGCCACCGGAGAGCTCTTCGACGCACCGCCCCGCGAGGTCTGCGACTCGGGTAGCTTCCATAGCTTCGGCGACGATGTCGTAGTCGGCTGAACTCCAGCGACCCAGAATTCCCTGGTAAGGGGTTCGACCACGGCCGACTAAGTCTGCGACAGTGATGCCGTCAGGAGCGATGGGGGTCTGCGGAAGCAGCCCGAGCCGCTTTGCCAATTCGCGGGAAGAATAGGAACCTAGCTCCTTGCCGTCCAGCTCGACGGATCCAGCTGATGGTCGAATCAGACGAGCTAGTGTCCGGAGAAACGTTGATTTGCCACAACCATTAGGTCCGACAATCGAAGTAATCTTGCCTGCTTCGAATGACAAAGTCAGGTCTTTCACAATGGGTTTTTCCCCATATCCAGAAGCAAGGGACTGAGCATTCAGTTGTGCGGACACGGTGAGAGACTCCTTGGTTTGATGAACAAAGCGCAGCTATCGAGATGTTCTGACGAGCAGATAAATCAGAAAGGGCGCCCCGAGTGCGCCGGTAATTACGCCGACGGGGTAACGCGTGCCGAAGAGGTATTGGCCGGCTAAATCCGCGGCAAGCACCAAGAATGCTCCGACCAATCCTGATGGCACTATGAGGTTCGCGCCGGGCCTAAAGATTCGCGTCGCTATCGGGCCTGCCATGAATGCGACAAATGAGATTGGTCCGGTTGCGGATGTCGCCACTGCGATGAGCATGACGGCCCCGACAATAAGGGCCCCGCGAAGCAGGTTCACGCGCAGTCCGAGTGAGGTGGCGATATCGTCGCCAAGCTCCAAGATTGATAGCCTATGCGCGCCAATCAAGAGCAGCGGAGTCACGACAAGAACGGTAATAACCAACGGTAATCCGCGCTCCCACGACATGTTATTCAACGATCCAGTCAACCAACGTGTGGCCGTCGGCAGGTCCCACGCGGAAGCCTTCGATAGTACGTAGGTGGTCCATGACTGCAGCATCGCGGCAATGCCAATTCCTGTCAGAATCAGGCGGGTGCCAGTAAATCCCGATTTGAACGCCAGCAGGTAGGTCAGTGCGGCCACGCTTAACGACGCCATCAGCGCCACCGTTGACACCGCGGTCTGAGAAGCGTGAAACAGCACAATCATGGTCGAACCGGCAGCGGCCGCACCAGCGGAAATACCGATAATGTCCGGTGAGGCTAACTGGTTTCGCAGCATCGTCTGGAAGATTATTCCCGATACGCCAAACGCAAAGCCGGCGATAATTGCAATAGTGGCGCGTGGTAGGCGTAGTTCGCCCACTGTGAAAGATGCCCCGGGGACGGTGTCACCGCGAATGACGCTGAGGACATCGGCAAGGGAATAGAAGGAATCTCCAATCATGAGACTCAGCAGCCACAGTGTGGTCGTAATCGCTGCTAGAACCAATAATGTGAGCGTAAAACGAGTTCGGGCGTGACCGCGTTGTTCTTGGATAGCGTTCGCTAGGTCGCTGGCCCTATTCTGCGGGCGCGTTTCGGGGGCGAGTTTTGTCATAGTTCCCGCATCCTTGTCTGTCGCACAATCCAAATAAACAATGGGGCTCCGAGGAAGGGCATGATGATGCCGACTGCAATCTCGGATTGGTCACCGACGAGGCGTCCGACGGTGTCAGCAAGCGTGAGCAATACTGCTCCTGCCAGGGCGCTTGCTGGGATGAGAACGCGGTGGTCGGTCCCGAGAACCATCCGGAGAACGTGGGGAACGATGAGACCGACGAAGGCGATCGGACCGGTGACGGCAGTGGTGGTTCCGCAGAGCAGCACCGCGCCGAGTGTTGCCAGGACTCGCGTGCGGGTTAAGTTGATGCCGAGGCTGGTGGCGACATCATCGCCAAGAGAGAGTGCGTTGAGGCCGCTGCTGGTTAAAAAGACGATGACGAACCCGAGACCAAGTAACGGGAAAGCGACCGTCAGTGATTCCCACTGCGCGCCGCTGACGGAGCCGATTTGCCAGTTGCGGAACTCGTCCATGACATCGGCGCGCGGCAACAAAATGGCGCTGGTCAAGCTGGATAGAGCGGCGGCCGTGGCAGCTCCGGCAAGAGCCAGTTTGAGGGGAGTGGCGCCGCCGTGACCAATTGATCCCACGCAGTAGACAAACACTGCAGCTGCGAAGGCACCCATTGATGCAAGCAGCATCGTCGGCAGTGTGCGACTGATGTTGAAAAAGGTGATACCGATAACAACTGTTAGAGAAGCGCCAGCAAGAACCCCGAATATTCCGGGGTCTGCGAGCGGGTTTCGAGTAACAGCTTGAAAGGCTACGCCCGAGGTGGCGAGCGCTGCACCCGCGCACAGTGCCAGCACGGTACGCGGAATGCGTGTCCACGCTGCAGCTTCTCCCGCGGTGTCGGTGGCTCCGCCTAAGGCGGAAAGCGCCTCGGTGGGTGTAATGCTGCGTATGCCGAACATCACCGACAGGACTACCGATACCAATCCAAGTATCAGCAAGAGAACAAATACAGCTGACTTGGTGGTAGTCGAAGGCGGGGGAGTGGACTTTGTTGAAGCAGTATGGACTGAGGTCGGCACTATTACTTCTTCAATCCTTCGTTAAGCGCTGCGAAGTAACGGTCGATGCCCCATGGGATGGAGAGCGGAGAGGGGTTCGAGGCGGCTCCTAGCGGGCCATCTTCGAGGAAGGCGATGTTGCCGTTCTTCACCGCTGGAATCTTGGAAAGCAGTGGATCCGTCTGCATATCCTTGACGTTCTTTTCATCCTCGGCTTTATCGCCCGAGGAGTAGGAGATGATGACATCGACGTCATCGAATTGCTCCGGGTTCTCAGTGGAGACTTCAACCCAGAACTTATCGGCAGTCTTGGACTGTTCCTCGACAATCTTCGGTGCTGTAAGACCGTGGTTCACAAGGAATCCCATGCGTGGATCTTCCGTGGAGTAGAAACCAAGCTTGGATGGGTCGGAGCTGCCGCCGAAGGAGGTAAAGAGTGCCTTCTTACCCTTGAGGTTCGGGTATTTCTCAAGAGCGTCGGCAATAGTGACGTCTAAGTTCTCGGACAGCTTCTTGCCCTCATCGGCCTTGCCGATAGCCTTGGAGCTAATCAGGATCATGTCTTCCAATGAAGTACCCCATGCCATGTCTGGGTAGGCAATGACGGGCGCGATCTTGGAGAGTGTGTCGTAGTCCTCCTGCGAAATTCCGGAGTAAGTAGCAAGAATAATGTCAGGTTTTGTGTCTGCGACTTTTTCAAACGGGATGCCGTCGGTTTCATCGAAGAGCACCGGCTTCTTCTCGCCGGAGTCTGCGCCGAGTTCCTTCAGCTTCTCTTCAACCCACGGGAGGATGCCATCGCCGTCATCGTCACCGTAGGTGGCCTTGCTCATGCCAACAGGTACCTGGCCCAGAGCAAGCGGGACTTCATGGTTCGCCCAGCCGACAGTCGCGATTCGCTGTGGGGCCTCCTTGATAGTGGTCTCTCCGAACGCGTGCTTAATGGTCACAGGAAACTGAGTGTTGGTGTCCGAGGCGCTGACACTACTGGCGTTGTTTTCACTGTTCGTGTCGCCGCTGCCGCAGGCTGCCATGGTGAATGCGATGGCTCCGCTGGCCACCGCGATTGCCAGGGTCCTGAAGGTTTTGTTCATGTAGGTCCTTTGTTGTGTGCGAAGAATCTCGTTGAGTACTTCTGAACCCAGCAGTTTACCGAATGTCGACAACAGCAACAAAGGGCAGGCTACCCTAAAGGCAAGGGTGGTGTTGGGGTTGTGGCGTTGGGGTTAAAGTGTCGGTGTGCGTTGAGAGCCCTAAAGGCTTCCTCTATGCCCCCTACCGCTTCCGCAGCACCAGCACCAGGTTCGACACCGCGAACTCGCGCAGCCCTGGCACGTGCACCATCCACCAGGCCCACCACGGGTGGTAACGCGGAAACGCGGCTAGCAGTTCACAGTCGCCAGCCTCCGCCGCAGCGCGCGCCCACTTCAAACCTTCACCGCAACCGACCTTGAACAGGGACTCGCCAAAGTAGTTCTTCGGCCGCTTGCCGTGCTTCTTCTCATACATGCGCCGCGCGCGGTCGCCACCCAGGTAGTGCGTCATCCCCATCTCGTGGCCGCCGAACGGGCCGTACCAAATGGTGTACGAGTAAACGACCAGCCCGCCCGGCTTGGTTACACGCAGCATTTCCTCACCCATCGTCCATGGATCGGGCACGTGCTCGGCAACGTTCGATGAGTATGTCAGGTCAAAAGCATCATCGCGAAACGGCAGTTCCAGCCCCGATCCGCGTACCGATGACTCCAGCTTGATACCCGCCGCCGCCATCTCGCCCACATCTGGTTCACAGGTGTAATATTCCACCCCACGCTGGGCAAATGCTCGGCCAAAGTACCCAGGGCCGCCGCCGACATCAAGGATGCGTTTGCCGCGCAGTGCGGTATTCGTCGTAACGCTTGACGACGTGCCCCCTGCGCCCGGCGACTCCGCCGTACCAGCGGTGCCCGTCGCATCCACCGCGCCCACTGAACCATCCGCGCCAGCCGCGATGCCTTCTAGGAGGCCGATGGTGTCCTCGGCAAGGTGCCCGTAGAAAATATCGGGATCGGTTTGCTCGTATTTGAAGTCGTTGAGCAGCCCAAATGAGCGCGACAGTGTAGCAAAGCTGCGCAGCTCTTTCAGAGCGGGCGGGACGATAAAAGCGGGAAAGCGAAAGCTGGTCACGTCAAACAATCTAATGGACTGGTTGGGTTTGGGAGTATGGATTTGAGCTAAAGCGGCAACGAAAGCCGCGCCGAGCGTTAGGCTCATATTGTTATGAAAATCTTATTGTTGTGTTGGCGCGACACTGGGCACCCCGAAGGTGGAGGCAGTGAGCGCTATTTGGAACGCGTCGCGGGTTACCTTGCCGGTCAAGGTCACACCGTGGTGTTCCGCACGGCCAGCTACCCAGGCGCACCGACGCTGTCGCGTCGTGACGGCGTGACTTTCTCCCGCGCTGGTGGAAACTTCTCCGTCTACGTGCGCTCCTGGACCGCGATGCTGGGGGCTAGATTTGGCGTGGGGCCACTTGCCAAGGCGCTCGGCGGCAAGCCGGATGTCGTGGTCGATACCCAAAACGGTGTCCCCTTTTTCGCGCGGATTTTCTCCGGCGCACCGACGGTGCTGCTGACACATCACTGCCACCGCGAGCAGTGGCCAGTGGCAGGGCCGATTATTAGCCAGCTGGGGTGGTTCATCGAGTCGCGTCTATCGCCGATGATTCACCGCCGCAGCCGCTACATCACCGTTTCCGAACCAAGTGCCGCTGAACTGGTAGAACTCGGAGTGTCGCCCGGGCGTATTGCGGTGATTCGCAATGGTGTGGACCCGATTCCGGAGGAATTGCAGTCGACCGAAATCATGGCAGACCTATCCGAGTGTGACGGTCCGGCACCGCATCTGGTGACGCTGTCGCGGTTGGTCCCGCATAAGCAAATTGAGCACGCCATCGATGTGCTCGCAGATCTCGTGCAGGACCGTCCAGGTGCGATTCTCGATGTTATTGGCTCGGGGTGGTGGCATGACAATCTCGTAGAATATGCCCGTGACAAGGGGGTTTCGGATCACGTGGTCTTCCACGGGCAGGCCACAGAGGCAGATAAACACCGCATCCTCTCCAAGGCGTGTCTGCATCTGATGCCTTCCCGCAAGGAGGGCTGGGGGCTCGCCGTCATCGAATCGGCGCAGCACGGCGTGCCGACGGTCGGTTACCGTTCCTCGGCGGGATTGCGCGACTCGGTCAACGACGGTGAAACTGGCCTACTGGCCAGCGATGAAGCTGACCTAATTACCAAGACACGACAGATTCTCGATAACGGCGAACTGCATCGCGCCATGTCCAAGGCCTGCGTCGCCCGTGCCGCAGAATTTGGCTGGGACAAAACCGGCGAGGCAGTTCTGAATGTCTTGGAAAACCCAACTCTGGACAATCTGCTACCTGCGGCGGGGCAGTAGCGCTTCCTTTACTCCAGCCAATAGTCCCGCCAGTAGCCCAGCGAGCAGGCAAAGAGTCCAGATTCCAAAGGCTATCCACGCAGCTGCATAGGCTCCCTGGCTTGGTTCTGTGGTCGGATCGATAACGCCGGGAACATGGTATAGCTGCAGGTCAGGCGTTTCATAGACGGGATCTAGCGCTGCCACAATGTCAGCTGAATCGCCGAAGTTGCCGGGCGAATTCTCCACTAGGACCCAGCCAACGCCCTGGTCCCGAAGGCTCTGGAGCGCAGACGCAAGCTCCTCCTTCCTCTTTGCACCGCCGAGCAGCGTACGCTCAACGGTTGTGGCTCCCTCGCCAGACACCGACTGCCCAGACACGATCAATTCGCCGGAGCTCACCACCGGAGCGGGCAAAATCTTCGTAGCCGGGTCGAGGACAGGGCGCCCATTAATGATGCGGTAAGAACCGGCAGGTAGAACCGCAACGCGATCGTCGTCAAGCGCGACGACACCGGAAACCGCCGACCAGCCCTCCCATGACGGAATGGGGCGGAGTGGAGCGACATCGGCGGGCAGCGTGGGGACAGCGGCAATGATGATGAGCGCGCTGACGCCAGTAGCCAACCACTGGCCGATATTGACGGTGGCGCTGCGAGCGCGGCGTGCCAGGTACTCCGCACCGCTGGCGGCGAGGATGACATAGGCAGGGACAGCGAGCGCGATCCACTTCTGTGCATCGCGAAGCAGACCCGCCCCCGGGATGTGCTCGAGCGCCCAACCCATCATCAAAATGCCCGGCGTTGTTGCGGCGAGAGCGACGAGCACAATGCTCACGGCGCCGGTGATAATCAGCCCCCGCCAGCGCTCTTGCGAATGCCAGACACGACGGAATCCCAGGCCCATGAGTACCAAGAGCACCAGCACCATGATCGCCGAAAAACCAGCCTCGCGAGTTAGCGGCACAGCCTGCTTATTCCAGATACCGCCCAGCCCCAACAGGCTGCCGAGCGTGCCGACGTGTGCCTCTGCTCTGGCCGCAAATGCGGCAGCGCCAGCAACATCGGAGGACCTAGCTGCACTCGGGTTCAGCAAAGATGCCACCAGCCATGGTGAACTGACCGCCACTGTTGTGGCCGCAACCCAAGCGCGGTCGCGGTTATTGCGGGCGGCAACAATGCCGGTGATACCAGCTAAAAGGGCACCGGTCGGTGTGAGGCCCGCAGCGGCAATGGCGCTGGTGCGCCACAAAGCACTACCCATCTGTGTTGCCAGAACTACTGCCGGAAGTAACAATACGGCGATGACCAGTGACCACTGTCCCTGGAGTAAACGCTCGACCACGAACGGGTTCCAGAGCAGCATCGTCGGTGCGATCAGCTGACTGGCCAAGCTCGGAGTCATGGGGATAAGGCCGGCACTGGATGCGCTACTGGTGCCAGAGCCGTGACGAGTGAACCTGCGGGCGAGCTCAGCAGCTGCAAGACCACCAATCAAACAGGCGCCCACCATGGCGAAGCGCACCCAATGGCTGGCATCCACAAAGTATCCCAGTGCCCACAGTGCGGTGTCCTGAGGGACAGCTCGTGCCGCAGCGGGGCCGAGTCCCAGGGCCGCGTCGGTAAGCGGTGGGTGATTGGGGATGACCATGTCGCGCAGCAGGAATATCGGCGCCCTAAAGCGACCATCAGCCGGGGCCTTGAGGGGCGCAAAGAGAGGCCAGCACACGGCAGCGGTCAGTAAGAGAATCCACGACAACACAAAAACCCAGGCGACTCGCTCCGAATGAGAGCGAGCCGACTGGGTCAGAGTAGTGTGGAAACGTTGTGTCACGTGCCCTATATTAAATTATTTTTCGCTTTCCTCAGTGAAACTTAGGGTAAGCGAGAGCATGAGGCATCTTAAGGGCCTCGTGGCTTGGTCTCTTAGGCAGACTTGCTGCGAATGCGGAAGCCAATCACGATGAGAACCAGGCCGAGGATACCGAGGATCCACGGTGCGACAGTGCCACCGATAGTCAGCGACTTACGTGCTTCCTTAGCGCGGTCCATCTGACGGCCCTTGGAGCCTTCGTCCCACTGAGCGGTGTACTTCATCGCGGTACGGTTCTGCTCCTTGGCTTCCTTCTCACGGCCAGCCTTGGAAGCAATTTCTTCCGCTTCCTTGTCGTCCTTGGCGTAGAACATGAACATCTCTTCAGTACCGTTGACGATCACGCCAGAGGTTGGCTCGACGCGAACAGTACGGACGTTGGTGTAGTAACGATCCAACTCGACGTCGTCGTCACCCTCCAGGCCCCACTTGTGAGCCGGGAAGCTCAGGCGCATGGAAGCCAGCGAGGACTTGTCAGCCTCGGTGAGCTTGCGGCCGTCGCGAGTGAAGTGCTCGGTCAGGGACTCGTAGAGGTTCTGCGGCGGAATGGTCATGGAGTACTTGTAGACCTTGACGCCATCCTGAGTTTCCTCACCGACGAAGTCGATCTCGAAGTTACGCATCGCCTGGACGTCATAGTACGGGTAGGACTTCTTCTGAGCACCAAACGGGAACTGGTACTGGATGCCCGGGCGGGTGAACGTCGGCGGCTTGGTGTCCGAACCACCCTGGGGTGCGTTAATGGCAACGCTGGAGATCGGGTCATCTACCGGGTACGCAGTACTGCGATCAACAGTGATGCGGTCGAGGATCGCATTGATGAGGTTCTTCGGCTCTTTGCGGTCATCGCGCAGCAGGGTGGTACCGACCTGGAGAGTTGCGATCTTCTCGTCAGCCGGCTCCTCGATCTCAACGTGGCGCTTCGACTGCATCGGAGTCTTGTCGTTGATGAAGCAGTGGACCGGGAGGTCGCGCTTCTCTTCGTCCGTCTCTGCCTTGCAACGCGGGTCATTCTTGCGGTTTGGCGTTGGCTCATTCTTGCCCAGCTGGCTGGAGTCCAACAGGGTGCCGTCGCGCACCTCCGTGATGGTGTCGCTCACAGTGTCAAGTGGGATGACCCGGAGGCGAGGCACCAGGAAGGTTGGCAGAAGGACGGCAATGACAATCAATGCAGCACCGATGATAATCAGTGCATGTCCGAGAGTTCTCTTCATCAGCGGATAGTCCTTTAACTGTACGTAACTTTCTGCTGCAAAACCTAGCAGGAAGTTAGGAGTTATGTGGTGTGTTTTTAAAAAATAACTTGTCGGGAAAACAAAAGAGTTTTGGAAAAACAGGTCTGAACAGGATTTATTTCATAATAGAATACAAGTGATTTTACTCATTCCAGTATCCGTGTAAGAAAGTACTATGACGTCCAAGGCATTTGCGGCAGCTCCAAGCGTTAGGCAAGACACAGCGTCGAGCGCTATGCCGAACCCTACGCCGAGCGCTATGCCGAACTCTGCCACCACATTCCGCCCAGGCTTCCTGCCCTCGCTGGAGGGGCTGCGCGCTGTGGCTTCGATGGGCATCATCGGTACGCACGTCGCATTCCAGACCGGGCATGATGTGGGAGCCCTGTGGGAACGCGTCCTCGGCCGCTTCGACTTCTTCGTGGCTGTTTTCTTCGTGCTGTCCGGATTCCTGTTGTGGCGTTCTCACCGCTCGGGTTATGGCGGAATCCCCCGTCGTAAAGCATTGGCCGATGCCGACGGCGGACGGAAGAAGAGCTGGGCGAAGTATTACAAGAAGCGCGTCGCGCGCATTATGCCTGCGTACTGGGTGCTGGTGCTTATTGTGCTCATCGCACTGCCGGTGGGGCGTGGCGCGGATCTCAAGATTTGGCTGACAAACCTGACGCTGACACAGGTGTATTTCTCCGGCTCTCTGCACGGTGGGTTGACGCACCTGTGGTCATTGTCGGTGGAGGTCGCGTTCTACATCGCGCTGCCGCTGTTTGCCATCGGGCTTAGCCGGTTGGACCCACATCGCCAGCAGGGGCGCCGCATAGTGGCAATTTCCCTGCTCGCAATCTTGAGCTTCGGTTGGCCCTACCTACCGCTGCCGTACCCGGAAGGCGTTAACCCGCATATTCAGCCGATCGCATACTTTTCCTGGTTCGCAGCTGGCATGATTCTCGCCGAGCTGGAATCGCTCCAGGGTGTCGATACCGATGCTGCCCGCGCGAGGGTGGGAACCATGCAGCGCTGGGCGCGCCGCCGTTCGCTGTGGCTGGCTATCGCCGTGGGCGCGCTGGTGCTGGCTTCCTACCTGGGGCCCGAAGGACTAGTCGAGCTAACCAACTGGGAATTCACTCGCCGCCTGCTGTGTGGGCTGGTCTTCGGTGCCGCCATCATCGGCCCCTGGACGATGGCGCCGGAATCGCGCTTCCTCGAACACCCCATCATGCAGGCGCTGGGGCGCTGGTCTTACGGCATCTTCCTCTGGCACGTGGCGATGCTCTCCATCGCATTCCCGCTGCTTGGTGTGAAGCTATTTACCGGCCATCTGCTCAGTGTCACCATTGTTACGGTCGCACTGTCGATTCCCGTGGCCGCCGCCTCCTACGCGCTCGTCGAGGAACCTGCCCGCCGCTTCTTCGCACGCGTCTGGGTCAACCGCTAACGGCTCTTAATCAGCGGCGTTGTCGGTGTTGTCGACGTCGCTGTCGGTGTCGTCATCAGCACCGCCATCGGAAAGCATCGAGCAGCACGCCACGATCGTCAGCGCCGCCGTCACCAGTAACTGAAGCGGCCAGTCGGCACCGGCGTAGTCATCCTTCGGCCACGGGTTCGCCGCCAGCACCAAGCCCGCAATCGACATCGTCGCAGCAAGTGTCACAATAAGGGCGTTTCGCACGTTCAGCCATGGCTTGACGACGTCCCCACGCTTCCGTGCCCAGAAAACCGCACCAAGGGTAGCGGCAACCACCACGAGGGCAACGACCACGCCAGGCCAGCTGGATACCAGTGTCACTGTCGCGGCAGCCGCAATGCCAATAGCCGCCCGCGGCAAGTCATTGCTCAGCGAAGACGCGGGAATCGGGGTGGTGAGAGCGAAGCGTCGCCAAGCGAAAGCCAGCCCCACAGTGACCAGTGCGTACACGGTTGCGAGTGCGCCGCCTGCCAGGATGCCAGTACGCCAGGTCTGCTGCGGTGGGTAGGTCAGCTCGACCGCACCACCAATACCGGCCGGAATCGTCCAACCCTGCTGCCAACCAGAGACCGTTACCGGCTTCATGGCGGCGCCTCCGACACGGAGCTCATGGCCAGCATTGACAGAGATTGGCAACCACACGATGCGATCGTGGTCGGCAGAGTCAATGGGATTGTTCAGATCGATTGGCGTCACTTTCTGCTGCTCAGCTGACGGCGCGAAGTAGTCAGTCGAGGTGAGCGACACCCAATCGGACTTGGCATCGATGCGCCATGGCCCCGGTGAGAGCTCAATCTCTTCACCACAGGTCAGCTCGCGGTGATCAGAGCCGTCACCGCGCTGGAGGCTGGCCCACGGGGCTCCGATGCTGCTGCGGCAGGTATCAGCATCGACCTTTACCTTTACCGGCTTCGGAACGGTGAACAGGCGCACCAGCGTGCCCTCATGAATCTCCTGGCCGAAGACCCAACGCTGAGCCAGCGAAGAGGAATTCGGCACCACCGGGACACGAACCGGCGTGAGGTCCTCCGCTATATCCTCGGTGGAAAGTTCCGCCTCTTCATCGGAATCGGGACTGCTGGATTCGAATGCGTCGAAGCCAGTGTCTCGCTGTGGAATCACCAGGCCTAGCTCGGAGATAGCGAAGCCTACAGGAGCAATCTTTGCTGTGATGAGCACAGATGTGGTCTTGCCGCCGGGCAGCGGAATACGAGTCGTCTCACCCGGGACCAACTGTACGGAGCTCGAAGCCGTATCAGTCTGGATGCGCAGTTGCACCGGAACGCGAGCACCGGTCAGGCTGAGCACTGCGTTATCGGTCGGTTCCTTCCACGACAGTTTGACCCACTCAGCCTGGCTCTTGCCCGCCAAGGGTTCCCACCAGGTGGAGGTGTCGCCGTCGAGCATTGCGGTGACCGAGTGGTCAGCCGATGCACCACCGACGTTGTATGGCTCAGAGGCCGACGACGAAACCTCAATTGTGGCGCGACCCGTTGCTGTCTGCGTCAGTGGCAGTCCCACGACGGGGTAGTCCGGAACGAGGTTGCGGACATATGAGTCCTCGTCTTCGGCCAGGATTGCTGACTCCGCGCCGACGACTTCACCATAGTTGCGGCCGCGGCGGGCGGGCGTGTCGGTGACAGTGCCGGCATTCTTGCCAGACAGGATGCGCACCGGAGCATCGGAATCGACTTCGTCAAGCCGCGGGAGCACTTCGGGGCCGCCGGCGACCAGCGGTATCTGGGTAGTGTCTACCAACCGCGGTGAAAGTGCGTGATTGCGCAGCTCCTTCGGGCCCGCACCCCAAATCTGGATAGCGGTATGGCCGTCCTCGTCCGCGAACTCCGCCACCTTTTCCATGGTCGGGGAGTCCTGCAGCGTGGAAGTGATGGCGCGCAGCGAATCGCCCCTCGAGGTAACTCTCAAGTCGTGGCGGACCAGCACGTAGCCGATACCGTTGTTGCGCAGGGTGGCATCCAGTGCCGGTACCTCACGGCCCCGAGTCAGTGAATTGCGCAGACCATCGAGGCCGCGAATCGCCTCTGGAGGCACTAGTGGCACGGTATCGCGGACGGCCCAGGGCACGTCGGCGAGCGGCTGGAGCGGTTCGTCGCGAGTATTGCCCCATGTCTGATCAGCAAACGGCGATGACGGCACCACCAGCGTGCGGGTGTCCTCGCCCTGCTCATTCAGCCAGTCGGCCGCTTCGTGCCAGTAGCCCGGAACCTCGGAAAAACCACCTGTCGGAGCGAGGCGTGCGCTCCACGCAGGGGCGGTGGCGCTGGCGATAACCACCAGAACCAGCATCGATGCGATAGCGCGCGGGTGCTTCTCCGGGTGTAGCCACTGCTGCCAGCCAGTGGTCGCTGAATCGCTCGCCGTCTCGTTCGTGTGCTCGTTCGCCGGCTCTCGCCACGGCCATGGCAGCTGGGCTGTCGCATGAGCGAAGCCGATGACAAGTGGCAGACGCACAATAGTGTCGAATTTGTGCAGGTTGCGCACTGCTGCGAGCGTGGAATCGAGCACCTCTCGAGCCGATTCCCACGCCAGCCCGAACGGCTCCGTCCAGGCCGCCATGATGACAAGCCCGATGAGCAGCATCATCAGCCACATTCGACGCAGCGGAAGTGAGCGCATGACCAAGCCAAGTAGGCCAATCGCCGCTACAGCCAGGGTGGCGTAAATGAGAATGGGCTCCGCGACCAGCGCATTTCCGCCGACTCGCTCGAAAGAGACAAACGGTGTCCACGAGGTGGAACCGCGGAGCGTCTCGCCGAGACTCAACCAACGAGTGGTCACACCGGAGGACTCAATGTAGTCCGTAAACGGTGGTGAGTACTTGCCCAGCAGGAGCAGCGGCACAATCCACCACATGCTGACCGCTGCACACGCAGCCAGCCAACCGCCGAGCATCGCCCACGCACGCCCGCGACGAGGCCCCGTAAAAGCGAAGAAGAGCAGCATCAGACCTGCGGGGATGCAAGCTGCCGCTGTACTGACCGCATTGACCGCGCCAGTGCACAGTACCGCTAGGCCGGACAGCAATACGGCACGGGCAGTCGCACGCCAGGGCAGTTCCTCGCGCCGGGCTGCGACCCGCAGGAGCGGAAGCAGAATCCACGGTGCCAGTGCGACCGGCCAGGTCTCGGACGAAATCGCGCCCAACGTCGTAATCACGCGCGGCGACAACGCGTACAACAATGCCGCCAATACGCGAGAGGTATGCGTGCCGACGTTTATAGCTTCGGCCACGCGATATGCGCCGGTAAAAGCCACGCAGAGAGTAAGGCTCCACCACAGCGTCTGAATCAGCCAGCCGGGCGCTAGGACATCGGGCAGCAAACTAAACAGCGCGAAGAATGCGCCCTGTGGAAAGAGATAGCCATATGCCTGGTTTTGGAGCTGTCCCAGCGGCATGGTGTCTGACCACATGTTGAGCGAGGCGGACAAAAACCCGATGGGGTCTTCTGTCAGGTCGTGCTTTGTGTCAGCGACAGTCTTGCCGGGGGACTGGATGAATGCCAGCAGGCACAGCAAAGCCCACCAAGGTACAAGCACGCGCTTACGCGCTCGAACAAAGGTGGGCATAGCTTTAAAGGAGGGTTAGCGTTAAAAACTCAACGCTGACCGTACTCGACACCGCCAAGCAGAGCGTCATCGGTGGAAACAGCCTGTGCTTCCGGAATTCGGTCTTCGGTCAGAGCCTGGCCGATGCCGAAGATAGCGGCACCACCGAGAAGGGCGCCAATGAGCGCCGAGGCCAGGGCAGGGCCAACGCTACGACGCTGCTCGGAATCAGTTTCGTATGCCATGTTGAGGACTCCTCGTGTGCATTAAGTCAATACTGTTTATAAAACTACACTCTGTGACTTCTGTAAACCAGTGGAACAGCTGGGATTCTCTCCCCGCCTTGAATTTTGAGCGGTTTCAGCGGTCATTGAGTTTTCTTAGTTGAGAGATTAACCCATTTTCTATCAGCTAAGTAAGTTTTTAAAAATTTTCTGGAAATTATTCCTTTTCCCCCGGAACGACGAGGACCGGGCGGCCAGCATTCTTCAGCAACGCGTCAGAGGTCGAGGCGGTGAACAGACCACGCAAACCAGTAACACCGCGAGTGCCGGAGATAATCACGCCCGCATCGAGGTCGTGAGCTGCATCGACGATGGCCGACCAGATAGTAGTTTCAGTCTCTACCAAGTAGGGCTCCGCGACGAAGCCAGCCTCAGCGGCAATCTGTACACCCTCACGGCAAATACGGACGGCCTCGTCGTGAGCCGGATCGCCGTCTTCAGTCGTGGCATCCCAGTCGGGCTGCATCATGCCAGAGGCGCCAGCAGTGCGAGCTGCAGCGCGCTGCAGGGGTTCCCAGGCAGTCAGAATGTAGGCCTTCTTAACGCGCAGCAGTTTTCCGGCATAGGCCAGCGCCCGCTTGGCTTCGTCGGAGCCGTCGTAGGCAATGAGCATGGAATCAGAAATCGGTTCAACCATTTTTGAGTTCAATCCTTACGTCAGAGATAGCCGAAAGACTGTCAATAGATAAAGAAAAAGAGATGTCCTTGTAGTCCAGGATAGGACAACAGCGACATTCAGTACGCTAGTTTTTAAGCTTCCTCGAACGAGCCGGCTTGGGTCGGCGAGAGAGTCATTAGCAGGAAGCGGTAACGTCCATTGTTATGGCGATAGAAGAAAAACCAGGGCAACAACAGCCAAAGGCCGCTGGGTCCTCGAAGAATGCCATCGCGCTCAGCGTTCCCGTTCTCGTTATCGCCGTAATCGTCGCGGCGCTGAATTTGCGCCCGAGTATTGCGTCAATCGGTCCGGTGATTGATCAGCTCCTATCCGACCTTGGCGCTTCCTCCGCCTTTGGTGGTTTGATTACAGCGATTCCGGGGCTCGCATTTTTCGCGATTGGGTTGTCCGCGGTTTCCGTCGGCAAGCGAATGGGCTTAAGCGGTGCACTCACACTGTCTGCGACGTTGCTATTCGTCGGCCTTGCGGTGCGCCCGTGGGTGAGCAGCATCTGGCTATTCCTTCTGTTTACGGCGTTGTCGGTTGCGGGTATTGCGCTGGGAAATGTACTGCTACCTGCGTGGATCAAGGTGCATGGCGGCCGTCATGCCGTCGTGCTGATGATGTTGTACTCCAGCATGCTCGCCCTCGGGGGCGGACTGGGGCCGGCGACGGCGTTTTTGATTAGCGATTCACCCGAAGCGTCCACAGGCGGCGTCGATATGTGGCGCTGGGCGATTGCCGTATGGGCGATAACCGCCTTTGTTCAGCTCGTTGTGTGGTTGCCGCTGCGTGCGCGCATCGGATTCGACTATCCGAAGGCCTCGGTCAGCTCCTCGGTAAACACGCCAATCTGGAAGTCGCCGACGGCCATTGCGCTGGCAGTTTTCTTCGGCGTGCAGTCGATGAACGCCTACGTGCTCATGGGCTGGATGCCGAAAATGCTTATCGACGCAGGCATCAGCGTCAGCGTAGCTACCGCGGCATCCATGATTGTTCAAGGGCTGGGCATCATCGGCGGGCTGCTGATGCCACCGCTGATTGCACGGCTCCGCACCATGTCCTACGTAGCCTTTGGTCTCGGCTGCCTTTTCTTCCTCGGGTATGCGTTGATGATTCTGATCGACCAGTGGGGAGCGGCGGAAACTGGTGTTGGATACGCGATTGGGGCTGCGTTCCTGCTGGGCGTGGGTGGTTTTTGTTTCCCCATGGCTATCGCGCTGATTCCGGGCCGCACGCGCAGCCATGAGCTGACCGCGCGGCTGTCCGGCTTCGTGCAGCCAATCGGCTACATTTTCTCCGCAGTCGGGCCATTCCTGGTGGGTGTGGCCGCTGGAACGACGGAAACGTGGACACCTATTCTGGTCGTGCTGCTTGGTACTACGGTCGTGCTTGCAGTGCTTGGGCTGGCTGTCGGTCGGCCAACGTACATTGATGACGAACTGGCCGACCGAGGTATCGGTGAAAAGAAGCCGGGACGTATTCAGCTCGACTGAATTTAGGGGAGTTAGCTCCACTGTATTTGAACCCGGGCCAACTTAGCTTTGAACCTATGACAAAGAAAAAGAATTTAATCGCGCTGGCCTGGAGTTTTATTCTCGGCCTGCTGTTCATTCCGGGTTTGATTGCCTCTGTTGTGCTTCTGCCGTGGATTCCGCTCATCGGCCGAGGTGCCGACTGGCTCTCTCGCTGGGTGGCATCGTGGTCCGGCACCCCGATTGCCAACCGCGTGACCAATCGTTGGTTCGACATCCGCAACTTCGTCAACCTGCTCGTCCAACTGGTCATTGGGTTCGTCACCTTTACAGCGTGGGTCGGCGGTGGTTTTACTGTCGGAGTGCTCTTCGCTGCACCTTTCCTGGTTGATGAAGTGCAGTTTTTCAGCTGGACTCTGACGGACCCAACACAGAAAATCTCTGTTGCCTGGGTTTTCGCAATCCTCTTTTTGGTGCTGACCATCGCCATCAACCTCGGTGCCGGCCTGCTGTCCATTTGGCTCTCCCGCGTCATCCTCGCACCATCCAGCGAAGAAGTTACCCAATCCCGCGACGTGCTCATTGACTCCTTCTCAGGCGAGCGCCATCGCATTGAGCGCGAGCTTCACGACGGTCCGCAGCAACACCTGACCGCCTTGAAACTCAACATTGCCGCTGCTCGCATGGGTAAGACTGAAGAAGATGTAGCCGAGGCGCTCTCCGCCGCCGACCGTAATGCAACGCAGGCTCTTGCACAGCTGCGCTCCGTGGTGCTTGGCATTGCCCCGCCGGTACTGTTTGAAAACGGACTGGTCGCTGCCGTGAGGGAGCTGGCAGCGCACTCCGGAATGCAGGTATCCGTTGGTGAAAATGGTGTTTCCGACTTCGGCCCGATTGACGAAACCACAGCGTTACTCGCTTACCACAGCGCAGCGGAGGGGCTGACCAACGCCACCAAGCATGGCCATGCCAATCGAGCTGATATCACTCTCGCGGTTCAGACTCCGAAGAGGGCGCTCGTGTCTCATCCGGGTACGCTTACGGTCACTGTGCGCGACAACGGTGAAGGTCTGATGGAACCATCGGGGGCGGACGCTGTAGACGTCGTAAAACATGGCACGGGAACCGGCATTGCGGGCCTGCGCGAACGGGCGGCAGCGCTCGGCGGAACCGTGACGCTCACCAACGCCGACGGTGGTGCTGAATTGCGGCTGGAACTGCCTGTTCGCCAAGGAAGGACGCGATGAAAGTACTGCTGGCCGAGGACTCCGTACTCCTGCGCGAGGGGCTGACCGGCCTGCTGCGGGCGCTGGGATACGAGGTTGTCGCCGTCGGTGATGCGGATCAGCTGCTCGACACTGCCGAAGGGCAGACGTTCGATGTCATCGTCAGCGATGTCCGGATGCCACCGAACATGCGTGACGACGGATTGCTCGCTGTCACCAAACTTCGCCAGAGCAACCCTGACCAGCCGGTTGTCGTGCTCAGCCAATACGTGGCGGCCAGTTACTTAGATCGCCTGCTGCAGCATGGTGGCTTTGGGTACTTGTTGAAAGAACGCGTCTCTGATGTCGAGCACTTCGTTGCGGCGCTGGAAGAGGTACGCGGTGGCGGTACCGTGGTCGACCCTGAAGTGGTTGCGACGCTACTGGCCGCAAAGCAGGACGGCATCGCCGCGCTGACTCCACGTGAGCGCGAAGTGCTCGACCTAATGGCGCAGGGGCTCAGTAATAAGGAAATAGAAAAACGCCTGGTACTAACCGCAGGCGCTGTGAGTAAGCATGTGGCGAATGTGTTCTTGAAGCTCGGCTTTCAGCCGGAAGATAACAACCGTCGTGTCAAAGCAGTGCTGCGGTGGCTGAGATATACCGCGCCATCGAGTTAGGCTTTGCCGTTGTCTATGGTTTAAACCGCGCCCTACGCAAAAGCCTCGCGCCGACTCCTGCGAAACTGGAGTCGATGCGGGGCTTATGGCTAATTGGTGTTACTCGGATGTGCTACTCGGAGTAGTTTTGGCTGTTTTGGTGCCGCGGGGGTAGCTGAAAAGTAGCGGAAACAACAATGAGGCTCAGCTTGACGCTGAGCCTCTTAGAGAGCCGATGACGGGAATCGAACCCGCGCCGCCTGCTTGGGAAGCAGGAGTTCTACCATTGAACTACATCGGCACACAGTAGGCGGAATGATTAAAAGCACGCCACGGGATTGGCACAGTAGGTGTGGCATGCAGGAAATCAGTCGCCCTCTGTAACTTCAATGTAGCACTCTCGATTCGCGTCGAAAAAATTGGTTGGCAGCAGCTCCGCTGAATTTATCGCGGGCATATCCTGCAACCCGCACACGCTGTGCATTACAGAGCGGTTAAGCTGGTCTATGTGTTGCTCTCAGATCGTGATATTCGTGCCGCTATCGATGCCGAAGGCTCCGGCCATCTCGGCATTGATCCTTTTGACCCGAAGATGATTCAGCCTTCGTCCATCGACGTGCGTCTGGACAAGTTCTTCCGAGTTTTTAACAACTCGCAGTACACGCACATCGATCCGAAGTTGCCGCAGGAAGAACTGACGTCCCCGCACGAGGTTCCAGAAGGGCAGCCCTTCATTCTTCACCCGGGCGAGTTCGTCCTGGCATCGACCCTGGAGTACTTCACTATTCCTCCGAACTTGGCAGGCCGCCTGGAAGGTAAGTCTTCGTTGGGGCGTCTGGGCCTGGCAACGCACTCGACCGCCGGCTTTATTGACCCAGGGTTTTCAGGTCACATCACGCTGGAGCTATCCAATGTGGCGAACTTGCCTATCGCACTGTGGCCAAATATGAAGGTCGGCCAGCTGGCACTGTTCAAGATGTCCTCGCCGGCAGAGGTACCTTACGGTTCCGGCAAGCTCGGTTCGAAGTATCAGGGGCAGCGCGGCCCGACGCCGTCGCGTGCGTACCTGAACTTCCGTGATGAGGAATAAGGCACCTGAAACTCGGGATATGAACTCGGAATATAAATGAATTGCGAATAGCCCCGAGTGAATTCTCGGTGAAGAAATGGAAACAATTTTTCAATAAAGAGTTTCCGCAGGTGAAAAGCCTAAATATGGCCCTTTAGTTCACACCATTTAAGGGTTAAATCGGCTTGAGGGCCTTTTATCTTTCGATAAATAATAGCCCTTATGCGTATTACGGTTATTGGTACGGGTTACCTTGGCGCCACTCATGCCGCGGCGATGGCGGAGTTAGGCCACGAGGTTCTCGGCGTAGATGTTGATCCTGCCAAGATTGAGGCATTGTCCGCAGGCCAAGTTCCTTTCTTTGAGCCCGGCTTGCCCGAACTGCTAAAGAAGCACGTTGAGTCGGGGCGACTACGTTTCACCACTAACTACGACGAGGCTGTTGAATTTGCGAACGTCCACTTCGTAGGTGTCGGAACTCCGCAGGTCAAGGGCTCGTACGCAGCCGATGTTCGCTATGTGGACGCAGCTATTACCGAATTGGCCAAGCGCGTCGTCGGCAAGCATTTAGTGTTTGGTAAGTCCACTGTGCCCGTCGGTACCGCACCGCGCTTGCAGGAGCTGGCTGCGGAGATGATTAGTGAGCGCGCCGCATCCGGCGATGATGAGTTGAAGAACACCAGTCTCGAGATTGCCTGGAACCCGGAGTTCCTGCGCGAGGGCTTCGCGGTAAAGGACACTCTCGAGCCGGACCGTGTGGTGCTGGGCACCCAGAAGCCGGGGATGATCCTCAATGGTGCAGGTCAGGAAGTCGAATCGATCGCTGAGGGAAGCCTGCGCGAGTGCTTCGGCCCTATCTTTGAGCGTGAGACGCCGTTTATCGTCGCGGACACCGCCACCGCAGAGCTGGTAAAGGTGTCGGCGAACGCATTCCTCGCCACCAAGATTTCCTTCATCAACGCGGTCTCTGAAATCTGTGAGGTCACAGGTGCAGATATCACTACGCTTGCCGACGCCATCGGTATGGACGCCCGAATTGGCCGCCGCTTCCTCAATGCGGGGCTGGGCTTCGGCGGCGGTTGCCTGCCGAAGGATATCCGCGCATTCATGGCCCGCGCTGGTGAGCTGGGCGTTGACCAGGCGCTGACTTTCCTGCGCGAGGTCGATGCAATCAACATGCGTCGCCGTGAAAAGACCGTTGACCTGGTACGCGGCAGCTTCGGTGGCTCGTTGCTCGGTCACACCGTGACTGTGCTGGGTGCGGCGTTCAAACCGAACTCTGACGATGTGCGTGACTCCCCGGCGCTGTCGATTGCCGGTTCGCTGTCGTTGGCAGGCGCTTCGGTGAGCGTTTACGACCCACAGGCCATGGAGAACGCCAAGAAGAATTTCCCGACCTTGGAGTACGCACCGAGCATCGAAGCAGCTCTGGAAGGCTCGGAGATGGTTGTCGTCGCCACCGAGTGGCAGCAGTTCCGCGACATCGACCCGGTGGCTGCGAAGAAACTGGTCAAGCGTGCAGCGGTGCTTGACGGCCGCAACTGCCTGCCAACCGATCAGTGGCGTGCCGCAGGCTGGGATGTCACCTGCCTCGGCCGCGGCTAAATGCTAGCTGCTCTCGAGCGCTTCGGAAACTTCATACCCTCCGGAGCCACGGTATAGGCGGCGATGAGGGTGGTAATCGGCACCGCGAGTACCAAAGCGACCGCACCGATGGTGGAACGCAGCAGTTCTGTGGCCACTACATCGGAGGTCAACGACTGCATCAGCGGCCGGTCGGAGACGCTTAACAAAATCGATAGCGGCAGTGCGGTGCCGAGGTACGCCAGTACCAGTGTGTAGACCATCGACGCGATGTGGTCGCGACCGACGCGCATTGCCGAGCGGAAGACCTCCATAGGCCGCGACCGCGGAGCTGCTTCGTAGAGCTCCTGGACGGTAGAGGCCTGGGCGATGGTGACGTCGTTAAGCACCCCCAACGCGCCGATGATGAATCCCGCCAGAAGCAGACCTGTGACGGAGACGTCAGGCAGGTAAAGCTGAATAAGTAGGTTGTCCTCGTTGCCGAGACCACGTAGCTGCGACGTGGAGATTGCGAGGTTGGCCAGGCCCGCCGCCAGCACCATCGTGGTGAGTGTTCCCGCCAGTGCGGAAGCTGACTTCCAGTTGATGCCATGAACGAGGAAGAGCACTGGGAAGAGAATCGCCGCGCCCGCCGTGATGGCTAAGGCCACAGGATCGCCGCCGCGTAGCAGTGCCGGAACCAGAAATCCCATCACTGCGGCCAGCGTGATGCCAAGACCAATGAGGCTCAAGACCCCGCGAGTCATGCCGACGAGGATGATGAGAAGTACTGCCGCGCCGAGCCACAACCAGATCGTCGTGGTGCGATCCATGTCCAGGAAGGTGTAGGTGTTCCCGATGCTAGCGGTGTCGACAACCTGATGAGGTGCGACGTCGACGACGTTAGTGTCGGCGGCAGGAGCCGCGGGGACAGGCGGTGCGGGTGGAGCAGGAGTAGCAGGAGCTTCTGCCCCGGATTCAGGTGCTGGTTCCTGCTCCGGAGCCGGTGCCGGTGCCGGAGCCTCAGCATCAGGAGCAGACTCCCCCTCTGCGCCCTCAGGGGCAGGCGCGGGAACAACGCCAGGAGCTGGTGTCATCAACCCCGGATTCGGCACGGCACCATTGTCGACAGCTCCGGTACCGGCAGCGTTTGGACGGTGAATTGCCAGGACGACCTTGTCGCCCTCCGCCAGCTCCATCTCACCGGGCAGACCGGATGCCTCCAGAAGAGTCTTCTTGCCCTCGTCTGGGCCCGAGGTCAGTTCAATGACCGAGAGCTGGCACTTCGGCGCCGCGGGGTCGTTGAGCGAAGCTGTCAGCCCTGGCCGCGGCTGGTCGTCGAAGACACGTCCGTTGTCAGGCGAATTGCACGCGCCGACGCTGTGCTTTACGACGGTTCCCTTGACCGTCTCCGCAGCTGATGTCTGTGACTGCAGGAATCCCGGCCCCGGACTCGGAGCTTCACCCGATGGCCAGAGTCCAATCACAGCGAGGAAAGTGGCAATGCCAGCAACTGTAAGAACTGTGGCCAGTAAGCGACGTGCTCTTGTGGGGTTGTGCCGCGGTTTTGTCGGTTTTGGTTTGGCTTGTGCAGGTTCGGTTTGCCGCGCCGGTGCTGGTTTTGAATGTGCGGCAGGTTCTGCATGTCGTGCTGGGGCAGCCGAGGTTTCAGAGTTGGGTTGATTCGCGGCGTTGACAGCCCGGCACCGGCCGGTAGGGGAGCCGCTGTTCGAGTTCTTCAGTACGTCGAGATGCGCACCTATGTCGGAACCCGGAGCAACGCGAAAAGGTTGCTGATTACTAGAGTTCATTGAATCTTTTGAATGCCTGCCCACCCTTAATAACCTAATCGCTGTACCAGCTCCGGAAGGCGTACCGCCATTCCGGCGCGCCGAGCCCTGGTCATCAACACTGTGCCCACTTTTCGAAGCAATACTCACTTATCGATGCGCTCCAGCGTGTCTATAAGTGAATAGCGCATCGATATGTGAAAGGGGTAGAACCCGCAGCAACGCGAAAAGCCTGCTGATTCCCGGAATCCACTGAACCTTTTGAGCACCTGCCCACCGTTAACAGCCTAATCCCTGTTACTGCTTGTAGCTGACCAGGAAGTTGCCCAGGCGCTCGATGGCTTCCTTCAGGTCGCGCGCCCACGGCAGGGTGACAATTCGGAAGTGATCCGGCGTCGGGTAGTTGAAGCCAGAGCCGCCGACCATCAGAATCTTCTCTTCACGCAAAATGTCGAGCATCAGCTTTTCGTCATCGTGAATTTCGTAGACGTTCGGATCCAGCTTCGGGAATGCGTACATTGCTCCCATCGGCTTCACGCAGCTCACGCCCGGAATTGAGGTCAGCCCCTCGTAGGCGACATTGCGCTGCTCCAGGAGGCGACCGCCTGGCAAGATTAGGTCCTCGATGGACTGGTAACCGCCAAGTGCCACCTGAATGCCGTGTTGAGCAGGGACATTCGGGCACAGACGGGTGCTGGCCAGCAGGTTGATACCCTCGATAAAGCCCTCTGCGTGGCGCTTCGGGCCAGTCAGCACCATCCAGCCCGCGCGGTAGCCGGCCACGCGGTAGGTCTTGGACAGGCCGTTGAAGGTGATACAGAGCAAATCCGGGGCCAAGGAGGCAGTGGAAATGTGCTCTGCATCGTCGTAGAGGATGCGGTCGTAGATTTCGTCGGAAAGCAGCAGGAGTGAGTGCTCACGAGCGATATCGACGATGGCTTCGAGTGTCTGGCGTGTGTAGACCGCGCCGGTCGGATTGTTCGGGTTGATGATGACAATCGCCTTCGTGCGATCCGTCACCTTCGAGCGAATGTCTTCGACATCCGGAGCCCAGTTATTCTCCTCATCACATGTGTAGTGGACGGCCTTACCGCCGGCGAGGGTGGTTGCTGCCGTCCAGAGCGGGTAATCCGGAGCTGGAATGAGGACCTCATCGCCCTCGTTGAGCAGCGCCTGTGTGGTGATGGAAATCAGCTCGGAGACGCCGTTGCCCAGCCAGACGTCGTTGACGTCGAAACGGGGGAAATCCGGGTCCATCTCATAGCGCGTGACGACGGCACGGCGTGCGGAGTAAATACCCTTGGACTCGGAGTAGCCCTGTGCGTGGGGGAGGGCCCGGACCATGTCCTGCACGATGGTGTCAGGTGCATCAAAGCCGAACTTTGCCGGATTGCCGGTGTTGAGCATCATGATGCGGTGGCCGTCGGCTTCCATCTGCTCGGCGAGAGTAGTCACCGGACCGCGAATGTCATAGAGGACGTTCTGCAGCTTGGAGGATTGATCCAGTGTCTTCAGCGGAGTGCGGCGAGGTGCCCTGATGTTTCCACGACGGGCGGCAACGCGGGCGGCACGGGACTGCTCGGCCTGAGTGGCCTGTGCAGTCTGAGCGTCCTGCGTTGTCTCGTTGGTGGTTTCGGTGCCCTGGGAAGTGTCTTTGCTGGAACTCACCTGTCTAAGCATGCCACTTTTTTGCTCCCGCACCATGCTTTTCTCATAGTGGGGGCAGATTAATTGCACATTGATTGCGCAAAAGCGTCCTGCATGAGGATGCAGGACGCTTTTCTGGGGTTCTGGCTGCTGGGTTCCGGCTGCTAGTTACTGCTTGACTGCGGAGCCGTCGATCTGCAGGGAAATCTCATTGCCAAGGAGCAGGCCGCCAGTCTTAATAGGAGCGTTGTAATCGATGCCGAAATCGGTGCGGTCAATCTTGGTGGCTGCCTCGAAACCAACGCGAGTCTGCCCCCATGGGTCTTCAGCGGAGCCGAAAATGTCGACATCCAGGGTGACCGGCTTGGTAATGCCGTTGATGGTCAGGTCGCCGGTAACGGTGGCCTTTTCTTCGCTCTGGAGCTCGATAGCGGTGGAAACGAACTCGAAGGTCGGGTTTTCGTCGGTGCCGAAGAAGTCCTTCGAGCGCAGGTGGTTGTCGCGCTCTTCATTGTTGGTGTTGATGGAGTTCGCCTGAATGGTCGCCTTTGCCGTGGAATTCTCCGGCTTGTCGACATCAAAATTAATAACGGACTCAAACTCAGTGAACTGACCGTGGACCTTAGTGATCATAGCGTGACGAACGGTGAATCCAACGGTGGAGTGCTGTGCATCAAGAACGTAGTTACCAGACTGAAGAGCCATAGTGAATCTCCTAAAAGTTAAAAGTATCTCGAATGTTTCGAAGTATTTTTGTCCGCCGGAACCAACCCCCGGTGTTGACGTGTCAACTATAGGTCAGTGAGAGATGACGTGTCAACAAAAAGATCTTAATATGGAGCCATGCAATTCGGAATTTTTACAATTGGCGACGTCACAAAAGATCCCACGACCGGACAAATCCCTACTGAACATGAGCGAATTAAGGCAACTGTCGCGCTAGCGAAGAAGGCTGAAGAGGTTGGCCTCGATGTATTTGCTACCGGCCAGCACCACAATCCACCGTTTGTGGCCCCGGCGAACCCGCCGATTCTGCTAGCAAACCTCGCAGCGCAGACCGAAAATCTGATTCTGTCGACCTCGACAACGCTGATTACCACCACCGACCCCGTGCGCATCGCTGAGGATTACGCCTACCTCCAGCACCTTTCCGAAGGCCGCATGGATCTCATGATGGGCCGCGGCAACACCGGGCCGGTTTATCCGTGGTTTGGCAAGGATATCCGCAAGGGGATTCCGCTGGCCATTGAGAATTACCACCTATTGCGCACCCTTTGGCGTGAGGAAAATGTGGATTGGCAAGGTCAATTCCGCACGCCGCTGCAGTCCTTTACGTCCACTCCGCGTCCGCTCGACGGGGTAGCGCCTTTCGTGTGGCATGGCTCAATCCGGTCCACCGAGATTGCTGAGCAGGCCGCCTTCTATGGGGACGGTTTCTTCCATAACCACATTTTCTGGAATATCGAGCACACCACAGCCATGGTCAATCTCTACCGCCAGCGCTTTGAGCACTACGGTCATGGTGCTGCTGATCAGGCAATTGTCGGACTTGGTGGGCAGGTCTTCGCCGCTGAGACGGAAAAGAAAGCCAAGGAAATTTTCCGCCCCTACTTCGACAATGCCCCGGTCTATGGACATGGGCCATCGTTGGAAGAATTCGAGAACATCACTCCACTGACCGTCGGCACGCCTGAGCAAATCATCGAACGTTACCTGGGCTATGCAGATGCCGTTGGTGACTACCAGCGCCAGCTTTTCCTCATCGATCACGCCGGCCTGCCGCTGGAGATCGCGTTGGAGCAGGTTGAGATCCTGGGAACCGAAATCGTTCCGGTCCTGCGTGAAGAGTTCGAGCGCCGCCGTCCGGCACACGTGCCCTTCGACCCGCCGACGCACGCCTCGCTCGTCGCCGAAGGCGCAGATTCCCCGCACCTGCTGGTCCGCCCGGCGGAAAGGAATCAGCAGTGAAAAACCTCGTCGTCGTAAGCGCTGGCGTTTCCGACCCATCGACCACGCGCATCCTCGCCAATCGCATCGCGGAAGCTGTTGACGTGCAGGTCTCCAAGCGCGGCGAAGGCCTCGAGATCGAGTACGTCGAGCTGCGCGAACTCGCTGTCAGCCTCGGCACGGCGATGTCCACAGGGCTTTACGACGAAAAATTGCGCGCCGCCCTCGATACTGTCAGCGGTGCTGATGGATTGATTGCCGCGACCCCGGTGTTCGCAGCGTCCTACTCGGGGCTGTTCAAGATGTTTTTCGACGCCCTGGATAAGGATGCGCTGACCTCCATGCCGGTCATTATTGCTGCGCGGCTGGCACAGCGCGGCATTCATTGGTGCTGGAGTATGCGATGCGTCCGCTGTTTAGCTACCGTCGCGGCACCGTTATGCCGACTGCTGTATTTGCAGCCACTGAGGACTTTGGCGCTGGCGATGGTGCCGGCGGAGTATCCGGCGCGGAGATGAGCAATCGCGTCGTGCGTGCAGCTCGTGAGCTTGCCGAGTACCTTGTCGGTGTTCGCTCGGCCGTAGTCGGTTTTGGTCCAGATTTTGGGAACGAAGCTGAAGAAAAGGGTGCAGCACATTCAGCAGACGGGGTCAGTGAGGGCAATCAAGGTGTTGGTGCGCCGAACCATCGGCGCAGTACGAACACGCAGGTGGATGCTAACGTCACGGATTTTGCCACACTGCTAGAGGGGCTCGACGGCACCGCGAAGTAGCCGCGCTCTCGCGTGAAGGGGAGGGCAGGGGAGAGACCGGCGCTCTATTAGCGGCACCACGGAAGGTTGTAGTAGTCGCAAGAGAAGGTATCGGAAAGAGCGTATTCCTTAACCTGTAGGTCGTCGCTGCCGGTTGTAGCTGTCGGTGCTGCGGCAGCGGCCGGGGTGCCGGTCAGCGCGCCTAGGGAAAGTGCTGCGGATGCAATGGTGGTAGCAAGAACAGAAGTGCGTCGAAACATTAGGTAGTACTCCGAAAGATATCTGCCTCGGCAAAGTGTCAGGGCTTTGTGGACTGCCGGACTTCGCCAGTGATTAATAAAGAAATCATAACTATTTAATCAAGAGTGTGAAGCGTGAGGGACCCTTCGTCTGCCCGCGGCTGGGGGTGGCCACTCGGCTACTCTCTGGTGTCTTTATGTAGGTAGGTTAGTGGCCGAAATGTTGATTGCCTAATATCAAGTGGCTGACCAAGGCATTTTTGAATTGGTTCAAAAGGCGTAGTTCTAATGCGATTAAATTAATCGCTGAAATTTTATTGTGGCGCTCATAATCGCTGGTCACACGCTGTAATATACCGTATTTTCGCAAGGCAGAAATCTGTGAGATTCCATTTTTACTATGTGGATAATCGCTGTGGCCGTCGTAAAGAGAGTCGAAAATTTTCCATTACAAAAGGCTGAATTTCGACTTACCTTAGCAGGTGTTAGTTCAAGTATTTCCTTACGAGTTGTTCGTCACGCCCTGAAAGGATTTCGCCGTGAAGAAGACCCTGCTCTCCGGCTCCATTGCAGCCCTGGTTACCATGTCCTCGCTGGCTGTCGCCCCGATGGCCGAAGCTGCCCCAGCCCCCACCCCGGGCACCGTCGGTGGCACCTGCTCCGTTGAAGGCCAGTCCGGCCAGTCCCTGAAGATCACCGGCTCGAAGTTCGAGGTCGAAGGTACCGCCACCGTCGCTAACTACGGCGATACCGACCTGCCGCTGACCCAGACCCTCAAGGAGGGCAAGACCAAGTCCTGGAACGTCGGCGGTTCGGTCGACTTCGACCTGCTCAAGCTCTTCCATGTCACCTTCAGCGCCGGCTACCAGTCCACTCAGACCTGGGAAGTTGGCCAGACCCTCGGCCCGTACCCGGTCAAGCCTGGCTACACCGGTGTTCTGGAGTATGGCTTCCTGAACCAGTCCTTCGAAGGTACTCACCTGACCTGCAAGGGCGGAAAGTGGATTGACGCAGGTCGTCCGTACTGGGGCACCATCCCGAAGGAGCGCCACATTCGCGTTTCCATGCGCGCCAACGAAGCTGATCGCTCCGTGGACGGTGCTGCTCCGCAGGTCAAGGAGTACGCCGTCTAAGACGGGCTGAGCCTCTTTAAGACCTCGAAGTAGAAGGAAGTTTCTCCATGTTGAGCCTGAAAAAGAAGGCCCTGGCCTGCGCGGTGATGGGTGCAAGTCTTCTTGCACCAGGCATCGTCGGACAGGTCGCTGCGACCCCGCTGACCCAGACCCCCGACCAAGATGAGCACCACACCGGTTTCACCAATACGGATAAATGTGACCCGGTCAAGGATGCCAAGCGTCACCCCTGGGAACAGTGGATTACCGACGAATGGGATCGCTACAACGGCACTAACTCATTCACCAACCGCACTGACCGCCCGATTCAGTACACCCTCGAGGTGACAGAGGGGGTCAACGAGTCCGTGAAGGCCATGAGCTCCGGAAATATGTGGGACGTGTTCCTCCACGGGGTGAAGAACAAGTACGGCATCGTCGAGGTCAGTCAGTGGTCTGTTGGCGACAAGCTGGGCCCGGTGACCGTCAACCCTGGTGAGACCGTTCGCGCAGACTACGGCGTGCACATGAAGTCCTTTATTGGCCGTGTCCGCACCTGCGATCAGAAGACCGGCCTGTGGCGCGGTGAGCCCTACTTCGGTGAGTACAACGGCAAGGGGCCGTCGACTCGCTTCGTGGTCTGGCACAAGACCACCAAGGAGGGCGAGCACCGTCAGCAGTGGGCGCCTGTCAGCGGTAACTCCGGTGACGGCGGCCCGGCATCCGCCACGATTAACGACTAGGAGTAGTTATGAAAAAGCGTGTTGTCGCCATGTGCTTGACGACGGTCTTTGCGCTCGGACTCGGCGCTCCGACAGCAGTGGCCGCCCCGAATCCAGGAGCTGGTGAACCGTTCGCGCCGGAGGAGTGGGTACCAGTGCCCAAGCCAGCGGCAGTTGACCGCGGTCCGGCACCGGGAACCACTTGTGAAGCTCCGGGTTCGGTGGCCGAGTTCGTGGAAATCACCGGTTCTCGCTACGACGTTGAGGGCGTTGTTTCTACGAAGAATGACATTGGTGATGAGCCGATTCCGCTGACGCAGACCATTAAGGAGTCCAAGACCAAGAAGTGGTGGACCAATATCTCTGTCAGCGTGAAGGTCAGCAAGGAGCTCAACCGCAAGTACTCCTGGGAGTACTCCCGAGAGATGGTTTGGAGCCTCGGGCAGAAGATCGGACCATACGAAGTACGCAAGGGTGAAACTGGTCGTCTGAGCTGGGGATTCCTGGTTGACGAGTTCGCTGGACAGACAGTCCGCTGCAACGCCAACTCGAAGACGTGGCAGCCGATTGGGCGCAGCTACTTTGGCGTGGCTCCGCGTGAGCGACATGTCGAGGTGACCATTCAGTAGTTACACAGTTCTCTCTCCACACTCAGCACGGGTAAAAGGGGGCCTATTCACGAAAGTGAATAGGCCCCCTTTTTGCTACTCCGGTGTTTTGCTATCCCGCTGTTTTGCTACTCCGGTGTTTTGCTATCCCGCTGTTTTGCTACTCCGTCTTTTTGCTATTGCGCGGCAGCGGATGCCGGAGGCTGGAAGCCTGCGTCTATTGCTTTCAGAGCCAAGTCCAGGCGTGAGGTAGCCCCGAACTTATTGAACATGCTGGAGAGGTGCTTCTTGATGGTGCCCGGCGACTTGCCGAGTTCCTTGGCGATGTCGTGGTTCGACTTACCGCGACAAATCAGGCCGAGAACCTCTCGCTCGGCATGAGTGATCTTGTACGAGGAAATGTTGCGGGACGGCAGCGTTTTAATCAGCCGAGTCGCAGAAATCGGGGAGATGACGGTGCCGCCCTGGAAGACATCTTCAATGGTGCCAATGACGGATTCGGGGCGGGCGGTTTTGAGAATGTAGCCGTTTCCGCCGAGGCTCAAGATTTTCAGCATTGTTTCATCGGTATCGAATGAGGTGATAGCGATGAATTTCGGTGGATTCTCCACCTTCTTAATGCGCTCGAGCAGCTCAACGCCGTCCATGTTGGGCATATGAATATCGGTCAAAACTACGTCAATGCCACCGCGGGCAATGATATTGAGGGCCTCGTGGCCATCGCTGGCTTCATCGACCACGGTAATGTGCGGTGCCTTCTTGAAGTAAGTTCGCAGCGTCGAGAGTACGAGTGGGTCGTCATCGACAATGAGAACCTTGATGTCAGACATCCGCGAACCTTTCATAGAATTTATAAAAACCGAACAATATCTGTCATTGTGCGATATTACTACGCTAACCAGGACGTTTCGAGAGTCATATTCGCCACAATGAGCTTTTATATCTATCCTACGTTAGCGTAACCTACTAATTGGTAGGTGGCATGTGGAGTTTGGTATTCCACACATTTCCTTCTCGTTCCGACGTGATGGAACCGTCCCACGGTCGCACTCGCCGATGCAGTGAGGAAAGCCCCAAACCGCTCGATAGCATCGCCCGCGGCAGAAAATTCGGTAGCGCCTTCGATATCTGATTGCTGATGTCGAGCGTGAAGCCATCCTCCTCATTGCCCAGCGCCAGAATGTGGACGTTCGTTTGCGGCTCGCCGTACTTCTGAATGTTCGTGCAGAACTCCGACAGCGCCGGCGAGATAACTTCTGAAATCTGCGTCAAAGAGGGCTCGGTTTCAATCCTCGTGGCCAGCGAAACGTTAAACCCAGCTTCCTGCAGTTCATCCTTGGCCTGCTGGAGCACCCTGTTCATGCTAGGAACTCGCTCATCTTGGCCAATAGCCGAGGTCAAAGAGCTTTCTTCGTCAGCGGATTTCAGCAGTGAAAGCAACTGGCGAAGCTGTAGCAGACCTTCTCGGGAGGTTTCTGCGATGTCCTCTAGGGACTCTTCAAGCTTTTCATCTGTCCCTTCTCGCTCGATGGCGAGCGCCTGCGCCAGCATGGTTACGCGAGTAAAGGACTTGGCGGTGGAGTCGTGCAGTACGGTCGCCAACTCAAGGCGTTGTTCTTCCAGGGCGCGGTTAGATTCAATCGTTGCCTGCCGGCGTTGCTCTTTGTAGCGACTGCGCATCATGCCGATGGCGTAGGCAATTACAAAAAGTAGCGTTGTCACAAAGGTCGCGACGTGGTCGCGCGCGAAAGTACTTGTGTTTACGTCGTAGTTTGAAATCACCAACAAGAGCAACGCAGTGATTCTCGCCGGCATCTTGTTGTTGTTAGCACGCATCACTTCCACAATGAGAAGCGCGCAGAAAATCTGCATTGGAGCCTGCTCTGTAGGAAGGAAAGTCAATGCCAAGAAATTCGCTGGGACAACCACCATGGCAAAGAGCGGCAAATACGTCGCCACTGCAACAAGAATGACCTGAAGGCCACCGATAATGGTTGGCAACAAAAGATCAGAGTTGCTCTCGCGGAAAATTAGCGCATCGAGAGCAGTGAGGATCAGCGCAATGACCATCTCCACTGACCCCGGAGTCCTCAGAAAGTCTCTTATCTGTGACAGCGATTTCTTAATCACTACGCCAAGACCTCTTTCCACACCACAACGCGGTCATCTCTAACGGGATGCAGTAATCAATATATTGTCAGTGCGGTTGAGAGTGCCATTTGCATGATTAATGCCGTGGCGCAGGGGTCGTCGTAAAGCACAAAAAATCCGCCCGGGAAGAATAACCTCTCGGGCGGATTCTCGCTTATTTAGGGAGCGTTACTTACGTCGCGCCGATCCTGGCAGCGGAACTCCGTGCTGGTTGCGCGGAAGGTTCTTAGCGCTTGCCGACGGTGCCTGCGTCTCCTCGGCAGGAGCATCAGCAGCCTGCTCGGTGGAGGTGGCTTCTTCCGTCGCCTGCTCTTCGGTAACCTCTGGCTGTTCCGGAGCCTGCTCCGCCTCTGGCTGGGCAGATGCTTCCTGAGTCTCGGTTTCCTCGACTGCCGGGGCAGGGGCGCTAGCGACTGGCTTGGCCTTGCGTGCGCCACCCGGAATCGGAGCACCCTTACGTGCGCCGCCCGGAACCGGAACACCGGATGCGGTCTTCGGCTGCTCAGCTGCTGGCTGCTTGGACTCGGTGGCCGCTACCTCGGCAGCGGTGTCCTCGGCAGGAGTAGCTTCCTCGGCCTTCGGCTTGGCGGCTGGAGCTGCCTTCTTAGCGCCACCTGGGACAGGGGCGCCCTTGCGTGCGCCACCCGGAATCGGTGCGCCCTTGGTTGCCTTCGGGGTCTCAGCCGGAGCTTCGGTTTCCGCAGCTGCTGGCTCTGCCTGCGTGGCCGGCTTAGCAGCCTTGGCGCCGCCCGGAACCGGAGCACCCTTCTTCGCGCCACCTGGGGTCGGGGCACCGGACTTGGCGCCACCTGGGGTCGGGGCACCCTTCTTGGCGCCGCCCGGAGTTGGGGCACCGGACTTGGCGCCACCTGGGGTCGGGGCACCCTTCTTGGCGCCGCCCGGAGTTGGGGCACCGGACTTGGCGCCACCTGGGGGCGGGGCACCCTTCTTGGCGCTGCCCGGAGTTGGAGCACCGGCCTTAGCGCCGCCAGGCTTTGGAGCTCCACCTGGAGATGGAGCGCCCTTCTTGGCACCACCCGGGGTCGGTGCTCCGCCCTTTGCTCCGCCTGGCTTCGGTGCTCCACCTGGAGATGGAGCGCCCTTCTTGGCACCACCCGGAGTCGGAGCGCCGCCCTTGGTGGCAGCGCCTGCAGCAGCACCAGCAGCTGCGGCACCAGCGCCGGCAGCAGCCTTCTCTGCCTTCTTCTTCTCGGCAGCCTCAGCCTTCTTGCGCTTAGCGTCCTCTTCCTCGAGGCGCAGGCGCTCTTCCTCTTCAGCCTTCTTCGGATCGACCCAGCCACGCTCTGGCTGCTCAATCCACTCCGGTTCGCGTGCCTGCGGCAGCTCGCCGTCGACCTTCACGGAGTCACGGAGCATCTGGGCGATGTCCAGGACCTCCGGCTTCTTCTCGTCGTCCTCGATGACGTTGTTGACGCCATCGTTCATCATCGTCTTACAGAACGGGCAGCCGATGGCAATTGCCTCAGCACCGGTTCCGACAGCCTCTTCGGTGCGGTTCACGTTGATGCGCTGACCGATGGTCTCTTCCATCCACATACGCGCGCCACCAGCACCACAGCAGAAGCCGGTGTTCTTATTACGAGGCATTTCGACGAGGTTAGCGCCGGACGCGCCAATCAGCTCACGCGGAGCCTCGAATACCTTGTTGTGGCGGCCCAGGAAGCATGGGTCGTGGTAGGTGACCTGGCGGCCCTGGCCGGAAGCAACCGGCTGCAGACGGTTAGCGCGAACCAGCTTATTTAGCAGCTGGGTGTGGTGGACAACTTCGTACTGCCCGCCCAGCTCTGGGTACTCGTTCTTGAAGGTGTTGAAGCAGTGCGCACAGGTGACGACAATCTTGCGCTGCTTCGGTGGGACACCGTCGAAGACCTCATCGAGCTGTTCGATGTTCTGCTCAGCCAGCATCTGGAAGAGGAACTCGTTACCAGCGCGGCGAGCGGAATCACCAGTACAACCCTCAGCCTGGGAGAGCACAGCGTACTTCACACCGGCGGTGTAAAGCATCTCCGCAACAGCCTTGGTGGTCTTCTTCGCATTGTCGTCGTAAGCACCGGCACAACCGACCCAGAACAGGTACTCGGTGTCGTCGAAGCTCTCGACATCCTCGCCCCAAATCGGGACGACGACGCCTTCCTTGCGGACCTCGTTGATCCAGTCGGCACGAGTGGAAGCGTTCTGGCCCCACGGGTTGCCCTTGGTCTCGAGGTTCTTGAACAGGCCAGCCAGCTCGGTCGGGAAGTCCGACTCAACCAGAACCTGGTAGCGGCGCATATCAACGATGTGGTCGATGTGCTCAATGTCAACCGGGCACTGCTCGACACAGGCACCACAGTTGGTACAGGACCACAGGACATCCTGGTCGATGATGCCCTCGTCGCCGTCGCCAACCAGCGGCTTGGTCAGCAGTGCGGCGCCAGCGCCTTCGCCCTCGCGAGCGGTTTCGATGGTCTCGCCAGCCAGCAGGTACGGGGCGGAAGCGTAAGCGTGGTCACGCAGCTGGTTAACCAGCAGCTTCGGGGACAGTGGCTTGGAAGTGTTCCATGCCGGGCACTGCTCCTGGCAGCGACCACACTCAGTACAAGAGGTGAAGTCCAGCAGAGCCTTCCAGGAGTGGTCGGTGACCACACCGGTACCCATGGAGTCAACTTCTGGGTCAGCTTCTTCCAGGTTCAAAATCTCGCCGTTAGAGGTCATCGGCTTAGCGCCAGCGAGGGCGTTGTAGCCATCAGCGTTGCGCTTGAGCAGGATGTTGGCGAATGCCAGGAAGCGGTGCCATGCGACACCCCAAGTCAGGTTGCGGCCAACAACGAAGAGCCAGACCATACCGGACAGCAGCTTAATCAGCGCGAAGATGGACACCATGACTTCGGAGGCCGGCAGAATCTGTGCGATACCACCGGTGACGAAGTTCGCCCAGTTCCAGACCTCGGCGCCAGTGTGACCGTGGTCGCCGTAGGTAGCCAGCTTGGCAGCCTTGACGAACATCATGCCCAGGCCCTCGATGAGGACGACAGCCTCTACGAAGTAGGCAGCCTTGGCGTTGGAGCCGTAGAAGCGGCTCAGGCGCTCCTTGCCCAGGTTGGTCTGGCGGACGAGGATCAGTGTCAGGATGCCCAGGGTCGTACCGACACCCAGGATTTCATCGACGAAATGCCACAGCGTCAGATCCTTCAGGATTGGCCAGCCGCCGGCAGGCCAGAAGGTCTGGATGTATGCCTCGAACCAGACCAGTGATCCGAGGAGGAATCCGACCATGACGAACCAGTGGGCCACGGCTACGCCCGGCTTCTTGCTCATCTTGGTGTGGCCAACGATCTCGCGGATCGTGGTCCAGATTCGTGATCCCCAGTCACCGGTGTGACCGTAGGTCTTCTGGCCCACCATGATGGTCTTCACCATATGGGTGAAGCCCTTGATGAAGACGAACCAGCAGGGCAGGGACAAGAGGACGCCAATGACGCCGACCGCGATGGTGAAACCGGTAGATTCCGGAATCATTGCCGTCTCAGTCGCCGCCTCGGCGAGGTTGAGCACGCTCATGATGTTCCTTCTGGGCTGGCTCAGCCAGGGTGATGGCTGAGTGAAAATAGTTCTCTTGTGAGTTGTATCACGAGCCATGGACGTGTACATAACTAACGCCGTAATTAGTGCTGAAATCATGGCTATGCGGTGTAACCTGCGCGTTTTCGGCGATTTTCGCAACGAATGGGTTTCTTAATTCCGTCCGCTGATCATGCTCTAAATATGTTCCATTAGAAAAATAAGGGTGTACAGCGTGGCGTGCGTCACTGTATGCTGACTTTTGCGCCCCATAGTTTTACAAACGAAACGAAATATTCTAATGCAAACCGTTTTCAAAAAGCGTGGGGTTGCACGTCAGTTGTTTTCCGACCAGTCAAGGAGTTGATTGATTATGACCTCCGTGCAGCCAGACCGTGTCCGTTCTGGGCAGTCCTCCCAGTTCACTGCCGCAGTTGTTGATGAATTCGGGTCAAACCTCAATGTTCGCGACGTCGATCTGCCAAAGCCGGGGCTGAATCAGGCGCTCGTGAAATTGATTGCCTCCGGCGTCTGCCACACTGACTTGCATGCGACAGAGGGGGACTGGCCGGTGAAGCCGGAGCCGCCCTTCATTCCGGGGCATGAGGGAATCGGTGAGGTGATCGAGCTCGGTCCTGGAAAGCATTCGGTCAGCGTGGGTGACATTGTCGGCAATGCATGGCTGTGGTCCGCGTGTGGTGACTGTGAGTACTGCCGGACCGGTCGTGAGACTCAGTGCAACGACGCCGAGTATGGCGGCTATACCCAGGACGGTTCCTTTGGCGAGTACATGCTGGTCGACACGCGGTATGCCGCTCGCATACCGGAGGGCGTGGACTACCTGGAGGCTGCGCCGATTCTCTGCGCCGGCGTGACTGTATATAAGGGCCTCAAGGTTTCCGAGACGAAGCCGGGTCAGTTTATGGTGGTCTCCGGCGTCGGTGGATTGGGGCATTTGGCGATCCAGTACGCCAAGGCGATGGGTATGCGTGTAATCGCCGTGGATATCGCGGAAGACAAACTCGACCATGCAAAGGAGTGGGGTGCCGAGTTCGTGGTAAACGCCAAGGATGAGGATCCGGTCCAGGCGGTTCAGGCCTATACTGATGGTGGAGCTCACGGCATTCTGGTCACTGCTGTCCATAGGGATGCGTTCGGCCAGGCTCTTGGTATGGCGCGCCGCGATGGAACCATTGTCTTCAATGGCCTTCCGCCGGGGGAGTTCCCGGCGAGTGTGTTCGACATTGTCTTCCGCAATCTCACTATTCGTGGTTCACTTGTCGGCACGCGCCAGGATATGGCCGAGGCTCTCGACTTCTACGCCCGCGGGCTGGTCAAGCCGACCGTTAAGGAGTGCTCGCTGCATGAGATTAATGATGTCTTCGAGCTGATGCGCCAGGGCAAGATCGATGGTCGCATGGCCATTCGCTACTAGCCCCAGGAGTTAGTTGGCGCTTCTATTCCTCGACCGCCTGCCTCATCTGATCTGCAGATAGACACGCTCCGAAAAGGTTGCCGTCGGGCCTAAATCGCTTGCCGACGCTCACGTCAACGGGCACGGGTTCAAATCCGAAGGCTTCGACTGTTGCTCGTGCGGCCTCGAGGGCCGCCGGGTCAGTCGACATGACCGCGATTGCTCGGCGCGGTGCGCCCTCGGCGATCTCTTCCGGGGTTCGGTAGTCGCTAATCAGTTCTTCATAGGAGACGTGGTTTAGCGTCTTGGCGATGTGGGCCCCTGGGGATCGCTTGGCGAGGTCCGCCGTTGTTACGGACTCTGCGGAGTTGGTTCCGGTGGCCTCCCAGGGGTTGGTGGCGTCGATAATTGTTCCGCGCACTTTGGAGAGGTCGAAGTTTGCCACCTCTGTATTCGGGACCGCGAAGATGACGACATCGGCAAGCGAAGCTAGCTCTTCATAGTCGACGACGGTGGTGGTGGGCAGCACGGTGGAGATGATTGCCTCGCGCATGGGGCCTGGGCGGGAGGTGGCGAGAATTTTGAAGCCGGCCGCGGCGGCGACCTGGCCGAGCGCGGAGCCCAGCTTGCCGACGCCTACGATGCCGATGGTCTGAATGTCCGGTGGGGTGGTTTCGGCCTGGCTTCGGGGCGGTATTGCCTCCCCGGGGCACGTAGCGGCGACCTGTGTGTGCCTTTTTCTCCCCCCCCATTTGTTTACCCCCCCAAAAATGAAAATTCGAGGGCTCTTCGGGGTGTCGGCGGTGGCGACGTGCGTTGGTGGCCGAGTGTACGTTTTAGCACGTAATCGTACAGTTGCCCCTTTGGTCGCCTGGCGGCCGAGATGTTGGGGGCGTCGACAAGCGGGGGAAATTGCGGTCGATAGATGGTTTTGGCGAAGAAATGAACGGCTAGCATGAAAATGAGAGCTGGGTCATATTTGGCTAGTTCTTGGTGTCGCGATGAGGCGTGGCGCCGCCGGATACGGCCCTGGAAATCACCTGTCGCACCACAGTTAAGGAATCCCAGGATGACAACGGTAACCGAGCAATTCCGCGCCGCCCGAGACCTGCTAGTTAAGCACCGGGAGGACTACGAAAGCGCCCGAGCAAACTTCGAGTGGCCCCGCTTTAGCCACTTCAACTTCGCGCTTGACTGGTTCGACCATCTCGGCGCCGACCCCGCGACTGCGGACAAGGAAGCGTTGGTTATCACCGAAATCGACGGCGGTGCTACTCGGCGCACCTTCGCGGAACTGTCACGGCGCTCCGACCAGCTGGCGAACTGGCTGCTCGGGCTCGGCGCCCGCCGTGGCGACTGCGTCATGTTGATGCTGAACAACCAGGTCGAACTCTGGGAATCAATGCTCGCCTGCATCAAGGCGGGGCTGGTGCTCAACCCTGCGACCGCAATGCTCGGCACAGCGGACCTGCAAGATCGCGTGGAGCGCGCCGAGGTGCGCTGGGTGGTGGTCAACCCGGACGATGCCACGAAGTTCGACGGCGTCGACGCAGACATCACCGTCATTCAGGTCGGCTCGGAAGCGAAGCCGGCGCAAGGCGCGCACCCGACCGTCTTCTACCGTGAATCGCACACCGCACCGGAGGGCTTCACCTCGCAGCAGGAGACCGCGGCCGACGATACGCTGCTGCTGTACTTCACCTCCGGCACGACATCCAAGGCGAAGCTTGTCGAACACGCGCACACCTCCTACTCAGTGGGGCACCTGTCCACCATGTACTGGATTGGCCTGGAGCCCGGCGATGTGCACCTCAACGTAGCCGCGCCCGGCTGGGCGAAGCACGCCTGGTCGAACTTCTTCGCGCCGTGGATTGCGGGGGCGACAATCTTCCTGTACAACTACACGCGTTTCGACGCCGCCGCGCTCATGGACAAGATGGCCGAGGAGGGCGTCACCAGCTTCTGCGCCCCGCCGACCGTGTGGCGAATGCTGGTACAGGCGGACCTGACCCGGCTCAAGACCCCGCCGAAGAAGCTCGTTGCTGCAGGTGAGCCGCTGAATCCTGAGCTCATCAACATTGTGGAGCAGGCGTGGAAGACCTCCATTCGCGATGGTTTCGGGCAGACGGAATCCAGCGTTCAGATTGCCAACACGCCGGGCCAGAAGGTCAAGCCGGGGTCGATGGGTCGCCCGCTGCCAGGCATGGATGTGGTTCTGATTGACCCCGCGACCGGCGAAATCGGAGACACCGGCGAGATCTGCCTGAACCTCGCCCCCGGCCCGTGGGCCTCACGCCGGGTTACTACGGAGCGCCGGAGAAGAATGACGAAGTCTTCGCCGATGGCTACTACCACTCGGGCGATATCGCCGAGCGCGACGCCGACGGGTACATCTCCTACATTGGGCGTGCCGACGACGTCTTCAAGGCGTCGGACTATCGATTGTCGCCGTTTGAGCTCGAATCCGTGGTGATCGAGCATCCCTTGGTGGCGGAGGTGGCGGTAGTGCCGTCGCCGGACCCGATTCGTCTGGCAGTGCCTAAGGCATATGTTGCGTTGGTGGCGTCCGCCGAGCCGTCCGCTGAGGTGGCGGAGTCGATCCTCAAGTACTGCCACGACAATCTGGCGCCGTACAAGAGGATTCGCCGCCTTGAGTTCTACGAACTGCCGAAGACGGTGTCCGGCAAAATTCGCGGTGTTGACCTGCGTAAACGCGAAGGTGAGATCCGCGCCAGTGGTGGCGGCGAGTCCAAGGCCTCGACCGAGTACGCGGACACTGACTTCCCCGGTCTGAAGGGGTAGGGCGGTAGGCGGGAGGTCGGCGGTCAGCGTCGGCCCCTCCCTGGGCGGTCTTGGCCCCGGTGCGGCCTTGCCTCCCCCCCCCTTGAAATGTTTTGCCAGCTTTTTGCAGGAAGTAACCGCGAATTCGGCGCTACTTCCTACAAAAAGCTGGCAAAAACGTGCGTGTGGTGCGCTGGTGGGCGTTCGCGCCGACATTTACCGCGCACACGCCCCGCACCCCGCACCTCCTGCACGCACACGCCTGCGCCCCCGCGCACTCTTAGGAATTAGTGAAGTTTGCCTCACGCTTTTCGGTGAAAGCGGCCATGCCTTCCTTCTGGTCATTGGAGGAGAATAGGGAGTGGAAGGTGCGACGCTCAAAGAGCAGTCCCTGCGACAGCGTCATTTCGTAGGCCTGGTTAATCTGTTCCTTAATCTGGGTAGTGGCAACCAGCGACTTCGACGCAATGGTGTCGGCGACCTTCAGGGCCTCGTCGAGAAGCGCCTCCGGCTCGACGACGCGGGCGACCAGACCTGCGCACTCAGCTTCTTCGGCACCCATCATACGGCCGGTGAGACACATCTCCATTGCCTTAGCCTTGCCAATTGCGCGGGTGAGGCGCTGCGAGCCGCCCATACCCGGAGAGATGCCGAGGTTAACCTCAGGCTGACCGAACTTGGCTTTAGCGCCAGCGATGATGAAGTCCGCCATCATGGCGACCTCGCAGCCACCGCCCAGGGCGTAGCCGTTAACGGCGGCGATAACTGGAGTGCGGACGGAAGTCAGAACATCCCAACGTGCGAACCAATCGGAGATGTACATCTCGGTTCCGGACTTGTCCGCCATCTCCTTAATGTCCGCACCTGCGGCAAACGCCTTCTCGGAGCCGGTGATGATAATCGCGCCAATGCCTGCATCGCTGTCGAAAGCGGTGGCTGCTGCGCCGATCTCTTCCATGGTCTTGTGATTGAGGGCGTTCAGCGCCTTCGGGCGGTTCAGGGTAATAATGCCGACGCGACCGCGGGTTTCGGTAAGGATGTTTTCGTAGGTGGTCATCAAATGCTCCTTCGTGATGGCTTAATTTTTGGTGAAAGCCGGATGCGTAGCCCAGCACTTCATAATCTGAAGAATTTGGCTGCGGATTGAAAAGTCTTTCCTGTGTGCGAGGGTACCTGGGGTGGCGGGTGTCGTCAGGCTGTTTGGGCTGATGGATGCCGTGTGGGGCGAGTTGGTGTCTTTTGGTGCTCGATGTGTCGGTAGTTATGTTGGCCAACTAGACAGCTTTGTCTATATACTTTGCCTTATGTCAAACGAGAACATCGCAAATACGCACGAACTATGGAACATTGCTCGCAAGCTTCGGGAAAACCACACCTATGTTGATTTGACGCACGCGTTTCACGCCGGTCAGCCGAAATTCCCGGCGCTTCCCGACGAACAGCGAACACGGCTTTTCACCGTTGCTGAGCATGGATTTGAAATCGACCAATACCAATTTGTTGGCCAGTGAGGTACGCATGTGGATCCGCCTGTGCATTTCGTCCAAGAGACGAGAACTCTTGACAATATTGGCGTCGAGCAGATGATTCTGCCTTTGGTCGTCCTAGATTTCACTACTGAAGTCGCTCGGGATAATGATTTCTCTCCTTCGATTGCTGATGTGGAAGCGTGGGAGGAGCGCAATGGCTCTATCCCGGACGGTGCGTTCGTCGCATTTCGCAGTGATTGGTCAAAGCGATGGCCTGACGCTGAGGCAATGGCCAATGCGGATGAAGAGGGTGTGACCCATTATCCAGGATGGAACGTTGAGGTTGTCGAATGGTTGATAGACAACCGTGGCATTGTGGCGATTGGGCATGAGACCACTGATACGGACCCTGGCATCGTGGCTCACGGTGGAAGCTTGCCGACGGAGCTCTATCTATTAGGGCGTGACCGCTGGCAGATTGAGCTGCTGGCAGGACTCGACCAGGTGCCAGAAACAGGGGCTCTCGTCGTTGCATCCTGGCCGAAGCCAAAGGATGGGACAGGCTTCCCTGCTCGAGTTTTTGCAGTTTTGCCGGCATAATCTCCCACTGCCTTGAGGTATCACTTTTTTTGGGGGGGGGGCTGTTCCAGCCTTATCGGCATCCAGTTTTCTACGTTCATCTGAAGTGCTAGTTCGGCTTTTATATTTATGTGTGCGGGGGCGCTTTCGAGCGGTTATCGAAACGCCATAAAGCATCGCCTAACTCAATCCGAGCCTAGACGCGTGATTCAGCCGTCATTGCAGAGGGCTTTGCTTTGTCCGTTCACTACGTTGACCGAAATGACGAGCCGACAGTACGGATTATCCTCCGGCGTGCATGGTCAAGATCGGCTGGCTCTATGTGCTCGCATGGGGTAAGCTCTGTGAAGGCATGGACGGCAGCGCCGCGGTGAAGGCGGATTCCCGAGTGGCAATCCGCCTGTGGTCTTAACCTCGCTTGCGCAGTGAAATCACCAATGCGGCAATGCCGGTGAGCGCGCCCACAAGGCCGAGTCCCAGGCCCCAGCCGCCAAGCGTGTTGCTCGAATCTTCGCTGGTGGCAGCTGCGGAATGCTCTACGTCGTCCGAGTGGTTATCGCCGTGGTCTGTTTCGCTGGTGCCATGGTTGTGGCTGTGGTCGTGACCGTGGCTATGTTCATCGTCTGCAGACTTCTCAATCAGCTCCACGGTTGGAACTGGGTAATCGCTATCGTGATCCTTTTCGGCCCAGTTCATCGACCCCTTTTCACAGGTCTGCAGCGTTGGCACCTCAACCGTCGACGGCTTCGCGTCATCAGCCACCTTCACGCTGAGTGTCAGTGAATCCTTCAGGTCGGACGGCAGTGGCGTCTTTGCGGTGTAGATGACCTTCTGCACCTTTTCATTTTCATCGGAACCAGTCGACTCCTTCGTGACATCCCAGTTCGCGTTCATGTTCGGCGTGACCTTTTCGAACTCCTCCGGGATGGTGAACTCGACCTTCGTCGTCGGCGAACCGTCGCAGCCATGACCGACCCCGAAAGCTAGATCCGTGTAGCCGCCAATCGGGGCAGACGACGGGGTTGCATGCACGTGTGCGGATGCAATGGCGGGGAAGGTGAGGGTTAGTGCGGCGCTTGCCGACGCTACTGCGAGCCCACGGGAAAAGGGGAAATGGTGTCGCTGTGCATTCTGAGGCACGAAAAACTCCTGAATAAGTGGGATGAATTCTTGGCTCAATCGCCCCGTAGGTGGGGAGAAGTTGGACATGTATTAGTGGAGCCGCCAGAGCTGATTCGGTGTCAGGCCATGGGGTTAACAACGACATGGCCTGTTGATGAGCCGGTGGCCGCAAAACACGTCAGGGGATTAGTCGGTTCGCTTTGCAGGAAAGTTCCCAGGGCTAGTGCTAAGGAATTCCCCCCCCTGGAGGCCAGAGGTGGGATTTTGCATGGAAAATTTTTGCTGTCAGACACCGTGGATGATTTTCGGACATGGTTTGAAAAAATTTTTTATCGCGCTGACCTGCATTAATGCGAATTATTCTAGGAAAGTTGAGTCGGGTGGGAATAACTTTGCCCCATAGTCCGTTGCATAGCATGACAAACATTGAGTCGGACACACTCAAGTTTGCTTGACAGATTTTCTACGGCAATGCAGACTTGAGCGCGTAAGACTTAAGGGCAATTCTTTTACTCTTCTAGAAAGGTGTTCATCATGGGACGCGCTGTTGGTATTGACTTGGGTACGACGAACTCCTGTGTCTCCGTCCTCGAGGGCGGCGAGGCTCAGGTGATTGCGAACGCTGAGGGTTCGCGCACCACTCCGTCGGTGGTTGCATTTGCAAAGAATGGTGAGGTCCTGGTTGGCCAGTCCGCTAAGAACCAGGCTGTCACCAACGTTGATCGCACTATTCGTTCGGTCAAGCGCCATATGGGTACTGACTGGAACATCGAGATTGATGACAAGAAGTACACTCCGCAGGAGATTTCCGCTCGTACGCTGATGAAGCTGAAGCGCGACGCTGAGTCTTACCTGGGTGATGACGTCACTGATGCGGTTATTACCGTTCCGGCTTACTTCAACGACGCTGAGCGTCAGGCAACCAAGGAAGCAGGTCAGATTGCTGGCCTGAACGTCCTGCGCATTGTTAATGAGCCGACTGCTGCTGCACTCGCTTACGGTCTGGAGAAGTCCGACAAGGAGCAGACCATTCTGGTCTTCGACCTCGGTGGCGGTACCTTCGACGTCTCCCTGCTGGAGATTGGCGATGGTGTTGTTGAGGTTCGCGCAACTGCTGGTGACAACAAGCTCGGTGGCGATGACTGGGATCAGCGCATCGTTGACTGGTTGGTTGAGAAGTTCCAGTCCAGCAACGGCATTGACCTGACCAAGGACAAGATGGCTCTGCAGCGTCTGCGCGAGGCTGCTGAGAAGGCCAAGATTGAGCTGTCCTCCTCGCAGCAGGCATCTATCAACCTGCCGTACATCACCGTTGATGCTGACAAGAACCCGCTGTTCCTGGACGAGACCCTGTCCCGTACTGAGTTCCAGCGCATCACCTCCGATTTGCTTGACCGCACTCGTAAGCCGTTCCAGCAGGTCATTGCTGATGCTGATGTTGCGGTTTCCGACATTGACCACGTTGTGCTGGTCGGTGGCTCCACCCGTATGCCGGCAGTCTCTGAGCTGGTCAAGGAACTGACCGGTGGTCGTGAGCCGAACAAGGGCGTTAACCCGGACGAGGTTGTCGCAGTTGGTGCTGCTCTGCAGGCCGGCGTTCTGCGCGGTGAGGTCAAGGACGTGCTGCTGCTCGACGTTACCCCGCTGTCGCTGGGTATTGAGACCAAGGGCGGTGTCATGACCAAGCTGATCGAGCGCAACACCACTATCCCGACCAAGCGTTCGGAGACCTTCACCACTGCTGAAGACAACCAGCCGAGCGTTCAGATTCAGGTCTTCCAGGGTGAGCGTGAGATGGCTGCTGCCAACAAGCTGCTGGGCTCTTTCGAGCTGGGCGGAATCGCTCCGGCACCGCGTGGTGTCCCGCAGATTGAGGTCACCTTCGACATCGACGCCAACGGCATTGTCCACGTCACCGCTAAGGACAAGGGCACTGGTAAGGAAAACACGATTACCATCCAGGACGGCTCCGGCCTCTCCAAGGAGGAGATCGACCAGATGATCAAGGACGCTGAGAAGCACGCTGACGAGGACAAGAAGCGCCGCGAGGAGCAGGAAGTCCGCAACTCGGCTGAGTCCATGGCTTACCAGACCCGCAAGTTCGCATCGGAGAACGAGGACAAGGTCTCCCAGGACATCCGCGACCGCGTTGAAGAGGCTGCCAAGGAAGTCGACGAGGCTCTGAAGGGCTCCGACATCGAGGCCATCAAGTCCGCCGTCGAGAAGCTGTCCACTGAGAGCCAGGAGATGGGTAAGGCTATCTACGAGGCTCAGGCAGCTGAGGGTGCAACCGCAGCCGAGGGTGCTGAGGCCGCTGACGCTGACGACAACGTCGTTGACGCTGAGGTCGTCGACGAGGATGAGAAGGACAAGTAAGAATGACTGACCAGGATCAGGGAAACCAGCCCACCCCGGAGGAGCCGGCCAACCTGGCCGATCAGGTCAACGAGGTCTTCGAGCAGGCCAAGCTTGACGACGACGTGGAGCCGGCGACCGAAAATGCCGCCAGCGACACCGCCGCGGAGGAAGCTGCAGACCCAGTCGCAGCCATCCAGCGTGAGTTGGATGAGCGTACGGAGGACCTGCAGCGCCTGTCGGCGGAGTTCGCAAACTACCGTCGTCGAGTTGACCGAGACCGTGAGGCCGAGCGCGTACAGGCAAAGGCAAAGCTGGCTGGAGAACTGCTGGTTTTGGCTGATGACCTCGACCGGGCTGAAGAGCACGGCGACTTGGCAGACGGCACCCCGCTGAAGGCTTTCGCGGATAAGTTCCGCGGCGTGCTGACCGCACAGGGTGTTGAGGAGTTTGGTGCTGCAGGAGAGGAATTCGACCCGGACATCCACGAGGCTGTCCAGGATCTCTCCGAGGGGGATGACAAGGTTCTAGCCAATGTGCTGCGCAAGGGCTACCGCATTAATGACCGTGTCATCCGTACGGCGATGGTAATCATCGGCGATCCGCAGTAGCGGAGACACAAGTGACGCAGATTTCTTTGAATTAGTTTTTTGAAAGGAGGAGATGCACCATGACTCAACGGGAATGGGCAGATAAGGACTATTACGCTGACTTGGGCGTCTCTAAGTCTGCGTCACTCGACGAGATTAAAAAGGCCTACCGCAAGTTAGCCCGGGAGAACCACCCGGATAAGAACCCGGGCAACAAGGCTGCTGAAGATAAGTTCAAGCGAATCTCCGAGGCATACTCGGTGGTCGGTGACGAGGACAAGCGCCGCGAATACGATGAGCTGCGTGCAGCGCTCGCAGGTGGTTTCCGATTCCCCGGTGCCGCAGGTGCCGGCGGAGCCGGTGCTGCCGGTGGACGTGGATTCGACTTCGACGTGTCGGATCTCTTCGGCGGAGGTGCCGGATTCGGTGGCAATGCTGGTGGTGCAGGTGGCCTAGGTGATTTCCTGGGCGGCTTCGTAAACCGCAATGGTGGCGCTGGTGCTGCCGGGCGGCAGAAGGCCCGCCGTGGTGCGGATGTGGAGACAGAGATTACGCTCGATTTCCGCGAGGCCGCCCAAGGTGTCACCATCCCGCTGCAGCTCACCAACCCGTCGCCATGCACGAACTGCAATGGTTCGGGTGCAGCGCCGGGAACCTCGCCGGTGACGTGTACGACCTGTCACGGTTCGGGGTATGTCAAGGAGCAAAAGGGGGCCTTCGGCTTCTCCAGTCCGTGTGCGGACTGTGGTGGCCAGGGCACTCGCATTGAGAATCCCTGCTCGCAGTGTAACGGCACCGGTGTGACCACCCGCCGTCGTACCATCACCGTTCGCGTCCCCGCAGGGGTGGTGGACGGCCAGAAGGTTCGTCTTGCTGGCCAAGGTGAAGCGGGACTGCGAGGGCGTCCGGCCGGTGACCTCTTTGTCACCGTTCATGTTCGCCCGGATGAAGTCTTCACCCGCAGCGGCAATGACCTTGAGGTCACGGTGCCGGTGAGCTTCGGCGAACTCGCACTCGGCGGCACCATTACTGTGCCGACGTTGGGTGACAAGATTCGCGTGCGTGTGCCGGCTGGCACAGCCGATGGCCGAACACTGCGTGTGCGCGGTCGGGGTATCCCAAAGCGCAATGGCACTCCGGGTGATCTGCTAGTGACCGTGCGCGTGAAGGTACCGACCAATTTGGATGACAATGCCACTTCGACATTGCGCTCCTACGTCGAAGCGGAGCGTGCTAGCGGGTTCAATCCTCGTGAGGGTTGGGCAGGTGCGAAGTAATGTCCGACAACACTGAGGTCTATGTCATTTCCGTAGCTGCGAATCTCGCCGGCATGCATGCGCAAACGCTGCGTAATTATGACCGACTCGGGTTAGTAACTCCGCAGCGCACCTCCGGCGGAGGTCGGCGCTACACTAAACGCGATGTGGCGCTGCTGCGTGAGATTCAGCGTCTGAGTCAGGAAGACGGCGTCAACCTGGCCGGTATTAAGGCCATCATCGACCTGACTGAGAGGGTGGATTCGCTTGAGCAGGAAAATGCAGAACTGAGAGAGCAGCTCTACCAGGCAAAGGCACAGGCTCGCCGCTCGCGTGGCGAACTGGTTCACGTCCCACGCTCTACGGCCGTGGTGATGTGGGAGCCGCGCACGCGGCGCGGGCGCAGAGGTGATCGTGTTGGGGAGGATAACCCACACGGGTGATTGAACGGACTAAGCAGCGTCGGCTGCTTAGTCCGTTTTCTCTTGGCTTGTTAATTTGGGCCGCGGATAAGCAACTGTTGATCTGAGATGCCGGTCAGCTATCAGTTAGCCACCGGTTGGTCTCGCGGGTGAAAACTTCATCGTCAAAGTAGTGTTCGATGTGTGGGTTGCCCTGAACGTGCCGATACTTTTGAGGAATATCCTGCACGGGAGTGACCATGAATTCGGCCAAGTCTCGCATGGACAGGCCACGCTCACTCAGGTTGAGTGTGTATGCGCCGAAGTCTTTATCCGCCGGGTTTTTCCCATGAATCCCCAGTTCGGCAGGAATACGAATGGGGTCCATCGGGGACGTCGCCACCGCCACACGGTGGCTATTTTCATATTCGGGTCGGGCTGTACCGTCCGGCTTGAGCAGTTTCATGTCGTTTGCACGCTCCAGTCCAGGGCCAACACCTGGCGGAGCTATGAGCAGCACCCTATCCGCGTAGAGGCCACTACCAAGAGAGGCCTGCGAGACCACCGTCGCCCCATAGCTATAGCCGGCGACAACGTGCCGCTGAGTAGGAGACTGGGCATGGGCGGTAGTGCCACCGGCAATTGCAGTGTCACCGCTATCGACACCACCGGAACGCTCAATCAAACCGGCTTGCAAGTGCTGCAGCCGCTCTGCAGCAAAATTGTGATACTCGGTGCGTATGGCCTCACGGAGGTTGGGTGGCGCGTCATAGGAAAACAACACCACCGCCACATCCTCCGGATCTCCACCGGCGGCGTGGAAGGTCGCGGCTACACGCTCGAACTGCCTGCTAGCGTCCTCCGCGCTAGAGCTGGTACCGGGGACGAGAGTGATCACAGTCGATGCTCGCTCAACGTCACCGAACGCAATCGCAGAATGTCCAGGCGAGGACTCCAATAGTTGTCCAGGAGGCAGCCCCAAAGCCCGGGCGCGAGTGGACATGGCGGCATCTATCTCTGATAGCGGGCTACTCGAATACGCCCCAGCCAATCCGCTCCCAACTTCCAAGTCCCAACCACCGTCAATCCCTTTGTCGCTAGTGATGCCAGTACCACTACCAGCCTGCGATCGCTGCAATCTACCCGAGCCACTAGCTCCGCTTGCCACCAGTGGTGAAAGAGCTGAGATTGCGTCCGCCGCCTTCTCATCGAGTCGGTTGAGTTCAGCCAAGGCCGACTGAATCCGAAGCTGCGAGGTTGCACGCCATTCGGCCATGGTGAAAGGCCCGGAAGGAATTTTGGGATGAACGAGGCTGCGCGCAATCGTAGACAGCATGCCCTCCGGCGGAGTCACCGCACCAGAAACCAGATTCACCTGAAACCCCAGGTTGGTTGCCTGGTTTACCGCGTCGGTAAGTTCGCGGATGACGTCGTTAAGCATGGCGGCGGTATCGCTGCAGCAGGCGGCGAGACGTTCGAGCGCTACGCTGCTCCGGCGCAGACGCGTGGAGCTGCGGGTGACAGAAGCCTCGGCGGCGCTGCGGTTGTCGCCGGCGAAGTCATCCTCTGAAAGCGCGTTGAGTGCGCCCTGGGAACTGTCGGCGGAATCGGTGAGGGCGCGCGCCCCGGAACGCAGCGCCCGGGCGAGGACCTCCAGCGAATCCACACGCCACAGCAGCGCTTCGCCTACCGTGACCATGACGGTTTTTCCAAGGCGGCGGACTGGTCATGCTCGTGCGCGAGAGCGCTGACCGCGAGGGCATCGGCAGCCTGCGCAATAACGTCGATGTTTGTGCACGCGGCAAGCAATGATTCCGACCACTTCCCACAAGTAGTGGAGGCAGCGGGGACAATCCGTGAGCCGGGCAAGGCAGAGGTGAGGTCGGCACTTCCCGGGGCAGCTGCGACGATGGTGGAAAGACCATCAATACGAGTGGAAATCTGCTGGTAAGAGCGGCTTAAGGCGGATAGTTGAGCTGGATTGACTGTGATGTGTTCGGCCATGTTTTTGATTCTGCTGGGTGGCGAAAGGCAGCGGAAGAGCATCTTCAGCGAACTGTGGATAACTCTGAGCGATAGCAACGCACGGCGACGTCCTGTGGATAACTTCAGGACAGTCAATCCGGGGTAGTCGGTAGCATTTAGGCATGCGTATTGCACTGGCTCAGTTAGAATTGTCAGCATCGGTTGAAGAAAATCTAGACGCAGTGAAGGAGACCATCGCGCGGGCGGTACAGGAAAATGCCGATTTGGTAGTCTTCCCCGAGGCCACGATGAAGGCGTTCAATTCCGGTCGTCTTGACGTGGTGGCGGAGTCCAGCAGCGATAAGTTCGTAGCGGAGATCTCGCAGGCCGCTCACGTTGCTGGAATCAGCGTGGTGGTCGGCATGTTCCGCCCGGCAGATGAGGTGGAGCGCGACGGTAAGACGATGCACCGCGTCTTCAATTCGCTGCTCCTGGCTTGGCGTGATGAGGACGGCCCCGGTGTCGAGTTCTACGACAAGCTCCACCTCTTCGACGCTTTCGAGTTTCGCGAATCCGATACCGTCGCGCCGGGCAACGCGCACGTGGTGTGTGATGTCCCGCTTGCCGACGGATCGTCGGTCGCCCTCGGCCTTGCGACATGCTTTGACATCAGGTTTCCGGAGCAATTCATTCAACTGGCCAACCTGGGTGCGGAGGTCATCGCGCTGCCTGCATCGTGGAATGATGGTCCGGGCAAGGTGACGCAGTGGCAGACCCTGGTTTCGGCACGTGCCTTGGACAGCACTTGCGTGATCGCGGCCGTTGATGCGGCACGGCCTGGTGGAGCGAAGGCTGCAGGCAAGGATGAGGGGCCGACCGGCGCGGGGCACTCTATGCTGGTCAATGCGGACGGTGGGGTTATTGCTTCGGCGGGCTACAGCCCGCAGTTGCTTGTCGCCGATGTTGATATAGCGGAGGTGGAACGGATTCGCCGCTCGATTCCGGTGCTGGAAATTCGCGATCAGGGCTAGCTGGGAAGCAATGAAGAGGGGCGAGCCGAGCTGAAAGCAGGAGTGGGGAGCGAAGATTGCGGGATATTAGCCTATAGTTCTACCGATTCGGGCGAAGTCCTTTATATTTCTAATCATGCTGCTCCACATCCTCTGGGTCATTGGAATTACGGCCGAAGGCGTCACCGGCGCACTAGCGGCCGGTCGAATGCGCATGGATCTCTTTGGGGTTTCAACAATTGCGTGCATGACTGCTATCGGCGGTGGTACCCTGCGCGATGTCATTCTCGGCCACTATCCGTTGGTGTGGGTTGCAAGCCCACAATATTTGCTGGTTATCGTCGGTGCAGCACTGATCACGGTGCTGTTGGCTGACTTCCTGATGAAGCACTTCCGAGTCGTGTTCTTGGTCGCTGACGCGATCGGTTTGTCGGCGTTTTCCATCATTGGTGCCCGCGTGGCCATGGAGATGGGGCACGGTGTCATCATCGCTATTGTCGGCGCCGTTCTTACCGGTGCGTTTGGAGGTGTGCTCCGCGACCTGATGTGTGACCGCGTCCCGCTGGTGTTCCAAAAGGAGCTCTATGCCTCCATCGCAGTCGTCGCGGCGACGCTTTACTACGTGCTCGACATGGTTGGCCTGCACGAGAGCATCAACATTATCTGCGCTGTACTGTCGGCGCTGTTCATTCGACTAGCGGCGCTGTGGCGTGGCTGGTCGCTGCCGGTATTTGACTACCAGGGGCGCGATTAAAAAACTCCCGCACCAAGAAAACCTGGTGCGGGAGTTTTTTTAGTTGCGCTAGCGGCTACCTAGAGGCACCCACAGGCACAGATGCACAGCGAAGCGCAGATGCAAAGCAGACGATTAGGAAATCGAAGCCTCGTAGATGCCCTTGACGGACTCAGCCATGGTTGCGTTGAACTCTTCATCGGACTGCTGAGCGGACAGGCCCTCAGACAGTGCACGGGAGAAGGAAGCAATCATGCCGTGGTTGCGGGACAGGCGCTCGTTGGCGTCCTCGCGCTCGTAGCCACCGGACAGGGCAACGACGCGCATGACCTTAGGGTGCTCAATCAGCGGCTTGTAAAGGTCATCCTTGGTGGGGATGGAAACCTTGATCATGACCTTCTGGTCATCAGCCAGGTCATCCAGGCCGGCGAGCAACTCGCGCAGGACAATGTCCTCAGCCTCTGCCTTGTCAGCAGCGTTGATGTCGACCTCCGGCTCCAGAATCGGAACCAGACCGTGGGACAGAACCTGCTTGCCGAACTCGAACTGCTGAGCAATGTTGGCCTTGATGCCCTCTTCGTTTGCCTCAGCAATGAAGGAACGCATCTTGGTGCCGAAGATGCCCTTAGCGACAGCGCGCTCCAGCAGCTCATCCAGGCCCGGGCACGGCTTCATAAGCTGAACGCCGTTTTCCTTGTCTGCCAGGCCCTTGTCGGTCTTCAGGAACGGGACGATGCCCTTCTTTTCCCACAGGTACTGAGCGGTCGGGATTCCCTCAATGTCGCGATCCATGGTCTGCTCGAAGAGAATCGCGCCAATAATCTGCTCAGAGTTGAAGGACGGGGAAGTGATGATGCGGGTACGCATCTCGTGAACCAGGTCGAACATTTCATCTTCGTTCGAGTACTGATCCTCGTTGATGCCGTACAGGCGCAGAGCCTTCGGGGTAGATCCACCGGACTGGTCGAGAGCGGCGATGAAGCCCTTGCCCTCAGTCATCTGACGTGCCTGCTCGATGTTCATTCGAGTCCTTTCGTGAGAATGAAGGAATGTCATCTACCAGGGTAACCAAAACAGTATGAGTGCGCTGCCCGCCCATCACTCACATGGGGGAAGTCGAATCAGGCTGGAGTGCGCTGGTGAGGGCGTTGGGCGGTGTGTCGGAGTGTGTCCGCACGTGGTTTCTGGAGCTCTCCAATGTTTTCTAGTGCTTTCCGGTGCGCTACTGCGCTTAACGACGCTGCCGAGCGCAATCCTTTTCGCTGTGGATGTGGCGTGAATCACAGTATGAAATTGTAAAATTTGAAGTTGAGTGGAACAGACTCAAGGCTGAATGCGTTATGGGTAGTGAATGACAAAGTTGAGTCAAAGGGGCGCAAGTTATGAGTTTTACACCAACAACTAAGACTGGAGAAGTTCTCCAGGAAGCTATGAAGGCCGCTACCAGCGCAGGTAATCCGGATATCCGGCCTGGGCACATTCTGGTAGCGCTACTGGAGCAAAAGGAGGGTATTGCGGCTCCGCTGCTTGAGGCAGCGGGTGTTAATCCTTCCGGGGTTTTGACCCGCGCTAAGGAGCTGGTCGCTGGGTACCCGTCGGCAAGCGGGGCGAATATGGCGAACCCGCAGTTTAATAGGGATGCTGTTAATGCGTTGAACGCTGCGGAGGAGCTGGCGGGTGAGCTTGGAGACGAGTATGTCTCCACGGAAATTCTGCTTATCGGTGTAGCAACTGGCCAGTCGGAGGCGGCAACTGTGCTGCAGTCGGCGGGCGCTACTGCCGAGGCATTAAAGGGCGCGCTGACTAGCGTGCGTGGATCGAGGAAGGTTACAACGGAAAATCCAGAAGAGCAGTACCAGGCTCTGGAAAAGTATGCGACGGATTTAACCGCGCGGGCACGTGAGGGCAAGATTGACCCAGTTATTGGCCGCGATGCGGAGATTCGTCGCGTGGTTCAGGTCCTAAGTCGTCGCACCAAGAACAACCCTGTGCTCATTGGTGAGCCGGGCGTTGGTAAGACGGCCATTGTAGAAGGGCTCGCACGCCGCATTGTTGCAGGTGACGTGCCGGAATCCCTGAAGGGCAAGACGCTGATGAGCCTGGATCTAGGTTCCATGGTCGCCGGTGCGAAGTACCGCGGTGAGTTCGAGGAGCGCCTGAAGGCGGTTCTGGACGAGATTAAGGAATCCGACGGTCAGATTATTACCTTCATCGACGAGATTCACACCATCGTTGGCGCTGGTGCCACAGGTGATGGCTCGATGGATGCGGGCAATATGATTAAGCCGATGCTGGCTCGTGGTGAGTTGCGCCTGGTCGGTGCGACGACTCTGGATGAGTACCGCAAGTACATCGAGAAGGATGCTGCGCTGGAGCGTCGTTTCCAGCAGGTCTTTGTCGGTGAGCCGAGCGTTGAGGACGCCATTGGCATTCTGCGTGGCCTGAAGGAACGCTACGAGGTCCACCACGGTGTTCGTATCCAGGACTCCGCGCTAGTCGCGGCAGCAACGCTGTCGGATCGCTACATCACATCCCGCTTCCTGCCGGATAAGGCTATCGACCTGGTGGATGAGGCCGCATCGCGTTTGCGTATGGAGATTGACTCCTCGCCGGAGGAAATCGACTCCGCGGAACGTATTGTGCGCCGCCTCGAAATCGAGGAAATGGCCCTGGAGAAGGAAACTGACATCGCGTCGAAGGAGCGTCTGGACAAGCTCCGTGAGGAACTTGCAGATGAGCGTGAGAAGCTCAACGCTCTGAAGACTCGCTGGCAGAACGAGAAGTCCTCGATTGATGATGTTCGCTCCGTTCGCGAAGAGCTCGATGCCCTGCGCACTGAGTCCGAAAAGGCTGAGCGCGAAGGTGACTACGGGCGCGTCGCAGAGCTGCGTTACGGGCGCATTCCTGAGTTGGAGAAGAAGCTGGAGACCGCCGAGGAATCGGTCGCTGACGCAGAGGAAAACTCCATGCTCAAGGAGGAGGTCACGCCTCAGGAAGTCGCTGAGGTTGTCTCCGCCTGGACGGGTATCCCGGCTGGCAAGATGATGCAGGGCGAAACCGAGAAGCTACTGGAAATGGAGCGCAACCTCGGCCGTCGCGTCGTTGGTCAGAATGCCGCTGTGGAGGCTGTCTCCGATGCTGTCCGCCGTTCGCGTGCGGGTGTTGCCGATCCGAACCGTCCGACTGGTTCCTTCCTGTTCCTCGGTCCAACTGGCGTTGGTAAGACGGAGCTGGCCAAGGCGCTGGCGGAGTTCCTCTTCGACGATGAGCGTGCGATGGTTCGCATCGATATGTCCGAGTACGGCGAGAAGCACTCTGTCGCTCGTCTGATTGGTGCCCCTCCCGGATACGTCGGCTACGACGCTGGCGGTCAGCTCACCGAGGCTGTTCGTCGCCGTCCGTACACCGTCGTGCTTTTCGACGAGGTTGAGAAGGCTCACCCGGACGTGTTCGATGTGCTCCTGCAGGTGCTCGATGAGGGGCGCCTGACTGATGGTCAGGGGCGAACCGTGGACTTCCGAAACACGATTCTGATTCTCACCTCCAACCTCGGTGCTGGTGGTACGCATGAACAGATCATGGATGCGGTCAAGATGGCCTTCAAGCCGGAGTTCATCAACCGTCTCGACGATGTAGTGATCTTCGATCCGCTGACCTCCGAGCAGCTGCGCGGCATTGTGGACATTCAGGTTCGCAACCTGGCGGAGCGTTTGGCTGCACGTCGTCTGGTGCTGGATGTCTCGGATGGGGCACTGGATTGGCTGTCGGAGCGCGGCTACGACCCGGCCTATGGTGCCCGTCCGCTGCGTCGCCTGGTGCAGAAGGCAATCGGCGATGAGCTGGCACGTCGACTGCTCGCGGGCGATGTTCGCGATGGTGACCGAGTAGAGGTTACGGTTGCTGACGATGGTGAGTCGCTGAAGGTTGTCGGCTATGGTGAGGATGGCGTAGCCCGGGGCTAGGGCTCCCAATCCTCAGGGCGATGCCTGTTCAGCAGGCTGTCCGTTTGTTGGGGCGGTTTGGGAGAGTTTTCTCCTGAACCGCCCCTTTTTTGTGCTTTTGTTGTCCGGGTTTATGTCCCCTGCGGCCGATCGTGTGGGCTTGTTGCATTCCGGTCGGTCTGGAGTGTGCCGGTATAGTGCGCAAGTATGACTAACTTTCAGTGGCGACCAGCGACAGACTCCGACCGCCCCTTCATTGCCTGGATGGACGAACTAACGGAAACGTTCGGAGATGAAAGTCAGCCACTGCCGGAAGATTATGTAGTCACGAGGCGCCAATACGTCGACCAATGGGATGCGAGTCAGGGCGGGGTTATCCTTTTCGCCACTTCGCTTGACGACGCTGACCTCGAGTCGCTCAGTAGCGACATGACCCGCACTGACCCATTTGAGCCGAGAGTTTCTCGCGAGGTCGCCTACAGCGCGGCCGCCATTAAGGCGGAATGGTTGGAGCGCGGGGATTCGTCGTCAAGCGAAGAATGCGAGGGCTATGAAGTGCCGGTGGGGGCGGCCTGGCTGCGTACGTTTACGAAGGACGATCCGGGGTACGGTTTTGTGGAAAATGGGATTCCTGAAGTAGCGATTGCGCTGCGTCCGGGTGTGGTCGGACGCAGGCTGTCGCAGCCGATGATTGCGGGGCTTCTTGAGTATGCGCGTGAGCTGGGGTACCCGGGGGTTAGTCTGGCTGTCCATGATGCCAACCCGCGGGCGGCGAAAGCTTATGTGAAGGCGGGGTTTGAGCTAGTGGGGCGCTCGAGCTTCCCGGACCACGATGTGATGGTGGTGCGGTTTTAGGCTTTCGGGTGCAGTTCTTTTTTTGGGGGGCGGGTTGGTCGGGTTTTTAGGGCGGATGGTGGGGTATTCAAGCTCTGGAAGCGCGGCAGTGTTTCGGAAAAAGATTCGAAAAAGTTGGCTGAGGGGTTGTGGGGCGCCGAATGGGTGTGCGATAATGTGGGGGAGGGAAATTAGTTAGTCCATTTGGGGATTCGGATTGCTAGCGTTTTAAAAAGGGGGTGGGGGAAATGTCTACACCATCGGTGCCAAATGGCAGTGGACCGCTTTCGACATCTCAGGTTTTAGATGCGGTTGCGCAGTTTGAAGCTCTGTCGACAGTCATCGTAGAGAACTTCGAAGTACTTGCGCCGGATCATGCGCACGATGCATATAAGTCGATTGAGAAAGCGCGAAAACGACTCGCAGTAATTGATGCGACTTATGTGGAGACCATGAAGGGGCGGATGCCCAGCGCGGAGCATCGACAGATTGCGTGGCTAGCGCAGGAGATGCGAATCTCGCGAGCAGAAGCGAGGCAGCGTATCAACGTCGTAGGGCGCCTGAGTAGGAATGTTGATCCGTTTGCTCCGGCGAATGAGGATGTGCGAATGCCGAACCTTCGTCAGAAAGTTGAGGAAGGTGTTGTCGGTGCGGATGCTGTTTCGAAGATTGACAAAGCCGTTCGTGAGCTGCCGGCAACGGAGCATGCACAGCTGTCTAGGCTGCTGGACAAGCACATTGCAGATTTAGTGGACAAAATCCGTGTTGATGATCTCAATAAATTGCCGAACCGCCTGCGGGCGATGTTGGGGGTTGATGACCCGTATACGGATGAGGACCGCGCTCGGAAACGAAGCCTAAAAATCGGTGCTCAGGGGCCGGACGGCATGAGCCGGTTGAGCGGTGTGGTTACGCCTTCGTTTGCAGCGGTGCTCAAAAGGCTGCAGGCGGATCATGCGCGCCCTGGCGGGTTACTCGAAGAAGGTGCCGATGACCAGCGGAATCCGGAGCAGCGTTTTCATGATGCCGTGGAAGCGGCGGTGAATGGGGGCTTTCAACCAGGCGGTGACCTTCAGCCGGCGCGGGGGACGACATCGGTGGTCACCGTCGCGCATATCGCAGATGTGGCAGCGCTAGCTGGAGTCTCCTTGCCTGATGGGAAAGATTTTGTACTTCCTGGATCGGGCAAAGCGGTCTCTGATGCGGGAGTGCGAATTTCCATTAGTCAGGCCGTGCAACAGATGGTTGATAGAAATTCGTTCCTCCAAGTCTTGGGGAATGAGGGACAGACCTTGTACTTTGGTCGGTCCCGCAGGCTGGGGACTTTGCCACAGTATCTGGCCCTTCTTGGAGAGGAAGGAGGCTCCTCCGCGCCGGGCGTGGGCACTCCGGGAGCTATGTGTGATGTTCACCATGTGCAGTCGTGGTCTTCCGGTGGTGGCACTGATCTGGATAATCTCACGTTGGTTGATCCGGGTACGCATCGAAAGATCGATGATGCTCGATGTGATGAAAATGCTTGGTGGACGCTTCGGCCGGATGAGGTGCCGGCGATTCTAGGAACTGACGAAGGGGACGGGGGTAGTGGGGAGTGCGAGCCGGCCTCTACTAATCGTGTGGTCTGGGTGGCCCCGAAAGGCAAGGAAGGAAACCGAAAAGCGGAATCCAATGAGGACCCCGATACGTTCGATAGTCCGGGGCGCTGGTTGCGTCGTAAAGCGCGAGAGAAACGGGCGGGGGGACACAGCGGATGGCAATGGCGAGACGGGACAGGATCCCGGTGGGTAGTCGGGTAGGGAGCGGGGTCCTGGCTTAGAGGCTGATCTTCCGTTTCGTAGTCAGCTTTGCATTAATGAAGCGGTTGAGGAAAGGGGCACCGACGCTGGCGGCATAGTGCAGCAGTTTTGTCGGCAGGCTGACGGGGAAGTCAGCCTTAGTAATCGTGCCCTGTTTCTGGTTGATGCAGTCGACGATTGCGTTGGCGACATCAGCTGGTGTGATGCGAATACCCATGCGCTTGGTGCCGTCAGTGCTGACATTTTCGAGCAGAGACGTCAACAACTCCGACGGTTTAGCCGCAGGAAAGCAGTTTTTCTGCGGTGGCACGGCCGATTCCATGGCCTGCGTTTGAGATGAAAACGGCCAGGTGGGCAGCATCTTCAGACATCTTCCCGAGCTCCTAGTTTTAATAACGTACATATCGCGCTACCAAGTCAATCGATTTAGAATCCAGGATTATGACAACATCCATCTCGGTACAAGAGCTTCGTGACAAGATTGCCGGTGGCGGTCGCATCGTCGTCGTTGACGCACGCTGGTCGCGCGCTAAAAAACCATATGACTCCTACGCTACGGCTCACATCCCTCTGGCCGTGTTTTGTGATCCCGAGTTGGATCTAGCGGGTGTTCCCAGCCGAGAAGCTGGTCGCAACCCGCTGCCGGATATCGAGCGTGTGCGCGATGCCGTCCGTCGTTGGGGAGTCCGCTCGGAGCATCTGGTGATCGTCTACGACGCGGGCGATGGGCTGTTCGCGTCACGTGCTTGGTGGATTCTGCGCTGGGCGGGTCTGGAGAATGTGCGTGTCCTCACCGGCGGGTTAGCTGCTTGGGAAGCAGATGGAAACGAGACTGCCTTCGGTCCCGGCAATCTGCCGCAGCCTGGAACGATTGCGGTGAGCGAGGGCAATATGCCTGTTGCCAGCCTCGACGACGTACGCACCTGGTCTGAACGTGGAATTTTGGTGGATGCGCGTGAGCCCAGCCGCTTTGAAGGCCGCAGTGAGCGCGTCGATCTGCAGGCAGGTCACATCCCGGGTGCCGTGAACCTGGCGGCTCGCAGTCTGCAAAATGCCGACGGCTCCTTCCTGCCTGTTGAGCAGCTCCGTGAGCGCTTTGTCTCCGTCGGTATCGAAGCCGGTCGTAATGTAGCGGTCTACTCCGGTTCCGGTCTTCATTCCTCACTGTTCATTCAGGCCATGGAAGAAGCGGGCATTACTGACGCCTCGCTGTATGTCGGAGGCTGGTCCCAGTGGGCTGGCAATCCGAGCCTGCCTATCGTCCGTTTCTAAGCGGCGCCGGACTCGCATGTGTCCGGGGCAGGGCGACCCCCCCAGGGAACCCCTGATGTGTCGTCCATGTGGATATTTCCCCTCGCCCTTACGGTTCTAGAGAGTCCTGTACGCTCTCGCCTCGGGCATTGGCATTGCGCCAGACGGGGGACGGCATATTGTCGCTGACCAAATAGAACGGCTTCTGGCTTAAGCTAGGAGATTAATGATTCCCCTAGTATTCACCCTCGCAGCGATCCTCATCATCGCCGCAGTCGCGCTGTTCGTTGTCGACCGCCGCCGTCGCAGCACAAGTGAGACTGCTGTGGCGTCTCCTTCGTCGCCATCGCTTTACGACGAGCCCTCGGACTTCGCCGGCGAAGTAACCGGTGTGGCGGCAGAAGATGTTGTGCCCGAACAGCCGGATTCTTCAGAGCAGGGCAGCTCTGAGACAGCTTCTGTGGTGAGACCGAATGTCGCAGCTGGCGCTGACTCTGAGGTTGTCGCTGAGACTGATGGTGCCGCTGAAGTTGACCCTGAAACTGAGTTTTCGACGATAGAACTGGGTACTTCAGCTGGGCAAATGATGCCGGCGGAGCCTGAATCTGTCTCGGGAATCGAATCGGCGGCCCCTGCTGAAATGTCCGAAGCAACAGAAAACTCGGGGGCTTCCGAAACATCGGGAACAGCAGCTGACCTGAATGCGGGAACGGACGGGTCTCTCCGAAGTGACGCGGAGTCCGGCACGGAGTTTGGCACAGGGTCTGGCGCGGAATCAGCCGAGTCAGTGACTGCCGAAGATACTGATACCGTGGATGAGCCCGAGACAGGTTTAGTGGGCGACACCAGTGCCACAGAGGCCAACAGCACCACCGCTGCTGACGCTCGCACTGGAACTGTTGACGGTACAGAATTCCAGGCTGCGTCGGTCGAAAATACCGAGACCGGCGAAGTGCCGCAATCATCCGATTTTGCGGCGCACGCCCAGGCCACTCAGGTCACCCAACCCGCCCAGCCCACAGAGCCCACCCAGCGCGCGCAACCGCAGCGCGCCCAGCAGAAGTCAGTGGCTCCTGTCCGTCGACGTATCAGCGGTCGCCGGGTGCGTCACTTGCGGAAGGCCTGGGCGCAGGAACGTAATTCTGTCTACAACCGTGTGGACCATGAGCTGCCGTCGTACTGGCAGCGCACGCCAGACGGCGATGCCAAGGCCGTGGTCTCCGGTTTCGCCTTTGGCCGGGAAATGCACCTCGCCGATGTCGGTGGCATCACCACCATCGCCATCCGCCGCTCTGTATCCAGCGATGAGGTTTTCGAGCTGCGCCGCAGCGGCGGCACGACGCTGCCTCACGTAGCCACCGAAGCCGGCCTGGTAGTCGCAGCTACCGACCCAGAGCTCATTCATCGCATCTTCGACGACCGTGCAACCCGCATACTTGCCGACGTGCACCCGGCCATTACCCGCATGTGGTCCGAAAACTCCTGGTCCTTGGCTCAGCTGATTGATAATTCAGTGCCAGAGGACTGGGACGGTGCACTGGCATCGCTGTCGGACTTCTCCGACATTGCGCGCAGGTTGCCACCGGCGGAAGGCGAAACTGTCGCTCCGGACACAAATCAGTGGGATCCCACTCGTTTGCAGCTCACCGAGCAGTCCGTTGACTCTGGTTCCTTGATTTCGGATGGAACCGGGCGTGGGCACTTGCACGCGGTACCAGACCAGCGTCGCAACGGTTCTGCTAACCACGAATCGCAGGATCTCAGCTCACAGAACGGGCATGCCCAGAGTCACAGCGCGCAGAATAGCAAGGGCGAAGAGCCGCTGGACGTTGAGGAAATTGTTTACGCAGATTCTCCTTCGTCCTCGTCTGCTGCCACCGTGGATGCAACCACGGATGATTCGCAGTGGTCGTCGCAAAGCAATGCACAACCCACGGTGGTGCAGGCGATTGACGGCTCGTCGTGGCGCCCTACGCGGGATATACCGCTTGATCCGACGGCGCTGCCTTCGCGGTCAACGGCACGAAAGATGGGGGCAAACGTTGGTGAGTCGGAGGACATTGGGGATTCTGGCCAGCAGATTCCTGCGCTTGGTGAGGATCCCGAACATAGCCGAATGCGCTCGAGCCGGGGACGTGTAGTGCGATCAAATGTGAAGCCCGCCAGTATTTTTACCGACGCCGCCCCAGACCTCGACAGCAGCGACAACCCCACCGAATCTGTATCCGAGGACAAAGGCGCAACCCCTGATTCCGCGGACGAGTAGAACCAGACATATCCTTGAGCACACAGTCGTTTATTTAGGAGACAACCTCAGATGAGCACCCACACGAGCAATGTCAATCAGGAGAAGCTGCAGCGTTTGGCCGAGCTGGTCAAGGAGCTGGCGGTTGTCCATGGCAAGGTCACGCTGTCGTCTGGACGTGAGGCTGACTACTACGTTGACCTGCGCCGCGCCACCCTACATCATGAGGCCTCGCGCCTGATTGGTTCCCTGCTACGGGAGCTCACTGCCGACTGGGACTACGCGCACGTCGGTGGTCTGACGCTTGGCGCGGATCCGGTGGCCACCTCTGTCATGCACGCCGAAGGACGTCCGATTGATGCCTTCGTAGTACGCAAGGAAGCCAAGAAGCACGGCATGCAGCGCCGCATTGAGGGGCCGGACATTGTGGGCAAGAAGGTCCTGGTTGTTGAGGACACCACCACGACGGGCAACTCGCCGCTGACCGCCGTAGCTGCCCTACGCGAGGCCGGCGCCGAGGTTGTCGGTGTAGCCACTGTGGTTGACCGCGCGACGGGCGCCGACGAGGTCATCAAGGGTGAAGGCCTGGAGTACCGTTACCTGCTCGGTTTGGATGACTTGGGCCTGGCCTAAGAATCTGAGCGCTAGAGCTTTTACCGAGCCTCACTCAACTCACTGAGCCTCACCCAGCTCATCCGCCCCAACGCAGTCCCACGAAAGAGGAACATCCCCATGACTACCAAGCGTGCAGGACTCTTGTCCAAGCTCACTACGACCAAACTCCCCGGCACCAAGGAAACCGTCGCTGACATGTTTGTGCGTCGCACGGGCGAGGGCCTCGGCGCACTCGTCGGTATCGCCAGCGCAAGCTCCGACACCCGCCGTGCCCCGGAACGCGCCGGCTACATTGCCGCCAGTGCGGTCAACGTTGTCTCCAGCGCCTTCGGCTGGGAGACTCCACGTCGAGTTTCCAAGACTGTCCTCATGCCACTGTTAGCGGCCAATGTTTGGCGCCGTCGCCACGAGACGTCTCGCTTCACGACGACCACCCTGCTCATCGGCCTCGCCGGCGGTTGGTTGGGCGACTTGATTCTCATGCCGAACAAGCCGAACCTGAACCGCGGTTCTGTGCCGTTCGCAGTTAACCAGGTTGCCTACCACGTGCTGCTGTGGCGTGCCGGAGCTCGCATTAGCGCGCTGCGTGCTGCCATTCGCTTCCCACTGTGGGCTGGTTCGGTACCGCTGGTCGGTGCTGTAAAGCCAGAGGCGCTGCCCGCTGCAGTTGGATACGGTCCGCTGCTGGCCGTGACTTCTGCACTGGCCGATGACCCGGTACTGCTGGAGGGGGCCGGTGCTGTCGGAACTGATGAGCAGACCGGCCTGCCGATTGCCGATGCCACCTACGGCCTAGGTCACGGTGGCAACCTGTTCCTCATCTCCGACACGCTACTGATGGCTCGAAAGATGTTTGCGGAGGAGGGCGTCGTCGGCAAGCTTCTGAATGCTGCAGTGATGGACACCTACACCATGGCGCAGTTGTTCCTGGTCGAGGGGCTGTTGACTCTTGACCGCGCCTGAGCCCGGGAAGGGGCCGACGGAGTGGTTTGAGGCTCGTGTCGGGGTGGGGCCGTGGGAGCAGGAGCACCCGAACGAACCTCGGCCGACCGGCCCAGAATACGATGAGCAGCTTTTGGATGAGGGCGACCGACGCAATGTCGTCGATGCTTACCGCTACTGGACGATGGAGGCTATCGTCGCGGAGCTGGATAAGCGTCGTCATCCGTTGCACATCGCCATCGAGAATTTTGAGAATGACTCCAACATCGGCACCGTGGTACGCACCGCAAATGCCTTCCTGGTGGAGGCCGTGCACATCGTGGGGCGCAAGCGTTGGAATCGTCGCGGCGCGATGGTGACTGACCGCTACCAGCACTTGCTGCACCACGAGACGGTGTCGGAGGTCATTAGCTGGGCGCGCGAGCATGACCTGGCTGTGGTGGCCGTGGACAACGTGCCGGGCTCCGTACCCATCGAAACCGTTGAGTTGCCCGAGCGTTGTCTTTTGCTCTTCGGCCAGGAGGGGCCGGGAGTGACTGAAGAAGCACAGCAGGCGGCGGACCTGACGGTGTCGATTGCCCAATTTGGATCGACGCGTTCGATAAATGCGGGGGTAGCGGCGGGTATTGCCATGCACTCTTGGATTCGTACTCATGCAGACATCACCGCGGCCTGGTAATTGTCTGCTTAGGTGTTTTATTTCGAAAGGCTGTTTTAGAGCTGTTTCACAGCCGTTTTAAGGAGAGCCAGTGGTTCTAAAAATGTCGCGTCCGGAGGCCGAAACGTGGGCCTATCGCGCGGACGTGGCTGAGCAGGCGATTCGCAACCGTCATGCGGCGAAGCTGTGGGGTCTTCCGGGCACGAATCTGGCAATGGCTTCCTGGCCCGCGCCGCTGCGACATAAGGTCTTCATCAACTGGCATTACTGGTGGCAGGCGCAGTATCTCGACTGTCTGGTAGACGCAGCCAAGCGCGTGCCCTCTAAGGAGAAGTACCGCGCTATCCGCCAGACCACTCGGGGTATCCGCATTCGCAACCTCACGCTGCTGACCAAGAACAAGTACTATGACGATCGCGCGTGGATGGCGTTGGCGCTCGGGCGTGCCGACGCTGTCCTCGGCGCATCGGTGCCCAAGAAGACGACAGCGCGGCTGATTTCATGCTTGGGCGATGGTCGGCAGGAGTCCACGGGTGTGCTGCCGTGGCGTGAGCAGGACCTCTTTTTCAACGTCCCCTCGAACGGTCCTGCAGCCATCGCTCTGGCCCGGGCTGGTCGTATCAAGGAGGCAGAGGAACTTATCGACTGGGTTTACGCCAACCTTTTGGCGGACTCAGGTCTGCTCTACGACGGCATTCGCTTGTCCATGGCAGGTGCCGTGGTGCAGAAGGGCATGTTTACGTACAACCAGGGTGTCATGATTGGCGCTTGCCTTGAAGTGGGACTTGCGCTTCGGGCGCACGGCCAGCGGGAACAGGCGACGAAGTATTTCACGCGCGTGCAAAACCTCATCCACGCGGTGGCAAAGGATTTGGCGACCACCGACAATGTCATCGCCGGTGCCGGTGGCGGCGATGGTGGTCTGTTCAACGGCATCCTCGTGCGATACCTCGCCGATGCGGCGGTGCGTTTGCCTGGAGACAATCGCATGAATCGCGCGGCAGCCCGCATTGCTCGCCGACTGGTTCTGGCGTCGGGGGAAAAGTGCTGGTACCACCGCCTCGAGGTCGATGGCCTGCCGCTTTTCCCCGCAGATTGGAACGACAATGCTCAGTTCCCACAGGGCGGTTCGGTTGCGCAATCAGTCGGTGGCGCGGTTCGCGGTTCGGCGATTAAGGAGCGTGACCTCTCTGTCCAGCTGTCGGGTTGGATGCTGATGGAAGCATGTGCCCGAGTGGCCGATTTTGTTGCGACCAAGCTGGAAAATGGTGAGTCGTTGGATTCGACGAAGCCGAGCTGCCCGGAGTAGTCGGGGAACGCTAGTTCGTCGTCATCTGGCGCTTGCCGACGCCCGCGCCACCACGCTGTGCCCGCCCCTTACCAACAGAGAGTCGCATGCCTAGATCCTGCCATCGGCACGTCATGCCTGGCACAATAGGACGCATGAAACTCAATGACATGATGGCTCCTGCTCCCGTGAAGCTCCCCGTTCTTGACGAGGCCGTTGCTGCCCGCAACGGTGGCGCAAGCCCGGAGGCCGTGGTTCGCGCATGCCCGCGCGATTCCCAGGCGTGGGCAGACTTGGCTGAAAGTGCCTTGTCCGAAGGTCAGGAGATTCAGGCCTATGCCTTCGCCCGCACTGGTTACCACCGCGGTCTGGACCTGCTGCGCGGAAACGGCTGGAAGGGGTTCGGAGCGATTCCATGGGAGCACGAGCCCAATCGTGGTGTGCTCCGCGCCTTCGCGGCGTTGGCTAAGGCTGCTAAGGCTATCGGCGAGGATGATGAATTCGGTCGCATGATGGCGTTGCTGCGTGACAGTGATGAATCCGCGCTGCCAGAGTTGGGTCTTTAATCGTGCACAGAGATTCAGCGAGCGCATAAAAGTGCACAACAGCACATCGGGTACATAAAAAGTGCACAGTTTTTCATATGAGGATGGTGACTTCGGCATGGCTGGCATCGCTGGTGGGGAAGATAAGGATGCCGCAGCTGCCAGGGATCTTGAGGACATTGCTCCCGCGCATGTCGGCGATCTCGTCGAAGCTAAGGAAACGCAATTCGTCGAGGATAATCCGCGCCCGGATTTCCAAGATTTTCGCAATACGTACCTACATCCGGCCTCCCGCGCAGCAAACAAGCTGCGTCAGAAAGTGAGGCCCCGCACGCGTTTCCTCCATGCCGTTGCCCGTGTGCGCTCCCGCTGGATGCTTATTGTCCAGGCGACGCTAGCCGCCGGGTTGGCCTACTGGTTCGCGCTTGAGGTACTGGGGCACCCCAACCCGTTCTTCGCGCCGATGGCCGCTTTCATCAGCCTCAATGTGATGACCGCAGGTCCTCGCCTGAAGCACTCTGTTGAGTTGGTGCTCGGTGCCTCGCTGGGAGTCGGCATTGGTGATGTGATTATCTCCATCCTCGGCTCGGGTATTTGGCAGCTGACCGTCGGTGTGTTTGTCGCCATGATCATCGGCGTGTTTGTCGGTCGAGGCCCGCTTGTGGTGAACCAAGCGGCATCTTCAGCCGTGCTCATCGCCACCATTATTCCGCCGGGCACCGCTGGTTCTTATTACCGAATGATCGATGCTCTCGTCGGTGGTGTGGTGGGCATTATTGTGCTCATGGTATTGCCGCGAAGCCCGCTGGCGGGTGCTCGCCGCAAGGTGGCCAAGGTCCTCGACATGGGTGCAGACGTACTTTATGACATCGGCATCGGCATGAAAGAGGGCGACACCGATCGCATCCGCACCGCACTGAGCGTGGTTCGCTCCATGCAGGCGCAGGTCTCGCTGATGGACCGCACCGTTGCCGACGCGGGCGAGCAGGTCCGCATCTCCCCGTTGCTCTGGCGCTCCCGGGATCGAATCCACTCGCTGTCACGCATGGTTCATCCTGTCGACAACGCCATGCGCAACATCCGTGTGCTCGCGCGTCGCGCTATCACAGCCCGGGAGGACCACATCGACTTCTCGCCCGAACTGTGTGGGCTTGTTCTCGGCGTATCTGAAGGCACGCGCCTGGTCAGTCATGTGCTTGACGACGAAGCCGCCGTGCGCCGAATCCCAGAGTGGGGCGAGTTGCCTTTCGAATCCGGCGACATCGCTATCGTCCAGCTTTCCGAGGGATCCGGAGAGGTCAAGCTTGAAGATGTGGTTCGGTACTTGCGTCGTCTAGCAGCGAAAATGCACCCGCGCGTCATCGAGGACGCAACGCTATCGGAGCAGGTCGTGTTTGCGCAGTCCCGCTCATTGGTGGTGGACCTGTTGCAGGTGTGTGGCCTGTCCAGACGTTCAGCCGTGGCAACGCTGCCGCCGACGACGCCGTTCCCAGCAATGCCGCCGGAGGTATGGGACGAGTAGCCGGTGAGGAGTGGGCGAGTAGCGGCTCGCTAGGCGTCAGTCGGTTACTGCGGTACGCTCTACTGCCCCGTGCTACTGCAACCTGCTCTACTGCGGTACGCGCTTGACCTCGACGCCACCGAAAGCGACAAAGCCGCGCACAATAATTTTCGGAGCCTGTCCGGCGCCAGGAGCGGGTAGGTTGCGTCCCGGTTTTCCAGTAACATCCGTGCCGCCAAAGATGGGGAGCACGTCGACATCAACCTGGTAGTGGTCGGGGACAATGACGTCGACTCCACCGAAGGCGCAGCCAATGTTGACGACAGTGGTTTCCGCGGTCAGGATGGCCTCGCGGAAATCCAAGCCAGTCCCGCCGAAGGCCGCCACCGTGGTGTGCGTGGGAGCGCACGTCCAAGGGCCTCTCTTGTCGGTGCCGCCGAAGATGCCGATGGAGAGCTTCGAACCGGTTGCCGCGGCGGAGCTATCAATCCGAGCTGGCTGATGATCGTTGGCTGCATTCGGTGCCACTGAATGGTGCTCGTCCGGGACGCTGTGCAGGTTCGGGCGCAGGTTAGGGGTTGGGTGCGCATGTGGAGTCGGCTCGGCCAGGTTCGCGGGCAGCGACAAGTCCTGTGTCAATGCGGGCAACTCATCAATGTACGTTGCCTTTTGGGCTTTCTCGGTGCGCTCCTGCAGTTCCGCAAAGTCAATCTGGCCATCGCGGAATGCCCATTCCAAGCGTTCCAGCGCAGTGTGGCGGGCTTGGTCGCCAGCGCGTAACCGTGGGGTGTTGTCAGTCATGATGCTGTCCTATCGAGGCAGTGGCTTTAACATTCAAATGTTATCTGTACTCGAACTATCGCGCAGGCCACTTTCATGCAGGCCACTTTCTCGCAGACAGACCGTGGCTATTGCCCCCCCCGACGCAGTTAGTGCACAATCTGCAAGTCGCGGAGGTGTCGGTACAGAGTTGTTTTCTCGCGCGGCTTTCGCGACTCTACGCCATCGCGTACGTAACGGAAGCTCAGGCCACCAACCTGAACTGCCCGACCCGTCATCGGGCGGTGCAGCTCGCGGGACGGGGCTTCTTTCGCTTTACGACGGCCACCGCGACCCAATCCGAGTCGGCTCAGCAGGCCTTTGTTGCCTCCATCCTCGTTACCGACTTCCGCGTCCGGCGCCGGAACTTCGGCCGCAACGATGCCCGGGGCGTCGGGGGTAGGGCGAATCTGCAGGCCGGTGGATGTGCCGGAGAACATCTGATGCTCGTCGACATAGACCTCGCCAGTAAACCCGTTTTCCGAGGACACTCCGGTAATTCCTGGCTCTGTCAGTAGGACGTAACCAACAATTGCGTGCCCGGTGTCATCGCGGATCAGTGGCACTGGCATCGTCGGGCGTGTGAGCGCGGCCGTCGCATCGAGTCCTTCTCCTCCTTCGATGCCCCAGTTTTTGGCCGCGGTCGAGGGGGCGGTGGGGACATGTGCCAGTTCAATCCACAGGAGGTTCTTGCGCATCAGGTAGGTTGCCACGGCAGCCAGTGCCGCGTCGGTGCCAACGACCACAATTCGCAACGGCTCGCTCGGCTTTTGCGGAGCGGGTTGCGGAGCGCCTAAGTGGTCGACCTTTTTCTGCTTGGAGATTTCCTCCGGCGTCGGTGCTGTATCGATAGGCAGTACGTCCTTGGCCAGGTCGTCGATGAAAGCCAGCTCCTTGCGGGCGGGGATCATCGCGACGTCGTGAAGCGCATAGGCGGGTAGTGCCGGAGTAGCTGGTGCTGATGGTGCGGACGGTGCTGATATAGACCATGATTGGCGGAGCAATTGGGAAAACGCGGGTACATCGGGGCCACACTGCAGCACAACAATACGCATAGGACTACACTCTAATGCGTCGTCTGCAATCCCAGGAGTTGAAGTAGGACTATGGCCGCAATCATTATCGTCGGTGCCCAGTGGGGCGACGAGGGCAAGGGCAAGGCAACCGATATTCTCGGTGGCCGCGTTGACTACGTCGTCAAGCCCAACGGTGGCAATAACGCCGGCCACACCGTTGTCGTCGGCGGTGAGAAGTACGAGCTGAAGCTGCTTCCGGCGGGTGTGCTGTCGGAAAACGCTGTGCCGATTATCGGTAATGGCTGTGTGGTCAACCTCGAGGCGCTTTTCGACGAGATTGATGGCCTTGAAGCTCGCGGTGCAAAGGCCTCCCGCCTGCGCGTTTCCGGCAATGCCCACATGGTTGCTCCGTACCACCAGACGCTGGACCGGGTGACCGAGCGTTTCCTGGGTAAGCGCGCTATCGGCACCACTGGCCGCGGTATTGGCCCGACGTACGCCGACAAGGTCGGCCGTACGGGCTTGCGTGTCCAGGACATTCTGGATGAGTCGATTCTGCGCCAGAAGATTGAGTCTTCGCTGGCTCAGAAGAACCAGATTCTGGTCAAGCTGTACAACCGTCGCGCCATCGATCCGGATGAGGTCTTTGATTACTTCATGGGCTTCGCCGACCGCCTGCGTCCGATGATTATCGACTCGGAGTTTGAGCTCAATCAGGCTTTGGATGCCGGCAAGCACGTCCTCATGGAGGGCGGCCAGGCCACCATGCTCGACGTCGACCACGGCACCTACCCGTTCGTGACCTCCTCGAACCCAACCGCTGGTGGTGCCTGCGTGGGCACCGGTATCGGCCCGACGAAGATCACTTCGGTGCTGGGCATCATGAAGGCCTACACCACCCGCGTCGGTGCTGGCCCGTTCCCGACGGAGCTGTTCGACAAGTGGGGCGAGTACCTGCAGACCACCGGCGGTGAGGTCGGGGTCAACACCGGCCGTAAGCGCCGCTGTGGTTGGTACGACTCGGTGCTGGCTCGCTACGCCGCGCGCGTCAGCGGTTTCACGGATCTGTTCATCACCAAGCTGGACGTCCTGACCGGTATCGGCGAGATTCCGATTTGTGTCGCTTACGACGTTGATGGCGTGCGCCACGACGAAATGCCACTCACCCAGTCGGAGTTCCACCACGCTGTCCCGATTTACGAGACCATGCCTGCGTGGGACGAAGACATCACTGGCTGCCGCACCTTCGATGAGCTGCCGGACAAGGCCAAGGATTACCTGAACCGCCTGGAGGAGCTCTCCGGCGCTCGCATTTCTTACATCGGTGTTGGCCCGGGTCGTGACCAGACCATCGTTGTTCACGACGTGCTGGACAACTAGCGCTGGACACTTAATCTGGAGGCAGTGGCGAACTAACCGGAAAATAGTCCCGCTTTCGACCCGGCTTTATCGAACTGTTAGATAAAAAATCTTCGGTGCCGAAACTGCTGGCTGCTGTAAAAAAGAACATTTGCTAACCACGAGAAGGCTCTGGGAATTGTCAGTTGACCCTGGCATCTCAGAGTCATTTTTGTATCGTAGGCCTCACCGCGTGGTCCAACGACAGAAGTCCAAACGACAGAAGGCGTGTGGTTTTCATGCAAAACACAGGACACCGAGTACAACGACTGGCAAGTTCCGCCGTGCTTTCCGGCGCGATGGTTTTCTCCGCAGTAGGTGGAGCAGTTGCAGCTCCTGCGGCTCAGGCGAAACCGGCTCCGGCACCAGCACCGGCTCCAGCTCCGGCGCAGGCGGATAGCTGTACCCCGAACCCGGCTGCACCTGAAATCCAGGCGGCCCTGGATAAGGTCAACAGGGAGCGTCCGAACAACCATGATGGGTGGAAGTACACTGGCACCTCCAACTTCAGCCCGTGTAGCGATTTGAGCTTTGCTCTCGCAGATCAGGCCAAGCAGGGCAACGCTCAGTCCTCCACTGTGTTGTTGATGTTCCACAAGGGTGAGTTCATTGGTACGGACTCTGACCGGCCTCAGCACATCAACAAGGTGACGCCGACCCCTGATGGTAAGAACATTTCAGTCATCTACCACGACTGGGAGGCCCAGGAGGCCGCAGGTGCGCCGAACGCTGATGCGGCGGAGTTCACCTCTAATGTTCACTTCTTCTGGAACGGCGATCACGTCGTCCACGAGGGGAAGATTCCCGGCGGCGCGAAGCCCGCTTCCTAACGGCTCCCGAGAACTCTCGAGAGCTTTCGAGAATTCTTGGGCACTCTCGGGGACTCTTGAATTTTTCCAAGTAAACTCAATTCAGAGTCGGACATGAGAAAAGTAATGCTCCGCCGTAGCTAGGTGCTTGAGAAAACTTGAGAGAACAGAAGAGGTTCCAGCCATGAGTGGTCGTTCAGTTCGTCGCGGGTCGATGCTGGTTAGCGCGGCGGTCGCAGGTGTAGTGGCTTTGTCCGGTTGCTCCACTGATGAGACTGCAGCACCGACCTCTGCTCCTCAGGTAGATGAAGAAACGACCACCATCACTACGACCACCACTGTCGAGGATGACAGTGAAAGTGCAGATACCCCCAATCCGGATGTCGATGATAACGACACCGATGGGGGTTCTTCTGCGCCAATCCAGGAAGAGTCTTTCGAAGAAGCGGTTGCCGACCTGAACTCAATGGAAGGTGGCAATGGCAGCGGTTGGACAGTCACGGACAATACGAACTGGGATACCACCAGCGAGTTGACCTTTGCCTCAGCAGTACAGAATGAAATTACCCACTCAACTACCTCTGGTGCAGTGCTGCTGTTTCATAAGGGCGAGTACGTGGGTACCGCCGGTGGTCCGCGGACAATCAACTCGGTCGAAGGCGATGGCAAAACTGTGACCGTCAATTTCTTCGATGTCAATAAAATGATTGAAGACGGCGGTGCCTTCGCCTTTAAAGACCAGTACAACGCTCCCGTTACGTACTCCTGGGATGGGGTAGAAGTTGCTCAAGAAGGTGAGATTCCAAAGGCAGAGGGAAATTAATCTCTAACCCGTGCTCTCTCCAGATGCGAGTGCTGGCAAGCCGTTTTAAAGTAGTGGCGCAACACACAGATTTCACGTAGATTTCTGTGTTCCGTAAAATCTCCGACGGTAGTTTGTCGACACTTTGTTGTCGGTACTATGCCGTCGCTATGAAGTCGCTAACATAAGTCGCTAATACTAAGCCCAAAGAGGAAAATCACCGGCCATGTCTTCTCACAACTCATCTGACTCCATCCTTGACGAACGGACCGAGCAGAGAGAGCAGCCACAGAACTCACGTGCTCACGGCACACGCCGCGCAATTGCGGCCATTGCTATGGGTGCGTTTGCTATTTCTCCTATTGCAGCCTGCAGCAATGATGCGGACAACGACGCGGTGTCGTCGTCAAGCAGTACAAGCGCGGTTAGCACTACGGCGAGCGAAGAGAAGACCTTTGAAAAGCAGCAGGTCGCTGAGCTGAATGCGTCCGCGAATGTGCGGCCGGCTGCGATGGCTAAGTTGCCGGAGGGTTTTGATCTGCAGTCGCACCGTGGTGGTCGTGGTGAGTGGACGGAGGAGTCCAAGCAGGCGATGGCCAACTCGCTGGAGCTGGGCGTTACAACGTTGGAGCTGGACATCGTTCTGACGAAGGATGGCGTGCCTATGGTCTGGCACGATCCGGAGATCCAAGACGATAAGTGCTCGGACACCGAGCCAGTGACGGAGGGGGATCCGCAGTACCCGTACGTCGGCAAGCTCGTGCATGACCTCACCTATGAGCAGGTACAAACCCTGGTCTGCGACAAGAAGCTCGAGGACTTCCCGGATGCGGAGCCAATCAAGGGCAACAGGATGATGACCCTGCCGGAGCTGTTCGAGCTAACTAAGGACAACCAGGACATCCACTTCAACATTGAGACCAAGATTGAGGGCGAAAAGCGCGCTGACTCGGCAGAACCACAGGAGTTCGTCGATGTGATTCTCGACGAGATTGACCGCGCGGGTGTGGCTGATCGAGTGATGATTCAGTCCTTCGATTGGCGCTCGCTGCCGCTGGTCGCGGAACGGAACCCGGAGATTCCACTGGTCATGCTGTGGGACGAGACCACCTGGAAGAAGGATTCTCCTTGGATCGGCGATGTCAATTACGACGAGGTCGATGGCGACATTATCGAGGCCGCCAAGCAGCTCGGCGTGCAGGTGCTCTCACCGACGCACAGCATTCCTTACGGCAAGACACCGTCGGATTCTGACTACCACCCGGTCGCCACGCCGGAGCTGATTTCCCGCGCACACGAGGCTGGCATGAAGGTGGTGCCGTGGACGGTGAATGAAAAGGAGACCATGCGCGAGCAGATTGCCGCTGGTGTCGATGGCATCATTACCGACTACCCGACGCGTCTGCGCGAGGTCTTGACCGAGCTGGCTATGCCGCTGCCGGAGTCCGCTCCGGTGGGTGATGCAGGGATGGCGACGAACTAGTAAATCCGGCTAGCACCCGCGAAAACTTGTCTGTATTCCTGTTTTGCCCGGGTTTAGCTCTGCGAGCCGAGCGTGTTTCGTGTCACACTTGACCTTATGACGCGTTTGAAAGTGCTTGCCGACGTTGACACGGGTATCGATGACAGTCTTGCTCTCGTCTACCTCGCGGGGTTGCATACCGCAGGCGAGATTGAGCTGGTGGGTGTGACCTGCGCAGGTGGTAACACCACTGCGGCATGGTCCGCTCGCAACACAAAATACATGTTGAATCTCTGCGGTTGTCCGGAGGTCCCGGTTGTCAGCGGTTTCGAGGGGCCCGCTGACCGTGAGCTGACTACCACGCCTGAGACTCATGGCCCGTACGGGCTGGGCTACAACCTGGCGCCACCGGCCGTCATCTACGAGCCGGGGCGCGGAGGAGCGACGGATCCGCTGGCGCTGTGGCGCCAGGTCATCGAGCAGGCGCGGTCGACGGGGGAGAAGGTGCACCTGCTGGTCACTGGCCCTATGACTACCTACGTGGCCGCTTTGAAGAAGTACCCAGAACTCATGCGGGAGCTCGACGGCGTAACCATTATGGGCGGTGCTGTGGAGTACCACGGTAACGTTACCGAGTTTGCGGAATGGAACTTCTGGGTCGACCCCACCGCGGTCACCGAGGTCTTCGGCACCGCGGGCGCTGTGGCAGTCGAGCGCCCGGAGGATGCCGTGCGCAGTATCGCCACCGCCGCAGGTGCGCCGGTGCCGACGTTGATTCCACTCAATGTCACCGAGACCATCACTATCAGCGATGTTGAAATTGAGTTCTGGCGCGATGCCGGTATGAACCCGGAGCTGCTGCGTGTTCTGCGCCGTTCGCTGAAGTTCTACTTTGAGTTCCACCAGGGTGTGGGGGTCGGTTACAAGGCGCAGGTCCATGACCTCTTTGCTGCGATGGTGGCCGTCGGTGCGGTGACAGGGGAAGTGGAGAAGATGCGTCTCGTGGGCGTCGATAAGCGAACCTTTGCAGATGAGCCAGGACGCCGCGGTCAAGTGGTGGCAGACTCTGCCGGTGCTGAGGCGAACGTTGTCTTGGCTGCTGACCGGAGTGCGGCGCTGGTCGAGTTTGAGCGGGTGTTCCCGCGCTAGGTTCCCGCCCGTGCCCGCCGCGGTGAATACGCTCGCTGTCGTATGCTGGAGACAATCAATTTCACAGCTGCTGGTTGTGCAGCGTACGTGCCGTAGACGAAAGCGAGTTTATCTCGATGTTCACCCCTGAAGTCACCGGAACCCCGTACCAGCCGGGAGCGACGCGAGTTCTGCTGCTCGGCTCTGGCGAGCTCGGCAAGGAGGTGACCATTGCTTTCCAACGTCTTGGCGTTGAGGTGCACGCTGCCGATCGCTACGAGCATGCACCGGCACACCAGGTAGCTCACCACGCCTACGTCTTGAATATGTCGGACCCCAGTGCACTGCGGGACCTGATTCTCGAGGTCAAGCCCCACTTCATCGTCCCCGAGATCGAGGCCCTGGCAACCGAGGTGCTGGAAGAGGTTGAGGAAGACGAGACGCTGGACGTCACCGTTATTCCAACCGCACGGGCGACTCAGCTGACCATGAACCGAGAGGGTATTCGCCGTCTGGCTGCGGAAGAGGTTGGGCTGCCGACTTCCCGCTATCACTTCGCCTCCAGCTTTGATGAGTTCACCGCAGCTGTTGATGAGATTGGCTTCCCGTGTGTGGTCAAGCCGGTCATGAGTTCCTCGGGCAAGGGGCAGTCCACGCTGCGTTCGCCGGAGGATGTCCAGGCCGCGTGGGATTACGCCATGAGTGGCGGCCGCGTCGAGTCCGGCCGCGTCATCGTGGAGGGCTTCGTCGATTTCGACTACGAGATCACGCTGCTGACCGTGCGCTCCGTTGATCCGGAGACCGGCGAGGGGGCAACGTGGTTCTGTGAGCCCATTGGGCACCGTCAGCAGGACGGCGACTACGTTGAGTCATGGCAGCCGGCTGCCATGAGTGAAAACGCCCTGGACAATGCGCGCTCTGTCGCCGCGCGCATCACCAACGCGCTGGGCGGTCGCGGTATCTTCGGCGTCGAGCTGTTTGTTCGCGGCGATGAGGTGTGGTTCTCCGAGGTCAGCCCGCGTCCGCACGACACCGGCATGGTCACCATGGGCACCCAGCGTTTCTCTGAGTTCGAGCTGCACGCGCGTGCAGTGTTGGGTCTGCCTATCGACGTCACGCTGGTGTCCCCGGGAGCCTCCGCTGTGGTCTACGGCGGTGCTGACATCGAGCAGCCGGGCTACACCGGGCTGACGGAGGCCATGGCTATTCCGGAGACTGATATTCGTATCTTTGGTAAGCCGGTCGCTGGCCCGCGTCGCCGCATGGGCGTTGCTGTTTCAACCGCGGATTCTGTCGATGCTGCCCGTGAGCGTGCATCGGAGGCGGCATCAAAGATTAAGGTCGTCGAACTGGGCTAGTTCGACGACGTAGTGTGCGCTGCGGTACGGCCATAACCGGCCCCGCAGCGCACTTTTTGTTTGCCCGCTATGGTGCGTAAGCTACTTGATCTACTTGGACTTCTGTACCGGTGGCTCGGCCGACCAGGGGAAGACGATCCAGTCATCGGTGTGCTTCCAGACATAGTCCGGTGCAATCTCCGAGCGGGACTTGCCGTAGAGCACAGCGGAGCGTACTTCCGCACCGTGGGTCTTAAGCAAATCGAGCACCAGGTGCAGCGTGCGACCGGAGTCTGCGACATCGTCAACGACCAGCAGACGGCGCTCAGAAATCGATTCGATGTCCAGCAGCGGCTCCAGCAGAACCGGATCCGGCAGGGTCTCCGCCACGTCGGTGTAGAACTCGACGTTAATGGCGTCAGAGAGCTTGACGCCCATGGTGTAGCTGAGTGCACCTGCAGGTAGAAGACCACCGCGGGCCACGGCGATAATAATCTCCGGCTCGTAGCCCGAATCGACAATCTGCTGTGCCAGTTCACGGGAGGCGACGCCGAAGCCTTCCCAGGTCAGAACTTCCTTGACGTCCAGGTTGGATGAGTCTGCATGATAAGCCATGTATTAACTCTAATCCGAAGACCGACTGACGTGCACAATCAACTGCCCGGTTAGACCCGACACGCTAGCTGGCGACAGTCTCCACAACCGCTTCGTGTACAGCTTCGGCCACGTCATCGGCATCTGGCTGCTTTGCGACGACCGTGGAGGCCGCAACCATGTCGGCCCACTCGACCAGCTTCTTGCGCTCGCGGCCTTCGGCTTCGCCCGCTGCACGTTCGGCGGCGTCGAGTGCGTGCCAGCCCTCCCAGGTGGTGACCTGGAGGCCCTTGTTGGCCAGGAACTCGTCGATGTCGTTATGCGTGGGTTTTGCAGGTGCGACCAGGCGGCCTGCCTCCCAGTCGGCGATGAGGTTGCCGACGGTTTCGTTGGCGTCGCCCTTGGTGTTACCGATTAGGCCGACCGGGCCACGGCGAATCCAGCCGGTGGTGTACAGACCCTGGATGTGGTTGCCGTCGACGTCGTCAAGCACGCGTCCGCCGGCATCTGGGATGGTGTGGGTGCCGGTGTCGAACGGTACGCCGGTGACTGCGTCGGAGCGGTAGCCGACTGCACGGTAGACCGCACCGATCGGCCATTCGGTGAACGTGCCGGTGCCACGGACGCCACCCTCGCCGTCGAGTTCAGTGCGTTCGGTGCGGATAGCGCTGACGTGCTGTACTCCATCCTCGCCGGTCTCGCCGATGATTTCGACCGGGGACTCGAAGAAGTGGATGAAGAGCTTGTGCGGGGCGCCCTTTGGCTCGCGGATGGCGTAGTTTTCCAGAATCGTACAGACCTGATCGGTGATCTTGGACTCACGACGGGACGTTTCGGAGGCGGCATCGTACTGGATGTCCTCCGGATTCACGACAACCTCAATGGTGTCGGAGTGGTCCAATTCCTTCAGCTCCAGTGGAGTGAATTTTGCCTGGGCCGGGCCGCGGCGGCCGAAGACGTGAATTTCGTGGGCGGCATTCTTTGCCAGGCCAGCGTAGACGTTGTCGGCGATTTCGGTGACGTGCAGCTCATCGGCAGTCTTGGCGAGAATGCGGGCGACGTCGAGGCCCACGTTGCCGACACCGACCACGGCCACGGACTCAGCGGAGAGTTCCCAATCGCGGGCGAACTCCGGGTGGGAGTCGTAGAAACCTACGAACTCACCCGCGCCGTAGTGCTCCGGCAGGTCGGCGCCCGGGATATTCAGATCGCGGTCGCCGGTCGCGCCAGTGGCGAAGATGATGGCGTCGTAGAACTGGCGCAGTTCATCGACGCTGACCTGCTTACCGACGTCCACGTTGCCCAGAAGTCGGACCTGCGGCTTGTCCAGCACTCGGTGGAGGGACTTAATGATGCCCTTGATTCGCGGGTGGTCTGGCGCAACGCCGTAGCGGATGAGACCGAACGGCACTGGAAGGCGCTCGTAGAGGTCGATGGCGACGTCGCGGCCGGACTTCATCAGTGCGTCGGAGGCGTAGATACCGGCCGGGCCCGAGCCGACCACGGCTACACGCAGTGGCGTGGTGGAGTTGGCGAGATTGGGCAGTGAGGAAGCGGCCGCGTTCTGGGCTGCAGTCTGGTCGTTGGTCATTGAGTGGAATCCTTTTTCTACGTTTTCTTTGTCGCGATTGCTTATCGTAGACCAATCGGTCTATGCTTGCTGAAACAGAATATAGACAAACTGGTCTACAAAAAGCAAACACAAAACACCGCAAGAATCACTGCTTTGGCTTGAGAGGGTTTTGCTGCGTATTGCTTCTGCTGAACGAGGTCTAAAAGAGCTTGTCGTGCGGACGTCGTGGCAACGGCAGGCTCTGGTTGGGTAAGCGGGGAAGGGCTTGTCATGGAAAAACTCATAGTCTTCGTGCTAATCGGTCTTGGCGCGCAATTAGTCGATGGCACTCTGGGGATGGCATTCGGTGTCACTGCCACTTCACTTTTTATTGTTGCTGGTAGTAGTGCTGCCACTGCGTCGGCGGTAGTTCACGTAGCGGAGGTGGGCACGACGCTGGCCTCTGGTATTTCGCACTGGCGATTCGGCAATGTCGACTGGCGGCGCGCACTGAGCCTTGGTGTGCCGGGCGCTATCGGTGCCTTTGTTGGTGCGACCTTTTTGTCCAATCTGGATAGTGATGCCGCGACGCCTGTGACCTCGACAATTTTGCTTTTTCTCGGCCTGTGGGTGATTATCCGCTTCGCCTTCCTGGCTAATGTTAAGCGCAAGAAAAAGACCTGGGGAGCGAAGAAGCTCGCTCCGCTGGGGCTCTTTGGTGGTCTGCTCGATTCCACTGGTGGCGGCGGTTGGGGGCCTGTTACCACCTCTACTTTGTTGGGTGCTGAGGCTGATCAGCCGCGCAAGATTATCGGTACTGTCTCGGCGGCGGAATTTCTTGTCGCTCTAGCTTCTGTGCTGGGCTTTTTGCCAAAGCTGCGGGAGGAGTTTACTCAGCATGCCGCGCCGGTAATTGGTTTGCTGTGCGGTGGTGTGATTGCTGCACCTTTGGCTGCATACCTGGTGGGGCGTATTAATCCGCGCCTGCTTGGAATTGTGATCGGCGGCGTGTTGGTCGGGCTGAATATTCGAACACTGTTTTCGCCGCTGGTTTCTGGCGGCGTGTTGGCAACAGTGCTGCTTGTCTGGGCTTTTGGCGTTGTCGCACTGGTGCTGTGGGCGCGGTCGCATGACACTCTTCCGCGTCTGCGTCAGCGGGTCCAACTTGAGTCGACTTCTCAGTCTTCCTCGGCTGATGTGTCTAGTTCTGGATCTCCATCACCGGCTTCGGTTGATGGCGGGGCTGGGGATGCTTCTGGAGGTGTCAAAGTGGGCGCAGAAAACGGTGTCCACGTGGGCGAAGCGGGGGTTCGCTAGGTATCCGAGCATACCCCGGCTTGCACTAGCCAGACTGGTCGGTCTAATGTTGCCTGCAATACTGCATAGACCGTCCGGTCTATAAAAATTAGCAACTAATTCGTTCAGGGCTGATTCAAGCAACTCTGATTCGGTCAACGAGAACAAAAACGAAAGTGATTCGGTAGATTCCCATGAGCTCTCCTACGAAAACCGCCGAGCGTCCGGCTTCCGCAGCGGCTACCCGACGTAAGAAGCGTGCACCGAAGCCGCAGGGACAGTGGCTTATCGACGGCCGCGAGCCACTTAACGACGACGAACGCATCAAGAAAGAAGATGCTGGCTTTGCCGTTAAGCAGCGTGTTATCGACATCTACTCCAAGCAGGGGTTTGACTCTATCCCTGCGGAAGACCTAGCTCCGCGCTTTAAGTGGATTGGCCTCTACACCCAGCGCAAGCAGGGGCTTAGCGGTGAGCACACCGGTGTGAAGACTAACGCCGAGTTGCAGGACAAGTACTTTATGCTCCGCGTTCGTCTCGATGGTGGCCAGACCACCACCGAGGGTATTCGCACCATCGGGGAGATTTCCCGCGACTTCGCTCGTGACACCGCGGACTTCTCCGACCGTCAGAACGTCCAGCTGCACTGGATCCGCGTCGAGGACATGCCGGAGATTTGGGACCGCCTTGAGCGGGTTGGTCTCGACACCAACTTTGGCTGCGGCGACGTTCCCCGCGTTATCCTAGGTAGCCCGGTTGCCGGCGTTGCTGCCGATGAAATCGTCGACGGCACCAATGCTATTCGCCGCATCAAGGACGAGTACCTCTCCGGCGACGAGTTCTCCAACCTACCGCGCAAGTTTAAGTCCGCAGTTTCCGGTTCCCCGCGTCTCGATGTCACCCACGAGGTCCAGGACGTCGCCTTTGTCGGTGTCAATCACCCAGAGCACGGCCCCGGTTTCGACGTTTGGGTCGGCGGCGGTCTCTCCACCAACCCAATGCTCGCGCAGCGTCTCGGCGCCTGGATCCCAGAGGACGAGGTTCCCGAGGTATGGGCGGGCGTGTGCCGCATCTTCCGTGACTACGGCTACCGTCGCCTGCGCAATCGCGCGCGTCTGAAGTTCCTCGTTGCCGAGTGGGGTGCGGAGAAGTTCCGCCAGGTACTCGAAGACGACTACCTCAACCGCAAGCTTATCGACGGCCCCGCGCCCGAGCCTTTCGAGGGCGACCGTGACCACATCGGTGTGCACAAGCAGGCCGACGGTCTCAACTACGTCGGTGTGAAGCCCGCTGTTGGCCGTGTTCCGGGCTCTGACCTGGTCAAGCTCGCCGACATCGCCGAGCGCCACGGTGTTTCCCGCGTCCGTACCACTGTCATGAAGGAGCTCATTCTCCTCGACGTCGCCGACGACCAGGTCGACTCCCTGCTCGCTGAGCTCGACGAAATTGGCCTGTCTGCCAAGCCTTCCGCATTCCGGCGGGGCATCCTAGCCTGCACTGGCCTGGAGTTCTGCAAACTCGCACTTGTCACCACGCGCCAGCGCGCAATCGATCTGGTGGGCGACTTGGAGGAACGTCTCGGCGACCTCGATGTCCCAATCACCATTGCGCTCAACGGCTGCCCGAATGCCTGTGCCCGCACACAGATTGCCGATATTGGACTCAAGGGTCAGATTGTCACCGACGATGAGGGTAACCGTGTCGAGGGTTTCCAGGTTCACCTCGGTGGTTCGCTGGGGCTCGATGCCAACTTCGGCCGCAAGGTTCGCGGACACAAGGTCACCTCGGCAGAACTGGGTGACTACATCGAGCGCGTCGTCAATCATTTCAAGGAGCAGCGCCACGAGGGTGAACAGTTCCACGAGTGGATTGTCCGCGCTGATGAGGAGGACCTGAAGTGAGTGAATCTTCCAACGAGGTTCGGTCGCAGGGGCCGTCGGCAAGCGAAAAAGACGAGGCGCCAGCGCGACTGGGGATCGGTGGCCGAAGCGCACACCCCAATCCGAACCGGGGTGCGGTGATGCATTGCCCTTACTGCGGCGGTGATGATCTGTGGCCCGATGTGGAAACCGACTACGCCTGGCAATGCCGCGAATGTTGCCGGGTATTCACAGTGAAACTGCATGGTCATATTGATAGGAAGGTGGCGTCATGAGCACGGGACTGAAAACCGCTGAAGTCATTAAGACTCAGGAGGCGCTCGCGCGTGAGGATGTGCTGGACAATCCGGAAACTGCTCGCCGTCTGATTGAGCTTGCACTGGAGTGGGGCTCCAAGCTGGAGACTGCCACTGCCGGGGAAGTACTGGAATGGGGTGCGGAGCACCTGCACACGCCACTGGCTGTGACCCTGTCGATGCAGGACACGGTATTGGCGGAGCTGGCTGCTCGGCACGCGCCGGAAGCCGACCTGGTTTTCCTGGATACGGGTTACCACTTCCCGGAGACCCTCGACGTGGCAGAACAGGTCGCACAGCGCTACGACAACCGACTGCTGTCGATTGAGCCGAAGCGCACCCGCGCCGAGCAGGATGCTGAAGAGGGCGTAGATCTGTACAAGACCGACCCGACGCGATGCTGCGCACTGCGGAAGGTCGAGCCGCTGTCAGCTGTGAAGCGCCCCTACGAGGGTTGGGTCACAGGTCTGAAGCGCGTCGACGCGCCGACCCGCGCACACACGCCGGTACTGGAAATCGATAAGACCGGTCGCATCAAGCTCAACCCGCTGGCCACCTGGACGGATGAGGACATTGCCCAGTACATCGAGGATAACGACCTCATTGTGCATCCGCTGACACAACAGGGGTTCCCGTCGATTGGCTGCGCGACATGCACCGCGCGAGTGGCAGAGGGTGCGGATCCGCGCTCGGGCCGCTGGGCGGGCAGCGAGAAGACAGAGTGCGGATTGCACCTCTAGTTTGAGCGGCTGGCTGCTAGACGATACCGACAGCCACTAGCTACTAGCCAATTGCCGCTCATGGCTAGCTGCGACCCGCAGCTTATACAGACAGTTTTTTAAAACAGCCGACAAGCTAACACAGCTAACACAGCCACAACAGAAAGAACCCCATGACAAGCTCAACCACCGTTTCCGTACAAAACCGCCTCGACCCGCGGCTTGCCGAACTGGAAGCCGAGGCCATCGACATTATCCGCCAAACCGCCGGCCAGTTTGACCGTCCGGCACTGCTTTTCTCCGGCGGAAAGGACTCCGTCGTCGTGCTCGAGTTGGCCAAGCGCGCCTTCGCACCGGCGGGTATCCCGCTGGAGCTGCTCCACGTCGACACCGGCCACAACTTCCCCGAAGTTATTGAATTCCGCGACAAGATTGCCGCTCAGCCGGGCATTAAGCTGCACGTAGCCAAGGTCCAAGACTGGATTGATAGCGGTGTGCTCACCGAGCGTGCTGACGGCACCCGCAACCCCTTGCAGACCGTGCCACTGGTGGAGACCATTGCCAACCGTGGTTACGACGCCGTCCTCGGTGGCGCCCGCCGCGATGAGGAGAAGGCCCGCGCCAAGGAGCGCGTGTTCTCCGTCCGCGACTCCTTCGGCGGTTGGGATCCACGCCGTCAGCGGCCGGAGCTGTGGGGGCTCTACAACGGTCGCCACGCCGCTGGAGAGAACGTTCGCGTTTTCCCAATCTCGAACTGGACCGAGGCCGACGTCTGGGCCTACATCGAAGCCCGTGACATCGAGCTGCCACCCATCTACTTTGCCCATGAGCGTGAGGTGTTCAACCGCGGCGGCATGTGGTTGGCACCGGGCGAGTGGGGTGGACCCCGCGACGGTGAGACCCTAGAGGTTCGCACTGTCCGCTATCGCACTGTCGGTGACATGAGCTGTACCGGCGCTGTCGAATCGACTGCCACCACTATTGCGGAGGTCATGGAGGAACTTCGCACATCCAAGCTCACCGAGCGCGGCGCTACCCGCGCAGATGACAAGTTGTCCGAATCCTCCATGGAAGACCGCAAGAAGGAAGGTTACTTCTGATGAGCCAGCCAAATTCCCCAGCTACCCTGATTACCGCCGACCGCGCCACTCGCGCTCGTCGCACTCTTCGCCTGTGCACCGCTGGCTCCGTCGACGACGGTAAGTCGACCTTTGTCGGGCGTTTGCTGCACGACACGAAGAACATCCTCGCTGACCAGTACGAGGCCGTCGTCGCCTCCTCGCAGGCGCGCGGTCAGGAAAATCCTGACCTCTCGTTGCTGGTTGATGGTCTGCGGGCCGAGCGTGAGCAGGGCATCACGATCGACGTTGCCTACCGCTACTTCGCCACCGACGTCCGCTCGTTCATCTTGGCCGACTGCCCTGGTCACGAGCAGTACACCCGAAACACCATCACTGGTATGTCCACCGCTGAGGCCGTCGTTTTGCTTATCGACGCACGTAACGGCGTCGTGACGCAGACCAAGCGACACGCAACTGTGGCCGGTCTGCTGGGTGTTCGCCACGTAATCTTTGCCGTCAACAAGATCGACCTGCTGGACTACAGCGAAGAAGCCTTCCGCAAGATTGAGTCGGATGTAGCAGTGCTGGCAGAGCGCTTGGGTCTGCAGAACACCTTCGTTGTTCCAGTGTCGGCTTTGGTCGGCGACAACATTGTCGATCCTTCTGAGCATACCCCGTGGTACGAGGGGCCGACTGTGTTGGAGCTGCTGGAAAACCTCAACATCGGTGCCGACCTGGAAACCGATGCCGAGGCCGACCTACGCCTGCCCATCGACTACGTCATTCGTGATCACGCCACTGAATACCGTGGTTACGCCGGCCGTATCGCCGCAGGTAGCGTGCGCGTGGGCGATGTTGTCTCCGTAGACGCCAACCGTCAGGCTACTGTCACGAAGATCACCGTGGCAGCCGAGGATGTCACTGAGGCCGTGGCCGGTCAGTCGGTTGCCATCAGCTTGGATGCCGAGTTCGACCTCGCCCGTGGTGATCTCATCAGTGGCACCCGTCCGGAGGACGTCCGCCGTTTCTCCGCCGTGGCTGTCCACCTTGCGGACAAGCCGCTGGCAGTCGGTCGTGTCGTTGAGGTGCGCTACGGTGCCGCGCTGGTGCGTGGGCGTATCGCTTCCGTCGATGCCCTTATCGACATCGAGACCGGTGAGCCCACCGGCGTTGCCGACCAGCTCGCGGTCAATGATGTCGCTGAGGTGACCATCGAGGTCGCGCAGCCGCTCCCGGTCGATGCCTACCGCGTCGGTGGTCGTGTCGGTGCCTTCCTGCTTATTGAGCCGGGCACCGGTGACACTCTCACCGCTGGCCTCGTGCGTGGCGCTGCCCAGTAGAGCTGCCAGGTAGAAAAACCAGAAAGCACAGCTAGCGAGCCTGAGGAGACCATTGATGACCGCACTGATTCTGCTTGCGCACGGTTCCCGGCACCCAGAGACCAAACCGGTGCTCGAAGAGGTGGTCGCACTCGTGCGCGAGAAGATGCCGCTCACCCGTCTGGACGCTCCCTCTCAGATTCGCCTCGCCTGGCTGGACCTCGACGAGCCCTCGCTAGATGCCGTCTGTGCCGACCTCGCCGCTGCCGGCGAGACTCGCGCACTGGCCGTACCGCTGCTGTTCACTGATGCGTTCCACTCGCGAGTCGATGTTCCCGAGCAGGTTCGACTCTGCAATCGGCATGGTGTTGACATCACAGTGGCTGAAGGACTCGGGCTTGGCGACGGCACGAAGCGCGCCGTCGTGAAGCGAATCATTGAAGCGGCGGAGAATGCATCTTTTTCCTGGCCGGTCGATGCGCTGGTGATGGGGGTCGGCTCCTCTGATGAGGAGGCCAATGCGGCGGTGCACCAATTTGCGGCAAATCTTGGCGGGATGCTGCCGGGACATGTGAGTGCAGCATTCGTGGTCGGTCCTGAGAAGATTAAGGGATCCGATGCTGTGGCCGTGGCACAGGAGCGCGCGGCCAAGCGCGGTCGCGGACTCGTAGTGGTGCCGCTGTTTACCGCGCCGGGCCTACTGTGGGATCGAGTCCTCGATGCGGGCGCTGCCGCCGGTGCTGGCCAGGTGGCTTTCGGTGAGCCATTGGCCGAGCTGTTGGCGCCGATCGTGTGCTGCCGCTGGGACTCGCGCGCTGCGTACACGGATGTGCAGGTAGTGGCGTAGCCGGCGCTTTCTATCCGCCCTCGTTACTCGCCGTTACTCGCCCTTGGAGTGGGTGACCATCTCATCCCATTCGACATACTTCTTGCGTTCGCGGCCCTCGGCCTCGCCGGCGGTGCGTTCGGCAGCATCGAGCTTGTGCCAGCCCTCCCAGTCCAGGTAGTCGATGCCCTTTGACTCCAGCAGCTCGTTGACAGCGGACAACTCCGGCTTCGACGGGGTGAATTTCTTGCCCTCTGCGGCATCGGCCAGCAGATTGGCCACGGCCTCGTTGGCATCGCCTTTGGTATTACCAATCAGACCGACCGGCCCGCGGCGAACCCAACCGGTGGTGTAGAGGCCAGTGATGGCCTCGGCTGCTTCATCCTCGGTGTTGTCGGATTCGATGACTCGACCACCGACGTTGGAAATGACATTCTTCACGTTGTCGAACGGGATACCCGGCAGTGCATCAGAGCGGTAGCCCACGGCGGAGTAGACAGCGCCGACCTTCCAGTCGGTAGTCTCGCCGGTCGGCCGCAGTCCGCCAGCACCGTCGTATTCCATGCGCTGAGTGCGCAAGCCGACCACATGCTGCTGGCCGTCGGCACCCTCCTCGCTGAGGATTTCCACTGGCGACTCGAAGAAGTGAATGTAGAGCTTGTGCGGTGCGTTCTTCGGTTCACGGATGGCGTAGTTCTCCAAGATGGTGCAGACCTGGTCAGTAATCTTGGAGTTGCGACGCATAATCTCGGATGCGGAGTCGTAGTCAATGTCGCGCGGATCGACAACGACCTCGACGTTCGGTGAGTAGTCGAGTTCCTTGAGCTCCAGCGGAGTGAACTTTGCCTGTGCCGGGCCACGGCGGCCGAAGACGTGGACTTCCTTGGCCTTATTTGTCTTCAGAACTTCGTAAACATTGTCCGGGATCTCTGTGACGTGCAGTTCCTCACCGGTCTTCGCCAGGATTCGAGAGACATCCAGCGCGACGTTGCCTACGCCAACGACGGCCACGGACTCCGCCGAGAGATCCCAGGTGCGCTCAAAGAGCGGATTGCCGTCGTAGAAGCCCACGAATTCACCTGCGCCGAAGTGCTCCGGCAGGTCTGCTCCCGGAGTCGGCAGTGCGCGGTCGCCGACGGCACCGGTGGCGAAGATGACGGCGTCGTAATGCTCCTTTAATTCGTCGAGCGTGATGTCCTTGCCGAACTCAACGTTGGAAAACAGGCGCAGCTCCGGCTTTTCCATCACACGGTGTAAGGCCATAATGATGCCCTTGATACGTGGGTGGTCGGGGGCGACACCGTAGCGGATTAGACCAAATGGAGCCGGCATCTTTTCAAACAGATCGACTTCCACGTCAGTACTGGATTTCATCAGTGCATCGGAAGCATAAACACCGGCCGGGCCAGAGCCAATTACGGCAACGCGGAGCGGGCGATTCATGAAGCGTGTCCTTCTTTCTCTAATGCTTTACGACGGCCACGAGGCCGCGGCGTAAGTAGCTGCCAGCGGTGACCTCGTGGGGAAAGGAGTTATTGGTTTATTCGACATTCCCAATGGTAGCGCCCCCAATCGTAGCGATAACTTACGAAAAATCGAGAGGCGAGCATCACATCATCGGCGAGATGCTTTTGAAGGCAGACAAAACTAAATGTGACCTTAGTCACGCCCAATGTGGGAATTTGGGCTAGTTCACTAGAAAAACCGCATAAAAGCCGCGATTATGCGGGAAAACTGTTGGAATCTGTGGGGAAAAGTGTGGCTACCAGGGGTAACCAAAGAGGTTTGAGTCCGTCGTGAGATGTAAGGTGACTCACAATAAGATGAAAATAATGATTTGGGACTCAGCGGGATTGGAAGCTCAGCATGATCTTGAGCCTCCGGCAGTCCAATGGCTCGAGCCAAGTCAACGTTCAAATAAGTCAACGATTAAGCGCAGTGCGAGAAAGGAACGTCGGTGAGCGATAAGAACGCCCAAGCGTCCACCAACAACTCCGCAGTCCTGATTACTTCAGTGGACCGCGCGGACGATCTACAGGATGTCATTACGGCATTGTCTGAGGCACTGGGTGGGGCACGTTGCCTCCACACTGTCGGTGGGGCTCACGGCGCCACTGTGGATCAGGTTGTTGTGGATCCGGAATCCGCGCTTGACACCATCGTCAGTGCTGTTGAGGCTGACCGCGCTGCTAACGAGGGGGCGGCTGTTCTGACCGGCTCCGGCAACCTCGATTTTGACTTCCGCATTGCCACCGTCGCCGGTGCCGGTGTCATCGTTGTCGCTGGTGGCGAGGGCTGCCACACAGAGGCCGCGAAGGCTCGCGTTCGTTTGGCGCTCAGCAGTGCAGCTCAGCGTCACAGCGAGGTACTCGCTGTTGTTCTCACAGGGGAGGAAGCAGCCGAGGCTGCTAAGACTTTCGAGCTCGACGTTCCCGTTGTTGCCGTTGACGATGCTGAGGGGCTTCGCAAGGTCGTAAGCCGCGAGGTCACCGCAGTGATGACTCCACAGCGTTTCCAGTGGTGGCTGTTGCAGCGCGCCAAGGCTGATAAGCGCCACATTGTGCTGCCAGAGGGGGACGATGACCGCATTCTTGAGGCCGCTGATTACCTCCTGCGCGAGGACATCTGTGAGCTCACTATCCTCGGTGACCCGGATCCTATGAAGGCGCGCGCCGCCGAACTGGGTTTTGACATCGACGCCGCCCATCTCTGGAACCCACAGACCTCCGAATATGTTGAGCAGTTCGCGGAACAGTTCGCAGAGATGCGCAAAGCCAAGGGGGTCACGCTGGAGCAGGCCCGTGAGACGATGCAGGACATCTCCTACTTTGCGACGATGATGATTCACAACGGGCTTGTCGACGGCATGGTGTCCGGTGCAGCCCACACAACTGCGCACACCATTCGTCCGTCCTTGCAAATCATTAAGACCAAGCCGTCGGCTTCCACGGTGTCGTCGCTGTTTCTCATGGTTATGGACAACTCGCTGTGGGGTTTTGCGGACTGTGCGGTGCTGCCGAAGCCGGCTCCGGAACAGCTGGGTGAAATCGCGGTAGTATCCGCCGAGACTGCAGCTTCCTTCGGTATCGACGCCCGCGTTGCCATGCTGAGCTACTCCACTGGAGCATCCGGCACAGGTGAGGATGTTGACCGTGTGAAGGCGGGCCTGGCCAAGGCCAAGGAGCTGGCTCCGGACCTCGCCGTCGATGGTCCGCTGCAGTTCGATGCTGCTATTGACCCGTCTGTGGCTGCGAAGAAGATGCCGGATTCCTCCGTTGCGGGTAAGGCAACTGTTTTCGTGTTCCCGGATCTGGACGCCGGTAACATCGGGTACAAGATTGCCCAGCGCTGTGGTGGTGCATTGGCAATCGGCCCGATTCTGCAGGGCTTGAACAAGCCGGTCAACGACCTTTCCCGTGGTGCCACGGTGCCGGACATCATCAACACGGTTGCAATTACCGCTATTCAGGCTGGAGGAAACTAATTATTATGTCCCGTCACGTACTTGTTTTGAACTCCGGTTCCTCCTCTATCAAGTTTCAGCTGGTAGATCCGGAGAAGGACTCAACGCAGCCGCCGTATGTCTCCGGTCTGGTGGAGCGCATTGGTGAAGAAGACGGCATTATTAATCTGAAGTTCTCCGGACAGAAGATTGAAATCACTGAGCCTATCGCTGACCACGCCAGTGGCCTTGACCGCGCGTTCGAGCTGATGGATGAGCACGGTGTTGGTCCGGAGTCGGTGGATATTGCCGCCGTCGGTCACCGTGTCGTTCACGGTGGTCGCCTGTTCTCTGGACCGGAGCTGATTACCGACGAGATCGTCGGCATGATCCGCGATCTTATTCCGCTGGCGCCGCTGCACAACCCGGCCAATATCGTAGGCATCGAAGAGTCTCGCAAGCTGCTTCCCGACGTGCCGCACGTCGCCGTCTTCGACACTGGTTTCTTCCACACCATGCCACCAGCTGCTGCTCTGTACCCGCTAAATGCAGAGGTCGCATCGAAGTTTGATATCCGTCGTTACGGCTTCCACGGCACCTCGCATGAGTTTGTTTCCAAGCAGGTGCCGGACCTTCTGAATAAGCCGGCAGGGGAAATCAACCAGATTACGCTGCACCTGGGTAACGGTGCGTCGTGTGCGGCTATCCGAGGTGGCCAGGCGGTGGATACCTCGATGGGGCTGACCCCGCTGGCTGGTCTGATGATGGGCACTCGTACCGGTGACATTGACCCGGGCGTCATCTTCCACCTTTACCGCAACGGCATGAGCATCGATGAGATCGACAATCTGTGCAACCGCCAGTCCGGTTTGAAGGGTGTCTCTGGTGTCAATGACTTCCGAGTCCTGCAGGAGCGCATGGATGACCACGACCCGGATGCTTGGGCTGCATACCAGATGTACGTTCACCAGCTGCGCCGCTACATCGGCTCGTACATGCTGATTCTCGGTCGCCTCGACGCTATCACCTTCACTGCCGGTGTCGGCGAGAATCACGTCGGTATCCGCCGTGACTCGATGGCTGAGCTCGAGAACTTTGGCATCAAGATCGACGACGAGCGCAACTCCCAGCCGAATGATGGCCCGCGTCTGATCTCTGCGGATGACTCGAAGGTCAAGGTCTTCGTGGTACCGACCAATGAGGAACTGGCCATTGCCCGCTACGCAATGAGCTTCGTGGACTAGTTCCTTGGACTGGAACCCTGACGAGTAGGCAGGGTTTCGGTAACCCGTAATCGACGGCCGCCGTGTACCTCACCTGTTGAATCCGCGACTGTAACTCAACAAAAAATGAGCTCGCCCCACTGTCTTCCAAACTGGAAGAATCTAGTGGGGCGAGCTCATTCTTCACCGCCAGGGAAACTGCGCCTATGCCTCAATAGGCTCAGTCACCTGGTCATTATTTCAACGCATCAGCGCAGGTAACTACCAGATGTAGACGCCGTCGCCGACCTGCAGAGTGTTGAAGTACATCACGGCATCATCGTGATTCAGATGGATGCAGCCGTGGGACATCTGATTGACCGAACCCTCGTGGAAAGCCTCACCGTCGTTGGTGAAGTACACAGAGAACGGCATCGGACCGTTGTAAGGAACCGACCACTCATCGCGGACCTTGCGGGTAACGCTCAAGTGTCCACGGGTGGTTTCGTAACCTGGCATACCGGAGGACATGGGCACCGGGCCGTAGGTGATGTTGCCGTTTTCCTGCAGCCAGGTCTTCTGGTTAGCCAGGTCAACGCATGCGCGGGCGCTCGGCGGGCACGGGTTGTTTGGCTCTGGGCGTGGTTCAGGGCGTGGTTTCTGCTCTGGCTGTGGAGCGGGGGCAGGCGCCGGCTCAGGCTGCGAAGGCTTGTCTTGGCCCTCCAGCAAACCGAAAATCTCGTTGACGACGCGGGTGGCTTCGGCCTTCTGCGCAGCTGGCAGCGGCAGGCTGTCGATGGCGTTCAGCAGCTGAGTTTTGACCTTGTCCGCCACCTGCTTGTTGTTTTCAGCGAACTTGAAGTTTTCATTGATTAGGGTGACGACCGAATCCGGCAGCTTCACCGAAGAGGAATCCAGAACCTCAGAGAGCTCAGGAGCAAGGTCGCCCGGGTTCAGAGTCGAGATCTCCGGCAGCTTGAGGTCCCGAACACTCTGGCTGAGCGACTGCAGGTCTGGGGAAACTGGCAGGGCAACGGCAGTGCCGGCCCCAATACCAAAGGCGGTGGTGAGAGCTGCAGCGCTGATGATGACACGCTTGGCGCTGCGGAAAGAGGATTTCGAGGAGGCAAACATAGAGGACATCTTAAACCACGAACGGCAATTCTCTCTTTATTCACCAATTCTGGGGTGGCGTTCACCCCACGACCGCATGTTTGACCAGGTTCAGTAAAGAGTTGGTACAGAGCTAACGCCAAGTTCGTGGCCGAATGAGATTTGCGATATCCACCAAGTTGTAGCGGTGTCGCGGAAACTGTGAAGAGCGCGCCAGCATCCGTAAGTCTTTTTCCAGTCCTTCACGCAGGCCAGCCACGGTAAAGGGCGCATCGAAAAGACCATTGGAGCTAGCTGCATGGTCGAGGTTCGAGCTGCGCAACCAGTTCAGCGCGGACGCCATCACGGCGATGCGCAGCTGCGGCATGCGCGGTTCATTTGTTGGTAGCTCCACCAGGCGACGCGCAGCACGGCGAATTCTCGATTCGGTCAACTCGGAGGGCATCCCGGAGGTGAGCATCAGAATCGTCGTCAAACGTGCCATGCGATGGTGGCGGGAGTTACCGGGAACGCGGTCAAGCTGGGAGATAGCCATTTCGTGTTGGCGCTCAGAGGCCAGCTGACGAGCTAGCCCGAAGGCGGAGGATACCGTCGTCGGGTTGGCCGCCCACACGACGGCGTAGAGACGCAGGGTGTTGAAACGAATTGTCTGAGGCGACAGGGACTCGCTGGCCCAGGCGGGGGAGAAGATTTCGGGCGTATCGGCAGCGACATTATCCAGCGCGCTGCTCAAGTTCGCGGCGGCGCGGGCGACAGAGGGCTCGAGGAGAGATGCGTTGGCGATGCCCAAGCGCTGTTGAATCAACTCGAGAGTCGCTGCCAGCGCCAACTTCGGGGCGGGCTCACCGGGAAGCATTGTCAGCACGTGGTGGAACGAGGTGAGGGCATCGTTGAATTGGTCGAGAAGCAGATAAGTCACGCCCTCGTACCAGTGGTAACGCCAATCGCGCTGCAAGCGTTCAGAGACATCGCAGAGGCTGTCGCGGGCCTCATCAATTAATCCGAGGTCCAGTTTCGCACGCACGATGCCCAGCGGAATTTCCACCGAAGAACCATACTCGGGTTCGGACAGTGCGTTGGTCAGTGTTTCGATTAGTTCGTTGGGTTCCGTAAACGACGAGGCGCTCAGGATGCGCGCACCCGGATCTGTCGGGTTAATCAGTGGCACAGGCAGCGCGAAGGTCACTTCTTGCGGAGTGATTTCCACGCCGCGGGTGATGCCGTCGACAAGCTGGTCGGTGCGGAACACCAGGTGCTTGGTGCCGTACGTGGAACGCTGCGGCGAGAAATTCGACACCGCCTGTGGGAATTGCACGCCGTCGCGCACCGCCAGAATCTCGCGCAATACGCCGATGAGCTGCACACTCATCTCTTCGGCAGAACCGAAGCGAGCCTCCGGATCTTCGTGGCAAGCGCGCAGTAGAAAGCGGTAGAGCGAGTAAAAACGGCGGAACAGAGGCTCTTCGACAGGTGAGGGCAGTCCCGGATCGTAGACGCCGTTGGTCGCCGGCAACTTCAGAATCAGCGAGGCCAGCGTGCGGCCGACAGTGTAGATATCACTGGCAATCGTCGGTCCCGTCGTAGCAATCTCCGGCGCCTGGAATCCGGGCGTGCCGTAGATATGGCCGTAGGCGCCGATGCCGGTGACCGCGCCAACGTCGATAAGCGTGACATGGTCTTCGCTGAGCAGCACGTTGTCCGGCTTCAAATCGTTATAGACAACGCCGCGCGAGTGCAGGTAATCCAGCGCGGGTAGTAGCTCCAGGATGTAGCCAATCGCCAGGTCACAGGGCATGACGCCGTCAGGGTAGCTCCGTCGCTGTTTGCGTAACGACGGGCCGCCGACGTACTCCATCACAATGAAGCCGGTGGCGCTGTTGGCGTCCGTCTCATCGATGAAGTTGATGATCTTCACAATTCCCGGATGCGAGATTTCCGCGAGGAACTCGCGTTCTGCCTGGACTACGGCGAAATCCTTCTCGTTTTTCGCTGCCATCATGCCCTTGAGCACGACCCAGCGATCCGAGACATTGTGGTCAATCGCCAGATAAATCCAGCCGAGACCGCCGTGGGCAATCGGGCCCACAATTTCGTACTGATCCGCCACGATATCGCCGGGTTTCAGGCTCGGCGTCGGCTTATTCGTCGCGCGAATCTTCTCATCACTCATTACTGCATCGCGCGGATCCTGCGTTGTGATGTACGGCAGGTGCACCATGCCGTCGGCGACGGTGCGTCCACGGTGCGCAGTCGATCGCTTCCGGCGAAAGTCCTCCAACGCTTTCCGGTGCGAGGCCATCGACGGATCTGGTGTCTGGGTGCCGGGTTCGGTCGTCACGCTTGACGACGAGCCCCCGCGCCCCAACAATTCGGCGATATCGAACTCTTCGTCATCGTCATCATCGTCCGCAAAAGGGTCGAAGGCGACAGCGGCAGTGCCGGGCGCTTGTTCGTCGTCTTCATCGGCGAATGGGTCGAAGGCGACGGCCTGAGTGGCAGCTGCCTCTGCCTCTGCGTGAGCATCCTCCTGGGGCGCTGGCGTGTATTGCGGATGCTGGGCTTGCTGGGCTTGCTCGGAGTACTGGTTTTCATCGCTCATCGGTTATCCACCTCGCCTTCTGGAGCAGTTTCCGGTGTGGGGGAGATTCCAAGTATGTCTTCGTCGTCGCCGTACTGTGGCGATGGCTGTGTACCGCTTGGCAGGAAGGGGCCGAACCAGGTGTCGTAGAGGGACTGCCAGGTGCCATCGGTTGCCATACGCTCCAGGGTCGCGTTGATTTGGCGAACTAGGCCTGGGTTCCCCTGGGATACACCGGCCGCGTAGCTTTCCTCGTTCAAGCCCCGCTGGACAATCGCGGTGGCCGGATCTTGGTCGTTGATACCAGCGAGGATGGTGTCATCGGCAACGACAATCTCTGCCTGGCTGTTTTGAAGTGAAATGAGGCAATCCGACCAGTTGCCGACCAACAGCAGCGTATTGTTCGGCGAGAGCCGTCGAATCAAATCCTCGGTAGTAGATCCCCGGGAGACGCAGATGCGACCGTCCTTGACGTCCTCGGGGGAAGCATCGCCACCCGGTGAAGAGACGAGAACTCCAGCTCGTGCTGTCAAATACGGTGCGGAGAACAGCACCTTTTCGCGCCGGGCATCGGTGACCGTCATAGTGCGCAAAACGACATCGACGGTGCCGTCTTCGAGTGCGGCGGTGCGTTCGTTGCTGTCGACGAACCGAAACTCGACAGCATCGGGATTGTCAAAGATGTCCCGGGCAATCTCCTGTGCCAGGGATACCTCAAACCCCGAAAGCTCTCCGGTGCTGAAGTCGCGGAAGCTGAGCAGGTTCAATGATTGGTCAACACCAACGATGATGCGACCGCGCTGGTAAATCTCCGGGATTCGCTCTTCCGGCGTTTGGTCATCGGGGGCGAGTGTGGACAGATCTGGCGTGTTGGCTTCTGTCGCAGGCTTCCTCGAGGAGGCTTTGTCGTAGAACGCGCCCGGTGGCAGGGGAAAGTCACCGGTGGCCTCCAGGATTGTGCGCGAGTAGGGATCGTCGGCAAGCGAATCGGTCGCGCAGGCACAGACGGTGAGGCCCGCGACGGCGAGTGCGCCAAGGACGGCTCTGCGCCGCCAGCCGGCGAGACCGCGGAGTGATGGGGAGAACGGAACGATCATAGGTACTCCAGAAGCCGGTGTCGGAAGCCGAAAACAACCAGAACTGCCGCGATGACGGTCAGTGTAACCGTGGCGAGGGACAGTGCCGCGATAGCGCGACGGGATCGGTCGAGGTTCTCACGGGCGGTCAAGCGGGACTCGGCGATGGAATTCTGTAGCGACTCATCGACCTGGTTGAACGCAGCCGCCGACGAGCTGGCATTATCCACATCGGTCGCGATGCGAACCGCACCGGCGTAGTCGCCTGAACTCAAGTGCTCCATCATCAGGTTGTGACCGGACTCCCAGCTGTAGATACCGTGGATGGCGGCTCTGACATCGTCGTCCGGCGCATTGGCGTCCACTCTTTCCAGCTCGTCGACCAGGGTGCGCACCGACTGCGAGAAGGACTCCGCATCCGCGGGCTGACGGCGCACTAAGCCGAGGGTTTCGCTGGCGCGTAGCTGCTGGGCATCAATGCGCACTTCGGTTAGGGCATGAACATCCGGGCGCTGCTCTCCGAAGAGAGAGTTGGACTGCCACGGCTGAGTGGTGGCAATTCCCACACCGACAAGCGCGATGGCCATCAGCATGGTTGCACCAAACAGGCCGACGTTGAATAGTCGACCGGTGCGGCGAGTCAGCCACCACTGCGTGATTAGCAGCATCAAAATTGCCGCTGCCAGGCCTGACATCGGAAAAAGAGGCGGCTTTGATAGTTGGCGCTGCTCATCATTAGTGGTGGTACTGGTGCGTTCGTAGAGCGATTTTGCAGCTGGCAGAATCTGGACCTGCATCAAGTTTGAGGCAGAGGCGAGGTACGCGACACTGACGGGATTGCCCTGGCGCGCATTCGCGCGAGCTGTCTCGACCATGCCGGTGTAGACCGGCAACAGCCGCTGTACAGTCGCGATATTCTTCATCTCTGGGGCATCGACGTTTTCAATGCCCGTAGCTGCGCGGGTAGCGGACATGGACGCTTGTGCGATGACATCGTCGAAGTTGCTGACCAAGTCCTGGCTGCTGTTGAGTGTGCCGCGGGAAAAGGCGGTGTTGGCCGACGCATCGGCAATCGTCAGCGAGGCATAGAGATTCTGCGAGGCATTGGCCATCGGCTCGCTCAGCTGCGAAATTCGGGTGAGCTGCTGCTGGCGTTGCGAGGTTGTTTGCCACATGGATAGGCCGGCGGCCAGAATAGCGACGATGAGGATGAGGGCGACTGTGGTCAATCGGCCCGGCGACGTCATCAAAAATGACGCTGACCGGCGCACATACGTGGCCGACGGGCCGAGCTTGTCATAGAGACGCTCACCGAGAAAACGTGTCAATCTCCGGTTGCGCGGGCCAATTTCCAGGGCATCCACGCGCAGGTCGGTATCACGCGGAGAGTCTGCTAGGGCTGTTGGGGCTGCGGCCGTTGCTGGGGCATTAGCCGAGGACTCTGTAGTTTCCAGAGCAGTTGATGGTGCCGCACTCTCGGTAGCCGGGGTGGTGTCGGGAGTATCTTTCGATTCCTTTGCCGCCTGAGCTGCAGTGTGTGTGTCTAAGCTTTCGCCACCGGGAGTGGTGCGACCGCTGAAACGAGTTCGGCGTGGAGCACGATTCTTGCGGTGGAATGGGTTTCGGTTTTTGTCGTGGGCACGGGAATGAGGCGCACTTGAAGTGGTTTCACCCATGTGCACGTGTCCTTCCGACGTGACCGAAGTCGCCTGCGACAATCTCTCCGCTCAGAGCAACGTTAGTTCCTTGCAAATCTTAGTCGCTCGGGCTTGTGACGGAAAACACAAGGGTATCTGGCGTAGGGTGGAGACATGCTTCAGGATGGAAATGGTTGGGCAGCCGGCCCCAGCGGTACGCGCTGCTGGGGACGCTTCGGAGCTGCAGGGCTGCTGATTGTGAGCCCTCAGCGCACTGTGCTTATGCAGCATCGAGCTGACTGGACATCGTTCCCCCTAACGTGGGGTGTTCCTGGTGGGGCTTGTGATTCTCATGAGACTCCTGAGGCGACCGCGCTGCGTGAAACGGCTGAGGAAACTGGGCTGCTGGAGCATCAGCTTCGCATCCTCGACACGCAGGTCACCACCGGTCCCTTCCCGGCCGATCCGGATCGCCCCGAGCTCGCCGGCGGCTGGAAATACCACACGGTCTACGCACTAGCTGCCGAAGAGCTGGAGACGAATCCGAACGAGGAGTCCCTAGAGTTGCGCTGGGTTCCGCTTGACGACGTCGACAGCCTCGATCTGCTGCCGCCTTTTGTGGAATCGTGGCCCCGGGTGCGCGCGCACCTCGAGAAACTGCTGGAGGCCCTTGACTAGGTGTCGGCTTCGCACCTACCGGCGCTCCCTGCGTCGACTACTTGGAGTCGGCAACTGCTGCCGCGCCAGCGGCCAGCGCGGTGACGGTTAGGACGGACGGCCATGCGCCAATCTTCTTAGCCAGCGGGTGTGAGAGGCCGAAAGCGCCGAGGTAGGCGGCCACTAGGCCAGCGGCTCCCAGGGCGCCGGTCTTTGCGTTCCAGGTGCGTGCTGCGTATGCGCCGGCGGCACCCAAGATGACGCCACCGAGCGGACGAATGCCTGTTTCGCGAGCGGTGAGCCAGCCGCCGATGAGGCCAGTGGCCACGAGCGGAGCGGTCTTTACGTCTTTTGCCTTCTTCAAAGTAATAGCCATAAGCATCATCGTACCTAGTAAGAAGGGCTTGGCGGCGCGCTTTTAGAACGGCTCCTGGCGGCGCTGGTGCTCCTCAACATAGCTTTCCGAGTGCTCCGCCAGCTTCAGTAGCGAAGGCAGTGCCTTAATTAGCGCACGAACGTCCTTTTGCGACATTGTCCGCACAATTTCGTACACCAGCGCACCCCAGTGGTCGATAAGTTGCTCCAGCAGCGTCTCGCCATCGCTGGAGACATAGAGGTTCTGCGCACGGCGATCCTTTGCATTGTTCTCGCGTTCAATCAGTCCGTTGTCGAGTAGACGGCGAACTGTTGCCGAAACGTTGGATGGGCGTAGGAAACGCAGGCGTGCAATGTCGGATACGCCGCAGCCCGGGTGGGTTGAAATAAAGTGCAGTACTTCCATTTCCGACTGGGAAATGTCCATCCTGGCATTCGGGCGCTCACCGAGGCGGCGAGTCGACGCAAGGAAGTCATACAGGCCGATGGAAATCTTCTGCACGCTTTCGCGCAGGGATTCATCGGACTCAGTCGAGTCATCCGCGGTGGGGAAGCCGCTCGCTGGCTCCGGGGTAGTGGTGCGCTGAGGGGAGCGTGCAGAAGTCATGATCTTCCTTCCCGACGTAATGAATTGATGTTCTGATTAAACACCTTATATCGTCGAAATAACTTTCTGTGGTGAAAATTTGTAGATTGAACAAAAAGTTAGGCTCATAAGTGTTGTGCGGGTGCTTTATCGCCCATTTCTGCCCCTGATTTTAGGGGCTGGCAGCAAAGACTCCGCTTTACGACGGCCCCAGCGACACCCCCTAGCAGGAACTAGGCCTACGCGCTTTTCTGCCCGTTTATCTACACTTCGTAATCCACAATCACCGGAGCATGGTCGGATGCGCCTTTGCCCTGACGCTCTTCGATGTCGATGAATCCGGCGGACGCCTTTGCCGCGAGGTCGGGGGAGGCGAGCTGGAAGTCGATGCGCATGCCCTCATCCTTGAAAAAGCGGCCAGCCTTGTAATCCCAGTAGGTCCACTGGTTTGGGGTGAATTGGCGAGTCACTTCCTTCATGCCCGCCTGCTCCAGCGCATAGAAAGCTGCGCGTTCAGGCGGTGTGACATGTGTTTTCCCTGCGAAGGCTGCCATTGACCAGACATCGCCGTCGGTCGGGGCAATGTTGAAGTCGCCGCCCATCATGAAGGTGGCCTCCGGGGCGTCGTCAAGCGTGGCGATGATGTGCTGACGGAGCCGCTCCAGAAATTCGAGCTTGTACTCGAAGTGCGGGTCGGTGATGTCGCGGCCGTTCGGGATGTAGAGGCTATGGACGCGCACACCACCGCAGGTAGCGGCGATATGGCGGGCCTCCAATGCGGGAGTTGCGTCGGGGTCCTTGTTGAAACCGGGCTGACCGGGGAACTCTGCCTGGATGTCCTCAAGGCCGACGCGGGAGATGATGGCAACGCCATTCCACTGATTCAGGCCGTGGTGGGCGACTTGGTATCCCAGCTCTTCAAAAGCAGCGGTGGGGAATTGGTCGTCCTTGCACTTGGTTTCCTGGACGGCCAGGACATCAATGTCATTCCGGCGCAGCATTTCCACCATTCGGTCGAGGCGAGTTCGAGCCGAATTGACGTTCCAGACACAGATTCGCATATCAACGATTGTAAAAGGGGAACGAAACGGCGGCCTTATGCGTTGAACAAAGCAGTGACAAAATAAGCGGACAAAAGCGAACAAGGTGGGCGGAAGCCCGGTAGGAAAGGGAGTTTCGAGGTTGGCTAACTGGGACGATCGCCGTTACGGCGGCGAGTACAGTCCGACGGATTACCTGGGTAGTAGTGGCAGGAACGTTTATCGGGAACACGACGCATATGCGGCGTACGATGCGGCAATGCCGTATCAGGAAGTGCCATATCCGGTAGCAAACATTCCGGTCGGCTATGAAAGCGGGTACCCCGCTAGCTATGGGGCGTCTTCCTTCGGTGCGCTCAGTGCTAATCCCAAAGTCGCGCCGCTGACCGCTCAAATGGCGGTACACCTCGGCTTTGACCCCAATCTGGCCAATGGCTCAGTGGCACGTCGTGGTGGTGCGCTGTTGGTGGATTCTGTCATCTACACTGCATTGATCGCCTCCATTGCAGTTCTCACTAGCATCGTGGGGGCATCGGACAGCGGCGTAATGGTGATGCTGATCAGCCTCTTCCTCGGTCCCGGTGGTTTTTACCTCTACCGCGTGGCGGGGGACTCCATCTTCGACGGGTCGCCGGGTAAACACGCCATGGGCATGAAAATCGAAGGTGCACACGGGATGCCAGTCTCAGCCCGCGATGGTTTTGTGCGCAATGCCTGGATTCTGCCGTCGATGATTCCGGTCGCCGGTTGGTTTGTCTCTGCGGGCCTGGCCGGCTGGATTGCAATGGCTGCCTCACGTGATCCACTGGGGAGAGGTCGCCATGAGCTTTCGGTCCACACCCGTGTGGTGGAAAAGCCGGAGACGCGCGAGCTGCAGCGCGGGCAGCGCCGCATGGACTATCGCATGGGCAGCAAAGAGCAGCAGGGCAAGCAGCTGAAGCGGATTAAAGGGGTTAAGCGCGGGAAGTAGGGCGATTAGGGCGAGCAGGGCAGGGCCGAAACGTGAGCCCCGAAACCTAAGCCTCTGTCAGCTCCGCATAGCGGTGCCGGTGGTGTTCGGTAAAACCGAGTGTCCGGTATAGCGCAATGCCAGCCTCATTTGAGCCCAATACCTGTAGATATGCCGAATCTGCCCCGTGTTGTGCGCCCCAGTGCATCATGTGAATGCCAAGCAGCGTGCCTAGTCCTCGGCGGCGCATATCGGCTGCGACTTCCACAGCGGAGAACCCGAGCCATACACGGCCGTCGTCCGATTCGGTCAGCGTGCCGCGCGTAATGGCTACCGTGCGTATGCCTTCAGGCGCATTGTTGTCAGGCACTTGCAGGCGTCCGAAGCACATGCGGCCATCAATTTCATTGCGCAGGAACTGCAGCGCATGCTCAGGCAGCGTAGTACCACGGAAATGGTAGAGCCCCAGCCAGTCGTCGTCAGGTTGATCAGCGATATCCACCTGCACGTCTGCAAGCTCGACGCTGTGCTCATCAAGCACCTGTTCGGCGCTGTGCTCATCAAGCACCTGTGCTGCGCCGTCCGATTCAGCTGCCAATTCAGCAGGCGGCAAATCCCCATCGAGTGCGCGCGTCATAACCGTAATGTCCGGCCCGACCGTCCACTCCGGCCCCGCGACCAGTGCCTGTGCCGGTTTGGCGATTCTATCCGGAATCGCAATCCGCACCGGCAAATCGTGGGAATCGTAAAACGACTTAATCTTCTCCAACGGCACCGGCTGAGTGCTGGTTCCGGGTTCGAGCGGCAGCGCAGAGTTGGAACGCTCCGTAATGCCATCGCCGGCTCGCAGCAGCCAGCCCGACTCCACCACATGCGCGATACCCGGGAAGGCCTTCGCTGTCGCAGTTTCCACGGCGCGAATATCCGAATTGCGCACCGGATGATCCGGCAGGGCCTTCACAATCAAAATGTGCTTATCGCTAAAGTCCACCGCTGCCACGGATTCGTCGGCACGCACGCCAGCACGAACCTGCGGACGCACGACGAACGGATCCATGCTGAGCACATGCCCAATGACGTCCGTAGTCTTCTTGCCGCTGGTCAGCGCCTCTTCATCGGTCAGCGCGCGCCGCACAATGACACGACGTCCCACCGCCACTTCACCGACGCCCCAGCGGGAAATCGGTAGCTTCTGTGCTGCACTTTCGCTTGCCGACGACTCCAATTGCCTATCCGCCACGATCTAATCCTCGTGGCCGAACGGGTCTGGATCCACGCCCGGCATCCAGGTCAGGCTGCCCTCGGTCCAACCGGCGCGCTTGATTTCCTTCTTGGCCATGCGCTTCCAGCGGCCCGTGAGACAGTCGGTGTAAAGGAACCCATCCAGATGGCCGACCTCGTGCTGCATGCAGCGAGCGAGGAAACCGGTGGCCTCGATGCGGACCTCTTCGCCGTTTTCATCCAGGCCGGTGACGACAGCCTTCTCCGCGCGGTTGGTGGGGAAGGACAGGCCGGGTACAGAGAGGCAGCCTTCGTCATCGGAACCGTCGTCGTTAGGCATGGTCTTCGGGATTTCACTGGTGGTCAGCACCGGATTGATGACGCAGCCGCGGTGCCAGACGTCGTCATCATCGGGGCAGTTGTAGACGAATAGACGCTTGCCGACGCCCACCTGGTTGGCAGCCAGCCCCACACCGTGGGCGCGGTCCATGGTTTCGTACATGTCCTCGATGAGCTCACGCAGCTCGGAGATGTCCTCGGTTACCGGCTGGGTAGGAGTGTGGAGAACGGGGTCTCCGGCAATCACAATGGGACGGATAGTCATGTCGATGATTCTACTCGGCGTCCATCTTTTCTAAATCGCCTGGTGATGTCTGAGTTGTGCCAGGGAGTTGTAGGTGGGGCATAGGTGAGGCTGAGTGGCTGGGCCATACTATGTATCTTCACTAAGTATCTGCATAAGTAGTGTCGTGCGGAATAGAAAATCAGGGCGAGTGAGAAGGAAAGCGGGGTGCGGAAAATGGTGAGCAAGAAACCCATAGGCGGCAGCCACGAACCTGAGACCGAGCTGCGGCCTGACTCATCCGAGCATCTCGGACTCGCGGGCGATACCAGCGGCATTGAACCCGTTTTGGCGCAGAAAATGCTGGATTTTGAGAAAGAATGGCTGAAAGTTGCCCGCCGTGGGCCGCGTATGGCCGGTGCGCGGCAGGAGGCAATTCGGCGTCGCTTTGCCGAGGACTTTGGAAACAACACAATCCGCTACCACCAGGTACTTTCTCGACTTCTCGACTCTCCGGCAGCCGAAGCAGCCGAACCCGTGTTGGTTCATCGGCTGCGTGCCGTGCGGGATAACCAAGACGCATAAGGTTCAAGTTTCACTTCACGGTTCGGCGGCAGAACATATAGGATGTGGGATGTGTCTGACCAACTAAACCCTCAGAATTCGCCGCGTCCGGGCCGTCATCGACTCGATGACGACTTCGACGACTTTGATGAGTACAGCGATTACGCGGAGGCTCCCGCTGCTGGCGGCGCTCATGCGTACTCCGAGCCGTCGGATGCTCAACACACAGCGCCAAAATCTGCGGCTCCCGCCGCTGGCGCAGCCGCTGCTGGTGCCACCGCTGCTGGTGCCACCGCTGCCGCCACTACCGGTGCTGGCTCTCGGGCTGCTGCTAGCAATTCCGCAGCTGCTGATGGTGTTGATGACGGCGACATCGGCGACGGTGCCGGTGATGGCCGCTACATGCGCGTTCTCGCTATCGTGCTGCTCGCTATCGGCGTGTGCCTGGTCGCCTACGGTGCCTACGCACTCAGCACACGTGGCGACGATGCCGAGAACACCGGCCAGAATGACACCTCGGCATCCGCTCCGGCTGACTCTGGTGCGCCTGCTGACTCGGCCAACGGCAGTGATCCGGCAAAGGATGGTGCTGCTGGAGACGGTGACGGCGAGGTTCCGCCGCCGCCACCGGCAAATGAGCCAGGCAAGCCGGTTCCTCCCTCAGAGAATCCACCGGCACAGGACGAGGCCAACGAAGCGCCACAGATTGACCGCAAGACTGTCAAGGTCAGTGTCCTGAATAACTCTGAGGTCGTGGGCCTCGCCGATGACCTGTCCAAGCAGATGGGCGAGCAGGGCTGGGGCGCCGGTGAGACCGGTAACGCTCCTGAAGAGGAGATGGGTGTGTGGGAGAAGACTACCGTCTACTTCGACCCGAGGAACGAAGAGGAAAAGGCCGCCGCTGAGCAGATTGCGCACGACAACGGTTGGGAAGCCGCACCTCGCGATGACCGCCTCCGGGACGCTCCGGCGGGAATCGTCGTGGTCGCAACTGATCCGGCTCACTAGACTCCCGGCCCACCGGACTTCGGTTTCTCACTAAGGTTTGCGGCCTAAGCGTCAAGACCTGCCGCCGTGGTACGAAGCCTCCCCATAGCTTTCCAAGCCCCGCGTAAGCCATACATTTCATGGCTTACGCGGGGCTTTTGCATATTTTGCAGTCTCAAACAGATCACGGTTGAAAAAGGGGTACTAGTATTCTGCTAGTAGCCAGTGAGATCTGTGAGGTTTTTATGTTCGCCGTAAAGCGTCGTCGCGTTGCTGTCGCCACCGCGTTGGGTTGTGCTGCAACACTGTTGGTTTCCTGCTCGGGGGTTGAATCCAGCAGTGACAAGGACGGGAACGCGGACGCGTCGACAAGCACTGCGCCAGTGAGCGTAGATCCGGCTGCACCGAAGCTGACCGAGCGCGTCAGCGCCTATAACTTCATCCGCACAAACGACGACGGATCAATGAAAATGCTGGCAACTGTACAGGTCATGAGCGCCAAGGGATGGATGGGCCTTTCCGACGAAAAAGGTCAGTTCACTACCTTGGATAAGGGCAAGTACACAGTGCAGGCACGCGGTGCATCTGGCTGCAGTGGCATCGGCAGCCCCGCAACCGAAGGGTTGGGTGTCATCGGCGAAGTGCACGTCGATGACAAACGGAATGCAGATGTCTGGAACGTTCCGTCCAAGGTGGATGAAGACAGTTTCACCACAGTTGCGCTTGTCGATTCCAACGGTGACCTTGCCTCCTGCGCAAAAACCGTCACCTGGACGGAGCCAACTGAGGAAAACGACTCCTAGTGTGAAAAAATAGCGGTATGACTGAGCAATTTTCCGGATCGGCGCAGCCATCTCTGGGAGTGGAATGGGAAGTGGCGTTCGTTGACCGACGAACGCGCGACACCGCCCCCGCTGCTGCCGAGGTGCTCGACATCATCGATGCGGAGCATCCCGGACATGGGCTCCAGCGCGAGTTCCTCGCCAACACAGTGGAGCTCGTCACCGGTGTGCACATGAACGTGCCCGATGCCGTAGCGGAGCTCCAAAGCCAGCTGGACAAGGTTCTCGATGCCGCTGACCGCGTTGGGGTGGATGTGTGGTCATCGGGCTCGCATCCGTTCGCCCGCGGTACTGCTCAGCAGGTCAGCGCTAAGGGGCACTACTCCGAAATCATCAACCGCACTCAGTGGTGGGGCAATCAGATGATCATCTGGGGAGTCCACGTCCACGTTGGCATTAAGGACTCCGAACGCGTTTGGCCGATCATTCAGGCCCTGGCAACGAAGCTGCCGCACATGTTGGCGCTGTCTGCCTCCTCACCGGCCTGGAACGGCGAGGACATGGGTTACGCTTCCAACCGAAGCCTGCTCTACCAGCAGCTTCCCACTGCTGGTCAGCCGCCGGCGATTTACTCGTGGCCCGAGTGGGAGTCCTACATGCACGACCAGTCCCGCTCCGGCGTCATCAACCACACCGGCTCGATGCACTTGGACATTCGCCCAGCATCAAAGTACGGCACCATTGAGATTCGTGTCGCTGACGCTACCTCTAACCTGCAGGAACTCGCCGCTATCGTGGCATTGACGCACTGTTTGACGGTTTACTACGACCGCATGTGGGAGGCTGGCGAGGAACTACCGTCGCTACAGTCCTGGCACATCGCCGAAAACAAGTGGCGCGCCGCCCGCTACGGCATGGACGCGTTGGTCATCGTCAATCGTGATACCGACGAGCGGTGGGTTCGCGATGAACTCCGTGAGCTTGTGGTTCAACTCGCCCCGCTTGCCGACGAACTGGGCTGCCGAGCCGAACTGGAATTCGTCAACAACATCGTGGAAATGGGCGCGGCATACGAGCGTCAGCGCACTGTGGCGGATGCGGCCGGGGCGCTGCCTTCCATGGCTACCGAGGACGACGTACGGGCGAACGAAGAGCGCATTGGCCACACCCCGTGGCGAGCCGCCGTGGATCTTGCGGTGCAGGAACTGCGCGCCGGGCATCCGATAGCGCCTGCAGATTTCCACGAGCAGATAGACGACTAGCCGTCGTTAAGCGGTGTGTGCCCAGACAAAAATTAGTGACTAGGCCTATAGCACTTTTGGGGTGCATAAACCTAGCCACTAACTGAAGAAAGGCGCCCCCCCCCTGGGCGGCCCCGGTCGAACCCGGTTCCGCTCCAGGTCGGGGTCCAATCTTGACGGGGAGTGTCCTCTCGTTATTCCCGGCTGTCATCGCGGGCGAGGCTGTCCTCGTCGACGAGCCTCTCCTTGAACGCCTCGTGGCCAACGCGGTTACTAACAATTGGCGATGTACCCAGAGCAAACAGGATAATCAGGGTCAACAGAGCCAAGTCACTACTAGTAGTTGTGTGAGCTGACGCGTGCGTGGCGACGTGTAAAAGCGAACCCGACAGCGTCAGAATTAGCCCCAGCGTTTGTGGCTTGGAGGATGCGTGCATGCGACTGATGGTGTCGCGGAAGCGTATTAATCCCACGGACGCTGCAACGCACAGTAGCATTCCGGTGATAATGAGTGCGATGGCGATAATGTCTGCCACGAGAATCATTTGGGCTCTCCCTTCACTGTTTTCGGAGCTGCTGTCGGTGTTGCCTTAGGCGCTGCTTTCTGTGCGGTTTTCTTTGTGGCGGCCTTTCCGGCTGCTTTCGCCACACCCTTTCGGGAGCCCTTCGCGGGCTGCTTTCCGTCATCCGGAACACGGAACTTGGCGACCGCCAGCGAAGACAGGAAACCGAGCAGCGCAATGATGAGCATTGGGTAGACCACCGAAGTGTCCAAGCTCCAGGCCATGAACGCAGCGAGCATGCCCTGCAACATTGCAGTCATGGACTCCAGGGCCACCAGGCGGTCCAGCGAGTTTGGTCCTGCGATCATGTGCCCGAGGGTAATCATCACCGCAATGAAATAGCCTGCAGCAGCTACGCCGAGCAGAATGTTAAAAACTTCCGGGTTCATCGACTGCTCCTTTCTCCCCTTTTTCGCTGCTCGTTTCGCCTTGCTCGCGGCTTTTCGCACTGCTCGGCTGCTCTTCGCCAGAGCCTGGCTTAGTCGGTTGCTCATGTACATCGCGGTTCTCAAACGCGCGAATCACCCGTCGCTCGATTCGGGTCAGCTGGTTGATTTGTTCAGCTACCTTGCCTGTCGACGAAGCGTCGAGAAGATGCATGGTCAGCGTTTTTTTTCGCTTATCGATGTCCACGATGATGCCGCCCGGCTGCAGATTAATTAGTGCCATTGCAGTCGTGAGCGAAATATCGTCATTGGTCCGCATGGGGACCTTGATAATGGCAGTCGGTGGCGGATCATCTCGTCGGATGGCCAGCCAGGCGACACTGATAGAGGCCTTCACGAAGTCGATTGTCCAAGAACCGAACAGTCGCACCATGCCACCGAAGTTGATGTCCAGTGCGCTGCTTGGCGGGATAGGCATGGCGAGGTTCAGCAACGTGGCTACAAGGATTCCCGAGAGCACATTGGCAAATGTCACCTCGCCCCACAGCATGACCCAAATAATCACTGTGAATAAGAAGAGCAGGATTGAAATACGTGGTGGTCGCTTTGCAGCCACCTTGGCGCGCGCTTTACTCATCAGCTTTCACCTGCTCCTTCCAGCGTGCTGGTGGCACGTTCGGTCGCTGAATCCGACTTCCATGGGCTCTTGGTGCGGCCTGGGTTTTCCAGCTGCTCCAGGCCCTTGTCATCGGCCGAGTCGATACCGAGGACCGCTGCGCGGTACTCATCAACATTCGCGACGTTGCTTGCCGCTTCGGTAGCCACATTGGACAGTGGCCCGGCCAGAACGGTAACCCCCACAGAGGCAATCACCAGCAGGGCCGTCGGCATCACCATGCCGAGTGGCATCTTGCCGACGTCGTCACGCTCTGCGATAGCAACCATCTGAGTCCTTTCCCGGAGCGCGGCTGGCTGCGCAAGCACGGTGTCGCCCTCGGGGGCGTCGGAACGGTCGCGCCAGAAGGCCTTCGACCAGACAAGAATCATGGTGTAGAGGGTCAGCAGGCTGGTGATGATAGATCCCGCAACCAGAATCCATGCGGTGGCGGATCCGTTCTGTGCGCCGGCCTCAATGAGCATGACCTTGCCCAGGAAGCCTGAGAACGGCGGGATACCACCGAGGTTGAGCGCGGGCACGAGGTATAGCAACGCCAGCAGCGGCGACGTCTTGGCCAGACTACCGAGGCTGCGCAGGGAGGACGAGCCCGCCTGGCGCTCGATAAGCCCGACCACCAGGAACAATGCCGTCTGCACCAGAATGTGGTGGACGATGTAGAAAATCGCGCCGCCGAGTCCCAGCGTATTGCCGACGGCAATACCGAAGATCATGTATCCGATGTGGGATACCAGCGTAAAAGACAAGAGACGTTTGATGTCATTTTGGGCCATGGCACCGAGAATGCCCATGAGCATTGTCGCTAGGCCGGCCCACATCAGGACGTCGTCAAGCCTGCCGTCTGGGAAAACGACACTGCGCGTGCGGATGATCGCGTAGACACCCACCTTCGTCAGCAGCCCTGCGAAGACCGCGGTAACCATCGACGGTGCGGTGGGGTAGGAGTCTGGCAACCACGCCGACAGCGGGAACACTGCTGCCTTCACTGCGAAGGCAACGAGCAGCACTGCGAAAATCGCGGTGCGGGTGCCATCGGGGATGTCCTCCATACGCAGAGAAATATGCGCGAAGTTCACCGTGCCCACCGCTTGATAAACCAGGCCAATCGCCAGCAGGAACACCATCGAGGACAGCATGTTGACCATCACATACGACACGCCTGCGCGCGTGCGTGACGACGATGCCCCCAGCGTGAGCAGCACGTAGGAGGCTACGAGCAGAACTTCGAAACCGACATACATATTGAACAGGTCGCCAGCCAAGAAGGCCATTGAGACGCCCATGTTGAGCAGCATGTACGTCGGAACGAAGACGGAGATCGGCTCATCTTCGTCACCATCGCTAATACCCTGGCCGATGCCGAACCACATCACGGCAAAGAGGACCAGCTGAGAGACGGTAATCATCAACACTGCGAGGTTGTCGGCTACGAGCGTGATGCCGATTGGTGCGTCCCAGCCACCCACCTGGACAGTGTGGACGCCGTGCGCGTAGATGAGATACACCAAGGCGCTGGCGACTCCCAGCAGACTGCCGAGCGAAAACAGCGCGATCGCCTGCTGTGCTTTGGGGAAACGCGCCAGCAGCAGAGCAATTGCGGCGGTGGCGGCGGGGACGATGATAGGCAGCGGAATTAGTGCGAGAATTAGTTGCTCAGTCGTCATCGTCGTCACCTCCTGGGGAGTTTGATGGCGGGGTCACGGGCTTTTCGAAACTGGCCGGACCGAAGCTATCGCCGGCCTCTGTGGGTCGACCGGTGGTGGGGTCGTCGGATTTGTCGTGATCCGGAGCAGCTGATGGGTCGCTGGCCCGACGCATTGCCAGGCTGCGGTCCTCGTGGTCATCTTGCACGTGATCGCCGATGCGGTAGCGGTGCTGGCGATAGAGCAGAGCCAACAGGAATGCGGTCATGCCCATGGAAATAACAATCGCGGTGAGGATGAAGGCCTGAGGCAGCGAGTCGGCCTGGGCATCGCTGACTAGCGATTCTCTATCCCAAATCGGTGGCTGCCCCGGGGAACCGGAACCAAGCAGGATGAGCAGGTTGATACCGTTGCCCATCAGCAACAGTCCCATGAGCATCCTTGTCAACGAACGATCGAGGAACAGGTACACCCCTGTAGCGATCAGTGTGCCGACAGTAGCTAGCAGAACAAAATTGAGAATCACTGGTGAGTGTCCTTTCCTTCGGTCCTAGCTGGGGCTGTCGTTTCTGAGGCCTCTGAGGTGGCTGTGTTGGCAGAGCCTGCGGGTTTAGTGCCGGCAGGTTTAACGCTTGCGGGGTTAGCGCCTGCGGACTTAACACCTGCGGGCTTAGCCGCCGCCAACTTGCTGCGCAGCTGGCGGGACTGGCCGAGTGCGGCTCGATTCACACGACGTGAACGATCGCGCTCAGCGCGAAGGTTTATCTGAGCATCGATGCCACCGCCCAAACTGCGCAGGATGTAGACAATCGTGCTAACCACAATCATGTACACACCCAGATCAAAGAGCATGGGGGAGACAACAGTGACATCGCCGAGCAGCGGAATTTCCCGCGAGCCATACGTAGAAGTTAGCGGTGCCCACCCCACAAACAGTGGCCACAACGCGCTGAGTGCCGACACCAGCAGACCGCCGCCGAGAAGTATCTCGTTAGGAATCGGCAGAGTTGCCGCCAACTCACGACGACCACCGATGAGATAACGCATGGTCAGTGCCAGCGCAGCCACGAGACCACCGGCGAAGCCACCGCCGACATCGTTATGGCCGGCAAAAAAGAGATAGAAGGAAACCACCATCATGGCGGGGAAGAGCACGCGCGATGCCACCAGCACCATGATCGGGTAGCGCAACCGCTCGGCTTCACCGGACTCATCGAGAGTGTTCAACCAACGGTTGGTGCGGCGAGCTCGATTCCGCTGCGGCTTAATCTTTGAACGCATATGCATGGTATGCGTGCGGAAGACCAGTGAGGTAATCCCCAGAGCCACCATCACCAGCACGGTGATTTCACCGAAGGTGTCCCAGGCGCGGATGTCGACAAGCAGTACGTTGACTGCATTCTGGCCGTGTCCAATATCGTGCGCCAGCGGCGGAATGTCACCCGAGATTGGCTCAGTACGACGGGAGCCCATGGCGTAGGCGGCCAACACGGGAACCGTGACACCGACTGCAATGGCCAACCAAGCACGGTGTCGTGTCCACCTCGGGTTCGATGCCGGTGCCCGCGGGGAGAGCGTACGCAACACCAACACGAAAATAATCATTGAGACCGTCTCAACCAGCAGCTGCGTCAGAGCTAAGTCAGGTGCGCCGAACATGGCGAAGATAATGGCCAAGCCGTAGCCGGTCACGCCTACCAGGATGACTCCGGAAAGCCTGTTCTTCTGCCGGGTAGCGGCCAGCGCCGCGATAATCATGATGAGCGCAACTGCACCCTGCGGAGCTGAGTCCCACAGTTCCATTCGCAGCTCATCGCGCTCGCCGAGCAACAACGCACCGATGGACAGCACGATGAGGGTCAGCAAAATGACCGCTTCATTTAACGGGAGGGAACCACGCTGGGTCGCAGCAGTGACACGGAGAGAAAGACGGCGGGCCAAGTCCAGGATTCCGTCGTAAAGCGCATCGGCACTACCGAGAGCCGGTTGATCAAACTGCAGCTGACGCACCAGATTACGCTGCCAATGCATGATGGCACCCGCGAGCAGAATTGTGGCCGTCAGCGCCAGCGGAAGGGTGAATCCGTGCCAGAGAGCCAGGTGCGATTCTGCTTCCGTATTCGGGAATGCGCTGGTGAGGTAAGGCGAGATAATCGAGTCGAGGACGCGCGGAACCAGGCCGAAAACCAAACCTGCCAGCGCGAGCAGCCATGCCGGGCCAATCTGATCCCAGGTCGGGGAATCCATCTCGGCGACGGCAGGAGAAGTGCCACCACCGCTGGCGTGCGTGCTGGACTTGGTCGCAAAAGCGGCACGCAGTAGGTACAGAGAGTACGCCACGGTCAGAATCGATCCCACGACCAGGCCAATGGTGGTGAACACCGACGGCATTCCGTGCAGCGGCTCGGCATTGAGCGTGGCCTCCAGCGCCGCTTCCTTCGCGACAAAGCCGAAGAACGGCGGCACACCCATCATCGAGGCGGCAGCGAGAATCGAAATCACCAGCAGCTGTGGCGACTTTTTGCCCAGCCCGGAGAGCTTACGGATATCGCGCGTACCAGTCAGCCTGTCAATCGTTCCCGCGATCATAAACAGCGTGGCCTTGAACATGGCGTGGCCGAGAGTCAGCGCCAGGGCGGCCAGTAGCGTCGCGCGGGTGCCTATCGACGCTACCGTGATGATGAATCCCAACTGGCTGACAGTGCCATACGCCATGATCAGCTTGAGATCCTTCTGGCGCAGAGCCATCCAGCCGCCCATGATCATGGTCAAAAGGCCGAGCGGGATGATGATTGGTTGCCACGCGCTGGTGGCGTTGAAAGTTGGCGCGAGGCGGGCGACCAGGAACACACCGGCTTTGACCATCGCTGCCGAGTGCAGGAAGGAAGAAACCGGGGTAGGGGCAGCCATTGCGCCGGGCAGCCAGAAGTGGAAGGGCGCGATAGCGGACTTAGAAAGTGCGCCGATGACCAGCAGGATTGCTGCTGTGGAGACCGCCGTGGAGTTTAGCTGCGACGTGGTCAGCGCGCCAGGTGCTGTGAGGTCGGAGAAGTTCCAGAACCCGGTGGTCACTCCCATCAGGACGATACCGACCAGCATGATTAGCCCGCCAAGTGTCGTGACCAGGAGCGCCTGCCCTGCTGCGCGACGGGAGGAAGCTCGCTCGGCATAGTAGCCCACCAGGAGGAAGGAAAGAACCGAGGTAATTTCCCAGAAGACAAACATCAGCATGATGCTGTCGCTGATGACCAGGCCGTACATAGCCGCGGCGAAGGCAACCATCTGGGCTGCGAAGGAGCCTATGCGACGGCGTTTTCCGGGCGGCGGATTGACGAAGTATCCGGAGCAATACACCAGTACGAGAAAGCCGATGGTCAAAACCAGTGTGCCGAAGAGCGATTCAATAGGGCCTAATCGCAGGTTTACATCCAAGTGGATAATGGGCATCCACGAAAAATGCGTGACGGCGGGTTGCGTGATTGCGGAAGTTTCCCCGTTTGCATTCGCTAGAGCTAAGCGAACCAGATGGGCACCGGTGTAGATAGCGCCACCTGCCAGAGGGAGGCTGAGAACGAGGAACCCGCGGGTTCCGAGCCACTTAATCGTCCATGGTGCAATCGCTGCCGTAAGGAACAGGATGCACAGGAGGGAAGTCACCATTCCATAATGAATGGAACCCACCGGTTCATGCAACCCCGTTTTAGGGATTTAAGTATCCAAAACGGGGTTAACCGAGTGTGAGAAAATGGGAAATTTTTTCCGGTGTGGTGAAAATTCGGGGGTGAGGATTTGGGTATTTTTTGGGGCTTGGCAATCGACTGCCAAGCCCCAAAATCGGTGCACTTCTTACTCGTGCGCTACTCGAATGTCACCTGCGCATTAGCCATGCAGGCGGTTAGCAGCACAGACCAAAGCGGAGAGCACAGAAGCCTCCGGAGTCTGGCCAAAGCCCATGGTCCACACATGGTCATTGTTGTGGCCTGCGTAGACAAAGGTAGCCGTAGCTTCGAAAATCTCGAACTGGTGGAATTCCACGATTTCAACGCGGTAACCTGCATCAGCCAGCAAGTTGGTGCAAGCCGACACCGGCCCCATAGCGGTGATTTCCTGGGTGAAAGTGCGAGTGTGGCCGTCCTTGTCGGTCAGCGACAAATCAGCGTTGAAGTTCCAGCGGCCCAGGGTGCCACGGGTTGCCTCGAAATTCTTGATTTGGACTGGGCCGTTAGTGGGGGAGTAAGTGTCCTTGAACTTCTGCCAGTTCATGCCACGGGCTTCCTGCCTCAAGCCACGAGGCAGGCGATGTCCGAAGCGAGCCCTAAACGGATCGTCGGAATAAGTTCGCACATTGCCATTGTCCTGGTGCTCCAACGAAGGGCGCTTGCCCGTGAAGGTCGTCGAAGTGGACATATTCTTCTGGGTGCGAGTGGAAAACATTCTTTTCTGGTCCTTTGCTTAATTGCTTTGCTGTGAGTGGCGGACCAACCAAGTGCTTCGAGAAGTTGCGGCCAGAGACCCCGCGTGGAGGGGTCAGTCCTGTCGGCCTCCACCGGGGTTCGTAGCCTTCGCTACTCGAATAAGAATGTTCTGCTGCATGGGTCGAACCTTACTACAGAAAAAAGATGTGACACAAGTCATTCAGCCAATATTTTTGGCTTTGACTTAAATTCCGTTGACGGAAGCCAAGAAAACTGCCTCGCCAATAGCGATGTCGCGAATCTCGTTCGGGTCCACCGACTCGTCGGCCGAGTGAATGCGGGCCTGTGGCTCTTCCACGCCGTAGAGCGCGATGTCAGCACCTGGTACGGCCTCCAACAAAGTGGCGCACAGAGGGATCGAGGCGCCCTCGCCCATGCTTGCGGTTTCCTTGCCGTAGGCGGCCGACAGGCTGTCGGCAACCAGTTGCACAACTTTGCCCTCAACATTGGCCCGGAATGGGTTCGCCAACTCGTCGCGCTCAACCGTCACCTTCACGCCCCACGGAGCATGTGCGCGCAGGTGATTCTCCAGTGCGTCCTGTGCTTCGGCCGGGTCGACGCCGCCTGGGATGCGGAAGTTGATGTGCGCCATAGCGGTCGATGAGATTGCATTGACAGCATTGGTCGCTGGTGGACAATCGATTCCGGTCACAATCACAGACGGACGAGCCCAGGTCAGGTCGGAGACGGAAGTGTCCTCGTTGCTAATCAGGTCTACGCCGTCAAGCACACCCGCATCGGCACGGAAAGTTTCTGGCGCGTAATCCAGGCCCTCCCAGTGCTGCGAGCAGTCCAAGCCGTCAATAGAGGTAAAGCCATTTTCATCGCGCAGGCTGTCGAGCATACGAATCAGCGCCGCGAGTGCATCCGGAGCCGCGCCGCCGAACATGCCCGAGTGAACAGGCTGTTCAAGCGCATCGACGCGAACTTCCACATCGGCGGTGCCGCGCAGAGTGGTTACGAGTGTCGGTTGGCCAACCTCGGCATTGCCGACATCCGCAATGAGGATAACGTCGGCGTCGAAAAGCTCCGGCTGCGTGGCGATGAGGTTGTTCAGGCCCGCCGATCCGCGCTCCTCGGAACCTTCCACGATGAGCTTGATGTTTGGCATGTCGACGCGGCCTGCAAGCGCGTCGTCACGCAGCGCGCGCAGCGCAGCTAGATGCATGACCACGTTGCCCTTGCAGTCGGCAGTACCGCGGCCGTACCAGCGACCGTCGCGCTCGTCGAGCGTCCACGGATCTGCGGTCCAAGCGGACTCGTCGCCCGCCGGCTGGACGTCGTAATGGGAGTAGAGCAGTACGGTCTTCGCGCTTTCCGACGACCCGGGGACGAAACCCGACAGTGCAATCGAGCCGTCGACGGTGTGGTGCGCCTTCAGTTCGATGCCCAGCTCTGCGTACATCTCGGTAACCGTCTGAGCTGCGTCAATGCAAGCCTGTTTGGTTTCTTCGGTGCCGTGTACGGAGGGGAAAGCCACCAGCTCGGTCAGCTGGGTGCGGATGGTCTCGCGTTGGCTGGAGATGTGGTCTCGCAGGGCGTCCGTGAGTTCCTTATTAATAATGCTCATGTGCGACAGTGTAGGCGCACAACCATGATGACGTTGGCAGTGGCATCGACGTTGAGAGTTACGGCGCTTAACCTTGCACTCTAGGGGGTTGAGTGCTAAAAAAGTGAATTAGCACTTGCTCCAATTGAGTGCTAATAAAAACAACTTCACACCTTGTGTATGTGTGTGTTGTATGCGAGTTGCAGCAAACTGCAGCACATACTGCAGCGCACGCTGAAACAAGTGTTGGAAAGTCGTTAAAAAGTACAGTGTTGACTCCGGTGATGGAGAGGGCGGCGCTTCCCTCGAATCACATGCCGTCGCGGGCGCCTGGGTCAACTTCCAATGTAAGTGCCACATAAATAGACGGAGGATTCTTCAAACCTCATGGCTAAGATGATTGCATTTGACGAGGAGGCCCGCCGCGGTCTCGAAACGGGTCTGAACACCCTGGCAGACGCTGTCAAGGTTACGCTGGGCCCGAAGGGTCGCAACGTAGTCCTCGAGCGCAAGTGGGGCGCACCGCTGATCACCAACGACGGTGTCTCCATTGCACGTGAAATCGAACTTGAGGATCCTTACGAGAAGATCGGCGCTGAGCTGGTCAAGGAAGTTGCCAAGAAGACCGACGATGTCGCTGGTGACGGTACCACTACCGCTACCGTTCTGGCTCAGGCTTTGGTTTCCGAGGGTCTGCGCAATGTTGCTGCTGGCTCCAACCCGATGGGCATCAAGCGCGGCATCGAGAAGGCTGTCACGGCTGTTACCGAGAAGCTCCTGGAGTCCGCTAAGGACATCGAGACCAAGGAGCAGATTGCTGCTACCGCTGGTATCTCCGCTGCTGACCCGGCTATCGGTGAGCTGATTGCCACCGCCATGGACAAGGTCGGCAAGGAAGGTGTCATTACCGTGGAAGAGGCCAACACCTTTGGTCTCGACCTGGAGCTGACCGAGGGTATGCGCTTCGACAAGGGCTACATCTCCGGTTACTTCGCCACCGACATGGAGCGCCAGGAGGCCGTTCTGGAGGATCCGTACATCCTCCTGGTTTCCGGCAAGATTTCCAACATCAAGGATCTGCTGCCGCTGCTGGAGAAGGTCATGCAGTCCGGCAAGCCGCTGCTGATCATTGCTGAGGATGTCGAGGGCGAGGCTCTGTCCACCCTGGTCGTCAACAAGATCCGCGGCACCTTCAAGTCTGTCGCTGTCAAGGCTCCGGGCTTCGGTGACCGTCGTAAGGCAATGCTGCAGGACATGGCTATCCTGACTGATGGCCAGGTCATCTCTGAGGAGGTCGGCCTGTCGCTCGAGACCGCTGACCTGCCGCTGCTGGGTCGCGCTCGCAAGGTTGTCGTCACCAAGGACGAGACCACTATCGTCGAGGGCGCTGGCGAGCAGTCCGCTATCGAGGGCCGCGTCAATCAGATCCGCGCTGAGATCGAGAACTCCGACTCCGACTACGACAAGGAGAAGCTGCAGGAGCGCCTGGCTAAGCTCGCCGGCGGTGTTGCAGTCATCAAGGCTGGTGCCGCAACTGAGGTCGAGCTCAAGGAGCGCAAGCACCGCATTGAGGATGCCGTCCGCAACGCAAAGGCTGCTGTGGAAGAGGGCATCGTCGCTGGTGGCGGTTCCGCACTGCTGCAGGTCTCGCACGTGCTTGACGACGAGCTGGGTCTGACCGGCGACGAGGCAACCGGTGTCCGCATCGTGCGTGCGGCCCTCGCAGCACCGCTGCGCCAGATTGCTTTGAACGCTGGTTTCGAGGCGGGCGTCGTTACCGAGAAGGTTGCTTCCCTGCCGCAGGGTGAGGGCCTGAACGCTGCTACCGGCGAGTACATCGACCTGATGGAAGCTGGTATCAACGACCCGGTGAAGGTTACCCGCTCCGCACTGCAGAATGCCGCTTCCATTGCGGCTCTGTTCCTGACCACCGAGGCTGTTGTTGCTGACAAGCCGGAACCGGCTATGCCGGCAATGCCGGGTGGCGACGAGATGGGTGGCATGGGCTTCTAAACGAAGGCCATGGGCTTAAGGCATGGCTGTAGCTGGTAGCTGCAGCCGAGCCTGAACTTTTCAGCTGGCACCCAGGTTCTAACTGCTTGAGTTAGCCTAAAAAGCGCCGCTGAGGGTTGTCCCTCAGCGGCGCTTTTTCTGTGTAATTTGACGAAAGTTTTAAGTCCCCGAACCCACCCTCGTTGCATCAGACGCCTCAGCGCTTGGTAGTGAAAAATAACCGATGATCTGTACCCATGTACGCAATGCCGAGGACTGTCTGTTATTCATCCTGTTGCCTCAGTACAGAGGTGAGATCCTTGGTGCCTCTTTAAGGCCAGAGACGGGCCGTCGCGCTCGCCGACAATCTGGATGCAACTACCGACTTTTTAGATTCTACAAATCCCGCTAACGAGTCTTACTGGTTATTCCGCAATTTCCGCTCTGCCAGTTTCACTAACGGCCCTTGCTGCTTAGCTACTCGGCCGGCTTATTCTCGGCCTCTATAAGCTCCGTCGACCAGTTCGCCTGCTGAATACGGGTATCCAAGTCCCGGTATTCCTTCGCTGCCTTGTCGGCTTTCTGGCGCAGCGACCGGATATCCACGGTGGCGACATAGCGAATCTCCGAAGCTGAGTATCGATCCCGCCGCCCAGAGCCCTGATCGGCTGCGGAGGTGTAGAACCGCCGCCGTGTTAGCAGGTGGTCGCGCTTCGCAAGTGCGTCGCTAAGCGTTCCGTCCTCGAAGGCAGTAGCGGAATTCGTTGCGTTAATCGAGCGCACCAGCCATTCGAAGCGTGTCATCAGACGCTCGGCTTCGGCGATAAGTGCTTGCGGATCTTCATCAGGCGTATCGCCTTCCTGCACCTGAGCAACCAGCGAGAGACGGCGATTAATTTCAGCGAGACGGTCAGAGACCTCGGATCGTGCGGCAAGAGCCTCGGATAACAACATGGCATTTATTGTACGCGCAGTGCTTATCGACGGTCGCTGCGTGCAGTCCCACCCCTCAGTTTCGGTAAGACGGAACGTTAACTGCTGGGAAATTGCAGGTAAGGGCACCCGCATGGGGGACGTGTGGCAGAGAAATTCAGTAGGATAAAGGGTATGGCTGACAAGAATGAAGAGGAATTCCACATCGTCGATTTGGCGAAGACCGAAGGTTACGTCGTCGATGATTCTGATGAGGACGATCCGGTACTGGTCACTCCAGACGGTGAGCGGGTTGATACCTGGCGCGATGGCTACCCGTACGAGGAGCGCATGACGCGCAAGGAATACGAGTCTATTAAGAGGAAGCTGCAGATTGAGCTTCTGAAGTGGCAGAACTGGACCAAGGAAACTGGTCAGAAGCACATCATCCTCTTCGAAGGCCGTGACGCCGCTGGTAAGGGCGGTACCATTAAGCGCTTTAACGAGCACCTGAATCCGCGTGGTGCTCGTACCGTGGCTCTGGAAAAGCCGTCGCCGCGTGAGTCCACCTCGTGGTACTTCCAGCGCTACATTGAGCACTTTCCGTGCGCTGGCGAGATCGTCTTCTTCGACCGTTCTTGGTACAACCGTTCGGGCGTTGAGCGCGTGATGGGTTTCTGTACTGAGTCGCAGCACGCAGAGTTCCTGCGTGAGGTTCCGATGCTGGAGAACATGATTTTGGGCTCCGGTATTTCGCTGACCAAGCTGTGGTTCTCGGTGACCCAGAAAGAGCAGCGCACTCGCTTCGCTATTCGCCAGGTCGACCCGGTACGTCAGTGGAAGCTCTCTCCGATGGACCTCGCATCGCTGGATCGTTGGGGTGACTACACCCGCGCGAAGGAAGAGCAGTTCCGTTACACGGATACCGATGAGTCCCCGTGGATCACCATTAAGTCCAACGACAAGAAGCGTGCCCGCATCAACGCAATGCGTTACGTGCTGAGCAAGTTTGAGTACACGGAGAAGGACCACGAGCTGGTCGGTACTCCGGATCCGAAGATTGTTAAGCGTGGCCGCGACCAGATTGGTGACTAGTTCGGTGGCTCGTGACTGACAGAGTTCTTGTCTAGTAGTAACGCCCGCAGGAGTGCTCAGGCACTCGGCGGGCGTTTTCTTATGGCTGGCAGCGCCGGGGCGATGCGAGTTAGTGCCTGAGTTTATGACAAAAACGGCCAGAAATTTTGCCCGAAAGTGTCATAAACTCGCACAGTTTCACATTTGCAGCCCGTAAGCTTTTTAGTCCGCCAGACTGTAGCCCGCCAGACCGCAGCCCTCTACCCCTCAATCAGCTCCTGGCCCCAGTAGGAATCTGGGGTGGTGCCAGGGGCGATCCAGTACACAGCGGAGCCGATGTGGCGGTTCCACTCATTGAGCAGATCGCCGCGATCCAAGCGGGCCTGGATTGCGCTGAACTGGTTGTCCGGGTTCTTCTGGAATGCAACCCAGACCAGGCCGACGTTCGGTCCTTGGAACGGGAAGGCCGGCTCACCGGGCTGGTCTTCGTATGCATAGGCGCGGCGACGCAGGGCGTCGTCAGGCTGGCCGTCCTGCTCACGGGACAGTGCCAAGTGAGACTGGCGGTGGATGAGGTACTCTCCCTTGTCATCGATGGCGTCCATGTCCTCTTCATCGAACTCGCTTTCGCCGCCGGAAAGAGGAGCGCCGGTGTGGAAGTCACGGCCGATAACGATGGAGCGTTCGTCGGTGCTGAGTTCATCCCAGTTGTTCAGGTCGAGTGCGATGCGGCGAACAACCATGACACAGGAATTGTTGATTGCCTTGTCCTTTGAGTCAATCCACACCTGCTCGGACCATTCTTCTGGAGTCGAAGGGTTGACGGTGCCGTCGAGCTGGCCCAGCGGGTTGCGTGGGGTGGCGCCGTAAGGTTGCGAACCCCAGGCGTAGGAGAAGCCCTTCTGGAACCACTTCACGGTAGCCCATGTAGCCGCTTTCTTTTCCAGCAATCTGGCCGCCGCGGTAACGGTGACGAGGTCATCGCCGCACAGCTGCAACACAAAGTCCGACTGGCTCCATTCCGGGCGAAGCATGTCGTGTTGGAAAGCAGGGATATCGTGCAGGCCAGCGGGCTTGCGCTCTGGTTTGCCCAGGATGTCGAAGATACGCTCACCGAAACCCGCGGTAATGGTCAGGTTTGCGGTGGCTGCGACCATTTCCGGTTCCAGATACCCCTCGATGTCCTGGCCTTGGGTGAGGCGGCGGGCAACGTCGGTAAGCGAGGAGAACAGTTCCTTCAGATCTGCTGCGTCGATGCCGTCCTTCAAATCGAATGCGACAAGGCGAAGATGCGCTTGGCCGGGCTGTTCAATGCCTGACTGGACCGAACCATCGAACGGAATCTTGGCGCCCCTCAGGGAAGTTTCGGAAGCCTGTGTCACTCGAGGTCACTCCTTGAAAAGGTGGGATAAATAGCCTTTATGACTACGAGCTTAATCACTTTGGCCCCAGCAGGAGAGCTCAAAGCAAAGGCTTGGGGAGGGGCTAAGTGAATGAGATATTTGTATATTGCGATATACTTCACATCCACAGCCGCCTCGAAGGAGTTCATAAAGGAAAGTGCTGCATATCGCACGTTTTCCGCGCAAGGTGTGTTTTTAGCCTAGCGCAATAGGCCCTCGAGTTATGCAGGGGAATCCCGGTGCAAGTCCGGAACTGTCCCGCAACGGTAAGCATCACCGCCAGAACTTTGGTTTATCCGACGCGTTGATAACCAATCTTTTCAGTGATGACAAGTCCGAATGCCTGCCGGTTGTGCAATTTCATATCCGATGCTGATCACGACTGACGAGGAAATCACGAGATCATGGCAATTCACGCAACCCTCGCGGGCATTCCGCGGATAGGGCGTAATCGTGAGCTCAAAAGAGCTCTGGAAAACTACTGGCGCGACCCGGCGACCGGCGGCTTGCTGGCCGCGACGGCGCGCAATACTGTCAATAGCTACATCGGCGCGGCGCTGAAGGCGGGAATCGACTCGGTTCCGACAATTGGGCGCTCGTTCTACGACTCCATGCTGGATACATCGGCGCTGCTTGGAGTGCTTCCAGCCCGCTTCCAGGATGCCCCGAAAACGGACGGTTCCAATCTGCCAGAATGGATTAACCACTACTTCGCCACCGCTCGCGGTACAAAGACGCAGCCGGCATCCGCAATGACCAAGTGGTTCGACACTAATTACCACTACATCGTTCCGGAACTGTCGGCCAATACGGAATTCACCATCGACCTCACTGACTGGTTGGACGATTCCTGCAGCTTGAACAATGGCGCCACAACCATGTTGCGTCCACATTTGATTGGTCCAGTGACCTACTTGAGCCTGTCGCGTACCGACGATGGTTCTAACCCACTTGGCCTTTTGGAAAAGTTGACCGATGCGTACGCTGACGTCATTGCTCAACTGGGAGAGAAAGGCTTTGAGTGGATTCAGCTCGATGAGCCGGTATTGGTCACTGACCTCGACGAAGTGACACTTGCTAGGACTCGCCAGGTCTACGAGAAATTGGCTGGCGTGTCGGAGTCTGCAAATGCCAAATTGTGGGTGCAGACCTACTTTGGTGATGGTGGTCAGGCACTGAAAACCCTTTCTGGCACAGGCGTGCAGGCCATTGGTTGCGACCTGGTAGCTGGTAGCTCCGAGCTGCCGCATTGGACTGGCAAGGAACTGCTGGTCGCGGGAATCGTCGATGGTCGTAATGTGTGGCGCACCGACTTGGATGCAGCCCTGGCGACGCTGGAGAAGCTGGCAGCTCGAGGCCCCATCGCGGTGTCGACTAGCTGTTCGCTGCTACATGTCCCGTACTCCCTGGCCTCGGAAAACCCGAGCGAAGAAGAAGCCGAGGTGCTGCAGTGGCTGGCCTTCGGCGATGAGAAAATCGCCGAGGTGACACTCTTGGCGAGGGCGCTTGATGCTAAGTTGAATGACCGCCAACTCGATGCCGCGGATTTGAAGGTGTTGAGGGAGTCCCGGGCAGCACTGGCATCGAGGGCAGAATCGAAGCGGATTGTTAAGCCTGAAGTTCGTGAAGCTTTGGCGGCAATCGAGGATAGCGACCGTAACCGTTCCCCGTTTGCAGCTCGCCAGGCGGCTCAGGCTGAGACCCTTAACCTGCCTCCGCTGCCGACCACCACAATCGGTTCCTTCCCGCAGACCAATAGCATTCGACGTGCACGTGCACAGCTGCGCTCGGGAGAGCTCACCCCAGCTGACTACGAGTCGTCAATGCTCGCTGAAATTCGATCTGCCATTGAACAGCAGGAAGAACTGGGGCTCGATGTGCTGGTTCACGGTGAACCTGAGCGCAACGACATGGTCCAGTACTTCTCGGAGCAGCTGGACGGCTACCTCGCGACCGCCAATGGCTGGGTCCAAAGCTATGGTTCCCGCTGCGTGCGGCCGCCGATCCTCTACGGTGATATCACCAGGCCAGAGCCAATGACGGTGCAGTGGTACAAGGCAGCGGCAAACATGACTGACCTTCCCGTCAAGGGAATGCTCACTGGGCCAGTGACCATGTTGGCATGGTCGTTTGTCCGTGATGACCAGCCAATCGGTGACACTGCGGATAATGTTGCGCTGGTTTTGCGCGATGAGATTGCAGATCTCGTGGCCGCTGGAGCGCAGATTGTGCAGGTCGATGAGCCAGCCATTCGCGAGTTGTTGCCCCTGAATGAAGCGGACCAGTCCGCCTACCTGAAGTGGGCTGTGGGGTCCTTCCGCCTGGCTACCTCTGGCGTGGCTGACGAGATTCAGATTCACACGCATATGTGCTACTCGGACTTCAATGAGCTCATTGACACCGTCGATGAACTCAACGCCGATGTCACGTCCATCGAAGCAGCTCGCAACGGCATGCAGGTGCTCGCAGCGCTGAAGGATGAGGGATACGTTCGTGGGATTGGTCCAGGCGTCTGGGACATCCACTCGCCTCGCGTGCCGACGGACGGAGAAGTCAGCCAGCTCGTGGAAGATGCGCTCGAAAGTGTTGACCCCAGCTTGCTGTGGATCAATCCGGACTGCGGTCTGAAGACCCGAGGTTGGGAAGAGGTTACGGCTTCACTGAAAGTATTGGTAGCCGCAGCGAAGCAGGCTCGTTTGCAGCTAGCAGAGTAAGCCGGAACCAAAAAGCCGAAAAATAAATAGCGGGTTAAGTAGCAAAAGTGTGTCCGCTCGGCGTGTCGCCGGGTGGGCACCTTTTGCTACTTAGCCCTACTTAGCCCCAATGCGAGTAACTGACTGCGTTTATGGCTGGCGGCAGCGGGCCAATGTGAGTTACTGACTGCGTTTATAGCAAAAATTGCCCGAAAAATGGCTTGAAAGTGCTATAAGCTTGCACAGTTTCACATTTGCAGCCCGTTGTGCCAACAAGGCCCCAACAAGGCCCCAACAAAGCTCCTACAAAGCCCTACACAAGCCGGGCTACTTCTTCTTTGCCACTACCGGCTCAATCGGGTTACCTCGCCAGGAGGTATGCGCAGGAACGTGGTCACCGCGCATAACGAGAGAACCGGGTTCGACGCGGCAGCCGTCGTCAAGCACAGATGCCGGCAGTGCGACTGAGTGCGGTCCCAGGACGGAGCCGTGTCCGATGTGGACGGTGTCGAGCGTCATCACGCGGTCGGTGAACAGGTGCGTCTGAACGACACAACCGCGGCCGACAGAAGCACCTCGCTCGATCGTGATCAGGTCGGTCTCGGGCAGCCAGTACGTCTCCAGCCACACGCCGTGGCCAACGTTCGCGCCGAGCAGCCGCATCGCGCGTGCGATACCGCCGGTGGCCATCGCCGGGTTCAGATACCACGGCGCGGCGACCATTTCGACGAACGTATCCTGCAGCTCATTGAGCCAGACGAACTTACTCCACAGCGGGTGGTCACCGGGCTTGTGCTTGCCGACGCACACCCACTTGGCCACGACCGTGATGAGCAGCCCCAGCGCACCAATAATCAGTAGCACGGCAGGGGAGAGCAGCCACGCGACCACCAGGCCGAGCAGGGCAGCGCCAACGCCACCTGCAGTGACCAGCTCCGCGGTGAACATACCAATTCCCTGCAGGCTAAACAGCGTGATCGTCGCCAGCATGAGAGAGACCATCGGCGCCAGGACACGCAGCGTCTCCACAATGCTGCGGGCGACCTTCAACCCCGTAGTCGGACGGTAGGTCTGCGCCGACTCATCACTGGAGACGGTTCCCACACGGCGCATGCGCTCTGGTGGCGAACCCCACCAGTTGGAACCGGACTTGGTCTTCTTCGGAGTAGAGGACAGCACGGCCACCAGCGAGTTCTTCGCCAGCTTGCGTTCCGGAAGCGTGATGCCGGAGTTGCCCAGGAAGGCGCGCTTGCCGATGCGGGAGTCGCCTACCAGCAGCCAACCGCCGCCGAGCTCGTAGCTGCCGACCATGGTGTCGTCAGCCAAGAAGGACTCGTCCTTGACGTGCAAGAACTTCGGAATACCAATCGCGGTGGAGACCTCGCTGTCGTGACCAATCTGGGCGCCCAGTGCACGCAGCCACAGTGGAGTCAGCATGGAGGCGTAGATGAAGAACAGGTCGTGACGAGCAGCATCCATCAGGCGAATTGTCGCCCAGGACTGCCAACCCACGCGCGAACGCACCGGGAACACTCCCGGCTTCAGGCCGATGCTGAACAGGCGCACGAGAATCAGCGTCAGCAGGGCATACACCGCAACACCGACGAAGGTGGCGGGAATAGCCCACAGCACGGCGCTGCCCAGCGTTGGCCAGAGATTCGAGGTGGTTAGCTCGGTGGTGCCGTCGATAAGTCCCGTGCCCCAACCGATGACAGCAGCCATCGCGACCGCAGCGGACAGCGGCACCAGCGTCAGCAAGACAGCGGTAAGACCGTAGATAGCCACCCAGTGGCGACGCGCCGGCGGGACTTCCTCCGGGAAGCGGTGCTTGGACCGGCCGACCTTGCGAGCCGGGGAACCCGACCAGCGCGCACCAGCCTTGACCTTTTTTTCACCGGTGACGGTGGAACCCGCCTCGATGTGAGCGTCATTGCCGATACGCGCGCCGGGCAGCAGCGTTGAACGGGCACCGATGCGGGCGTGCTTGCCAATAGTGACCTCGCCGACGTGGACGACATCACCATCGACCCAGTATCCGGACAGGTCTACCTCCGGCTCGATCGAGCAGTAATCATCCAGTTTGACCAGACCCGTCACCGGCGGCAGCGCGTGCAGATTCACGCCCTTACCAATGCGGGCACCCAGCATGCGGGCATACCACAGCACGAACGGAGCGCCCGCCACTGAGTGGGCGCCGGAGCTCTCTGCCAGGCGTTCAGCCGCCCATAGGCACAGATGCACCGAGCCGCCACGCGGGTAATCACCCGGGGCGATGTTGCGCGTGAGCAGGCGTGTCGTCGCCGCGTTGATGGGCATAACCCCCAGCGGGGTCAGGAACAACACGGCCAGTACAGCCACCAACCAGCCTGGTAGTGCCAGCGGCCCGCCGATAACCCAGTTGATAATCGCAAGCCACGTTACCCAGCGCATACCACGTGCCCACTGCAGCGGCACCATGAGGCCGACCTGCGCCCAACGGGTCTTGCGGGAGACAGGCGTCGGCTCGGGCACCTTTTCCAGGTGGGCGGTGGGGTCGCTGGCGTCGTCGGCAAGCATGTCGTCGCTGATGAAACCGCGAGCGACCAGTTCCTCGGCGAGGTTTCCCAGGCGTGGGTGGTCGTAGAGATCGCGCACGGCGACCTGTGGGGCGCGCTGACGAATACGCGCGATGACGCTCGCCGCCGCCAGCGACGTGCCGCCCAGGGCGAAGAAGTCCGAGGCCGCGCCGGGCGCAGGTACGGACAGCACGTCCGCCCAGATATCGGACAGCCATTTCTCCACAGGGTTCAGCTTGTCGACGTCGCCCTCCCCCGCACGCGCAGGCAGTGGCCACGGCAACGCCGCCTTGTCGACCTTGCCGGAGGTGCGTACCGGCAGCTCATCCATGATGTGCAGGCGTGGCACCATCGCGGCTGGCATGGCATCGCGGAGAGTGTCCATGCACTTGTCGTAGTCCATGGCTGCGGCGTCGCCACCGGCGCCGACGTAGCCGACCAGGATGGAGTCGCCAGCACCGGTCTTCTGCACCACGACAGTCGCCTGAGTAGCGCCGGGGAGGGCAGCCAGGTGCGCCTCGACCTCGCCGAGCTCAATACGGCGCCCGCCGATTTTCACCTGATCGTCGACGCGGCCGGTGAAGTACAGTCCGTCCTCATCCATGATGACGTGGTCGCCGGTGCGGTACGCGCGCTCCCAGCCCAGGGCTGGCAGCGGCGCGTACTTCTCGGCGTCCTTCTCCGGATCCAGGTATCGTGCGAGTCCCACACCGCCAATGACCAGCTCGCCCTTGGTGCCCGGTAGGACGGGGTTGCCCTCCTCGTCGATAACGGTGAGGTCCCAGCCGTCCAGAGGAAAACCAATGGTCACGGGCTTGCCAGGCTTCAGCTCGATGCCGGAGGCCACGACGGTGGCCTCAGTGGGGCCGTAGGTGTTCCACATTTCGCGTTCTGGGGTGGACAGTCGCTCGACCAGCTCTTGCGGGCAGGCCTCGCCGCCGACGATGAGCAGGCGCACGCTGTCGAGTGCCTCGGCGGGCCACAGGCCGGCCAGTGTCGGCACCGTGGAAACAGCGGTGATGTGGCGGGAAATCAGCCATGGGCCCAGGTCCACACCGGAGCGCACCAGCGAACGCGGGGCCGGCACCAGGCAGGCACCATTTCGCCAGGCCAGCCACATTTCCTCACAGGAGGCGTCGAAGGCGACGGACAGGCCGGCGAGAACGCGGTCGTCCGGGCCGAGCGGCCCTTCCGGGTGGTTGGCCAAGAACCATCGGGCCTCCGCATCGACAAAAGCGGCGGCGCTGCGGTGGGTGACCGCCACGCCCTTGGGCTTACCGGTGGAGCCAGAGGTGAAAATAATCCAGCAGTCATCGTCAGGAGTGGGCTCCTGCGAGATAATCTCGCGTGCGCTTGGCGGCGTCGGTTCCGTCTCTTCCTCGTCGGAGTCGGCGTCGGAGTCCAGCGGGCGGGGGCGATTACGTGCCGTGGAGCCAGCCAAATGTAGGCCTTCAGCATCGAAGTAACCGGCGATACCGGCCTCGCCGAAGACCATTTCGGCACGCTCGTCGGGGTCGTCCGCATCCACCGGAACGTAGGCGGCACCGGCAGCCATAATGGACAAAATTGCCAGGTAGAGCTCGCGGCTTCCCGACGGCATCCGCACACCAATGCGGTCGCCGCGACGGATGCCCTGTTCGTAGAGCCACGTAGCTGTGGAATCAATCTCGTTGATCAATTCCGCATACGTGACGACAACCTCGCCGTCATCGATGGCCTCAGCCTCAGGGAACCTTCGCGCGGTCGCCCGGACAATGTCAATGAGTGTGCGCTCAAGCGGCTGTTCCGTAGTGCGTAGGAACTTCGCTTCAGTGGTTGTCACTTGAGAGCCCCCTTCTTATTCTTCTTGCGCTTTTTCTTCTTCTTCGACTTCTTCCGTTTAGGACGCTGGGCATCGCTTGACGACGTCGCCTGCGTCTTATTCTCCGCCATGCCCTTGGTGTCTGTCTCAGTGGCCGTGGCCTCTGGGGTAGCGGTCTCAGGATTCTTCGCGCCGGCATTGTCAGAAAGCGGAGTACCGGTGTCATTTTCGTGGCTTGCAGCGGAGTCGTCGGCAAGCGATGCAAGCAGTGCGCGTACCTCGGGTGCACATTCGGAGACGGCGGCGCGCTCGGCTCTGCGGAGTGAGCGTCGCAGAGATGCGCGGGTGGTGTTGCCCGTTTCTGTCAGCGCGATGAGCTGGCGGCGACGATCTTTGGAGTCCCGGGTGCGCTCGACTAGATTTGCCGACTCCAGAGAGTCGATTAGGCGAACCATGTCAGAGCGATCCATGCCGAGCAGTGCGCTCAGCTCGGTTTGAGCCATGTCGCCGCCATCGGCGATGGCCTCCAGAACCCAATACCCGCGGATGGAAATCGACTCAATCTGAGTGCGGCCAAGAGCCGCGTTGACACTGGTACGGACAGCCGCGTCGAGCTTTGCCAGACACCAGGACGCGGATTTGCGCAGGGCCGCCGGTGCGACGGCGGGTTCGCTTGCGGAGCCGGGCTTGCACTTGGACTTAGTTCTGGCCTTAGCACTGGCCTTGTTTTTGGCTTTCGCCCCCTTGCGAGCCTTCTTCGCCTTGGTGCCGCTCTGTGCGTCGACAGCAGGCACCTTCGCGCCTACGTCGGCTGCCACACCACCGCTGGCGTCGGCGGAGTCTGCCGAGGAAAGTACGGATGAATCAGACATACTTCCCATACTAGACAATCTGGGGAACCATCAATAATGGGACATGGCCAACTAATAATGCCCCTGTTTGCCTGCGGATTGTTAGAAGGTCGGTGCTTTGGGGTGGGTAAATAAATGAAAAACTGCCCTGCAGGTAGGCAGGGCAGTTGTAGTTGATTTAGTTGGCCTTCTCCATCGGGCGGCCGAAGTGCTCCCAGTCGATCATGCCACCGGTGATGACGATGGTGTCGATACCGTTCTTCTCCAACCAGGAAGAAACCTGAGCGGCACGTCCACCGGAGCGGCACATCAGGTAAATGTCGGAATCCAGATCCAGCTCGCCGTAGCGGGACGGAATCTCTTCCATGGGGATGTGAATGGCGCCGGTGGCATGGCCGTCATTCCACTCCATCTGTGAGCGGACATCAATGATCTGTGCGTCTTCGGGTACTTCAGATACGTTTACGGTTTCCATAGTGCGCACTATACGCAATCTGGCCTTATCGCCGGAAGCGCAAAGGCCGCCGGAGGAAAACTCCGACGGCCGTAGCGCTGAATCACAGGAACTGCGTCAAAGGGGTGAACCCCAGGAAGGGGGGGGGGGGGGTGGTCAGCGCAATTCTTAACTGTGGCTCTTACTTGTGGCGTTCGATAGCCTCAGCCAGGATGCGCTCAGCCTCGGCCTTGTCGCCCCAGCCCGAACCGGAAACTTCCTTGCCCGGCTCCAGGTCCTTGTAGTGGACGAAGAAGTGCTCAATCTCGTCCTTGGTGAACTGGGAGACATCGTCGATGTCCTGGTAGTGGTCAAAGCGGACGTCATCCAGGACGCACAGCAGCTTGTCGTCGCCGCCGGCCTCGTCGGTCATCTTGAAAACGCCGAGCGGACGAGCCTTGACAATAACGCCCGGGAAAACCGGCTCCGGCAGGATTACGAGAGCGTCCAACGGGTCGCCATCCTCGCCGAGGGTTTCATCGATGAAGCCGTAGTCGGCCGGGTAGGCCATTGGGGTGAACAGGTAACGGTCGAGGTAGACCTTGCCGGTCTCATGGTCGACTTCGTACTTGTTGCGCTGACCCTTCGGGATCTCAATAGTGACCTCAACGCTCACGGCGATGACTCCTTATAATCGGTGTACACTTCTCTGACGGCTATCTTATGCGAAACCCGCTCAAAACCGTTTATTTGTGCACCTTAAGTGAGGTTTTGTTTCCAGGAAGAAGGTGTTTGTGACCGTGGGGAGTACCGACTCTGACAGCTCCAAAACCGCCGCTAAGGGCACGCCAAAATCGCCCAGTTCCGTAAAATCCGGCAAATCCAAGAAGTCGCGCGGACTGAAAATCGGCGGTGCCATCGCCGGTGTTCTCGTTATTGCAGCGGGCAGCGGCGTAGCGGTTGTCGTCAATAACAATCGTCAGACTGTGGTCGATGCGCCGCCCGCCGTCAGTCATGTTTCCGCTCCTGTGACGGCTGCGCAGTCTTCGCTTGACGACGGCACTCTGGCCCAAAAAGTCAGCGCCATCATGGACGCTGCTGCGGCTGATCCAGCTTTCGGTGAGCTGCATGGAATTGTCAGCGATGCTTCGACCGGCCAGAAACTGTGGGGGATCAATGACACCGCGGTGGCCTTGCCGGCGTCCAGCATGAAGATTCTCACCGCGTCTGCCGCACTGTTGGACTTAGGTGAAGATCATCGGGTTTCCACTCGCGTCTACCGGGTTACGGGGACTAATGACATCGTTTTGCACGGCGGGGGCGACCCCACCTTAAGCAAGGACGGGGAAGGGTTCTTCCAGGATTCGGCTTCAATCGCTGAGTTGGCGAAAAAGATTTCCGTGGTCATTCCGGAGGGGGTCGGCAAGGTCTATCTCGACAACTCTCTATTCACCGAGAGTTTCCACGAGACCTGGGAGCGTGCGGGGCTGGAGGACGGCTACATCGCACCGGTGGAGTCGGTGATGATGGACGCCGGTCGTATCGATCCGACGAATGAAGAATCGCAGCGCAGCGCCACGCCGGCTGTGGATGCCGCTGATGCACTGGCCGAGGCGCTTGGTGCGGAAAACGGAGGCAGTCTGAGGGATGCGGCCAAGGATGGTCAGTCACTGCCTCTGGATCCAAACCTCATCGCGCTCGTGCAGTCAGCCCCGCTGGTTACCCGTGTGCACGAGATGATGAACTACAGCGACAACGTGCTCGCCGAGTCCATTGCCCGTGAGGTGGCTATCTCTCGCGGTCTGCCGCCGACCTTTGATGGGGCCGCACGTGCCGTGCGTGACACTCTCGCGGAGCACGGTTTTCCTCTCGATGGTGCGGTGCTGTCGGACTCCAGCGGCCTGAGCACGGATAACCGTATTTCTCCGCAGCATCTCTCCGAGGTGCTCAATTCCGCCGCGGGTCCGGTGGAATCGGCCGAGCAGGGGGGACTGGGGGAGTCACAGGAGTCGTCGGAAAGCACGTCGTTGCGCCCACTGTTGGATAGCCTGCCGGTGGCGGCGGTGTCCGGCACTCTGGCGACGCGCTTTGCCGGCCAGTCCGGGGCGGGCATCGTCCGTGCGAAGACAGGCACGCTGAATAAAGCCTCGGCGTTGGCGGGGTATGTGGTGACGAAGTCGGGACAGGTGCTGACGTTCGCACTGATTTCCAACGAGGCGAGCCTGTTGCCGGCAAGAGCTGCGTCCGATAAGGCAGCGAGCGCCCTGGCAGATATCTAAACTGAGATTCATTTACCACTGAAAATAATTTGAGGAGATGAATCCGCAATGGCCTCTCACACTTCCGCGATTAGGAACTTGCCCACCGTCCACGAGATTGCCGCGCAGGTTCGCGAGGGAAAGCTAAGCCCGGTCGACAGCGTGCAGCGCAGTCTCGACGCTATCGCCAGACTGGATGGAGGGATTCATGCCTTCCGTGAAGTGTGGGCGGATAGGGCTCTGCAGGTTGCGCGGGAACTCGAGCACAGCGAGAACCTCTCGGAGTTGCCGCTCGCAGGTGTGCCATTCGCGCTGAAGGAAAACACTGCTCTAGAGAACCCGTTTGTCCAGCAGTTGACTAGCGCCGGTGCAATCGCGGTGGGAACTACGGTGAATCCGCAGTTCTGTACGTGGGGGACGACGACGCTGCCGGGGCTGGCCGTCGATAATCCGATTCTGCCGGGGCACACTCCGGGTGGGTCCTCCGGCGGATCCGCAGCGGCTGTCGCCGCTGGGATGGTTCCGTTTGCGCAGGGCAACGACGGCATGGGGTCGCTGCGTATCCCTGCAGCGTGCTGCGGGCTTTCGACCCTGAAGGCGACCCCGGGAACAATGCCGGGGCGCGTGGGCGGCAATGACTGGTACGGAATGTCTGTCCAAGGGGTGCTCACAGTCAACAACGAGGACTTGCGCCTGATTACCAAGATCCTCACAAATGGCATGGTGGATGCGGAGGATCCGGCGAAGACCCTGCCTGAAAACTTCGCCGTCAGCGTGGACACCACTGCGCCCGTATTCGGGTTAAAGGCTGCACCGGAGTACGTCGATGCGGCGCAACAGGCGGCGAGAGTATTCGCGGACAAGGGCTTTGCCGTCACGGAAAAGAACATGCCGTACTCGCTGAACCCGCTGCCGATGCTCGCGCGCTGGACTGCGGGGGTGGCAGATCAGCTTCGTGACGAGCCGTGCCCGGATCACCTGGAGTGGCGCAACCGAGTCCACGCTGGCATTGGGCGCTTGCTGCGTTTCACAATCAATGGCCGCCAAGTGGCACGCGATGGCGCCCGCATCGAGCGTGAGCTGCCGGGTGACACCATCTTGATTACTCCGGCTCTGGCCAAGAATCCACCGCGGATCCGCGCATGGCATCGCATGCCCTGGATTGTGAACCTGTTGTCCAATCTGCGCTTCACCCCTTACGTTTCGACGTGGAATTACCTGGGATTCCCGGCCGGCATCGTTGTGGAGCCGACTTCTGGATTGCCGGTGCAGCTAATCGCGCGCCCGACTCAGGAGCGAATTCTGCTTACAGCGATGGAAACCATCGCAAGTGGTGGGCGCGTTGGCTAGACCTTTTTGGCCGGACCGCAGCCCTCATTTCCTCATCATTCGGCAAGCTGTTCGCGCGATAGTGCCGCAGGTGGGGCAGGAGTTGGGCAGCGGTATCGTCATTGGGCTTTCCGGCGGTGCGGATTCGCTCGCCCTGACCGCCGGGGCCTGTGCGGAAGCTTTCGGGTCCAAGGGGGCACTGGCCGGCCGCAACGTTCACGCCGTCGTCGTTGATCATCAGCTTCAGCAGGGCTCTGCAGAAGTCGCCGAGCGTGCCGCCACCATGGCTCGGGGGATGGGGGCTACGGCCGAGGTTATCGCGGTCGATATCAATAACGATTCCGACCGCGGTCCCGAATACGAGGCGCGTTTGGCTCGACACCGAGTCCTACGGCAGATTGCCCAATCTCGAGGTGCGGCACTGATGCTCGCCCACACGTTGGACGACCAGGCGGAAACAGTTTTGCTGCGGCTGGCCAGAGGGGGCGGCCCGCAGGCGCTGTCCGCTATCAGAGACAATCTCACGTGGTCGGACGGGACTCGGATTCTGCGTCCGCTGCTCGGTGTGCGACGCACCGACACTCAGCGCTGCTGTGAAGAGCTGGGCCTAAAAGTCTGGCACGACCCACACAATCAGGACGACCATTACGCCCGTGTCCGGGTTCGAAAGACGATTTTGCCGCTGCTGGAGCAGGAGCTGGGTCCGGGAGTTGCGGAAAATCTCGCTAAGACTGCGGGGATTGCAGCAGTCGACAATGACTTTTTGGACGCTCACGCCGAGTCGGCTCTGGATGCGCTGCTGGGGGAGGAAGTGACGTCGGCAAGCGGGAGCCTGTCTGTGCGAGGGGTCGCTGAGCTTGACGACGCCATCGCGGTGCGCGTCCTCGCTCGTTGGTTGAGGCAAGCGGGTGCCGAGCCCAGCAGTAAACAGATCGACATGGTTATGGCGCTCGTGCACCGCTATCACGGCCAGGGGGAAGTGCCGGTGACCCGCGGGCGCGATGGTGCTGACAGAAATGCCAGGTTGGTCGTTGAGCGAAAAGATGGCACTCTACAATTGGTAATGAATCGTCCTGCGGTGTCTTAAGAAAAGGTGCCGCAATCCAACTTCCGGCGGCTGAGAACTATCGGTTGCCTTAACCCTGAACTTGCACTGGGGCAGTTACGCTCCATCGACACGCCGCCATAGAAGTGCGGAAAGGAAATGCGATGCATGATGTGAAGGATTTCAACGTCCCCGCAAACCCCTACGGCGATGAGGTAGAGGCAGTTCTCATTGGCGAAGAGGAGCTGCATGCTCGCATTGCCGAGATGGCGCATCGTGTGAATGAGAAGTACAAAGATGCCGACAGCGATCTGATTCTGGTCGCAGTGCTCAAGGGCGCGGTGTTCTTCCTGACTGACTTCGCCCGTCAGCTCAGCATTCCCAGCCAGATGGAGTTTATGGCGGTTTCCAGTTACGGAAACTCCAGCTCGTCGTCAGGCGTGGTGCGTATTTTGAAGGATCTGGATCGCGATATTGAGGGACGCGATGTCGTGATCGTTGAGGACATCATTGACTCTGGTCTGACCCTGTCCTGGTTGATGAAGAACCTGCGCAACCGTAATCCGCGCTCCCTGGAGGTCATTACGCTGCTGCGTAAGCCGGAGGCTGTGCGCACCAAACTGGACGTTGCGGATGTTGGCTTCGATATTCCGAACGAGTTCGTCATCGGTTACGGCCTGGATTACGCCGAGCGCTACCGCGACCTGCCGTACGTCGGCACGCTGCACCCGCGCGTTTATCAGAACTAGGTCAATCTTCGGCACTTACTGCACAGTGCCGATGCTTTACGACGGGCATTGCGCGCGCACCCTCACGCTGTTCTAGCTGTGTTCTAGCTATGAATAGTAGGAGTTGGAAACTTTTTTCGGTTGCGATGCGTTATGCCTACTGTGGGGTCAGGTGCCATGAGCCCTGGCCCCATGTTGTGTCATTGATGTGTCTTCGAGAAGAACTCGTTGATGCGTACAATTAATAAAAGCAACTAATAGATGTAGAGAGCGAAAAGCGAACCCACTGTATGGACAAGAAAAAGGTGTTCCGGTTTGCCACCGTTGCCGGCATCATCCTGATTATCCTCTTTGTTATTACTCAGCTGGCGGATGATTCCCGGGAATACCGCGAGGTGGATACGTCCGTTGCCCTGACCCAATTGGATAAGAGCAATGTCACGGAAGCTCAGATTGACGATCGCGAACAGCGAATTCGCCTCACCCTGAAGAAGGGCGTGGAGGTCGACGGTACTGAGGACGTCACGAAGGTGATGACCAAGTATCCAGCGCGTGCGACCGACCAGGTCTTTGACAAGGTCGCTGCCGCCAAGGGCATGGAGAAGTTCAATACCAAGGTCACGCAGGATTCCTTCCTGATGTCCACCTTGGGCTTCCTGCTGCCGATGGTGATCTTCTTCTTCGTCATCATGTACTTCTTCAGCCGCATGCAAGGCGGCAAGAACGGCATGTTCGGCTTTGGTGGCAACCGCGCCAAGCTGCTGAACAAGGAGACCCCGACCAATACGTTCGAGGATGTTGCTGGTGCCGATGAGGCCGTCCAGGAGCTCGACGAGATTAGGGATTTCCTGCAGCACCCAGCTCGCTATGAGGAGCTCGGCGCCAAGATTCCGCGTGGTGTCCTGCTCTACGGGCCTCCCGGTACCGGTAAGACCTTGCTCGCTCGCGCCGTCGCTGGTGAGGCAGGAGTGCCTTTCTACACCATCTCGGGTTCGGACTTCGTCGAAATGTTCGTCGGTGTCGGTGCCTCTCGTGTCCGTGACTTGTTTAATCAGGCCAAGGAAAACAGCCCGTGCATTATCTTCATCGACGAGATTGACGCCGTCGGTCGCCAGCGTGGTGCCGGTATGGGCGGCGGCCATGATGAGCGTGAGCAAACCCTGAACCAGCTGCTGGTGGAAATGGATGGTTTTGGTGATCGTCAAGGTGTGATCATCATGGCTGCGACCAACCGTCCGGATATTCTCGACCCGGCGCTGCTGCGCCCGGGCCGTTTTGACCGACAGATTCCGGTGGGTGCACCAGACCTGAAGGGCCGCGAGGCAATTCTGAAGGTCCACGCTCGGAACAAGCCGCTGGGGCCGGACGCGGATCTGACGTCGCTGGCCAAGCGCACCGCCGGTATGAGCGGTGCTGATCTGCAGAACGTGCTGAATGAAGCTGCGCTGCTGACCGCTCGCGTCAACGGCAATATCATTACTGCGGATGCGCTGGAAGAAGCAGTCGACCGAGTTATCGGTGGTCCGCGCCGTACCTCCAAGGTAATCTCCGAGCAGGAGAAGAAGGTCACCGCCTACCACGAGGGTGGTCACACCCTGGCTGCGTGGGCGCTGAAGGACATCGAGCGTGTTTACAAGGTCACCATCTTGGCTCGCGGTCGCACTGGTGGCCATGCGTTGACCGTCCCCGAGGACGACAAGGGCATGTATAACCTGCCAGAGCTTTTTGCTCGTCTGGTCTTCGCCATGGGTGGTCGCGCTGCCGAGGAGCTGGTCTTCGGGCTGCCGACTACCGGTGCTTCTGCCGATATTGAGCAGGCCACCAAGATTGCTCGCGCGATGGTGACCGAGTACGGAATGTCGCCGGAGCTCGGCCCGGTGAAATACGGGGAGGAGCAGGGCGACCCGTTCGTCGGCCGCGGTGGCAGCGGCTCTCTGGACTACTCCCCGGAGGTGGCAGCAACCATTGATCAGCAGGTTCGTTTGCTGATCAATAAGGCTCATGACGAGGCCTACGCCATCTTGAAGGAAAACCGCGACACTCTCGATGTTCTGGCTGAGAAACTGCTGGAGAAGGAGACCCTACGTCGTCCGGATCTGGAAGTCATCTTCACCGATGTCGTTCCGCGTGAGCGTCTGAACTTCTTCGATAGGGACACCAAACACCCGGCCGATGGCCGCGAACCGGTGAAGACACCGGTGGAGTTGGCAATCGAGCGCGGTGAGGAACCGCCGAAGCGTGTCAACATCTTCGCGCCGGTGCGTCGCCGCGAACCGGAGAACCAGGACGCGGGCAACAACGGCAATGGTCAGGGGGCGGCAGGCTCCGCTGGTGCCGGTAATGCTAGTGCTCCGGGTCTGCCAGGCACTCAGCAGGACCGACCAAATGTTCCGGTTTACGGTGGCACCCCACCGCCGGCTGGTTGGACCGCACCAGGTTGGCCGCCGAAGGATACCGGCAGCACGCACGGTTCGGCTGCCGCACCGGCACCGGCACCGGCTCCTCGCCCGGAGGGGCAGAGCCAGCCGGGTTCGCAGGATGGCCAGGGCAACGCGCGTGGCCAGCACCCGGGCACTGCTAACTACCCGGCAGGCTCCCCGGACTTCGGCTCGAAGGCAACCGGTATTGGTAGCGACGGTGGCAACGGCCCCGCGAATATCCCTGCCCCTCCGAAGATGCCGTGGGACAGGCAGGGTGGACGTCACCACCAGGAAAACTCTGGTAGCGATGCCACCCCGACTACGGTGATGCCGTCGGCGGGACAGCAGCAGGAACTGCGCGGATTCCGCCTGCCGGATAACGAGCAGCCGGAACACACAGAACGTTCGGAAAACGCGAAGAACGCCGACAACTCCGATGACAAGGGTGCACAGATGCACGATTCGGATAAAGACAGCGTCGTCAAGCGAAACGAAGACAACAGCGCCTGGCAGGACAAGCCGGACACCAACGAGGAGCGATAAGTACACATCATGGAGCGCGAATTCGATCAGGAGCGAGCCGAGGCTGCGGTTCGTGAACTGTTGATTGCCGTCGGTGAGGATCCCGACAGGGAAGGCCTGAAGGAGACACCGGCGCGAGTGGCGCGAGCCTACCGCGAGGTTTTCGCGGGCCTGTTTGAAGATCCGTCTGGGGTGCTGGCGAAGACCTTCAACGAGGATCACCAGGAACTCGTTTTGGTCAAGGACATCCCGATTTACTCCACCTGTGAGCATCACTTGGTGCCGTTCTTTGGCGTTGCCCACATTGGTTACATTCCGGGCAAGGACGGTCGTGTGACGGGTCTGTCCAAGCTCGCTCGTCTGGTCGATGGCTATGCGAAGCGCCCGCAGGTGCAGGAGCGGCTGACCAGTCAGGTTGCGGATGCCTTGGTGGAGCGGCTGGATCCGGCCTCGGCGATTGTCGTTATTGAAGCGGAGCATCTCTGCATGGCCATGCGCGGTATCCGCAAGCCGGGTGCGCGCACGGTGACATCAGCCGTCCGCGGTGGCTTCAAGACGGATGCCCGTTCGCGCGCAGAGGCAATGGCGCTGATCCGCAAGAGCTAACGCAACAGTTAAATGGTCGATTGGAAAGGCTGGACAACAAGGTGACTGAATCCCCCTTGCAAGCGCAGGCAGGACAGCAGGCGGAGATGGGTGTCGAGAATCAGCTCTGCAAGGTGATGGGCATTGTCAACGTCACCGAGGACAGCTTTTCCGATGGCGGCCTGTACAAGACCTTCGACGCGGCGATTGCCCATGCGCACGAGCTCCTCGCTGAAGGCGCACATATTCTCGACATCGGTGGCGAGTCCACTCGCCCTGGCGCACACCGCGTTTCCGAGGATGAGGAAATTGCCCGGGTCGTGCCGGTGGTCCGCGAGCTCGCGGCAGACGGGCACCTGATCAGCGTCGATACAATGCGCGCAAGTGTCGCAGAGGCAGCAATCGCCGAGGGTGCGGTATTCATCAACGATGTCTCCGGCGGTCTCGCAGACCCCAACATGTACGCAGTCTGCGCCGATGCCGATGTGCCCATCTGTCTGATGCACTGGAAGACCGATCGCTTCGGCTCCGCTTCTGGGCGCGCCGAAACTCACCCGGACGGCATTGTCGCCGATGTCCGTGAGCACCTGCTTCAGCTTGTCGACGGTGCCATGGGCGCCGGAATCGTCGAGGAAAATATTGTCCTCGACCCAGGCCTGGGCTTTGCCAAAAATGCCGATGACAATTGGGCGCTCCTCCACGACCTGCCGGAGCTTATTGACCTCGGTTTCCCCGTGTTGGTCGGTGCTTCCCGCAAGCGTTTCGTCGCCGCCGTTGGCAGTGAGGTACGCGCACCAAAGCAGGCTGATGCCGCGACTACCGCAATTTCCGCGCTGTCCGCAGCGGCGGGCGCATGGGCGGTTCGAGTTCACAATGTGGCCGACAACCTCGACGCAGTGCGTGTGGCGCAGGCATGGAACCTTGGACGTTCACTGACCGGTTACACAGCGGCCGGCGACTATCCGGAAGGTGGGTCTAACCGCGCTGCGCAGCACGACGAGTCGGCTGCGGAATCACCAGCCGAGTCGACTCTGGAAGGAGACGCGTAAACACAGTGGCTGATCGTATTGAACTCAAAGGTCTGAAAGCCCACGGCTACCACGGTTGTCTCGACTTCGAGCGCCGGGATGGCCAGGACTTCATCTGTGATGTCACCCTGTGGCTGGATTTCTCCGGTGCTGCTGCGAGCGATGAGCTGGACGACACCGTCAACTACGCCGACATTGCAGCCACAGCGCACGGGATTTTGACCGGCACTCCTCGCAACCTCATTGAAACAGTCGCGACCGAGATCGCCGAAGCAGTGCTTGCCGACGACGACGCCCGCGCCGAACGCGGATTGTCCCCACTGTTGCATGCGGTGGAAGTGACCATTCACAAACCACATGCGCCCATTCCGCTCGACTTCGATGACGCTGCGGTGACAGCCCGCCGTTCGCGGAAGAAGCGGTTGGCATGATTCGCGCAGTTCTTTCTATCGGCGCGAACATGGATCGCGCGCGAGAAAACCTAACAGGTGTGCAGGACTTCTTCGCCGATGAATTGGTCGCAGCCTCAAAAATTTATGCCACCCCGCCTTGGGGTGGGGTAGAGCAGGGTGACTTCCTCAACGCCGTACTCATTGTTGACACGCGCCGGACACCAATGGAGCTACTGAAAGCTGGTTGGAAACTGGAAAATGACGCTGGTCGAGTGCGTGAAATTCACTGGGGGCCGCGGGCGCTCGACGTGGACATTGTGCAGGTCATCGACAAGGAATCCGGCGAGGAGATTATTTCTGACGATTCGACTCTGACCCTGCCGCACCCGTGGGCAACCGAGCGTGCCTTTGTGCTGGTGCCATGGCTCGATGCCGACCCGGATGCCGAATTGGAGGGAGTTCGGGTCGCGGAACTCGTCGATAAGCTGGCACTTGAAGACGTAAACGCGGTGCGCCTAGCAGACAGCGCGGATGGAGAAGGGGCCTAGAGATGAAACCGACCTCACCAATTACGTTGGCAGCATCTGCGCTGGTTCTCGCGCTGGCGTCATGGATGATTCTGGCACAGTTTTTCGGTGCGCTCGGGCCGCGAAGTTGGTGGGACCTGGGGTTTCCCTGGTTGCTCACAGCAGTCTGTGTGGCGGCAGCGCGGTGGATTAAGTCGGTACTGAAAGAGGCGAAGGTCGGGCAGGATCGCAGTCAGGTGCAGCCGTTAACGTTGTCGCGATGGCTGGTGGTCGGTACGGCATCCGCGTGGTTGGGTGCGATTCTCGGAGGACTGTACGCCGGTGGCGTGCTGTGGGCCTTGCCGAAGTGGACGGAACTTGCGGCCGCACAGGCCGATGGACCGATCATGATTGTCGGCACAGTATCTGGCATTTTGCTCGCTGCGGCGGGGTTGTGGCTGGAAAAAGTTTGCCAATTGCCAACTGATGGCGAAAATTCTTCGCCTCCTAGCGGGGAAATGGGAACTAACTCGGTAGGGTGGGAGTTATGACTGACCTCTCCAACGCCGGTAATGACCCGAAGCGCTCGGGTGATGCCGCATATTTTCAGAGCGACGCGGCAGCTACTTCGTCGGATATGGCTGAGTCTCCGTCCCCGTCGCCTTCTTCAGCCTTCGAAAGCTACTCCGCTGGAGCTAATTCCGGGGCTGATGCGGCATATGCAGATGAGCAGAGCAATGATGTGACGAAATTTAGTTCTACCGATGGTATGACGGAGAAAACCGCCGTCATTCTCATGGTTGTGCTGCTGGTGCTCGCGGTGATTGCCAGTATCGTCATGCTCTTTGCCAGCTCTGCCGGCTGGATGAAGGTTGCCGTGCTGCTGGCGTTGTGGTCGGCAGTTATCGGGGCTGTGCTGGTGACTCGATACCGCAAGACTATTGCGCTGGAGCGCAAGCGGTTGGAGACAATCGAGGAGCTGCACAAGGTGGAGCTTGACCGCGAGCTGGCCACTCACCGTGAGCAGGAACTGATTCTCGAGCAGAACTACTTGGATTCGCTTGAGGGCAACAACGATGACAACATTGCGGCGCTGCGCGCTGAGGTCTTTGCACTGCGCGCCCAGCTTGCTGAGTTCATGGGTGAGGATTTCGACGACGAGCAGGTTGCTCTTCGCGCTCAGGCCGAGCGTCTGCGTGAGCTTGACTCGCCGCAGCAGGCTTCGCCAATGAAGAACCCGACAGGCCACGACCGGCCGACACCACGCGCGACTTCCCACCGTGCTGAAATGACCGCCAACGGCACTGTCGGTGCTCATACCCAGCACGGTGGCACTGGCTCCGCTTCGCCGGTTGAAGATGCCGAGGCCACCGACATGCGCCGTACATTCTCGCCGTCTGGTCAGCCGGTTGACGTCCCCGAAGTCGCCGACTCCAAGGATGACGAAACCGTTTCCAAGGAGAAGTTCTCCACTAACTCTTTCCGCGCCATCAACTGGCAGGAAACCCCGGCCGAGGACGCCGCAGAGGAAGATTCTCAGGGCGGTGCGCACGAGGCACACGGTGCACGGCACCCATTCGCTGCGCCGGAATCGGACGCCGCCTCGGACTCTCCGACTCGCCAGCTGCAGACCATTCGCGATGAGGACCTCGCAAAAGAGCCAGCTCAGGCTCCTGAACAGGAGCCTGCAAGCCACGGTCGGCGCCGTGCTGAGGACAACAAGGGCAGCCTGACGGTTGCCGAGCTGATGGCGCAGATGCGCAAGAAGAGGGAGCAGCGCGAGGACGAAGAAGCCTAGTCGCTTACCGAGTGTGCGCGACCTACTCACCGCACATAGCTGGTTTGGTCTAACCTAGTCAGTCATGACGCAAAGCCAGCATGATTCCCATCCCCATCGGACAACCGCTCCGCGGTTGACGGTGGGGATTATTTCTGCCGGAAAAGTCGGGGTTGCGCTCGGCCAGGCGTTAGAGCGCTGTGGACATCGTGTCACTCACGTGGTCGCGCGCTCACCAGAATCTGTCACACGAGCGCATCTACGTCTCCCGAACGCACAGGTCAGCAGCATTGCCGACACAGCTTCCACCTGCGAGCTCATCGTCATCGCTGTGCCGGATCGCGCCATCGCAGAGGTCGCCGAGGAAGTCGCCCGCCACGTTGGTCCCGGGCGCATCGTCATGCATACTTCTGGTTCCCTCGGGCGTGCCGTGCTCGATCCGGTCGCGCTCACCGGCGCGCTGACCATCGCCGCCCATCCCGCAATGACATTCGCAGGGCTTGACGACGACTCCGAGCTCCTGACCGGTTGCCCATGGGGTATCACGGTCGGGGATGAGCTCGCGAAAACAGTCAGTGAACTGCTCATTGGTGAACTCGGCGGTCGTCCGGTGTTCATCAACGAACGGCACCGCGGCCTCTATCACGCGGCCATGGCACACGGCTCAAACGGTCTGGGCGCAGTTGTGGTCGATGCAGTAGAAATGCTGGCAACCACTATCGGCGGAGATGCAGCAGCCGAAGACACCGACATAGCTGAGCTGCGTCGAGGCCAAGCCGCCGAGCTGCTCCGCCCACTGCTGGAAGCTTCATTGGACAATGCCTTGAGGTGGGGTTCCCGGGGGCTGACTGGCCCGGTGACGCGGGACGACTTGGGGACCGTCGTCAAGCACGAACGTGAAATTGAAGCGGTGGCGCCGGAAATGGGAACCGCCTACCTGGCCCTCGCCGAGCGCATCGCCGAGCTGCGCGGCGCCAACGAGGTTTTGCGGTACCTACGCCGATGACCTGAGCGGACTGGCTGTTCTGGTCATCCGGGATGTGGCGTAAGGTATTGCCGTCGGACGAAAAGCTTGGTCCGGTAGATCTGAACGCGGAGGAAACATGACGGGTTATACCGCCGGAGAGACAACTGTTCACAAGACTATTGCGGGAATCGCGCAGGTCACCCGTGCGTTGCGGAAGACCGGGCGGCCGGTGGTGCTTGTACCTACGATGGGTGCGCTGCACCAGGGGCACCTTGAACTAGTACAGGCCGCGAAGACGCTGCCGCGCGCGGTTGTGGTGGTGTCGATTTTTGTCAATCCGCTGCAGTTCGGTGAGGGGGAGGACTTTGACGCCTACCCGCGCACTCTGGAGGAAGACGTGGAGAAGCTCCGCGCTGTAGGTGCTGAGCTGGTCTTTGCTCCGAACGCGAAGGAGATGTACCCCAACGGTTTCCGTACGACCGTGCAGCCGGGTCCGCTGGCGTCGGAGCTTGAAGGCGCTACTCGCCCGGGGCATTTCGCCGGCGCGTTGACAGTGGTTAACAAGCTTTTCAACATCACCAACTGCACTGATGCTGTTTTTGGTGAGAAGGACTACCAGCAGCTGTGCCTGATGCAGCAGATGGTCACTGACCTGAATATGCCGGTGCAGCTGCACGGTGTGCCAGTGATCCGCGAGGCCGATGGGCTGGCTATGAGCTCCCGCAACCGCTACCTCTCCGAGGAGCAGCGCAATCTCGCAGTAACCCTGTCCGCTGCGCTGACTGCCGGTGCTTTTGTCGCGGACCGTGGTGCGGATGCTGTGCTGGAAACCGCGCGTGGTGTGCTCGCCAGCCAGCCTGAGGTCGAGTTGGATTACTTGGAGCTGCGTGACGCTGCGCTCGCCCCGCTTTCCGACGAGGCGTTGCGCGGCGACGGCCAGGAGACTGAAGCTCGCCTACTGGTTGCTGCGAAGGTCGGCACTACTCGTCTCATTGATAATGTTGGCTTGATTCTGGGTGCGCCGCGCCCGGATTCGGCAAACGGTTTCGGTCAGCTCGGGCAGAAGGACGCCGAAATTGCGTCAGCGGCCCTGTCGGCTGCGGGTCTGGACGGCGAGCTGACTGAGCAAGAGGCCGCTGAGTTGGCTGAGCTGCAGGAAAAGGTCCGCGCTGCTCGAGATGCCCGCCTGAAAGATGAGTCCAGCAAAGAAAACCTGAAGAACGCCGGCTTTGGCGTTGAGCAGGACAGCGAGTAGGACGGCTTTTCGAAGTAGTTTTTCGTGGCTGGGAAGTTGTCGTATTATAGTGTGCCGACTAACAACCTGCCACGCTAAGGGGTGCCGCGGTAGGCAAGCATCCAGGGGACGAATCCAGGAAGGGACCTACCTTTTTCATGTTTCGCACTATGTTGAAGTCCAAGATTCACCGTGCCACGGTGACTCAGGCTGATCTTCACTACGTTGGATCGTGCACGATTGACGCTGATTTGATGGAAGCGGCCGACCTGCTTGAAGGCGAGGCCGTCGACATTGTCGATATCAATAATGGCAACCGGCTTACCACTTACTGCATTACCGGAGAGCGCGGCTCGGGCATCATTTCCATCAATGGTGCCGCCGCTCGTCTGATTTCGCCGGGTGACCTGGTTATTATCATCGGCTACGGCATGATGGATGACGCTGAGGCGCGTACGTACAAGCCGAATGTCATTTTCGTCGATGAGAATAACAGGATTCTAGAAAGCGGCACTGACCCGGCGGATGTGCCGGAAGGCTCTGATTTGAAGAATCCGCGTAGTCCTGAGAACCAGGGCTAGTCCACGCAGCCCGCAGAGCTGGGTCTCGACTGCGTAGTTGGAGGGAAAGCCGAGCGGGAAAACCACACACCAGGGTGTTTACTTTGCGTTAAATTGTAAGCCATTAGACCGTCAGCTAAAGCTCATTGGCGAGTTGATCTTTAGAAACCGAAAGGTAACGCAACGTCCTTAGCTTCTTAGAGGATCTAAAAGTTTTAGTTTTCCATTTCCTCATCTAGTCGAAGCTATACAAAGGCGGTGTCCCCCGTGGTTCGTATTGGCAAGAATCTGCTGACAAATCCGTTTGCTACCTCTCGCAGCTCCCTGACCTGCACTTACAAGTGTGGTAATGCTTGTGCTGACGATGCTCCGAATGAGTTCTCTGACAACCAGTACTTCGGTGATGTTGCGAAGCAGGCATTCTCCCAGCGCGCATTCTCCCGTCGTGCTGCACTGAAGGTCACTGGTGCTAGTGCTCTTGCGGTCGGCGGTGGCGCCGTGCTGGCCGCTTGCTCCTCTGATGATTCGGGCAGTGCCGCAGGTGGCTCCGATGCCTCCGGTACCACTGCTGCCGGTGACGGTAGCAAGGGCGAATCGCCGGAGGGTATGCGTTTCGACGCCGTTAAGCCGAACACGGAAGACGCAGTCGTTATCCCGGACGGCTACGAGCAGAATGTTCTGATTCGCTGGGGCGACCCAATCCACGAAGGTGGCCCGGAGTTCGACTTTGACAAGCAGACTCCGGAAAACCAGCTGAAGCAGTTCGGCTTCAACAATGACTTCGCTGGCCTGATTAAGGCTGAAGACGGCACACTGCTGTACGTCTGCTCGCACGAGTACACCACTGAGCCGATGATGTTCCGTGCCTACAAGAAGGAAGATGCCACTAAGGAGCAGGTCGACATCGGACTGGCTGCCCACGGGCAGACCATCCTTGCTGTGGAAGAGGATGACAAGGGATTCCTGAAGCCGATCCTGAGCGACAAGCGTAACCGTCGTATCACTGGCTTCACCGAGTTCACAGTTGACGGTCCGGCTGCTGGTCACGATCTGCTGAAGACCAAGGCTGACCCGAGCGGTATGAAGGTCGAGGGAACTTTGAACAACTGCTCCGGTGGTGTTACTCCGTGGGGTACCTACCTGTCCGGCGAGGAGAACGTCGACCAGTACTTCGGCAACGTTGGCAAGCTCAAGGACGAGGACACAGTTAAGAAGCTCAAGCGCTACTCGGTCAAGAATGAAGAGCTGTCCGATCGCGCGTGGGAGAAGTACTACGACCGCTTCGATGTCTCCAAGGAGCCGAATGAGCCGAACCGCTTCTTCTGGCTGGTGGAGATTGACCCATCTGACCCGAACTCCACCCCGGTCAAGCACACCGCACTGGGTCGTTTCAAGCATGAAGCCGGTCAGATTTACGTCACCGACGACGGCACGGTTGTGTGCTACTCCGGCGACGACGAGCGTTTCGAGTACATCTACAAGTTCGTCTCTTCCCGCAAGGTTAAGGAAGGCGACCTCAAGCACAACATGGGCATTCTGTCCGAGGGCACGCTCTACGTCGGTAAGTTCAACGGTAATTCCGAGTCCGAGATTGACGGCTCCGGTGAGCTGCCGAAGGACGGCCGTTTCGACGGTGACATTGAGTGGCTTCCGCTGATGACCGCCAAGGCAGACGGCAAGCACGAGTCCCACGTTGATGGCATGACCGCCGAAGAGGTCTGCATCTACACCCGCATCGCCGGTGACAAGGTCGGTGCGACTCGCATGGATCGCCCGGAGGATATCGAGCCGTCCCCGAAGACCGGTAAGGTCTACGTGGCGCTGACCAACAACAAGTACCGCGGTAAGGCGAGCCCGGATAGCTCTGGCAAGACCCAGGACAACAAGGCCGCCAAGAAGACTGATGGCGCAGGGCGCCCCTATGAGGGTGCGACTGAGGTTGCACCAATCACCGAGAACAAGAATGGCCTTGTTCTGGAGATGGAAGATGACCACGCTGGTACCAAGGGCAAGTGGAACCTTCTGCTGGTCTGCGGTGACCCGAACGAGGCTTACACCTACTTCGGTGGCTTCGACAAGGAATCGGTCTCGCCAATTTCCTGCCCGGACAACGTCACCTTCGACGAGTACGGTAACCTGTGGGTTTCCACCGACGGTAACGCCCTGGACTCCAACGACGGCCTGTTCGCCGTTGCTGTCGAAGGCGAGCGTCGTGGTGAGACCAAGTGCTTCCTGACTGTTCCGGTTGCTGCTGAGACCTGTGGTCCGCAAATCTTCTCCAACCGCGTGATGGTCAACGTCCAGCACCCGGGCGAGATTGAAACGGATCAGGGCCACCCGGTCGGCGACAACCCGGACCCGACCACCAACCCGACCTCGCACTGGCCGGACGGTGGCAAGGAGCAGCCACGCCCGGCAGTCGTTCAGGTTGTACGCACTGATGGCAAGAAGATTGGTGTGTAGGTTGCCCTTGGCAAGGAGCTAAGCAAAAACGCGCGGATTAGCGCGTAGACCTATCGCGGCGCGTCTCGAACGAAAATAATGTTCGACGACGCGCCGCGACTGTATTCGGTAGAAAGTTAGTAATCGGGCGTTTTCTCAGCGCCACCACACTATCGATGGGATTAATCCTAGTGAACAGCATTGTCATAATCGGCATCATCCTCGTTGTCATCGGGGTCATCGTCGTTGTTGTAGCGCGTCGGAATACTCAGGTTCCGGGGTCTGATCGGGAGCGCTTCGTCGATCCACTGATGACTGATGAGTACCGCAAGTACGGCCCAACCTCTGTCGCACCGGGCGCAATCCTGAACTACGGTGGTGCCTCTCATGTTGTGCGCGGATCACTTGAGCTCTCTCAGGGACCGTTCCGCTGGTGGGAACATCTCGTCGACGGTGGGGCAGATGGTTCTTGGTTCGGCGTTGAGGAAGATGAGGGTGAAGTCATCCTCACCTGGTGGCGCAAGCTTCCAGGTAGCTTCAAACCAGCTAATCCCATCGTTGTCGACGGTGTGGAGTACTGGGAGGAAGAGCGGGGGACCGCCCGCTACACCGCGATTGGCACCACTGGGCTGCCGCCCGAGGGGGCTACGGACTTCGTCGACTACAAGTCCGGTGACGGTCGCTTGCTCGGACTGGAACGCTACGGTGACTCGATGTGGGAGGCATCCACCGGTATTAGGATTCTTCCCGGTGAGATTGATGTTATGGCAGCGCCGGACCATAATCCGGACACGGACAATCGCTAGTGACGGTCACTATGTCGCTGGCAATTCTAGATGTGCCGTTCAAAGACACCGCTGCGGAGCAACTCCGCGTTGCTTTTGACGGCCAAGTCCCGGACACCCTCTGCGAGGCGGTTATCTCACACCCCGACGGCAAAACACCGTCGCTGACGCTCGGTGTCCTCGGAGCGTCGCATGTGGTTTTCGTCGGTAAGCGGGAGAACCCGTGCTTTACCGAGGAGATTTCCTGTACTGCGACACACGGTGTGCCTCTGAGCGGGGCGGGCGTGATGGTGAAAGCTCGTGTGGAGAACCTCTCGCCAGAAGCCTTCGCTCAGCGCGCAAATGCTTTACGGCGTGAGTTCGGAGCGGGACATCCCCATTCGGTCGTCGCAGAGTTTCCCGGTTCTCCCGGCGCGCTGACTGTGTTGTCTGCGGAGCCGATTGAGCAGGGGTATCGCTGGGATACGTGGCACGGCTACCCGCCGGGGCAGCTCGTGTGGACGTCGAATACTTGGACTGCCGTTGCTGGTAACCATGGGGCTGAGGCAGACCGCGTAAAGGGAGGTGCCTGAGTCTATGGGACGCGGAAGTATTGGTTACGCACTGATCGTTGTCGGCATTATGGTCACGCTGGCTGGTTTCTTCGTCGGCGGGAAATCTGCGGAAGAGAGGATTAGCGAGCGCTATCAGTCCGCGCCCGGCGCAGCATCTGCGACGCAGGTCAGCAGCGGAATTGATCGACGTTGGACCTGTGGCGATCGCGACCCCATTGAGGTGGGGCGTGAGCTGAAAGAAGAGATCAAGCCACAGGCCTACAACGAAGATGGCGGGGCGGCGTACCTGAGGACGAAGAAGCACCTGTTCATCGTTTCGCGTCAGACCCCTGAGGCAGGGTCGAAGGACACGTGCCTGATAACCAGAGAATCACTTAGTGGCCGCTATTCGGGTGGGCACTTCATCTATCTCGGCCCCGGTTTCGGTCCCTCCGCCCCCTCCGGCGGTTCGGGTGGATCGGCCGGATCATTCGGAGGAGCGAAATAAACATGGGACCAGTAACGTACATGGCCACCACCGGGACGGCTATCCTCACGGCGCAGTCGGAGACATCAGAGACAGCGCAGTCAACAGTGGGCGAGCATCTGGCCGTCGGAGTACCGGCCACCATCGGTTACTTCCTTGCGGGTGCCCTAGTGCTTGTAGTCGGATTCATTGTCCTTGATCTGATTACCCCTGGGAAACTGCGCGACCTGGTGTTTCTCGAAAACCGTGCGGGCGCCGCGATGATAGCGGGCTCACAGCAGATTGCGCTGGCCTGCATTGTCGTTTCGGTAATCCGCGCATCCGACGACGCCCTGATGATTGGCCTGGGGGAGACCCTCGTCTACGGTGCCCTCGGCATTGTGCTGCAGGCAGCATCGCTGCTGGTGCTGGAAGCCCTGATTCCGGGGCGCTTCCGTGATGTCGTGATGGACGCGAAAGTACGCCCCCGAGCGGCGTTGGCTGCGACCGCCTTCATCGTTATCGGTGTGATTAACGCGGTGGCGCTGTCATAGATGGAGACCACCACGACTTCCCGGCGTTGGCGGGCTCTCCTGCTGGGCTCTGTGGCGGCCTGCGCTGCCTGCGGCCTGGTCTATGAGCTGGCGCTACTGGCGCTGTCGGCTTCTCTTGGCCGCGGTGACGTCGTTGCGAATTCCCTGATTGTGGCCGGTTATGTCGCAGCGCTGGGTTTTGGCGCCGTCGTGGCGAAACCGTTTGTGCGCCGTGCCGCGGTGTCTTTCCTCGGTATCGAGTGTGCTTTGGGTTTGCTCGGCGGTGTGTCCGCAACCGCCCTGTACTGGGTATTTTCGGTTACAGGTGAGAGCCTAGGAGCATTGGTCGCTGCCACTTTCATAATCGGAACGCTGGTTGGCGCCGAGGTGCCGTTACTCATGACACTTCTGCAGACCGGTCGGACGTCCTCCGCAGAGGACACCGGTCGCGTGCTGGCGAATCTCAACGCCGCGGACTACTTCGGAGCCTTGGTCGGCGGTTTAATCTGGCCGTTTGTGCTCCTGCCTACAGTGGGAATGCTGAAGGCCACTGCCATCGCCGGACTGATCAACGTCACCGCGGCATTGGTAATTGCCGCGCTGCTACTGAAGCAGATGTTGTCCCGCCGGGCACTTGTCACAGCTGTCGCCGCCCTCGTCGCGGCGCTGGTTGGGTTGGTTGCGTTGCTGGCCGGAATCCGGGACATCGAGGCGACCGCCCGGCAGTCGCTCTACGCCCAACCCATTGTTTTTGCCAAGCACTCGAAGTACCAGGACATCGTCGTCACCCGATTTGGCGGGGACCGGCGGCTTTATCTCGACGGGGGACTGCAGTACTCCAGTCGTGACGAGTACCGCTACACCGAGTCGCTGGTCTACCCGGCGGTGGATAAAGACACGAAGTCGGCATTGATTCTCGGCGGGGGAGATGGGCTGGCTGCCCGGGAGCTGCTGCGGATGCCCAACATCGAGCGCATTGTTCAGGTCGATCTGGATCCGGACGTCATCGAGGTCGCCCGCACTGTGCTGCGGGAAGATAACGGCGGCAGCCTGGACAATCCCCGAGTGGAGAAGGTTACTGCGGATGCTTTCGCATGGCTCCACGATCAGGCACGTGGCAAGACCCAGACGCAAAAATTCGACGCCATCTACGCAGATCTTCCCGATCCCGACAACGCAGTGTTAGCCAAGCTTTACTCTCAGGAGTTTTACGGGTTAATCCGTACGGTGGCCGCGCCGGGCGCGAAGCTGGTGGTGCAGTCGGGTTCGCCATTTTCGACGCCGCAGGCCTTCTGGCGCACCGACAGCTCGATTCGTGCCGCAGGCTGGTCGACCACTCCGTACCATGTGCATGTTCCCACCTTCGGGGACTGGGGGTTTGTACTCGCGCAGGCCGAGCCTGAGCCTCCTACGCTCGAGCTTTACGACGGCGCCCCGCCGCTGAAATTCCTCACTCCTGACGTGGCTCGGGCTGCGGCTGTGTTCGGTGCTGATAACGGTCCGCAACAATTGGAACCGTCGACACTGGCTCATCCTCGAATTGTGGAGGATATTCGTCGAGGTTGGCGGCAGGCGGGGGAGTAGTGCGCTGAGTATTTCGCAAAGAGCCGGGCGAGTAGCAGGTCGGCGGTGTAGTCGGCTAACCTTTATAGCCGTGACTGACGCGAAGAAGACCCCTGAAAACACCGCCACCGTTCCTGAGCAGCTGCGCATTCGACGCGAGAAGCGTGACCGCCTGCTCGAGGCTGGAATTCAGCCGTACCCGGTCGAGGTTCCCCGTACGCACTCTCTCAAGGATGTCCGCGAAGAGTGGGGCCACCTCGAGGCCGGCGAGGAGACTCAGGATGTCGTGACCGTCATTGGTCGTGTCATGTTTATCCGTAATACCGGCAAGCTCTGCTTTGCCGCTCTGCAGGAGGGCGACGGCACGACCCTGCAGGCCATGCTTTCCAAGGCTGAGGTCGGCGAGGACGCCCTGGCTGCTTGGAAGTCGGACGTAGATATGGGCGACTTCGTCCTCATTACTGGCCGCGTAATTTCTTCGCGCCGCGGCGAGTTGTCCGTAATGGCTACCAAGTGGCAGATGGCCTCGAAGGCTCTGCGTCCATTGCCGGTGTCGTTCGCTGATCTGTCCGAGGACAGCCGTGTGCGTCACCGTTACACGGACCTGATTATGCGTGAGCAGGCTCGTACTAACGCACTGACTCGCATCAAGGTCATCCGCGAGCTGCGCCACGCCCTTGAACGTCGCGGTTTCCTCGAGGTCGAAACCCCGATGTTGCAGACTCTGCACGGCGGTGCAGCTGCACGTCCATTCGTGACTCATTCCAACGCTTTGGACATTGATCTCTACCTGCGTATCGCGCCGGAGCTTTTCCTCAAGCGCTGCGTCGTCGGCGGTATGGAGCGAGTCTTTGAGATTAACCGTAACTTCCGTAACGAGGGCATCGACTCCTCGCACAGCCCGGAGTTCGCGATGCTGGAGTACTACGAGGCCTTCGGCACCTACGATGACTCCGCCCGCACCGTCCGCGAGGTCATTCAGGAAATCTGCGTCGCGGTCTTCGGTTCGACGACCGTTACGCTTGCCGACGGCACGGAGTTCGACTTCGGCGGCGAGTGGAAGCAGATTGAGATGTACCCGTCGCTGAACGAGGCACTTGCTCGCAAGTTCCCTGGTCAGCCGGAAGTCACCATCGACTCGACCGTCGAGGAGCTAAAAGCAATCGCCGACGTGATTGGACTTGAGGTTCCGGAGAAGGGCGGCTGGGGCCACGGCAAGCTGGTCGAGGAAATCTGGGAGCTGCTCTGTGAAGATCAGCTCGACGGTCCTATTTTCGTCCGCGACTTCCCGGTCGAGACCTCTCCGCTGACTCGTCAGCACCGCTCCAAGCCGGGCGTGACCGAGAAGTGGGATCTTTACGTCCGTGGCTTCGAGCTGGCTACCGGCTACTCCGAGCTGGTTGACCCGGTTGTCCAGCGTGAGCGCTTCGAGGACCAGGCGCGACTGGCCGCCGGTGGCGACGACGAGGCCATGGTTCTAGACGAGGACTTCCTGCACGCAATGGAACAGGGCATGCCGCCGACGACCGGTGTGGGTATGGGCATTGACCGCCTGCTGATGGCCTTGACCGGTCTCGGTATTCGCGAAACCGTGCTGTTCCCGATTGTGAAGCCGGAAGCGTAAGCGACGCTTCTTTTTAGCATGAAGTTATTCAAGTAGTGGTCAGCCGGAAAATTACGGCTGGTCGGCGAATTCATGTGTAGTTATCCCGGTGTTATCACCGGGATTATCTTTATCCCGTAATTTCTTCACCCATGACTTCGGTAAATGGGAATAAGAAAATTAATCGGCGATCCGTATTGCGCTTGGGAGCAGCAGCGGGAGCGGTAGCGGTGGCCGTCAATAGCGTCGGGACGCGAGCAGTTGCATCGGCGGCTCCGAACCAGGCGCCGTTTCCATTAACAGGTTTGACCAGTGGCCTCGTGGTGACGGATCTGGAAGTCGTGACCGTGACCGATACGTCAGTGACATTTTCGTGGGCGACGTATGCAGGCCCACATCCAGCGTGGGGGAAGCTGGCTCCACTGGCACCGGCCGATACTGAAGTTGCGCTAGTGCCAGTCGACGCTGATGAGGGCGGCGAGCTGCCCGTGGTGTATAAGGACGAGGCGCAGGTTGGCTACCACTTTGTGACCGTCGATAAGCTGCGGCCTGGAACCACGTACCGTTTCGAATGTCGATCGAATGGGCTGGTCGCCGAGCCGGGATTAATTACCCGAAACCTCCCCGATACGCCTGAACAAACTGGACGGTTCACGACGTTGGTCGCTCCGGAGGGGGAGTATCTGACCACGATTGCCATCCTCAACGACACGCATATCGGCGAAAACGGGCACGGTATTGTTGTCGGCAATTTGCCTGCACCTATTTTCCCTGAAGCCGGTGCCGCACCGTACCCCGAGGTCATGTTGACGGCTGCCCTCGCTGAGCTTCGGGGGATGGGTATTGAAAGGGTTTTCATCAACGGTGATGCCACGTCGGAGGCACGTCCGGTGGAGGTACGTCGATTTGCCGAGATTATGAATACTTTTGGCGCTCAGGGGCAGCAGTGGTTTGTCACCCGCGGAAATCACGATCGTCCGCATAAGCCAGATGCCGATCCGTCTGCTGGCTACGACGAATTCCCGGTTTTGGAGGGCACCGAAGATCATCGCGATCCCTTCGGAGTCCTACTGGGGCGTCCGCGACAAGAACTGTGGGTCACTCAGCAGGGGCCGGTCCGCGTCATCGGTCTGGATTCGTCGAAATTGGATCAGTCCGGTGGCGAGATTAGCCCGGGACAGTTCGATGCACTAGAGCAAGAACTACAGCGCGACCCCAACAAGCCGACGGTTGTGCTGGCTCATCACCCAATTACTTCTGAGGCTGGCTGGACAAATGCTGCCGGCCCCATATTCATTCTCAATAGCGCTGATGCACGACGTTTGCAGCAGCTGCTTAACGACGCTTCGGGTGTATTCTTCGCGGGAGCAGGTCACACCCACCGTGCAAAGCGTACTCGCGGTGATTTTGGTGCCGGCGTTGATTATTTGGAGACCGGCGCGTGCAAGGCATACCCCGGTGGCTACACGCTGCTGCATGTCTATTCCGGTGGTTACCAGGTTAATTTCCATCGTTTGAGCAGTGAAGATGCGCTTGCGTGGACTGCGCGTGCCCGTTGGGCGATGTACGGCTTCGAGCCCGAGGCGCTGCTTGGTGAGCTCGCTGATCGCAACTACGTTGTTAACCTTGTTATCGCCTGACAAGTTAGAAACCTGAAAGTTTTCTGTTACTTGGCAATGTTTTTTCAATTCCTGTGACAACGGTCACGTGATTCATTTATTGTTATGCCAGTAATAGTTCTGACTCGAAAGGCCATGATCACATGAGCGAGAAGAAGAACCGCGAAGATTCGACTGTCGGCCGCAATAACCCTGGTCGCGACGCTATCGGAGCGGCAATGCGGTTCATCACGTCGATTACTGGTTCGGACTTCGCCCAGAAGTACGACCTTCAGCCAAAGATCGACCGCGTGGTGTACCAGTCCACCAAGTCCGGTTTTAAGACCCTTGGTGCCGCGAATCGTCAGTTTAAGAAGATTTCCGGTTCCGGTAAGCCGGAGCGTCCGGCTGAGGAAGCCCAGGCTGCACAGGAGGCCGCAGCCGAGGAGAAGGCAAAGAAGCTCTTCGACCTCACCCCGACCGAGGATCAGCAGATGATCGTCGAGACGGTGAAGGAGTTCGCTGAGTCTCGTCTGCGCGAGGCTGCTTACAAGTCCGACCACGAGGCAACTCCGCCGGAGAACCTCGTCTCTGAGGCTTCTGAGCTGGGCGTCACCATGATCAACGTTCCGGAGGCTTTCGAGGGCATCGCTACAGGTGAGGACGTCACCACCAACGCGCTGGTCGCAGAGGCTCTGTCTTACGGAGACATGGGTCTGGCTCTGGCTGTGCTGGCTCCGGCCGGTGTCGCTGCCACCCTGACCGCTCACGGCTCCGACTCGCAGCAGAAGACCTACCTGCCGGCATTCGCTGGCGAGAACGTCCCGGCTGCCGCTGTTGTTCTCGCAGAGCCGCGTCCGCTTTTCGACGCGCGCAAGCCTGAAACCACCGCGAAGCGCGAGGGCGATTCGCTGGTACTCAACGGTGTTAAGTCCTTCGTTCCGAACGCCGGCGCAGCTGAGCTGTTCATCATCGGTGTTGAGCTCGAGGGTAAGCCAGCTCTGGTTATCGTTGAGTCCGACACTGAGGGCCTCCACGTTGAGGCTGACCCGTCCATGGGTCTGCGCGGTGCCGCAATGGGCCGTGTCATCCTGAAGGATGTCAAGGTTCCGGCTGAGAACATTCTCGGCGGTGCTAGCACCTCTGCTGAGGATCGTGAAGAGGCATACCTCGACATTCTGCGTCGTTCCCGCCTCGGCTGGGCTGCGCTTGCAATGGGTACTTCTCAGGCAGTTCTCGACTACGTCATTCCTTACGTCAACGAGCGTCAGGCATTCGGCGAGCCGATTTCCCACCGCCAGGCAGTGGCCTTCATGGTCGCCGATATCAAGATTGAGCTCGATGGTCTCCGTATGATCACCCTCCGCGGTGCTTCCCGCGCTGACCAGGGCCGCGGCTTCGCTCGCGAGGCAGCTCTGGCTAAGACCTTCGCCACGGAAAAGGGTATGAAGATTGGTTCCGACGGTGTGCAGCTGCTCGGTGGACACGGCTTCACCAAGGAGCACCCGGTTGAGCGTTGGTACCGTGACCTCCGCGCAATTGGTGTCGCCGAAGGCATCGTCGTTCTGTAAACCGCTAGATACTTCAGCCGAAAAGAATTAAGAGGAAAGAAAATGATTAACCTCGAACTGCCGAAGTTCCTCAAGGCGGGCGCGTCCCAGTCGCATCAGGCCGCCGCTGAGATCTTCCGACCGATTTCCCGTAAGTACGATCTCGCTGAGCACGAGTACCCGAAGGAACTCGACACCCTTGCCTCCATGATGGACGGCATGGCAGATGGTGGCCGTGGCTTCTCCGGTGCTTCCGGTGGACGTGGCGATGACAAGAAAAAGAAGCGTACCGGTGTGAAAAACGGTGGCAACATGGCTTCGCTGCTCAACGTTATTGAGACTTGCTGGGGTGACGTGGGTCTGACCCTGTCCCTGCCGTACCAGGGTCTGGGTAACGCAGCTATCGCAGCTGTTGCTACTGATGAGCAGCTGGAGGCTTTCGGTAAGACCTGGGCTTCCATGGCAATTACCGAGCCGTCCTTCGGTTCTGACTCCTCCGCTGTTTCCACCACTGCCAAGCTCGATGGTGACGAGTACGTCATCAACGGTGAGAAGATCTTCGTTACTGCTGGTGAGCGTTCCGATTCCGTCGTTGTGTGGGCGACCCTGGACAAGTCCAAGGGCCGCGCTGCCATCAAGTCCTTCCTGGTGAAGAAGGGCACCCCGGGCTTCACCGTGGAGCGCCTGGAAGAGAAGCTGGGTATTCGTTCCTCGGATACTGCAGTGCTCCGCCTGGACAACGTCCGCGTCCCGAAGGAGAATCTGCTGGGTTCCCCGGACATTGACGTTAAGAAGTCCTTCGCCGGCGCAATGGCGACCTTCGACAACACTCGTCCGCTGGTTGCCGGTATGGCCATCGGTGTCTCCCGTGCTTCGCTGGAAGAGCTGCGTCGCATTCTGGAAGAGGCTGGCATCGAGATTGACTACGATGCACCGGCACACACCCAGAGCGCTGCTGCAGCTGAGTACCTGAAGCTGGAGTCCGATTGGGAGGCTGCGTACCTCCTGGCTCTGCGCGCTGCGTGGATGGCTGACAACAAGCAGCCGAACACCCTGGAGGCTTCTGAGTGTAAGGCCAAGGCCGGCCGCGCAGGCACTGAGATCTGCTTGCGTGCCGTTCAGCTGGCAGGCACCTTCGGTTACTCCGAGCGTAACCTGCTGGAGAAGTGGTCCCGCGACGTCAAGATCCTGGATATCTTCGAGGGAACCCAGCAGATTCAGCAGCTGGTTGTTGCTCGCCGCACCCTGGGGCTGTCCTCCAAGGAACTGAAGTAATTACAGCTTCAGAGCAATCTACATACTGGTGAGCCGGTAAAAGTTCACTTGAGATGCTCAAGCCCCATTTCTTAAAACACCGTCCTTCCATGACCTGGTAGGGCGGTGTTTTATTTTGCGCTGTTGTAGTCGTGTGTCTTTTGTTGTTGTGCTCCTATTTTTCTGAGATTAGAGGAAGAGTTCATCTATTTTTCATCTTTAGGTTCTAGGCTTATTGGCCATGAGCATTTCCCGCCGGGCCTACCTCTCTGTTGCAACTCTTGCTGCAAGTTCAATGGCCGTCGCGAAAACCTCGGGAGCGTACGGCCTGGAGTACGTCACGTCGGGGCTGGGGCTTACCCAGTCGGATTCCAAGTCGTGGCAGGTACTGGCTAGCGACTTGGAGGTCATTACTGTTACAGATACGTCAGTGGCATTTACATGGGCAACATATGCTCCGGGAGTGCAGACAGCGTATGGCTTTATTAAACCGACCGTTCCTTCGGATGAGCGGGTGCTGCTTGCTCCAGCGGATTCAACGCAGCTAGAGCTCGTGCACGAGGGGTACTCAGAGTCGGGCTACCACCATGTGGTCATTGACGGGTTGGAGCCGGGACGGGAGTACCGCTTTGAGTGCTGGTCCCACAACTGCCGCGCGGTCCCATCGCTGAATATCACCATAAGCAAGACGGCGCCGGAGAAGACAGGCGTCGTAAGTACTCTGCCAGCGTTGGCGGGTGCACATTTGGCGACGTTCGCGCTGACGAATGACACACACATTGGTAAGCCCAATCACGACGGCATTCGCATTGGCAACCTCGGTCTTTCCTCTGATCCAGGAGAGCAGCCTTTCGCCTCTATGCAATTGCAGGGACTGGTGGACACGGTAAAGGCTGCCGGGTTAGACACTCTCGTCGTCAATGGCGATTGCACGGATAGCAACCGCCCTGAGGAGTATGACGAGCTCATCAGGGTTTTGGATACTTTCGGTGAGTTTGGGAAAAACTGGTTTGTCACCCGTGGTAATCACGATGTGCACCCGCCCGGACTGCCCAATATCAATGGTTTCCGGGGACGCGGAATCCGCAAGGGCAAGACCGCGGTTCCGGATTACTTCAGCCAGCGTCTTGTGCCGACGCAGCAGCACTGGTCGACTCGCGTCGGCGAAGTGCGTCTCATCGGTGTTGATACCGCCGAGTTTGGTTATGCAGGTGGGCGTATTAATGAGCGCCAGATGCGTGCATTGCGTGCTGAACTTGCAGAGGATCCAGAGCGTCCGACAATTTTGTTTGCGCACCACCCGTTTACTCAGGATGCGGTGCGTTCGCATTTCGGTGGTGAGGCATTCATGGTCGAGGCTCAACAGGCCAAGATTTTCCAGGAGATCCTGGCTGCCACGCCGGGCGCCAAAGGTGTGTTCGCTGGTCATACGCACCGTAGCCGTCGTGGTATTGCTGACTATGGGGATACGGACTTCTGTGAGCGGGGTGCTGCACTTGGCTATCCGGGTGGATACACGCAGATTCGAGTGCACACTGACGGTTACCAGATCAGCTACCACCGCACCACAACACCGCAGTCGCTGGCCTGGTCAACGAAGACTCGTTGGTCGATGTTCGGGTTGGAGCCAGAGTTTATGCTGGGAAAGATCTCCGATCGGAACTACGTCAATTTCTTCAAGAACAAAGTGCCACTCTGAGCTAGTGCTAGCTTCTAGCAGGGTACGCTGGGCAACGCATAGTGTTAATGGAAAATACGTAGTGGCAAGTTCCGCTGTGGGCGAAGTCGCAAGCCACCACGTTATTGGCCGAGCACAAGTGTGGCTCTGAAGTAATAAGGAATTTAGCGATGACCGACCAGTACAACCCGCGTTCGTCCTCCCCGCAGGATTGGGAGCAGGACGGTTATGCAACATCTGCCTGGGAGCAGCCGCAGGGTGGGGCTCAAGACGAGTACCAGCCTCAGTACCAGTACCAGTCGCAGGGGCCGAACCAGGGAGGTTCACCCCAGCAGTATCCGGCTTATCAGCAGGCTCCGGTACCTGAGCAGAAGAGCAACAACGGTCTGTACGTGGTTTTGGGCATCGTCGGTGTCGCACTTGCAGCGGTCGCCGGTATCGGTGGCGCGTACTACCTGAATAATTCCTCCGATAATTCCCCGCAGTCTCCCGATACGGTTGCGGCAGGGGACTCGTCGTCAAGCACTGCGTCCCCGGCGCCGGTGGAGACGTACACGGAAACCTATACCCAGACCGTCGAGCCGGAAACGACGAAGCAGCCGGAGAGCAGCGCTCCTACCACTACGCAGCGGGGAAATTTTGGTCTTCGCGCGTTCGGTATGAATCGCGATGATATCGATGCCAAAGGTTGGGTTGGCAGTACCGCTCGCTGCTCGGGTGGGTATTACGCGCGTGTGTTGGCGGAGACTTCTTCGGGTAAGGCCGTGATTTGTGAGAACTCCAATAACCGCCAGCAGCGCCATTACATTGGTGACTTCGGTGAGATTTCGGATACCCCGGATGCGTACACAGTAGATAGTTTCTCCGGGAACCGTGCTGTCGCGAAAAATGGTGGCTACACGTATACCGTCACTCCGAATGCGGTAACCGTGACCCAGGACGGCGAAGAGATTTTCCGTGAGCCCGTCACGGACTACGGTGTTTTGAACGCTGGCTAATCAGCTCTAGTTCTTCCTAGGACACGCAAAAAGGACGCGGTAAATTCCATAACGGAAGTTTTTACCGCGTCCTTTTCGTGTCTGCCGTTCGCTTTACGACGGTCCCTGCGCCCTAAGCCACCTTCTCCTCGGTGACATTCTCCCACGGCTTCGGCAGGTGGCGAGGAACCACCTTGCCGACTGCGTTGCGTGGCAGTTCATCGAGGAACACGGTCTCGCGCGGAACGGCGAATCGGCTGAGGCGCTGCTTGACGTATGTGCGAATCTGCTCATTGGTCAGGGCGCGGCCCTCAGGGGAGTCGTCGCGGACAACCCAGGCGACCAGGGCCTGACCGAAGCGCTCATCCGGGACACCTGCGACTGCGCACTCGCGGATACCCTCGAGCTGGCTGAGTGCATCTTCGGTCTGGCGTGGGAAGACGTTCTCGCCACCGGAGACAATCATGTCGTCCTCGCGACCGGAGATGTAGAGCAAGCCGTTTTCCATGCGACCCAGGTCACCGGTACAGACCATGCCGTCAATGACCTGCTTGTCCGCGCCCGGGCGGGTGTAGCCCTCGTACAACATGTTGTTGCCGACGAAGATTCGACCGGTCTCGCCGTCGGCGACGCGGTTGCCGTCTTCGTCGAGAATCTGGACACGAGTGCCCAGCGGTGCGCGACCAGCTGTGGTTGGGTTTGCCTTGAGCTCATCCGGGTTAGCAATGGTTGCCCAGCTGACCTCCGTGGAACCGTACTGGTTGTAGAGAACCGGCCCGAAGCGCTCGAGGGTCTTGGTGACAATTCCCTCTGGAATAGCCGAACCGCAGGATGCGATGACCTTTAGCGATGTCGCGCCGATGTCGTAGTTGTCCGGGAGAATCTCAATCATGCGCTGCAGCATGGTCGGCACCAGGAAGATGGTGTGCGGAGAGTGCTGCTCGATAATGCGCAGGCTGTCGGCTGGATCGAACTTGCGGCGCATAATCATGGTGGAACGCAGTGCGATGCACAGCTGCGCAGTCGCGAATCCCCAGGTGTGGAACAGCGGAGCCGCAAGGTAAGCCGGGCGACGCTGACGCAGAGGAATTCGGCTCATGATGGAAGATGCCGGCATCCAGCTGCGCGGCTCCGGACGCTTGGCACCCTTTGGAGTGCCGGTGGTTCCGGAAGTCAGAATAATAACGCGGCCACGGCGCGGGCGGGTTGGCAGCTCGGCGGTCGGCCACTTTGCCGGCGGTGCTGTCTTCAGCATCTCCTGCATGGAGGTCCAGCCCTCGCGAACGCAGGAGGTGTCACCGTAGTTTTCAAACCACGACACGGCGACCGGGCACTCATCGAAGTCCTCCGGCAGCATGTGAGTGAATTCCTCATCAATGAACAGGAAGTCAATCTTCTGTTCACGAATTACGGCCAGAGTCTGCTCGGCGGAGGCGCCGGTATTGAGCAGCACCAGGTCGGTGCCGAGACGACCGTGGGCACACAGAGCCATAATGAAACCGCGGTGGTTGCGAGCCAGCACACCGATGCGGTCGCGCTGCTGAATATCGCCGTGACGGAGTGCTCGCGCCAGGGCAGTGGAGCGCTCGTGCAGCTCCTCGTAGGTCAGCGAGCCGCCATCATCAATAATCGCAGTGTGGTGCGGATCGCGGCCGGCTGCAATGCCGAGGAGACCAGCTGGCAGGAAGTCCCAGCGGTAGATGGAACTTAATGCCTTACCAGCCGCGCCGGGCCCCATCGAGCCGAGGACGCCAGCCTGAGTCACCGGTGCGAGTCCGAGAACGAGGTCCGAGGTAGCTCGCGAAGCTTTGCGCACCTTATTGAGAATCGAGGTCTGTGGATTAGATGTCATAGTCACTCATCTTCCGTGGTTCATGTCCTGTGGTCTTCGGAGAGGCCTAATCAGGCGAAACCTCATCGGTAGGACTGCCGATTTAGTTTCTTTTACAGTAAGAATAAGTGTCCTAGGTCACTTTTGTGCGCCTTTTTGCAAAATTTTTTATCAGAAACGAATAGTTGTGAAGATATGAGGCGTGACCAGTGAAGATGGTCAAGTATCAGTTCTCTTTCGCAGCTCAATGGGTGCTGACCTTAGCCGGGGAGGGTTCTGGTTTGGAGCTGATTCTTTTGGGGAAAGCTCCTGAAACGTGTTCTAATCCAGCTGCGCCCTCGACTCGGTGGCGAAGGGCGAACCTATCCGATACGACTCCAGTCCAGACCACTACGGTGACGTCGACTGAGGAGCTGGACGATGATCGCGATGACGTTGATGACACGGATGATGATCGTGACGATGACCGTGTGAACAATTAGTCTTCTAATCGGCGCCGTAGATTTTGTGAATTATCGGCCCCACGTAACCCATGAACCCCAGCTCACTAGTGAGCTGGGGTTCATGGGCGTTTATGGCAGGGACGCTATTTATTGTTCTTCAGTGTCCGGTTTCTTATTGAGCTCAGCGGCATTACTGACCTTTTCGGCAATATCTGTGGCCTTTTCCTCTGCGTCGGCCCATGGCCCAGAGTCAGAGACCCACACATTGAGCCGAAGATAATCATCATTGTGGATGATTGATTTTAAGTAGCCGTCGGTTAATTTCCCTGTCTTGTCGTCACTACTTTCTCCGCTAACTAGAATGATGATCTCCCCGTCGGGATTTTCGAACTCGTACGAGCAGCCAACGCCTAGGGAGCCCCAACTAGTCTGTTGCGCCCCTGTTTCTGCGGGCATGTAGTCGCGAGCATCGCAGACGTTCAGCCAGTCGAGCGCCTTTTTGTAGTTATAAGCGGCTGCGGCAGCTTGGTCGGACTTGAGGCTCTCGCGATGAGTTTTCGAGTTCTTGTCCTCCAGCTCATCAATCTTTGTTTGCAGCTCGCTTTCCCGCTCCTCTGCCTGCTGTTGCAACGAGTAAATCTCTTCATTCGCGCTTGCAAGTTCGGACTCAGCATTCTTACCGCCCATGGCAAAACCTGCCGCGCCGGCAACAATCACTCCGACTGCGCCAAGGATGAGCGGCAACGTCAATGGCTTACTCTTTCCGGACTTAGTGCCGAAAGCTCTCTCCGACACTTTCTCGGAAGTGCCCGACTGGTTGCTATTCCACGGATCGATGGGTTCGTGAGTGCTCATTTTTATCCGACTACCTTTACTTTCTGTGCAATTGTGATGGGTTCGAATCCCGGTTGCTGGGCTGTCACAGCAACGATGTATTCACCGGGTCCTGTAAACGTTGCGTAGGCCTTCTCCCCAAACCGGCGAACGATTTGGCAAGGAGTATGTTGTCCAGTCACACCTGCGCTGGCACTTGCAGTCGGCTTGCCTTCGGCATCGTAGACCTCCACCTTGTTTTCGCAGGTTTCAGTTCCTCCGGTCTGGCTGAAATTCCACAGCAACCTGACGTTTGCTTCGCCATCAACCAGGGGATAGGTCAACAGGCTATTGGCCCCCTCGAAAGGAAACGTGATCCGAGCAGTGTCGAAGCCGCCCAATTCTTTTTGGTGAGCAGTTGCGTCAATCTTGACGTTTTGGCGCTTGGCGCTGCCAGGCTCCATGCCGCCAATTTTGGTCAGCTCCATCGAGCTGTTCAGCGTTACTACACCAGAGTCATCGTCCGAATCCGAAAGTTCGCTGTTGGGAGAATTCTTATCCTGCGAACTGTTGGCATATTCCTGTTCTGGATCTTCCGACTCGGTCGAACTCTCAGTCGAGCTAGGGGTCTCGGATTGTGCATCAGAAGCAGGGGACGTTTCTGTAACTGTCACCACTGCGGGGGACTCCGGGGCAGCGTTGTTAGTGGGCATACCTGAGCAGCCAATCAGGGTCAGGGCAGTCGCGGCGGCTGCCGCAGCCAAAACGTGCTTTGAATGAAACTGGGATGACATGGGCGTTAAAAACCTCCGAGTTAAGCGCCGAATAAGCGTTTTCTTCATCTGCTTGACGACGCTATAGCGGAGGCCTCAGAAGCGGTACGGGAGTTCTCCCGGTGACTTTCACTACCCGTGCAGGTTTAACTAAATCCTGTCGGGTTCAGCGAATTAATCGTTGGACAAAGGATTGAGGGAAAGAACCGTTTAATGAACCTCCAACAGCTGAAAGATGTGGCCAAAAGCTACTTCTCAAAAACCACAGATATTGTGAAGGGTGTTCCAGATCGTACTAAAGGTTGGCGCGGTGATTTGGAGGATCAAGGAATTATTCCAAACCGTGTTGGTGTAGATCAAGAAGGTCGTATCATTCCGCCATTTTTTGTTTGGTGGGCACCCTGGATGTTTCGAGTCGTACTCATTATCGCCGGATTCATAATTGGCGGAATTTTGGAATCCATCAATAGTGGACCATATCCAGATACGGCGATGTTGATTCCATTCGCCATGGGGTTTGCGATGTGGTTCTTGCGAAATCAGACTAGTTGGATTCCCGGCCTCATTATCACGGTGCTGGCAGTCACCGCAGCATCGCTTATGTCTAAAAGCGTCCTTATTTCGCTCGAAGCATTAATCCTTTTCGCTCTCGTAGTCCTAGTGGAATACATCTACGCTCGCGCCGCATTCGACTACAACACTGCCGCGGCGTTTGAAGAGATGAAGCAGGCGCTTTCCACGTACGGCACTGCCTATGAGCTTGAAGAACGAGAGGACACCAACGTCAACGGAGAGACTCTGACAACTGTCTCCGCGCTTGATTCGGGACGCCCTGCTCGGGCAATGATTCGACTGTTGCCGGAGCATGTAGACCCCGGATGGCTTATCGCAGTAGATCCCGCCAGGCGGTTTATGACAGGCCTATCTCCAGAACAGCGTGTTCGCATCAGTGAGATTCAGGAGCAGATGTGAGTCTGAATCCCGCAGTTCGAGACAACCTAGCTGAAAACTTATTTTCACCAGGCGCAGTGCCAACGGGCGCCAAGTTAGCTCAGCTGATTGCTGACATTCCCATGGGCGGAGATGCCTCTTCCTCGGATTTTTGGGAAGCGCGTGTCCGTTTAATTCGAGACCTGTTGTTCTTCGGTAAGCAGTCCCAGCGCGCACTGGACATTATCGATGAGCTGCACACCGAAGATTTTGTCGACGCAGTGCGAAAGAAGTTCGGTGTTTCTTTTCGACTTGTTCTCAAACGAGTACAGCGTCCTCAGTACTTCTTCACTGATGTGCAGATGAAGGCAGTTAAAGAGGGGTTCTTGAAGCCGTATGCAAAGGGCAGCGGAAAAGCGATTACCGAGCACGGGCTTGAAGAGTTCTTCGATCGGATATTGGTTCCAACGTCTAACCGCATGGAGCTCCGTGAATACGTCGACGTTGAAGATAGCCAGGAAATTGAGACTGATCCGACGAACAACGCGGAGAAACGAGTCTGGGCGGCCTTTGATGAGGCCAGTAGTGCAAATACCGACATTCGGTCGATTGCAGACGTCATTGCGAGCGGTTTTCGTGAACAGTCCGAAGGCTTTATTGACGGCAAGCCAATCGATAGCGACATGCTGAAGAGTGCAACTAAATCCATCGGTGCGAACTTTCGTACCGGTTCGCCAGAGGCTGAAACCCGCACCGGTTTTATTCGAAGGTTGCAAGCAGTCGATGATCCAGCGGATTTAGTGACTCGACATACTTTCGGTCTGCTTAACGACGGAACGTCGCTGGACCCAATGAGACTTCGTAAAGAATTGCAAATTGCTGAGGGAGCCTACTGTTCTAGTTCCGATTCAACAATTGAGAATCGCGTTCTTCAAAACGTCAATCCTGACGATGTCCTGAAGGCTGATACCGGAAGGGGAAAATCGGATTTTAAGACGCCCCATGCCGGTGAAGGGGATGCGATTGCCAAGGAGTTATTACGATTTCTTTCTCCATTTGTTGTGCTCGGTTTAATAGTGCAGTTCATGCAGGAGGGTAATGGATTTATTGCTGTACCGGTGCTGGCTATTTTTGTCGGTATCTTGTGGGCGTTGGTAAAGAAGCGAGTGGCAAAACGATGGATTGCTGTTTTTGGAATCGTATATTTCATTGCCATGGGGGTTATAAATGATAATTTCTATGAATTAGGATGGGTTCTATTTTCTATATTTATCATTACATTTGTGTCGATTGCCTATCTATTCGCTAAGGGGAAGGAATATAAAAATGGGGTTCTTTAATAACAAAAAGGATGAAAACAAAAGGTCGGTTAAACATTCAGACGGTCGTGCTGATGAGTATCAGGAACGAGATCCTAAGTATCCGGAGGTTGACTTCGGTGGAGCGCATAATTTCGCCCCGCTGCCGAATTTTGATGAGTCCTTCGGCCCCCGGGGCACGGTCGACAATGGTGATACCACAGGTCAGGAGCCGGTCGAGTATTCCGGAGATCCAAAACTAGACACCGACGAAGCTGCATGGTCCAAGGTTGAGAACGTCGAATTTGACGGTGTTGAATTTGGTGGTGCCGAGTTTGGCCATGATGAAGACACCGCGGAAGGAGTTCCAGCCCAGCAGGATTTTCCTCCCGCGACAGTGGAAGAGCTCCCAGAAACGGATGCTGAAAGTACCGCAGGTGTTGCGGCCGGGAACGTCGTAAAGCAGTTGGATTTGATTCAAACACGGCTGGACACAATGAACGCAGTATTGCGCTCTCAAAGTGAAGAGTTGGAAGCGCTGACTGATCGTCGTTGGTACGCCCAGTTGATGCCGCTGGCGGAAAAGTTGGCGGCCATCCATGACGGGATTTGCGCTGACCTTTCGCGGCTCGAAGAAACTACCGAAACTGATGGCAGTGACCTGTATTCGACCCTGGATTTCCTGCAGGACTCGATCGCAGATGCGCTTCAGTCCATGGGAGTGGCAATTACAGAGGCGAAGGTGGGCGATGCCTTTGATTCTTCAATTCACCGTCGTACCAAATTCGCGGATTCGGATAACCCCGCGCTGCACCGCACGCTGGCGCCATCACGACGAATCTCGCACTACTACACCTTCACCAGTTCTACCAGTCCAATTGTGGTGGCCAAGGCGCCGGTCACGGTGTACCGGCACAGCGGCAACTAGGCCAAAACTCGAGTCTGAACAGAGCACAGCTCGAGTCCGGCCAGCACACAACTAGAGCGCTGACACGGCAAAAGAAGTCAAGAATCCAACAGATTTCAGAATAAGGAGAAAAATCATGGCTGAACGTATTTACGGCATCGATCTGGGCACATCCAATAGCGCAATTTCCTACGTGGACTCACTGGGTGTTCCTGTCATTCAAGAAAACCTCGACGGAGATCTGTCGACACCAAGTGTGGTGTGGTTTGAATCGAAGGCCAATACCGTTGTCGGAAAGCTGGCACGTGAAGAGAAGCTCTTCAGCCCCAATGACGTCATCGAGCTGGTGAAGCGGAGCATCGGCACCGATAAGAAATGGAATTTCAGCGGGAAGGCGTATACCCCGGAGGAGATTTCTTCATTGATTTTGCGCTCGTTGGTTCCAGACGAAGCAGCTGACGACGAGATTTCGGCAGTTATTACTGTGCCGGCATATTTTGGTGCGAAGGAGCGCGAGGCAACTCGCAACGCAGGGCAGATTGCTAATTTCAATGTGTTGGAGCTGGTAGCAGAACCGGTTGCTGCGGCCCTCTACTACGACTCCAAGCAGCCTCTAAAGGACAAGACCTTGCTGGTGTATGACCTCGGAGGCGGTACATTCGATGCCACGATTGTGCAGGGGATTGACAACACCTTCCGGGTTATTGCCACCGACGGTGATGCTCGACTGGGCGGTGCTGACTGGGATAAGGCGCTTGGTGAATTTATCCTGGATAAATTCATTGAGCAGACTGGTGACGAGGAGGCGGAAAACGATGAGACCTTCGTCGCTAAGTTGCATGAGCAGACGGTGAACTGTAAAGAGGCGCTGAGTAATGCGGAAAGCGCCACTGTGCGACTTGCCAGTGACTCTGGTTCCCGCGCCAAGATTGCCGTTACCCGCGAAGACTTGGAGCGTGTCACGGCGCCATTGCTCGAGCAGACGGAGATTCCTTTGACCCGTGTATTGGAGACGGCAAAGGAAAAGGAGCCGGGACTGACAATTGATGAGGTCATCCTGGTGGGTGGATCTTCGCGAATGACCGCCGTAACCAAACTGGTGGAGCGTCTGACGGGTAAGAAGCCACTGTTGGTTGAGCCTGATCTAGCCGTTGCTAAGGGTGCTGCCCTTGCTGCGATGATCAGCAAGCTCGGGGGAGTGGTTAATGCTGAGTCCAGCCCTGCTGTCCAACAGCAGTCAATTGCGCAGATCGCGGCTGAGACAGGGATTGACGCCGGGCAGCTAGCCGCGCTGTCGGAGAAGAAGGTGGCAAATGTATTGCCAAAGTCGATTGGCATTCGAGTTGTCGATCATCTGAACAACCCGTACATCGACTATCTGGTCAACCAGAATGACATGATTCCCCTGTCTGAGCCGGTGGTCCGGGAGTATTCGACCGTAGCTGATGGCCAAGAGGAAGTAGATTTGACGCTGTATCAGCAGGCCAGTGACGTTCCATCCGAAGATGTCGCTCTCAATGACATCATTAGTGGATCGGAATCTATGCTGACAGGTATCCCGCCGTTGCCCAAGGGTCAGCCAATTCAGGTTAAGTTCTTTGTAGCAGCAGACGGCATGATTACCGTGGAAGGCACTCACGTTCCATCGGGTCGCTCAATCGAATCCCACGTGCGCATTGGTGTGATGAATGAGGAAGAGATTTCGGCTGCTCGCACGACGATGATGAAGGTTTCTGTCAGCCAAGGAGATAACTGATGACCGACGATCGCACTCTAATCCCGGGCGTCGATGACATTGACAGCGGTGCAAATTCCGATACTGATGGTCGAAATCGGAAGATTCTGCTGTTCGTGCTCGCCATTCTGGTTGTCGTCATCCTGGCAATGGTGGTCTGGATCCTAAATTTCCGCTCTAACCAGCAGGATAACGCCGACGGGTTGTTTGAAACCACTGAAAGCACCGAAGTGGAAGTCTCGCCGTCCTACTATGTGGGCGATGATCAGGAACCAACCTCGACTACAATCGCACCGCCTGCCGACGATCGGTTCGTAGACCCAGAGGTCTTAGCGTCGACCGTTGATCCGACGTGCCCGATGCTGCAGAGTGCCTGGTCAAACCAGGGCTCCGATATGGACTGTGAAGCATATTACGAGGTAGTGCGGGCGCTCAGTAAACAGCGGCAAGAGCAAGGAACACTGCCAAAGCAGACGACAATCGAGATTGAGTATGACGGTCAGCCACTGACGATGGAATGCCAAGAAGTTTCGCCTAATTATGATTGCCGCTCTGAGTCTGGGATTCAGATTATGGTGGGTAATCTCGATGGGTCTGGGCAACGGAACCGATGACTAATCTTCCCCAGGTAGGCGATATTTTTGAGGGCTACGAGGTTGAAGCTCTCATCGGTGCCGGCAATATGGGGACTGTTTTTCGAGTACGAAATCCCAAGCTGGGCCGAAACGAAGCACTGAAAATCGTCCCACTGCCGGAAGAGGCCAGTGCTTCTAAGCGAATGGAGGCACTGTTCCAGAACGAGGTTTCTATCGCAGCCACTGTTCACGTTCCCAACGTTGTGACCGTGTTCGATGGCGGGCGAGCCGGGAACCTGCTTTGGTTCACCATGACTCTTATTAGCGGTAATTCGTTGGGCGCTGAACTGGCCGAATATCCGCCGCGCACTTTCGATAAGAGCGAGGTCATGTCGATTGGTGTGGAGATTGCTACCGCGCTAGATCGGCTAGCAAAGCACGAACCAGCGGTGATTCATGGTGATGTAAAACCATCAAATATCGTCGTAGAGCGAGATTCGTCGGGGCTTGTGTTAAGCGCGACGCTTGTGGATTTCGGTGTATCAACCGCCACTGAAATCGACAGTGTTGGCGTGACCAATCGTGTTGCCGGCTCATTGCCCTACATGGCGCCAGAGATCTTCACTAAGGGTTGCATTAGTGCAGCTAGTGACGAGTATGCGTTTGCGTGCACGATATTCGAGCTGTTGCAGGGATATAAGGCATTTCCAGCTACTGACGCGGCCAGTGCGCGGCAATTGCACTGCGGTAAGCGACCGGTTACCAACCTCGGTGCGGTAGTTGATTCGGTCTTCGCCAAGGCGTTGGCGGTTGACGCCGATGAACGCTACGAATCCTGCAATGCGTTTATTAGCGATCTCATTGCTGCGCTAAATGGTGGTGCCGTCGAGGTTCGCAATCCGAAGAACCGGAAGAAAGCCCTTGCAGCGTTCTCCGTAGTGGCATGTCTAGGCCTTATTGGTGGTGGCATTGTTGTTGCCGAACGTAGCGGCATTGGAGATGGCGGTCTCTTTAGTGCCAAGCACTTGGCACAGCCAGTAGCTATCGGAGGTTCTGCGGAACCGATGCGACTTCGCGCTCCCGATTTGGCGAAGGGGCCTCGGATTCCGGTGGGTGACCGATGGACCCTTACGTCGTTAAGCGACGTCCCCATCGGTGAGAAGAGCTGGCAGGGGATTCAGCGGATGGGAACATTCAACGGTGCTGCATATCACGCGACGCAGTTTGCTTCGGCAGATGAATTCTTGCTGCCATTTCGCCACGGTATTGATGAGAAGAAGCCGATTGCAGAGGCTGAAAATGACAAATGGCGGGGTGAAATTCTGGATGCCGTGAGCAAGAACCGGTCAGTGGCTGAACCAGCTGGCTCTGAAGTGGTGAAACTGCGAATGGAGCCCGATGGTCGCCGGCTGGATGTCCTACAAACGTCAGGCTCATTTCAAGCTGTGAACAGCGAAGGTTCCGAGGCAACACGGCCGATTAATTACTGCTTGGTTCAGCCGGCGGAAAGTTCTGCGCCATCCAGTCCCGAAGTGCTTCGTCCGGTATTTGTCGTTTTGAGTGAAGGCGATCCTTGTCCTGCTGCCTATGACACGGTGGCGGCGTGGGCAATGCAAACCACGACGAATTAAGCGATAACGCCGAGAATATTTGTTATATTTCGGATAACTATCATGAATGCCAGTCACTTCAGCCGTCGTTGGGCGATTCCCCCAGGAGCGTTGGGTAGGGTTCCTGATTCGCGGTTGGTGGCTGGTGGTGCGAGAGAAAGGCCTGGTCAACGTGACATCGCTCCCAACACTTGTGGTTGATAATTTGTGTGGGGATGCGATTGTTGCCAATCCGAGTGAGGGATTGACCATCGGGCGTGACGCCGACCTCAAAGTGGGCGAAGATAACCGCTACATGCACCGCATAGCAATGTATGTGTATGCGGAATCCGGAATGTGGTTTCTGCTCAATAACTGCGAGCACGTGACTGCAATGGTGCACATTCCGGAGGTGTCGCGGTCATTCCGGCTGGCTCCGCAACAGCGTTTTGATTTGAGCTACCCGGAGTATTTCATCCGCTTTTCCGTCAAGGATGACCAGTACGAAATTCAGATTAAACAGGATATTGAGCACGCCGATGCGAAGGTCGTGCTGCCAACTGACGGGACTGAAACCATCTCGGTTGGGGAGCTGCCGGAGCGCCAGCGTGCTCTGATCGCTGCATATGCGGAGGATTATCTGCGCGGCCGAATCGACACCATTATGGTTTCATGCACCGATGCCGAGGCCGGCCGAAAGCTGGGAGGCAAGACCGCAAAGGCAGTCGAGCATTACCGCACCGCACTTTTTGAATCCGCTTTGAGCAAGGGGCTGGTCTCAAGCAAGGAGCGGCAACGGGTTAATCAAAAGAGCCGTCTGCAGCTGGTAGTTGTCGCTGCAATCGAAGCACGATTGGTCACTGCAGACGACTTGAAACTGCTCGCTTAACGACGGTACTTGCGATAAGTCAATCCTTTAATTGGCGTGTTCACAGTAGTGGTTCGGCCGCCACGGGCATTCTTCGTCCACCGAACGGGCCCCATGCGATAGGAATATCCGAGGCCAGAACGCGATAGCGTAACCCGGGAGTTGCGGGTGGGGCGGAAGGTCTTTCGGAAGCTGAATAGTTTGAAAGCCATTGATATAAATCCATTCTCGGTGCGTCACAGACTGCCATGCGCTCTGACCGTGCTGCTTTGGACAGCATCGCTCTCTGACTGCATTGTGCCGGTGACATAAGCGGATAAATCGTGGTGCGTTTGATGGCACCACTGTCCAGATTTGGGCAGTCCAGCATGGTTTAGCTAGGGGAGAACTCCCCGGGGAGAACTCCCGTTTCTTTTGTGTCCGAGAGTTTTTAATCTGAGATCATGTTCACCAAGAAGATTTCCGCTGTAGCCGCCGCAATCACTGCCGCCACTGCGCTTGCTGTTGTCAATCCGTCCGTCGCCGATGCAGCTACGAACTACCCCAAGATCAACCGTGACTATGTCAGCTATTCCACAGACGGAGAAACCGTAGTCTGTGGTGGGTCGGTAAATCAGGACATGTTCCGCTGCCAGACCACAGCTAAGTGGGGTAACAAGAAGAACGCCCACAATCTGGTCACCTTTGATCTCGAGGATGCATCTGGAAGTTGGGAAGCCGGAATGAGCGGTGGAAATTGGGATGCCTCGCGCCCGCCATTCCGACTGAAGGAAGGGAAGAAGTACAGCTTCCACGGGATCGTGGTCCTGAATAAGAATGGCACCCTGTACTTCAGTTCTCCGTACCACGAGGTGCGCGGTGAAGTGACTCCGTATGAGTGGGAGATTATGGAGACTGACTGATATCCCGTGCAAATACTCCTTCTTGTCTGGCGTTTGGCTTAACGCGCAGGAGTAATTCATTCCAACATTCGTTTCCTCCCGGTGGCATTGCCGCCGGGAGCTTTTGCTGCCGTACGAGCAGTGATACCTCTCTCGACCAGGCTGTTCGCTACTGGCGTACGGCTATAGGGATTAATCTGTGTCGCGTCGCGTTTAAGCTAGGTGAAACAACCTTTATTGAATTACGGCAAAAATAGACACTTGAAAGGGCAGTGATGTTCGAGAGGTTTACGGACCGAGCACGTCGCGTTGTCGTCCTGGCACAGGATGAGGCACGCGAGCTCAATCACAATTACATCGGCACGGAGCACATCCTGCTCGGCCTGATTAGTGAAGGCGACGGTGTAGCTGCCAAGGCGCTGGAGTCCATGGGTATTTCCCTGGATGCTGTGCGCTCTGAGGTAGTCGACATTATTGGTCGTGGCTCCCAGCCGCCGAGCGGTCACGTGCCGTTTACCCCGCGTGCAAAGAAGGTGCTGGAGTACTCTCTGCGCGAGGCTCTGCAGCTGGGTCACAAGTACATCGGTACTGAGCACCTGCTGCTCGGCCTGATTCGTGAGGGCGAAGGTGTTGCTGCTCAGGTCCTGGTTAAGCTCGGCGCTGACCTGCCGCGCGTACGTCAGCAGGTTATTCAGCTGCTCAGCGGTTTCCAGGGCGATGAGTCCGATGGTTCTCCGGAGCAGCGTCCGGTCGGTGCTACTTCCGGCGCTCGTGTGCAGGAGGGTAACCACCAGTCGGGTTCGCTGGTGCTTGATCAGTTCGGTCGTAACCTGACCGTTGCTGCACGTGAGGGCAAGCTGGATCCGGTTATTGGCCGCGAGAAAGAAATCGAGCGCATTATGCAGGTTCTTTCTCGTCGCACCAAGAACAACCCTGTGCTGATTGGTGAGCCTGGTGTTGGTAAGACCGCCGTCGTGGAGGGGCTTGCACTGGACATTGTCAACGGTCGTGTGCCGGAGACGCTGAAGGATAAGCAGCTTTACTCTCTCGACCTGGGCTCGCTGGTTGCGGGTTCCCGTTACCGCGGTGACTTCGAGGAGCGTCTGAAGAAGGTGCTCAAGGAGATTAACCAGCGCGGTGACATCATCCTGTTTATTGACGAGATTCACACGCTGGTTGGTGCCGGTGCCGCCGAGGGCGCAATTGATGCAGCCTCGATTCTGAAGCCGAAGCTGGCTCGCGGTGAGCTGCAGACCATCGGTGCTACCACTTTGGATGAGTACCGTAAGCACATTGAGAAGGACGCCGCTCTTGAGCGTCGTTTCCAGCCGGTGAACGTGCCGGAGCCGAGTGTGGATCTCACTATCGAGATTCTGCGCGGTGTCCGCGATAAGTACGAGGCTCACCACCGCGTATCCATCTCGGACAAGGCTCTGGTTGCCGCAGCTACGCTCTCCGACCGCTACATCAACGACCGCTTCCTGCCGGATAAGGCCGTTGACCTGATCGATGAGGCCGGTGCTCGCATGCGCATCAAGCGCATGACTGCCCCGGCTGACCTGCAGGAGATTGACTCCAAGATCGCCGATGTGCGCCGCCAGAAGGAAGCCGCCATCGACGAGCAGGACTTTGAGAAGGCAGCTGGTCTGCGCGACAAGGAGCGCAAGCTGGGCGAAGAGCGCCGCGAGCGCGAGAAGAAGTGGCGTGCGGGCGAGTCCGACACCATCGCTGAGATTGGTGAGGAGCAGATTGCGGAGGTCCTGGCTTCCTGGACTGGCATTCCGGTGTTCAAGCTCACCGAGGAAGAGTCCTCGCGTCTGCTGCGCATGGAGGATGAGCTGCACAAGCGCATTATCGGTCAGGAAGAGGCCGTCAGTGCTGTCTCCCGCGCTATTCGTCGTACCCGCGCTGGTCTGAAGGACCCGAAGCGTCCGTCCGGTTCGTTTATCTTCGCCGGCCCGTCCGGTGTTGGTAAGACCGAGCTGTCGAAGGCCCTGGCGGAGTTCCTCTTCGGTGAGGAAGACGCCCTCATTCAGATTGATATGGGTGAGTTCCACGACCGCTTCACCGCTTCGCGCCTCTTCGGTGCTCCTCCCGGATACGTCGGCTACGAAGAGGGCGGCCAGCTCACTGAGAAGGTGCGCCGTAAGCCGTTCTCCGTCGTGCTTTTCGACGAGATTGAGAAGGCCCACAAGGAGATTTACAACACCTTGCTGCAGGTCCTGGAAGACGGTCGTCTGACTGACTCTCAGGGGCGAGTGGTGGACTTCAAGAACACGGTTCTGATCTTCACCTCGAACCTGGGTACCAGCGACATTTCCAAGGCTGTTGGTATGGGCTTCTCGGGCGTCGGCGAGGCCGATGAAGACGGCAAGTACGAGCGGATGAAGGACAAGGTCCACGACGAGCTGAAGAAGCACTTCCGTCCGGAGTTCCTGAACCGTATCGACGAGATTGTGGTCTTCAAGCAGCTGAGCCAGGCCGAGATTGTTCAGATGGTCGACCTCATGCTGGCCCGCGTCAGCGACCAGCTCGGTGAGAAGCGCATCACCATGGAGATTTCCGACCGCGCCAAGAACCTGCTGGCCAAGCGTGGCTTTGATCCGGTGCTCGGTGCCCGTCCGCTGCGTCGCACCATCCAGCGCGAGATTGAGGATCAGCTCTCCGAGAAGATTCTCTACGGTGAGGTTGGTCTCGGCGAGACCGTCTTCATCGATGTCGAAGGCTGGGATGGCGAGTCCAAGGACGTCGACAAGGCGAAGTTCACCTTCACCAACAAGGGCAAGGCCGGGAACGTTGATGCCGACGGCGGTGCTCTGGGGGAGTCTGAGGAAGACAAGGACGTTCTCGGCAGCGCTGGTACCAGCGAGTCCGATATCATCACCCCGGATGTACCGGGTGACGGCGGTTCCACCGCCGCTGGAACCGACCTAGAGTCCGGTTCGGACTCCGATGACGACGGCCACAACCCGCCACCGGCTGGTGCGGGTGCTGGCCAGCCGCTCTAAGAGGTTTAGCCGCTAGCAGTACCAACGAACACTGCCGCCCCAGTTCCGACTCCATTATGGGAGGAGGAACTGGGGCGGCAGTGTGTCTATATGCGGTCTTTCCTAAAAGCGCGGAGAGTTGTAGTTCTACTTGGCCACGCCGAGGTCGACCAATGCTTTCTTTGCTACTTCAGGGTCATCATTTTTGATCATGTACTCAACGATTCCCTGGTCCTCTGGGAGGATTTCCGCAACTGTGATGAGGGACTCCACTCGCTGCGCCTTGAATGTGGAACCGCGCGTTGATTCTGCCGGAATCTCAACGGCATCCAAGACGGGCTTGCCGTCACGAACGGCGGCGGTGGCGGCAGGGTCATCGGTGAAGACTACGTAACCAACGTCGGGTGCCTTCGTAGTATCCACGGAACAGTTGGTACCCATTGCCTGTGGGGCGGGGGCACTATCCGCACCATAGTAGCTAAACACCACTTCATAGTCTGTGCAGGCCCGCACGAAACTAGCAATCGGTTCGGGTGCGTGGTCGGCAGGGGTGAGGCCGCCAGCGGTATCCCCACCAGTGGCACCGGTAGCTCCACCGTTGGAAGCGCCGGGATTGGCAGGTGCTTCAGCGGCGGACTGTGCGGGAGCAGCGGACTCGTCTGACTTGTCACTAAAGAGCGCGTCTTTAGCTGCAACGTAGGCAATCGCTAGCACCACGATGCCCGCTATCACTAAGGGGAGGAGTAATAGCTGCTTCTTTACACTGAGACCTTTCGATGCGCCGCTGGTCTGAGCACCTGTCGTGCCCGCGCTGGAGTTTGACCTGGAGGTAGCAGTCGTATTTGCCGGAGATGCTCCAGTTTCTAGTAATGAGCCATGCTTGATGTAATGGCGATAGCCATTTTCCGCAATAGCCAGGTTTTGCTCGATGTGTGATGTGTCTTCTGCCCCATTAAAGCGGTCGGGCGAACCCGGGTATGCAAGTCGAATCATTATTCAGTCCACCACCGTGAATCAATGTCGGAATACAGGGAGCGCATCGCCCCTGCAAGCTCTTCCAAACTATTGCGATTGAGACGGTGCTTGTTTTCTTTCCATCGCTCAAAAAGCTCCGTCGACGACACTGCACGCGAGGCCTCCGTTCGTGCCTCTCGGCCTGCGGTCAGGGCCCACTGGGCAGCAAATTGCACACGTTTCGCAGCTTTTTCTGTGAAACCGCTCCACACTTTATATGTGTTGTAGAGCTGGGCCACGACGGCCCAGCCACCCTTGTAAGGCAGAACGATTACATTGGCGAGGTTGTCGAGTTCAAGGAACTCGAATTGAGACGGATCTTTCTTGTTGGCGGTCACGAGAATTCTTCGGTTGGTGACGAACGCTGCGCCATCGACTCCACTGGTTTTTGTAGCGGCGGCCTCGAGCACAATCTCGTCGACACCAAGACCTTCTACAACAGCGACGGCGGCAGTGCGCACAATCCCGGAATTACCGGCACGTTCAAGTGCGGCACCGAGATCTGGCCGGTCGGTCAATGCAATCTGGGATCCTGTCATGCACACGAGACTAGCAACACAATAAAAACCGCGCCTGACGTTCAGTACTATGACATAACTCACCCCAGGTGTGGGGTGGTGCGTGAAGTAACACTGACTCAACCCCGAAACCTCGGTACTTTGTGAGGATATGAGCCCTACATTCACCCCAGCAAAGTTTGATGATTCTTCGCTTTACAGGTTTGCCAAGTTCCCGTGGCCGGAACCGGCGCCGAGCAAAGATGAAGTGCGCCGCCACTCGTGGGGAATGACGTACAAGCACAATAAGGCGTTTGCGACCCCGCTAGGGGTTGAGAACATCAACGCAAGGGCGGTCAAGTACTACAAAGCATCTCTCGAGCAAAACTGGGGGGTCACCGGTGCCCAGGAAGCGCATCAGGTTATTGATGCCCTGCTTGAGGGCAACCAGCATGTGGAAAATGACCTGCTTTTACCGCTCGCATATGCAGTGAAGGACATCTCTGAGAACGAGCTCGAGGCAGAGATGGAGGAGCGGATCGAGTTTCTGAAAGACTTCTTTGTTGTCCAAGGCGTGGATCCGCGTGGTGCAGAACATAAGTTCCGCTACCTCGTACGGATGTTGCGCTCCGAAAACTTTGCCAAAGCAGCAGCCCCGGCATTGCCCGCCACTACTCGCGCATGGGACATAATCCGAATTCACAGCGTTGGTGGTGCGGCAACGGAGCTGGGATGGATCTCTCCAGAAGAGTTCCTTCAGATTTCCGATAAGGCCGTGGCGGCGTTGCAGCGCTACTTCGTGTCGTGGGCTGACGTAGCCGCAAGCTTCTGGTGGGGACGAATGATCTGGGCGAGTGATGGTGAGCCCGACGTTGCCGCTGCGATGAAAGACCAATCGCAACGGCTCACCGAGTTGCTCGCACACAGTGATTCACCTTGGGTTCGCGTGCCCTTGCATGACATCGTGGCCGAGGAACCATTCTCATCCTTAGACGGTCTGCACTAACTAGCTGTCGTCATTGTTCGGGATGCCGTGGCAGCGGCCGGTTTCATGAGCTCATTAGAATCGGTCACAAATAACGGATTGAGGCATCTATGGCGCAGGAACGGCGAGTTCAAGGGGCATCTGCAAGGCGAAGTTACCTTCACCAATATGGGGCAAGGTCGGTAACGTTGATGCCGATGGGCGGTGCCTTGGCCGATTCTGAGGAAGATGACGGGCGTTCTCGGCAGTGCTGACGGTATCCTGAGCGTTTGGATCTGGCGACATCAAAGCTACTGTCGATCAGGCCACTGCCGAGGCAGAGACCGAATCTGATAACTCCGAGGGAGAGAACTAAATGGGGATCCAATTTCGCAAGAAGCAGAACCTGGACAAGGACACGTGGCTGAACTACTCGGGTTCGGGAGTCTCTGGTTCGAAGCGTATCGGTCCGGTGACCATTAACAGCCGTGGCGGTTACACCGTCCGACTGGGCAAGGGCTTGACCTTCCGTGGTCGCTGGAAGAAAAAGTAGCTGTACTTGCTAGATGGAGGAAAGCGGCGGTTGTCGCCGCTAGTACCCCATTTTCTGATTCACCCACGCAAGCATCTCTTCGTGGGTGAGCACGTAGGCAAGGCCGTGCGTCCCATCACCGAGGTCAGTATCGACCTCCACGTAGGTGATGTCGGAGCCGGCCTTTTGCCATTTCTGCACAAGTTCGCGTGCCGACGTCACGGGTAGCACATCATCCAATGCGTTATGGGTAACGAATACGGGCATACTGGGAGTCTTTGTCCCCAGAGCTTGTTCTTCCACGTGGCGCCGAACGACGGGGGAGAGCTCCGGCGAGCGCAGATTTTCCGCTATTCCTAAGTCGTTGGCCGTGAATGCCTTGGTGTCATTGCGGGGCCAACGTTCGACAGTGGCGCCAATGCATTCATCGGCCGTGAGCTTCAGGAAATCCTGCCCCAGCGGGCTCAGCATGCGCTCGATCGGTTCTTTTGTCTCTGGGTACTCTGCAATCAAGCCGTTCATGAAGTAACCGACGAGCCCCGCCAGCGCCGAGCCGCGAATATGCAGTGCAGTGTCGGTGAGATCGGCCGGAATAGCCCCGGCGTAAACAGCGCGGATGTTCAGCTCCGAGGCGTACGCATCGGCTAGCTCGGCGGCTGCAGCGGTGGCGCCTCCGCCCTGTGAGTAGCCGAACAGCGCAATGGGAGTATCTGCAGGTAGTTGTAAAGTCTCAATAGCCGCTCGCGCCATATCGAGCGTGTTATTCCCGGCAATCTCACGGTTGAGATACGGATGTACCCCAGGCGTGCCGAGCCCCTGGTAGTCCACAATGGCAACATTCCATCCCTGTGCCAGCAGCTGAGGTGCCGGAGGCGTCGGAGGCGCTTCGTAACGCAGGGCGACCGAACTGGCACAGTTATCAGCCATGCCGAGAGTTCCAGGTGCAATTACTGCCAGTGGGCGCGGGGATTTCTCTGACCATCGGGCGTAGGGCTGCAAAATCGTGCCGGACACGGCTGTCTGGCGGTGGTCGCGTGCACCTGTGGAGGAAAACACGACCCGCTGTGCGCGTGCGGGCGTATTGACCGGAAATGGCGTCTTCGTAATTACCTGCCCCGGAGGCAATCGCTTCACCGTAGAAGAGTCAGAATCCGAAGAACCGAAGCCAGTCGCTCCTAGACCATCCACCGCCGAGCAACCACCGAGCGTTCCCACGCTAGAGCCCAGAAGAGCAACTCCAAGCACTGTGCTCAGCGCAATTCTGCGCTTACTAGCCCCAAAGAGACAGCGCTGGCGCTGAGGTCGATGGGGCGTGGCATTCATGTGTCTAATTCTAGGCAACGCACTTGTTCGAATCTGGTCTTTACCGGAGCATTGCCTCGGCTTTAACGGGGCAACTGGAAGCGGCCATCGGAGGTTTGCTCCGCAAGTCCGTCGTCAAGCAGGGAAAACAGTGCGCGGGAACGCTGATGCGCATCATCCCAGACCGCATCCAGAGTGGCCTGTTCGACGGGGGAGTCGGCGGCGCGGAGCACGTCGAGAAGCAAGCCCCGGACTTGACGGTCGGTGCCTTCGAACTTCTGCACACGCCGTTTAGCAGCGGCGATTTCGTGGTCTTCGGGTTCGGGGCGACCGGCGGCAATCCATGCGCAACTGGTGGCGATGGGGCAGACCTCGCACTCGGGTGTCGTTCGACAGACGGTAGCGCCGAGTTCCATGAGTGCGACGGAAGTCTCGGCCGCAGTCGTGGGGTCGAGTGGTAGGAACTCTTCGACGAGCGTCATGTCGGCGCGTTTGGCGATGCCGGGTAGGTACGTGCCCTGACGGTGTCGCCGGAGTACGCGGCGCACGTTGATGTCCACCACCGGCGTACGCACGCCAAAGGCAAACGCCGCTACTGCCCGAGCGGTGTAGTCTCCTACCCCCGGAAGGGCTAACAGTGTGTTCACGTCGCTTGGTACTTCGCCGTCGTGCTTTTCGACGATCTTTTCTGCGCATTCACGCAGCCGGAGTGCACGTCGGGGGTAGCCGAGTTTTCCCCACATACGTAGGACTTCATCCTTGGGCGCGACTGCCAAATCGGCTGGGGTGGGCCATTTTTCCAGCCAGGCGCGCCAGGAGGGGATGACGCGGGCGACGGGAGTCTGTTGACTCATCACTTCGCTGACGAGCACAGCCCATGGTGAAGTGCCTTCTTCGCGCCAGGGAAGTGGCCGCATGTTGGTGCGATACCAATCACGTAAGGCGGCATCGACGTGTTCGTCGAAGTCGTCGGATTGGTTAATTGCAGAGGTCAATCTACATTCTCGCTTTCCCATAAACAGCAGAGTCGTTGCACAATATAGCTATGAGCAATTCTGAGAGGACTCCTGAGAGTGTATGGCAATCGATGGTGCGCGGAAACCTCCGCTTCTGCGAGAGCAAGACTGCGCATCCTCGCCAGGACTTGGTTCGTCGTAAGCAGCTGACGCAGGGGCAGAAGCCGAAGGCCGTTGTGCTGGCTTGCTCGGATTCCCGCGCTCCGGTGGAGATTATTTTCGATCAGGGCTTGGGCGATGTATTTGTAATCCGTACTGCCGGTGAGATTACTGACCTGTCGGTGCTGGCTTCGCTGGAATTCGCAGTTGATGGTCTTGGAGTTCCGCTGGTGATTGTTCTCGGTCACGAGTCCTGCGGCGCTGTGGCTGCGGCGAAGAATGCACTGGATGGTGGCGAACTGCCGGGTGGTTTCCAGCGTGTGCTGATTGAAAAGGTCACCCCGTCGCTGCTGGCGGCTCGCAAGGATGGCGAGACTGAAATCGACGAATTTGAGCGTCGCCACGTGCGCGAGATTGTTAATCACATTATTGATCGCTCTCCGGAGATTTCGTCGCGACTGGAGACCGGCGAGGTAGGCGTTGTCGGTATGCGGTACCGCTTGGAGGACGGACGCGCTGAGACCGTCGTTACCCATGGAGTCAGCGAGAACCCGCTAACCTAAATGTGTGACCAATAAGCTGCCTCCAGAAATCTACCGGCGTCGGCGTATCGCCGCGGCGGTGTTGCTCGTTATCATCCTCGTTCTCCTGGGCTGGGGTATTTCCGCACTGGTAAACCGGGACAGCGAGGATTCTGAACCGGTGAATGTCACCAGGGATGACGGGAAAGAGGTGACTCCTCCGGAACAGCCCAAGGAACCTTACGCGCCTAAGTCTGACAAGGACTCGGAGAACGACAAGTCTGACAAGGACGCCAAGAAGGGCGACAAGGAAGGCGAAGACTCCGCGAAGGATGACGCTCAGGCGGCGCTTGCGAGCAAAAAGGACTGTACCCTTGCAGATCTGCAGGTGACGGCCACCTCGGATCAGCCGAACTACGGCGATGAGCAGCCGACTCTGGCGATTACCGTCCACAATCCCACCGGCGGTGAATGCCGCGTGAACCTTGATGAGCAGCAGTTGCGCTTCGAGGTGTACGACCTGGCAACGTATGAGCGAGTCTGGTCGGATGTGGATTGCAATGACTCCGAAGGCCACGGTGAACTGGTATTGGCACCGGGCGAGGAAGTCAACTATGCCGCCACCTGGTCGCGTCTGACCTCGGCGCCGAACAAGTGCTCCGAAGAAGACCGGGTCCCAGTTCCCTCCGGGTCGTACATCTTCTACGGCGTGATTGGTGACAACAACTCTGACGCCTACACGTTCAACATGCGCTAGCGCTTAGCTCCTAACCCAAGCTCAATGGCCTCGGCAACGGTGGCTGCTTCCAGCAGCTGCATCCCTGCCGGGCCTTTTGCGCCTCTGGGCACAATTGCCGTGTCGAAGCCCATTCGATGAGCTTCCTTAAGGCGCCACTCCAAATCGGTCACTCGCCGCACTTCGCCGGCCAACCCCAGTTCGCCGAGTGCAATGGTTTTGTCCTGGAAGGTCCGCTTAGTCATGGATGAGGCCAGTGCCAGCGCAATCGCCAGGTCCGCGGCAGGCTCCGACAGCGTCATTCCGCCGACGGTGGACACGTACATCTCCATGCGGGCCAACTGCTTGAAGTTACCGTGTTCAGTCAGCACGGCCGCGACCATCGGCACGCGCCTCGGGTCGAGACCAGAGACATTGCGTCGTGGATTATGTGCCTCGGTGTTGATTACCAGGCCCTGCACCTCCGCCAGCAGCGGTCTGCGGCCATCCATGGCCACGGTAATTGCAGTTCCCGAGGTCGGTGTTCGGTGATGCAAAAACAGCCCCGAGGGATCCTCAACTTCCGCAATACCGCCCGCGGTCTGCTCGAAGCAGCCCACCTCATCGGTGCTGCCGAAGCGGTTTTTCAGACCCCGCAAGAAGCGTAGCCCCGAGTGTCTATCGCCTTCGAAGTTGAGTACCACATCAACGAGGTGTTCCATCGTGCGCGGGCCGGCCACATTGCCGTCCTTGGTCACGTGCCCTACCAAGAAAATCGCAGTCCCGGTCTCCTTTGCCAACGCCGCCAGGGCAGAGGTTACGGCGCGGGCCTGAGCAACGCCACCGCGAGCACCTTCGACGTCGGCACGCATCGTCTGCACGGAGTCCACAATGAGCAGACCGGGGGAGAGCTCTAGCGTCAGATCGATGACGTCCTCGATATTCGACACCGCCGACAGGTACAGCGAGTCCGACAGCGCGCCAGTGCGCTCGGCACGCAGTCGCACCTGACCGACCGACTCCTCACCTGTGACGTAAAGTGTCGGCCCCAAATCGCCGTCCGCGCAGCGATAGGCCACTTCAAGCAGCAACGTCGACTTACCAACCCCCGGCTCGCCGGCCAAGAGCACCAACGAACCCGGCACAATACCCGAACCGAGCACCCGATCCAGCTCACCGATGCCCGTGCGCACCGCGTGCGCAGCTTTGGCGGAAATCCCGGTAATGGCCGTCAGCTCAGAAGAAGAAGTGGGGATTCGATCTGTTGCGGATGTCTCGGCGAGGAAACGTTCCTCCGCATCGTCGTCAAGCGCGCGCTGTGCTAAACGCTGGCTCTCAGCCGCGACGGAAGTGGAAGATGCTTTACGACGGTCACCTCGCGTGCCGGGCTCCGTTGTGGCAGCACTCCGGCGACGTTGCTTGGCTGCCCGGGTGGCGATTTTGTCCTCAAGGGTGGAGCCGGACTTCCCTCTGCTGGAGCGGATAGTGACCTTCTCCAGTGTGCCCCACTCTTTGCAGTTGGGACATTGACCAACCCATTTCGACACCTGCCAACCGCATGCCGAGCATTCGTAGGCTTCGTCTTTGGTCTTGGCCACGGTGCAACCGCCTTTGCTTCAAACGAGGGGGCGACAGACCCGACAACGTTTGGTGCGGGATGTGCGGGAAATGTCGCTAAAAAATTGCCCCAGATACGCGAGAACGGGCCAGGGCAGAGTCAATGACATGTGTCAAGGACTGACTGTACCGCCGTGGCCCGTATCAAGCGACCAATCGCCCATGCCCGCTCGATGAAGCTCCTCGCGTTATTTGCGGGACAGGACTGCGCTGTACCAGCGCTAATAGTGCGCTGCGCGTGAACAGCGCAGGAACCGCGCCGTGCTGCGCTTACTTGGATTCAATCATGCCGTCAGCACCGCGGTTCGGTGCGCCAGCTTCCAGAATGTCAGCGGAGATGGTGATGTCCAGGTCGTAGGTGTTGGTCTGGCCCTGTGGGTCAGTGAACTCGAAGGTGGCCTCGCGGTTCTGGCCGGCAGCGCTGCTCTTGTCGCCAACCAGGGTGCTCGGGTCCAGCTCATTGGTGTAGTACGCGATGCAGCCGGTGTTGTCCTTAGCGGTCTTAGCCAGCGGATCGATGACGGACTTCGGGCCGGCAACGATCTGGCACTCACGCGGTAGGGAGTTCTCGCCCTTGGCAGCCTTAGCGAAGGAAGGAGTCTCAGCGACCTTCTTCAGCTCAACCTCGCCGATACCTTCAACGGTGACGGACTTCAGCGTGTAGACTGACTCGGCAGCGCGCTGCTGGTTGCTGGCGGAGAACTTCAGACCAGCGGTACCAGCCTCCGGGTCAACCAGGATGTGAGCGTCGCGGATGTTGACGAAGCCAAGAGCCGAGTTGGTGTTCTCAGCACCCTTGCCGGCAGCATCTTCGCCGCCGTTCATCGCACCGTCGACAGCCGGGTGCTGATTTGCGGTCTGCGAAATCTGACCGGCGCCACAAGCAGCAAGTGCAACTGCAGATGCTGCGGAGACGGTGACGAGGGCGCTGCGGCGAAGTACGGACTTGAAGGCCATGACTAGATTTCCTCCAGTAGCTTGAGGATGGGCGATAGGATTTTCAGTATTTAAAGAACACCTTAGTGTCTTCCTAAGATGTTCTCATACTACCCGTAAAATCATGGGGGGACATGATAGGGTGGAAGGCCGTTGGAAAGGGCGTGTGCATTACATGGAATTCAGCATTGGCGATACCGTAGTTTATCCGCACCACGGAGCTGCGAAAATCGAAAACATCATTGAACGAGAGCTTAACGGTGAGACCGTTCAGTACCTCGTACTGCAAATTCTGCAGAGTGATCTGAATATCCAGGTTCCCGCCAAGAATGCCGAGTTGGTTGGCGTCCGCGACGTTGTCGGTGAAGAGGGGCTGCTAAAGGTCTTCTCCGTTCTGCGTGAGACCGATGTGGAAGAGGCCGGCAACTGGTCCCGCCGCTACAAGGCCAACCAGGAACGACTGGGTTCGGGCGATATTAACAAGGTCGCTGAGGTAGTCCGTGACCTGTGGCGCCGCGATCAGGACCGCGGTCTGTCCGCCGGTGAAAAGCGTATGTTGAGCAAGGCTCGCCAGGTTCTCGTCGGTGAGCTCGCGCTTGCCGACGGCGTTGATGAGGCCAAGGTCGAGGAAGTCTTTGCCCGCGTCGATGCCACTATCGAACGTCACCGCACACTGGCACAGGAAGGTGCCGCTGGTGAGAAGAAGGATGAAGCCGACGATAAGCCGGTGGACCTGGACGCAGACGCATAAGTCGTTTCCCTTCCCCGGTTCCTTCCAGTAGGGATTTTCTGCACTTTTCCGGTTAACGGCTAGCGCACACACATTGCCCGTGTGCGCTAGCCGTTTTCTCTTTTTCACCCGTATCTATTTCCCCGCTATGCTCGGGGCTGTGACTTTTCAAATCTTCGATACCGCAACCCGCCAACTGAAGGATTTTGAGCCTCTCCGCGAGGGGCATGCCTCCATTTACCTGTGCGGTGCGACCCCGCAGGCTCAGCCGCACATTGGCCATGTTCGTTCCGGCGTGGCCTTTGATATCTTGCGCCGTTGGTTGATTGCCAAGGGGTATGACGTCGCGTTTGTGCGTAACGTCACCGATATCGATGACAAGATCTTGAATAAGGCCGCCGAGCACGGCCGCCCTTGGTGGGAGTGGGTCTCCCGCTTTGAGCGCGAATTTACCTGGGCCTACAACCAGCTCGGCGTTCTTCCGCCGAGCGTTGAGCCGCGCGCTACCGGACATGTCACTCAGATGGTGGAGTACATGCAGCGTCTGATGGATAACGGCTTCGCCTACGCTGTCGATGGCAGCGTCTATTTCGACGTGGACGCCTGGTCCAAGGCTGAAGGCAGCGACTACGGTAGCCTGTCCGGCAACCGCGTTGAGGAGATGGAGCAGGGCGAGACCAATACTCCGGGCAAGCGTGGCGCGCACGATTTTGCGCTGTGGAAGGCCGCCAAGCCGGGCGAGCCCTCCTGGCCGACGCCGTGGGGCAATGGGCGTCCGGGCTGGCACCTGGAGTGCTCGGCCATGGCCACCTACTACTTGGGTTCGGAGTTCGACATCCACTGTGGCGGTCTCGACCTGCAGTTCCCGCATCATGAAAACGAGATTGCGCAGTCGCACGCAGCTGGCGACGGCTTTGCCCGCTACTGGATGCACAATCACTGGGTCACCATGTCCGGTGAAAAGATGTCGAAGTCGCTCGGCAACGTTTTGTCTGTGCCGCACATTTTGACCATGGTTCGTCCGGTTGAGCTGCGTTACTACCTCGGCAGTGCGCACTACCGCTCCGTGCTGGAGTACTCCGAGGAGGCTCTGCAGGAAGCGGCAGCGGGCTACCGTCGTATCGAGGCGTTTATGCACCGTGCCGTCGATAAGCTCGGCGATATCGAAATCGGTGAGTGGACGCCGGCGTTCGAAGCAGCGCTCGACGACGACCTCGCTGTCCCGCGCGCGCTCGCAGAAATCCACAACGCTGTTCGTGGAGGCAATCAGGCGCTTGCCGACGGCGACGAGACCAAGGCCAAGGAGATTGCCGGTGCTGTCCGCGCTATGGCCGCAGTCCTTGGATTCGATCCGCTGAATGAGCAGTGGGCAACCTCCGATTCCGGTTCTGATGCAGCAATGCATGCGCTCGGTGTGCTGGTTGAGCACCAGTTGGAGGAACGCACCCGGGCTCGTGCAGAGAAGGACTGGGCTACGGCTGATGCTGTGCGCGACCGCCTGAAGGAAGCGGGTATCGAGGTAACTGATACCGCGGATGGTCCAGCATGGTCTGTCGCTGACTAGGGCTGAAAAGCTGGCTTTAGGCTAAAGAAAACTATTAACAACAGGAAGCAGGTAGCTATGGCAGGCAACGGTCGTCGTGGTGCAGTGCGCAAGGCAAGCAAGAAGAACGTTGGCGGCTCCGGTGGCCAAAAGCGTGGCTTGCGTGGCAAGGGGCCGACCCCGAAAGCAGAGGACCGCGTTTATCACGCAGCTCATAAGCGGGCGAAAGAGAAGCGCCGCCGTGACTCGGGGCGTCATGAGCGCAAGGGGGATGGCACCGAGCTGGTAGTTGGCCGTAACCCGGTCGTGGAGTGCCTGCATGCAAAGGTGCCAGCGGCCGCGCTGATTGTGGCGCTGGGTACCGACAATGACGAGCGCCTGCAGGAGTCAGTGCGTATTGCTAACTCCCGTGGTATCCCGATTCGCGAGGTACCCCGCCACGAGTTGGACACCATGACCGGCAACACCATGCACCAGGGTATCGGCCTGCAGATTCCGCCGTACAAGTACGCATCTGTCGAAGATCTGATTGATTCTGTGGCCAAGACCGGTGAGCCGGGCCTTATCGTCTGCCTGGATAACATCACTGATCCGCGTAACCTGGGTGCGGTCATTCGCTCGGTGGCGGCCTTTGGTGGTCACGGTGTGGTGATTCCGGAGCGTCGCTCGGCTGCCATTACGGGCGTCGCCTGGCGTACCTCTGCTGGTACTGCTGCGCGTCTGCCGGTTGCGCGGGCGACCAACATGGTGCGCTCGCTCAAGCAGTTCCAGAAGGCTGGTTACCAGGTCGTTGGACTGGATGCCGGTGGCGATCACACTCTGGACACTTACGACGGCACCACCCCGGTGGTTGTGGTCGTCGGCTCCGAGGGCAAGGGACTTTCGCGCCTGGTGCGCGATACCTGTGACACCATCATGTCCATTCCGATGACCGGTTGGGTTGAGTCGCTCAACGCTTCCGTTGCTGCCGGCGTGACTCTGAGTGAGTTTGCCCGCCAGCGCCGGGCAAAGAGTAGCCAGTAGCGCATTTGATACCCCCGTAGGCACCATTACCAATTCGTCATAGTAATGGCGTTTACGTGGGGTATTTTGCGTTCTAAATGGCGGCCGGTACTTATGGCTACCCCCAGTAGTTCAGCGCTTTAAAGATAATTCTATTTCCGGCGTGCGCTGCAGAAATGACGGCGTTATTATCACTTCCAACAGAAAATTATCCGTAGTTTCCTGAAGGGGAGGGCGGGCAAATCATGCTCCTAGAAATGGGGGCGTAATTGGCCGTAATTTAGGGATGCTCACGGACCTAGCGGTGGCTTGTACAGCTAGCTTTTGGGTCACTGAGATGTCAGACCACGACATCCTCAGCGTTAGTTTTTCTGTCTGCCGGGTCACCCCATTTCGGCAGCCTCGCAGTCTTAAAAAGAGCGGGGGTATTGGAGTCTGCTTTTAGAGAATCCAGTAAAAATACGGGCAGCCCCTCGGTGGCGAGAGGGGAGGTGGACGCACCTTCTCCGCAATCGTCACTCGAGGAGCTGCCCGATGTTTTTGTTGTTTTAAAAGCCACTCCGAAAAGCGTATGTGTCTATTTGCTCCACTTGGCAGCCTGAACGTCGTCACGCGTTGCCTTACGCGACTGCACCGTTCCGATGGCGTAGCAGGTCAGGTAGATGACGAACGCGATTGTTGTCACTAGAACGCTGACCGGGATGCCCGGTGCGAGCGAGAGGACGATGCCGCCGACAGCCGCGACCTCGGCGAAGATGGTCGACAGGATGATGGCCTTCACCGGCGAGGCAGTGACGAATGCGGCCGCGGCACCCGGGGTGATAATCAGGGCGATGACGAGCAGGGAGCCGACAATTTGCACGCCCTGGGCGGCGACGAGACCGGTGAGAATCGCGAAGTAGATCGATAGCGCCTTGACGTTGACACCACAGGCGGCGGCCATGATGGGGTCAGCGGAGGCGAATAGCAGCGGCCGCCATTTCCAGGCAACGCCGCCGACGACGATGACCGCGACGATGGCCATCGTCCATAGAGAAGTGTCAGTCAGACCAATGATCTGGCCGGTGAGAAGTGAAAACGCGGTACTTGTCCGGCCAGGGTAGAGGTGGATAAACAGCACCGATAAGCCCATGCCGAAGCTCAAAACCACGCCCACAACCGCATCTTGGCGCCCTCGAAGCGACAGTGCTGCCAGGACTATTGCGATGAGCACCGAGCCGATAATGGCGCCGCTGCTGACACTGACACCCAGTAATAGAGCCGCGGATGCGCCCATGAGTGCCAGCTCACTGGTGCCGTGGACCGTGAAGCTCATCTGCCGCATGACAATCAGGGGCGAGATGATGCCGGAAATTAGCCCAAGCAGTGCTGCTGCAATGAGGGCATTGTGGACGAATCCGACCTGGAGTAGGGCGGCGGTGTCGGAGAAATACTGAGCCAGTAGGGTCATTAGGCGATAACCAACTTTCCCTCGACACGGGCAACCACAATTTTGGTTTGGTAGAGCTCCGAGAGCGTCTCTGAGGTGATAATTTCCTCGACCGATCCGACCGCATGTCCATGCGGCGTCAGGTAGAGCACCCGGTCACAGACGCCCAGGATGGGGTTGATGTCGTGGGTGACAAAGACGACTGCCGTGTCATTTTCCCGGCGATGCCGGTCCAGGCGCTTGACCGTGGTTCGTTGTGCCGCAGGGTCGAGGGAGAGCAGAGGCTCGTCGCAAAGCAAAAAATCCGGCGCCGAAACGAGCGCCTGTGCCTGACGGACAAGCTGCTGCTGACCGCCAGAGAGCGTGCCGACACGACGGTCCGCAATACCCGTTGCGCCGACAAACTCCAGCATCTGGTCGGTGGCGGAGCGGTTCTTGCCGGCCGCCAGCTCGACGAGGTCGCGAACCCGAATGGGCAGCGAGGGCTCGAACATCCGCTGCTGCGGAATGTAGCCCAGGTTTCCGTCGACTTTTACTGAACCGTGAGTCAGCCGTCGCATGCCAAGGGCGGTGGTCAGCAGCGTGGATTTGCCGACGCCGTTCGGACCCAGGATGGCCAAGAACTCGCCGGGCTCGATATCCAAATTCAGACCGGACCACAGCGGTTCGACGGCTGCGTCAGTAAAAGTCAGTGAGGGCAAAGTTATGCGGACTCCATATCGGAAAGGGTTTGCTTGTAGAGGTCAAAGAACGACTGGTCAGTGCTGGGTGACTCAAAAACATCGACGATTTTAACGCCCTTTGCTTTGGCTGCCTCGACGAGTCGCTGCGAGACCTGGTCGTGGGTCTGTGGCGAGTCGATGAGGTAGTCCAGCTCGCCGGACTCGATCAGCTTGAGCATTTCATTGACATCGCTTGCCGACGGCTCGGACTCATTCAGCGTGGACTGACGGTAGCCCTTCGGGGTGATGTCCTTGATCTTCGTGTCCTTCAGGATGTCATCGGCCAGCGGGTGAACCTGAGCAACCTTAGCGGCCTTGAGCTTGCTCTTGGCCTCTTCGATGTCCTTGATTTCCTTGTCGACAGCCTTGGTGTCGGCCTTGGCGCCCATCTTGGTCAGAGCTTCGGCGAGCTGCTCTGCAGTTTCTTCAACCGCATCGGTGTCGTACCAGACGTGCTCGTTGGCCTCGCCATCGTGGTGGTGCTCGTGGCCTTCGTGGTCGCCATGGTCGTGGTCGTGGCCGTCGTGGTCATGGCCTTCGTGGTCGTGATCGTGGCCCTCGTGATCATGGTCATGTTCATGGTCATGGCCCTCGTGATCGTGATCGTGATTGTGGCCCTCTTCCTGCGGCAGCGCAGAGATGATGACCTTATCCTTTGCGTCACGCAGAGAGGAGGTCAGCCATGCGTCGTAATGCCCGCCACCTGCGACGAGAATATCGGCGTCCTCTACCTTTGCCATGTCGGTTGCGGCCGGTTCGTAGGAGTGAGGATCGATGTCGTTGGACGCGATAATCGGGTCGATGGCGACCTTCTCGTCGTCGGTGACTGCGTCGGCGACGTCCGCCCAGACCTTGGTGGAGGTGACCACCTTAATGGTGTCTTCGGACTTGTCCGCGGACGTAGCGCTGTCATCATTGCTGGAGCATGCGCCGAGACCTGCGACGAGGCCGGCGCTGGCGACTAGCGCCGCGATGCGCGTGGAAAAGCGTGCCTTCATATATGTATCCAATCCTGTTGCGGGCTGAATTATTTCCTCTATTCAGCTCCTGAGTATTAACCGCTATTGAAAACAGTTGTCTTTTAGTTCAAAGAATATAGTAGGGGCTGCGGAGACCCAGTCACAAGGCGGATCGCTGCCGGAGTGGCAGAAATGACAGTCGCGCACATTCGTTGGGTAAAGTTGTCCGCGATTAGATGCGTGTAATGCTCGTTGCAGTTCTTTTCCATAAAACTGAGGTTTTCTACCTGAGGTAGATGAGTGAAGATAGCTGAGCGCGCAGTCACTGTTGGTTTTTCAAGAAGGGTCGGTATTCCGTGCAAAGTCGGCGTCGTCGTGGCACCTTGGCTTCCATCGCAGCAGAACTTGGGGTCTCGCGCACGACTGTGTCCAATGCTTACAACCGCCCTGACCAGCTCTCAGAGAAGTTGCGCGAGCACATCCTGGAAACGGCGGAGAGGCTTGGTTATCCGGGGCCGGACCCAATGGCTCGGGGTCTGCGCATGCGCCGGGTTGGCGCCATCGGCGTGCTGTTCACCGAGCACCTCCCATTCGCTTTTGAAGACCCTGCGTCGGTGGATTTTCTCGCCGGCCTTGCAGAAGAGCTCGGCGAAATGGGCGACTCCATGTTGGTCATCCCAGCTTCCTCCGAGGAGGGCGGGGACGTAGATCTCAATCTGATTCGGCAGGCGGTGGTCGACGGCTTCGTGGTCTACTCCGTCGCGGACAACGATCCGTTCCTCGCTGCGGTGCGCGCTCGCGGCTTGCCGACGGTCGTGTGCGACCAGCCTGCAGATGCGGCGGCTCTACCGTTTGTGGGCATCGACGACCGTGAGGCCATCAAGCCCGCGGTGCGGCACCTGACTGAGTTGGGGCATAGGAAGGTGGGAATCCTTTCGGTGCGCTTGTCGCGTACCCCGAACTCGGGATATGTTACGGAGAAGCGACTGGCAGAAGCTCATCACCAGGTGCAGAAGAATCGTGTCGAAGGTGCGCTGGAAGCGCTTGCCGAGGCCGGTATTCAGCAGGCAGATGTGCCCATCATCGAGCGTCACCTCAATGACCGCGAGAACAACCGCGATGCGGCTCGCCAGCTGCTGACCGACAACCCAGATCTCACGGCGGTGGTCTGCACTACCGATACTCAGGCAATTGCGGTCTTGGAATATGCCAAGGAGAACGGAATTCGTGTTCCGGAGGATCTGTCCATCACCGGCTTTGACGGAATTGAGCGCGCCCTCTTCCACAACCTGACCACCGTGATTCAGCCGAATAGGCAGAAGGGCATTGCCGTCGGCCGCGCGCTGGCCGAGGAGCTTGAGGCCGCACACGAGGACAGCGGTCGCGCTCCGCGCGTCTTGCTAGAGACTGAGTTTGTCGTTGGAGCGACAACTGCAGCGCCGTCGGTACCGTCAGCCGGGTAGCGGGCACGAGGGTAACAACATCGTGGCGCTATCGGAGGTTCCTGGGGTGGTAAACCCCACCTCGTCTTTACTGTGTTCGGATTCAGATTAAGGTCTATTACATGACAGATTCAACAAATTCGAGCACCGACCGATCAGCTGCGGCTCTCAATAGTCCGGAAGCTACCCGCGACGACCATGTCGAACTTGGTGGCCCCGTCGAATTGGATGAAATGTCTATCCGTGGCGCGATGAGTGAGTTCACCACTGGCGTGACCATTATCGCCACCGAGGATGAAGGCGAGGCGTACGGTTTTGCCTGCCAGTCTTTTTCCTCTCTCAGCCTCACTCCACCGATGGTTCTGTTTACTGTCATGAAGACCTCGCGGTCGTGGCCGCACATACGGAACGCTGGACGTTTCTCCGTCAACGTGTTGGCTGAGGATCAGGAGGATATCTCGGCAGCCTTCGGTCGCAGTAATGGAGAAAAGTTCAAGACGGGGAAGTGGACCCGCTCTGAGCTGGGCAACCCTTTACTGCACGGCTGCTCCGTGTGGATTGATTGCACCGTCGTCGATGTTTACGAAGGCGGCGATCACTGGATTGTGACGGCGGATATTGTGGCTATCGGCAAGCGTGAAGAAATCAATCCGCTCATTTACCACCGCGGTTCTTACGCACGGGTTTCTCACCCCGGCATCGATGCGCCTGTTGATCAAAAGTGGCGTCAGCGCCCCTCGGTGTAACCCGAGGTTGTCGCAGTCCAGCCACGGCGATCCTCGCCTGGCTTGGTGTCTTTCATCTCTCGCATGCGCAGACCGTTGTTGTCCTGCTTGTAGGTGAATTCGCCCGCAACAATTTTGTGGAAGCGCTCCGAATAGGTCTGCGCCTGGTCTGAGCAGTCCAAACTGCGAGTCTGCTCCGGGGCGCCGAATTCGACCGCCTCGCCCTTCCACTGCAGCGAACCAGAGCCGTTGCCACAGGAATCAGCGAAAGTATATGTTGTCTGCCCCAGCGTAATAGTCGGTGCCTGCGTTCCGTCCGGCACACCGTGGGGCAGGTTTGGGTCATCAAAAATCGCGGTTATCTGCCACTGCTTGCCGACGATCTCCGCTGCCGGCTTTGCCTGGCATGCGGTAGCCGTCATGGACACCGCCGCAACGACAGCTACTGTGGCAACCGCCTTTTTCCCGCTCCGCCCCATGCTGCGTGACCCCGTTAGTTAGCTGCCTTCTTGGTGCTCTTCTTAGCAGCCTTCTTCGTCGTCTTCTTGGCGGCCTTCTTTGTAGCCTTCTTCGCCGTCTTACGAGTGGTCTTCTTTGCTGCCTTCTTGGCCGACTTCTTTGCAGTCTTCTTAGTGGACTTGCGTGTGCGCTTTGCGGTCTTCGGAGCGTTTTCCTTCTCGTACTCCTCGTGAACCTTCTTGAAGCTCAGGCCTTCCTTCTCCACTCCGAGCATGCACATCAGAGTGACGGCATCGTAAAAGTCCTCGGCGAAGGTAGCCACAATTCGCCGTGCGCCAGCAGCGGTCTTTTCTTCGACCTTGTGAAGAGCCTCGTTCTGAGCAGTGCGAGTGTCTGTGACCTTCGGTGGCACGAATCCTCCTGGCAAGCATGGCCTTAATTGCGCCCAATACACCTACTTCTGCCAGCCATCTCGCCATATGCTCCCGTCACTGAGCTCAACCGAGTTCAGCGGAGAAGGAATGGGATTGTGATGACGCAGTTTCGGCTTTAAGCGCTACTTACAATTCAAAAACCTAATTCTACCACGTTGTTGATAGGTCGCGCGGTGTGGACAATGCTCCCACGGTACGGCTAGTCCACGCGCGGGTTCATACCGCCCTTGAAGCGGTAGTTGCGTGGACGGCGAGGCTTGTTCCGCGGATTCACAGGACGGATGCGACGCATACCGGCCCGGATTGGACGGGTCAGGCCACTGTCTTCGCGCAGTGCGCGAGGGCGACGGAGCCTGCGCGCCATCCATTCACCGAGGACAATGCCCGCAGCTAGTGCCGTCGCAATGCCCAGCGCTGAGGCCAGCGCCGTAAACCCCTTGGTCGGGTGGTCGTGCAGCAGTGCGTGCATACCGCGGTAGATTGTCATACCCGGAAGCAGTGGGGTTACGCCTGCCACTGCCGTAATTAGCGGCGGGATGGACCAACGTCGTGCCAGCAGGCCACCGATGAGACCAATCAGTGTTGCTGCCGCGCCTGCGCTGGTCACCGGATGAACTCCCAGCGGAGTCAACACGTAGTAGTAGGTCATTGACCCCAACAGGGCGACCGTTCCGGACACTGCCAACGCAGTGAACCCAGCATTCGAGGCCAACGCAAATGCGATTGAGGCGGTAGTTCCCGCTATCACCCGCACTGTCGCCTGGGCCAGGTTGAGGTCGGAGCCCGCGATGACGTCGGGAAGCGGAATGCCCAGCATTCCAGAAAACTCGATGCCCATCGCGATGCCAGCGACGATGCCGCCGGTCAACAGCATGGTGTCGAAGAAGCGCGCTGAGCCAGTCACTGGCGCGCCGGTGATGCCGTCTTGCAGTGCTTGCACGAGGGTTAGGCCGGCGAGCATCACGATGATTCCCGAGGCAATTAGCCTGGATGGCTGCATTTCAAAGGGAAGGTATGCCTGTGCTGCATTGAGTACAGCAGCGGAGAGTGTGGCGATGAGACCGCCGACTGCGTTTTGGAAGAATGTGGGCAACTCGCGGGCGGCAAGCTCGCCAATCACAATGACAATGGCCAGTGTGACGGCAGCCGCGATGAGAGCGACCTCGAAACCAGAGCCGAGTAGCACTGTCACAGATGAGGCCAGCAACGCCCAGCCAGCGTAGATGACGCGGAGGCGGTATTTTGCGGGCTCACGCTCGACCTTGTCGATAGCCTCAATAGCCTCCTCCAGGCTCAGATGGCCCGCGCGAATTCGGCGGATGACACGGTCCGTGTGGCGCAAGCGCTCGAAGTCGGGCACTGGTGCGGTGACTACGCGCATAGCCGTAATTGGTGTGCGGCGGGCACCGATGAGGTGGTAGACCGTCACCGAGGTCAACGTGATGTCAACCTGGATCTGGGTGAGGCCATAGGCTGAGGTCACGGTCTTAATCTGCAGCTCGGTGTCGCGGTTGCCCGAGCCACATGCCAGCAGCAGTCCTCCGATGCGAGCAGCGAGATCGAGTACGGCCGTAACCTGGCTGGGGTCGGAATAATCAATCGGTGCCAGCGGCAGTGGGGTAGTGGTCGAGTGCACTAGGTCGACAGTTGCCGTTGGGCCGGAAACGAAATCAATCACGCGCTGCTTGAAGGCGGACTGATTGTCGATTGCAGGAAACTGGGTCTGCGGAGTGTCGTCGTAAGAGACAGTGGGGTCAGCGGGGTAAGCGACAGCGGCTTCGGCATCGTAGGCATCGTCCTTCGCAGCGGAGTTTTCTTCGGCGTTGGATTTGTTGCCACCATCGAATGGCATGTCGGCACTTCCTTTCCCCGATACTGCCTGGGGTGCGTTGCAGCGCTATTGCAAAGACGAGTTCTAGAGGCGTTGCAGCAACATAGCCCCAGTGATTTAGCGATAGTCACACTACCCCGTCGGTGACGGAGAATCTCAATTCGTTTTCGGTGGGGTGAATTTACCTATCTGAGCGGGGCTTTTAGTGTGCAGAAAAGTGTTCAAGAAGTGCGGTTGCAGTATTCCTGTGGTGTCGTTTTTAACTTCTGCTTGCCAACCTGTACAATCGCCTGTCAGCGGCACAGCTGAGTTCGATTCTCAGGTTGACTCTGATTCTTTCGAGCCAGCGACGGCTAACGCCAAAAGGGTCGCTTTAAAGTTGCCGGGATGGCGCAATTGGTAGCGCAACTGATTTGTAATCAGTAGGTTACGGGTTCGAGTCCCGTTTCCGGCTCCAAAACCCCAGGCCAGGAAGTTTTCCGGCCTGGGGTTCTTTGGTTTAAAGGAGAAAAGTAGGGGGTTAAGTAGCGTGAGGGGTGAAATCGTCTAACAGAACGTCCGCATCCCTTCTGCCCCGTAAGCCGGCTTAGAAGCTGGAAGAACCACCTGAACCGGAAAACCCCGAGCTAAACCCGCTGTTGACGCCGCCGCTACTAGAAGAGCTGTCGCGGGCAGTGGTGGCATCGCTATCCCAGGTGCTCACGACATAGAAGGGCACGTAGCCGTGGTAGCCGGAGCCAGCGAAGAAATTAGAGTCGTAGATGCGCGTGCGCTCGGGGCGCTCGTCGGCCTCATTGCGCTTCTGCAGTTGGGACTGCACGTGCTCCGACAAGAGCGCGGAGCGATCCAAGAGTTCTAGGTAGCGCTCCATGAACTGCGGATGGTGTGGTTCCTTGGATAATTCAGTGGCGGCATCTTCCAACTCCTTCGCGTGGCGCTCAAGCGTCGAGTCGATGCTTGCGGCCAAGTAGCCTGCCTGTGCCAGATCCTTCCCCAGCTCGTAGAGTTCATAGCGGCGAGCATCCGCATCAGCGTTCTCAATGCGGTGCAGCTTTTCAATATTGACCTCAGCGGTTTCCACGCGCTCGCACAGTTGGCGCGCATTGGCGATGAGCTCAGAGCGTGAGCGGAATTGCTCATCTGGCGCATCCGCCGGAATCGACATGAGGGAACCAACCTGGCTATCGATCGCTAGGAAGTCATCGCGCAAACCCTCCCAGTCCTGGCGCAGGCGCTCATCCACCAGTCCTGATTGGAGCGAGTGCGCTCGAATATCAATCTCCCTTAGCCGTTGCGCCACATCGGTGTAGGTCTGCGACACGTAGTCCCAGTCCTCGCGTGCCTGCTGTGCCTGCTTCTGTCGGCTGCGGCGTATACCGCCGGCGAGGCCGACACCAGCGCCGCCAACGCTCAGGCCCGCCACCCCGAGGCCAACGGCCGCCCCCATCCGATCCTCTTTTGCGCCCTCGTACTGAGTATCCGCAGCACGGTCTACGTCGATTGCAGCCGCTGCGCCAGCAAAGAGGCCAGCAGGAATGTTGCCATCCCGCACGCCCGGCTTAATTGCTTCGATGGACTGTTTCAGATGGCTGTCATTCTTGCGTAGCTTCATTTGAGCAGCCACGTCCTCACCCGCGAAGACGAAGGCTTGGCGCGGATCAAGGCCCACGCCGACGAAGACCTGGCCATCAGCAAACTTATCCTTGCCGATGAGCTCCTGGTGGTTATCGCGCAGGTACTCCTCTACGGAGTCATTAACGTTTTCCTTGTTCTCGGCAAAGACCATGTAGTGCAGCTCTTGGACCACGTCAGGGGCGGCGATCAGGGAGACATCGCGAAGCATGCGCTCTTCTTCCTCTGGGGTGAGCACATCGTCCGGGTCCATGATGTCAGCCTGTACCTCACGCTGCGCAGTCTTCATGACGTAGTCGGAGCGCTCGGGCACATCGAGAATTGCCAAGCAGGTGCCCGCACCGACACCTCCGAGAAGTAGGCCGCTCACTGCTGCTGCGCCGATGATGGAGCCGATGGAGGTCACTTTGGAGCTGCGGTTGGCTGCAAAAGGTTTAATATCGCGAGAGTCGGTCACGGTGATTCTCCTATTCGCGAGCGATTGGCCCCGCCAATTTTATCCGGTCTAAGGGGGCCGGGGCGGGGAGCAAAGGATTCTTTTGAAGGCAGATTAAAGGGCAAATGCCTGTCGGGGGCTGGGGCGGGGGAATTTTCTGTCACTTATGCGCACGTTGTCGGAAGTCCCGGTCGACATATGGATGAGCTTTCCACTTATGGCCACGCTGCTGCGTATCGATAGGTGAATATTGCATCGATAGGACAGCGCAACACCGACAGCCGGACAGCGCAACACCGACAGCCGGAAAATCACAGGCCACGGAGCGTTCACATCTGCAACTCTAGCCCCATGCTTCACAGGGGTTGCATGCGCATGTAAAGTGGACTTTGTTTTTAAGTCATAAGCGCCGATAGGGCTGGTCTCGGGGAAGGGCCTGCGCTATGGGCGCTTTTGGCATTTTTCTGCAAAACCTTCCAGAAAACCCCACAAGCTGGGGTGATTTCTCTGAGAAAAATATTCTACGATAGAGCCATGTCAGAGGTGCTCTTTGTCAGTAGTTCAAACATGGGACTCTCACGCGTACTCGAAGGGCTGCTGCGGCAAGCTGCCCCAGGCTTGACAGTTTTGTCAGCAGGTATCAGCATCGATGATGATGACCGCGGTCTGGATGAAGACGCGCGGCGTGCGCTCTGTGAGGTGGGGGCACGGTGCGATGGCGATCCTCATCAACTCACGCCGTCTCTCGCAGACAGTGCGGATGTGGTCATTGTTGTGGGGAAAATCGACGTTTCGGACTACATCGCGCCAGATGTAGAGACTGAGCGCTGGGAATATGATGACCCAGCTGACCGCGGGATTTATGGTTATTCCCGCTACGCGGAATTGCGGGATTTCTTCACTCTGCGCGTCAATACGCTGGCGAAACGGTTTGCTGCCTAAATAGTCGCTGTCTTAATAAAAGGTGGGGCGCGGGAACCGTCGTAAAGCATGCGCTGAAGCTGACACACTTTTGTTTTCTGACAATAATGCCCGCGTTCGCCCGGTCAACACCTAATGTAAGTAGTTATGTCTATTGGTCCATCGCTGCGACGCACCCTGTACAAACTTGCTGAGAAAGAGATGTCCCCGGCTAAGGCAAAGTTCTTGCTGAACATTTGGCCGCCGCTGTTTGGCACCGGCATCCGTATCACCGAGATTGCGGATGACTGGTCTGAGGGACGATTGGAGCTGCGCCTAAACGCTCTGACTGCGAATATGCATGGCGCGGCATTTGGCGGTGCACTGTTTTCGATGACGGATGTGCTGTTTGGCACGCTGGTTATGCAGCGCCTGGATGTCAAGAAGTACGAGGCGTGGACGCGAACTGGGTCGTTTGAATTTATCCGGCCGGGTAAGAATGGTGCGTACCTCGAGGTAGAGGTGCCGGATGAGATGGTCGAAAAGCTTAAGGCCGAAACCGAAGGTGGCTATTCGACGGTCGTTCCATACACCTCTGTAATCCGAAACCGCGATGGTTCCCTGGTCGGTATTGGTCAGCAGGAGCTCTACGTGCGCCGTCGTGGTCGTAAGAAGCCGCCGGCCAATCCGAATCAGCAGGATCGTGTTGCCGGTGAGAACCTCATCTCTGCTGCTCGCACTCTTGCGCGGCTGGGGATGCGCGGGGTGGAAAACCGTGATGTGCTCGTCCAGCAGGAACGCACCGCACGACGCTGCATTTCGCCAGAGTCGCGTGCAGTCGCATGGCTCCACGGGGTCCTCGAGTACGGCGATGTCACTGTCGACGACTACCGCGCCGCAGGGCTTCCCGACGTCGTCATCGAGGCCCTCACCTCCGATAACCCCTCGCCAGCCGCGCAGCAGCTGCTTGCGGATGTCGTCACCGCGCGCGAGTCGCTGACCAAGTTCTAGGTCGAAGCCCTACGCCAATAGCCGAGTGATTAGGTCGATCACCTCGGAGTCTGTTTGCTGCTTCCAATGCGCAACAGACCTGCCCTCCAGCTCGGTTTCGAGCAAAACAGTTTGGCTGTCTGGCAGGAAGCTCTGCGCGGTATCGGACCACGGAATGACCAGGTTGTCATGGTGGCTGATGACATTAATCCAGTCAGGTGCGGCTGCCTTGCGCCCTCGGAGGTGCGGGGCAGTGTTGGCTGCAGGAAGTTCATATTTTCCTGCAGCTACCGCAATCTGATCGGCTAAAGCCTGTCCCATTAGCCAGCGGGCAGGAGCCCCATTCCACCAGCCCAAAATGCGGGAGATCTCAGTCAGATTTACACCGCCGACAGATCCCGACACACTGATGACACGTCGAAACGAAAAACGCTCGCATTCATGGTTTGCAAGACGCGTAAACAGCAGGAAAGCCAGTAGCCCACCCTGCGAGTGAGCCACAATATCGACCGTGTCCGAGTTCGTTTCAGTGCAGACTCCGTTGATATAGGACTCGACCTCGGCGACAGAATCTACAAGGGCAGCAGTGCCACGGTCTCCGTAGGCCGGTACATAGACTCGGCGGCCGAGGGTACGGAGACCGTCGGCAAGCGGTGCCCACGCGCCGGGACTATCGAGCGTGCCATGAAGTGCGATAACCGGAACGGGGTCTCTGAGGTCCCCCGACGCTGGACTCGGATTTGGTGAGGACGGATGTGCGGCTGTCGGTGGGAAAATCCGCGTTAGGAGCGGTCTATTCCGCATGCTCGATTGGGTCAAAATCCTCGCCTACCAGCTTGAATAGTGCCTCGCGAGTAAGTGCGCGGGGACGCCAATCGTGCGCCATCTGCTCATGCAAAATTATTGCTTGAGGGAACGTGTCCTGCACATAGAGATTGGTGACCATGCCTGTGTCACCATCATCCAAGAAACAGGACTGTGGCGGGGAAATGAGCTGGTCATACTTGGTGGCAATGCAGGTGTAAGTAACACCGGGACCGAGGATATCGTGGGAATTGGAGTTCAAAACCATCTTTGAACCCGTGAGCTGTTCCAAACCGGAAACGCCCCAGTAACTCTGAACGAAGTTGCTCATCAGCGACTTTGTGCCGGGGATCTTAGTGATACTGGAAGCGATGCCGCCCAGATTGGTGCCGTGATTGGGCGCGGCAAGGCAGACAACATGCTTGATGTACTTGGAAATGCGCAGAGAAAGCAGAGTGGCAATTAAGCCGCCTTGCGAGTGCCCCACGATAACGGCGTGCTTTGCGTCAGTGGCGTGCAGGACAGCCTTGATGTAAGGCACGAGCATGTCGATGGACTGATTGATGGGGTCTGTTGCACGGTGTCCAAAATCTGGCGCGAAGACAGCCCAGCCATCCTCCCGTAACTGACCGCCGAGGGTCTCCCAAATACCCTTGACCTGGCCTGTTCCATGCAGGAGGATGACCGGCCACGGCCGGGATTTGGACACTTTGGCTCCCCAGTTATCTTCGAAAACACCGCGCAGCGGACGGAAGATGGCATAGGGGAGCGATGCTGATCCTTCAGCTGCAGCCGGTTTTTGCGCCTCCGGTTCCTGCGCTTCAGGGGCAGGAACCGGAAGTTGTTCTTCCCGAAAATCCTCGTTTGAAGCGGCGATTAGCGCACCAACTTTCCGTCTTCATCAGTCCCGAGGACCTTCCGTAGCTTAGCGGCGGCCTCATCCATGGACTCTGCGGAAGGATTGCGATCGACCGACTGGAGGTTGTAGCCGGACATGTCGTGGGCAGGGAAGATATGGATGTGGGTGTGCGGAACCTCGAAGCCGGCGATGAGGTAGCCAGCACGTGGAGCGTCAAAAGCGGAGACAACAGCCTGACCAACCTTGTGGGCAACCTCATTGAGGTGAGCCCACAGCTCAGGCGAGGCATCCGTCCACTTGTCCACCTCTTCAATAGGGACAACCAGAGTGTGACCAGGTGCGATTGGCTCGATGGTCAAAAATGCGACGACCTTGTCATCGCGGTAGACAAAACGACCGGGGAGTTCACCGTTGATGATCTTGGTAAATACTGTGCTCATGTGCCAAGGGTAACCCGAATAGCGGATTGAGGGGTTGGGCGCGATGAGAGTTATCCGGGCTGATTAGTAAGATGATTGCTATGCGCATCCTCGTAATTGGCTCCGGTGCCCGTGAGCACGCCCTGTTGTACGCAATGAGTAAGGACCCGCAGGCTACTGATCTTCACGTAGCCCCTGGTAATGCGGGTATGAGTGAAATTGCCACCATGCATCCACTGGTCGTGGATGACCCCGCTGGCGCTGTTGCGCTGGCCAAGGAAATTGGGGCCGATTTGGTTGTTATTGGCCCGGAGGTTCCGCTGGTCGCGGGTGTGGCAGACGCGCTGCGCGACGCTGGCTTTGCAGTTTTTGGCCCGAACGCGGACGCGGCTCGGATTGAGGGGTCTAAGGCTTTCGCTAAGGACGTCATGAAGGCGGCTGGAGTAAAGACCGCCTCGGCAGAGGCCATTCAGCCGGAGGCTTCCGATGAAGACATCGAGGCCGCCATTGACCGCTTTGGTCCGAACTGGGTCGTGAAGGATGACGGTCTGGCTGCTGGCAAGGGCGTTGTGGTCACTAAGGACCGCGCTGAAGCTCTTGAACACGCAAAGGCGGTGCTGGCAGCCGGTAACCCGGTGCTGCTGGAGTCCTTCCTGGATGGCCCGGAGGTTTCCCTGTTCTGCCTGGTCGACGGCGAAACCGTCGTCCCGCTGTTGCCGGCTCAGGACCACAAGCGCGTCGGTAATAACGACGAGGGGCCGAACACCGGTGGCATGGGCGCTTACAGCCCGCTGTCCTGGCTGCCGGAAGGCGCAACTGAGCGCATCGTCACCGAGGTCTGCGAGCCGGTCGCTCGTGAAATGGCCGCTCGCGGCTGCCCGTTCCAGGGTCTGCTGTACGCGGGTCTGGCCTGGGGCGAGGACGGCCCGGCTGTCATTGAGTTCAACTGCCGTTTCGGTGACCCGGAGACCCAGGCCGTGCTGGCGCTGCTGGAGTCCCCGGTGGCGCAGCTGCTCAACGCCGCTGCTACCGGCACATTGGCGGACTTCAGTCCGCTGTCTTGGCGTGATGGGTACGCTCTGACTGTTGTGCTGGCAGCTGAAGGCTACCCGGTGTCGACGCGCACGGGCGATGTCATTGAAGGTGCAGAGCCTGGTCGTGAGGCAGATGGCATTCTCCACGCAGGTACTGCCCGCAATGCTGCAGGTGAGCTGGTCTCCGCTGGTGGCCGTGTGCTCAACGTCATCGGCGTTGGTGACACGCTGGAAGAGGCTCGCGACAAGGCGTACGAGACCATCAAGACCATTAAGCTCGAGGGCTCGCACTACCGCACCGACATTGCACTACCTGCAGTTGAGGGCCGCATTTCCATTTAAATAATGCTCGAGGCGGTCAGGCTGCACTCGAATACCTCACTGGTGCACCCACCCGGGCTGAATTGGATTTCCCGGGGGCCTCGGTGGCTGCAAAGATGAAGGTATGCACGCCGAATCTCCGCAGTCGCCAAAGTCGTTGCAGTCACCGCAATCACCGCAGCCGTTAAACTTCTCGGGGCCTCCGCAGGCATCCCAGCCCGAGCGCGATCTAGCATCCCGCCGCAGTGAGGTCGCACCTTTCCATGTGATGGATGTTCTCGCGCTCGCACAGGAGCGTCAGCGTACTCACGGTGACGCTCTGTTCCTCTGTGTGGGGCAGCCCGCGACTGCGGCCCCGGCTGCCGCGATTGCCCGTGCTCGTGCCGATTTGGAAAATCAGGTTCTGGGCTACACTGCGGCCGTCGGCACGCCTGAGCTGCGCGAAACCATCGCCGCCTGGCATCGTGAAAACTACGGCACGGCCACGGAAGCTGCCGATGTTGTCATCACCACCGGTTCTTCCGGCGGTTTCGTGGCACTTTTCCTCGCAGCGCTCGACGTCGGCGACGATATTGTGCTCGCGCGCCCGGGCTATCCCGCATACCGCAATACTCTGCAGGCGCTCGGCGCCAACATTGTCGAGATTGACTGTGGTCCCGAGACCCGCTTTCAGCTCACTGTCCAACACCTGCAGGAACTTCCGCGCGTGCCCAAGGCCGTGATCGTCACCAGTCCGGACAATCCCACTGGCACCATTATCGATGCCGACGAGCTGCGTGCCATTGCGAAGTGGTGCGAGCAGCACGATTGCCTGCTCATCTCCGATGAGATTTATCACGGCATTACCTATGGTCGAAAGTGCGCGTCAGCACGCGAGTTTTCTGATGCGGCGGTCGTAGTCGGCAGTGTCAGTAAGTACTTCTCGATGACCGGCTGGCGCGTCGGCTGGCTCATCGTTCCAGAGTGGCTGCGTGCGCCCCTGGATCGACTCGAAGCCAACCTCACTGTCTGCCCACCGGCAATTTCGCAGGAAGCGGCGGTAGAGGCGTTCAGCGCCGAGTCCATTGCCGAGCTCAATTCGCACGTGAGGCGTTACGCGCGCAACCGCGACGTTTTGCTCGAGGGGCTGCCCCGCGTCGGTCTCGGTAATATCGCCCCGCCCGACGGCGGTTTCTATATCTATGCCAATATCGCAGGGCTTTACGACGACCCGAACTCCGTCGACTCCATGACATGGGCTCGGGAACTGTTGGCTGCAACGGGCGTGGCCGTTGCCCCTGGAATCGACTTCGACACAGAGAACGGCCATGAGTGGGTTCGCCTCTGCTTCGCCGGTGAGACTTCCGAGATGGAAGAGGCTATTCGGCGTATTGGGGCGTTCACTGGTCGTGGTTAAGCGGCCGTTAGCGACGTTTGCGATGTGATTTACCTCACCCTTTCAGGGGTGTTTTTGAGGTCGGTTGAGATAGGGGCTCGGTGGACGAATCGCTGCTTTAAATCCTGTGCCGGTAACCGCTTGCTGGGCTGATGTTGGGGCAGTTTTGGGAGGGAGGCGTTGGGGCTCTGTTTTCCTGACTGCTCGTTCGCCGTAAAGGCGGAAAAACTGCCTCAGATTGAAGGCTTCGTGGCTGCGGCCACATCCAGCGAGGCTAGGGTTGAGTTGATAGAGGGGTGGGATGGCCTTCACGGTAGTGGTTTCGGCGGTCGGCAGCTCTGTTGGTGGGCTATTTATGCTGGCAGTGGGTTCTTTTTCTTTAACTGGCGCTGGGGTGGACCCCTGGGAAGCTGGTGGCTATTCGTGCGCGGGGTGACGATTGAGTGTGGTGTGTAATCCACATTCAACGATGGTTACAAGCGCTTTCAGTGGGGATAGTTTATGTTCGGCCAAAAGAGACTTTCGCGCCTGGCTTTCGGCTGTGTAAAAGAGCGTGATTTTGAAGCGGTTATCAAGGGCAGTAAAGCGAGGTATGGGGCGGCGTTGAGGGGCACTGTTTGTGGCTCAGTGTCTGAGCTAAAAAGTGTCCAAAAGTTAACAAACGGTTAACTAAAAATAAAGTTTAGTGCTTGCCAGGTCTTGTGTTGTCGTCTACGGTTGCAAGTCATAAGTTCCAAACGGTTCGATGAAACATTGTTTCAACTGCTGAATCGCAAAGAATCGGTTGGAGAAGTCCAACAATAAAGATCAAAGAGATCTTAAGAGAGGTGACCTCTGATGAACGCATTCAACGAGATTATGGATACTGTGTCCCCGATTTTCCAGGACGGCAAGGAATCCAAGCAGGATGCGCTGGCATCGCTGCTTGCCGAAGCCATCGTGGAGGCGAACCCGAAGCAGGGCATCGCCGCTGACGATCGCCGTGCTGCCTAACAAGAATTAGCTTTGGTCCGATTCCTGCTAGGCAGCTAGTGGGGAAGCAATCCCTACTGGTTATTCCTACTGGTTCAGGAACTCCCGGACCTGCTCCATATCCTTATCACCGCGACCCGACAGGTTCACGAGCAACAGCAAAGGCTCATCGCCTTCGTGAACCGGCAGCCCGAACTCGCTACCAGCGGCAGGGTAGGTTTCACGGAGTCGCGTAATTTTAATGGCCTGCGCCAGCGCATGCGAGGATTCCATCGCCGGAATAATGCCCTCCATGCGGCTGAGCAGCTGGAACGCTTCCAGCGCCTCCTCGTCGGTAATTCCGACATAGCTGGCGCGGCCATTCTCCTTCAGCATGCCGTGCTCCGGGCCAACGGACGGGTAATCCAAGCCCGCCGAGATGGAGTGCGATGGCAACACCTCGCCGTCGTCGGAAAGCATGACAAATGAGCGCATGCCGTGAAGGACACCAGTCTTGCCCCCATTGATGGGCGCCCCGTGACGATCGGTGTCGAGTCCCTCACCTGCAGGCTCGACGCCAATGAGGGCGACATCGGAGTCGTCGATGTAGTTAGCAAATGCGCCAATGGCGTTGGAGCCGCCACCGACGGCTGCGATGACAGCGTCGGGAAGCTTGCCGTAACGCTCGACCATCTGACTGCGTGACTCCTCCGAGATGACCTGCTGGAATTCACGCACGATAGTGGGGAATGGGTGCGGCCCGGCGGCTGTGCCCAGCAGGTAGAAAGTGGAGTCGAGAGTCTTGCTCCACTCGACCAGTGCCTCGTCAATAGCATCCTTCAAACCGGCCTCGCCGGTGGTGACGGGAACGACCTTCGCGCCCATGAGCTCCATGCGCTCGACATTGGGGTGCTGGCGGGCGACATCGTGCGCGCCCATGTAAATCTCGCACTCAAGTCCCAGCAGCGCTGCGGCCATCGCGGTGGCCGTGCCGTGCTGGCCTGCACCCGTCTCAGCAATGAGACGGGTTTTTCCCATGCGCTTTGCCAGCAGCGCCTGGCCGACCACGTTGTTGCCCTTGTGCGCGCCGCCGTGGTTCAAGTCCTCGCGCTTGAGCACAATCGTCGTGTTCGGCGTGGATAGACGTCGGCATTCGAACAGCGGGGTTGCGCGGCCGAGGAAATCGCGACGCAGTTCTTCCAGCTCGCGCTGGAACTCCGGATCGCTCATCGCCTCGATGTAAGCCGCTTCCAGCTCATCGAGTGCTGGCAGCAGGAACTCCGGCACTTCCTGTCCACCGAAGCGACCGAAAAATGCAGGCAAGAGGGTTTCGCGCACCTCGCCCGCGCCGTTAACGCTTGCCGACGGCACCCTGGTTGCAGTCGGTGCTGAAGCCTTGGCGATGGCATCCGCGCTGGGGTTGTAATCAGTCATTGAAGAGAGCCTTTCGTTGCTGTTGTTTATTTCAGCGGGCCCTGGTTCTCTTCGCCGAACCGATAAAAGAAAAGAGCCCGCCAGATTTATCTTCTTGCGAGCTCGTACTTGACGGGTTTGCCGTCGACATTAATGAGATGACGTGACGTTGCTCGCGGACTTAGGCGAGCCACCACCACTGTGCGCCGCACGGCGCGAGTGTGTTCATCAGGGGTGTCATCATGAATCTGACCATAACTCAAGGTTTCCGTAGTAGCCAAAGCGGGGTGGGGTGTGGGGGCGGGGATGGGGCGCGAAATGTGTACGGGATATCGCAACGGTGTCTGGGGGCGTAAAGCAGCTCCCCGCTAAGTCCCGGCATATGCAGAGACGGAATATCAGCATTCCCCTCGACATCGCTGGCCACGAGGACTAACGTTCCGATGGTGATTACGCTGTCGCGGCAGGCCACTAAAACACGTCGGGGAGTTCGTCCCACGACGTTGGTGGTGTGGTGTTATGTCGCCTTGATAACCGCTGGCACGGTTTTGTTAATGCTGCCGATTTCGGCGGTCAATAGCCATCCTACGGGGCAGTGCGCCCCGAGCCCTGGGGATATGTGTTTGCCCACGGCGCTGTCTGATGCGCTGTTCACAGCCACCTCGGCAACAAGCCTGACCGGCCTGATCACCGTAGATACGGCCACCCATTGGTCAACCTTCGGCAAGGTCGTCATCATGTTGTTGATTCAGCTGGGTGGTCTCGGGTTCATGACCTTGGCTTCACTTTTCGGCCTCTTCGTAGCAGGAAGGCTCGGCCTGAACCGCCGTGCCGGTGCCCGCGTTGAAGGCCGCGGTATGGATATGGGCGAGATTTCGTGGGTTGTCCGTGCTGCCGTTAGCTTCACTCTGTTGGTGGAGTTTGTGGTGGCAGTGGCACTTACGCTGCGGTTCCACTCCGGATACGGGTATGGCTGGGGAAAGGCTGCATGGGAAGGCTTGTTCCATGCCATCTCAAGCTTCAACAACGCCGGTTTCGCTCTGTATACCGACAATGTCATCGGGTTCTATAGCGATGCCTGGGTGCTTTTGCCACTGGCCTTCGCCCTCATCGTGGGTGGTCTGGGTTTTCCTGTTTTGCTCGAGGCCTGGCGGCACGGCAAAGCGTGGCTTAGTGTCTGCACTCGAGGACAGCTGCCTAAACGCTGGTCGCTGACTACTCGCTTCACCATTAAAGGCACGATTCTGCTGATTGCTTTGGGTACGCTCATGGTGGCTTTTGGGGAGTGGTCCAATGCCATGTCTGGATTCACCGCGGGGGAGAAGATACTCAACTCATTCTTCGCTGGTGTGAGCCCGCGTACCGCGGGGTTCAACGCGCTCGATTACGCGGAGTTCCACCCATCGACACTGCTGGGCACTGACTTCCTCATGTTCATTGGTGGTGGCACCGGCGGTACTGCAGGTGGCGTGAAAATCACGACGTCGGCAGTCATTCTCGCCGCTGTTCTCGCGGAGATTCGCGGTGACACCTCCGTGTCCGTGGCTAGGCGGCGCCTCAACCCAAAGGTGCTGCGCCAGGCTCTCGTTGTCCTTGCCTTCGGTATCGGCCAGGTATTCCTGGCAGTAATCGCCGTCAGTTTCCTAGCACCACAGTTTTCTACTGACCAAATTCTTTTTGAAGTAATCAGTGCTTTCGCCACGGTAGGCCTTTCCACAGGTATTACCGCCGACCTGCCGGTGGCAGCACAGGCAATCTTCATCGTGCTGATGTTCACCGGACGTGTTGGCCCAATCGCCTTGGCGACGGCCTTGGCCGCCCGCCCACGCCAGCGCGTCTACGAATATCCAGAAGAAAGGCCCTTCATTGGCTAACTCGAAATTCAACCCGTTTGCTGGTTTTGCAGATCATTTCTCCAACCAAGCCAGCTCTTCGCCTGTTGTCATCCTCGGTATGGGGCGTTTCGGACAGGCACTCGGCGAGGAGCTGGTCGCTGGCGGTATCGAGGTTCTCTGCGTAGACCATCGCGAAAAGGTGGTTCAGGAGCTGTCCTCGACCTTCGACCACGTGGTCACCGCCGACACCACCATGCCGGAGGTACTGAAGCAGCTCGGTGTCGATGAAGCCGAACGTGTTGTTATCGCCATCGGCAGTGACATTGAGGCTTCATTGCTGACCGCGTCTGCGCTGGTGGATATGGGGGCGCCCATGATTTGGGCAAAGGCCGATAACCAGGCCCACGCCAAAATCCTGGGCCAGATTGGTGTGCACCACGTCATTCGCCCGGAGGCCGACACCGGTCGTCGTATTGCGCACCTCATCGGCGGCAAGGTCCAGGACTTCCTGGAGTTCGACCGCGATTACGCAGTAGGCAAGGTCGCGCCGCCAATCCACTGCCTGGATAAGACGGTGGCGGAGATTAACCAGAGCGCACCGATTACGGTTGTCGCCGTACAAAAGCGCGGTCAGCGATTCCGCCCTGCGCTTGCCGACGACCGCATTTCCGCAGGTGATCTCCTGATTGTCTCCGGCGCTATTCGGCAGTTGGAGACATTCGCCGGAGAGTAACAGGAAGCGACGGAGTCCGTGCACGCGGGGCTCCGTCGCGATGGAAATCAACGACCAACAGTGTGGAAAGGCGGGGTCCACGCCCAGCTCAACGGGCTGCAAATGTGAAACTGTGCGAGTTTATGACGCTTTCAGGCCATTTTTGGGCCAATTTTGTCATAAACGCAGTCACTAACTCGCATTGGGGCAAAGTAGGGCTAGATAGCACATGGTGCCCACCCAGCGACACGCCGAGCGGACACACTTTTTGCCTATTAACCCACACTTTTGCTACTTAACCCACGAAACTCAGCGACCGTTCGTAACCGCAGCGCGCAGGGCACGAGCTGCCTCTTCCGGATTTTCTGCCTCGGTCAGTGCGCGAACCACCACAATGCGCTCCGCACCAGCGGCGATAACCGCATTGGCGGTCTCGGCGTTGATACCGCCAATTGCCCACCATGGCTTGACGGGGTCACTTGCGCCGCGGTCGTGTGGGCGCACAATATCGGCCACGGAATCCTGGTGGGACTCCGCTGATCCCTGTGCCCGCACTCTCCGCACCAGTGCCGCAGCTTCATGAACCATCTCGACTCCGACGGGCTGACGGTCGGGCTTCGTCGGGGTGGCATACACCGGGCCGATTACCGCGTAATCGATGCCATCGTCGGCAAGTGAGGCGGCGAACATGTCCAGATTTCGGTTGGATCGGCCGATGAGAACCTCGGGGCCAACGATCTGGCGGGCCTGCTCGGTCGTGAGGTCTTCCTGGCCCACATGCAGAATGTCTGCGCCGGTCAGCGCGGCAATGTCGGCGCGGTCATTGACGGCGAAGAGCTTGCCGTGTTCAGCGGCGACCTCGGCGAGGATCTCCACGGCGGCAATCTCGTCGCGAGTGTCGACTTTCTTGTCGCGCAGCTGGATGATGTCGGTGCCGCCTTCGTAACAGGCGTGCAGAAATTCGCGCAGATCACCGCGGGATGCACGCGAGTCGGTGCAGAGGTACAGACGGGCATCGGCAAGCAGGGCGCGTCGTGTTGTGCGAGTGGCAGCTGATGAGGCGTTCATGTCCCCATGTTAGGCGAGGTCGAGGATGCGGTGTAGTGGCGGCCATCGGGAAGTCATATGATGGGGGAGTACTACGTTCCGCGGGAGCCGTACTCGGCATCGATGAGATGCCGCTGGCTGAGAGGGCGAATAACGCCGACCGCTTTTACCTGATGCGGGTTATGCCGCCGGAGGGAGGAATGGCAGTGAATGCTGCCGCTATGGGTGCTGCCTCGATAGGTGAGGGTGGCACAGGGGATACGTCGTCAAGCGTTGTTATCGCAGGTGCGGGCATTATTGGCTTGGCGACGGCATGGAGACTACTTCGCCGGGGATTCGATGTGACCGTCCTCGATGCCGAGCCCGTTTCCGGCGCAACTTTCGCCGCAGCTGGCATGCTGGCGCCGGTGGCCGAAGTCGTGTGGGATCAGCCGACGCTGTATCCGCTGATGGTTGAGTCGGGCAAGCTCTACCGCGACTTTGCCCAGGCCATCGCTGAGGAATCAGGCCACGATGTCGGCTACATCGAGAATTCCACGTTTGTTTGTGCGGGTGATGCCGCCGACCGGCAGACCCTTAGCGAGCTCGTTGAGTTGCAGCATGACATGGGTATGGAGATCAACCGCATTACCGCCACCGAAGCGCGCCGGGCCGAGCCGGCACTGGGGCCGGGTTGTGTTGGTGCGGTGGATATTCCAGGAGATCACCAGGTCAATCCGCGTCTGCTCGCCGACGCACTGCTGACCATCCTGGGAGACCGTGTCATCCGCACCCGCGCGCAAGAGGTTATCTACGCTTCCGACCGCGCCATCGGTCTGGGCGGTGCGGACGGAAATGATTACCTCGCCGATGAGGTCGTTCTGGCTGCGGGGTTGAACACTGCCGATATCACCGGGCTGCCGGAGAATCTGAATCTGCCACTGCGCCCGGTCTATGGGGATGTGCTGCGTCTGCGTGTACCGGAGCGCCTGCGGCCGCTGGTCACCCGCACTATTCGCGGTGTGGTTCAGGGGCGTCCGGTTTATATCGTCCCGCGTGCTGACGGCACCGTCGTGCTCGGCGCTACCTCGCGTGAAGATGACCTGACCGGTGTCTCCGCCGAAGGAGTCCACCAGCTACTCCGCGACGCATACCGCCTGGTGCCCGGCATTCTCGACTGCGAAATCTACGAGATGACCGCCCGCGCCCGGCCGGGTTCCCCGGACGATGTCCCCATGATTGGCCGCGTGGCTCCAGGACTGACCGTGTCCACCGGCTACTTCCGCCACGGCATTCTGCTTACGGCTATCGGTTCCAAGCTCACCGCCGATGTCGTCGCCGGTCGAGAAAATGATAACGACCCGGCGCTTCTTTCCGCCGTCGATCCATTCCGCTTCAGCGACTAGAGGAGGCTCGCTTATGTCCACCACAACACTCAATGGCGAAGGCTACACACCGGCTGCGGGGGAGATGGTCGCAGATCTCGTCGCAAAGCACACAGGGCACGCGCTTAACGACGACGGCACCGCCGCGGACGGTACCCGCCTGGGGATTGCAGTAGCCGTGGATGGTGCGGTGATTCCGCGTGCCAAGTGGGCGACCACGCCCGTGGCAGGTGCAATCGACATCGTGACAGCAGTTCAGGGAGGCTAGAGATGACTGAGAAGTCCGCACAGGCAAATATGTCCGCACAGGAAAACGAAGCCGGGTCGACGAGCGAACTTACACGGGAACCGCTGCGCATTGGCGGGCTGGAATTGAACTCCCGTCTGATTATGGGAACTGGCGGTGCGACCAGTATGGATACGCTGGAGCGCGCGCTGGTGGCTTCGGGCACCGAGCTGACTACGGTGGCGATGCGCCGCTTTACGCCCGGCACGAAGCAGAACGTTTTTGAGATTTTGCAGCGCAACAATATCGCGGCGCTGCCGAATACCGCGGGGTGCTATACCGCTCGTGACGCGGTGTTGACTGCGCAGTTGGCCCGCGAGGCGCTGGAGACCAACCTGCTGAAGCTCGAGGTCATCGCCGACGAGGACACTCTGCTGCCGGATCCAGTTGAACTAGTTGCGGCAGCGGAGCAGCTGGTGGCTGACGACTTCGTGGTTTTCGCTTACACCAATGACGATCCGGCGCTGGCCAAGCGCCTGGAGGATCTGGGCTGTGCGGCGGTCATGCCGGCGGGCTCTCCGATTGGCACTGGCCTGGGAATTCTCAACCCACACAACATCGAGCTGATTGTTGACCGCGCGAATGTGCCCATCATCCTGGACGCGGGCATCGGCACCGCCTCCGAGGCAGCGCAGGCAATGGAGCTGGGCTGCGATGCGGTGCTGCTGGCATCCGCCGTGACACGTGCGCATGATCCGGTGGGAATGGCCACGGCGATGCGCTTCGGCGTTGAGGCGGGTCTGACTGCTCGCGAGTCCGGTCGCATTCCACGCCGCCGACTGGCTCAGGCGAGCTCGTCGTTTGAGGGAATCATCACCGAGCGCGTCAGCGGCGCACGCGAGCAGGATTCGCTGTAATGGCTGAGCAGGGGGTCAATCTATCGGATCGTGACCTGCGTCGGTACGCGCGGCATCTAACACTGCCGGGCTTTGGCGCCGAGGGGCAGCGAACTTTGCGAGCTTCCCGCGTCCTCGTTATCGGCGCTGGTGGCCTGGGATCGCCCGCGTTGTTGTACCTGGCCGGTGCAGGGGTCGGACACATCACCATTATTGACGATGACGTAGTCGACGAGTCCAACTTGCAGCGCCAGGTCATTCACCGCGAGTCTGACATTGGTCGCCCGAAGGCCGAATCCGCCGCCGATGCCGTGCGGCGCCTCGACTCCGAGGCATCGGTGACCGCAATTGTCGGCAGGTTGAGCGTCGACAATGCCGAGGAGCTCTTTGCCACTCACGATGTAGTGCTCGACGGCGCGGACAATTTCGCCACGCGCTACCTGTCCTCCGATGCTGCGGAGCTGACCGGAACACCGCTGGTCTGGGCCACGATTCTGCAGTTCGCCGGGCAGCTGTCCGTCTTCTGGCCAGGCCACGGTCCCATGCTTCGCGATCTCTACCCCGACATTCCCGACCCCGGCTCCGTACCGTCGTGCGCCGCAGGTGGTGTCCTCGGCGCAATGGTCGGACAGATTGGCTCGATGATGGTCGTCGAAGCAATCAAGGTGCTCACTGGTGTTGGCAAGGTCGGCGTTGGCAAGCTCGTGCTTATCGACGCCCTGGAGGCAACCACCCGCACACTGTCCTTTGCAGCCGACCCGGAGCGCGAACCCGTTTCCGACCTGACCGAAATTGCGCAGGTGTGCGCAGCATCGTGGTCCGAGGATGAAGAGGACCCGGCGCAGAGCGTGCGCAGCATCGGTCCCAACATGGCGCACGAGCTTCTTGCCAGGGGAGTGCCTCTCATCGATGTACGCGAACCCGATGAGCACGCGGAGGTCGCCATTGCCGGATCTGTGCTTGTGCCACTCGGTGACATTCGCAGCCGTGGGTGGGCTGCTGTGAATGAGGCACTTGCGCAGGCTGACGGTGTCGCAACTGGGGCAGAGGGAGTTCTCATTCACTGCCACTCGGGGGCCCGCTCGCAACAGGCGATTGAGCTGCTGGCCAGCGATACCGAGGCTGATGGTGTCACGCCGGAGCTCATTAACCTGGACGGGGGCATTGTGGCCTGGCAGGCGGCGGGGCAGGAGACCGTCGTGAAGCGTGGCGGAACGCACTAATTAGTAGCTGCCACCACGCTCTGTTGAACAGCTTGCCTACGCCTGCGGCTGCAGCGTTGTCGACCACAATTCGGTGCCCCGGGTGGTGAGCAGACGGACAGTCATCTCGCGTGAGTCGCCGTCGATATCGACTTCGCCGAAGTGTTGGAAATCCTGTGTGGGGTCGGCGTTGGCATTGTCCTTACCCGGTGCGTGGACGTACTCCACCTTCGGCCCGAAGGTCGGATCCATTTCGTTGGGGCCGAAAGCGCCCGCGTGGAGAGGACCGGAGACGAATTCCCAGAAGGGTGCGAAGTCAGTGAACTGTGCGCGCTCCGGGCTGTAGTGGTGAGCCGCGGTGTAGTGCACATCGGCGGTGAGCCAAACGATATTTGAAACATCCTTAATGGCGCTGAGCAGACGGGCGATTTCACGTTCACGTCCTGCAGGCGCACCGGTGGCACCATTGGATACGCTTTCTTGGTCACCATCGTCGCCGTCGGGGACGATGATTCCAAGCGGTAGGTCATTGGCAACAATCTTCCACGTTGCGCGGGAGTCCTTGAGGGAGTCGATTAACCAGTTTGTCTGCTTTTCGCCAAGGATTGGTTCTTCGGTTGTCGAGCGCGGATTATTGGAAGTGTTTTCTCCCTTGTAGCTGCGCATATCCAGGATGAAGATGTCTAGCAAAGGGCCGTAGGAAACCTTGCGGTATACGCGCCCATCAACAGCCATTTGCTGATCAAGTGGCTGCCACTCATGGAAAGCCTGGTAGGCGCGCTTGGCCAGGGTGTTGACATCGCGCTCGGTATAGCGATCATCGTCTAGGACTTCGTTGGGGTACCAGTTGTTGACTGTTTCGTGGTCATCCCACTGGACCAGCTGCGGAACCTGCGCATTGAAGGCCAAGTAGTTCTTGTCCATGAGGTTGTAGGAGTACTGGCCGCGATAATCCTCGAGGGTTTCAGCAACTTTGGATTTGGCCGGAGTGACATGGTTGTGCCACACAGTGCCGTCGGAAAGCGTGACGGATTCCTCCAGCGGACCGTCGGCGTAGCAGGTGTCGCCTGAGTGAATGAATAGGTCTGGATTGCGCTCCAGCATGGTGGAAAAGCCGGTGTAGCCACCGATCTCGTCGTTAATTCCCCAACCCTGTCCTGCGACATCGCCGGACCAGTGCAGGCGGATGTTGGATGCGCGGTTGGGGGCAGTACGGAAGGTGCCGATAACGGGATCAGAGCAGATTCCAGTATCTGCCTCTTCGAGCGTGACGCGGTAAAAGATTTCCTGTCCCGGCTCGAGACCGACGACACGTAGACGTCCGGTGCCGTCCGTGTCCGGAGTTAACAGAGAGTTGCTGCGGAATACCTTGGCATTCTGGAAGCTCTCTGTCGCGGCAGTTTCAACAACCATGTGGGCGGGGCGGTCTGAGCGAGCCCAAATTAATGCGCCGTCGCCGCGGATATCGCCACTTGCAACGCCGTGAGTGAGCTGTGGCCGAGAACGCAATAGCCCTGGGGAGGCCAGTGACGGCGAACCCGGTGTAACTGAAGCGGCAGCTCCAGAGGCATGAGCGAGCGTGACTGAAGTAGCAAGTGCGGTGGATGCGCCTAAACGTAGAGCGCTACGACGGGAAAGCTGCATGGAGTCGAACTTTAGGTTTTCCACTTTGATGTTCGGTTAAACCGGCGTGAACTCGAAGGGAAAAGTCGCAATTGCAGTACAAAGACCCGGTTATTGAGAATGGCTCCGCTTCTTTTTGTAACGTAGATAACTGACTTGGGAGGAATGTGTCTTCCGAGCTGTCTTTTAAAGACAGACAATCTAGAAGTGAAAGGCGCCGACCCCGACAATGGGATCTACAACAACGCCACAAGTAAACAAGCAAGAAAAGAAGTCGGGCGGTTTTCTTAAGAACCTGCCGACCGACCCGTTGATCTTCACGACAGCGATAGGTTTCATTGTCCTCTTTGTGGCAGTGACCGTTGTGCTGGGGGACACAGCTCGGGGTGCCTACTCGGCCGCTTCCGAATGGGTTACATCTAACCTGGGCTGGCTGTTCATCGGTGGTGTTTCTGCGAGCTTTATCTTCCTCATCGGCTTGTTCGTGTCCCGCTACGGACGCATTCAGCTTGGCGATGACGACGAAGAGCCCGAATACAGCATCGCTGAGTGGTTCGGCATGCTCTTCGCCGGTGGTACTGGCTCCATGCTGATGTTCTGGGGTGTGGCTGAACCACTCAACCACGCCTACAACCCGCCGTTCGGTCAAGAGCCGATGACCCGCGAAGCTCAGAACACTGCGATGGCATTTACCATCTACCACCTGGGTATTCACATGTGGGTCATCATGGCGCTTCCGGGGCTCGCACTGGGATACTTCATTTACAAGCGCCATCTGCCGCCACGCGTCTCCTCGATTTTCGCGCCGCTGCTCGGTGCCCGCATCTACTCATGGCCGGGCAAGCTTATCGACGCCGTTGCCATCATCGGTACGGTCGTCGGTATCGCGGTATCGGTTGGCATGGGTGCGCTGCAGATTAACTCCGGTGCTGCTCGTGTAATCGGTACCCCGGAAAACTCGATGGTGCAGCTCATTCTGATTGCCATCATTATTGTGATTGCCTCGATCTCTGTGGCACGTGGTTTGGACAAGGGCATCAAGTTGCTGTCCAATGCCAATATTTGGGCCGCCATGGGGTTGATGGTCTTCGTGCTGCTGATGGGCCCGACTTTGACGTTGCTGCGCCAGACTGTCGACACGACAGGTGTCTACTTGGATGCGTTGCCACGCGTCATGTTCTGGACTGACTCCTACGACGTCAACCCGAATTGGAAGCAGGGTGCCTGGACGGTCTTCTACTGGGCCTGGACAATCTGCTGGTCGCCATTTGTGGGCATGTTCGTCGCCCGTATTTCTCGTGGCCGTACAGTACGTCAGTTCATCGCCGGTGTGATTGCACTGCCGACAATCGTGTCAATTATGTGGTTCTCCATCTTCGGGCGTGCAGGCTTTGAATTGGAAAATGAGAATCCGGGTATTCTGACCAAACCAGTTGTCGAAGGCGGAGATCCCTCGCCGGCACTCTTTATCCTCCTGGAGCAGTACCCGCTGGCAACGCTTGTCAGCGTATTTGCGCTCTTTGTGATCATGATCTTCTTCGTCACCTCCATCGACTCCGCTGCGATGGTAATGGACATGATGTCCACCGGTGAAGAAAACAAGGCCCCGACCTTTTACCGCGTGCTGTGGGGCATCATGATCGGTGCTGTGGCAGCTTCTCTGCTGCTGATTTCTGGTGAAACTGCACTGGAAGCGCTGCAATCCGCGGTGATTGTCATTGGTGTGCCGTTCTTCTTCCTCCACTTCATCATGATGTACTCCCTGGTCAAGGGCATGAGTGATGACCACATGGCCGTGCGCAAGCCAGTCACGCGACAGTGGAGCAAGACCGACACTCCAGAGAAGTTGGAGAAGCACGAAGCCGCACCCGCACCGGGCTACGACGAAGAGGGCAATGAGCTACCACGCTTTGAGTACACCCACGATGACGAGGGACGCCTGGTTATTCAGTCCGATGTGGTCGTTGAAGGTGAGTTTGAGTCTGGCGAAAAGTCGGAATCGGAGGAGCCAGAGGAGTCGGGGACCAAGTCTGAGTCGTAGTAGAGCACGGTCGCAGTAGTGCCCGGCACTTGTGGCCACGCTATTCACCTATAGATGCACCGGAGCCTGTCCATCAGTGAGTAGCTCATCGATAGGAGCGAAGGCGAGGCCAACTACGAAAACGCCGCCCGACGGAAACCAAAAGTAGTTTCCATGGGCGGCGTCGCTGTGTTCGTCGTAAAGCGAATGTGGGTGCGTGGGTAATGCGGCGAGCTTTACTCGTGAGTGCCACGCAGATCTCGGTGGCCTTCGGCGTGCCAGTCGACATTGGTTTCATCCTTAGTGGTGACACCCACGTCGCGTTGATGCGGGACCTTCGCAATGATGTTGCGTCGAGCGCGGCCGGCGCGGAGCTGGCTTTCGATGCGCTCGGCAAGGTTGGCCAGGCCGAAGTTGATGGCGATGAGAATGATTGCCACGACGACCAGCGATGGAATCATGGCGCCGTAGTACTCGCCAAGCTGGCGACCAGAGCGGACAACCTCGACGTAGCCAATCATGTAACCCAGCGCGGAGTCCTTCAGCGCAATGACCATCTGCGAGATAATCGCCGGCAGCATTGCGGCGACTGCCTGCGGCAGCAAAATGGTGACCATCGTCTGGCGGTGGGAGAGACCCAGCGCAATCGCGGCTTCTCGCTGGCCCTTCGGCAGCGACTCGATGCCGGAGCGCAGGGTCTCGCCAATCACAGATCCGTTGTACATGGTCAGACCAAACACAACAGCGGCAAAGCCGAGGTAATTCGACGGGAACAGCTGCCAGATGGCGAACACCGAGTAGGCAAACAGCATGAGCACCAGCACCGGGATGGCGCGGAAAAACTCGACAATCACCGAGCACAGCCAGCGCACGGGTGCGATTGGGCTCAGCCTGCCGACGCCCAGGAGAGCGCCAATCACCAGCGACAGAATAATAGAGACGACAGCCGCGACAATGGTGCTGACCAGGCCGGGCAGTATGTATGTGGTCCAGGTTGTGGATTCGAGGAAGAACGACCACTTATTGGCCTCGAACTGGCCCTTGTCGGCCAGTTTCATTCCCACCCAGGCGAGGATCGCAACGGTGATTGCGGCCACGATCCAGGTGAGAATTCGGTTGAAGCGCTGAGCCTTGGGGCCTGGCGCGTCGTAAAGAACTGTTGCGCGAGTAGCCATTAGCGCTTCACCGCCCATCGCTTGCCAGCCCAGCCGAAGAACAGACCGGTCGGCAGAGTCAGAATAATAAAGCCGACAGCGATGATGCCGAAGATAATCAGGATATCGCTGGCGTAGTTTTCGGTCATGGTCTTCATCAGCAGCGACGCTTCAGCCACACCGATGACCGAAGCAATCGTGGTGTTCTTCGTCAGTGCAATCAGGGTATTGCCGAGCGGCACGATAGCGCCGCGGAATGCCTGCGGGAAGATGATGTGGCGGAAGCTCTGGCCGAAGCTTAGCCCCAGGGAGCGGGCGGCTTCGGCCTGCCCGAATGGCACAGTATTAATACCGGCACGCAGGGACTCCGCGACAAAGCACGAGGTGTAGGCAACAAAAGCCAGCACCGCCAGGCGGAAGTTCTGCTTGACAATAAAGGAGTCATTCTCCGCAGCCAGCAGCAGGCCCAAGTTGTAGTAGAGGCCCATCGAGGCCAGCAGGACAATCAACGTCAGCGGCGTATTGCGGACGATGTTGATGTACCAGGTCGACAGGGTACGCAGGATTCCCACGGGGCTCACACGCATGGCGGTGAGAAGCGTGCCAAAGATCAGGGAACCAATTGCCGAGGCAATCGTCAGTTTGATGGTCACCCAGAAAGCCGGCAGCAGTTCCGGCCCCATTTCACTCCATAGTTCTGGATTCATTGTTTGCTCGCACCCCTTCCTACTTCTTCTCTACGAACGACAAATCGCCGATTGCTGGCTTTTCGTCGAGCTCGAACTTGTCGCCCAAGTGCTTCTTTACAATCTTCTGAAGTTCACCGGTGTCGTACAGCGACTCCAGCGCCTCGTTGATGGCCTCACGGCTGGCATCATCGCCCTTGGGTAGGCCGATGCCGTAGTACTCGTTGGTCCAGTAGGAGCCATCGGGGTTACGCAGCTCAACCACGCGGAAGTCATCGCCGAAGCGTTTCTTGTAGCGCTGGGCGAAGCCCGCGAGAATGGTCGCATCGGTGGTCAGGGCATCGACGACACCCTGCTTCACACCTTCGGCGCATGCGGCGTAGGTATCGAACTCCTGCAGCTGCACCTCCGGCAGAGCGTCCTTGACCTTCTGTGCTGGGGTGGAACCGGAAACAGAACACAGGCGAGTGCCCGGGGCGACGTCGTCAAGCCCCTGGATGCCCTCGGAACCGCGCACCAACAGTGCCTGGTGCGTGACCAGGTACGGGCCGGCGAAGTCGACGGCAGCCAGGCGGCCAGCGTTGATGGAGTAGGTGGCGGCAATCATGTTGACCTCGCCGTTGTTAATTAGCGTCTCGCGCTGAGCGGACGGGGTCTCGCGCCACTCCATCTCGGGCACATTCCAACCGTTCTTGTTGGCGATGTACTCGATGACGTAGCGGGAGACATCTGTGTCGACGCCCGCGAAATCGCGATCCGGGGTGCGCTCACCGAGACCCGGCTGGTCAAACTTCGTGCCCAACGTCACGTGCCCGGCCTCGATATCGGCCAGCAGGTTTCGGGGCCCGCCGCTACCGCAAGCCACGAGGCTCATTGTCGTGGCAACAGCTACGACAGCCGCTGCAACTCGCTTGCCGACGACGCCTCGGCGGCTCTGGTTGCGACTGAGTCCCCGGCCTCCTCGTAATAGTGAAAGCTTCATGGTGACCAGCCCCGCCTAGTGCCCGACGATCTTGGCCAAGAAGTCCTTGGCGCGATCGCTCTGCGGGTTGGTGAAGAAGGTCTCCGGGTCGGTGTCTTCGACAATGGACCCCTCGGCCATGAACAGGATGCGGTCGGCCACGCGGCGGGCGAAGCTCATCTCGTGGGTGACGCAGACCATGGTCATGCCGCCCTTGGCCAGGTCGGTCATGACATCGAGGACCTCGTTAATCATTTCTGGGTCGAGCGCGGAGGTGGGCTCGTCGAAAAGCATGACCTTCGGGTCCATGGCCAGGGCGCGGGCGATGGCGACGCGCTGCTGCTGGCCGCCGGAGAGCTGTGCCGGGTACTTGTCGGCCTGTTCCGCAATGCCGACACGGGCGAGCAGCTTGTCCGCACGCTCGCGGGCCTCGGCTTTGGAGATCTTGCGGACCTTCAGCGGGGCCAGCGTGACGTTGTCCCGAATGGTCATGTGGCTGAAGAGGTTGAACTGCTGGAAGACCATGCCAACCTCAGCGCGCAGGCGGGTGAGTTCCTTGCCCTCTTCGGGAAGAAGCTTGCCGTTGATGCGAATTTCGCCACTGTCGATGGTTTCCAGGCGGTTGATGGTTCGACACAGGGTGGACTTACCGGAGCCGGAGGGGCCGAGGATGACTACGACCTGACCAGCTGGGATTTCTAGGTTGATATCACGCAAAGCGTGGTAGTCGCCGTAGTACTTGTTCACCCCGGCAATCGAAATCATGCTCTGTGGTGTGGATGATTCAGTCATGGGGGAAAGTATAGGTGATGCACCACACATAACAGTTACCGGTGTTCCTTGTCCGATATTCACCTGTGAAAAGTGACTGCACGCCAATTAATAGTGACTGCACACCAGTTAGTTCTGAATATTTACGTGATGGCGCTGCGCAACAGGCTTGCGGCCATGTACGAACCAGTAGAAAACGGCCGCGAGAACCACCACAGCCGCCAGGCCTGCGTACATCTTGTCGAAGCCAATCGTGGCAGCTACCGAGCCCAACACGATTGGGCCGAGGCCGATGCCTGCGTCGACAAGTAAGAGCAGCGTCGAGATACCCGTGCCCAACTTGTGCGCCGGCGCCAGGTGCACGGAGATGGTCTGGCACGCCGGCATCAGCGTGCCGTAGCCCAGGCCGCAGAGCGCGCCAGCGGCGATGACGTGCCAGTCAGCGGTTGCGAAAGCCAGAACAAGCAGTGAGATGGTGAAGCACACCAGGCCGATGGCAATTACCGGGTTGTCGCCGCGGCGATCCTGTAGGCGTCCCAGCGAGAAGCGTGCTGCCATCATCGCCACCGCATAGGCGATGAAGAAGAAGCTGGCGCCCCTAGTCAGGCCGCCCAGCTGCGAGTATCGGTTCAAAAACGTAATCACGCCCGCATACGCCAGGCCGATGAGCAGCATGAACAGGCCAATCGGCACCACTCTCGGCGTCATGATGTCATCGAAGGAAAATGTGCGCTTCGTCTCGCTTGCCGACGAATCCTCGGTGGCCTCGGCCTTGGTTTCCGCAGTGGCGGGCCCGTTGTGTTGTGGCAGAACGAGTGCCAGCACCAGTCCGACAATGGACAGGCCGAGGGCTGTGGCAAAGAGGACGCTGTAGCCGACCGAGCCAATAAGGGCTAGGCCGAGAGCTGGGCCAATCGCGGTGGCCAGGGTGGTGCCGAGCGAGATGTAGCCAGTTCCCTCTGCGCGGCGCGAAGCCGGAATAGCGGTCTGGGCGGCGGCCATCACGGCGGTGGAAGCTAATGCGTAGGTCAGGCCGTGGATGATGCGGATTGCAATCAGGACCGGCAGGGATGCGGCCCAAATGTAGGCGGCACAGGCTGCCACGATGACAGCGAGCGAGCCAAGCATGATTCTGCGACCACCGAAGGTGTCCACCAAGTAGCCGGAAAAGAGACGCGCGATGGTGGCGCCGACCACGAAAGAACTGGCAGCGAAGCCACCGGCGGCATCTGAGGCGGAGAAGCGCTGGACGGCGTAGAGCGCCATGACTGTGATTGAAAGGTAGAACACCAGGTACATGCTGAAGTTAATCAGCCAGCTGATGATGAACGCGGGGGAGAAGAGCTTGTCTTGCCCGTGCTGCTCGTCCTGCTCGTTCTGTCTGCGCCTGTTCTGCGTGGTCGTATGCGTTGTCATGCTGAAAATACGGTCTCTTTTCCCGTTTGAAAACGATCGTGGAATTAGTGCTGTGGCAAAACTGCTTCCCGGCATTTGTATCGTGCAAAAATGCAGTTAGGGGTCGAATTATAACAATTGGTTTGTATGATGCAAACGCGCTTTTTCGGTCTTAACCCCATCCGCGGCGCGCTAGAATAGGAGCTGTTCAGCAAACAGATACATCTCACAGGCCCATTAAAGGACCGACATATAGGCGACAAGAGGATTGACTGCCATCGTGCGAAACGACGACCTAGCCGCGCTCGTTTACGAGAACATGCTGCTATCCCGGGTTAGCTCCAGTGGCTACCGACCACATCGCAAGGACATCCTGTTGGATCGCTCCGCCGCAGCACTACTGGCACGACTGGAAGCGCAGCCGGATATGACAGTCGCCGAGCTTTCCGATGCGCTGGGGCTGGACATTTCTACGGTGCACCGCCAGCTGGCCGCCGCCATGCGGCAGGGGTATATCGCGAAGAGACCCGCGCCGTCGTCAAGCGCGAAGGTGCATAGCGCGACCGACAAGGGGCTAGAGCTGCTGCACCGGGAAATCGAGGCGCGTAAGAAAACCGTCGATGACATTACGCACGATTGGGAGGACTCGGAGCTCGTGGAGTTCGTGCGATTGATGCGCAAATTCAACGAAGGCGTGGAAGAAATGCGTGGTCATCCATGGCCTAGATAACCGCGGATGCCGGGGTCATGGAATACTTGAGGGCGTGGCTGAGAAAAAGAAGATTGCAAACGTCCTTGCTAACCGATACGCCTCTGCGACTCTGGCGGAGTTGTGGAGCCCTGAGTACAAGATCATCCTCGAGCGCAAGCTCTGGATTGCAGTTTTGAAGGCCCAGGTCGCCCGCGGAATTGAGGTTCCGGAGGGCACTATCGAGGCGTATGAGAAGGTTATCGACCAGGTTGACCTCGACTCCATTGCCGCCCGTGAGCGTATTACTCGCCACGATGTGAAGGCCCGCATTGAAGAGTTCTGTGAACTGGCTGGCACCGAGCACATTCACAAGGGAATGACCTCGCGTGACCTGACTGAAAACGTCGAGCAGCTGCAGGTACTGGAGTCGTTGAAGGTTGTGCGTGACAAGGCTGTCGCTGTTGCTGCTCGCACCGCCGAGAAGGCCGCGGAGTACCAGTCGCTGGTCATGGCGGGTCGTTCCCACAACGTCGCCGCGCAGGCAACTACTCTGGGCAAGCGCTTCGCCTCCGCTGCGGACGAGATGCTGCTGGGTATCGAGCGCGTAGAAGACCTGATCTCCCGCTACCCGCTGCGCGGCATCAAGGGCCCGATGGGCACCGCCCAGGACATGCTGGATCTGCTTGACGGTGACGAGTCCGCACTGGCCTCCCTGGAAAACGAAATCGCTGCAGGCCTCGGCTTCGACCGCGTCTTTGACTCCGTCGGACAGGTTTACCCGCGCACCCTCGACTTCGACGCTCTGTCCGCGCTGGTCGAGCTCGGTGCAGGGCCGGCATCGCTGGCCACCACCATCCGCCTGATGGCCGGCAATGAGACCGTCACCGAGGGCTTCAAGGAAGGCCAGGTCGGCTCATCCGCCATGCCGCATAAGATGAATGCCCGCTCCTGTGAGCGCGTCCACGGTTTCCAGGTCATTCTGCGTGGCTACATGACCATGCTCTCCGAATACGCCGGTACTCAGTGGAACGAAGGCGACGTTTCCTGCTCCGTGGTCCGCCGCGTTGCGCTGCCGGATGCCTTCTTCGCCATGGACGGCATGTTTGAAACCTTCCTCACCGTCCTGTCCGAGTTCGGTGCATTCCCGGCCATGATTGACCGTGAGCTGGAGCGCTACCTACCGTTCCTCGCCTCCACCAAGATCCTCATGGCAGCTGTCCGCGCTGGTATGGGCCGCGAGGAAGCTCACGAGATTATCAAGGAGCACGCCGTCGCCACCGCATTGGATATGCGCGAAAAGGGCGCCGAGCAGAATCTCACCGAACGTCTCGCTGCAGATGAGCGCTTCCCGCTGGATGCCGCAGGGCTTGCCGACGCTCTGGCAGACCGCCACGCGTTCATCGGTGCCGCAGAATCTCAGGTTGACCGCGTAGTTGCGCGTGTGCAGACCGTCGTGGACAAGTACCCAGAGGCCGCGGCTTACAAGCCGGGCGAGATTCTGTAGCTTCACGTGCGTCACGCGCGAATCGCGAAACGTGAAACGTGAAACGCGAAACGCGCAAACGTAAGTACCTTTGAAAAACTCTGTCACGTTGATGGCAGAGTTTTTCTTCGTTTGTTGGCGAAACCACCAGTGAGCAGCCAAGTTCCTCGGTACGATGAGCGATAAGTATCGAAACCTCTACGCGAAAGGTGCCCGACGTGACATCGGCTGTTAGGACTTCGCTTTCTCGCCCGGGTGCCACATTGAATGTGCTGCGCTGGGTCCCAGAAAATGACAAGGGCGCGCCCATTACTCCTAAGGGAGTGGTGCAGATTGTCCACGGCATGGTCGAGTACGCCAACCGCTACGCTAAATTCGCCGAATACCTCGTATCCCAGGGCTATGCCGTCGTCGCGCACGACCATCGCGGCCACGGTATGACCAAGACGGATGCTGGCATCCCGGGCTACTTCGCTGACTATGGTGGCTGGAATCTAATTCTCGAAGACCTCCACGCAGTGCGCCAGTACGTTGATGCAGAATTCCCAGGCAGCAAGCACTATATTCTCGGCCACTCTATGGGGTCACTTCTGACTCGTAACTACATCGCCAAGTACGGCGAGGGGCTTACCGGCGTCATTATCATGGGCACCGTGTCGTGGCCAGGAGCTAAGGGCGATGCGGGAATGAAGGTTGCAAACCTGCTGGCTAAGATTCGTCCTACCGCGCCGGGCAAGCTGCTCAACACCCTCACCTTTGCTGATTACAACAAGGGCTTTGAGCGCCGCACTAAGTTTGATTGGCTCACCCGCGACCACAAGATTGTCGATGCTTATATTGCGGACGACAAGTGTGGTTTCGTTCCCACCAATGCCTTTTTCCGTGACCTTCTCGTCGGCACGCACTACGCGAATTCGTCTGAAGCCTATGAGAAAGCGCCTGATGATCTGCCACTTTTCGTGGTTTCCGGTGCCGTTGATCCGGCGGGTGGCGCTGCCTGTGTGACTGAGGTCGTGGGCAAATACCTGAACGCGGGGAAGAAGGACGTGCGCTTTAAGGTCTACCCGGATGGTCGCCATGAGATTCTCAACGAGTTGAATAAGGAAGAGGTCTACGCCGACATTTTGGCGTGGTTGAAGTCCCGCTAAGGGGAGCTGGTTAATAGGCGAAAAGTGTGCCCGCTCGGCGTGTCGACCGGCGCGTCGGCGGGTGGGGGGCCTTCGATACTTACCTCAATGCGAGTTACTGACTGCGTTTATGTCAGCGACGGCGGGGGATCTGAGTTACTGACTGCGTTTATGTCAGAAATGGCCCGAAAAATGGTCTGAAAGTGTCATAAACTCGCACAGTTTTACATTTGCAGCCCGTATTCACGTGTGGAGTCCGTAATTTTTGGTGTCTGCCCAGTCATTATCTTGAGAATCAGACACACCTTTTGTCTATTAACCCAGAGGTGCTGGAAGAACGTGTGCGCTAGCTCGGGGTTCGCGCCACTAGTGGAGCGCCTGTGTGAGCCCTAGAAAGCCACCGCACTTCTAATAAGTTTCCATTGCGCGGATGCTTTTGTCGGGTAACGTTCTTTTCACGCTGGAAGAAAAGGAACCGACCACATGATCAGAACAAGACAACTCTCGGCGGTCGTGCTCACCATTTCCATGTTGCTGGTGCTCGTAGGCTCTTTTGCGGGAATCACAGCAGGGCGTGCACAGGCGCAAGAGACTGCGAGTACTATCTCGCCAACCATGGTGATCCTGGATGCTTCAGGGTCAATGCTTGCCGACGATGCGGGTGGCCAAACCCGAATGGAGGCAGCGAAGGACGCGACGAGTAAGTTCGCGGGATCTGTGTCAGAGGACTCCGAAATTGGGTTCATGGTCTACGGCACGGAAGTCGGCAATTCGCCGGAGGAGCGGGAAGCTGGCTGTCAGGACATCACCACGCTGCTGCCCGTGCAGGCTGGCAACTCGGCGAAGATTCCTGCTGAAGTAGGAAAGATCCAAGCCTCCGGCCACACCCCGATGGGGCCTGCGCTGCGTCAGGCTGCCGATGAGTTGCCGAAAGAAGGGCAACGTTCGATTGTGTTGGTCTCCGATGGTGAGGACACCTGTGCTCCGCCACCGGTGTGCGAGGTAGCCAAAGAACTCAAGCAGCAGGGCATTGATCTGGTCATCAACACAGTTGGTTTCCTCGTTGATGCGGGCGCACGTGCTGAACTTGAGTGCATTGCTGAGGCCACAGGCGGCGAGTACCTAGACGCCCAGGACTCCGATTCGCTGGCTGAGTCCATGAAGACGCTGGCGACCCGCACCGCACGCACCGCGCAGTCCAGCGCGCAAGAGATACAGGGCGGCGACGCTCCTACGAGCGCTACCCAGGTGCCTGCCGACGTGGAAACGTTCTCGACCAAGCTGCGGGAAAAGACTCCTGAGTCCGAGCGCAGCATCAGTAATCAGGAAGGCGACGGTGCTGAGTACTTCTCCGTCCCGGTCGCTGAGGGAGAGCGGCTTGCAATTAGTGCGGCCACGTTGCCGGGAGCGTCGTCAGGCGCGACTTTGATGGACCTAGATATCCGCAACTTCGCGCTCACTATGCATTTGGACGACAGCAGTTGCTTCCTTGCCAATGATTTCGGCAATGGCATCATCGACTCCAATGGCCCCTTTTTCGCATCGATAACAACCAAGCAGCCCGGAGGAGCGGAGGGGGACTGTAAGTCGGGCAATATGGTGTTCTCCGTGGCCCGAAAAGGAGGCCCCTTCGAAGGTCAGGACATTCCTGCAGAAGTGATCATCAAGCGTTTCGCCAACGAAAACCTGACTGATGTGCCGGAGGCGTTCCCGTCCGACAAGGAGAGCTTGAACCCTCCGCCCGCGACGCCGGAAGCAGATCAGGCTAAGAAGGTCACCCCAGGTTCGTGGTTCGATGACGCCACGGAACTTACTGCCGACAACATCAGCAGCGTCACGGCCGACATTGTTCCTGGTGAGACGCACGTGTACAAGATCAAGTCCGAGTATGGGCAGCAGCTCCGCGGCGCCGTCAAACTCATTGACGCCCCAGAAGCGGACAAGCTTGCACAAATCTCCGGCCTGGATATCAAGACGCTGAATTCGGCACGCCAGCTCGCCGGTAGCGAGGAAAGCCGTCCGGTAAATGAACACCAGATTGGCGAAGAGACAACATTTGGTAACTCGGCCCGGATTAACTACCGCAATCGGATCGGCGAAGATGGCGAAAAGTCGGGCGATTACGAGGCTGAAAGAGCGTGGCTGGATGGTGACCAGTACATCGTTGTCTTCTTCAACAACAGTTGGGGCGCCGGTAAATCCCACGATGTCGCGGATGTTCAAAACGTCCCGGTGACTTACCAGCTGACCACGGAGTTGGTCGGCGAGAAGATCCCGGGCCCAGCTTTTGAACAGGTCGCGCACAAGTCGCCAAGTAGCGAAACCCCGACTAGTAGCCAGCAGAATCCGAAGACCACCGAAGAAAACGAGGATGACGGCTCCTCGAAGATGATGTGGTTCTCTATGGGGACAGTGCTTCTAGTCTTGGTCATCGGCGCGACAATCGCGTTGACCCGTAAGTAACGCTAGAGCGTCCAGTACACGCCGAATCGGTCAGGCTTGACGACGGCTTCCGTGCCCTCGGCAACCTCAGCGCCTGTAAGGCCAAGCGCTTGGCAGGCGCTTTCGACCTCTTCGGCAGAATCGCTGGAGAGACGCATCGCCACACCGTCGCCGAAGGTGAAATTGTGCATGCCCGGCGAGTCGAGCGTCATGAAATTCTCTGACCCGAAAAGTTGGTTGTATACCTCGGTGGCGGCGGCAGCCTGTGGTTCGTCGCCTGTCCACATGAAGTAGGGAATAACGGCGGGATTCGCTGTCTTTGCGGCAGAGTCCGTGCTTGCAGCCCCGCTGGTTAAGGAATTAATCATCAGTTGCCAGTTGACCCCATTGCCGTCGACCAACCAGCCAAAGAGCGGCGAGAAATCGTAGCTGGTCAGGGGCATGAGTGCAGCACCACCGCTGATGGTTTCATCACCCGCCATCAGATGCTCCCACAGGCTGCGTAGCTGGTTTTCCTGACCAGGGGCAAATCGCACCATAAAAGACACAGCGGGGGTTAATCGGCGGTTCCCGTTCTCAATGAGTTCGAAGTCCATCCCGCCGATGGTGAGCGTGGTGGAGTTGGGCTTGATGTTGGAGTGAAAACCTTCGGCGTAAAACCGCGCAGCGGCGCGGGGGTCGTCGTTAAGCGCGATCACGGCCGAGATAGAAACAGTCATGAAAATGAGCCTAACGACGAGCGCTTAGCCGTGCAGAGAACGCAGCGTTTGATCCTAGTCAGTGAAGAATCTTCATACGGCGATATCCCCAGTAACGCTGCGCTGATTAGGGGATTTCAGTTAGTGGCGTGGGCTCTGCTCTCGAACTAGGTCTGCAAATCTGTTGATGTAGTCGCGAACAAAGTCCTCAGTGCTTGACGACGTGAATTCTCCTTGTTCGTCAATGAGTGTTGGCGATTGTCCCAGGAAGACCTCTGGCTGACCGAGCATCGGCATGTCGAAGTACGACAGCGCGAGTCGCAAGTTCTTCTGAGAGCTATAACCTCCCATACGGCCGACGGAGTGGCTGATAATTCCCGCGGGCAGGTTCTTCCATGCCACATCACCGTTGGGCTTAGATCCGATGTCAACGGCATTCTTCAGAGCTGCAGGAATTGTGCGGTTGTTTTCTGGGGTGACAAATAGGATGCCATCGCTGGCTTTAATGGTTTCCCGGAAACTGGTGTATTCCGCGGGAGTCGCAATATCGGACACTGCGGGGTCGTCGTAGTCGAAGTTGTAGAGAGGGAGGTCACGAATCTCGACGATGTCGACTTTGAAGTCATCGGGGAAGTACGTGGCTGCCTTGAGTGCAATCTTTCGTGCATAGGAGGCTCGACGCAAGCTTCCTACCAGGATAGAAATCTGTGCAGTCATGCGAATGTTCCTTTCTTAGGATGTATGGGGAAAGACGTGGATTTAGAAATCCCAGTCTTCATCTGCGGTGTCTTCGGCTTTTCCGATGACATATGCGGAGCCGGAACCGGAGAAAAAGTCGTGGTTTTCATCTGACCCCGGGGTGAGGGCGGCGAGAATTTCGGGCTTGAAGGCGGTCTCTTCATGGTTAAACCGCTGCGGGTATCCCAAGTTCATGAGCGCTTTGTTGGCGTTGTATCGAATGAAGTTGGCAACGTCGTCGTAGAGCCCGAGTGGTTGGTATAGGGCTTCGGAGTACCTCAGTTCGAGCTGGTATAGATCATCGAGAAGTTCGAAGACGAAAGCCTTCATCTGCGTTTGCGTGGCGGTGTCGTAGGTTTCTACGCCTCGCTGGAATTTGTAGCCGGAGTAATAGCCGTGAACAGCTTTGTCACGCAGAATCAGGCGCACCATGTCGGCGGTATTGGTCAGGATGCCACGTGATGCGAAGTGCAGCGGGAGGTAGAAGCCGGCGTAGAGCGAGAAGGACGAAAGAAGCGTTGCTGCCGCCTTTCGCTTGAGTGGAACGTCGCCGTAATAGTGTTTGAGCACAGCTTTTGACCGAGCCTGCAGGATGTCATTGGCGACTGCCCATTGGTAGGCAGCGTCGATGTCAGGGGTATTGGATAGCGTAGAAAATACTGAAGAATAAGACTTTGCATGCACTGCTTGCATGAAAGCGATATTCGTGTAGACGGCCTCTTCATGTTCGGTGCGGGCATCTTGAATTTGGGAAATCTCCCCGACAGACGCCTGGACTGTGTCGAGCATGGTCAGTCCGGTGAAGACCTTCATGGTCAGCTCGCGTTCTAGATCGGTGAGACGTCGCCAGTCTGCAAGGTCATTGGACAGCGGAACTTTTTCGGGCAGCCAAAAATTTGCTGTTAGGCGATTCCACACTTCGAGATCTTTGTCATCTTGCACTCGGTTCCAGTTGATCGGCCGAAGGCGGGCAGCTGGGTCCTTTCGAAAAGACGGTGGCGTAGTTGAATAGCTGTAGATGTTCAAGAAGTAGCGCTCCTCCAGAATTTTTCCAGGCCCTCTTTGACGTTTTCCACATCGTGGTCTGTCCCCAGTAGCTCGTAGTGGTATAGCTCCGGAACCTGGCATTTTGCAGAAATGATGGCTCCGGCTATGCAAAAGTCGGTGCCGAAATTTGTGTTGCCCGAGGTGATGACACCGCGGATGAAACTCCTGTTGGTTTCGTCGTTGAGAAAAGCGATGACTTGCTTAGGTACCGCGCGGCGCCGACATCCGCCACCATAAGTCGGTGTGATCAGGACAAATGGGCTGCAAACGCGAATCATTCCGTCTTTTCGCGGATGTAACGGGATGCGTGCTGCTGGTTGAGCCAGCTTTTGGACGAACCGGTGAGTGTTTTCAGAAGCACTGGAGAAGTACACGATTCGGGGTGACTCCTCCGGTGGGAGTTCCGTGAAAGTCAGCGGCGTCTTCGATGATGAAGACACTCGATTACCTCCTATGTTCAATGGATTGAACATAAAATAGAGGAGTGAATGGGGTGTCAACAAGGCGTTGCCTACATGCGGTTGAAAAGTGCTTAGTCACGCAATTGCGAAGTAAAGCCGCGACTCTGCATTAACGGCGGAAAAACCCAGCAGCTGATCTTCAAGGCGGGAAAGTGGCGGGGTTGCCGGCCGGGGGGGGGAGAGAGGGAGGAGGCGGTGTCTCTCGGAGGGGGCTCCAGTCGTGCCCTGGGCAAAAGCACAACAGGGAAACAAAACCGCCGCGCTTTGGAAAGGCCCAGTCGATGAGGAGACTGGTTTTCCAAAGCGCGGCGGTTTTTCAGCGCTTTCGCATCAACTACTTCAGCGGACGAACACTTCCGGTGAAGTGCGGACGCTTCTTCTTGCGATCCCACGCGACAATGTTGACTGCACGGCCGATGTTGGAGCTGCCCTCAGTCAGGTTGTGAGCAGCACCTGCACCGTCACCGGTGTGGGTGAGTGCGACATTGATGGTGGTCGGCAGAACGACCGGCGCACCGAAGGAAATCTGGAACTCGTACGACTGACCCGGCAGAACCTGTGCCTCAGCCAGCGCGCGGGAGGCGGTGTACATGCCGTGTGCAATCGCTGCTGGCATGCCCAGAGCCTTCGCGGAGACAGAGGTGATGTGAATCGGGTTCCAGTCACCGGAAACCTTGGCCCACTTGCGGCCGGTGTTGCCAGCCAGCTTCCACTGAGCGGTGGGGAAGGGGACCTTAAACTGCTCACGCTTGATGGTCTCGGCGCCGGACTTGATGGCCTCACGCTGTGCCTGGACCTCTTCGAAGCCCTCGGCGTCCTTCAGGCGAACGCCCTTGGCCAGGTACACCGATTGCTCCTCGACCAAGGTGGCGCCGGATGTGGACGATGCAACAGTCGACTCCAGAACAACCTCAGTGCCCGAGCGGTGAGCGCGGAATGCGGCAACCTTCACCGCGATATCAACCTTGCCGCCGAGTGTGACAGGCGAGATTTCGCGGTAGGTGTTCTCGGTGTGGACCAGGCCCATCATCGGCAGCGGGAAATCGTCCCCAGCCATCAGCTCCATCTGAATGGGCATGATTAGGGCGTGGATGTGGCCGAAGAACGCTTGCTCAGACTTCGGGGCGCCAACGACGTCGCGGAAGTCCTGGTCGCGGTCGGCATCGACAGTGACACCCTTGACCACTAGTTCATCGACCTTGATTTCGGTGGAGTTCGGGCGCTTCTTTGCCGAACCAGCAGCTGCCTTGGCGTAGAGCGGAACCAGATTGGGAATGGCGTCCAGGGTCTTAGCCATAAGTTTTCCTCTTTCCTCCTTATCGGGAGCCTATGCGGAAGTCACGACTTCGCTTAGGCGCCGACGATGTTCTGACCACAGACGCGCAGGACGTGGCCATTGACACCGAGCGCGCGGTCGGAGACCAGGAAGGCGATTGCCTGGGCGACATCGCCCGGCTGGCCGCCCTGCTGCAGCGAGTTCACGCGTCGAGCAACCTGGCGGTTGACGAACGGAATAGCAGCGGTCATGTCGGTCTCGATGAAGCCCGGAGCAACAGCGTTGATGTTGCCGCCGCGCTTAGCGAACTCCTCAGCGTAAGCCTCGACCATTGCGATAACACCGGCCTTGGAGGTGGCGTAGTTGGTCTGACCGCGGTTACCTGCGATACCGGAGGTGGAAGCCATGGTGGCAATACGCGGAGCCTTCTCGAAGGCCTTGTGGTTCAGCAGCTGCTCGTTCATCTTCAGCTGAGCCTCGATGTTGACGGCGATGACCGAGCCCCACTTGGCGTCGTCCATGTTGGCGAACATCTTGTCGCGGGTGATACCTGCGTTGTGGATGACGATGTCCAGGCGGCCGTAGCGGGCCACAGCAGCATCGGCAATGGCGTTGCCGGCGTCGTCGGCAGTGATGTCCTGCTGCAGAGCCAGGCCACCGAGCTCGTTGGCAACCTTGGACAGCGCCTCGCCAGCCTGCGGAACGTCGATGACGATGACCTCTGCGCCGTCAGCCTTGAGCTGACGAGCGATAGCGGCACCGATACCACGGGCGGAACCGGTGACAGCGGCAACCTTGCCAGCCAGCGGCTTATCCCAGTCAGCTGGGATCTCACCAGCGTCGGAGGAGACGCGGAGGAACTGGCCGTCGATGAAGGCCGAGCGGCCGGAGAGGAAGAAGTGCAGGGAGGAAATCACGGACGGGGCGGTGACCGAGACACCCGGAGCAACGAGGATGCCGTTAGCGGTGGAGCCGCCACGAACCTCGTGGCCGAGGGAGCGAATCAGGCCCTCGATACCACCGGCGACAGCGTTCTCAGCAATCTCGGCCGGAGTTGCGTTGTGGTGAGCATCCTTGGCGCGGGAGACGGTGACGATGCGGCCACCCTTGTCCAGCTTGCGCATGTGCTTTGCAGCAGCGAGCACTGGGCCCTGCAGCTCTGACGGGCGCTTAGCCTCGGTGGCGACGAGGACAATGGCACCAATCTTGTCGTCAGCGGCGTTGCCACGACGAACTTGCAGGCCCCACTCTGTCAGCTGAGCTGCAACTGCGTCTGCATCTGCACCCTCGCCGGTGACGAGCACCTTGTCGTTGTTCAGCAGCGGACCGCCCGGCTTGTGGCGGCGCAGGAACGGTGGCTGTGGCAGGCCAGCTGCTTTAGCCAGTCCAGTGAGCGGACCACCGTTGACGAGTTCCTGGTACTTATCGGTCATGGAAAATTCTCCTTGAAAGTAAAAGTGTCTTTATCGGTGGTGCGCTTTTAGACGCGAGCCTCGAGAACTGCGACAACACCCTGGCCGCCCGCGGCACAGACGGAGATCAGGCCGCGAGTGGTCTTGCCGGTCTCGTCTGCCTTCTGGCGCAGCATCTTGGCGAGGGCTGCCACAATGCGGCCGCCGGTAGCGGCGAATGGGTGGCCGGCTGCCAGGGAAGAGCCCTTGACGTTGAGCTTCTCGCGCGGGATGGAGCCCAGCGGGCCTTCCAGTCCAAGCTTGGTGCGGCAGAACTCCTCGTCCTCCCATGCCTTCATGGTGGACAGGACGGTGCCGGCGAAAGCCTCGTGGATCTCGAAGAAGTCGAAGTCGTCGAAGGTCCAGCCGTTGCGGGCCAGCAGGCGCGGGGTGGCGTAAGCCGGAGCCATCAGCAGACCCTCGTCGCCGTGGACAAAGTCAACTGCGGCTGCCTCGGAATCGACGACGTCGGCAAGCACCGGCAGACCGCGCTCAGCGGCCCACTCCGGGGTGGAGACGAGGACGGCAGAGGCGCCGTCGGTAAGCGGAGTGGAGTTACCGGCGGTCATGGTCGGCTCTGCTTCCAGGCCGCGGCCGAAGACCGGCTTGAGCTTGGCCAGCTTCTCCGGGGTGGAGTCCGGGCGCATGTTGGTGTCACGGGAAACGCCCTTGTACGGGGTGACGAGGTCAGTGAAGAAGCCCTCGTCGTAAGCGTTTGCCATGTTTTGGTGGGAAGCGGCGGCGAGCTCATCCTGCTCAGCTCGGGTAACGCCCCACTTGGCGGTGGTGATGGCCTGGTGTTCACCCATGGACAGGCCAGTGCGGGGCTCGCCGGTCGACGGAGTATCCGGAGCCAGGTCGGACGGACGGGTCTTCAGGAAGACCTTTGCCATGTCCAGAGTGGACTTCTGGCGGCTGGCCTCCAGCAGGATCTTGCGCAGACGGTCGTTGACAGCAATCGGAGCGTCGGAGGTGGTGTCCACACCGCCGGCGATAGCGGAGTCAATCTGGCCCAGCTTAATCATGTTGGAGACAGAGTTGAGGGCCTCCATGCCGGTGGCACATGCCATCTGAATGTCGAAAGCCGGGGTGTCCGGCGCCAGTGCGGAGCCGAGGACACACTCACGGGTGAGGTTAAAGTCACGGGAGTGCTTCAGCACAGCGCCGGCGGAGACTGCACCGAGGCGTTCGCCGCCGATACCGAAGCGGGCGACGAGACCGTCGATTGCAGCGGTCAGCATGTCCTGGTTCGACTCGTTAGCGTATTCCTTATTAGAACGAGCGAACGGAATGCGGTTACCGCCGACGACGACCGCGCGGCGCAGAGAGTTATTGTTGGCCTGAGCTGCCATGTGATTGTTCCCTTCAAAATCCTTGAAGTGTGACGTGAATTACTAAATTTAGACAATACTGGTATCGGTGTTTTCTGTCACGTTTTTAGAAATATTTTTGCCCGGTCATCTACCGAGCGGGGGAGGTGAGGGGTAAACACCGTCGTCCACCTGTGAAAAATTCGATGGGCAGCAGTCCGGAATCTCAAAATTTTTCCCGCTTGACGACGGTAATTGCGTCAATCCCCACTAGTTGGGGTGGCGGCCGGAGGTATCAATAGAGTGCAAAGGCGTATAGGGGTTTAGACTTTATCGCCATGCGACCTGAACTTTCCTCGTATAACCATCTTTCCGCGGGCAAGGTCCGGGAAATCTACGAGATTGACCCTGAGACTCTGCTGCTTGTGGTCAGTGACCGTATTTCTGCCTTCGACCACATTCTGGAGACCCCGATTCCTGACAAGGGTCGAGTGCTCACCGCGATGAGCGTGTTCTTCTTCGACGAGATCGACTTTCCGAACCATATGGCTGGCCCGGCTGACGATGAGCGCATTCCGGAAGAGTGCCTCGGCCGTGCGCTGGTGTGCAAGAAGCTGGACATGCTGCCATTCGAGTGTGTCGCACGTGGCTACCTGACCGGCTCGGGTCTCGTCGAGTACAAGGAAAACGGCACTGTCTGTGGCATTGAGCTGCCAGAGGGCCTCGTCGAGGGCTCCAAGCTGCCAGAACCGATTTTCACCCCGGCCACCAAGGCCGAACTGGGCGAGCACGACGAGAATGTCTCCTTCGACGCCGTTGTGGAGTCCCTGGGGCAGAAGCGTGCCGAAGAACTGCGCGATGCCACCCTGCGTATCTACACCCAGGCTGCTGAGCTGGCTGCTAAGCGCGGCATCATCCTGGCCGACACCAAGTTCGAGTTCGGTCTCGACTCCGACGGCAACCTGGTGCTGGCCGACGAGGTTCTCACCCCGGACTCCTCCCGCTACTGGCCAGCCGACTCCTACCAGGAGGGTTCGGTTAACCCGAGCTTCGACAAGCAGTACGTCCGAAACTGGCTGACCTGCTCCAAGTCCGGCTGGAAGAAGGACGAGGGCACTCCGCCGCCGGCGCTGCCAGGTAGTGTTGTGGAAGCAACTCGCGAGCGGTACGTCGAGGCCTACGAACGACTGTCAGGCCGCCGCTTCTCGGACTGGATTGGAGAACCTGCGTGAGCGAAGTGACCTTGGACTCGGCATCCGTCGGCAGGCCTGCAAAAAAGGATTTGCCCGCACCCCGTGCACAACGGAAGCCGGTGACTCGGTCCTTCCACGGAAGGGACTTCACCGATAACTTCGAGTGGCTCCGCGATAAGGAAAACCCCGAGGTTATCGAATACCTAGAGGCTGAAAATGCCTATACGGAGGCTTTTACCTCCGATCTTGATGGCACCGCGGACGCGATTTTTAAGGAAATCAAGTCGCGCGTGCAGGAGACCGACATGTCGGTCCCAACTCGCCTTAATGGCTGGTGGTACTACTCACGCACGCAGGAGGGCAAGTCTTACGGGATGAGCTGTCGCGTGCGTGCGGAGGCCGGTGACGGTCTTGCCGCGTGGACTCCGCCGACCATTGCGGACGACTCTCCGGCGCCAGGAGAACAGGTCATCCTGGATGCCAACGAGCTGGCCGAAGGCCACGACTTCTTCGCCCTCGGCGCAGCGAGCGTCTCCGCGGACGGCAATCTGCTGGCCTACTCCACCGACGTCACAGGCGACGAGCGCTACACGCTGCGCGTAAAGGATTTGCGCACGGGCGAACTGCTTGACGACGAAATTGCGGGCATCGCCGCAGGTGCTACCTGGGTTGGCTCGGAATGGATCTTCTATCAGAAGGTCGACGAAGCCTGGCGGCCGGATTCCGTGTGGCGTCACCGCGTAGGCACCTCTACCGAGGACGACGTCTGTGTCTTCCATGAGCCCGATGAGGCCTACTGGGTCGGAGTCGGTACGGTACGCAGCGAAAAGTACCTGATTATTGAGAGCTCCTCGAAGATTACCTCTGAGGTCTGGTACCTGGACGCCAGTGACCCGGCCAGTGAGTTCACCTGCGTGCGCCCGCGCGAGTCCGGTGTTGAATACGACATCGATCACGCCGTCATTAGCGGCCAGGATATGTGGCTGATTACACACAATATAACTGGCTCGAACTTCGCACTGGCCATGGTGCCGGTGGGGTCTTTCGACAGTATTTTGGATCTCACTGAGCTGGTTGCTCACCGCGATGACGTCCGTGTTGAGGGCGTTGACTGCTTCGCTGGGCACATCGCGTTTGGGTACCGTCGCGGCGGTATTGGTCGTGTGGCGCTGGCGGTATTGGCGCAGGACGAGGATGGTGCTGGCTCCGCTGAGACGGGCGATGCTGCCGACCCAGTGCCAGCGTCCGCTGTGAACTTCGTCGAGCTCGAATTCGACGAAGAGCTCTACTCCGCAGGCACTACCGGCAACGCTGAATGGGACACCCCGGTGTTGCGCTACGCCTACGGCTCCTTCACCACGCCGTCGCAGCTCTGGCAGATTGATATTGCCTCGGGCAAGCGGGTGCTGCTCAAGGAGCAGAAGATTCGCGGGGAGTTTAATCGCGGTGATTACGTCGCCAAGCGTGAATGGGTGAGTGCAAGCGATGGTGCCCAGATTCCGGTGTCGATTATTCACCGCGCGGATTTGGATTTGGATGCGCCGAATCCGATGCTGCTCTACGGCTACGGTTCCTACGAATCCTCGATGGATCCGGGCTTTTCCATCGCCCGGCTGTCGCTGCTGGATCGTGGGATGATCTTTGTCATTGCACACGTCCGCGGTGGCGGCGAGATGGGTCGTGGCTGGTGGGAGAACGGTCGCGCAACCACGAAGAAGAACACATTCACTGACTTCGTCGCCGTCGCTGACTACCTGCTGGATTCTGGTTGGACCACGCGCCAGCAGTTGGCAGCGCTCGGCGGTTCAGCGGGCGGCATGCTGATGGGTGTGGTCGCAAACATTGCTGGCGATAGGTTCGCGGGCATTCAGGCCGTGGTCCCGTTTGTCGACTGCCTGACGTCCATGCTGATGCCAGAGCTGCCGCTGACCGTGGTGGAGTGGGATGAGTGGGGCGATCCGTACCACGACCCGGAGGTCTACGACTACATGGCCTCCTACGCGCCGTACGAGAACATCTCGGCCGATGTGAAGTACCCGAAGATTCTCGCGATTACTAGTTTGAACGACACTCGCGTGCTCTACGTGGAGCCGGCAAAGTGGATCGCCAAGCTGCGCGAAGTTGTCGGCGGCGAGCCGGGCCAGTTCCTGCTCAAGACCGAGATGTCCGCTGGTCACGGTGGTGTTTCCGGCCGTTACGAACGCTGGCGTCAGACTGCCTTCGAGTATGCCTGGATTGTCCACACTGCTGGTGCGGTGGAGTAACGGCATGGATATGCGCACGCTGCTGTCCGCGCAGGGTTTTGACACCGATTCGCTTTCCGACGATCAGTTGGCCGTCTACCACACGCTTTTTCGGCGGCGGGATGTCCGCCGCGAATTCGCCGGAGAAAAGTTGGACAGGGAGCGATTGATGCGCGTGTTGGCGGCCGCTCACGCCGCTCCTTCGGTGGGGCTGTCCCAACCATGGGACTTTCACATCATTCAGGATTCGGCTCGCCTGCAGCAGTTTGCCGACCATGTAGCCGGACGCCGCGCTGAATTCGCAGCCAAACTCGAAGGCGAGCGGCGCGAGACTTTCAATCCGATTCAGATTGAAGGAATTGTGGACTCGAGAACGGGCATCGTCGTCACTTATGACCCGACCCGTGGCGGCAAGAACATTCTCGGCCGCGACACCGTCGATGACACCGGGTTAATGTCAGTCGCGCTGGCTATTCAGAATCTGTGGCTGGCTGCTACGGCAGAGGGGCTCGGCGTCGGTTGGGTCAGTTTCTACCATGAGGATTTCCTGGCCAACTTTGTCGGTGTCGAGGCGCCCGTGCGGCCGGTGGCCTGGCTGTGCATTGGTCCGGTAACGCACCTGGCCGCGGAGCGTGACTTGGAGAAGTTTGGTTGGCGCAAGGGTTTGGCGCTCGATGAGGTTGTGCACTGGGGATAATCTGAACTCTTACTTGAAAGGCCTCTGAGTATTCTCCAAGCTTTGTCCTCTCCGTTACCAAAAATTTACATACGCCTGTTTTTGTTGAATCCATGGCAGGCAGTGGGGTGCAAGAACAGATTCGGACGACAGACCAGGTCGTTCGTCCAGCGGGCAAAGAGCTCGTAACTGTTGACGGTGGTGTGGTCGGTTCGCCGCTTTTGGTGTCGGTGTCGGGTTTGCGCGACGGCACATTGCTCGATGTCGCTCGTTTCGTGGCAGCGATGGAACAGCGCGGCATTACGCCGTCTCTGCTGGTAGCGCCGCATGCGGGTAAGAACTGGTCGTTGCGGGAAGCTCCGGCGGTGCTGGATTGGCTCCGCCGTCGTAGCGATGACGGCATCGAGATTGTTCTCGCGGGGTTCGATCAGTCGGTTCGAGGCCGAGGCGCGGAATTTGCGTCGTTGAGCGAACATGAAGCGCGCTTGCGCCTGATTGCCGCAACGCGCCAGATGCGTGCGATGGGTTTTGAGACGGATGTCTTTGCACCGCCGAAGTGGACCATGTCGCCAGAGACCATGAACGTGTTGCCGGAGCTGGGCTTCCGTGTTGCAGCGGACCGAAATGGGGTCCGCGACCTGATCACTGGTGCTGTTGATCCAACTCGCGTGCTGGCTATCGGCGAGGGCTTCGGCGGCGCCGGTTGGTGGCGCCGCGCGGTGCGCTCCTCAGTGCAGCGCTCGCTGGAGAAGGGCCGCGCGGTGCGTATCTCCGTTAACGCTTCGAAACTGCGGGAGCACAAGCTGCGCCAGGATGTTGTCGGCATCATTGACCAGGCGGTCGATGGGGGTGCGCAGCCGGTCAACCACTCTTCGGTGCCGCTGGGCCGCGAGTTCTTTGAAGGCATGGAGCAGGTCGGCTAGTCGTCACCTCTGACGGCTATCGTGGGACTGCCCTAGTGTGGGGTTTATGAGCAATCTCTTCGACATCCCAGTGACCACCATCGACGGCAACGAAGTAACGATGAGCGACTGGGCAGGCCACGTTCTGCTTATCGTCAACACTGCCTCGGAGTGCGGTTTCACGGATCAGTACGACGATCTGCAAGGACTTTTCGACGAACTCGCACCCCGAGGCTTCTTCGTCCTCGGCTTCCCCTGCAACCAGTTCGGCGGGCAAGAGCCCGGCAGTGCCGAGGAAATCAAGCAGTTCTGCCAGCGCGAATTCGGCGTTACCTTCCCGCTCTTCCAAAAGACGGAGGTCAACGGCGACAGCGCTCACCCACTCTACAAGCTGCTGAAGGAAACCCCGGACGCCGACGGCGAGGCTGGGGACGTGAAGTGGAACTTCGAAAAGTTTGTTATCTCGCCCGAGGGGGAGGTCATCGGCCGTTTCCGGTCCAAGGTTTCGCCTGACGACGACGCTCTGCGCGACCTCATCGAGGAAAATCTTCCTATTTAAACTTGGCTATTTGCTGGCGTCCAGCGGTGCTTGCTCGAAGTAGCCCGTGGCGCCGTAGCCCACGATGCCACCTCGGTTTCGCAAGGTCATGCTAGCTAGACCGACCTTGCCAAGCTCATCGCCACCGATGGTGACCCAGTCACCCTGAACCGCGACAACCATGTTGGCGTGCACCCCAAGGCCTGCGGGGTAGCGGTAGAAAATGATGTCACCCACCTGAGGAGAGAAGTCCTTGTCGGTGACGAAAGCATCATGTGCCTTGTAGGCATCCATGAGCTGTTCGACATCCGCAACCAGCCATGGGTTCTCGGTTGTGGCAGTGCTGTTCTGCGCTGTTCTGTTCTGCGCAGTGTTGTACTGCTCTGTGCTGTTGTTGTCGGTGGCACTATTGGCAGCCGAATTCTCGGGCGTATCAAAGACCGGAACACCCGCGGATGCGAGCAGGAATGACAAGAATGGCGCAGTCCAGGAACCGGAGCAGTCGACCGTGTCTCCGAATGCGTCAAGGTTTGGATTCAGCTTCGATGTCTGGTTCGTAGCCGCAGGTGCAGAACCCGGCCTGGTGGCAGCAGCGGCGGCGACGGCATCTTCATCAGCGGTTGGGTCTGCGTCTGAATTCGGGTGCTCGCCGACCTTGGGGATAACGCTGCGGATGTCGGCATCAGTAGCGCCACACGCCAGGCCGAAGTAAACCTCAGGGGATGGCTGCTCCTCGTACTGATAGCGCGCAACATCCTTCAGAGCCTGCTGATAGTAGGGGCGGTCTGCCTCGGTGCGGGGGAACGTGCCACCACGCCAAGCCAGAACATTGATAGGCCCGAAGAGCGTGAACCACCCGGCGAAGAGGAATACCGCCGTCAGTACCAGGATGGACACAGGCGGGATAGCGGCGCGAACACGTTGCAGCATGCTCGGTGAGGATGCGTTCTCCTGGCCGTCGTCAAGCGATGGTGAGGAAGACTCAGACCGTGGTGCGTGAGGCTGCTGTGCGGGCACAGGCGCGGGTGAATCGGTGGTCATATCTTCCCAGGATAGTAGGCGGCACTGCGGTCGTCCTTGGCGAGTGCGTCTGAGCCGTACGTAATGGCATAGTCTGCGGCTCCTGCTGCGGAAGGAGTCGTGCAGTTAGACTGTGGTTCATGACTTCACCCGACATGCGTAACGAGGCCGAGCACGACCCTCGTGAGGATCTGCCGAGCTTCCTGCGTGAGCCGGACAAAATAGACAAGCTTCTCTATGCATCGCTGATGCTGGTTGCCGTGTACGGCTTTGCAATTATCCCGTTCCGCGCGGTTTTGCTGCTCAAGTATACCTTTTTACATACGTGGCTGACGGGCTCGAATCTCTCGGTGCTGATTCTCGCGTCGGAAAACGAGGATAGGCCGCTCTTCCTCTTCGCTGTTGTGGTGATTGCGGCGCTGTCGACAATTAAGTTCATGCCGTTCTTCTACTGGATGGGCAAGAAGTGGGGCACGGAATTCATCACGATGAGTTTCGGCGGCCATCCACCGCGATGGTTTAAGAAGATGGAGAACTTCATCTATGAACGCATCGGGCTGAGTGTGCTGGCATCGTTTGTGCCATTCTCGCCGATTCCGGCCACGATCGTCGTGGCCATCGGTGGTATTGCGAAGGTGCGCGGCTGGGTAGTAGGTGTGTACCTCTTCCTCTGTGCCGCAATGCTCAAGTGCTTCTACCTGTACTTGGGCCTGAAGTTTGGCCCAAGTATCCAGGGCTCCCTGCAGACGATTGACCGGTACGTCACCTACATCACCTTCGCGCTGATTGGCTGGATGTTCCTATCCATCTGGTGGAAAAACAGGAAGCCGGGCGGCCAGGCGGCTTAATCCTGTTCGCGCTCAATCAGCGGTAGCGGGCTGTACTTGTCACGCAGCGCCTTCAGCGACAGATCGTGAGCGTGCAGGCGCTTGTCCTCATCCGTCGTCGGCTGGAAGTGCGGTACCGGCTGTGGGTTGAAATCGTCGTCAATTGCGACATAAGTCATGGTCGAGTGCAGAGCCTTGCGCAGCCCGCCGACACCCTTGCGGGGCTCACAGCAGTAGACCTGCACCGACAGGTGCATCGAGGTCGTGCCGGTGCGCAGGATGCGTGCGCGCACCTCAACTAGGTCGCCAATGTGGATTGGGTTGTAGAAGCGAATACCACCTGCGTACACGGAAATAGTCTGGCGTCCCGCCCAGTTGGTGGTAACTGCCGTCGCAGCCTCATCAATCCACTCCATGGCGGTACCGCCGTGGACGTTTCCGCCCCAGTTAACATCGGTCGGCTTTGCCAGGAAACGTGTGGTCAGCTCGGGTGCAGAGGAATCCGCGGAGTACGTTTGCGCGCGCATGCTGGCTTCGATGTCGCGGCGGAGCTCAAAACGGGAAAGAGCGGCCTTTTCAACACGCTCTTCTTCCTCCGTTTGCGGCACCCACTTCGGAACCGGTGTCGACTTACCATTTTCATCCATGGCCACGAAGATCACTAGGCAGTCAGCTGCGCGGGTGAACTTGCCCTCGCGCGGATCAGCTGAGAGCACCTCGTTGACGATGTGCATAGAACTGCGACCGGTATGCGCAATCTTGGAGCGCACCTCAACAATGTGGCCGCTGGGAATCGGGCGAGTGAAGTGAATGTGACCGAAGTACGCAGTCACGCAGTAGCGTCCCGACCAGCCGGTCGCACAGGCGTAAGCGGCCTTGTCAATCCACTGCAACACACGGCCGCCGTGGACGGAATTGGTTCCGGCCATAATGACATCGGTCGGCGACGCCATAAAACGGAGTACAAGAGATGGTGACGCTGGAGCGTGCACCTGTTCAGCTTTTTCAGTTGACTGCGTATCCATATATGAAAGCATAACTCTAGGATGAGGTTATGGTATCCAAAATCTCGCCTTTCGACGTTCGCAGCGCTCTTTCCACCGCCGCACCCTGGGCGGCGCAACGTCTTCTCGGCCGCGAATTGCTATCTGACCAAAAGGCTGCCTCCTTCGCCGGGGCAGATGGGGCGCAGGGGCCGTCGTTAAGCCGTGCGAGCCTCGCCAAAGCGGTGCGTCTGTCCGTGCGGATGCTCGCCCAAGAGGCGCCGGGGCATAGCGTCGAGGTGCGCGTGCCGCCCTTCGTCGCGGTCCAGTGCATTGAGGGGCCCAGGCACACACGCGGTACGCCGCCCAATGTCGTGGAGATGTCGCCGGAGATTTGGCTGGGACTCGCGTGCGGAATGATCACGTTAGAGCAGGTGCAGGCGCACATCGATATGTCGGGCACGCGTGCGGCGGAAATCGGGAATCATCTGCCGGTGGCGCGCATTTCTTAAAACCCGTTGGGGGGGGATGCTGAATTGGTGCCCGGGCGGGTGGGGCTATTAGTGTGAATGTCGTGGCCGATACCAACATTTCAGGTGCACCAAAGACCAAACTTTTGCCAATTTCGCCTTACGACGATCTGGGGGAGACATCCCCGCGTGAAGAATGTGGCGTCTTTGGCGTTTGGGCACCTGGCGAAGACGTGTCCAAACTCACCTACTATGGCTTGTTTGCCCTGCAACATCGCGGCCAGGAAGCCGCCGGTATCGCAGTCGGCGACGGCGACCAAATTCTCGTATTCAAGGATCTCGGGCTTGTTTCCCAGGTTTTTGATGAGCAGACGCTCGACGCTCTGAAGGGGCACGTAGCCGTAGGGCACACGCGCTACACCACCGCTGGAGCTCCTGCGTGGGAGAATGCACAGCCGATGTTCCAGATGGCTTCCGACGGCACGGACATCGCGCTGGGGCACAACGGCAACCTGACCAACCACCTCACGCTGTTCCGTGAGGCAGTGGATAAGGGGCTGATGCGCGATCAGGGAGAGCTGCCTAGCGACTCCGCAATTATGACCGCACTGCTTGCCGACGAAACCGGCAAGGTTGATCACCCAGAAGACCACGGCTGTAGCACCAACGTGGAAGCGGCTGCGCTGACGCTTCTGCCGCGCCTGAAGGGGGCCTTCTGCCTTACTTTCACCGATGGCGAAACGCTGTACGCTGCGCGTGACCCACACGGTGTGCGTCCGTTGTGCTTGGGCCGCCTGTCCGGTGGCTGGGTAGTTGCGTCTGAGACCTGTGCGCTGGATATCGTCGGTGCATCATTCGTCCGCGAGATCGAGCCGGGCGAGATGGTGGCCATTGATGCCTCCGGTGTCCGTTCGCAGCGTTTCGCCGAAACTACCCACGCAGGATGCATTTTCGAGTACGTCTACCTGGCGCGCCCGGACTCCAACATCCGTGGTCGCTCTGTCAATGCCGTGCGCCTTGAGCTAGGTCGCCAGTTGGCGCGTGAGTTCCCGGCTGACGGTGACCTAGTAATGCCGGTGCCGGAATCCGGAACCCCGGCGGCGGTTGGCTATGCCCAGGAATCGGGCATTCCGTTTGGTCAGGGGCTGACCAAAAACGGTTACGTGGGCCGTACCTTCATTCAGCCTTCGCAGACGATTCGTCAGCTGGGCATCCGACTGAAGCTGAACCCGCTGAAGGAAGTTATCGCCGGTAAGCGCTTGGTCGTGGTCGATGACTCCATCGTCCGCGGCAACACTCAGCGTGCCCTGATTCGCATGCTGCGTGAGGCCGGTGCGAAGGAAGTGCACGTGCGCATCGCCGCGCCGCCGGTGAAATGGCCGTGCTTCTACGGCATTGACTTCGCCTCTCCGGGCGAGCTGTTGGCCAACGGCGTGGATGAAAATGACATTGTCGCCGGTATCGCAACCGCGATTGGTGCCGACAGCCTGGGATTTGTCTCCATCGATGGCATGGTCGCCGCTTCCGAGCAGGCAAAGACCGAAGTCTGTTGTGCCTGCTTCGATGGCAAGTACCCGCTGGGTCTGCCGGAGGGCAATCCGAATGCGGCAGCTGTGGAGAGGATGCAGGCAGCCCAGGCTGCCAAAGCCGCAACGAGCAATTAGCCTCGAAACCTCCTTAGAATGAACTACGAGAACTGAACCGAGAACAAGGCGTAAGCGGTGCTGTGGATTGCAGCCGTTGCTTTGTTCCCGGTCCGCCAATACTCCCGGATACGGCAGTAACGCCGCCCGGGGGAGAAAGTTTAAAGCGAGAGCCTCTAATGACCGAGAACGTTTCTGGTGCTTCCTACGCTGCAGCCGGCGTCGACATCGAAGCCGGCGACCGCGCCGTTGAACTATTCGCCCCGATTGCCAAGAAGGCCACTCGCCCAGAGGTCCGTGGCGGGCTCGGCGGTTTTGCCGGCCTGTTTGCACTGGGCAACTACGAAAAGCCGCTGCTGGCCGCATCCTCCGATGGTGTGGGGACCAAGTTGGCCGTGGCGCAGGCCGTCGGCAAGCACGACACCATCGGCCTGGACCTGGTCGCCATGGTCGTCGATGACCTGGTCGTGTGCGGCGCCGAGCCGCTGTTCCTGCAGGACTACATCGCAATTGGCAAGGTCGTGCCGGAGCACGTCGCCGAGATCGTTTCCGGCATCGCCGAGGGATGCGTCCAGGCGGGTTGCGCCCTCCTGGGCGGCGAGACTGCAGAGCACCCGGGTGTGATGGAACCAGGCGAGTACGATGTCTCCGCTACCGGCGTCGGTGTCGTGGAAGGGGACAAGCTTCTCGGCCCGGACCGCGTGCGTGAGGGCGATGTCATTATCGCCATGGAGTCCTCTGGACTTCACTCCAATGGCTACTCGCTGGCTCGCTACGTTCTCCTGGAGAAGGCCGGTCTGGAGCTCGACGGTTACGTCGAAGACTTCGGACGTACCCTCGGTGAGGAGCTGCTGGAGCCAACCAAGATCTATGCGAAGGACTGCCTGGCTCTCATGAACGAGGCAGAGGTCCGCACTTTCTGCCACGTCACCGGTGGCGGATTGGCTGGCAACATGGTTCGCATCATGCCGGAAGGCCTGACCGCTGACATGAGCCGCGCAACATGGACCCCGGGCCCGATCTTCAAGACCATTGCTGAGCTCGGCAACGTCTCCCGCGAGGAGATGGAGAAGACCTTCAACATGGGTGTTGGTATGGTTGCGATTGTTTCTGCAGAGGATCGCGATCGTGCACTGGCTCTGCTGACTGCCCGCCACATCAACGCTTGGGAGCTGGGTACTGTCCGCAAGAGCGAGGCCGGCGAGGATAGGGCTGTTTTACGCGGCAGCCACCCGCGCTTCTAAGCTTTGGCCTTCGGCTGGTCGGGACTGGGGCGGCTGGTCTACTGTGGAGGGTGGCCGACTGCTGAGCCGCCTACATCCGGGTTGAGTAGCTGAGATCCCCAAAACCACGGGCTGCATATGTGAAACTGTGCGAGTTTATGGCACTTCCGAGCCGTTTTTCGGGCTATTTTTGTCATAAACGCAGTCAGTAACTCGGATCGATCCGCCACGGCCGAGCATAATCGGCCGAGCATAAACGCGGTCACTAAGCAAAAACAAGCACCCACCAACGGAATCGTTGGCGGGTGCTTGTTTTATTGAAATAGAAACGCTTTGCGGAAAATACGACAGCGGTTAGCTTACGCTAGCTGTCGCGACCAGCGCCTGAGGCCCATTCCTCCCAGTCAGAGTAATAGTCGTCTCGATCGGACTCGTTCGACTTGCCGACGAGTTCCCGCTGCAGACGCTCCAAGTCCATTTCTGGTGAATCGTACTTGAGCTGACGGGCAACCTTCGCCTGCTTTGCTTTCGCACGGCCGCGACCCATGGCCTGACCCCCTTGTGTAATCCGTGGGACGGCACGGGGATACGGCCGACCCACTTATGTCTTATTGCGTTAATTCCTGTAAGACACCATAGCTGATTTTTAGACGAAGGGGTTACGCGGGGAGGCCCATAGTGGGTTGTGTCCTCGCGCTCAGGCAACTCAATATGTACTGTGAACTGGGGGAATAACCTTTCTGAAAAAAATGGAAAAAGTTATTTTTTCACCACTCTGTCTGGTGGCTTTACCTATTTCCCGTTACTTATTTCCCACGCAGGCGGTTGATGGCCACACGACCCGGTGGCAGCTGCTCGACGCGGTCGATGGAGGAAGGGTCGACGGCCACGGCGCAGTCACCCACCACAAGGCCCTCGCGTTCCTGCGCCGAGCGCTTAAGCAGAGCCAATGCAATCGGGCCGTAATCGGCATGTTGCACGACGGTGCCTACGCGGCCCACGGCGCGCTTGCCCATCATCACTGGATCGCCGGTTTCCGGCAGAGTAGCTGAGCCGTCGAGCTGCAGCATCACCAAAACTCGTGGGGAGCGACCAACATTGTGGACTCGAGACACAGTCTCTTGGCCGCGATAGCAGCCCTTGTCCAAGTGCACGGCAGCCGTGTCGAATTCAGAGGCAATCCAGCGCGGAGCCTCATGCGGAATCATCTTCTCATCTACATCGATTCCCAGCTCCGGCCGCAAGGAGACTACGCGTTCGGCCTCCCATCCCATCAGTCCAACTGGGGAGGCGCCAGCGGCCATCAGCGCGTCCCAAGCACCGACTAAATCCTGTCGGCGCACGAGCACATCCACACGTCCGCCGCGTGGCCAAGGCAGGTGTCGGACATAGGAATGCCCCACCGTCGTAGCCTTGCCCACCTGCGGGAATGCGAGGCCGGCGGACACCAGTACCTCAGGGGCATCCGGCCCCATGACGGAAATAACCGCCCGTTCTATCTCAGCAATTTCCACCTTGGACCAGAACACCATCATGTTCAGGTACTTCAGCAGGGAGTCGAAGCCAACAGGGGGCACGTCGATAAGCACAGAATCGTCCAAAACAGTCAGCGTCATGTGGTGGAGAACGTGACCGTTGGCATCCAGGTTCAGGGCTTCAGTGACAGTGCCGGGGGTGGCATCGTCGACCTTCTGTGAAAAAAGTGTGTTGAGGTAGGTCAGGCGATCCTCGCCAGTAACCTCAATAACGCGGTAGTACGAGCGATCTACTACTCCGCAGTCCTCTTGTAGATGACGTTGCTCTACCAGTGGACGGCCGTAGTGCCATGCCACGCTAGCTTGCCCTGTGGTTTGCTCGACGTTTTTCGCTGAGGTTCCGTCTGGGGCGTTCTCTGAGGCCTTCTCTAAACCTACCGTCTGTCCGCCCAATTCGAGGGCAGCGGCACCAGCCACGTGAGACATCAAAGGACTTACATACTCAACACTCACTCCCTCATGTTAACCAGAAATCCCCAAATTAAGCATGGATTAAGCTTGTGTGTATGACGGATTCGCTTTCTTCTCTAGTGCTTATCGACGTCTTCGCAGACGGTGGCCCGATTGCTGTCGAGGCAGGACAGCCGTTCCTCTACGCGGACGATCTCGGAGCTATTCGCGGCGACGGAGTTTTTGAAACACTACTGGTCAGGGGTGGTCATACCTGCAATACTGACCGGCACGAGAAGCGGTTCGCATCGTCAGCGCTAATGCTGGATTTGCCAACCCCGGACCTGGAGCAATGGCGGGCGGCTACCGAGGTTGCACTACGGGAGTTGCGCGATAGGTCAATTGAGGGGGATGCGACGTTGCGGTGGGTTTACTCGCGTGGTCGCGAGTCCACTGGAAGGCCGACTGGCTACGTTTTGGCAAGCTCCGCGAAAAAGGTGGCGGAAAATCGCCTGAAGCCGGTATCAGTCATGCTTGCAGAGCGTGGTTTCTCGCTCGACCTTGGCTCCCGTGCACCGTGGGCGCTCATCGGCGCGAAAACGTTGTCATACGCGGCTAATATGGCCGCATTACGCTATGCCAAGTCCAAGGGTTTTGACGATGTCATCTTCACCTCCGCAGAGGGAAAGCTCCTGGAAGGCCCGACATCGACCATCATCGTCCAGCGCGGCAATGAGCTGCTGACCCCCAACCCCGGTGAAGGAGTGCTGCCGGGCACGACTCAGGCAGCGCTGTTTGAAACAGCTGCCAACTGCGGCTGGAAAGTCACTCCGACGGTTCTGGTACCAAGGGACCTATTCACCGCTGATGCGGTGTGGCTAGTGTCCTCGGTGCGCATCGCGGTCGTGGTTAAGTCCATCGATGGTGAGCCCATTCCGCAGCCGGATGTAGCTGCGGAAAAGGAATTCCGTGACCTGTGTGACGAGGCGCTGGCGACGCAGTAGGGCTTGTCGCAGTAGGGTGCCAAAGCCGTAGTGCGCAAAGTAATAGGGCCCCGCAGCCAGGCCACACAGCGCCCGTCGTAAAGCGGGGGAGAACCTAGCCTGCGTAACGCTTGAGCTGCGCGGACATACGGGGAGTGAATTCCTCATCCCGCAGGCGTTCGTCCACCCAGCCGAGATCGTTGTTCGGCATCAGGCCGTAGAGGCGCTTGCCCGGGCCAAGTGATGCTGGACCGGTAGCAGTGACCATTGTGGAGGCTGCCTGCAGCTCCCATGCGCGCTCGGAGACCGGCTTGCCGTAGTAAATCTCAGTGACGCCGGTGGAGTGGACGCAGATGAACTCAATCTCGTCATCGTTGTTGATGCGCCAAAATCCCGTTTCGCGCTGGTCAGGGCCGGTTGGTTTGCCTTCTTCATCCAGCTTCCAGATGCGCGACTCATACTTCAGGTAGTTCTCGCCATCGTGGCTGAAGATAACCTGCTGGCCGAAGTTGTACTCACCGTCGACGACGGTGTTTGCCTGCCCCTCACCGCGCCACACGCCGACCAGCGGCAGTAGTGCCAGCAGGCCGTCGTGAATATTCGGGCCGAAGCGCAGGTTAGCGGTCTCGTCAGGGATCGGGAGCCCCTCAAGCTCAGTGATGTTGCGCGTAGCGGTGCTCTTGGCCTGCTCGGCCGCGCGGTTAATGGCCTCGTTGCCGTCGAGGCGAGGGGCTGCCGCAGCTGCAGGCTCCTGTGCAGCGGCGTCTGTCTGGTTGCTGCCATTGTTCTCGGTCATGCTTCACACTCTACCGCTGAAGCTCTTGTGGCCATGTATGGGCTGTTGGCGCATGGTGCCAACGCTGCAACGACGTTTAACGGCGATGCTTGACGACGGCCTTAGCGACGCACCCGACAGTTCTTCTCCGGCAGCTTCTCCGTGGATTGTGCTGACGCCTCGGCATCCTGTTGTGATGTCGGCGGCATGAAGTTCGTTGGCGACACGGTGCACAGAATCTGTTCGCCTTCGATGGTGATAGAACCGCCCGACACGTATACGCGAGTCGCCGGCATGCCCATCGGTATATCCGAATCTCGCAGTGTCAGAGCGAAGGTGTTCATGATGTGCTGCGTATCAGCCTCAGACAGCTCAGGTTTGACGTGGCTCTTAGAATCCGTTGGGGACGAGGGCGCAGAAATAATCTCCATCGGCGTAATGACCACGTCGCGGCTGACAATGCGCAACTTCGCCGTGACCTGAGTTTTTCCCTGCCATCCGGCTGGTGTGGCCTCGAAAATTGCCTCGGTCTCCCAGCCGCCGGTGGGGGAGGAGTCCTTCAGACTCTGGATGCTCAAGTCCGTCAGCCCCAGCTTGTTGCCCAGAGAGACGCCGTCGAGCGAGAGCTTGGTGAAGTACTGCTTCGTCGGCGACTCTGGGAAATCTCCGCTGAGCACTGCCGATGCTGGGACCTTAACGTTGGACGCTCCGTACTCCAGAGATACCAAGCCGAAGTCGGGTACCTCCACATCGCGGATGCGCGAAGTTACGGAGCTCCACTTACCCGTAACAAAAGAGGACAAGTAGGCCTTGCCACCGATGGCGACGTATGGGGTCATCTCCAGTTGTGCAGTCTCTTGAATATGCTCGGAGAGCTTGTACTCCGCATGGCTGGCGAAGCCCATGTCGGTGGCGATCACCAGCGCGGCAACGGCGAGGATGGAGCCACCGATTTTCTTCTGTCGTCGGGAAATGGACACACTCTATTAGTACCCCATCGCTTTTGGCCCAGCGGACATCGGGGAAGTGTTGAATCCGCGGCTGTGTATAGGGTGGGGCGTATGAACGTAACCGAACTGCTTGACGTAGACACCACCGCCGCCAGTACGCTACTGCAGCGCGCCCACTCCACCGACGGCGTGGAGGCGTTCGGCGAGGCTTTCGTCCGAGGGCTTGACGACGACTCTTTCGGGCATCGACACTTTGCGATTATCGAGAACGACCGTTATTTGGGCCTGGCAGCCGTTGCGCCAGATGCTATGGAGATGGTTGTTGATCCGGAGTTTCGCAGGCAAGGCGTGGGAGCGAAGCTGCTTGCGCACATCGATGCTGAAGTCGGTGAGCGTCTGCCTATCTGGGCTCACGGTGATGTCGCCGGTGCCAGCCGCTTGGCAGAGTTGACGGGACGCAAGGTTGTCCGCGAGCTGTTGCAGATGTCCGTTTCGGGCTCAGCGTTGGAGAAGGCGGCGGGGGACGTCGATAAGCGTGATGATGTTGAAGCCTTGACCCTGACTGCGGCACGTGCGAAGTGGGGCGCGGCAGCGGTAGATCGAGCGTGGTTGGCAGTGAATAACGAGGCGTTTGATTGGCATCCGGAGCAGGGGGGTTGGTCACAGCCACAACTCGATCGCGCTCGGGATGTGCAGTGGTTCGACCCGGAGGGCGTGTTCTTTGCTGCGGATGTGGCCGGGGCGCGCGACAGTGCGGAGGAGATTTGTGGTTTCCACTGGACGAAGTGGCACGCTGAGGAGTCTGTGCCAACTGGTGAGGTCTATGTGATTGGACTGAGCTCGAAGGCGCGCGGACGCGGTCTGGGGCGATGGTTGACCAATGTTGGGCTTTCCCATCTCCGGAGCCGGGGAGCGGAAAAGGTAATTCTCTATGTCGAAGGCGACAATGCTCCGGCAGTGCGCACTTACCGTGCGGTCGGCTTTGAAGTGGCTCGCCGTGATGTGATGTACGGCGCGTAAATGTGACGGTTCGGTTTATTGGAGGCGAGTTGTTGGGGAAGGGCTGAGTTATTGGAGAGGGCGAGCTTAGGTTTGTCTCAGTTTTAGGTGGTTTTCCTCTGTGGCGGGGGCAATGATACTTGTGATTTTGGGGAGATGTTGTCCAATCCTCAGTGTTTCAGGGGCGCATTTTAGGGCTTCTTACAGGGAAAATGAGGATAAATAAAGAATTACTTGCGCCGTTCACCGATTGTTAATGTTTTGAACAGGTTCCGGTTACTATCGGTAGATAGGTTCAGCGCAGTGGACCGGAGTGTGGCGGTTCCACGAGAACTGTTTCACTCATTGTGTAAACCCGGAGGATTTACTGTGCTGAAGAAGAATCGTGCGGCATCCGTCATTGGTCTGGCCGCTATTGCAAGTCTCACCCTGGCCGCTTGCTCTGAAGAGGGCGGCGAAGGCGCTTCTAACGTTGAGGGTTTGGCTGACGTCACTGGTGAGCTGCAGGGTGAGGGCGCTACCTCGCAGCAGCGCGCTATGGACCTATTTGCCACCAAGTTTGAAGAGACCGGCTCGACTCTGTCGTACAACGCATCTGGCTCTGGTTCCGGTCAGACTCAGTTCATTGCTGGCACCGTTGCTTTCGCTGGCTCCGACTCTCCGCTGAAGGAGAAGGACGGCAAGGACCAGGTTGCAGAGGCTAAGAAGCGCTGCGATGGTAACGATGCATGGCACCTGCCGATGGTTATCGGTCCGGTTGCCGTTGCCTACAACCTCGAGGGCGTTGATGTCACTCTGACCCCGGCACTGGTTGCTGAAATCTTCGACGGCAAGATCACCAAGTGGAACGACCCGAAGATTGCTGAGGTCAACAAGGACGCGAAGCTGCCGGAGAAGGACATCAAGGTTGTCTACCGCTCTGAGGAGTCCGGTACTACTGATAACTTCATGAAGTTCCTGAGCGCTGCTGCTCCGGAGCAGTGGAAGCACGAGGCTTCCAAGTCCTTCCCTACTGCTACTGGTCAGGGCGCTAACGGCTCGGCTGGTGTTGTCAACGAGGTTTCCAATATCGACGGTGCTATCACCTACGTTGAGTCTGGCTTCGCGGAGGACAAGGGTCTGGGCATCGCCAAGATGGACTTCGGCCATGGCCCGGTTGAGCTGAACAACGACACCGTCGGTAAGGCTCTGGATTCCGTCACGTTCAAGACTGAGGGTCACGACATGGTTGTTGACACCGACGCTCTGTTCGCAATGGATGAGGAAGGCGCTTACCCGCTGGTTCTGACCACCTACGAAATCGTCTGCTCCGCTGGTTACGACGAGGAGACTCGTGACTTGGTTAAGAACTTCCTGAAGGTTGTTCTGGAAGAGGGCCAGGGCCCAGAGCTCGAAGAGCTGGGTTACATCCCGGTTCAGGGTGAGTTCAAGGACAAGTTGTCCGCAGCGGTTGACGCTATCAAGTAATTCGTTGCGCGCAACGCGGGTGAAAGCAGAGTTGGCTCTGTTGTTACCCGGTTGGCGCGAGGATTACTTCAGCCGGCCACGCAGATTTGAGCTGTAGGCCGAAAACCTGACGTAGACCGGTTGGCTTTATACATCGACACCTCAGTTGATTGGGTACCGCTCGTAGAGGGGTATTGAGGCCAATCGGTCTTCATGTGCGTTGAAGCACAAATCACTTCTACTTAGGAAATGAGATCATGAGTTCCTCGACTCCCATTGAAGGGAAGCAGGAGGCTGTAGACAGCAGTCTGTTGCAGTCCTCAGCACCGCAGGTGGATTCCTCCGGCGACGAGAGCTCGGAAGAGCAAGCCATTCAGTCCGGCGTTGTTCGTCCTGGTGACCGAATCTTCAAGATTCTGGCGGTAGGATCTTCCGCATTGGTGACTGCTGCCATCATCGCAATTGCAGTGTTCCTACTCCTGCGCGCAGTTCCGGCAATGTCCCGTAACGAAGCGAACTTTTTCACCTACACCGAACGATGGAACCTGGCGGATACCTCCGCCATGTACTTCGGTATTCCGAACATGTTTCTGGTGACCGTCGCGGTTTCCATCCTGGCGCTGATTCTGGCGATGCCGGTTGCGCTGGGTATTGCCATCTTCCTGACTGCCTATGCTCCAAAGAAGATGGTTAAGCCGCTGGGATACCTCGTGGATTTGCTGGCCGCAGTGCCGTCGATTGTTTACGGTCTGTGGGGCTTTATGGCTCTCGGTCCGGCATTGGCTGGTCTGTACGGGTGGTTGGCTAAGACACTGGGCTTTATCCCGATGTTTGCCCTGTACCCAAACTCACCGGCCTTCGAGACCGGTCGAAACCTCTTCACCGGTGGCATTGTGCTAGCAATTATGATTCTGCCGGTTATCGCGGCTACCACCCGTGAGGTCTTTGTTCAGACCCCGCGTGGTCACATTGAGGCATCGCTGGCTCTCGGTGCGACCCGTTGGGAGATGGTCAAGCTGGCCATTCTGCCATTCGGTCGTTCTGGCTTTATCTCCGGCTCGATGCTGGGTCTGGGACGCGCCCTCGGTGAGACGATGGCTCTGTACCTCGTAATCTCCCCGTCCTCGGCATTCCGTGGCTCGCTTTTCGACGGTGGTACCACCTTCGCAACCGCAATTGCTAATGCGGCACCGGAGTTCAATGACAACCTCAAGGCCGGCGCTTACATGTCCGCAGGTTTGGTGCTGTTCTTGCTGACCTTCGTGGTCAACTCCGCAGCCCGAATGATTGCGAAGAAGTAGCAAGGTCGTAGGAAAAGAAACGAGAAGTAACAATGACTAGTTCAACTACTGATTCTTCGCCTCACGGCCCCGCAGACATGGTCCCCACCACGGAGTCGGCATTCACCCAGATTAAGGGTTCCCGCAAGGTAGCGGACAACGTCTCCACGGTCCTCATTTACTGCTGCATGGCTCTTGCCCTAATCCCGCTGGTGTGGGTTCTCTTTGAGCTTGTCGTCCGAGGTACCCCGTCACTGCTGAGTGGTGAGTGGTGGACTGCTTCCCAGCGCGGTGTCACCGTTGGTGCGTCTGCCGGCGGTGTTGCTCACGCAATCGTCGGTACCTTGGTTCAGGCTCTGGTCACAACTCTCATGACCGTGCCGTTCGGTATCTTCGTCGCCATCTACTTGGTCGAGTACGCAGGTAACTCCCGCTTGGGCAAGGTCACCACCTTCATGGTCGACATCCTCTCCGGTGTGCCGTCGATCGTTGCGTCGCTGTTCATCTACTCGATGTGGGTGGTCATGTTCGGCATGAGCCGCTCCGGCTTCGCCGTGTCGCTGGCACTGGTTCTGCTGATGCTGCCGATCGTGGTCCGCAACACCGAGGAAATGTTGCGCATCGTTCCGCACGAGTTGCGTGAAGCCTCTTACGCTCTGGGTGTTCCGAAGTGGAAGACCATTTTGAAGATTGTGCTCCCGACCGCACTGTCGGGCATCGTCACCGGCATCATGCTGGCCGTCGCCCGCGTTATGGGTGAGTCCGCACCGATGCTGATTCTGGTTGCAACCTCGCGAATCATTACCTACAACCCGTTCGGCCAGTCGCAGTCCTCGCTGCCACTGTTCATGCTGGACATGTACAAGGCCGGTAATACCGGTGCGGCATTCGACAAGATGTGGGGCGCAGCGCTCACGCTGGTTCTCATCATTGCCCTCATCAATATCCTGGCGCGCGTCGTATCCGCCAAGTTCTCCGTCAAGAGCAGTTAATGCTGGGCGCCTAACGTCCGCTATTTCAAGGAAGGTTTTTGAAAGACCATGGCTAAGCGCCTAGACCTTAACGATGTCAACATCTACTACGGCGATTTCCACGCTGTGCAGAACGTCGACCTGCACGTCCCGCCGCGTTCCGTTACCGCATTCATTGGCCCGTCCGGCTGTGGTAAGTCCACCGTGCTCCGTTCGCTGAACCGTATGCACGAGGTCATCCCGGGTGCCTACGTCACTGGCGAGGTGCTTCTCGACGGCGAAAACATCTATGGCCCGAAGATCGACCCGGTCTCCGTTCGTAACACCATCGGTATGGTGTTCCAGCGTCCGAACCCGTTCCCGACCATGTCCATCGAGGACAATGTCGTGGCTGGTCTGAAGTTGGCCGGTGTTAAGAACAAGGCTCATCTCCAGGAGGTTGCCGAGAAGTCCCTGCGCGGCGCCAACCTCTGGGATGAGGTCAAGGACCGCCTGGACAAGCCGGGCGGCGGCCTCTCCGGTGGTCAGCAGCAGCGTCTGTGCATCGCACGCGCAATTGCAGTTGAGCCGGAAGTTCTGCTGATGGACGAGCCGTGTTCCGCACTGGACCCGATTTCCACCCTGGCAATCGAGGACCTGATTCACGAGCTGAAGGAAGAATTCACCATCGTCATCGTGACCCACAACATGCAGCAGGCAGCTCGTGTGTCCGATCAGACCGCATTCTTCTCCCTCGAGGCAACCGGTAAGCCGGGTCGCCTGGTCGAGGTTGGCCCGACCAAGAAGATCTTCGAGAATCCGGACAAGAAGGAAACCGAGGACTACATCTCCGGTCGCTTCGGCTAAACGCTTTGCGTATGCCTTAATAGCCAAAATAATCAAAAAGCAAGAGCCCCGTACCTCGCGTGCACACGCGTGAGGTACGGGGCTCTTTTTGTTGTTGCGGTTTATGAGATTGCTATGTCGAGCACATGTTTTGCCACCCGATTGTCTAACCGCGGAGGTGTTTTGTGCCGGGGCACACAGTTTTTGTGGCGGGATCAAACAGTTACTGACTAGGTTTATGTCAGATGAATAACGTTTACTCGCAGTAAAGTGTCATAAACCTAGTCACTTTCTCGGGGTGGGGCGGTGTTTGGCTGGGGCGGTGTTTAGCCTGGTGTGACTTAAAAACGGCTCCACTCCGGCCTGAAACCCGCCGAGCAGTCCAACACCCAGCTCAGCAGCACAACACCCAGCCCTCCTGAGCAACCCAACACTCACCCCAGCAGCCTGCAACTTCACGAACCTACATCCGCAGGTGACGCTCCAAGGCCTGCAGGCGTTGGTTAAAGCTGCGCTGGTCGCGCTCGTCCTCAAGCTTGTCCAGGTAGACATCGCGCTTGTAACCGGTGGCCAGGTAAACAATCCGGGCCGCAACCTCGACGGCGTGATCCGCGTAGCGCTCGTAGAAGCGACTCAGCAGGGTGACATCCACCGTCTGCGCGGGGGTGTGTGGCCAATTATCGTCGTTGGTCAGCGTAAACAGGTGCTGATGGATGTCGTCGATGCTGTCATCGGTCTTATCTAAGGCCAATGCCTGGTCAACGTTGTAGTCGATGAGTACCTGACGGGTTTCGTGCGTCATCTGCTCAGATACCGCGGCCATCTCGCGGAAGAATCCCTCCACGGGCTCCGGCAGTGCCTTGTTCGGGTGGCGACGCCGGGCAACGTTGGCAATATGCACACTCAACGCGCCCATGCGGGAGATGTCTTCGACAATGTAGAGACCACTGACAATCTGCCGGAGGTCACCAGCTACAGGAGCTTCGCGTGCCAACAGTTCAAAGGCTCGCTGCTCCGCATCCTGGCGCAGGTCCTCGAGAGAATCAATCTGGGAAAGAACGGTTTCAGCCGAGACTAAATCAGCCTCAAAGAGGGCCTTGTTCGCAAGCTTGTGCATGGATCCAACTCGGTCACACATCACAATCAGACTGTGGGCCAAGTTGTCCATTTGTTCTCGGTAGACAGTGCGCATGCGTTCCATAGTAGGCAATCCTCAACAAGGTCGCGCGTTAGTGGGGAGCCCCCAATTACCCCTCGTAAAGTTATGTAAACACTCGCTCAGAACCGAAGCTTAGCCACCGGAGTGCATAATCTCCGCGCCTTCAGGCACGGTGTCGTCCTCCGGGTCGTCCAGCCAGCCCTCCGGCAAGACCACCTTTGCAGGGGATCCCTGTCGGCCGCGGGCGCCGTCGGCGTCCTCCGGGCGGGCGTGGGCGCTGGGGCCGTCGTAAAGCGGCGTGAGAATCTCGTCGAGCGTTGCCAGCGAATCGACGCGTGCGAGAGACTTGCGCACCTCGCCGCCTGCCGGGTATCCCCGCAGGTACCAGGCGATGTGCTTGCGCAGGTCGCGGCAACCCTTACGCTCGCCCTCGTGCTCCACGAGTAGTTCCGCGTGACGACGGATAATCCCCGCGACCTCACCAAATGTTGGTGCCGGCGGCACTTCTTTGCCACGCAGCTCGGCGGACAACTGCGCGAATAGCCACGGGCGACCAAGGCAGCCACGACCGACGACGACACCGTCGCAGCCGGTCTCGTCGAGCATTTTGCGGGCATCGGTAGAGGCGAAGATGTCGCCGTTGCCAAGCACCGGGATATTGCTGAAGCCGGAGTCGACCATGTGCTCCTTCAATCGCTCGATTTGCGACCAGTCGGCGTGACCGGAGTAGCGCTGCGCCGCGGTGCGGGCGTGCAGAGCCACAGCCTGGGCACCCATCTCGGCGGCGATGCGGCCGGCATCGAGATGCGTGTGGTGCTCGTCGTCGATACCGACGCGGAATTTCACGGTCACCGGAATGTCGGTGCCCTCCGTGGCCCTGACAGCAGCGGCGACGATGTTGCCGAAGAGGCGGCGCTTATACGGCAGTGCTGAACCGCCGCCCTTGCGGGTAACCTTAGGTACCGGGCAGCCGAAGTTCATATCGATGTGGTCGGCGAGGTTTTCGTCGACGATCATCTTCGCGGCCTCGTAGGTCCACTTTGGGTCAGTGGTGTAGAGCTGCAGGCTGCGCGGGTTTTCGTTGGGCGCGAAGGTGGTCATGTGCATGGTCTTCTCGTTGCGCTCGACCAGTGCTCGCGCGGTGACCATCTCGCAGACATAGAGGCCGGAGACCGTGCCTGTACGCTGCAGCTCCTGCTCGCGGCACAGCGTGCGGAATGCCACGTTGGTGACACCGGCCATCGGAGCGAGTACCACGGGGGAGGCGAGCTCAAAGGGGCCGATGTGCATGTGCGCGGACGTGGCATCGGCGGGCTTGGCGGCGCTGAGTGGACTCGTGGAGGTATCTAACACGTACAGTATTGTGTCACGCTGAACTGCCGTTTTCGAATCTGTTTTGGTCGGCCGGTTGGATTGGTCGTGCGTTTGACTGCGCTCATTTATCCCACGAGTGTTTCAGTAGTTCCATCGCAAGTGTGGGGTGATTATTAAAAGTTGGCGCGCAATTGCTAGGCTATTTTCTTGCGCGGGCCTTTAGCTCAGTTGGTAGAGCTACGGACTTTTAATCCGCAGGTCGCGGGTTCGAGCCCCGCAGGGCCCACAAGCACGCAAAACCCCAGGTCATTAGTAACCTGGGGTTTTGTCGTATCTTGCCTGTTTTGCCCTTTCGCGGCAGCTACTTCTCCCGCTTGTGGTAACCCATTCGCGGCTTGAAGCCCGCGGGGTGCTTGAGCTGCGCGACAGCATCGGCGACTATTAGACGGAAGCGTGGCTTCATAGGTGGCATCTGTGAGATCTGAAACCATCCGACTTCGGTCGATTCGTCGTCAGCGACATGGGGGACGTCGTCGCCAACAACACTGCAGCGCATGGCGATATCCACGTAAGAGGTGACATCGCCATTGGGGTATTCGACAGGGCCGACGGCGCCGGTGCCGAGCAGGGCCTCGACTGTGACATCGAGTCCAGTTTCTTCCTTTACCTCCCGCACGGCGGCGTCGTGAGGCTGCTCGTTTGGGTCGATGATTCCGGTAACTGGAGTCCATTCCCCATTATCGGAGCGGCGAACCAGCAATACCTCAGGCAGGGCGTACATCGGTGCATTCGGCGGAACATCGCGAATGACGACAGCTGTGACACCGGGGAGCCATAGCGGAGCGTGGCCTATTTTTTCGCGGAGCTGAACAATGAAATCCGGAGTTGCCATAGTGACGAGCTTATCGGAGCGCTAATAGTGCTTTCGTAAATAGTAAGAAATTCCAGTTCAGCTGTGGATTTTGGGAAAAGGGTACTTATCCTCTATAGTTCTTTACGTTGCCAAGAGCGCGCGCAAATACAGTGTTCATGCACTGCAGAAGTACGCGGAATGTGTCATTGAGTGGCCAGCTCTTTGCAGCGTCAAGTCGGGCTCCCATCGTCTAGAGGCCTAGGACTCCGCCCTTTCACGGCGGCAACACGGGTTCGAATCCCGTTGGGAGTACCACTAAAAATCATGATGGCCCTGTGGCGCAGTTGGTTAGCGCGCCGCCCTGTCACGGCGGAGGTCGCGGGTTCAAGTCCCGTCAGGGTCGCAATTCTAAACACCAGTTCCGGTTGGAGCTGGTGTTTTTTGCTTTTGGTTAGTGGTGCGCTGGGCGTCGGTATGTGTGGGGGGGCAAAAAGTGTGTTTGATTCTCAAGATAGTGACTGCCCCCCCAACTGCGGCAGCTCCACAACCCGGGGTCAAGTAGCAAAACTGACAGTCCGAAAGATTGCGGGCTGCACAAGCGAATGTGGGCTGCAAATGTGAAACTGTGCGAGTTTATGACACTTCCAGGCCATTTTTCGGGCCATTTTTGACATAAACGCAGTCAGTAACTCGCATTAAGAGCTAAGTGGCAAAAAGCGTCCACCCGGCGACATACTGAGCGGACATACTTTTGTCTGTTAACCCGTCGCTGCCACCGGGGTGCCACAGTCTAGGTTGCCCCGAGCCCCGGGGCCAGATGTCAGTTTTCAACTTAAAATATCTGCTATGAACTGGCGATTTGCTTATGTTTAGCGCTGTTCTGTAGAGTAACAACTCGTGCGCAGCGCTGGTAATCCAGAAAGATGAGCACAGCATTTAAGGCCCTGTGGCGCAGTTGGTTAGCGCGCCGCCCTGTCACGGCGGAGGTCGCGGGTTCAAGTCCCGTCAGGGTCGCCACTTGATTAATTTCAAGTCTGGCCAGATAGCTCAGTCGGTAGAGCGTCCGCCTGAAAAGTGGAAGGTCAGCGGTTCGATCCCGCTTCTGGCCACAATTAATCCCCAGTCCGGAAACGGACCGGGGATTCTTTGTTTTTACCAGGTGTTTGTCGCGGGAATCGTCGTAAAGCAAAGTGCATTGCGCCGTGCGAAAACCTTAAAGTGGGGGAAATTAAACCGCGTGCACACCCTAGCGGATAGGATGTTGTGCATGAGTAAGGAATTCGCCTCAGCAGGAACGCTGTCCCACGATAAGACGCTGCCGTGGGTCGTGCGCATCTTCGTCTACACGGATGCTGAGGGCAGCCAATCGGCTGCTGAGAAGGTTCGTGGGGTGCTCGCGGAACTGATTCCGGATCAGGAAGTCAACGTCTACGAGGATGTCATGCCCGATGTGGGGCGCACCTCTTCGCTCGCTGATTTGTGGGCGGAGGCCAACCCAGGCATGGATCCGGGGGATCGGAAGCGTTATCGCATCAGTGTGGTGGCTCCGGGGCTTTCTCACTGCGAAATGGCGGATTTGGCAGGCCCGCTCGCTGAGGCCGTCAGCCCGGGGTGGGCAGAAGGTGAGGCTGCGGCTAAGGTCGCGAAGGGCGATGTCCCGTGCCGTGTCGCTGTCGGGCGTGCCGACGAGCACCCGGGCGAACCCCCGCTAGTGCAGAATTAGCCAGGATTCGGAATTAATCCGAAGCGAGAGCTGTTATCTGGGTTACATCCTAAGAGTCGTTTGCAATGACGACGCTTCACAACCACGAGAGGGAAGTGATTCCGAAAATGGCACACACTATTTCGCATGATGAGGCCGGTCAGCGCTACGTTCTCACCGTAGAGGGAGAAGAGGCCGGTTTTGCCGCTTACACCCCGGTGGAAGGTGCCCTGGATTTTGACCACACGGTAGTAGATGGCAAATTCCGTGGACAAGGCCTGTCCAAGCCGCTTATCGCAGGTGCGCTGGATGATGTTCGGAAGAACAACCGCAAGATTCGCACCAGCTGCTCCGCTGTTGCCAACTTCGTCGAGAAAAACCCGGAATACCAGGATCTACTGGTTGACTAGTCGCTGAAGGGCAAAGAACGCATAAAGAAACCGACCGGCTGCTCACGATAGCAAGAGCAGCCGGTCGGCTTATTTATGCGTAGAGATAGCTTTAGGGCAGGGCTAGATGAAGTCCCCGTCACCCTGGACGTACACCGCCGGATCGCACAACGGCTTGTGTTCGCCGGGCTTGGCAGGGCGTACGCGGCCCGGAATCCCTATCACGATGGAATCGGGTGGGCAGCTGTGGGTGACCACGGAGTTGGCGCCAATCGATGAACCCGCACCAATTGTGATCGGGCCAAGGACTTTCGCACCTGCCCCGACGGTGACGTTGTCCTCCAGAGTTGGGTGGCGTTTTACCTTCTCCAGTGAGCGGCCGCCGAGTGTCACACCGTGGTAGAGCATGCAGCCGTCACCGATCTCTGCGGTTTCACCAATGACGATGCCCATGCCGTGGTCGATGAAGAACCTTCGGCCAATTTGAGCGCCCGGGTGAATCTCAATACCAGTCAGCCAACGGGAAAACTGTGCGAGTACTCGTGCAATGCCCTTGAAAATCCCGCCTCGTTTCCAGAGGCGGTGCGAGAATCGGTGAATCCAGATTGCGTGTAGGCCGGAGTAGACAATGGCATTTTCTACATCACTGCGCGCAGCTGGGTCATGCGCACGGGCATTGTCCAGATCCTCTTTGAGGATTCGGAAAAAGTCACTCATGGGCGTCAATTCTATCTGGTCGGAAGTGTGGGCAATGCAAAACCCGCTTGCCGACGGAAAGTGCCAGCTAGCGGGCTCTGCAGAGAAGGTTACGGGCGCTTATAGCGCTTGGTTTTAGTCGCGCAGGTCCTCGTACAGGATGGAGGAGACGTAGCGCTCGCCGAAGTCAGGGACAATCACGACGATGTTCTTGCCCTCAGCCTCCGGGCGGGCTGCAATCTCGAGAGCAGCCTTGATGTTTGCACCGGCGGAAATGCCGCCGAGGATGCCCTCGGCTGCAGCAACCTTGCGGGAGACCTCAATAGCGTCCTCGTTGGTAACCGCAATAATCTCGTCGAGAAGCTCCTGGTCGAGAACCTCTGGGATAAAGTTTGCGCCCAGGCCCTGAATCTTGTGCGGGCCGGCGGTGCCCTCGGTCAGCAGTGGGGAGGCCTTCGGCTCAACGGCCACCAGCTTGATGTCCGAGTTGTGCTTCTTCAGCGTGCGACCAGCACCGGTAATGGTGCCGCCGGTGCCGACTCCAGCCACGAAGTAATCAACCTTGCCGTCGGTAGCTTCCCAGATTTCTTCACCAGTGGTTGCCTCGTGGATAGCCGGGTTGGCCGGGTTGGCGAACTGGGAAGCCAGGATTGCATTGTCGGTGTTAGCCACGATTTCGTTGGCCTTATCGACAGCACCGCGCATGCCATCTGCGCCCGGGGTGAGTACAAGCTCAGCGCCGAATGCGCGCAGAACGACGCGGCGCTCCTGGCTCATGGTGTCCGGCATAGTGAGAATGACCTTGTAACCGCGGGCTGCGCCGACCATTGCCAGCGCGATACCGGTGTTGCCCGAGGTACCCTCGACGATGGTTCCGCCCGGATTGAGCTCGCCAGAGCGCTCGGCGGCATCGATAATTGCGTTGCCGATGCGGTCCTTGACCGAGTTGGCAGGGTTGTAAAACTCCAGCTTGGCAATCACGTTGCCCGGCAGGCCCTCGGTAACACGGTTGAGCTTAACCAGCGGGGTGTTGCCGATCAGTTCAGTGACATCGTTATAAATAGTCATTAATCTTATCCATTCCGGAAATCACAGAGGACTTCCTAATGAGTTTTCGCGTGTAGCCGTAGTGTACGCCTGATGCTGCAATTAGTACAGACCAGTTCGTCTATTTTGGGAATTGCGTGGGGAAGGGGGCTGTTAATTCCGGTGTTACCACCGTCACAGCCGCCGCGGCCGGCACCGTCGCAGTCACACCGCTGATTTCGCAATGCTCCTGCTCTTACCACGTTAACGCTATGTGATTGCCCTGCTCGTCTTTACCTCCATTGTGAGGGTAAAGAGCCGTAAAGTTCCTTAGAATCCACTATTCTGAGACGTGATTTACGGTGCACGGGAATGCCTTGTAAATAGGCAGCGGCCCTCGCCACTGTGATTGGGCGCGATTGCGGCCGTTATCTGCACAGCGGTTATATGCGATAACCGAAAACGCAGGCAATGGATCCGATGATTGCGGTGCTTCGTCGAAGCCACTCAGGGGGACTCAAACCTTTGGGGAAGGAGGCGAGGCATTAATAGAAGTGTGAAGCTTTCCTCAGCCCATTAGCCAGGAGACCGACTGTAAATCATCCAATTCGCGTCCGCGGATTGGCGGTCGAGCGGTGCTGTCGAGGTGAATAGCGCCGCAGAAAGAAGATTTACATCATGCATATTGCTGAGGGATTTCTCCCAGTTACTCATTGCATTGGGTGGGGTGTAGCTGCCGCTCCCTTTGTCATTCACGGCGCAGTTCAAGCCAAGCGCACTATGAAACAGCATCCCGGTAGCGGCATGCTGCTCGGTGCTGCCGGTGCGTTTACTTTCGTGCTCTCCGCAATCAAGATTCCATCCGTGACGGGTTCCACTTCGCACCCGACAGGTACGGGTTTTGGTGCTGTAATCTTCAAACCTCCGGTGATGGCGCTGCTTGGCTCCATCGTGTTGCTCTTCCAAGCAATCTTGCTCGCTCACGGCGGCATTACGACGCTCGGTGCGAACATCTTCTCCATGGCAATCGTCGGCCCGTGGGTCGGCTACGCCTTCTACGTATTGACTCGAAAGCTCGGTGGAGGCCTGCTGCCAGGTGTGTTTATGGCAGCGTTCTTCGCTGACCTCTCCACCTACGTCGTGACCTCCATGCAGCTCGCTCTTGCGCACCCGGCAAACCCGGGCGGTGTTGGCGGCGCGCTGGCTACATTCCTCGGCCTGTTCGCTATCACGCAGATTCCGCTGGCAATCATCGAGGCTCTCGTCACCGTCATTCTCATGCGCACCCTGCTGGCAGTGGCACACACTGAGCTCCTCGATCTCGGCTTCCTGTCCCGCTTCGGCGATGCGCCAGCACCGGCGCTGGAGGCGAAAGCTGCAGACACCACAACCAACGCTGTTGCAGGGTCTGCCACTTCGCAGAATGCTTCAGCTGCATCCGTATCCGGCCAGAAGCAGTAGCCGTCGTCAAGCGAAAAGAAGCGAAAGAGAGCACGATTATGAATGCAAAAAACAACGCGCAGATTGTCGACGCACAGGCAGCTAGCCGGCCGAAGAAGAACTCCGTGTGGGGCAGCGTCGGTCTTATTGTCCTGGTAGTCGTAATTGCCATGTTCCCGCTGTTCTTCAACTACGGCGACGACGACGCAGAGGAGCCGTTCGCCGGCACTGATGCCACCGCTACGGAGACAATTCAGGAAATGGACCCGAACTACGAGCCGTGGTTCGAGCCACTCGTCGGCGAACTGCCGGGTGAGGTCGAGTCGGGTCTGTTCGCGCTCCAGGCCGTTATCGGTGCTGGCGTCCTGTTCTACGTTATTGGCTTCTACCGAGGGAAGGCTGCTGCGCGTTCAGACAAGCGCGAGAAAGAGCAGTGAATGCGCTAGAAGCCGCAGCGGCGCGCAGCGCTTGGGCGCGCCGTAACGTGGGCGAAAAGATCCTGCTGCTCGGTGGGCTGTTGATTCTGGCGGTTGCGCTTCCGCCAATTCCCTTTGCGCCGGTCATTGCGGTCATTGCTTGGTTTATTGCGTACATAGCCCGGGTGCCCCGCAAGCTGTATGTGGCAATGGTGCTGGCACCGGCGGTTTTTGTGCTCGTCGGCGCGTTTCCGATTTTGGTAGCGCTTACTCCCGACGGTCTCGCGTGGTCGCCGGATGGCCCGCAGCGAATGGCGCAGGTTGTGATGCGTTCGTTTGCGGGTATCAGCTGCACGATGGTCTTTGCGCTGACCACTCCGATTTCGGAGCTCATTGCGTGGCTCGACAAACGTGGCATGCCTCGGTACCTGACGTACCTTGCTGAAGTGATTTATCGGATGACTGGCGTGCTGATTCACTCCGCGCACTCAATGACAGAAGCCCAAGCGCGACGTCTTGGGCACTCCACGCGCCGGGCGATGATTCGTGATGTCGCGGCGCAGTCCGCCAGCCTCTTTGTCATCGCTTTTGCTCGAGCCCGCAAGATGCAAGAAGGAATTGAGCTGCGTGCCGATCCGAGCGCAATGAAAGTACTGGTTATTTCGCGGCCGAGCCAGCCGAAGTTCCTCGCGATATCCAGTGCATTACTTTTGTCGTTGATTGCGGCCTGGGCGCTGCTGAAATGGGGTGTATAGGGATGTCGATCAGTAGGAAAAATAGCGCTGATCGCGTGGATGGTGCCAGCGGCGCCATTGTGGAAGCGGCCGCAGTTACATTCGCTTATGACGAAACCCACGTCCTGAAAGGCGTGGAGCTGGCAATTTCGGGTGGCGAGCGCCTAGCACTATTGGGCGCAAACGGTTCTGGCAAATCCACGCTGTTGCGTATGCTCGCGGGAGCGTCTAAGCCCGATGGCGGTGAGGTTCGCCTTGATGGCACCGCCTATAAGTACTCCCGGCACGGCCGCAATACGGTTCGCCGCTCAGTACAGATGGTCACGCAGGATCCGGATGAGCAAATCTTCGCGGCTAGCGTGTTTGCAGATGTCTCTTTCGGTCCCGTCAACCTGGGGCTGGAGAACGAGGAAGTCGAGCGGCGCGTCCGAGAGGCTCTAGGCACCGCCGAAATCACCGATCTCGCCGAACGCGTCCCGCACCAGCTCTCCTATGGTCAGCGCAAGCGCGTCGCTCTCGCAGGCGCACTGGCGATGCACCCACGCGTCCTGCTTCTCGACGAGCCCTCCGCCGGCCTCGATCCGCAGGCGACCCGAAAGCTTGCACACACGCTCGATCAATTGCGCGATCAGGGCACAGCCGTCGTCGTCGCCACGCACGATATCGACTTCGCGTGGAATTTCGCCGATCGGGCAGCAGTGCTTGCCGACGGCAAACTGCGAGTTGGCTCCAAAGAGGAAATTTTGGCGGATCGACGGTTGGTCGAACATGCTCGATTGGCTTTGCCTTGGGCGCCCGTAGTCTCCAAGGCGATTGGGCGAGATGTGCTCCATCCAGAAGATGTTTAGGCGAGCGGTTTGGTTGGTGAATAGCTCATCGATATGTGCAGCTAAACCACGCTAAAAATGAGAGAAACGCCCGCGGGTAGGGCGCAATGCCTATAAAGATAGGCCTAGAAATATAGGCGAAGCTGTCGCATTTCTTCGCTTCCATTTCACGTCACACCTGTCCGCGGGCGATCTCCGTGGCCGTGGCACTTTGCAGTGTCTTCGGCGCATCAGGCAGGTATTCGGACTTCCTGGCGTGACCGACAATAAGGGGATGACGACTGCCGCTTGCTTCGATGCTTACGTGCAGAACCTTATTATCAATTTTCCTACTTTTCGCCGCTTCCCAAGGTTGAAATAACCTCAGTGCCGTTGGCGAATTTTGTTCCAGATTACCGCTGCGGGACAGTTCCGGAATTGCACCGGATTCCCTCTTGCGTTTGCTGTGCACCACCTTCGGACAACCACGTGGAGGACGTAGCATTGAAAGTGGAACTCAACAAAACCTGTTGCATGAATGACAATAGCGCACCAAAGTAAATCAGCGACAGTGTTTTTCGAAAATGTCCGCATTGGGGGTAAAACGCCGTTCATTACCCTCTGTTATCAACATTCACGCAGTTTATTAGCGGAAAAATAGCTACCCCTGCCTTGTATCCATTCGGCCGAGGCGGGGCTAATGACAGGATTTATCCTGGTATTTTCTTTACGTACTTGTAGAGAAACCTAGTTGTTTCCTAAGATTGTGTGACGGATGCCTTAATGCAGGTGTACCCGTTCGGAGGGTACTATCTACTTTGTACGGTTTACAGCCCCCGAAAGGGTCCGTAGCCGCTGAGCGGTAGTTGGCCATTTCGTAGGAGTGTAAGTCGGCGCGAAGTCACAGGCTGATGGTGCCTCTGTGGGTGCCAGTGAAGTAATTTGCCCGTTACGCAGGAGGACGCGAGATGGATCCCCACCGCATTCTGGACGACAATGAGGTTATTAAGTCGTCCTTGGTCGCCCTAAAGAATGCGACTGGTATTCCGGTCACAATGTATGCGGAAGTCACCGATAACTCTAAGATGCAGATCAACAACTGGGTTGGCCTGCGTACCCCGGCTCTGCAGAATCTGACTGTGGAATCGGGTGCGGGTGTCGGTGGTCGCGTGTTGGCCACGCGCCGCCCGGTGGGTGTCAGTGACTACCTGCGCGCCAAGGTTATTACCCACGAGTATGACGACAAGATTCGTGACGAAGGCCTGCACTCGCTGGTCGCCGTGCCGGTGATTGTTTCGCGTCTTGTTCGTGGCGTGCTCTACGGTGGCGTGCACTCCTCGGTGCGCCTGGGGGACAAGGTTCTTGAAGAGGTCACAATGACCGCCCGTTGCCTGGAGCAGGACCTCGCTGTCGTCGACGCCTGTCGCAATATGGATCGCTCCGGTAACGGTAAGGGCGGTCGCATCATGAATGGCGCTGAATGGGAGCAGGTTCGCTCCACGCACTCCAAGCTGCGCATGCTCGCTAACCGCGTGGATGATGAGAAGCTGCGCCAGGAGCTCGAGGTGCTCTGCGACCAGATGGTCACCCCAGTTCGCGTTAAGCAGACCACCAAGTTGTCTGCTCGTGAGCTCGATGTTCTCGCCTGCGTCGCCCTCGGTCACACCAACGTCGAGGCCGCAGAGGAAATGGGCATCGGTGCCGAGACCGTTAAGTCCTACCTCCGCTCCGTAATGCGCAAGCTGGGTGCCCACACTCGCTACGAGGCTGTCAACGCAGCCCGTCGTATCGGCGCACTGCCGTAAACCGCTTGACGACGGGGCGCCGCGTTCTTAGCAAACTTGGCTAGTGAACGCGGCGCTCTTTCGCATCTACGGCCGTTTGGCGCTCATCTTCGCGCTCTCCACCGGGAATCCATTTAACGTCGTTGCCGTCGTTGGCCACTCTCGAAAGAATAAACAACAGGTCAGACAGGCGATTGAGATACTTCGCCGGTAGGACTGAAGTAGTTTCGGGAAACTCGCGGCAGGCAGCCCATGCCGCACGCTCGGCCCGACGAGTAATCACCCGAGCTGTGTGCAGCAGTGCCGCGGCTGGTGTGCCTCCAGGGAGGATGAAGGAATCCAGTTTTGGTAGTTGCTCATTGAACTGGTCACACCAGTGCTCGAGTCGCTCGATGTAATCCGGCTCGATACGCAATGGCGGGTACTTCGGGTTTTCTTCAATAGGTGTTGCCAGGTCGGCTCCGGCATCAAAGAGATCATTCTGCACGTAGCGGATGACAGCCGACACCTCGTCGTCAAGCGCGCCGAAACTGCGCGCCTGACCGAGTGCGGCGTTGGCCTCCTCGCACGTGGCGTAGGCGATAAGGCGAGAATCATCCTTGGGAACGCGGCTGAAATCGGATAATCCAGTGGTGCCGTCGTCGCCGGTGCGAGTGTAAATGCGAGTTAGATGAACGCTCATAGTTTCAAGCCTAAGCGCGATATTGCGAAATGTGGTTGGCTGGGGGAGTGGGAAATGAGCGATTTCTGGTTAAAGGCGGAGCGACGCTAAACGGTCAGGTTCAGATTTCCGGGGCGAAGAACTCGGTTCTGAAACTGATGGGTGCGGCGCTTCTGGCCGAGGGCACGACAGTACTGACGAACTGCCCTGAAATTGACGACGTGCCATTGATGCAGAAGGTCCTCGAAGGGCTCGGCTGCTCCGTGATGCGCGAGGGTGACCGGATTGAAATCACGGTGCCCGAAGAACTCTCGCATCACGCTGACTTCGACGCCGTGCGCCAGTTCCGTGCTTCGGTCTGTGTGCTCGGGCCGCTGACGGCGCGTACCCGTAATGCGATTGTCGCACTGCCCGGTGGTGACGCAATTGGTTCCCGCCCACTGGACATGCATCAGGCTGGTCTGGAGAAATTGGGCGCACGCACCTATATTCACCACGGTTGCGTGGTGGCTGAGGCGGGGCGGCTCGAAGGTGCGAACATCAAGCTGGACTTCCCGTCCGTCGGCGCGACCGAGAATATTCTGACCGCGGCCGTACTCGCTGAAGGTACGACTGTGCTGGATAACGCCGCTCGTGAGCCCGAAATTGTCGACCTGTGCGAGATGCTCGTGGAGATGGGAGCCAGGATCTCGGGTGCGGGGTCGAACACCATCATGGTTGAGGGCGTCGAGAAGCTGCACCCGACTGAGCACAAGGTCGTCGGCGACCGAATTATCGCAGGGACCTGGGCCTATGCTGCGGCAATGACCGGCGGCGATATTACGGTCGTTGGTATCAACCCTAAGTACCTGCATCTTCCTCTGGAAAAACTGAAGAATGCAGGCGCTCAGGTCGAGACCTATCCGCAGGGCTTCCGCGTGCGTATGGACGGGCGTCCGCAGGGTGTGAACTATCAAACGCTTCCATACCCAGGCTTTCCGACGGACATGCAGCCCATGGCCATTGCTCTGTCTGCGGTGTCTGAAGGAACGTCAGTGCTTACCGAGAACGTTTTTGAATCGCGCTTCCGGTTTGTCGACGAGATGATTCGCCTCGGTACTGACGCGACTATCGATGGCCACCACGTGATGATTCGCGGAAAGGAAACGCTGAGTTCGGCACCTGTGTGGTCTTCGGACATTCGCGCTGGTGCGGGTCTGGTGCTGGCTGGTCTGTGTACTGAAGAGGGGGATGTCACCGAGGTGCACGATGTCTATCACATTGATCGCGGTTACCCGGGTTTCGTAGAGACGCTAAATGCTCTCGGCGCTTCTGTTGAACGGGTTAGCTAGTGGTCGTTGGCTTCCGGCTGATGGCTAATAGCTAAGCGCACGGTGCTTGTTAAACGCATGGCGCGGAAAACCATCGCAAGTCTTCGGTTCTGGATGCTTTAGAACCGTTAGGAGAGATTCTCCAGTGGGGCTTGTGGTGGTTTTCGCTCTCTTACCTGGGGTTTTGTGTCTTTAGGTGGGGTGTGTGTAATGTATTCGGAGGTCAGCGCGGCCAGGCAGTTTATGTGTTTGGTTGGCTGATGTGGGGGAAATGTTTTCGTGCGGTTAGCCGCTGGGAGTCGTTGGTTTGACTTTCTGGTTAATTGTTTGTTAATGTTTTCTCTCGCTGCTCGCGGGGTGGCTGCTGCTTGGTTGTGGTGGTTGTTTTGTGGGTGTGTGTTGTGTGAGAACTCAATAGTGTGCCGATGTACTAACTAATACTTTTTTGGGAAAGTGCTTGTTTGGTTGTCGTTTGCGTGTGTGTTGCTGGTGGGTGCCGGGGGCCTTTGTTTGTTTTGGGTCCTTTTGTGCTTGCGGGTGATGGATTGCGTGGCGGCGCCTTGTTTGGGTGCTTTTCGCGTGGTTTTTTCATTTGTGGGAAAGATCATGGTTTTGTTCCTTTTTCTTTTGGCCTCGTCGGTTCGGGAGAGGGAACGTTTTTTGGATAACGGCCAGGCCGCGCACTGTTGTGGTGTGTGGTGGTTGTTTGTTTTGTTTTTGTCAGGTTTTTGGGCCTTTCATTGTTTTGTGATTCTTCTGATTTGAAGGGTTTTTGATGGAGGGTTTGATCCTGGCTCAGGACGAACGCTGGCGGCGTGCTTAACACATGCAAGTCGAACGGTAAGGCTCCAGCTTGCTGGGGTACACGAGTGGCGAACGGGTGAGTAACACGTGGGTGACCTGCCCTGCACTTCGGGATAAGCCTGGGAAACTGGGTCTAATACCGGATAGGACCATGGTGTGGATGCTGTGGTGGAAAGTTTTTTCGGTGTGGGATGGGCCCGCGGCCTATCAGCTTGTTGGTGGGGTAATGGCCTACCAAGGCGGCGACGGGTAGCCGGCCTGAGAGGGTGGACGGCCACATTGGGACTGAGACACGGCCCAGACTCCTACGGGAGGCAGCAGTGGGGAATATTGCACAATGGGCGGAAGCCTGATGCAGCGACGCCGCGTGGGGGATGACGGCCTTCGGGTTGTAAACTCCTTTCACCATCGACGAAGGGTTTCTGACGGTAGATGGAGAAGAAGCACCGGCTAACTACGTGCCAGCAGCCGCGGTAATACGTAGGGTGCGAGCGTTGTCCGGAATTACTGGGCGTAAAGAGCTCGTAGGTGGTTTGTCGCGTCGTCTGTGAAATTCCGGGGCTTAACTCCGGGCGTGCAGGCGATACGGGCATAACTTGAGTACTGTAGGGGAGACTGGAATTCCTGGTGTAGCGGTGAAATGCGCAGATATCAGGAGGAACACCGGTGGCGAAGGCGGGTCTCTGGGCAGTAACTGACGCTGAGGAGCGAAAGCATGGGGAGCGAACAGGATTAGATACCCTGGTAGTCCATGCCGTAAACGGTGGGCGCTAGGTGTGGGTTTCCTTCCACGGGATCCGTGCCGTAGCTAACGCATTAAGCGCCCCGCCTGGGGAGTACGGCCGCAAGGCTAAAACTCAAAGGAATTGACGGGGGCCCGCACAAGCGGCGGAGCATGTGGATTAATTCGATGCAACGCGAAGAACCTTACCTGGGCTTGACATATACAGGATCGCGCCAGAGATGGTGTTTCCCTTGTGGCTTGTATACAGGTGGTGCATGGTTGTCGTCAGCTCGTGTCGTGAGATGTTGGGTTAAGTCCCGCAACGAGCGCAACCCTTGTCTTATGTTGCCAGCACGTTGTGGTGGGGACTCGTAAGAAACTGCCGGGGTTAACTCGGAGGAAGGTGGGGATGACGTCAAATCATCATGCCCCTTATGTCCAGGGCTTCACACATGCTACAATGGTCGGTACAGTGGGTTGCCAGTCCGTGAGGGCGAGCTAATCCCGTAAAGCCGGTCTCAGTTCGGATCGGGGTCTGCAACTCGACCCCGTGAAGTCGGAGTCGCTAGTAATCGCAGATCAGCAACGCTGCGGTGAATACGTTCCCGGGCCTTGTACACACCGCCCGTCACGTCATGAAAGTCGGTAACACCCGAAGCCAGTGGCCTAAACTCGTTAGGGAGCTGTCGAAGGTGGGATTGGCGATTGGGACGAAGTCGTAACAAGGTAGCCGTACCGGAAGGTGCGGCTGGATCACCTCCTTTCTAAGGAGATTATTTTTTCTTTGTGTCATGTGTCATCGTGTTGGTGGCGTGTGGCTTTTTTGTTTTTTGGGTGGAACACCTGCTGGTCAGGCTGCTGAAGTGATGGTGGTCTGCGCGTGTGTAAGTGATGATTAAACGTTTAAGGTGCTTTCCTTTTTTGTGTTGGTTGGTTGTTGGTGCGCTGTTGGGTGTCTGGGATGACACACGTGTTGTTGTTCCTGTTGTACAGGTTGCTGCGTGCTGCAGGCGGGCTGCTGTGTGGTGGTTTGTTCTGTGGTGTGTGGGTGTTGTGTGAGAACTGGATAGTGGACGCGAGCATCTTGTTTTTCTGTAAGTTCGATTTTGTCAAGCAGTTTTTCTGTTTGTGATTGTTCTTGAGTATTTGTGTGTTGTGTTGTAAGGGCGCATGGTGGATGCCTTGGCATAGTAGGCCGATGAAGGACGTGAGAGGCTGCGATAGGCCTCGGGGAGCTGCCAACTAAGCGTTGATCCGAGGGTGTCCGAATGGGGAAACCTGGCCGTCGTTGTGGGCGGTCGCCGTTAGATGAATTCATAGTCTAATTGGTGGTTACGCGGGGAAGTGAAACATCTCAGTACCCGTAGGAGTAGAAAACAATTGTGATTCCGTTAGTAGTGGCGAACGAACGTGGATGAGGCTAAACCGCGTGCGTGTGATACCTGGCAGGGTTTGCGTGCGTGGGGTTGTGGGGATGCATTGTTGCAGGGTCTGCTAGTCCTGCGTTGCGTGTGTGTGGGTGTAGCGGAAGTGGATTGGAATGTCCTGCCGTAGACGGTGAGAGTCCGGTACGTGAAACACTCGCATCTGCAATTGGTGTGTTGCCCGAGTAGCAGCGGGCTCGTGGAATCTGCTGTGAATCTGCCGGGACCACCCGGTAAGCCTAAATACCTGCTTATGACCGATAGCGGATTAGTACCGTGAGGGAATGGTGAAAAGTACCCCGGGAGGGGAGTGAAATAGTACCTGAAACCATGTGCTTACAATCCGTCAGAGCCTCCGTGTGGGGTGATGGCGTGCCTTTTGAAGAATGAGCCTGCGAGTCAGCGGCATGTCGCGAGGTTAACCCGTTTGGTGGGGTAGTCGTAGCGAAAGCGAATACTAACTAGTGTGTTTTTAGTGGCATGTCCTGGACCCGAAGCGGGGTGATCTACCCATGGCCAGTGTGAAGCAGAGGTAAGACTCTGTGGAGGCGCGAACCCACTTAGGTTGAAAACTGAGGGGATGAGTTGTGGGTAGGGGTGAAAGGCCAATCAAACTCCGTGATAGCTGGTTCTCCCCGAAATGCATTTAGGTGCAGCGTCGTGTGTTTCCTCCTGGAGGTAGAGCTACTGGTTGGTTTAGCGGGACTATCATCTTAGCGACATCAGCCAAACTCCGAATGCCAGGTCAGGTGAGAGCACGGCAGTGAGACTGCGGGGGATAAGCTTCGTAGTCGAGAGGGAAACAGCCCAGATCGCCGGCTAAGGCCCCTAAGGGTGTGCTAAGTGGAAAAGGATGTGGGATCGCGAAGACAACCAGGAGGTTGGCTTAGAAGCAGCCATCCTTGAAAGAGTGCGTAATAGCTCACTGGTCGAGTGGTTCTGCGCCGACAATGTAGTGGGGCTCAAGTACACCGCCGAAGCCGCGGCAATCATCTTTTGTGGTGGTTGGGTAGGGGAGCGTCGCGTGACTGCTGTAAAGCGCTGGGGTAACCCTAGTGTGGAGTGTGCGCGAGTGAGAATGCAGGCATGAGTAGCGAATGAGGAGTGGAAAACTCCTCCGCCGAATGACTAAGGGTTCCTGGGCCAGGTTAATCCTCCCAGGGTGAGTCGGGGCCTAAGGCGAGGCCGACAGGCGTAGTCGATGGATAACGGGTTGATATTCCCGTACCCGTGTGTCCGCGCCCATGGTGAATCAGGGATACTAACCCACCTGAACATGCGCCGTTTACTAGCCTTTTGGGTTGGTTGGTGTGTGTGATGCTGGGGACCTGAACTGGTAGTAGCCAAGTGATGGGGTGACGCAGGAAGGTAGCCGTGCCACGTGATGGATATCGTGGTGTAAGCGTGTGGCCCGTGTTCTAGGTAAATCCGGAGCACAGTGGGTGAGGCGTGATGCGTACCCGTATTTGGGGAAGTTGGTGATCCTATGCTGCCGAGAAAAGCCTCTAGCGATGTGGATATACGGCCCGTACCCGAAACCGACACAGGTAGTCAGGTAGAGAATACTAAGGCGATCGGGAGAACTGTGGTTAAGGAACTCGGCAAAATGCCCCCGTAACTTCGGGAGAAGGGGGGCCATGACTGGTGACCGACGTGGTTGAGCTGGTTGTGGCCGCAGAGAATAGAGGGAAGCGACTGTTTACTAAAAACACAGGTCCGTGCGAAGACGTTTAAGTCGATGTATACGGACTGACGCCTGCCCGGTGCTGGAAGGTTAAGAGGACCTGTTAGATTCCTTGTGGGGTCGAAGCGGAGAATTTAAGCCCCAGTAAACGGCGGTGGTAACTATAACCATCCTAAGGTAGCGAAATTCCTTGTCGGGTAAGTTCCGACCTGCACGAATGGCGTAACGACTTCCCTGCTGTCTCAACCACAGACCCGGCGAAATTGCAGTACGAGTAAAGATGCTCGTTACGCGCGGCAGGACGAAAAGACCCCGGGACCTTCACTATAGCTTGGTATTGGTGTTCGGTTCGGTTTGTGTAGGATAGGTGGGAGACTGTGATGCCTCAACGCCAGTTGGGGTGGAGTCGTTGTTGAAATACCACTCTGATCGTATTGGACATCTCAACCTCGGCCCGTGATCCGGGTTAGGGACAGTGCCTGGTGGGTAGTTTAACTGGGGCGGTTGCCTCCCAAAGAGTAACGGAGGCGCCCAAAGGTTCCCTCAGCCTGGTTGGCAATCAGGTGTTGAGTGTAAGTGCACAAGGGAGCTTGACTGTGAGACTGACAGGTCGAGCAGGTAGGAAACTAGGGACTAGTGATCCGGCACCGGCTTGTGGAAGCGGTGTCGCTCAACGGATAAAAGGTACCCCGGGGATAACAGGCTGATCTTCCCCAAGAGTCCATATCGACGGGATGGTTTGGCACCTCGATGTCGGCTCGTCGCATCCTGGGGCTGGAGTAGGTCCCAAGGGTTGGGCTGTTCGCCCATTAAAGCGGCACGCGAGCTGGGTTTAGAACGTCGTGAGACAGTTCGGTCTCTATCCGCCGCGCGCGTAGAAACTTGAGGAAGGCTGTCCCTAGTACGAGAGGACCGGGATGGACGTACCTCTGGTGTGCCAGTTGTCCCGCCTGGGGCATGGCTGGTTGGCTACGTACGGAAGGGATAACCGCTGAAAGCATCTAAGCGGGAAGCCTGTTCCAAGATTAGGTTTCTTTTGAGGTCCCCTATAGATGATGGGGTTGATAGGCCGGATCTGGAAGCATCGTAAGGTGTGGAGGTGACCGGTACTAATAGACCAAACATTCAACACACAAGAGAGTGTGAAAAATTAGGGTTTTTGCTCGCGTCTACTGTTCAGTGTCTGGCATGACACCACCCACCCGAAGTTTTGTGGTGGGGTTGGTTGTTGCCTGGTTTTTGTCGGTGGTGTTAGCGGTGGGGTCACGCCCGGTCCCATTCCGAACCCGGAAGCTAAGTCCACCAGCGCCGATGGTACTGCACTCGGGAGGGTGTGGGAGAGTAGGTCGCCGCCGGCATGAATATTTTTTGTTTGTGGGTCGTGGTTGCTCCCCTTTGTTGTTGTGGGGTGGTGGCTGCGGCCCGCTTTTGTTTTACCCACAAGTAAACAACATTAAACAAAATAAACAGCATAAGCTAACCTTCTAGTGCTGATGCTCTCTTTCGGCTTAGGGGGCTATCAGGTCGGTCTTGTCGTGGTTGATATGAGGGCCCCTAGTCGACCGGCAGTAGACCCACGGGCAAATCAAAACCAAATACGTCCGTCGTGTCACAATCGCTGCCTTGACTCAAACAGCTGCGACCCGGTCAGGCAAGCTACCAGTTGGGTTGCCTCGTCGAGCAGAATGTCGTACCTATTGATCAGATTTTGTGGCGGCGTCAGCTCGCAATGTTGGTAGAACGGCTCGGACAAACCACCTAGCTGACTCCATTTGAAATCAGGGTCTGGAGCCACCACCTCCTTGCCAGTTTGCTCTTCTCGTTCCTAGCTAAGCAGTAGTTTGATCCAGCCCAGCTATTACGCGATAATCTGCCGGGGCGTGCGGTTAATCCTCTCAACCAGCATTTTCCAACCATTATCGGGAATATCCTCGAGCTCGCAGCTGAGTAGGCTTCCGCGCTTAGCGATGTCTGCTCCAAGTTCGCTTCCGCATTCATGAGACTTCACCAGACATCTTCTGTCAAGGACTCTTTATCCGATGTATTCATGCGTATGTTTAAGCGTCCTGGGCTTAGTTCCGCTTTTACGAGCCTGAGTTGACGGGATGGACGAGATGGTTCTACGTTGTGCTTCCCGTGGTGTGGTCAGTCCAGCACTTTGTGAATGTGCATATTGCTTTAGCAATGTATCCTCCGTAAAGTCGCAAACCCACCTTCTCCGAACTATGCCCACGCGTCTTGAGCATTAATCAGTTTTGCCTTGTAGGGACTGTCGGCTCCCTTAGTTAGAGCGCTGTAATAGCAACCGTCGAATGTGATCACGCTCGGTCGAGTTTCAGGGCTGTAGTAGGAACTAAATCCAGTACGCTTCACCTGCTGCCTCGCACATGTTGTAGTTAGATCGCTTATAGCTGTTCATATGCTGATGCGCGTTATAAAAATGCTCCGTGGCCTGCGGGTTCGCTTTATGTGTGAAGTGTGTGTAATGTATCCGGGGTCAGCGCGACAGGGCGATGTGATCGCTTGTTGTGGTGATGCGGGGGAGAGTTTACTTTGTATTCACGGTCGGTTTGACTTGTGTTTGTAGTGAAGGTAAAGTCTTCTTTTGCTGCTCGCGGGGTGGCTGCTGCTTGGTTGTGGTGGTTGTTTTGTGGGTGTGTGTTGTGTGAGAACTCAATAGTGTGCCGATGTACTAACTAATACTTTTTTGGGAAAGTGCTTGTTTGGTTGTCGTTTGCGTGTGTGTTGCTGGTGGGTGCCGGGGGCCTTTGTTTGTTTTGGGTCCTTTTGTGCTTGCGGGTGATGGATTGCGTGGCGGCGCCTTGTTTGGGTGCTTTTCGCGTGGTTTTTTCATTTGTGGGAAAGATCATGGTTTTGTTCCTTTTTCTTTTGGCCTCGTCGGTTCGGGAGAGGGAACGTTTTTTGGATAACGGCCAGGCCGCGCACTGTTGTGGTGTGTGGTGGTTGTTTGTTTTGTTTTTGTCAGGTTTTTGGGCCTTTCATTGTTTTGTGATTCTTCTGATTTGAAGGGTTTTTGATGGAGGGTTTGATCCTGGCTCAGGACGAACGCTGGCGGCGTGCTTAACACATGCAAGTCGAACGGTAAGGCTCCAGCTTGCTGGGGTACACGAGTGGCGAACGGGTGAGTAACACGTGGGTGACCTGCCCTGCACTTCGGGATAAGCCTGGGAAACTGGGTCTAATACCGGATAGGACCATGGTGTGGATGCTGTGGTGGAAAGTTTTTTCGGTGTGGGATGGGCCCGCGGCCTATCAGCTTGTTGGTGGGGTAATGGCCTACCAAGGCGGCGACGGGTAGCCGGCCTGAGAGGGTGGACGGCCACATTGGGACTGAGACACGGCCCAGACTCCTACGGGAGGCAGCAGTGGGGAATATTGCACAATGGGCGGAAGCCTGATGCAGCGACGCCGCGTGGGGGATGACGGCCTTCGGGTTGTAAACTCCTTTCACCATCGACGAAGGGTTTCTGACGGTAGATGGAGAAGAAGCACCGGCTAACTACGTGCCAGCAGCCGCGGTAATACGTAGGGTGCGAGCGTTGTCCGGAATTACTGGGCGTAAAGAGCTCGTAGGTGGTTTGTCGCGTCGTCTGTGAAATTCCGGGGCTTAACTCCGGGCGTGCAGGCGATACGGGCATAACTTGAGTACTGTAGGGGAGACTGGAATTCCTGGTGTAGCGGTGAAATGCGCAGATATCAGGAGGAACACCGGTGGCGAAGGCGGGTCTCTGGGCAGTAACTGACGCTGAGGAGCGAAAGCATGGGGAGCGAACAGGATTAGATACCCTGGTAGTCCATGCCGTAAACGGTGGGCGCTAGGTGTGGGTTTCCTTCCACGGGATCCGTGCCGTAGCTAACGCATTAAGCGCCCCGCCTGGGGAGTACGGCCGCAAGGCTAAAACTCAAAGGAATTGACGGGGGCCCGCACAAGCGGCGGAGCATGTGGATTAATTCGATGCAACGCGAAGAACCTTACCTGGGCTTGACATATACAGGATCGCGCCAGAGATGGTGTTTCCCTTGTGGCTTGTATACAGGTGGTGCATGGTTGTCGTCAGCTCGTGTCGTGAGATGTTGGGTTAAGTCCCGCAACGAGCGCAACCCTTGTCTTATGTTGCCAGCACGTTGTGGTGGGGACTCGTAAGAAACTGCCGGGGTTAACTCGGAGGAAGGTGGGGATGACGTCAAATCATCATGCCCCTTATGTCCAGGGCTTCACACATGCTACAATGGTCGGTACAGTGGGTTGCCAGTCCGTGAGGGCGAGCTAATCCCGTAAAGCCGGTCTCAGTTCGGATCGGGGTCTGCAACTCGACCCCGTGAAGTCGGAGTCGCTAGTAATCGCAGATCAGCAACGCTGCGGTGAATACGTTCCCGGGCCTTGTACACACCGCCCGTCACGTCATGAAAGTCGGTAACACCCGAAGCCAGTGGCCTAAACTCGTTAGGGAGCTGTCGAAGGTGGGATTGGCGATTGGGACGAAGTCGTAACAAGGTAGCCGTACCGGAAGGTGCGGCTGGATCACCTCCTTTCTAAGGAGATTATTTTTTCTTTGTGTCATGTGTCATCGTGTTGGTGGCGTGTGGCTTTTTTGTTTTTTGGGTGGAACACCTGCTGGTCAGGCTGCTGAAGTGATGGTGGTCTGCGCGTGTGTAAGTGATGATTAAACGTTTAAGGTGCTTTCCTTTTTTGTGTTGGTTGGTTGTTGGTGCGCTGTTGGGTGTCTGGGATGACACACGTGTTGTTGTTCCTGTTGTACAGGTTGCTGCGTGCTGCAGGCGGGCTGCTGTGTGGTGGTTTGTTCTGTGGTGTGTGGGTGTTGTGTGAGAACTGGATAGTGGACGCGAGCATCTTGTTTTTCTGTAAGTTCGATTTTGTCAAGCAGTTTTTCTGTTTGTGATTGTTCTTGAGTATTTGTGTGTTGTGTTGTAAGGGCGCATGGTGGATGCCTTGGCATAGTAGGCCGATGAAGGACGTGAGAGGCTGCGATAGGCCTCGGGGAGCTGCCAACTAAGCGTTGATCCGAGGGTGTCCGAATGGGGAAACCTGGCCGTCGTTGTGGGCGGTCGCCGTTAGATGAATTCATAGTCTAATTGGTGGTTACGCGGGGAAGTGAAACATCTCAGTACCCGTAGGAGTAGAAAACAATTGTGATTCCGTTAGTAGTGGCGAACGAACGTGGATGAGGCTAAACCGCGTGCGTGTGATACCTGGCAGGGTTTGCGTGCGTGGGGTTGTGGGGATGCATTGTTGCAGGGTCTGCTAGTCCTGCGTTGCGTGTGTGTGGGTGTAGCGGAAGTGGATTGGAATGTCCTGCCGTAGACGGTGAGAGTCCGGTACGTGAAACACTCGCATCTGCAATTGGTGTGTTGCCCGAGTAGCAGCGGGCTCGTGGAATCTGCTGTGAATCTGCCGGGACCACCCGGTAAGCCTAAATACCTGCTTATGACCGATAGCGGATTAGTACCGTGAGGGAATGGTGAAAAGTACCCCGGGAGGGGAGTGAAATAGTACCTGAAACCATGTGCTTACAATCCGTCAGAGCCTCCGTGTGGGGTGATGGCGTGCCTTTTGAAGAATGAGCCTGCGAGTCAGCGGCATGTCGCGAGGTTAACCCGTTTGGTGGGGTAGTCGTAGCGAAAGCGAATACTAACTAGTGTGTTTTTAGTGGCATGTCCTGGACCCGAAGCGGGGTGATCTACCCATGGCCAGTGTGAAGCAGAGGTAAGACTCTGTGGAGGCGCGAACCCACTTAGGTTGAAAACTGAGGGGATGAGTTGTGGGTAGGGGTGAAAGGCCAATCAAACTCCGTGATAGCTGGTTCTCCCCGAAATGCATTTAGGTGCAGCGTCGTGTGTTTCCTCCTGGAGGTAGAGCTACTGGTTGGTTTAGCGGGACTATCATCTTAGCGACATCAGCCAAACTCCGAATGCCAGGTCAGGTGAGAGCACGGCAGTGAGACTGCGGGGGATAAGCTTCGTAGTCGAGAGGGAAACAGCCCAGATCGCCGGCTAAGGCCCCTAAGGGTGTGCTAAGTGGAAAAGGATGTGGGATCGCGAAGACAACCAGGAGGTTGGCTTAGAAGCAGCCATCCTTGAAAGAGTGCGTAATAGCTCACTGGTCGAGTGGTTCTGCGCCGACAATGTAGTGGGGCTCAAGTACACCGCCGAAGCCGCGGCAATCATCTTTTGTGGTGGTTGGGTAGGGGAGCGTCGCGTGACTGCTGTAAAGCGCTGGGGTAACCCTAGTGTGGAGTGTGCGCGAGTGAGAATGCAGGCATGAGTAGCGAATGAGGAGTGGAAAACTCCTCCGCCGAATGACTAAGGGTTCCTGGGCCAGGTTAATCCTCCCAGGGTGAGTCGGGGCCTAAGGCGAGGCCGACAGGCGTAGTCGATGGATAACGGGTTGATATTCCCGTACCCGTGTGTCCGCGCCCATGGTGAATCAGGGATACTAACCCACCTGAACATGCGCCGTTTACTAGCCTTTTGGGTTGGTTGGTGTGTGTGATGCTGGGGACCTGAACTGGTAGTAGCCAAGTGATGGGGTGACGCAGGAAGGTAGCCGTGCCACGTGATGGATATCGTGGTGTAAGCGTGTGGCCCGTGTTCTAGGTAAATCCGGAGCACAGTGGGTGAGGCGTGATGCGTACCCGTATTTGGGGAAGTTGGTGATCCTATGCTGCCGAGAAAAGCCTCTAGCGATGTGGATATACGGCCCGTACCCGAAACCGACACAGGTAGTCAGGTAGAGAATACTAAGGCGATCGGGAGAACTGTGGTTAAGGAACTCGGCAAAATGCCCCCGTAACTTCGGGAGAAGGGGGGCCATGACTGGTGACCGACGTGGTTGAGCTGGTTGTGGCCGCAGAGAATAGAGGGAAGCGACTGTTTACTAAAAACACAGGTCCGTGCGAAGACGTTTAAGTCGATGTATACGGACTGACGCCTGCCCGGTGCTGGAAGGTTAAGAGGACCTGTTAGATCATTTGTGGTCGAAGCGGAGAATTTAAGCCCCAGTAAACGGCGGTGGTAACTATAACCATCCTAAGGTAGCGAAATTCCTTGTCGGGTAAGTTCCGACCTGCACGAATGGCGTAACGACTTCCCTGCTGTCTCAACCACAGACCCGGCGAAATTGCAGTACGAGTAAAGATGCTCGTTACGCGCGGCAGGACGAAAAGACCCCGGGACCTTCACTATAGCTTGGTATTGGTGTTCGGTTCGGTTTGTGTAGGATAGGTGGGAGACTGTGATGCCTCAACGCCAGTTGGGGTGGAGTCGTTGTTGAAATACCACTCTGATCGTATTGGACATCTCAACCTCGGCCCGTGATCCGGGTTAGGGACAGTGCCTGGTGGGTAGTTTAACTGGGGCGGTTGCCTCCCAAAGAGTAACGGAGGCGCCCAAAGGTTCCCTCAGCCTGGTTGGCAATCAGGTGTTGAGTGTAAGTGCACAAGGGAGCTTGACTGTGAGACTGACAGGTCGAGCAGGTAGGAAACTAGGGACTAGTGATCCGGCACCGGCTTGTGGAAGCGGTGTCGCTCAACGGATAAAAGGTACCCCGGGGATAACAGGCTGATCTTCCCCAAGAGTCCATATCGACGGGATGGTTTGGCACCTCGATGTCGGCTCGTCGCATCCTGGGGCTGGAGTAGGTCCCAAGGGTTGGGCTGTTCGCCCATTAAAGCGGCACGCGAGCTGGGTTTAGAACGTCGTGAGACAGTTCGGTCTCTATCCGCCGCGCGCGTAGAAACTTGAGGAAGGCTGTCCCTAGTACGAGAGGACCGGGATGGACGTACCTCTGGTGTGCCAGTTGTCCCGCCTGGGGCATGGCTGGTTGGCTACGTACGGAAGGGATAACCGCTGAAAGCATCTAAGCGGGAAGCCTGTTCCAAGATTAGGTTTCTTTTGAGGTCCCCTATAGATGATGGGGTTGATAGGCCGGATCTGGAAGCATCGTAAGGTGTGGAGGTGACCGGTACTAATAGACCAAACATTCAACACACAAGAGAGTGTGAAAAATTAGGGTTTTTGCTCGCGTCTACTGTTCAGTGTCTGGCATGACACCACCCACCCGAAGTTTTGTGGTGGGGTTGGTTGTTGCCTGGTTTTTGTCGGTGGTGTTAGCGGTGGGGTCACGCCCGGTCCCATTCCGAACCCGGAAGCTAAGTCCACCAGCGCCGATGGTACTGCACTCGGGAGGGTGTGGGAGAGTAGGTCGCCGCCGGCATGAATATTTTTTGTTTGTGGGTCGTGGTTGCTCCCCTTTGTTGTTGTGGGGTGGTGGCTGCGGCCCGCTTTTGTTTTACCCACAAGTAAACAACATTAAACAAAATAAACAGCGCAAAATACTATTCTTTTTCCCATCCAATATTCTGTTGATTTTCAGTTAGCAAACGATCGATTAAATTCCCGGTTTCCTATTTCGATGAATTCTCGTGGGTTCTCTGTGGCAGACTGTCTCTATGACTAATCAGACACCTAACTCCGATGTGGTTAACCTGGCTTCTTCTGAGGGCGAGGCTCAAGACAACTTCACTCCCGTAACGACCGAAGAGGGTAAGCTGCAACAGCTTATTGAATGGCTCGAAGAACACGTCTCGGCCTATTCCTACTTGAGCGAGGTTGTCCCGTTGGGTGCCTCTGAAGAAGACATCAGGAAGGCTCGTGCGTCAGTCAATGACCGCGGTGCTCGTATGCCCGACGCTATTATTCACGGTTCGATGATGGTCTTGGGGGCGGCCGTCAACCATTCTTCGCCATACCTTGCGTATGCCGATGGCAAGGTTGAAGTAACGGATACGACGGTGGGGGATAGTCCTAGCGTTCCGGTTCGAGTTTTTGTTCCGCAGGATCCAACCGGATCTGTGGTAGTTGCCGCACACGGTGGCGCTTTCTGGATGGGTGACGGCAGTCTGCGTGAGAATTCCTTCGGCCCAAATATGGCGGCCCTGGCAGCCCGATCCGGCGCAATTGTTGTGGATGTGGACTACCGGCTCGCACCAGAGCACAAGGTGTCTGAGGCCGTCAATGACATCGCGCGGGTAGTCACATCTGTCGCAGATGATTCGTTGCAGCTTCAGAAACTGGGTGCAATGCCCATCAGAGATCAGAACCCGATAGTTCTCTACGGTGTCTCTTCAGGCGGGCACAACGTTGTTTCCGCGGTAAACCAGATTAGTCAGGACACGCCGGTTGCTTTGTTGCTCGTTGCTCCGGCCCTAGACTTGCGTGGTGCGCCTGCGGTGTGGTTGCAGGCATTCTTCGGCACCTCTGACGATTCGGCAAAGGAAGTGTCACCGGGATTGCATGAGCCGTCGCGAAGCATGCGTGTCCACGTTCAAGCGGCCTCCCGCGATACTGTCGTTCGTCCAGCTACCGAGTACCTGAAGAAGGTCGAGGAGTCGGGCGGAGAGGCCTCTCAGGCGGAATTCTTGGCAACTCACCAGATTGCGGTTCCAAAGGTTCAGCGAGAGCAGATTACGGACGCGGCGCGGTTCATTTTAGAGGCCACTCACACGGAACGTGAGCTGCCAGAGGACCCGGCAGGTGAATACGATAAGGAAGCGATTGACCGGCAGAATGAAGAGTCCTGGGGCAAGAGCTAGCCAACCCGTTTCAGTTCCCAATGGCGCTCTCGCTGTGCATGTGAGCGCTGCGGAGGGGGCGCCGGTAGGGAAACCGGGGGCGGAGCTAGAACAGCTCAGTGCCAGAAGGCCGGGGGGCGAACAGGCCCCGACTAGTTCAGCGGCAGGAGGTTGCGCTTCGTTGCGTGGACCTCTTCCACCCGGTCGATGTTGCGTTCGAGGACATTCCAATCGTTGACCGGAATATTGCGCTGGGCTTGGGCAATGACTGACTTGTCAGGAGTGGACCACGCGAGGGGCACTGGGGTGATTTCATCGTAGAACTCGGTGCGGCTCTTATGCGTGCCGGCCACAGCAACAGCTGGCACCTTCGCGCCCACGCGGCGGGGAACCCCGGAAATCGTGGTGACAGTACGTGTAGCCAGGGCCGGGACGGGCTCTCCATCGGAGGGGTTTTTACGCATGTCCACCAAGGTCATCAGCACCATGGTTCGCTCATCCACACGCGCAATCATGGCCGGAACCAGCGGGGATTCGTCGTAAAGCTCTTGCGGATCCTTGATTGCGCGTCGCACCTGGAAGGTAACGCCGACGTAGAGAGTCGCGAGGGCGAAAAGCACAACCGCGCTGCCGATAACAAACGGCGTGCGGTCGAAAACTACTAGAACCAGCACAGCGCCGACGAGCAGCAGAGCAGAGAAAATGCCGGAGGAGATGAGCAGTCGGCGGGCATCGCGGTAGTACTCGTTGTTGGCGTTGGTGTGCTCGCGGTTGACGGGGAAGTGAAAGTTCATGGCAGTCCTTTAGTTATCCATTTTTCTAGGATTCCGAGCTAGCGGTGGAATCGCCGGGCAGGGTTGGGCCGAGGTACTCATCTGCGTCGACGATTCGGTAGGCGTAGCCCTGTTCCGCCAGGAAACGCTGGCGATGAGCTGCATATTCAGTATCGAGCGTATCGCGAGTTACCACCGAGTAAAAGACGGCGCCACCACCATCGGACTTCGGGCGCAGGAGACGCCCCAGACGCTGCGCCTCCTCCTGTCGGGAACCGAAGGTGCCGGAGACTTGCACGGCGACAGAGGCCTCGGGAAGGTCAATGGAGAAGTTCGCAACCTTGGAGACCACCAGCGTGTTGATCTCGCCGCGCCGGAACTTCCCAAAGAGCTCCTCGCGTTTGGCGTTGGACGTCTTTCCTTCGATGACATCGACGTCCAGTTCCTCGCCAATCTCTTCGAGCTGATCCAAGTAGGCACCAATCACCAGAGCGGGTTCGCCCTCGTGTCGGGCAAGGATTTGCTTGACGACGGGAATCTTCGTCGGCGTCGTTGCGGCCAGGCGATACCTGTCGGAGGCTTCAGCTGTGGCGTAGAGCATGCGCTCGGACTCGGTCGGGGTCACGCGGACCTCAACGCAGTCAGCCGGCGCGATCCAGCCCTGAGCTTCGATGTCCTTCCATGGGGCGTCGTAGCGCTTCGGGCCAATCAGGCTGAAGACATCGCCCTCGCGGCCATCTTCGCGCACCAGGGTGGCGGTGAGCCCCAGTCGACGGCGCGACTGCAGATCCGCACTCATTCGGAACACAGGAGCGGGCAGGAGGTGGACCTCGTCGTAGATGATGAGACCCCAGTCGCGGGAATCGAATAGCTCGAGTGCGCGGTATTCTCCCTTGGTCTTGCGCGTGACCACTTGGTAGGTCGCAATAGTGACGGGGCGAATTTCCTTCTTTTCGCCGGAGTATTCGCCGATTTCGTCCTCGGTCAGCGAGGTGCGTCGCAGCAGCTCGTCGCGCCACTGCCTGCCGGCGACGGTGTTGGTGACCAGGATCAAAGTAGTGCGCTGCGCGTCTACCATGGCCGCCGCTCCGACGATTGTTTTGCCTGCGCCGCAGGGCAGCACCACGACGCCGGAGCCACCTTCGCGGAAGGAATCGGCCGCCATGCGTTGGTAGTCGCGCAGTTCCCAGGTGTCGTGGCCTCCGGTGCCCTGATCCTGCCAGGCGATGGCGTGTGCCTCTCCGTCGATGTATCCGGCGGTGTCATTGGCAGGCCAGCCGACCTTCAGCAGCTCCTGTTTGATTCGGCCTCGCTCGGAGGGGTGCACGGTCCAGGTGTCGGCATCGATTTGCTCGCCGAGCATCGGACGAATCTTTTTGTGCTTGGTCACCTCGGCCAGTACCGCGGGGTCGTGTGAGAGCAGAATAAGGCCGTGAGCTGGATGCTTGGTCAGGCTCAGGCGACCGTAGCGGTCCATGGTCTCCGCGACGTCGATAAGCAGTGGCTGGGGGACGGGGAACTTGGAATAGCGCTCGAGGACATCGACCACCTGCTCCGCGTCGTGACCGGCAGCGCGGGCATTCCACAGCGCCAGCGGGGTGATGCGGTAGGTGTGCACGTGTTCAGGAGCACGTTCGAGCTCCGCGAATGGTGCCAGCGCCGCGCGTGCCGCATCCGCCTCCGGATTATCGACCTCCAGCAGCACCGTCTTATCCGATTGGACGATCAGCGGACCCGTACCGAAACCCATTACTTCCTCGCCTCGCAGACATTCGACCAAAAATAAGCTAAAGGTCAATTCTGCCACGATTACGCAGAAGATGCGCCACGGGCTCGAATCATCCCGAACCGTCACATTCGCTTTTGCATCGCTTTACGACGATCCCCGCGCCCGTCGCCTAGTCGACAGGATGTACTTCGGTAATGCGATGCAGCAGAAAGCGCAGCACTTGGCTGGTGGCCGGGTCGATAGCATCGACCTGCCCACCGGAGACAGTGACTGGGCGCACGCGCTTGCGGCCGGGTTTGCCGTTGCGGTCGACGTAGCTTAAATACAGGTCGTCGCCGTGGCGAGCCGCGCGCTGCAGTAGCTTGAATGCTTCGGTGCCGGAGGCGTAGCCGCTCGTGCCACCGGTGCTAGCGCTAGCACCGGCAGCCGTCCCCGTACCTGTCGCCGAATCCGCAACCGAGCCAGAGACCCCAGCAGTGCTGCCACTGGCTGTAGCGCCACTGGAACTACCGGCGTGCTCAGCAGCACGGTTGCCATCGGCAATGGCCGTCAACGCCTGGCTGATGCGTTCCGGTTCGGGCATCGTTGTACGCGCAGTAGGCACCGGAGCTGGCGCCTCAATGCGGCAGGGAGCGCGACCGAGATCCAGCACCAAACCCTCTGCATCTTCGGCGATGATGGAAAAGCCCGCATTTCTAGCGGTCTCAATCACCTGGGCAAGCGGGGCCTGGCTAATTAGCACCGTTTCGGCAATCTTCCGCAACGCCAGGCTTTGTCCAGCCTGGTGACTCTGGAATGAGGCCAGCAGAGCCGGATCGTCACAGCGGATAAACGAAGCTGCGGGGCCACCGCGGAGACGACCGTGGCGGCGGGCGACGTCGTCAAGCAAATAGGTAATGGACTGCGGCACTTCGCCGACGGCGTAGCGCGAGAGAAACTCCGAGATATCGGCGGCGTTGATGCCGGTGTCGAGGGCATCGCGGAGGCTGTCTTCGGTCACGCGGTAGACGCTGGCGAGGCCGGGAGATTCCAACTGCGCAATCGAACTGAGCATGCGTTCCATCTCCGGGGATGCGGGGCCCGGTACGACGATGGTGTTGTCCGCCTGGAGCATCAGGTACGAGGCGTTCGGCGGCAAGAGGTTGTTACAGGCAGCACGCAGATCGTCGAAGGCCTCGGCAGTGCCGGATTCGATGAGCGCGACTATGGCTTTGCCGACCTCGCTAAGGCCGACGGAAATCGTTTCCACGCCCGGGTCCCGCACGACGATGCCGAGGGCGACCAGCTCGTCGACCACGCCACTGAGAGTCTCGTCCGTGCACCTCGCGTTGGTGATGGGGTAGTAGTAGGCGGCGCATTCACGCAGGTCAGTCAGAGCAACGACGTCGTTGCCGCTTGCCGACGACGCCACCTGCGCACAGCAGGCCAGCACCATTTCCCGGATTGACGGTACCCCGGAGAGCCGAGTTTGAGGTGAGAGCAGAGCAATGCGCTTGCCTTCCTCATTGAGCTGGTCGACCCGCCAGGGCGCTGCGTCGCTAGTGCGAGTGCCGACTGTCAAGCTCACCCACCGGTCAACCAGATCGGCGTCGAGGAAGCCGTCGGCTGCCAGCGTGGGTGCGAAATAGTCACCACCGGTGTCGTGCAGTGGCAGCGGATGCGGAGTGCCGACATGAACCAGGCCCGCTGCACCGAGGTTAGCCACGCCGCGAGCCAGCTCCGAGATGTCGACACCGAGCTCCTCGATGAGATTGCGGGTTTCCCGCACTCCGATGACACCGTTTTTCAAGGTCGGTGCGGGGTTGGTTCCCAGTAGGTCCAGGAGGTCAGTCGCCTGTCGCAAAGTTTCCCAGGCGGTGGCGGCAGCACGGTCGTTACCGCTGGCAATTACATGGGTAGCGGGGGTTTCGGGGCGCAGGGGGACATCGTCGTCGGCAAGCCCGACTCCACGCATAAGCGCGCGAACGGTGGCGGGTAGACGGACGGTGCCCTCGTCGATGCGTTCGAGCAGGCCGGCGTTGATGAGCGCTGGGACCGGCAGCGAGGGGTCGGCATCCGGATGAGCGTCCTTTGTGACGCCGAGACCTCCGGAGTTGGCGAGGGTGTCCAGGAGACGCTGCTGCCTGTCTGTGACCTTGGTGAGTGCCGTGCGTAGCTGGCTGCGGCTGGGGCCATCGGGATTGGGCAGAAGATACCAGCCGGGTGGCAACGAGGTGGCGACCTCATCGCTGAGACAGAAGTAGTCCTGCCAGGGCAGAGGCTTCTTGCGGGTGGACTTGCCGGTGAAAGCGCCGCGTGGGCCGGCGCCGTTTCCCCAGATGAGTCCGTATGCGCGCAGGGTATCGAGGCCTGTCCGAATATGTGCGGCCGTGGGCCGTTGATTGGCGGGAACCTCTGCTCGAGAGAGTAAGTCGAGAATGTAGTCGATGAGGGCGTCCGCAGTGACGGGTTCGGCGTCGGCACCGAGGTCAGCGGCAGCCTCAATGCAGGCGAGCTCCAGTGCGGGCAGTTTGGTCAGCGCGCGGGAGACAGAAGCGCGGAGCTGGAGCCTTGCCGCTAGCACCTGGGAAGACTTCGGCGGCGGCGACAGCGCATCGGGGCGATTGCTGAGGATAGTGCCCACAAATTGGTCTGGTTGACCTGCCAGCCAGTCGGAAAAGAGTGCAAAGGGGGTGGTGCTAGTCATGACAATCCCCACTTTAGTGAGGTTTAAGGAGGGGAGAAGGTGACTGGGGAGAAAATTTTTGGGATAATCTCAGCATGGCTAACGTTGCAAAGAAATCCTATGTCGATCCCGGCTGGCCGAAGGACCTCGAGCCTGGTCAGCACGCTGTTACTGAATTGATTGCTCACCACGCTGGTGCAGATTCGCCTTTCGGCGACATTGAGTTTCCGGTTGATCCGGAGACTTTGGGTTACGTGCACCAGACCACGGTGATTAACAAGTAATCTTTTATATTTTTAGCAGAGCTAGATCTGCAGGAGGCCCGCAGCCGTGACTGCTAGTTCAGTCGTGGCTGCGGGCTTCAAATATGAAACTGTGCGAGTTTATGACACTTTCAAGCCATTTTTCGGGCCATTTTTTGTCATAAACGCAGTCACTAACTCGCGTTGGCACGCGGTCGCCAGCCATAAACGCAGGCAGTAACTCACGCAGGCAGTAACTTACATTGGGCCGGTACCGCCAACCTGTTGAAGACAAATAGTAGCCCCGAAGGTGAATCACCCTCGGGGCTACTGTGATGAGCTGGCTAGCTCGAAAGCCTTAAATCAGACCCTGCAGCTTCGACAGGTCGAACGGAATGGCTGCGACCAGTTCCTGCGGAAGCTCAATCTGACCGGTCAGTGCACGGAACTCAGCGATGAGTGCCTGGGCGTCGGACAGGCTGTCGACGTTGGAGAGGCGGTCAGCGAACTGCTGGATCAGGTCGGTCTTGGAGTCGGAAGCAGCAGCTGCCGGAGCGGCCTGTGCGCGAACAGGAGCGACGCCCTGGCTCGGGTGCGGACGATCGGTCGGGTCGGAAGAGAGACCCAGGCTTGCGGAGCAAGCCGGCCATGCGCCCCAACCCTGCTGAGCCAGAACCTTCTCAGCAACGTAAATCTGCTGCTCGCGGGAAGCCTGATCAGCGGTCGAAGCGAACTCGTTACCACCGAAAGCGTTCCAGGTGCTTGCGGAGAACTGCAGGCCACCGTAGTAGCCGTTTCCGGTGTTGATGTGCCAGTTGCCACCGGACTCACACTGTGCCAGGCGGTCCCAGTCGGAGTCTGGAGCTGCAGAAGCGGTCGGTGCGAAGATAGCGGCACCGGCGCCGAGGATTGCGCCGGTCAGTGCAACCTTTGCCGAAGTGGAAGCGAAGGTGTTGGTCTTAGCTGCGTGGCGAGCCATATGAAAATTTCCTTTTCGTCGATTTTCTTTGTGGCGCCAGTGGGGCTAATGCAACCCCATCTCACTCTTATGGAAAGTTCTTCACGTTGTTGGTAGCGGGCCGATGTCATCGCACTGGAGTGAGATGAAGGCGATCTATGCGACTTCGTCCGTTAAACGTGTCGATTGCACACCGTAGCGGTTGGTAACGAAATAGTCACGCGAACCGCCGGATTCTTAATTTTGAGCGCAGGTTGGAAATATGGATAAAAGTAGGTGAAACTGCAGGTAGGAGATGTGACTGTTAGTGGTGATGTGTAAGTTAAAACATCATAATGTGATAAAGCTCACGTTATCGTCTTGTTATTTTTCCTGTTTTGGCGCGTCTCCGGCACTTGAAAAAGAGGCCATAAGAGATAGCCAAGAAGAACCAACGCTGGCAGTTCGTTGCAGTCTCTGTGCGTCAATCCGCGAGGGTGCTCGCTTCCCACAAATCCATCTTCCCTTTATGTCCCCATCTATGGGTATAATTGAGTTCTTTAGGTAATCGGAGGTGACGTGCACATGCACGCCGCTACCGCTGCCGCCACTTCGCACTAGTAAGCAGTAATAAATAATGTGTTCCCGGTTGGAGTGCGTCCCGTTTTGGTCGCACCTTAATTAAAGGAACACCATTAAGACAGCGCCCGGCCCGGCATATCCTCGCGGTCCTGTCTGGCCAAGCTCGCCTCAATCGAGCCTCTAACTCTGGCCGTTTGTGCGTGCGAGGACGGTGGCGAGTGCGGAAGAATTGCATCTCCGATCCGAAGACCCCGAAGGGCAGTCACCGCTGCCCAAGGGGAACGAGGTTGAGTGCCCCCAGTCGTAGGGCACGGGAAGGTTAGGTGGAAAGTGCCCATCGGTAAGGTCAGGTGGTACGACAAGGATCGCGGTTTTGGCTTCGTGTCGAATCCGGACGGTGAAGATGTCTACATCGGCAAGAACGTGCTGCCGAAAGGCGTGGAAGAGCTTGTAACTGGTCAGCGCCTGGAGTACGACTACGCTGACGGCCGCCCAGGCCCACAGGCCCTCCGGATCAAGGTGCTCGACGAGGGACCGCGCAGTGCCCGTCACCGCCGTGGCGGGGCAGGTGGGGGCGCAGGTGCCCGTCGTCAAGCGAAGAAGTACAGCCCCAGCGATCTCAACGGCATGATTTCGGACATGATTTCCATGCTGGAGTCGACGGTGCAGCGTGACCTGCGCGCCGGGCGTTACCCGGAGCGTAAGGACGGCCACCAGATGGCTGAAGTCCTGCGTGCGGTCGCGCGCGAGCTGGACTCGTAAATCGTTAGAAGACGTGAAAACGCCCGCTCATGAAAGTGGAAAACCTCAGTGAGCGGGCGTTTTGCTGTGCTTTACGACGGTTCGTTGACAATCGACCAAGTAATACCGTAGGTGGTCTCTTCGCCCTCGGAGTTCTTTCCGATGAGCGCGGTGGAAACCTCCACGACCCCGAGTGGGGTGCGTTTGCCGGCAACAGCTGCGGAGCCAGCGATGGTCTCGGTAGTGGCTTCGCCCGGATCCTTGCGAGAGGTGGAGTTGACCGCATCGTCGGAGAAGAAGCGCTGCAGAGTCCAGGAGTTAGAGCCAACAGTAGAGCCGACGTTAACCTCAGCCGTCTCCTGCTCGCCCAGGGAGATCTTGGCGGCGTTGGCCTCAGTCGTGGTGCAGGCATTCTTCTCAAAGAGGTCGCAGACGCGGTAGGGAAGAACTTCTGTGGTTTCGCCGTCCTGAATGACCTCGATGGACAGCGCGTGTGGGTCGTCGATTGCCTGGTTGGTCCACTTATTGACAGCAAGGACGATGCCGGTGACGACAAGACCCACCACGACAATAGCGCCGACAACCACGAACGCCTTACTATTCTGTTGCCAGCGGCGCCTACTCGATCCCATCAACTCTCACTTCCCGACATTCGTAACGGAATTGAAGCTACGTTCAGTCACACTAGCCGTTCTCGGGCCAGATACTGCTATTCACTCACGGTAACACGGTAGGCTGTGGGCCATTTCTTCCCTGTAAGCAGGAACTGACGGGTTCCATTGGGCGAGGTAGACGAAGAATCCGGCATCAGCGCAATGCCGTTGAGCACATCAATACTGTTTCGCGCTGCCGGGGAGAGTTGCGCGTGCAGGTCGCGGAAGAGCTCGGTGGCATCGACGATGCCTGTGACCTTTCCGTCTTCTGGGTTGATGCGGTAGATGAATGGACTCTGCCAGACGTTGGCCCAAATCTCGCGGTGCGATTGCGGGGAGGTTGGTCCGTCTGTGTTGCTCTGGCTGTTTGAATCGCTCGTGTCCGCCGGTGCTTCGTCCGGAGCTGCTTCCGGATTTACGTCGGTGTCGACAGTGACGCACTCGAGTTCGTTGAGCCACGTTGTCTCCGTGCCTGCCGCAGTGACGGGCAGTTGACGCAGGGATGAGAGGTCATCAGGGGAGCGGAAAGTGAGGGTGCCACTGCCATCGGAGGTCACGATGGTGTCATCGAAGGAGCACGCGCCCCACCCCTCGGCGTCAAAGGGAACCTCGCGACGCTGCTTGAGAGTAGCCGCATCGCGTTCTAGGGCGCGTCCCTCCTTCCACGTCAGCTGCCACACGGTATCTCCATGACGGGTAAGTCCCTCGCCGAAGAGTTCAGGCTGTAAATCTTCCACGTTGGTCGGCTCGACTGCGGGATTGTCGAGCCACTGTGGTAATCGGTAAATCTGGGACTCACCGTAGAGGCCGGTGCCCATCAACAAAGAGCCATCCGGTTCGAACTCAAGGCCCTGGACAAAAGGTGCAGTGACATTCTTCGAAGCGGGAAGTGGTGGAGCGGAGATGGGATAGTACTGCTCGATCGTCAGTTTCAGTGTCGGAACGTCACCGAGCCCCGGCACCGTATCGGCACCGACCAGCTCGGAGGGGTTAACCGAAGCTGAAGTCGACCTTCCGGCGGTGCCGGAGTTCGAACCCGCACTCGCTCCACTAGCTGGGGCCTCGCCTGAGGAATTGCTACCTGAACCTGTTTCAGTCGCACAACCGGCCAATAGGACGGCAGTTGCCACGGAGAGGATGGCAGCTCGGGCCGTCGTAAAGCGTGATGAGTGGAAGGGGCGGGCGGGTTTTGCGTCGCCCGACGGGAATCTGTCCATAGCTTCACTCTAGGATAGGAAACGTGACTGAAAATCGACGACGTTCCCGAAACAGCCGCCGACGGGGGAAGGTGATGAATCACCAGGCGGTCGACACTGCCCGTACCGCGATTGAAGAGCTGGGGGAGGGGCCTGCCGGCGCGCACACTGGTGTAAGTGTCGTAGGCGAGGGCGTTGCGGTGCATCGTTTTGCAGCTGACCTGCCCGGATACAGGGGCTGGGAGTGGCATGTGGTAGTTGCGTGCGCGCCGGGCACTCAACAGGCGACGGTCAGTGAAGTGGCTCTTGTCCCTGGCGAAACCGCGCTGCAGGCGCCTGAATGGGTGCCCTACGAGGAGCGGTTGCGCCCCGGTGACCTCGGTCCGCGTGATCTGTTGCCGGCTGCGGTAGGAGATGAGCGACTCGACGGCGATGATTTGCAGACCCGCACGTTGTCGGCGCGTGGTGTGGAAGATACCGAGCAGCGCTGGGAAGAGGGCGATACCGGCTCTGAGAGTGACTTTGCTCGGGAAGCACTGCACCGTTGCCGAACCTGTGCCTTTATGGTCCCGTTGACCGGGCCGCTCGGTAAGGACTGGGGCGTGTGTGTCAACGAATGGACATTCGATGCCACGGCCGTAAGCTTTGACCACGGCTGTGGTGCTCACTCAGCTATCCCGGAAGTAACGGGGCAGGGCGCTCCCGTGGCGGAACCCTACCAGGATTCGCACCTGTAGCTTCCCGCCTAGGCAAACGCGATGACGAAGACGGTGCAGTTTCAACACCGCTGTGGTCCCAGAGACTGCACTGTGGCGGCTTTCGGCACAAAAATTCCGCTCTGACACGGACAAACACGTGACACGGATAAAAAGAGACTCTAGAGAGGCATAAAAATGGACAAAGGTACGTCCACCTCTGCAATATCCTCAGATGAGGCGAAGGACTCCAAGCCTGCACGGTCGGGGAGCCATCTTTCAGCAGTGGACCGCTATTTTCACATCACGGAGCGCGGTTCGACGACCGTAACCGAGATTCGCGGTGGCGTAGTGACCTTCTTCGCGATGGCCTACATCATTCTGCTCAACCCGCTGATCCTCGGCAATATCGAGGATGTCAACGGCAATAGCCTGGGGATACCGCAGGTCGCCGCTGTCACCGCGCTCGCCGCGGGCGTCATGACCATTACTTTTGGTCTCTTTGCCAAGTACCCCTTCGGCATTGCGACGGGCCTGGGCATCAACACCCTGGTTGCCGTGACATTCGTTGCTAACGAGGGGCTGGCCTGGGAAGAAGCGATGGGCCTGGTCGTGCTGGACGGCGTGATTATCGTGCTGCTGGCGCTGACCGGATTCCGAACAGCTGTCTTCCACGCGATTCCGTCCGATATGAAGGCCGCGATGAGCGTGGGCATCGGCCTATTCATCGCCATGATTGGTCTGGTCGACGGTGGCCTGGTTCGCCGTATTCCCGATGCCGCGGGCACGACTGTTCCGGTGCAGCTCGGCATCAATGGCCAGATTGCCTCGTGGCCAACCGCCGTGTTCGTCCTCGGGCTGATTATCTGCGGCATCATGGTTGTCCGCAATATTCCCGGCGGCCTGTTTATCGGCATCGTGCTGAATACCATCATTGCGCTCGCAGTCGAGGCTTTGACGGATGCGGGCCCCTCCTTCGCTGATGGCAAGCCAGTGCCGACCGGTTGGAATCTCGCGGTGCCGACTCTGCCGGACCGTGTAGGTGGTATGCCGGACTTGTCCCTCGTTGGAGCTGTGGATCTTTTCGGCTCCTTTGCCCGCGTCGGTGCCCTCAGCGCCACCATGCTGCTGTTCACTTTGGTCCTGGCTAACTTCTTCGATGCCATGGGCACGATGACTGGTCTGGGCAAGCAGGCCGCACTTGTCGATGAAGACGGTGTGTTGCCGGACATGAAGCGCGCACTGGTTGTCGAAGGCACCGGTGCCATCGTCGGCGGTGCAGTCAGCTCCTCGTCGAACACTGTCTTTGTGGACTCCGCAGCGGGCATCGCCGATGGTGCACGCACTGGCCTTGCCAACATTGTCACCGGCATCCTCTTTCTGGCGGCGATGTTCTTCACCCCGCTCTATGAAATCGTGCCCATCGAGGCTGCCGCGCCTGTGCTGGTCATCGTCGGTGCCATGATGATTGGGCAGATCACCGAGATTGATTTCACTCGTTTTGACATCGCACTGCCGGCATTTTTGACTATTGTCACCATGCCGTTTACCTACTCGATTGCAAATGGTATCGGCATCGGTTTCATCACCTTTGCTGCGATGGCTATCTTCTCGGGTCGTGCCAAGTCCGTGCACCCGCTTATGTGGATTGTCTCCGGCCTGTTCGTCATCTACTTCGCTGCCGATCCGTTCACCGCTCTGCTGGGCGGCTAAAGAGTTTCCATGAGTACCACCACATCCCTCGAACGCTTTGCGCCCATCGTCGTCGACGATCCCGCCGACAGCCGTCTCGATGACATCCGCAACCTCAACAAGTCCGATTCCCGCCCCGATTTGCCCGGTGGGAAGGGCCTGGTTATCGCCGAAGGCACGCTCATTGTGCCGCGGTTAGTGCGTTCACGCTTTCCGCTCCGCGCAGTCTTTGGTACTCGCCAGAAGCTCGCATTGCTTGCCGACGGACTGACCGCGAGCGAGGCCGATATTGCGGAAACTGTGCCCTGGTTTGAACTCGACCGCGAGGTTCTGGCCGCAGCGGCCGGATTTGATCTTCACCGTGGCCTGCTGGCCACCGCTGACCGCGCGCCGGAGCTTTCGGTGGACCAAGTTCTGAGTGGAGCAACCACCTTGGCTGTGATGGAGGGTGTTGGGGACCACGAGAACATCGGGGCTCTGTTCCGTAACGCGGCGGGCATGGGCGTGGATGGGGTTGTCTTCGGCGCGGCCTGCGCCGATCCGCTGTATCGCCGCAGCGTGCGTGTTTCCATGGGGCATGTGCTGACAGTCCCATTTGCGACTCTGCCCGGTACTACGACCACCTGGCAGCGAAGCCTGGACCAGCTCAAAGAGCAGGGCTTCCGCGTGGTGTCGATGACCCCTGCGGGCACGGTGGACCTGTGGGATGCCATGGACACGGACAAGGTCGCGATTCTCGTTGGTGCTGAGGGGCAGGGACTTACCGAGCACGCGATGGCAGCCACCGATGTGCGTGCCCGCATTCCCATGTCACCGGGAACTGACAGCCTGAATGTGGCTACCTCCGCAGCGATTGCGTTCTACGAGCGACTACGCGTTCAGTCGCAGCGCGCAGGGCAGTAGAAACTATTTCCCGAACTTGCCTCGCGCCCGCTGCCAGGTGCGGCCAGCGAAGTTCTTGGCCTTAGCACCAAAGCGACTGAGCTCCTCCAGAAAGTCTCGGTTCGGCTCTGCGTTGTGAACTTCGTAGTCGTCGTAGGCGCGGTCAAGCTCTGCGCCAGACTCGGAGGAACCCGGCTCACTCATTAGCCCGCGCGGACTACGAGATGTCGAATACGAAGTTCCGGGAGCCGCACGACGGCCATCGACCGCAAAACCACTAACAGGGATATCTGTAGCGGGCGAATGCGGGTCGAATCCAAGCCAGTCGGTGATGACGGCGTCGGCAAGCTCTGTCGGAATGAACGGCAAACCGACCCCTTCGCGTGGACGTGAAGCCGTACCTTCGGAAGCGTCGGGCATTGGGCGGTGCTTGCCCGCCCAGAAGCTGCCCTCTGCGGGGCAGGGAAGACCGATGTCTTCCAGTGTGCGGTAGCGAGTAGCGGAGAAAGCGCGCTTGAGCTCACCATCGTGCCAATGCGCAAAGGCACCGAAGCCCGTGGATTTATTCGACACACTCGCGTAGACGTCCGTGGCGGCAATCTCCTGGCGCAGACGAGGCGACAGCTGGGACAGCTGCGAGACATCGTCGAGAACCGTCTGCAGTACGGCAACGCCTTCAAAGCCGCCGATGTAGTATTCGCCGTCACCGGTTTCCGCCGAGCGGTTGAGCGGGAAATCACCAATCGGTGTTACCGGCAGCGTCGAATCATAGAGAGCTAGGAAACGACGCCCGAAACCGCGGTCATGCTGAACACCTGTCTCCAGGGTTGCAGCAGGGTCATTGGTGCTGATAAACCAAATCGTGACTACACCGCGGCGAATCGCGGAGAATTCGAAATCAGAAGCGTTGCCACTGGTCATGGAGCTCATTGTCGAGGAAAACTCCTACTTCTTCGGGCCGTTCGGACGTACGCCGAGAAGCACATCCTCCCACGACGGCATGACAGTCTTCTTCTTGCGCTTCGGCTGCTCCGCGTCCGGGTGCTGCAAGAACTCCGCCTCGTCAACATCGTCGTCGGCGTCGCTTTGCGACGGAACGTCCTGCTCCCCGTGGCCTCGCTGCGGCTCCGCCGAAGACTGCCATGCGGCTGGCATCTCAGAGGTATCCGCGGTATCAGCAGCTCGATTGGCCTGCGGAGCCAAGTCTCGGTTGCGGCGGGCAAAGTCGGGGTCAATCAGCTCTGCTGCCAGCTCATTGCGAGCAATGGTGAGCGCGGAAAGTCCCTCCGCCTGGTAACTCCACTCGGCCACGTTGGTGGTGTGGCCGACATTCCAAGTAACCGTCACAATCCACTGTCCGCTCGGGTCGCGGTAGGCATCCCACGAGGCATCGGCGAGTTCCTGACCACGGGCGGCGAAAGCGGTGGCGAGAATCTCCCACAAGGACAACTTGGCCGGGCCATCAATGCGACGTGGCTTTGACTGCTTGCCGAGCTCCGCAATACGTGCGCGCTCCGCAAGCACCGGGTAGGCGAAGGACTCAATCTTGCGCGGCTGCATGCCGCTGTACTCAATGAGCTCCTCGACCGTCTGGCCGCTGCGAATGCGATCCTGAATCTCGCGCGGCGACAAAACGACACGAGGCTCTTCCAGAACTGGCTTCGGCGCCGTTGGAGTCTTTTTCGGTGCCCCGCCTGACGCACCGGAGTTGTCAGCCACCTCGCTGCCTTCGGCCGAGCCGCCGCTTGCAGTGGTGGCGTCCGCTGTGCTGCCACCAGTGGAACTTTCGTCGGTGGAACCGCTCTCTGCGGTAGCACTCTCCCCAGAGCTACCGCTGGCAGTGGCGGTGGTGGTGCTTGATCCGTCGGCAAGCGATGCGGAATCAGCTGCAGCAGGGGAACCGGTGGCATCGGCGAGCTCGAAGTGCTCGACCAGGAAAGTGCGTAGGTTCTCGTCGAGAGGCAGCGTGAAGCGAAGTCCCTCCTGCCGTTCCTGCTCGGTGATATCAGCGGGAACGAGAATCAGTGAATCGGTCACATCGCCGTCCAGAACTGGCTTCAGCTCCCTCATGCGAGAACCTCCTTGTTGGTCGACGTTATAAGTAATGCTCACTAATCATGGTAAACGACAAAACTCCCGCGTCACGGACAATTGGGGCAATGCCCTTGCGCGTGGCGCGGGAGTTAAGCGGCTGAGGCCGGTAAAAGGCGGCTGCTTTGCGACTAATTTGGCGTTACTTTTGCAGTGGCCATGCCGCTACTTGGCAGCTGCCATGCTGCTAGCTGCTCTGCTATTACTTGGCAGCGTAGCCGTTGTCCAGAACCCAGTCGATAGCGCCAGTCAGACGACGGATGTCCTCCGGGTCGATGGCCGGGAACATACCGATGCGTAGCTGGTTGCGGCCCAGCTTGCGGTACGGCTCGATATCGAGGATGCCGTTGGTGCGCAGAACCTTGGCGATCTGTGCGGCGTCGATGTTGTCCTCGAAGTCGATGGTGCCGACGACCAGCGAGCGCTTCGCAGCATCGGTGACGAACGGAGTTGCCTCCGCGCGGTTCTCAGCCCAGTTGTAGAGGTGGGAGGAGGACTCGGTGGTGCGAGCGACCATGCCGTCGAGGCCGCCGTTGGCGTTCATCCACTTGACCTGATCAGCCAGCATCAGCAAAGTACCGACGGCCGGGGTGTTGTAGGTCTGGTTCTTGCGGGAGTTATCAACGGCAGTTTGCACGTTCAGGAAAGCCGGGATGAAACGGTCGGAAGAATTGATCTTCTCAATACGCTCGATGGCAGCCGGAGACATTGCAGCCAACCAGATACCGCCGTCAGAAGCGAAGCACTTCTGCGGGGAGAAGTAGTAGACGTCAGCCTGGGACATGTCGACAGGGAGGCCGCCGGCGCCGGAGGTGGCGTCGATAGCCACGAGCTGGCCCTCGGAGCCTGCCGGGCGGGTGACCGGAACCATAGTGCCGGTGGAGGTCTCGTTGTGAGCCCAACCAATAAGGTCAACGCCCTCTTCACCAGCGACAACCTCAGGTGCGGAACCCGGCTCTGCTTCGATAATCTGCGGAGCGTCGAGCCACGGAGCCATCTTGGAGACCTTGGCGAACTTGGAGGAGAACTCACCGTAAGTCAGGTGAGCGGACTTCTTCTCGATGAGCCCAAAGGTGGCAGCATCCCAGAAAGCGGTTGCGCCGCCGAGGGACAGGACAATCTCGTAGCCTTCCGGAAGCTGGAAGAGCTCAGCCAGACCCTCGCGAACGTCACCAACAACGTTCTTCACTGCCGGCTGACGGTGGGAAGTACCCATGATAGAGGTACCGCCGTCAACGATTGCCTGAATCTGCGCCGGGCGAACCTTCGACGGACCGCAGCCAAAGCGGCCGTCGCCGGGCTGGAACTCTTCAGGGAGGACTGGGAATTGATCGCTCATATGAGGCGCAACCTTTCAAAGTGCATTCAAAGTGAAGCTTGATATACAGCCGTTGTCTTCAAACTCTAGCGGTAATCGGGGGTACTTATCGCAAAAGGGTGGGGTTCAATTGCCCCCGCTTCCGTACTTTGCATAACAAAACAGGGTGGATTGACGTATTTGCAAAGTTTGCGAAGAATTTTTTTCCAGTTTTGTTGGCGTTGAAAACTTAGCGATGTGGGGCCTCTGGTGGGCAGGGAGGGGTGGATTATTGTGGATTTAGTCGATGTGTTTTCGGGCGTTGGTTCGATGACTTTTGAACTTTTAAAGACATCGGCTGTCGAATGTGCTCCTGGCCTCCTGGTTAGTAAATGAGCAGTGACAACGTAATAAACCCGTTTTTTCATTTGCATTTCAGGGTGAAGAGGGGTCAAGATTGGGTAAGCCCAGGCTGCCCGAATGGGGTAGAGGGTGTTGCGCTGCTCACACTCTTTGATATTGTGTGTTCTAATCCACTGCAGGTGTCGGTTCTTTATGGTTACGACACGGTCGATGTGAACTAAGCAAACTTTTTCACTGGACAAGATGCAATGGAACGCAAATGTCGCGCATAATTGAATCATTGGAAACAATGCGACCCCGAAGGGGTGGCGTGGAGTTGGGAGGCAGCATGCTGTTTTCCGCTGTGCCTGCTTCCCCCGCACTCTGGAGTCGTTAAGAAGAATTTTTCTGTGAAAGGGAAGTTGTGGCTACTAAAGACGGCAAGGCTGTACTCCACTACCCGGGCGGCGAGTTCGAGATGGACATCGTCAAGGCAACCGAGGGTAACGACGGTATTGCTCTGGGCAAGATGCTCCAGGAAACTGGACTGACCACCTTCGACCCGGGCTACACCGCCACCGGTTCTACCGAGTCCAAGATCACTTACATCGACCGCGGTAACGGCATCCTGCGCTACCGCGGTTACCCGATTGAGCAGCTGGCTGAGAAGGCCACCTTCAACGAGGTTTCCTACCTGTTGATTCACGGTCACCTCCCATCTGAGGAAGAGATCGCACAGTTCAACCACGACATTCGTCACCACACCCTGCTGGACGAGGACTTCCGTCGCGCATTCAGCATCTTCCCGCGTGGCGCACACCCGATGCAGACCCTGGCTTCTTCGGTCAACATTCTGGCTTCCTACTACCAGGACGAGCTGGATCCGCTGAACGAAGAGCAGCGTAACCTGGCTGCAGTTCGCCTGATGGCTAAGGTTCCGATGCTGGCTGCATACGCTTACCGCGCATCCAAGGGTGAGCCGTACATGTACCCGGACAACAACCTGAACGCTCGCGAGAACTTCCTGCGCATGATGTTCGGTTACCCGACCGCTGACTACGAGGTTGACCCGGTTGTGGTTGACGCTCTGGACAAGCTGCTCATCCTGCACGCTGACCACGAGCAGAACTGCTCCACCTCCACCGTCCGCATGGTCGCTTCCTCCGGCGCTTCCATGTTCGTCTCCATCGCTGCTGGTATCAACGCTCTGTCTGGCCCGCTGCACGGTGGTGCTAACCAGGCTGTTCTGGAGATGCTCGAGGACATCCAGCAGAACCACGGTGGCGACGCTACCGAGTTCATGAACCGCGTAAAGAACAAGGAGCCGGGCGTCCGCCTGATGGGCTTCGGTCACCGCGTCTACAAGTCCTACGACCCGCGTGCAGCTATCGCTAAGAAGACCGCTCACGACGTGCTCGAGCACCTCGGTGGCGACGAGCTGCTGGATCTGGCCATGAAGCTGGAAGAGATTGCACTGGCTGATGACTACTTCGTCTCCCGCAAGCTCTACCCGAACGTTGACTTCTACACCGGCCTGATTTACCGCGCCATGGGCTTCCCGACGGACTTCTTCACCGTCCTGTTTGCCATCGGCCGCCTCCCGGGCTGGATTGCTCAGTTCAACGAGCAGGTCACTGACCCGGCATCGAAGATCAACCGTCCTCGCCAGATTTACACCGGCGAGACCGAGCGTGACTTCGTTCCGCGCGACCAGCGCTAAGGTTTTTGGCGATTACCGCGTAGGGGTTCCTCGCAGGTAGCTCAGCATAGAAAAGTCCAGCGTTGAAAACGCGAAAAGGCGCGTACTAGTCTTCGAAAGGTTGGTACGCGCCTTTTATTTTTCCTAGAATTTTAAGAAACCCCATTTGAGTTGGGTCCATTTAAGTTGGAATAATTGCCAGCTTTGATAAATGCCAACTGTGATAGGAGATTGTCTTGTCCAAGCCAGAACTCACTGCTAAGTCCGGTCCGGCTCCGACGGAACTCGTCATCAACGACCTCACTGTCGGTGACGGCAAGGAGGCCACCCCGGGTGCTCGCGTCGAGGTCCACTACGTGGGTGTTGACTACGAGACTGGTGAAGAGTTCGACTCTTCCTGGAACCGCGGCCAGTCCATCGAGTTCCCGCTGAACGGTCTGATTGCCGGTTGGCAGGAAGGCATTCCGGGCATGAAGGTCGGCGGTCGCCGCGAGCTGATTTGCCCGCCGGAGAAGGCTTACGGCCCGGCTGGTGCAGGACACTTCCTGTCTGGTAAGACCCTGGTCTTTGTCATCGACTTGTTGGACGTTAAGTAAAACTTCTCCCCGATAGTAAGGCCCCGGATCTCCAGCGGAGAAAGTGACTGCGTTTATGACGCTTCAGGCGTGAAAATTTGCCCAAAAGTGCCATAAACCCAGTCACTTTCTTGCTTTCTGAGATTGGGGTGGGGCTGAAGGCCTGAACCAGGCCCAAACCAGCCCCCGGCCCCCTACTCACCCAGTGCGAAGCGACGGTAGTGGTCGAAACGTTGCTCACGGCCAACGCGAGCCGGGTTCTTCTCCAGTTCCCAGAGGGCGTGCTCGATAGCGCTCAGGGCACGGCGGGGCAGTTCGGCCGGATCCGCAGGTTCGGCCACGATCTCGTCGATGACCCCGGTCTTCAGCATGGCCTCGGCGCCAACGCCCTGTTCCTCCATCATTTCTGGAGCATGCTCGGTGTCTCGGTAGATAATCGCCGAAGCACCCTCCGGCGGCAACGGAGACATCCAGGCATCGTGCATTGCCAGCACGCGGTCAGAGGGCAGCATGGCCAGCGCGCCACCACCGCAGCCCTGGCCGAGAATGAGAGACACGGTCGGGACCTTCAAGTTCACCAGCGTGGTCAAGGTGCGGGCAATCTCGCCGGCCATGGCATTTTCCTCGGCATCTTTGGTCAACTCAGCGCCGGGGGTATCAATGACCGTGACCAGCGGAATGTTCAGGCTCTCCGCAATGCGCATCGCGCGGCGGGCAAAACGCAGCGAACCCGGCCCCATTGGGTGTGTGCCCAGCGGCGGCTGGTTATGCCGGTCCTGGGCGACCAAAATCACCGGCCGCTCACCAATCCGCGCTAGGCGAGCCCGGACCGACAGCGATTTGTGGCCATCGCCAGTGCCGGAGATTGGCACGGAGCAGTCGACAAGGGCATCGATAATATCGCCGCCACCTGGACGAGAAGTATCGCGGGTGCGCAGGATAGCTTCCCAGGTATCGCGACCATCAATGGCTGCTGCTGGCGGTGGGGTGGGTTCGCTGGGGTCTCCGTCGGCAAGCACGTCGATGGTGCGGCGGACAGCGCCGCGCAGACCTTCGAGCGGAATGATGCCGTCGATAATGCCCTGCTTGAACAGGTTCTCGGAGGTCTGAACGCCTTCGGGCATGGGTTCGCCGGTAGCGAGCTCGACGACGCGCGGGCCGAGGAAGCCGAGAAGCGCGCCGGGCTCTGCGAAAGTGAAGTGACCTGCCGACCCCCACGACGCCATGACACCGCCGGTGGTGGGATTGCGCAGGTACACCAGGAAGGGCAAGTGAGAATCCTTGTGGCGCGCCACTGCGGTGGTAATAGAGATCATGAGCGCGAACGCCGCGGTGCCCTCCTGCATGCGAGTGCCGCCCGAGGTTGGTGAGAGCAACAGCGGCAGCTGCTCCGCGGTCGCGCGCTCGATGCTGCGGATAATCCGGCGAGCGGTAGCGGTGCCGATAGAACCGCCGAGGAAGCCGAACTCAGAACAGATGACGGCGACGCGCTTGCCGCCGACGGTGCCTTCGCCGGTGATAACGGCCTCATCGAGACCTGTTTTATCAGAGGCGCGGGACAGTGTGCCGCGGTAGGCCTCGTCGATGTCACCGTGCTCGGGCGCGCCGTCCCAGGATGTGAAACTTCCGTGGTCGAGGACGGTATCTATTACTTGTTGGGCGCTGATTCTAGCCATACCTCCACGGTAGTAAACAAGGGGTAAACCGGCTTAGTTGATGGTGGGCGGAAAGGGGTAGCGCTATTGTCGGAAAAAACATGTCCGCACTACCGAGGAGTCGAACCAATGCCGATTACTGAGCGCCTCACCGAGCTGGCTAATCAGCGGCCAAACGTATGTGTCGTCGGTTCCATCAACGCAGACCTGACTGTCACTGTGAAGCGCCTGCCGCATGGTGGTGAGACTATCGAGGGGAGTCCCTTGCGTATTCTGCCGGGCGGTAAGTCGGCGAATCAGGCGGCGACGGCTGGCAGGCTGGGCGCGGCCGTGGAACTGGTCGGCGCGGTCGGTTCGGATCCCAACGCACAGTTGCTGCGCGACGCGCTTACCGACGCTCACGTGGACATCTCCGCAGTTGAGACCGTCGACTCTGCCACTGGCACAGCCATGATTGTTGTTGATGATGCGGCGGAGAATTTCATTGTCATCTCCGCTGGCGCCAATGGTGAAGTCGATGCTGAGACGGTTCGCAGTCATGCGGACAAGATTCAGCGGGCGGGGTGCCTCGGTCTGTGTCTGGAGATTTGTGATGAGGCGGTCCTGGCCGCCGCGCAGATTGCCCACGATGCGGGCGTGCCGGTGGTGTTCAACCTGTCGCCGATTCGGGCGGTCAGTGAGGATCTGCTCGCGCTGGTCGATGTCCTCATTGTCAATGAGCACGAACTCGCAGCCATAATCGGCTGCGAGCGCGCGGTCGCCGGCTGCGAGCACGGTCAGTGGGACGCGGTTGGTCGCGCGCTTGCCGACGAACACGGGATTTCCACGGCCATTGTCACACTTGGTGGGGAGGGGTCTGCGGTCCTGAGGACGTCGGAAAGCGAGGTGTCAGTCACACGCATTCCGGCGCTGCCCATCGAGGTCGTGGATACCACGGGCTGCGGTGATGCGTACATGGGCACGGTCCTCACCGCGTTGGCCGCGGGCGATGATGTGGTGACGGCAGCTCGTCTTGCGGCGGTGGTCTCGGCTCATGCGGCGACAGGCGTGGGGGCGCAGACCTCTTATGGCGAGACAGGAAAAATCGCGCAGTTTGCGGCGGACCACGGTCTATAAGGTGCGCTGAGCAAACTACGCGATTGATGAGTATTCGGTTTTAGGTGACTGTGGCCGAAGGGGGCCACGCTCCTTTTTTGGCAGGGCTGGGACTAGCTCTTGGCCGTTAGGGCCTTCTTCCAGCTGACCGCGGCACCGGTGCGCAGGACATTGCGCGGGTAGATCCAGGCTGCGAGTGCGATGACTGCGGCTACTCCCACAACCATGATTAGCAGTGAGGCAACCAACTGGAGTGCGGAGAAGTTGCCAACGGCATACTGCAACGGAGCGGTGGTGATGGAAACCGGCGGAATCCACGAGGCAATCTGCATGACGGTAGAGTCCAGCTTGCTCCAGCCAAACAGCGGAACATACATCGTAATCAGCGAGAACACCAGTACCGGCATCTGTGCGCCCTGGAAATCTTCCATGCGGCTGACCAGTGATGCGGAGGCTGCATACAGCGCTGCGAAGAAGAAGTAACCGAGGATGAAGCACGGGACCAGCAGCCAGACTGCGGACCACGGGACGTCGAAGCTCTCCGCCAATCCGGTAATCATGAGGGCAATTGCGGCGCTGGCGGTCAGCACACTCATCATGATGATGCCGGCCAGACCGGCGCCGAGGATCTTGCCGGCCAACAGGTGCGCCGGGCGGACTGTCGAGAGAATGATCTCGATGACGCGGGAGGACTTCTCCTCGATGACGCTGGTGGCAACTGCGCCACCGAAGACGAGGATGGCGGTCATCATGACCATCACACCGATTAGCGTGATGAGCATCGCAGGCATCTTCTCGTCTTTTGCTTCATCCAGGGATTCCACCGACACGACTGCGCTTTGAGTCTTGGAGAAAAACTCGCCGGGGTTGATTCCGTTTTCGCTGAGCAGCATGGCTTCGTTCTGTTTCTGCAGCGACTCCTGCAGCATTGGGGCTAGCCAGGATGGGGCGTCGTCGGCAAGCAGTTTCCACGACCCTTCCCTGCCTTCTGCCGTGTCGGGGACGAGAGCGGCGTCGGCATCGCCGTCGGTGACGGCAGCGCGAGCGGCCTTGTCGTCTGCAGCGGACGTAGTCTCCAACGGTGACAGTGATGCCGTGGAAAATGCGCCGGCTGCGGCGTCCGCGTCTTCAGCGTCCTTCATTTCGGCGGTGGCGTCGGCGAGAGAGTCCGCGAACGGCGCTTCTCCGACAACCGCGATCTTGACAGCGTCATTATCGGACTTGGAAGTCATGTAGTCGGCAACGAAGATACCGCCGACGACCGCCACTGCCATGATGATGAGCGTGATCAGCGAGCTCTTCTTCAGTAGATGCTCGCGGAGTTCGCGGACGAAAACGGTCTTGACGGCCGTTGAGGCGTTGTAAGTGTTGGTGCTCATTGCTGTACGGCCTCCTGGTAGAGCTCGGTAAGTGGAATTTGCAGAGGTCCGAACGAACGGACCGTTCCCGCTGCCATTGCGCTGTGCAGCAGCTTCTGGTCGGTGTCGGCTGGGGCGTCGGAATCGAGGTGAACGACGGTGGAGCCGTGGGCCTCGCGCTCCACGCTTGTTACGCCTTCGACAGAGGCCGCCCAATCCTGGGACGCACCATCGAGCTTGACGACGAAAGCCCGTGGGCCACGTGCGCGCAGCTCATCAACGGTGCCTTCCACGAGCATGCGGCCGTCGCGGATGATGCCGACGCGGTCACACATGCGCTCGACGAGGTCGAGCTGGTGAGAGGAAAACACGATTGGGGTGCCGCGGTCGGCGTACTCTTTGAGGACCGAGCTCATCACCTTGACCGCAACTGGGTCGAGGCCAGAGAAAGGCTCGTCGAGGACGAGTACCTCCGGGTCGTGGACGAGGGAGGCTGCCAGCTGCACGCGCTGCTGATTGCCGAGCGAGAGCGTGTCGACCTTGTCGTTGGCGCGCTCGGTGAGACCGAGGCGTGCCAACAAGTTATCGGCGTTGGACTCCGCGCGCTTGGTGGGCACACCGTGCAAGCGAGCAAAGTAGATCAGCTGCTTGCGGACTTCAGCCTTCGGGTAGAGACCGCGTTCTTCTGGCATGTAGCCAATCGTGCGGCGTAGCGAGTCATTCATCGGGGTATTGCCGATGCGCACTTCGCCTTTATCGGTGGCCAGCACGCCGAGGGCAATGCGCATGGTGGTGGTCTTGCCGGCACCGTTGGAGCCGACGAAACCGTAGATTTCTCCAGGGTTGACTTGGAAGCTCATGCCACGGAGAACCTGCAGGTCTCCGTAGGACTTCTCAAGCCCGTCAACAATGAGGCTGTTCATGGTGATCCTTAGATTGAGGAGTGAAGGGCAGAGGGGAGGGGGGGAGCGTGAGATTTGGGCCCGGGCTAGTCGTCCCGCAGATTCCAGGCGTAGACGACGGTGGGCAGTGTGGAAATGAAAAGAAAGATGACGATGCCGAAGATTCCGAAGCTGTACGGAATGTAGTGTCCCCAGTCAGGCTGTGCGTTCAGAACATAGGTGCCCACCAGAACTAGAGCGAGGAAGGACACTAGGCCGAAGTAGAGGAAGCAGCGGTAAGTGAGTCCGCGCAGGTTCAAAATTTGTTCTTGCTGGTACTCGTCCAGTAGTGAGATGGGTGCGCTGTCAACCATGTCGACTGTGATGTTGAGGCTGGTCCAGACAAAGATCATTATGAGGGAAGTCGCGGGCCAGAACATAGAAAGCCAGTCCGGGAAAATGTTGGTCAGAGTGCCGAGAAGTGCGATGCCGCTCAGCAGCATCAGCACAAGGCACACCTCGAATGCGATGACCAGCTTCCGCCGCGCCGCCTGGTTGCGCCAATTAGTCAGCCAGCCTGACATCTGCTCGACGCGCTTTGTGTATTTTGCTTCTCGCCGGACTTCTAGCTTCTCAAAAAAGCTCGGTGTTGCGTTTTCAGTCCGAATAGTTGGCATCGTCAGCTTTCCTTTCGGTAGAGGGCAGAGGACATGGGCTTGAATTCCTCGCGAGAAAACACTGCTTCCACGGGGAGATCGAACACTGCGCAAATGCGGAATGCCAGATCCAAGCTGGGGTAGTGGTCACCTCGCTCCAACGCGCCAATCGTTTGAGGATTGACCTCTACTTGTTTGGCTAGTTCGGCTCGGCTGAGTCCGTGTTCTGCCCGCAGCACTGAGATTCTGTTGAATATCGGTTCTTTGGGTCTAATCTTTGGGGACACATTCCAAAGTATTGTATAAACACAACGCTCCGTCAACTGTTTGCAACAAAATGAATGGCAATCACTTTTTTAAATCGCAGGTCAGCGGGGCAGAAAAAATCTAAAAAATTTTCAGCCCGTACACTTCCGTACACTCGGTTGGCATGACCACACTCGATCTGAAGTACGATGCAGCGACAACCGGAATTGCCAATGTGGAAATGGTTGATGGCAACGCCATCCCGATCCTGGGGTTTGGTACTTACAAGCTCGACGATGAGCAAGCGCGCAAATCCGTGCGCTATGCCCTGGAGCTCGGATACCGTCACATCGACACCGCATCGCTCTATGGCAATGAGCGTGGGGTGGGGCAGGGTATTGCTGATGCGGTCGCTGTGAACGTCGTAAAGCGTGAAGATATCTTCGTGACCACGAAGGTCTGGAACGATGCGCAGGAGACGGCGGCGACGCGCGAATCCGTGCAGGCATCTTTGGAGCGGCTCGGCCTTGACTATGTTGACCTGATGCTTGTGCACTGGCCGGTGGCGAAACAGGGGACGTTTGGGCAGTGCTTCGACACGCTGCTAGAGCTCAAGCGCGACGGGCTGATTTGCTCGGTTGGTGTGGCGAACTTCTACCCAGAGGTCCTCGACCAGCTCTCCGAGGTTCCGGTGGTCAACCAAATTGAGCTGCATCCGCAGTTCCCGCAGGATGAGCAGATCGCAGACGATCGCCGTCGTGGCATCGTTACGCAGGCGTGGTCGCCACTGGGGCGCGCGAAGTACTTTGAAGGTTCGCCGATTGCTGAAATCGCAGACCGCCTGGGTAAAACTCCCGCCCAAGTTGCTATCCGCTGGCACCTCCAGCGTGGCATCGTGGCCATCCCGAAGTCGGGTACGCCGTCGCGCATCAAGGAGAACTTTCAGGTCTCCGACTTTGAGCTGACCGACGAGGACATGGAGACGATTGCGTCGATGGCGCGTGCCGACGGGCGCCTGAGCGGCGACCCGCGGGTATTCGGCAATGAATAAGCGAATTTAGAGTTGCTTATAGCCCCATCACTATTGGTGTTTCGCGGGTAGCCTAAATGCTATGACGAACCCAGCATCTGAAATCCGCGTCGAAGCCGACGGCGCGATTGTCACTATCACCATTGATCGAGATCATAAGCGCAACTCCCTGACTGCCGACGTGTGTCGTGAGATTGCCGACGCGGTGGAAGCTGCCGCTGAGGTTCCCGAGCAGCGCGTTATCCTGCTGCGCGGCGAAGGTCGTGCGTTCTGTGCGGGTGCTGACCTGAGCGGCCAGCATCACGACGATTCCTTCCATGAGCAGCTGCGTCGAATGCTGCGCACAATCGAGGCCAGCCGTCTGGTGGTTATTGCGGATGTGCAGGGACCGGCCGTCGGCGCTGGCATGCAGCTGGCGATGGCAGCTGATTTACGCGTCGTTGGCGATCGCGGTTGGTTTATGATTCCGCCGGTCAAGCTCGGTATCGCTGTCGATGCCTGGACTATTCGCCGCGTACGTGTACTCGTCGGCGGTGCCCGTGCCCGCACTATTTTGTTGGCGGCCGAGCGCATGGATCAGGAAGCCGCCCGCGGTTGTGGTCTGGCTTCCTACCTCGGTGGTCCGGACAAGGCTGAGGAGGTAGCGCTCCGTATCGCCACCTATGCGCCACTGTCGCTGGCCTACCACAAGGCGGTGCTCAACGACGATGAGACGCACAGCCCGTTGAAGGACTACCAGCAGGAACTCTACGACACAGTCTGGGCTTCCGAGGATGCTGCGGAGGCATCGAAGGCGCGAGCTGAAAGGCGCGAACCAAATTTCATTGGCAAATAGTTCGAATAGGTTCAGCAATTAGGCGAATAGGGTAGGCAGTCATGGGCTCGTGGAAAACTCCCGACAGCGGTCTTACTCAACAGCAGGTCCAGCAACGCATCGAGTTGGGGCACGTCAACGAGCTGCCGCCAACATCCGGGCGCAGTGTGTGGGACATCATCCGTGCCAATGTGTTTACCCGGATTAACGGTATTCTCGCTGTGTTATTCGCAGTCGTGCTCTATACCGGCTCAATCGTCAACGGTGCCTTTGGTCTGCTGATTATCGCCAACTCTATCGTCGGCATCATCCAAGAACTGCGTGCCAAGCGCACACTGGACAAGCTCTCCATTGTCGGCCGCGCAAAGCCCATGGTCATTCGCGACGGAGAGCCGGCTCGCGAGATCGACCGCGAGTCCGTCGTTCTCGACGATCTCATCGAGGTCGGTCCCGGCGACCAAATCGTCGTTGACGGTATTCTCCGCTACGCCTCTGACGTGGCCGTCGATGAATCCTCTCTCACCGGTGAATCCGATGCCGTCGATAAGAGCGTTGGGGACATGGTCTACTCGGGTTCCTCGGTCGTGGTGGGGTCGGCGCGATATCAGGCCACCAAAGTGGGCAAGGAGGCTTACGCCGCCAAGCTCGCAGCTGAGGCCAACAAGTTCACGCTGACTGATTCCCAGCTCTTCCGCGGCATCAACAAGATCCTGACCTACATTTCTTGGATTCTCATTCCCGTCGGCGCTCTGGCAATCTATACGCAGCTCTTTGTTGCCGGCGATGATCTCAATGATGCGCTACTGGGGATGGTCGCCACGCTGGTGCCCATGGTTCCTGAGGGGCTTGTTCTCATGACCACCATCGCATTTGCCCTCGGCGTGGTGCGCTTGGGGCGGCATCGAGTGCTGGTCAATGAGTTGCCCGCCATCGAAGGTCTCGCGCGCGTTGACACCGTGTGCGTCGACAAAACTGGCACACTCACCGAAAACGCGATGCAGCTGGTAGAAGTCGATATCGTATCGGGTGACGGTACTTCCCGCGATGAGCTCGACGCTGTGCTCATCAATCTTTGCAAGCTCGACGATCGCCCCAACGCAACGGCTCGCGCACTACTCGATGGGCTTGCGGACGCAGGGGACGTCGTAAAGCATGAGCAGACCGAAACCCGCCCCTTCACTTCAGCGAATAAGTGGTCGGCGCTGACGTATCACGGCGGTGCGACGTGGGTTTTCGGCGCGCCCGATGTGCTTGTCGACGACTCCGCGGTCGGCATGCAGAAAGCTCGGCAGCTTATGGAGGAAGGACTTCGTGTGCTCCTGCTTGCGCGGACCTCAGTTGGGGCAGATGGCCTGCCCGGCGGTGCGCTGCGGAAGAGTGGCGAGGTGGAGTTGGAGCCGGTCGCACTTGTCGTGCTAGGGCAGAAGGTGCGTTCAGATGCGGCGGACACGGTGGCCTACTTCTATGAAGAAGGTGTCGAGGTCAAGGTCATTTCTGGTGACAATGACCGCTCCGTGGGGGCTGTTGCACGTGAGCTGGAAATGCAGGGGGCTAACAACCCTGTCGATGCTTCTGAGCTTCCGGCGAGCCGCGATGATGGTAGCGAAGCTAAGAGCGCCGAGATTCGCGATGAATTTGCAGACATTGTGGAGTCGCGGCAGATCTTTGGCCGTGTCACGGCGGAGAATAAGCGCGATATGGTCCATGCGCTGCAGTCGCGCGGACATCATGTGGCGATGACCGGTGACGGTGTCAATGATGTGCTGGCGCTGAAAGCGGCGAATCTGGGCGTGGCTATGGGCGATGGGGCGCCGGCGACACGTTCGGTTGCGCAGTTGGTGCTGTTGGATAATCGCTTCGCCGTGATGCCGATGATTGTGGCGGAGGGGCGTCGCGTCATTGGCAATATCGAGCGTGTGGCCAACCTCTTTTTGACGAAGACCATCTACTCGGTGGTATTGGCGCTGGCTGTGGGGCTGTGGGGGATGGATTATCCATTCGAGCCGATTCATGTGACCATTACGGGCTGGTTCACGATTGGAATCCCGGCCTTCGTGCTGTCGTTGGCTCCTAACTTGGAGCGTGCGCGCGATGGTTTCGTGCGGCGCGTGTTGCGCTTAGCGATACCGGCGGGCATCACGGTGGGGTTGTTGACCTTCATATTTTGGTTGTGGGCAAACCCGGGAGTCGACGCCGGCGATGCGGCACGAGGGGAGGCGTCCACCGCGACCCTCATTGTGCTGATTGTTTCGGCATTTTGGGTCTTGGTGGTCGTGGCTAGGCCATACACCTGGTGGAAGGTTCTGTTGCTGGCGGTGTCGGCAGGAGCGTACCTGTTTATTTTCTCGGTTCGATCAGTGGCTTCAGTGCTTAATCTGTACTGGGTGGGGCGGGAGCTGTTGATTCCTGCGCTGATTGTGGGCGCCATCGGTGCGGTCATTATCGAGGCGCTGTGGTGGTGGCGTCAGAGTAAGCCATTGCCGGAAGAAGTGGAGAATACGAGCATAACAGCGTAAATGGGGGGGGTAGTAAAAGGTCTCCTCAAGTATGCAGGTAATGGCGTTTTTGGGGGTGCCTTAAGGCTCGCTGAGAAGTGGTTAGTCGCATTTAACTTCTTTGCTAACTGTGTTCCAGGTAACTTTGTTTCAACACCTAATGAAAAGTGTGGTGCATGGCACACCAGTAGGGTGGCTGTGCTGAACCCCATTACGAACACCTGCATAACTTCCTGGAAAGGATTAGCCCGTGTCCGCAACTCCTATGCCGACAGGCCGGCATAAGCCACAGGCGGCTGAGTACCGCTACGTGCAAGACTCAGCGCAGTTCCAAGAGCTCCGCTCTACATTCCGTTCATTCGCTATCCCGATGACCGTTGCAGGTCTGGTGTGGTACATCGCATTCGTTCTGTTTGCGACGTTTGCGCCGGACCTCATGGCAACTCCCGTACTGGGCAACATCAACCTGGGCATTGTCCTTGGTCTGCTCCAGTTCGTGACCACCTTCGCCATCACTTGGGTGTACATCAACTTCGCCAACAAGAAGCTTGAGCCGATGCAGGCAGAGCTGCGCGAGGCACTGGAAAGCGGAGAAATCGCTGAAATCGTCGCAAAGAAGGAGGCATAGACATGCTGACCAGTTTCTTTGCTGCAGATGACACTGCAGCAGCAGGTAACCCGATTCTCAACATCGCGGTCTTCGTCGCCTTCATTGTTGCGACCATGTTCATCGTTACTCGCGTGGGCAAGGGCGGAAACAAGGGAGCATCGGACTTCTACACCGGTGGTGCACAGTTCTCCGGTACCCAAAACGGTCTCGCCATTGCAGGTGACTACCTCTCGGCGGCTTCCTTCCTCGGTATCGTCGGCGCCATTGCGCTGACTGGTTACGATGGATTCCTGTACTCCATCGGCTTCTTCGTCGCTTGGCTCGTCGCGCTGCTGCTGGTTGCAGAGCCGCTGCGAAACGTCGGTAAGTTCACCATGGCCGACGTGCTGTCATTCCGTCTTAAGCAGCGTCCGGTCCGTACCGCAGCTGCTATCTCCACTCTCGCAGTGACCCTGTTCTACCTCATCGCGCAGATGGCCGGTGCAGGTTCCCTGGTCGCCGTGCTGCTCAACATTCATGACTCCACTCAGCAGTCCATCGTTGTCGCAGTCGTTGGCATCATCATGGTTGCCTACGTTCTCATCGGTGGCATGAAGGGCACCACTTACGTGCAGATGATTAAGGCCGTCCTGCTGGTCGGTGCTGTCATCATCATGACCCTGATCATTCTGGTGGGTGTTAAGGGCAACTTCTCTCAGCTACTGCAGGACGCAGTGGACATGCACGCGAGCTCGGACTACATCGCCGAGAAGGGCTACGAAGCCTCCGCCATTCTTGAGCCGGGTCTGAAGTACGGCGGCTCCTTCGTCCAGCAGCTGGACTTCATCTCGCTAGGCCTGGCACTGGTTCTCGGTGTTGCTGGTCTGCCTCACGTGCTCATGCGCTTCTACACGGTGCCGACCGCAAAGGAAGCTCGTAAGTCCGTGACTTGGGCAATCATCCTCATCGGTGGCTTCTACCTGTTGACCCTGGTGCTCGGCTACGGTGCTGCTGCGCTCGTCGGCCCGGACCGCATCACGGCCGCGCCGGGCGGAGCCAACGCTGCCGCTCCGCTGCTGGCCTTCGAAATCGGTGGCTCCATCTTCATGGCAGTGGTCTCCGCAGTGGCGTTCGCTACCGTGCTGGCAGTGGTCGCTGGTCTGGCAATTACCGCTTCCGCTTCTGTCGGCCAGGACCTCTACCAGGCCGTGATCCGCAAGGGACAGGCAACGGAAGCCGAGCAGGTTCGCGTCTCCCGCATCACCGTTATCGTGCTGGGTGTTGTCTCCATTATCCTCGGCATCCTGGCCATGGGGCAGAACGTCGCCTTCCTGGTGTCACTGGCCTTCGCAGTGGCCGCATCCGCAAACGTTCCAACCATCCTGATGTCCCTGTTCTGGAAGCGCTTCAACACCGCAGGCGCAGTTGCCTCCATGTACACCGGTGTCATCGCCTCGCTGGTTCTGATTATCTTCTCCCCGGCAGTTTCTGGCAGCGAGTCCTCGATGATTCCGTCCGTTGACTTCTCCTGGTTCCCGCTGACCTCGCCGGGTCTGCTCGCAATCCCGCTGGCGTTCTTGGCTGGCATCATCGCCACCTACATGGGCAAGCCGGATAACTTCGATGACCTGGCAGCTGAGATGGAAGTTCGCTCCCTGACCGGTGTCGGTACCGAGGCTGCGGTTGATCACTAATAACCACTGAGTCCTTGGCTGGCAGCGCTGCCCGAACAGCTCAGCCAATCTCAATTAACTGAATAGACAAATGCAAAGGCCCCGTTATCGTCACTGGTAGCGGGGCCTTTGTGGTGGGCGCGGGGTCGTCGTCAAGCATGTGCGAATCAGTGCATGATAGTTAATGGACGGGGCTGTTGCCCTAGCTCTGCAGGGGCTCGCGGAAGCGAGCTCGGAGTCTTAGATATAAGGTGGGAAGGTAACAATCTGGTTTGCCCCACCGCAATAATTGGAGTGTGTATGACTGACAATTCTGGCGCTTCTGAGAACAACAATTCTTTCCGTAGCGCCCTGCATGATGAGCACGTAAGCCTTGGCGCAGAAATGCGCAATGTTGGTGGCTACGAAGTGCCGTTCCGCTACTCTTCGGAAATTGCAGAGCACAACGCAGTGCGTGAGGCCGTTGGTGTTTTCGACCTGTCGCTAATGGGTATCATCCGCGTCACTGGTGAGGATGCGGCGGCGTTCCTTGCACACTCCCTGATTTCGGCAATCAAGCCGCTGGCGTTGGGTCGTGCCAAGTACACCATGATTGTGCAGGAAGACGGCGGCATTATTGATGACCTCATCATTTACCGTCTCGGTAGTCACGAATTCATGCTGGTGCAGAATGCCGCAGCCGCTGAAGATGTGTACTCGACGCTGCGCGAGCGCGTTGGTGGCTACAACGTCCAGGTTGAGCGCATGAATGACAAGAATGTGCTCCTGGCCATTCAGGGGCCGAAGGCTGCGAAGCTTCTGCGCCGTCTGCTGCCGCAGGATCTGCACGCGACCCTCGATGGCATGAATTACTACTCTTGCACCCTGCTCGAGGTCGCAGGTGTGGAAATGATTGTCGCCCGAACCGGCTACACCGGTGAGGACGGCTTCGAGATCTTCCCGCCGGCTGACCGCGCCGTCGAAGTCTGGCGTGCAATCATTGCAGCAGGTGGCAAGGTGGAAAATCCGGAGGATCCGGCTGACAACGGCGCTGACCTCGGCCTGCTGCCGTGTGGTCTGGCCTGCCGCGACACCCTACGTCTTGAGGCCGGTATGCCGCTCTATGGCTACGAGCTGACTCGAGACCGCACTCCGCTGGAGGCCGGCCTGAAGTCCATCATGGGGCCGACCAAGGGGCAGTTTATTGGGCGAAATGCCCTGATTAACCGTCCGCAGTCGAAGGAGCTGCTGGTTGGTCTGCGTTTCTCCGGCGATGAAGCTCCGAAGCGTGGCACCAAGCTCATTGATGCGGAAGGTAACGAGGTTGGTGTGCTGACTTCCGCCAAGGTGTCGCCGACTTTGGGCTACCCCATCGGTTTTGCATACGTTCAGCGTTGGCAGTCCTCCACTGGCACTGAGCTAACCGTCGAAGGCGCCGACATTACCGCTACCGTCGTGCCGACGCCGTTCTACAACCGTCGTCACCGCAAGTAGGGGAGCCCGCTTGTTCGGCCGCGTTGTGGCGAGCCGAAGTTTCGTTCAGGCTTGCCACAGCCTGAGCGATTCTGCAATCACAAGAATCCGCTGCAGTATTGTTGCAGCGGATTTTGGTGTTTTAGGGCGAGCTAGCGCACCTTACCTAATGAGTACCAAGCCGACGAACCTCGCCGCCCGAGACGAACCTAGCGGAACAGACCGGTGAGCCCTTGATTATCTTCGCTTGGCTGCTCTTCTTGCTCTGATTCCGATTCCGTCGGCTCGCCGGAGGTTGTCGGAGTCGTTGAAGTAGTGGGCGGCGTGGATGCATCAGAGGTCGTCGAGCTCTCCGTCTCACTCGTCTCCGTTGTGCTCTCGCTCGGAGCCGTCGGCTCAGGTTCCTGAGGCTGTGGCTCAGAGGTCGTTGGAGTAGTGGAGATCCACATTTGCTGCGATGTCGGGTCCGCGGAGGTCTGCTGCAGCACCGTCCACACTTCCTGCCCGCCGACCTGTGCGCATTCAAGATCCTGGCCGTTGGCGCTCATTCGTATCTCGCCGATCTGGTTCGGGCACAGCTGCCCAATGCGCGGCGTGCCGCCTTCTCGAACCTTTGGCCCGGTCGTCGTCGGCGAGCTTGTTGTCGACACCGTAGTAAGCAAGCTTGACGACGAGGTTTGCGTCGCCGCAACCTCCTCGCTTTCGCCGTTGGCGCAGCTGGTGGCAGTGGCTGCGAAAGTGAGGAAGCTGCAGGCCAGCGCCAGGTGCCGGCGGTTCTTGCACCGGCGGACAGTGAGTTGAGGGTGTTGTACGGTTGACAGCTGAGTTCGCGTATTCACATCCAGCTCACTTTCTGGGCTTCTCGGGCCTGTTTCGCGTGGTTTATTCTCGGCTTTCTGGGTCGGCGTCTCCTGAAAAACCACTGGGGGGAGCCAGCTGTAGGTTTACTTGCCGAGTTACTGGCATGGAAGGAGCTAGCATCCAATAGATAGGTTGATTCAACCGGCAACTATACAGTCGACTTTTCGATTTGCATACTAGATGCTTCTAACCGTGGCAGAGCGGGTGCGGCCAGAATCGAGAATTCGTCTGCGAAGCTATAAGTGATTTTTGATAGCATGTGCCCGATGAAACAGCGCATCTCGAATCGATTCTCCGTAAAGAGTAATGCGGATCTGTTCGCTCGACGCAGTGGTGCGTGGATGCTGGATTCGTTCCTTGTAGGAATCTTTGTTGCCATCATTGTGGCACTTGGCAAACTTGCGTGGGAAGCAGCCACGGCGAGCTGGGCGCTGCCGAGCCCGCCAGAGTTCAGAATTTTGTATGGTGCCATTTTCCCAGTTGTCTTTTTCATTGTGCGCGTGGTTGCAGAGGCACGCGGTGAACAGACGTTTGGGAAAAGCTCATTTTTGCTACACGTTGAGCCAGCGTGGAAAGTAGACTCTGGGGCGACTCCGTTCGAAGCCGCTCAGCCAGAGGGAACATCGGAGCTCGAGTCAGGAGACGATTCTTGGCGCGGAGGTTGGCAGGCGGCGGTACGTAATTGCTACCTATTGTTGATGATTTTCTTGCTTACGGATTTGGAGCCAATCGTTAGACTGTTTTTTGGTGTCCTGATGATTTGGGTTGCTGTTTGCCGCTGGCACCCATTCGACTGGTTGGCAGGAAAACGCGTCGTTGTTGAAAAAGGGCGTAGCGAGCGCTAGCGTTCGAGCAAGCGTCAGGCCCTGGCCTTTTCCTCCTCGGCCTCAACCTCAGCGTTGAATTCTCGTTTAGAGGACTGCCACTGGTCTTCAGTCATGCCGATACGCCAATAGCCAGAGATTGAAACGTCCTTCTTCGGGACCTCAGATTCAACGAAGAGGAAGCGACGCAGTTCCTTAATCATCTCGGCGACACCGTGGATGAACCAGCTAGTTTCCTTATCCTCTGGAATACCCGCCTCGCGCACCGTGCGGGATAGCTCTGTGCCGTGGGTTGCGCCGTTGCGGAGAACCCAATGGATTTCCACGCCCTCTCGGGTTGGGAGCTCAAACTTGCGATCTTCGGCTTCGACTTCGATGTATGCGGTTGCAGTCGTGCCTTCTGGGAGGTGCTTCAGTCCGGCGCTGATCGCTGGTGCTGCGGACTCATCGCCGGCGAGTACAAAGTGTTCATATTCTGCCGCAGGCCCCCACGCGCCACCTGGCCCTAAGAAGCCAAGCTTGTCTCCGACTTCAGCTACCCGTGCCCAAGGCCCAGCCAGGCCGGAATCGCCGTGGGTGACGAAGTCGACATCGAAGTCGCCCGTTTCGGAGTCCAGATTAATCAGAGTGTAGGTGCGGGTGATTGGCAGTTTATCTCTCGGCTGTTCGGCGCGAATTTGCGCAATATCGAACGGCCAGGAGTAATCAGCTTCCTCTGGCACAAACAGTAACTTGATGTAATGGTCGGTAAATTCCAGCTCCTTGCCCACAAATGCAGGCGAGTTCATGCTCAAACGAACAAGGTCTGGAGAGATCTGGCGACGTCCAATAACTGTTGCCTCATGTGCCTTACGGGGCTTACGCTTCGGTGCTGCTTTAGCTAGGTCAGCCATAGTTGTCACTGTCCTTCAACAAGTTTTTGGGCTGTTATGTACTGCCGGAAGTCTACACGCCATACGATTAGGTAAGCCTAACACAAGTGTTGCTGGAAATTGTTGGGTGATGCGTTCTCAGGAGAGGGGGGGGACGGGCGTAGTGGCCGGGCGTCAGAAAGACAAAGAACCCTCGCGTCCTATATGTAAAAGGTCACGAGGGGTATTTGTGCCCCAGAGAGCGTCTGGTTCGGTGACATCGTTCCGCATGTCTCATGAGATCGTTCCGGTGCCGAGAACCATCATGTCTCGTCACATCGTTCCGGCGAGAAACGATGTGCCCGGCAACACGCCACAGTTGCCCCAAACACGCCGAAACTGATGTCTCGCGACATCGTTCCTCCATGCTGAAACCATGGAGAAACCAGCTCCGAAAACCATCATCGAAACCATGCTCGCCACCGGCATGACCCAAACCGAAGCAGCCCAACACTTCGGCGTGACAACGCGTTGGATCCGCACATTACAAAAGCGCTACACCGAAGGCGGCATCAAGGCACTGACCCCTAAATCAAAACGCCCTCATACAAATCCACGCGCTACCGCCCCTGACGTAGTCGACCGCATCCTCCAATTACGCTACGAACTAACCAACCGCGGCACCGACGCGGGAGCCCACACCATCCGCTGGCACCTCGAGCAAGAAGACACAACCCCACTGCCAGCAACAGCAACGATCCATTGCATCCTCAAAAACAACGGACACATCACACCCCAACCACAAAAACGTCCCCGCAGCTCATGGATACGATTCCAAGCAGACCAACCCAACGAAACATGGCAAATGGACTACAGCGACTGGACCATCGCCGGCCACCAACGCGTCGTCATCCTTACAATCCTCGACGACCACTCACGCTATGTACTTCACTGCCAAGCCTTTAACAGCGCAACCGTCACCCACGTCATCGAAGCCTTCACCTACACAGCCACCATCCACGGTTACCCACAATCAACCCTGACCGACAATGGACGAGCATTCACAACCAGCAACGACCGCACCAACCCAGCACGCAATGGCTTCGAACAACTCCTCCTAGACCTAGGAATTGAACAGAAAAACGGCAAACCCTACCACCCGCAAACCCAAGGGAAAGTTGAACGATTCCACTACACACTCAAACTGGCACTACGTAACAGACCCCAAGCTAGAGACATCGACAACCTCAACGAACAACTCGATGGCATCATCGACTACTACAACAACAAACGCCCCCACCGAGCACTCAACCGATGTACCCCTGCGGAGGCCTACAACGCTTTACCCAAAGCGCATCCCCGCCCAGGAAACAAGACTTATGACTACCGCCTGCGCACCGACAAAGTCGCCAAAAACGGCAAAACGACACTGCGGTGGGGCGGACAACTCAGACGCCTCTATATCGGACGCCGATGGGCCGGAGAACCCATCACCATCATGTGCGTAGACAACACAGCAGACATCAAAATCACCGCCACGGGGCAACACATAGCCCACTACACACTGACCTCAGACAAGATCTACTACAACCAAAAAGACAACGAACTAAACCCCACCCCGGGCAACAAAAATAAAGGAAGCCTCGAGACATAACCGGAACGATGTCTCGAGACTTCACAATGTGCCCCAGAGAGGAATCGAACCTCCGACACCGGCTTTAGGAGAGCCGTGCTCTATCCACTGAGCTACTAGGGCAGTCATCTTCCGGGCAAAGCAGCCGCAAAACCTATCTACCAATCCCGGAAAAATTACCTCATAACCTTAACGCATCTGCGAGCTCTAGTGGCAATTGGGTCCTCGGCCTGACATGCAAACATGCAGGAAGCCCGCTATTACCCCCAAGTGTTTTTGCGCCCGGCGGTGTCGTTGAAAATCCGGCTAACATGGTTTATAACGAGCGACTTTCTTGCGCTTGCGGTCGCAACAGCGCTACTTATTTTCCGGTCGCTGTTTTGGAGGAGGATGACAAGATGATTAAGCCAACTTTCACGGATGTCAACGGTGTCAAGATTAAGTGCTCCATGACCACGGACTCAGACAAGCCGCACCTTCTGGTTTCGCGCATGGAAGATGATGGCTCTTTGACTCCGATTCTGGAGATGAACGTGTACGACTCCAAGTACATGGCCAACGCTTGCGAGATCTACCTGAAGCAGGCCGCTTCGGCTAACCTCCAGGGTTCGATGGCTGGCCTGTCTCCGGATGAGATGGCTGAACAGTTCGGTTACGAGGGAGATCCGACCAATCACTAGTCGAAACGACGCCGCCCGCACTCAGGCTGAGAGCCCTGTATACAGCGGGTATGTCGATGTAGACGTCATCGGAATCGGCGCCGGTAGTCCGAGCCACATTACGCTCGAGGCTATCGGCGCTCTTGCTGATGTCGACGTAGTTTTTGCTCTCGACAAGGGCGATGCCAAAGCGGACTTGTTGGCTGCGCGACAGGCGATCGTCGATAAGCATGCGCCGCATGTCGAACTCGTTGCCGTTCCCGACCCGCCACGTGACCGCACGCCCGATAACTACGGCGCAGTCGTCCGTGACTGGCATCAGCGCCGTGCAGAGCTGCTTGCCGACGCCTTCGTCGCTCACCTCGGACGAGAGGGCAAGCGCCGCGGTGCGTTCTTGGTCTGGGGGGACCCCGCCTTGTACGACTCAACGTTGCGGATTTTGCAGCGCGTCCGCGACCTTGGAGTGGACGTGCGCTCGCGAGTTATCCCCAGTGTGACAGCGATTTCCGCGCTGACCGCAGCGCATGGAGAGTGCCTGAACCAGATTGGTAAGCCGGTGTTGATTACCACTGGTCGGCGCCTGGGGGAGCGCGCGCCTGGTACGGATGCGGTGGTAATGCTCGATGGTGGGGCAGCCTGGCTCGAGCACGCGGACCCGGAGGAAGAGATTCTCTGGGGTGCATTCCTGGGAACGGAGCTGGAGACGCTCCGCCGTGGTCGTGTTGGCGATGTCGGCGAAGAGATTGCGGAGCTGAAAAAGGAGCTACGTGCGGAGCACGGTTGGATTATGGATATCTACCTGCTGCGCTCCGGCGCCTAGGACTGAGCAGTCGCAGCCGCGCTAGTTCGGCTAGCTGACTTTCTTACCCAAGAAGCCCTCTGCCCATCGGTGGAGGGCTTTTTCGGCGGCTTCGACGCCGTCGGCGACGGTTACCTTGGTGAGGACCTGATCGTCGTTAGGTAACACGCGTGTGGGGTCGCCTGCGGGGCGGACGGTGATGCTGACATGGTCGGCATCGATGACCTCGACCGTCGCTAATGCGAGCATCTCGACGTTCGTCTGCTCGGCAACTGCAAAGCGGTAGGCGGTGTCGTTTTCCCACTCGGTGGTGGAGTTGCGAAGGAACTCGGCGACGGAGTCAGGGGCCAATTCTGTGAGTAATTGGGTTGCGACCGGGGCATCATCGACGCGGGAATCGTGGCGCAGGGGGCGGCAGTAGAAGCGGCCGGCATTTACTTCCATGGGTTCCATACCGTCCACTCTAGACGTCCTGAACAGTGTTTGAGGGGTCGGGGAGGGGACGAAAAGAATCGAGCGGGGCTGGCTGCGAATCCCATCGCAACCAGCCCCGCTTAGAGCTTTAGAACTACTTCAGTTCCATCAGGACATCGCCCTTGCCGACACCCGAGCCAGCCTCGGTAGCCAGACCAGTGACAACGCCGTCCTTGTGAGCCTTGACTGGGTTTTCCATCTTCATGGCCTCAAGGACAACCACGGTGTCGCCCTCGGAGACTTCCTGGCCCTCTTCGACGTTGACCTTAATGACGGTGCCCTGCATCGGAGCAACCACAGCGTCACCGGAAGCAGCCTTCTTGGAACCGCCAGCGCGCTTCTTCTTGCTCTTCTTCTTGGCACCAGCGTTGCCACCCCCCAGGGCCAGGTCGCCTGGCAGGGCTACCTCGACGCGGCGACCGTCAATCTCGACGACGACCTTCTGAGCCGGGACGGTGTCGGTGTCAGCGTCAGAGTCACCGTCGTACGGAGCGATTGGGTTGTCCCATTCCTCCTCAATCCACTTGGTGTAGACGTCAAACTTCTCGCCATCGCCGACAAACGCCGGGTTCTCCACAATGTGGCGGTGGAACGGAATGACCGTTGCCAGGCCCTCAACCTGGTACTCGGACAGGGCGCGAGCGGAGCGGCGCAGAGCCTCTTCGCGGGTCTCGCCCCAAACAATCAGTTTGGCCAGCATGGAGTCGAACTGGCCGCCGATGACATCGCCCTCCTTGATGCCGGTGTCCATGCGGACACCTGGGCCGGACGGTTCGACGTACTTGGTGATGGTGCCCGGAGCCGGCATGAAGTTGCTGCCGGCGTCCTCGCCATTGATGCGGAACTCGAAAGCGTGACCGTGCATCTCCGGGTCTTCCTTGATGGACAGTTCCTTGCCTTCGGCAATGCGGAACTGCTCACGGACCAGATCGAGGCCGGTAATTTCCTCGGTGACCGGGTGCTCCACCTGCAGGCGGGTGTTGACCTCGAGGAAGTTGATCAGGCCGTCAGCGCCGACCAGGTACTCAACGGTGCCAGCACCGTAGTAGCCAGCCTCGCGGCAGATGTCCTTAGCGGACTGGCGCAGGCGCTCATCCTGCTCCGGGGTCAGGAACGGAGCAGGTGCTTCCTCGACGAGCTTCTGGAAACGACGCTGTAGAGAGCAGTCACGGGTGGAGGCGACAACGACGTTGCCGTGCTTATCAGCGAGAACCTGGCACTCGACGTGGCGTGCCTTGTCCAGGTAGCGCTCTACGAAGCACTCACCGCGACCGAAGGCGGCAACGGCCTCGCGAGTAGCGGACTCGTAGAGGTCAGCGACCTCTTCCATCTCGTGTGCGACCTTCATGCCGCGACCGCCGCCACCGAAAGCAGCCTTAATGGCGATTGGCAGACCGTGCTCCTTAGCGAACGCGACGACCTCGTCTGCATCCTTAACCGGTTCCTTGGTGCCTGGAGCCATCGGAGCGTCAGCCTTCAGCGCGATGTGACGAGCGGTGACCTTGTCGCCCAGGGCGCGGATGGACTCCGGCGACGGGCCAATCCAAATCAGGCCAGCGTTCTCAACGGCCTCTGCGAAGTCGCCGTTCTCCGACAGGAAGCCGTAGCCCGGGTGGATGGCATTAGCGCCAGACTTCTTTGCAGCGTCCAGAATCTTGTCGAAGACCAGGTAGGACTCAGCGGAAGTGGTGCCACCGAGAGCAAAAGCCTCATCCGCCATGGTCACAAAAGGAGCGTCCGCATCCGGCTCAGCGTAAACGGCGACGGAAGGAATGCCTGCGTCCTTCGCAGCGCGAATAACGCGAACGGCAATCTCGCCACGGTTGGCGACGAGAACCTTCGTGATTTTTTCAGTGGTCTGCTCGGACACGAAATCCTCCATTTTTCGTGGGCACCCCGAGAATTGGCCCTCGGGGCAAGGTTGCGACAGTCATTTGTAGGAATCACAAGCAGCACTGCAGTTAACTGAGCGGTGAACCGCAATGCGGTTAACCACGCGGTAGCTAACAGCGTGTGACCCAATGCCTCCATTGTGTCACAGGTGCGGTAAGCAACCTCTTTTTGCTCGCTACATAAGGGGGTAGAGATTGTGGTCTTGAGCAGCGTTCAAGTGGGTGTGGGGGCAGCTGAAGTGGCTATTTTCCGCCCAAAAATCTAAGTTTGCGGCTAAAATTACCATCTAAGAGTGCAACTGCCGCCCCCTTGATTGGGGGCGGCAGGGGGAATTAATTCTCCGCTGTAGTGCCAGTCGCTGACGCCGGGAAAACGGTGGGGAGAAGTGCCCACCGGTTGCGTCAATCGTCTACAGGCTTCCCGGCTCCGAACCGTGGGCGATGGGCATGCCAATCATGTTGCCCCACTCAACCCACGAGCCGTCGTAATTGCGAACATTCTCGTGGCCGAGCAGGTGGTGCAGTACAAACCAGGTGTGCGCGGAGCGCTCGCCTATGCGGCAGTAGACAATCGCCTCATCTTCGAATTGGACGTGCGCGTAAATCTGCTCAAGCTCTTCGCGGTCGCGGAAACGCGAGTTCGGGTGAACGGACTGATTCCATGGAATGTTTACCGCGGTTGGAATGTGGCCACCTCGCAGGACGCCTTCCTGTGGGTAATCGACCATATGGGTTCGCGCACCGGCATATTCCTCCGGAGTGCGTACGTCGATAATCGGAGCCTTTTCAATGAGCTCACGCGTATCGCTGAAGTAGGCGCGCAATGTCCTGTCGTCGCGCTCGACGACAGGGTAGTCAGTGCGTGGGTAGTTAGGGACCTCGAAGCTGGTGTCTCGTTCTTCAGTCATCCAGGCGTCGCGGCCACCGTTGAGAAGGCGCACGTCGGGATGTCCAAAAAGCTCGAAGACCCAGAGTGTGTAGGCGGCCCACCAGTTGGACTTGTCGCCGTAGATTACGACGGTGTCGTCGCGCGAGATACCCTTCTCGCGCATGAGCTCGGCAAAGCCTTCGGCGTCGATATAGTCGCGGCGCACGGGGTCGTTGAGGTCGTGATGCCAGTCGATGCGAACCGCGCCCGGAATGTGTCCAATGTCGTAGAGCAGTGAGTCCTCGTCGGATTCAACAACGCGCAGACCGGGAGAGCCCAGTCGGGCAGCAAGCCAGGAGCTAGAGACGAGGCGCTCAGGGTGGGCGTACTGCTGGAACTGGGGGTGCGGGTCGTGCGGAACAGCCATCGGATACTCCCTTGGCGCAAGTTGGGTGGGTGGGACTTTCTGACGTTTATCGTCAATTGCATATCTAGTTTACGGGTCGCGTGGCGAACGGCGGAATAGTCCCCGGTGTGAGCGCTTTCCAACGGCAACAATTGCGTCCGCGGCCACCCCTGGGATACGCCTCACAGTTGGGGGTAAAAGGAGTGTTTTCAGCGCGCTTGGAATCCCGGTAGTGCCCTAAAATTTAGCTGAGAGTTAGCGCAAAAACTGTGTTGATTCGTATCACTGGAAAATGGGCTGAAATGGGCTATCTGCCTGGGTATTCGCTGCGTTACGGAGACAATTGAGTGCCGGAAGTCCATGTATTTTCTTAAAAGGAGTGCCTGTGCATAAGAACATTGTTGTATTCGAGATCGAGGGCGGCTCGGACAAGTACTTCGACGGACACCGCAAGGACACCATGCCAATCGTCAACGCTATCCGCGAAGCCGGTTGGTCCGCTGAGGTCGTCTACTACCGACCAGAGTGGAAGGACGACCTGTACGACTACGTCTCTCAGAACTTCGACGGCTACATCTCCCGCGTTAACCCGGGCAACATCCCGGGTGGTGAGAGGGGCTACTTCGAGCTTCTGACTAGCCTCTCGGTCGCTGGTTTGGTCGGTATGTCCACCCCGGGCGAGATGATGGCCTACGGCGCAAAGGACGCACTGGTCAAGCTCAAGGATACTGACCTGGTTCCGTCTGACACCGCTGCTTACTACGACGTCGAGGCATTCCACAAGACTTTCCCGACTTCCCTGTCCTACGGCGAGCGCGTCCTCAAGCAGAACCGTGGCTCCACCGGGTCCGGCATCTGGCGTGTGCGCATCGCTGACGAAGAGGTTGCTAAGAACGTTGAGCCGGGCACCCCGCTGCCGCTGGACACCAAGCTGAAGTGCACCGAGGCCGTGGACAATCACACCGAGACTCGCGAGCTCGGAGAGTTCATGGATTTCTGTGACCAGTACATCATCGGCGATAACGGCATGCTCGTGGACATGCGCTTCATGCCGCGCATCACCGAAGGCGAAATTCGCATTCTGCTGGTCGGTCCGCACCCGGTCTTCGTGGTTCACAAGAAGCCGGCCGAGGGCGGCGATGCTTTCTCGGCAACCCTGTTCTCCGGTGCGAAGTACACCTACAACAAGCCGGAAGAATGGCAGGACCTCATCGACATGTTTGCTGAGGCTCGCCCGGTCATTGCCGAGAACCTCGGTGGCGACAATATCCCGCTGATCTGGACAGCTGATTTCATGCTGGCAGACGGCGAGGACGGCGAGGACACTTACGTTCTCGGCGAGATCAACTGCTCCTGTGTTGGCTTCACCTCCGAGCTGGATATGGGTATCCAGGAGCTCGTTGCTCAGGAAGCCATCAAGCGCGTTGAGGCTGCTAACAAGTAGTCCCGACAGCTAAGAAAACCGCACCAAATTGGTGCGGTTTTTGCTTTCCGACGGTCGTTGCGATGCCTACCTATTCCAGAACTGGGAGACCGAATAGCCGTAGCGATACAGAGCTCGGCGCACGACAGGTAGCGACAGTCCGATCACACTGGATGAGTCGCCATTGATGCCATCGACAAACCAGCCGCCTAGAGCCTCCAAGGTAAACGCGCCAGCGCACTTCAGTGGCTCGCCCGTCGCAGCATAGGCGCGGATGTCCTCTTCTGGGACTTCAGCGAAATCGAGGGAAGTAATGGCCACCTCAAGGTGCTCGCCCTTTGGTGTCACGATACAGTGACCGGTAATCAGCTCAGCCGTCCGGCCGCTCTGTTGGTGCCAGCGCTCAATGGTCTTTTCTTCCGTGTGAGGCTTGCCCTGCAACTTGCCGTCGAGAAGCAGCATTGAATCCCCGCCAATGACAATGTCATTGGGATAGGCCGGAGAGGCAGCGTGTGCCTTGGCCTGTGCGAGTTCCTCGACGATGCGTACCGGCGATGCGTCCGGAAGGGCAGCGACCACGGCATCCTCGTCGACGTTGGGCGCTACTGTGATGGGCTCGATGCCTGCAGAGCGCAGAATGTGCAGTCGCGAAGGGGAAGTGGAGGCCAAGACGATTCGGGGGCTGCTCATAATTAGTGATTTTAGTGAGGGTGGAATCGTAAAGCCTAATTTTTGTGGCAAACATGCGTGGGGTCGGCCCGATTGTAAAAATGCGCAGATTCTTAAATGGCAGCTCTCCTCTGATGGTGTAAAGTAAAGTTGACATTAAGGTAAAGAAAGTACGCAAATGAGTGGGGAAGAACGTTCGAACCAGGTCAGGAGATACCGACGCTGGTTGGAGCTAAGCCAAGCGGATTTAGCTGCGCAGGTGGAAGTCTCGCGGCAAACCATTGCAAATATCGAGCGGGGAAATTACTCGCCTTCGGTGTATTTGGCGTTGCGTATCTGCAAGGTCCTGGGAAAAACAGTCGAAGAAATTTTTGGTGAGGAAGGATGCTGACAATGTCCTATGCGGATGTCGTGATTGAACGCAACAGTGCCACGGTGGACGATGAATATCAGCAGATGTTGCTGCATAAGTCCTACACGTACGGGTTCACAATGATGATGTGGGCTAACTACGTGCTTGCAACGGTACTGATTTGGCTTATTCCAGAGCCGAAGATGGTGGGCGTGACAGTGGCAATCATCTTGATGCCACTGGTTGGACTCCTGTTCTCGCAGCGGTGGTTGCGACGTCAGGTGCCAATGCCGAAGATTAATGGTCTTACAAAAGGGGAGATTGCAGCAGTCGTGGTCGTCATTGGGCTGTGGCTGATTGGTTTTATCAGAGTGCAAATGCTCTCTGAGGCAAGCGCTGGTGGGGCGCTATCAGAATCGTGGGGATCCATTGCTGGAGCTGTGGTGGGGGCTGCCATCGGTCTGGCGTTTGTGTATTTCCTGTTCAAGGTGGTGTGGCCAGCAGCTCGTAACCGCGATCAGCGTCGTCTGGACCGGGAGCTCGATGATGAGTTTGATGGCGAGTCGCTGGGTGAGTAGCGCCAGTAACAGGCAGTAGCCAAGACCAAGGCAGTAACAAAAACCAAAGCGCCACCGTCGGAAAACCCGATGATGGCGCTTCGTGCTAGCGAATCGACGCAGTTAGCGTGCGGTAACGACTACGCGGTAAACGGTAGCTGTACTAGTAGAAATGGACGTTGCGGAACGTACCCGGTACGTGCTGGTGCGGCTGGTGGAACCCCTCTTCCAGCCGGCCCCAGTCGTTACGCGGGCCGCGGTCCTCTGGGGCACCGCCAGCTGCTGCCATACCCGCGAACAAAAGCGCGAGCGTGGCAGTTTCAGCGTCAGACGGGTTGCCCTTGAGGACGGACATGAACGGTGCAGCCGGGACCGCAGCGGTGTCCTTGTCTTCGGTTGCTGGGGTGTTTTTGGAATCGGTCACAGCGGAATGTTCCCATGCTTCTTGGCGGGTACGTTAACAACCTTGCGATTCAACAGACGCAGACCCTCAATGATCTGGCCGCGGGTCTCGCTCGGCGGGATAACGGCGTCGATGAAGCCACGCTCAGCAGCCATGTACGGGTTGACCAGGGTGGCCTCGTACTCTGCCTCGTACTCCTTCTGCAGTGCGACGACGTCCTTGCCTTCGGCCGCAGCAGCCTTGAGCTCCTTGCGGTAGATGAAGCCGACAGCGCCGGAAGCACCCATGACCGCAATCTGAGCGGTCGGCCATGCCAGGTTGATGTCAGCGCCCATGTCCTTGGAGCCCATCACACAGTAAGCTCCGCCGTAAGCCTTACGGGTGATGACGGTAATCTTCGGAACGGTGGCCTCAGCGTACGCGTACAGTAGCTTGGCGCCACGGCGGATGATGCCGTCGAACTCTTGGTTGGTGCCCGGCAGGAAGCCTGGAACGTCAACCAGCATGATGATCGGAATGTTGAAGGCATCACAGGTGCGGACGAAGCGAGCCGCCTTCTCGGATGCCTTGATGTCGAGGCAGCCAGCGAACTGAATCGGCTGGTTGGCAACGAAACCTACCGAGCGGCCCTCCACGCGACCGAAGCCGATGACCACGTTCTGTGCGTAGTCCTCCTGAATCTCCAGGAAGTCCTCGTCGTCGACCAGGCGGGTGATGACGTCCTTGATGTCGTACGGCTGGTTCGGGGAGTCCGGAATCAGCGTGTCGAGCTCGAGGTCAGTCTCAGTGATGTTGTCAGCGATGGAGCCCTCGAATGGCTCAGCCTCCATGCGAGGAGCCTCAGCGCGGTTGTTGGACGGCAGGTAGCTGACCAATTCCTGAACGAATGTCAGAGCGTCTTCGTCATCAGCAGCGGTGTAGTGCGAAGTACCGGAGGTGCTCATGTGAGTGCCAGCGCCACCCAGCTCGTCCTGTGTGACCTCTTCGCCAGTGACGGTCTTAATAACGTCCGGGCCGGTGATGAACATCTTGGAAGTGCCATCGACCATGACAATGAAGTCGGTCAGAGCCGGGGAGTAGACGTGGCCACCAGCGCAGGCACCCATGATCAGGGAAATCTGTGGGATAACGCCAGAAGCCTGGGTGTTCCGGAAGAAGATCTGGGAGTAGAGGCCGAGGGAAACAACGCCCTCCTGGATGCGGGCGCCAGCGCCTTCGTTGATGCCGATAATTGGGACACCGGTCTTGATGGCCAGATCCATGATTTTGACAATCTTTTCACCGTAGACCTCACCGAGTGCGCCACCGAAGATGGCGCCGTCCTGCGAGAAGACACAGACCTGGCGGCCATCGATGGTGCCGTAACCAGTTACAACACCGTCGGTGACAGGGCGCTTGGCGTCGAGGCCGAAGTTCTTGGAGCGGTGACGCGCGAGTGCGTCCACCTCCACGAATGAGCCCTCGTCCAAGAGAAACTCGATGCGCTCACGAGCGGTCATCTTGCCCTTGTCGTGGACGCGGTCAATACCGGCCTGGCCCATTGGGGCCTGGGTCTCTGCGAGACGGGCTCGCAGATCGGCCAGTTTTCCAGCAGTAGTGGTCAAATCCGGGGTTTCACCGGTTGATGTATTTGCGGCAGTCGTCATGCCAACTAGTTTACGTTTCGAAAACGGGGGGAGGTAGTTGGGGGCAATCGCTGTTAACAAAAGTAGGGGTAATGACTAGCTCGTTGTTCAGCAAAAAGCCTGCTCTTACAGTGGAATATTGCCGTGCTTGCGCGCAGGCCACGGTACTTTCTTTGAAGTTAGAAGGCGCAGATTTTTTATCACCCGAGTTCGTGTCTCGGAGGGGAGGATGACTTCATCAATTAACCCCCGTTCGGCGGCGCGATAAGGCGTGAGCATGTGTTGCTCGTATCCCATTTCCAGTTCAGCAATGAGTTCTTTCACACTCTCGGGAGTGCCAAATCTATCGGCCGCTGGGTCTTTTGCGAGAGCTGCTTCGGTGGCGGTTCGAATCTCGGCACGATGGAGGAAGCGTACTGCGCCAGAGGCGCCCATCACGGCGATCTGTGCCGTCGGCCAAGCCAGATTTACATCCGCGCCGAGCCCCTTTGATCCCATCACGCAATACGCGCCGCCGTAGGCTTTGCGCATGGTGACGGTGATTTTAGGAACGGTTGCTTCTGCATACGCATAGAGCAATTTAGCGCCACGGCGCAGAATTCCCTGGTGTTCTTGATTCGAGCCGGGGAGAAAGCCTGGTACATCCACGAGAAAGACGAGTGGAATGTTGAAACAATCGCAGGTTCGAACGAATCGCGCGGCTTTCTCCGCTGCATCGATATCTAGGCAGCCCGCAAATTCCATGGGCTGATTAGCGACAAACCCAACAGATTGACCGTTGAGACGGCCAAGGCCAATTACGACATTGGCTGCCCGGTTTTCCTGGATTTCCAGGAACTCCGCATCGTCGCAAAGCGCGTAGATGACTTCATGCACGTCGTACGGCGTGGAAGGGCTGTCGGGAATGAGACTGTCGAGGGTGCGATCGGTGTCGGTGATCTCGTCACTGGCATTGGAATCCCAACTGGGCGCGGGGGAGGTTGTGTTGTTGGGGAGGTAGTCGAGCAAATCGCAGACCCAGTCGAGTCCATCCTGCTCGCTAGTGGCGGTGTAATGGGAGTTTCCGGCGAGCTCCATATGGGTGTCGGCGCCGCCAAGCTCGTGCTGGCCGATCTTTTCGCCAGTGACCGTTTCAATTACGTCAGGGCCGGTGACAAACATGCGGGAGTTTTCCTCCACCATGACAACGAAGTCCGTCAGCGCTGGGGAGTAGGCATTTCCACCTGCGCAGGCACCAAAAATGACTGAAATCTGCGGAATGACGCCGCTGGCACGAACGTTGTGGTGGAACGTCTGGGCAATAAAGTCCAGTGAGACTGCGCCATCTTGGATGCGGGCGCCGGCACCTTCGTACATGCCAATAACGGGACGGCCGGTAGTGATGGCAAGGTCCTGAATCTTGACCATCTTTTCGCCGTAGACCTCTCCGAGTGCACCACCGAAGATTGTGCCGTCCTGAGAGAAGATGCAGACCTCACGGCCGTCTATGGTTCCCCAGCCGGTGATAATTCCGTCAGTCACGGGGCGTTTGGCTTCCATTCCAAATGCGGTAGTGCGGTGGCGGGCTAGCGCATCGAATTCGACAAAAGACCCTTCGTCCAGCAGGTAGTCAATGCGCTCGCGGGCATTCATACGCTCAGTCAGTTTGAGCTTGTCGTAGCCTCGCGACCCCATCGGAGTCAGTGCAGCAGTGCGTCGGCGTAGAAGGTCTTCATTGAGAAAAGCGGTGGTGTGTTGCTCCGCCGTCAAACGTGAGGAAATAGTCATGTTATGGAATGTAGTGTTTGAGAAGGAAAATAGTAAAGCGGGTGAGCTGTGATGATTCTCACGCTGTCGTCCCCTTGAGAAAGGCCTCGACGCGCTGAATCCGGCCATAGCGCTAGACTGCTGTGCATGACCGACCCCCGAATTGTTGCTTCCCGCAAGCCTCTTGATGCCGCGCGTGTGCGCGCAGCCGCGCCGGGCTGGAGTTCCATTGAGGTTGTCGAAACCACTGGTTCGACCAATGCCGATCTTCGGAAACAGGCGGCACTGGGGCAGGTGGCAGATCTCAGTGCGCTCATCGCCTCGGAGCAGACCGCAGGTCGCGGTCGGCTGAGCCGTAGTTGGACAGCTCCGGAAGGTGCATCCATTGCGCTCAGCACACTGCTGCGCCCGCAAGGGCTCGCACCGGAGCAGCTGGGGCTCTTGCCCTTAGTCGCAGGTCTCGCAGTCGTCGATGCTGTTGTAGAGGTCGTGGGTCTGGTGCCTGAGCGCGTATCCCTGAAGTGGCCGAACGATGTCCTCGTTGACGGTCGTAAGCTCTGCGGAATTCTGGTAGAGGCTGCTTCGCTGACACCACCAGCTCTCATTCCAGGAATCGGCATCAATGTTTCTCTGCAGGAAGACGAGTTGCCTGTGCCACACGCCACTTCGCTATACCTGGCGGGCGCAGACAATCTCGACCGCGACGACATCTCCGCTGGTGTGCTGCGTGCGCTGGGACGTCGTCAAGCACAGTGGCGAAAGGGCGATGCTGAGTTGCTGCGGGACTACGAGGCGGTGTGCGCGACCATCGGCTCGAACGTGCGCGTGGAGTTGCCGGGGGATCGCGTGCTGGTCGGCAAGGCGGTTGGTGTGCGTGCCGACGGCGAATTGATTGTCACCGACGAAGCTGGCACAAGCCACTTTGTTGCGGCCGGTGACGTGTTCCATGTTCGTGCCACTGACGGCGGCTATGCATCCCCGCAGACTGACTCGGACCGGAGGTAGTGCTGTATGGCCTTTCCCGATGATGAGTTGGACACGCGCGAGGCAATTCTGCTGGACACCAATCCAACTTTTGGTCGGCTGGTGTGGCCGCTCTTGGAGCTCATGGTTATCACCGGCGTCTGCTGGTTGCTGATTGGCTTTATCGACGGCCCTGCGATTGCTCCGGGAGACTTACAGGGTGTGCGTCAGCTGCTGCTGTTTGCGTGGCTGGGGCTTATTCTCTGGCGTGTTGTTCGTCCGGTACTAAGTTGGCTGGGGGAGCGGTTTGTACTGACTGATAGGCGAATTGTTCTGCGACGTGGAATTCTGCGCCCGCAGGTGGTCTCGATTGATCTACGTTCGGTGCGTGCGGTCAATCGCAAGGGCGGCGTGCTGTATCTGCAGACCCGCAGTTTCGGCCCGCCGCTGGCTGTGGAAGATATTCCCAGCTCCCGCAAGGTGGCTAAGTTGGTCTCCCGGTTGACTTAGAATTTCGGGTCATAACCTACAATCAGGGGTGTGATTGCTTCGGATACCCCTGAAAACTCCACTAATTCCACTTCTGATTCCGCTGCAGCGCTAACTGCTGCGCAGCACCCCGCGCATGCTGATGGCGTGCCGGTTGTGGCGGTGATTGGTGACGGTCAGCTGGCTCGCATGATGCAGACTGAGGCCATTGAACTGGGACAGTCCATCCGTTTGCTCGCCGGTTCGCCGGATTCTTCCGCAGCGCAGGTGTGTGCGGACGTTATCATCGGCGACTACCACGTCTGGAAGGACGTTGAACGCACTGTCGCTGGTGCGCAGGCCGTGACTTTCGACCATGAGCACGTTCCCACCGAATTTCTCAACAAGCTGACCGAGATGGGCTACTCGGTTCAGCCTCAGCCGTCGGCGTTGCTGTACGCGCAGGATAAGCTGCTGATGCGCCAGCGCTTGGAGGAACTGGGCGCTCCGGTACCTGCCTACGCTGCTATTGAGTCCGTCCAGGATGCCGAGGCCTTCTTCGACCGCGTTGACGGTGCCGTCTGCCTGAAGGCCCGCCGTGGCGGTTACGACGGTCACGGCGTGTGGTTCCCGAAGGATCGCGAGGACCTGCGCACGCTTGTCGACGAACTGTTGGGCAAGGACGTGCCGCTGATGGCCGAACGGAAAGTCGCGCTGGTTCGCGAGCTGTCGGCCATGTGTGCCCGCACACCGTCGGGTGAGGTCAAGGCCTGGCCAGTCCTCGAGTCTATGCAGCGTGACGGCATCTGTGTTGAGGCAATCTGCCCGGCGCCGGGGCTTTCCGACGAGCTTGCGAGCGCGGCCGAAAAACTCAGTGTGACCATCGCTTCCGAGTTGGGAGTAACCGGTGCGCTGGCAGTTGAGCTGTTCGAGACCGTCGATGCAGATGGCAATCCGGAGATCTACGTCAACGAGTTGGCGATGCGCCCGCACAACACTGGCCACTGGTCGCAGGACGGCTGTGAGACCAGCCAGTTTGAGCAGCACCTGCGTGCAGTTGCTGACATGCCACTGGGTTCCACTCGCCCGACTGCACCGGTGACGGTGATGGTCAATACGCTGGGTGGCGAAGAGGCCTCGGACGTGCCGATTGCGCAGCGCTTTGCTAAGGTATGGCGCCGCTTCCCATCGGTGAAGATTCACTGGTACGGCAAGGATTGGCGCCCAGGACGTAAGCTGGGTCACGTCAATCTGTGTGGTTATGACGCAAGCGCGGAGGGCATTGCCGAGACCCGTCGAATTGCCAACCTAGCTGCTGGTTACGTAGTCGATGGAGTATGGGCAGACGGCTACACGGCATGAAGCTAGCGCCGATTAAAGCTAGCGCCTTTAAAAATTAGATTGCTATCCCAAGGAGACAACATTGGCTGAAGCAAACCAGGTGGCAAGCCCGAAGCTGACCAACGCAACCGGTCCGTTGGTTGGTCTGATTATGGGGTCGGACTCAGATTGGCCGACCATGGAGCCGGCAGCTGAGGTACTGGCTGAGTTCGGAATTCCGTTTGAGGTAGGCGTGGTCTCTGCGCACCGTACTCCGGAACGCATGATTGATTACGCAAAGTCAGCCGCTGACAAGGGCTTGCGCTGCATTATCGCAGGTGCCGGTGGTGCTGCGCACCTACCGGGCATGGTGGCGTCTGCCACTCCGCTGCCGGTTATCGGCGTGCCCCGTGCACTCGAGAACCTGGAGGGCGTCGACTCGCTGCTGTCGATTGTTCAGATGCCGGGCGGCGTTCCGGTGGCAACCGTCGGCGTGGGCGGCGCTAAGAATGCTGGCCTGCTGGCTGTGCGTATCCTCTCGGCTGGTTACCCGGAGCTCATTGTGGCGATGGAGAACTACCAGGCCAATATGCGCGATGAAGTCCTGGAAAAGGACGAGCGCCTGCGCAAGAAGCTGATGGGTGAGTAGGGCGTCCAGCCAGCCCCCCCCCCCGAACTACCCGCGCATATGAACTGCAGGGTAGTGGAACGTGTCCGGGTCGGCGGTCTCCCAGGCCTCGGCCCAGTTGTGAAAACGGGTGCCGCTGAGCAACTCGCCCGGCTGCAGCCAGTTGTAGAGCTCCGCGTAGGTCTCACCAACCTGCTCATTTGTGCGCCGCAGCAGGTGGGATGGCCCTAGCTCAGAGAAGCTATTGAGACCCATCGATGCCAACAGGCTAGCCGCTTCTGCGACCGTGGCATTGTGATAGTTGGCCACACGCTGACCCTTGTCGTCGACATCCAAAGCCTTCCACAGACTCGGATCCTGGGTAGCCACACCCACCGGGCAGGTGTTGGTGTGACATAGCTGAGATTGAATACAGCCGGTGGCCATCATCATGCCACGAGCTGAGTTCACAAAGTCAGCGCCAATACACATGCGCTTAACAATGTCGAAGCCAGTAATGACCTTGCCGGATGCACCGAGCTTGATGCGATCTCGCAGACCGGCACCTACGAGCGCGTTATGGACGAGAATCAGACCGTCGGTAAGCGGCAGGCCAACGCGGTCGGAGTATTCCAGCGGCGCAGCGCCGGTGCCGCCTTCAGCGCCGTCGACGATGATGAAGTCTGGCGTGATGTTCTCTTCCAGCATGGCCTTGCACACGGCGAGGAACTCGAGCTGCGAGCCGACGCATAGCTTGAAACCGACCGGCTTGCCACCGTTGAGCTCGCGCATTGTGCCCATAAAACGAACAAGTTCACGCGGGGTGGAGTAGACACGGTGGTACGGCGGACTCATTACGCCCTTGCCAACTGGCACGTGGCGAGTAGCGGCGATCTCCTCATTGACCTTGTGGCCTGGCAGCATGCCACCGAGTCCCGGCTTTGCCCCCTGGCTAACTTTCAGATAGGTAGCCTTGACCTGCGAAATCTTAGCCTTTTCGCGGAACAGCTCCGGATCGAAGTCGCCATCCTCCGTACGCGCCCCGAAGTAGCCGGAACCCAGCTGCCAGTAGATGTCCGCACCGTACTTCAAGTGGTAAGGGCTGATAGCGCCCTCGCCAGTGTCCTGCACGAAATTGCCCAGTTTCGCGCCCTTATTCATTGCCATGACAGCGTTCGGGGACAGGGAGCCAAAACTCATGGCTGAAATATTGAAGATCGACGCGGAGTACGGCTGGGTGCAGTCCGGACCGCCAATATCTACGCGGGGATCTTCGATGACGTGCTGGCTCGGTGCCATGGAGTGGCGGACGTATTCGTAGCCAGGGGCGTTAATTTTGCGTTCAGTACCGAAGGACTTCTTTGAGGACAGCCCCTTCGCACGCTCGTAGACCACGGTACGAGTATCGCGGTCGAACGGAGCGCCGTCGAAGTTGCGCTCGATAAAGTACTGCTGCATCTCGGGGCGAATGGTCTCGCCCATGTAGCGCAGATGGCCAATGACCGGGAAGTTCCGCAAGATGGAGTGCTTCTTTTGAAGCATGTCATAGATAGCCACAACATCCAGGAAGAGGATGAAAGCCATCAGAATCCACCACCACGGGCTCAGATCCCATACAGCCAGTGCGCCCAAAACATTGATGAGGGCAAGAATCGCGAGAATATATGGTCGGGTAATCACAATTTCCAGATTATCGCGCCTGCCGAGAGCGCCTCTCGTCGGAGGGGATGTGATTAAATCACACGGGCTTTTTCGGCCGTAGAAATAGCAGCGACACGCTCGGTATCGCCGCCGCGCACGACGACGGCAGCACCGCCCTGAACCCAAGCCGACAGCACATTACGCGCCCATCTATCTCCGCTGACCTGTGAAGAATCAGGCACCAGCCAGCCGTCGGAAACGACGCGGGAACCGGGCGTGAGCTGCATCTCGTCCGCGTAATCGCCAGCTGATGAAAGCAGTTCTGCAGCCGACTTCTCCCCAATAACGGGGGTTTGGTCGGAGTCCGGGCCTGCGCCTAGATATGCGTCTGGGTGGAAACGAACTTCCGGACCGAAGTCAATGACTCCCGGTGGAATATCATCACCACATTCCACGACACCGCGGCCAAAGGGATCGTCGGTAAGCACTGCGATATAGGCGTCTGGGAACTTCTCTTCCCACGTGCTGACGTTAGTGACGGTGGTGAAAACAACCAGCGGCTCCTCATCACTAACGGTGACGCCAGCGCGCTCGCAGCCAAGAATGATACAGGCGGACTGCCAGATTAGTGGTAGATCAATCCATGCCTGGTCCCCGGCGACGAGGTCGAACTCATCGTGCAACATGTTGGCAATCTTGCAGGCCCAATTGTCCAGGGTCTGCGCCGACAAATCGGTACGACCGCCAGTAGTTTCGTCATAACAGGTCAAACGAGGCACCGATGGGTCGGCCTCGAGAAGTGTCTTCAGAATCTCCACGTCCCCAAGGGTAACGAGAATTGCGCGATGCCGTCGGCGTGAAGACCTAGCCTCCTAACTCAGCAGCAGGGTGAACAGCAGAACCGTCGGCAAGCAGGCGATTGTCGTAATCACGCCACAATCGCGTGCCTGCTCAAGGTTCCGGCCGAAGCGGGACGCGAATGTGTAGACATTTTGAGCAGTCGGCAAACCGGCGATAATCACGGCTGCCAGCAGCGCATGCCCGCTGAGTCCAAAGACGAAATGGCCGAACAGCAGAGCGAACGCTGGGTGGAGGAAAAGCTTCAGAGTCGACGCCACTACGACGGCGCGACGAGGGGAGTGGCCTGCTTCCATAAACGGCATACCATGCAGGCTGATACCGAAGGCCAGAAGTGCCATAGGCACCGCCGCCTGCCCCAATAGCCCCACCGGATGTGCCACGAACTGAGGTACTTCGATAGCAAACGCATTAATCGCAAGCCCCACCATCGCAGCCAGAAAAATAGGATTTTTCAGCGGAGCCATGATGACATTGCGGGGTCGAAAGCGGCCGCGGTTAGTGAGGATCTCCAGCACCGTCATGGAAGCGGGCGCATAAAAAGCAATCTGAAAAATAAGGGCCGGGACGACGGCGGTAGCGTCGTGAAGCACCGCGACCGCGATGGGCACACCGAGATTAGCGACGTTGTTGTAACTCGACGACATCGCGCCGACCACAGCATCAGCGCTGCGCTGTTTGAACATGGGTGCCACAAAGATTCGGTAGCACGCCGCCGTGGTCAAGGCAGACAGTGCCGCGACACCAAACGCCGAACCGAAGATGTTCGCCGAATCCGCCGTCGCGAGCGTGTGCGCGAGCATGCACGGCATCGCGATCCAGAACACGATCATGTTCAGGGTAAAAGATGCCCGCTTATCGACGATCTCACTGCGCCCAAACAGCCAGCCAACAATGATCAGTACTGCGACGGAACCAAAGCCGGTGAATATTTCGGTGAGAGCGGGCATAAGTGCATATTTTAGACAATAAAAAACGGACCCAATCCAATCCCCTCGGTGGGGAAGGACTGAGTCCGTTTTACGCTGTTATCGCATGTATCGTCATGCGGCCAGCGCGTAAATAAGGCCTTTCGGCGGGTATTCGAATGATCGGCTCCCGCCGACCAGCCATCTTTAGCGGCTGGTGAACGGCAGGAGTGCCATCTCGCGGGCGTTCTTCACAGCGGTAGCGACCTGGCGCTGCTGCTGCGGAGTCAGACCGGTGACGCGGCGAGAACGAATCTTGCCACGGTCAGAGATGAACTGGCGGAGCAGGTTAATGTCCTTGTAATCAACCTTCTCAACGCCTGCGGCCTTGAGTGGGTTCTTCTTCGGGCGGCGGGACTGCTCCATCCGCGCCTTCTTGTTAGAGTGATTGCGCTTCATTGGTGCTCCTCGACTTACCAGCTGGACTTACGGACGCCCGGGAGTTCGCCACGGTGGGCCATCTCACGAACGCGGACACGGGACAGGCCGAACTTGCGGAGGTAGCCACGCGGGCGACCATCTGCAGCGTCACGGTTGCGAACGCGAATCGGGGACGCGTCACGCGGCTGACGGTTCAGCTCGTACTGTGCGTCCATGCGCTCTTCGTCAGTGGAGTGCGGGGACTTGATGATGCGCTTCAGTTCAGCGCGACGTTCTGCATAACGAGCGACGATTTCCTTGCGCTGCTCGTTCTTGGCAATCTTGGACTTCTTAGCCATGAGTTAGCGCTCCTCGCGGAATTCGACGTGCTTGCGGACAACCGGATCGTACTTCTTAATGGTGATACGGTCCGGGGTATTGCGCTTGTTCTTACGGGTCACGTAGGTGTAACCGGTGCCCGCAGTGGACTTCAGCTTGATGATTGGACGAATGTCATTACGTGCCATTTTTAGATCTTCTCCCCACGTGCACGAATCTGAGCAACAACAGCTTCGATACCGTACTTGTCGATGGTCTTCAGACCCTTCGGGGACACATTCAGAGTGATGTGACGCCCCTCAGAGGCGAGGTAGAACTTCTTACGCTGCACGTTGGGGTTCCAACGGCGCGACGTGCGCCGGTGGGAGTGGGACACGGTCTTGCCGAAAGACGGCTTGCGTCCCGTAACCTGGCAAATCGCCGACATAGGGATTCCTTTGCTTCCTTGCCGCCCAATGCCGACATCACTGGTGCGCCACGCCGGATTATTGAGTAACCGAGGATTCCACCTGGCCTTTTCCGGGGCGCTGCCCATTGACACTCGACGCTGAGCGCGTAAACGAATAACTAGACAACAGCGAGAGAACAGTTTACACACGAGTTGCGGGATAACCTAATCGCTGTTCCACTGTGGTTTTCTTGGTGCAAATCTCTAATGTCGTCATAGAGTTCGTGCTTGTTGACGGGCGCCCGCCTGTCGACGGGCGTTAGCGCAGAGTCCTTTTTTTAATTTTTGGGCTCGAGCCTGTAATATTCCATCGAGTGTCACATGCCGGTTTGTAGAAATATTGACCTGGTGCGTGTCATTGTAAGTCGTGTTCGTACCCAACTCAGGCACGATTCTCCCGCTGTTAGCTGGGTGAAAGCGACCTGAAGTTCAATCCTGAGGGAAACGAGAATTAATGAAGAAGGACATCCATCCTGATTACCACCCGGTGGTTTTCAAGGACGCAGGCACGGGTCACTCTTTCCTTACCCGTTCCACCGCCACCTCCGACCGCACTGTCGAGTGGGAAGACGGTAACGAGTACCCGCTGATCGTCGTTGACGTCACCAGCGAGTCGCACCCGTTCTGGACCGGTGCTCAGCGTGTCATGGACACCGCTGGTCGCGTCGAGAAGTTCCAGCGTCGTTACGGTAACCGCATTCGCCGCGCGAAGAAGAACTAAGAATAGGAGGGGAATAAGAAAATGGCAGTACCAAAGCGTCGCATGTCGCGAGCTAACACCCGCGCCCGCCGTTCCCAGTGGAAGAGCAACAACGTCGCTCTCCAGGAAGTCAAGGTAAACGGCCGCGTCTACAACGTTCCTCGTCGCATCGCCAAGGCTGTTCAGCTCGGCCTGGTTGACGTCGAGAAGTTCTAACGCGCATCTTTAAGGATGCTGACATCGTTCCTCGCTGAATCCCAGAGCGCTTTGAGCGTGCAGAGTGCGTTCAGTGCGTAAGGAACGGTTGATAAAGAGCTTTTAACCTCACCCCATCGCTTGTACTTGGCGATGGGGTGAGGTTTTTCAGTTGTATGGCCCAGTTTTTGCGAGCTCTCTCACGAAGAATCTGTGTCACATTTACACTCACCTTATATTTTCAAGGCACAATGGGCAGTATGAAGATTTTGGTAGTTGATGACGATCAAGCGGTACGCGAAGCGTTGCGGCGATCGTTGACTTTTAATGGCTACACGGTCGAGCTCGCTGAGGATGGCGCAGAGGCCTTGGAAAAGATCGCCAAGGATCGTCCGGATTTAGCCATTCTGGATGTCATGATGCCGAAGCTCGACGGCCTCGATGTTTGCCGTCGGCTTCGCAGCGAAGGCGATGATTTGCCGGTCATGATGTTGACTGCACGTGATTCGGTCTCCGAGCGCGTAGCTGGTCTTGATGCCGGCGCAGACGACTACCTGCCTAAGCCTTTCGCATTGGAAGAGCTACTCGCTCGTGTGCGTTCACTCCTTCGTCGTTCTGCTTTGGAAGTGCCTGCGATGGAAGATGCCGCAACTCTGCAGTTTGAGGATCTCTCCTTGGACCCGGAAACTCGTGAGGTCTTCCGCGGTGAACGCCGCATTAGTCTCACTCGTACAGAATTTGCGCTGCTGGAATTGCTGATGAGCAACCCTCGGCGTGTACTCTCCCGTACCGCCATTTTGGAGGACGTCTGGGGGTATGACTTCCCGACGTCCGGAAATGCGCTTGAGGTCTACATTGGCTACCTGCGTCGCAAGACTGAGGCAGAGGGAGAGCCGCGTCTGATTCACACTGTGCGTGGTGTCGGTTATGTGATGCGGGAGACCGCACCGTGATGTTGCGCCGTCGTCGTTTGACCGGCGGTGGCGTGCAATCAGATCAGCGTTCCGCCACCGAGGTCACCCCGGGACAAGGTGCCGGTGAAAAGCAAGAGAAGTCCGCGGATGCTGAGAGGACGGTAGGGGAGTCCCTCGTTGATCTGCCCCGGAGTTCGCGTATCCCTTCACTGCGTTGGCGGCTGACCATTTTGACGGCGCTCATTGTGGCGATGTCTGTGGGGCTGATGACGTTGGCTGCGTTTTTTACTGTGCAGGCAACGCTGTACCGCGAAGTGGATAGTAACCTCCGTAGCCAGGCGGAAAAACTGCTTATGTCCCCGTATGCGTCGGAGTTTGCCATTGGTCCCTCTTTTGAGGCGGACTCAAACAGGATTCTGAACCCCGATTTGGATGCGGTGTACTTTGCCCACGGCAGTGTGGCGGGTAAGGGCGGTGGCTCAATCTCTATTGGTGGTCCGGAACTCGCAGTGTTGCGAGGGAATCGCCAGGAATCGATTCGTACCGATGAGTACAACGGCCGTCGTGTATATGCCGTCCGCGCCGAAGATGGTGCGACGCTGATTCTCTCGCAGGACTTGAACTCGACGCAGTCGGTCTTGAAATCGCTCGGTGCAGTGCTGCTGAGTATTTCTGCAATCGGAATTCTCTTCGCCATCGGATCAGGTATTACGGTGGCAACAACGGGTCTGCGTCCGGTCACTCGGTTGCGCATTGCCGCGGAGCGAGTAACGGAGACCGATGAGCTGCGCCCAATCCCTGTGGAGGGCGACGATGAGCTTGCGCGCTTTACCCGCAGCTTCAATGAGATGTTGGCTGCACTTCAAGCGTCGCGCATTAAGCAGGCGGAGCTGGTTGCAGATGCTGGTCATGAGTTGAAGACCCCGCTGACGTCGTTACGCACAAATATTGAACTGCTGATGATGGCCTCCCGCTCGGGAGCGGCAATCTCGGATGCGGATCGCGCGGATCTGGAAGCTGACGTCATCGCACAGCTGGAAGAGTTGTCGACATTGGTTGGTGACCTCGTCGATTTGGCACGCGAAGATGGGCCGCAACAGGTTATTGAACATGTCGATGTCGATGAAATCATTTCCACGTCGTTAGCGCGTGTTGAACGTCGTCGGCCGGATATCACTTTCGACGTGCAGACCACTCCGTGGTATGTCTACGGGGATCCGGCGGGGCTTGGCCGGGCAGTTTTGAACTTGATGGACAACGCTGCAAAGTGGTCGCCAGAAAATGGCACCGTGCGGGTTCGTCTGACGCCACTCAGCGAGGTTGTCGCTGAATTCACGGTGGCGGACTCGGGGCCGGGTATCCCGAAGGAAGATCGTCACAAGGTCTTCGAGCGGTTCTACCGTTCCATTCAGTCACGGTCTATGCCTGGATCCGGCCTGGGGTTGGCCATTGTGAAGTCAGTCATCGTCCGCCACGGGGGCACGATTACTGCCGATGAATCCGACGATGGCGGTGCTTTGATGCGGGTGACGCTGCCGGGCAGCCCGTACAGCGGGAGAGATGAAGACTCCGATTCAGCTCAAGAGCCTAGCTAGAAACGCATATCCTCACGTCAAAGTCGATGTAATCCCCGCTGCGTGCGGCCTTTTAAGGAAGTGCGTGGCGGGGATTCGGTGTTTCATTCGGGGAATTTTCGGCGAGACTGCAGACTGCTCTCAGCCAATTGTTAGACAGACAGTGCAAGGTATTACGTATGAGCAACTCTTTCAACGATTCCTCGCGAGGAGATGAGCGGGGACACTACTCCTCGCAGTCTCACAACTTCAGCGAGAACCGTGCCATGGGGGATGCTGGTGAGACAAGCCAGTTTTCTGTCAATGAGCGCGGCTGGGAGAATTCCCACTACAACACCATCCCGTCTCAGCCGAACGGCGCTTACGGAGGCGGTTCAGAGTGGGACGTTCCGGCCAATCAGCAGAAGACCAAGGGTGCCCAGGGGGCTAAGGGCATGGGGGCGCTGGCAGTCGCTGCCCTGATGCTGTGCTCGGCCGGTATTGGTGGCGGTGTCGGCGCATGGGTAGTTCACAACTCGCAGTCGTCGGTCCCCGCGGACAACGCGCTGGATAAGCCTGCGGAAACCCGCCAGGTAGCAGCAGCTGAGGGGTCCGTGGAGAAGGTCGCGCAGAAGGTCCTTCCCAGTGTCGTCTCCATCACCACTGCCTCGGAGCGGGGCACGGCGTCGGGGTCAGGCTCCATTCTGTCGTCCGACGGTCTGGTCCTGACGAATAATCACGTCGTCGCAGGCGCGGGCCCGGACGCACAAATGGAAGTCTTGCTGGCCGACGGCACGACGCACCCGGCAACTCTGGTTGCAGGGGATGCAGCTACTGATATCGCCGTTATTCGAATTGAAGGTGTCAACGGGCTGCGCCCAATTTCACTGGGCAATTCCTCGCAGGTCCAGGTTGGCCAGGAAGTGGTGGCCGTTGGCTCGCCACTGGGACTGACCTCCACCGTTACGCAGGGCATTGTCTCCGCTAAGAATCGTCCGGTCACCGCCGCGGGTGAAGACGGTCAGTCCTCGGTCATTGATGCAATCCAGACCGACGCGGCGATTAATCCGGGTAACTCCGGTGGAGCGCTAGTGGATATGGAAGGCAACCTTATCGGTGTGCCCAGCGTGATTGCCTCTAACAGTGCGGGATCGGAGCAAGCGGGCAGCATTGGCCTTGGTTTCGCTATTCCGGTTAATCAGGCTCGTCGCATAGCGGAAGACCTGATTGATTCCGGTAAGGCCCGGATGCCTGTCATTGGTGCCCAGATTGATTCGCGTCCGATTGCACGTGGTGCACTGGTGCGGGAGGTAACGCCAGGCGGCCCAGCTGACAAAGCGGGACTGAAAGACGGTGACCTGATTACCAAGGTTGATGACCGCACACTTGACAACGGCGTTGCACTAATTGCGGCTATCCGCTCGCATCGGATCGGGGATTCTGTCACACTTACAGTTACAGATGAGCGAGGCGGCAACGAGCGAACAGTCGATGTCACCTTGGCAGAAGCCCAGGATTGATAAGCAGCGTGGTGGAGTAGTAGCTCACCATCTGTAAAAGATTTTCGAGTGAAACTTCGAGTGTAGAGCTGTGGGAGAAAGCGAGTTAGAGCAGATGAGTGAAACTGTGAGTACTGAGCCAAGTGACGTTAACCTCGCTGAGATGGAGCGTCTTATCAACGACGACGGCCAGGTCCGAAATGCGTTTGTAGTCCTCGTGGGCGATCATTTCGAGAACCCGGATGCTGCGGCTTCGCTCATGGTTGAGCTGTTGGAAGAAGACGGCTACTCGGTCGATGCTGTGGTCAGTACGGGTGCAGTGAAGCGTGAGATCCGGAAGGCGCTCGATACCGCTGTTGTTGGTGGCGCGGATTTGGTCGTCACGGTGGGAGGCGTTGGCGTTGGGCCTCGTGCGAAGACCCCGGATGCCACTCGCAAAGTTCTCGATGTACGACTGCAGGGCATTGAGCAGGCTATTCGTAACTCCGGTATGGGAGCCGGCGCCTTGGATGCGGGGCTGTCACGCGGGTTGGCTGGTGTGTCCGGTCAGACGGTGATTATCAATCTCGCGGAGTCGCGCGCTGCAGTGCGCGATGGCATGGCGACAATCCTCCCGCTGGTCTCTCATGTGCTTGATGATCTCTGCCGCTGGAGCGTCTAGGAATGGGCGACGCCAATCAGCCCAATCAGCCCGAGCAAGCTGCGCCGCGCAGTGGCAGTCGTAGGCAACGTCGTCGCGCAGGTGCACCGGCGAAAAACTTTGCCCAGTCGCGCAGTGCGAAAACCGCGCGCACAGTGCGCTATCACGATGAATCTCCGGAGGATGCTCGTGGTTTTGATGCGGACTACTGGACAAAACAGCGCCCACCCCATTGGGGATGAGCGCTGTGCAAAGGCGTTAGTTGGCTTCTTGTCGGAAGGTCTCAACTAACAGCTAGAGGCTAGTTCAGTTCCGACTTCGGCTTGCCGTTCTGTTCTGCCAGCAGGTCACGAATCTCGGTCAGCAGGTCAGCCTCGGTGACCTCCGGCTCAGCGGAGGTCTCCAGGCGAGCCTCACGCATCGAGTTGAACTTGTTCATCGGAGCAACGATGACGAAGTAGACAACCGCTGCGACCAGCAGGAAGTTGATTACTGCGGTGATGACAGCTGCAAAGTCAAGGTAGGTCGACGGGTTGCCGCTGATGATTTCGAAGCCAAGGCCAGTAACCTCAGCGCCACCGATGGTGTTCAGCAGCGGCTCGAGCAGGCTTTCGGTGAAAGCAGTGACGATTGCGGTGAACGCAGCACCGATGACAACACCGACCGCCAGGTCGATGACGTTGCCGCGCATGATGAACTCTTTAAAGCCCTTAAGCATAGGAAATTTCCTTCTGTAGAAACGGAACAAACCAAACGAGACCTGTGAGTCATCGCGTAGCTCAATGCAGGCCCATACGATTTCAGAAACAGGGAAGTGCGCTGTCCGGCAGTGTCACTCTTCTTAGTTCTAATCGTAATTTTGAATTGCCGAGCCATTGTATCCCGACACCAAGTTATGGGACAAGTCAACTTTCTACGGAAAACGCTGTTCAGGGCCATGAAATCTTGTAATCAGTGAGACTTTGGTCACTAACCCGAGAGTAACAGTGTGAGCGGGGACGTTAGCGATGTCGCTGCCACCACCTCCGCGGCACCAGTGGGCAGTGCAACCAAAACCACCTCTTCGTCGACGATGTTGACCACCTTTGCCCCGTGTGCAAGCGGCGCTGCCATCCCGCGCTCATCCGCGGTCGACACAATATCCACGCTGTCACCAGTGCGAAGAGCGGACACGATGCCCACATCAGTCAACGTGATGGCAATAATTTTGCTTTCCGACATCCCAGTCAACGACTTGGCTAGTGATGGGCCGACCATTCGCTGCTCTGTAAGTATCTCTCCTGGTGACATGCCGGTGGCCAGGGTGCGTCCCCGCACAGCAGCGATGTCCGTTACGGCCCCGCCAGGAACGAGATCCCGGGGAATGTCCTTGAAAGCCACATCTTGTTCTGCCACCGATGCGCCACCGGCAATGGATTTGGCGCTAATCATGACCCGGATATGGCCGCTGCGAGGTGTCAATGACTCCACCGCCGCCAGTCCGACGGCACATAGGAAAACTGTGACTGCAACTATTCGCCGAATAGTTGCGGGGCGGGGCTTTCGGAATGGACGCGGAAACCGGGACGAGTGTTTTGGGTTCATATTAAGTTAGGCGCGAAAAACCCGGAATCGGTTCCATTAAACCTGTGAAATCCCCGCTGGCGTGATCACATAATCGGCGGGAACGTCGTGCTCATCGTAGGCAAGCTCCGTGCGCAACTCGGTGTCGAAAACCGCAACAGCGATGACAGCAGCTCTCGCCCCATCCGTATCGCCGTCGCGTCGAGCGAAAACCAAGCTGCGATCGTAATAACCAGCGCCACGCCCTAACCGCATCCCAGTTTGGGGGTCGGCCGCAACTGCCGGCAGAATAATGGCGTCGGCAACACCTAGCTCCTTCGGGCCGGCGGCGCTTTCCATCGAAACAGGTTCCAAGAGTCCAAATCGCCCTTTGCTGAAGCCGTCGGTGTAGTAACCCCAGTGCAGCGGCTGTGGCGGACCGGGCGGGCAGACGGGAAGCAGAATTCGTGCTCCGGGAACCGCGTTGGCCAAAGCCTCCACAAAGCCCTGGCCGGGCTCACCATCAGTCGAACTAGAAACGCTTGCACCGGGCTCGTCGCCAGCGGGGACATAAGCGGCGATGACGGGTTTTGTGAGGTCACCGACGGTATTGGATAACCATTCTTGCAACCGCTGTACCAGTGCTTCGTCGTCAAGCATGCGCTCACGCTGCCCCTTGGCGGCGCGTGCGGCGAGTACCTCGTGCCGTGTGCGGGTTTTGAAATCGGACGTGGTTTCGGGAAGCGGAGCCATACCTGCAAACCTACTCTGTCAGGTAGGGGAGCGGCCTCGGTCGTCAGCGCAGGAGAAAATTTCTGATTGACGCGTTGAAAAAAGCGGGGTCAGCCTCCGAGCAAATGGAAGTTATATAGGTATCGTTGCCATTATGGTCTCATCGTCTAAAGAGTCTGGTTCGGACATGACTACTCCGGTTCGAACTGTCATCGTTCCTGCCGCGGGCATGGGTACGCGATTCTTGCCTGCCACCAAGACAGTGCCGAAAGAATTGCTGCCCGTGGTTGATACGCCGGGCATCGAGATGATTGCTGAAGAGGCCGCCGCCACTGGTGCGCAACGCCTGGCTATTGTCACGGCGCCGAGTAAGGATGGCGTGCTGGGGCACTTCGACCCACGCCCGGATCTTGAGCAGACTCTCGCCGAGCGTGGCAAGGACAAAATTGCAGCGAAGGTACGCCGCGCCACCGAGGTCATTCGCGTGGAATCCGTTGTCCAAGATCGACCGCTGGGCCTGGGGCATGCGGTGTTGGTCGCAGAGCCGCTGCTCGAAGACGATGAGGACAGCGTTGCTGTCATGCTTCCCGACGATCTCGTGCTCCCAGTGGGCGTGATGGATCGCATGACGGAAGTGCGCGAGCGCTTTGGCGGCTCGGTGCTATGTGCGCTGGAAATTCCTCACGAAGAGGTCTACAACTACGGTGTCTTCGATATTGAGGACGCCACCCCGGCGGAGTCGGGTGAGCTCGGTGAGAACGCGGCTGATGCTGATGCTTGGGACGATGTGAAGCGAGTCAAGGGCATGGTGGAAAAGCCGGACCCTGCGGATGCTCCATCCAACTTCGTGGCAGTCGGACGTTACTTGCTCGATCGTGCCATCTTCGATGCGCTGCGCCGCATCCCGCGCGGTAAGGGCGGCGAATACCAGCTCACCGATGCAATTGAGCTGCTGATTCAAGAGGGGCATCCGGTTCATGTGGTCGTCCACAAGGGGTTCCGCCATGACCTGGGAAATCCTGGTGGCTTCATTCGCGCTTGCGTAGACTTTGGACTCAGGCATCCGGACTACGGCGAGGGGCTGCGCGAGTATATGCAGCAGCGTCTGGCGCAGGATGAACAGGCTTAAAGCCTTTTTATAGAGGCTGTACTTATCTAGAGGCTTGTACTGAGAAGCTGAATAGCCATAAAGCGCACCGCGGGTTGGTGCCGAGGAAGGTAAAACATGCGTTCTGTGGAAGAACAGTTGGCGGCAATCACCGCGCACGCTGTGATGCCTGATCCTGTGCGCGTTGCTATTTCGGAATCCCTCGGCATGCTGTGCGCTGAAGATGTCATCGCAGAGCAGCCGTTGCCGGGATTCGTGCAGTCAGCAATCGATGGTTATGCAGTGCGCGCTGTCGATATCGTCGGCGAATCTGGTTCTTTACCTCCGGATGCGCGTCAGAGTGATGTTGATTTTCGCGAGGTCGAGCTGCCTGTTGTCGGTGAGGTGACAGCCGGCTCTCACCACCCGATGCGTCTCCAGCCGAAGCAGGCCGTGCGCGTACAAACTGGTGCGCCGCTGCCATCGCTTGCCGACGCTGTCGTGCCCCTAAACTGGACCGACCGCGGTGGCCGTCGAGTTAATGTTCTCCATCCGGTCTACTCCGGTGACTTTGTGCGGAAGGTCGGCGACGACGTGCAGCCGGGTGACGTGGCGGTGTCTTTGGACTCGGTAATTTCGCCGTCGCAGGTTGGATTGTTGGCAGCAGTGGGGCGTTCGAAGGTTTTGGTGCACCCCAAGCCGCGTATGTCCGTGATTTCCATTGGTAATGAGTTGGTCGATGTTGACCGCACGCCAGGCCTCGGTCAGGTCTACGACGTCAACTCCTACGCGTTGGCAGCAGCCGGCCGCGATGCTGGGGCCGAGGTGCACCGAGTGGGTATTGCCACCGGTGAGCCCCGTCGCATCCGGGAAATCATCGAGGGCCAGCTCATTCGCAGTGAGCTCTTGGTCATCACGGGGGCTGTCGGCGGTGCCGCGGGTGAGCAGATTCGCCGTGTGCTGGCTGAATTGGGCGAGGTTGATGTTTCCCGCATCGCTATGCATCCTGGTTCGGTCCAGGGCTTTGGTCTGCTGGGAGATGACAAGATTCCAACGTTCCTGCTGCCGTCGAACCCGGTCGGCGCATTGGTCGTTTTTGAGGTTATGGTTCGTCCCCTCATTCGACTGGCCCTGGGTAAGCGCAATCCTCGCCGCCGCGCTGTCACAGCTCGTGCTGTCGGCCCGATCGAGTCGGCGGAGAAGCGTCGCGGGTATATCCGTGGTCAGCTCATGCGTGACCGTGAGACCGGCGAATACATGGTGCAGCCGCTGGGAGGTTCCGGCGGTGCGCAAGCCCACCTTCTGGCCGGCATGTCGGAAGCCAACAGTCTCATCGTGATTCCGGAAGACGTGCTACACGTGCGTCCTGGAGATGTCGTTGACGTGCTGTTCATGGCGCGCCAAGCCTAACCACACCCCACTACCGCGAGTATCGTTGCTGTGCGTACTTCCCGTCTAATAACCAGTGGCGGCCGAGTCCGCCTGCGTGTGCCAGAGCGAACTGATGCCTCTACATGGCGGGCACTGCGGCTGCGTGATGAGCCCATTTTGCGGCCTGTGGAGCCAACCCTCGACGACGACTGGGATAACGCCCACAAGGTTTCCGTTTTCCGCCGTAACCTTCGCAGTTGGCGTCGTTCAGAGGCGGCGGGGGAAATGTTTGTTTCCACCATTGAGGTAGACGGCCAGTTCGCCGGCATGCTCACGCTCGGAGGCATTACGCCTTTCCCCGTCGCTCACGCCTGGATTGGCTATTGGGTCGGCAGCAGCTTTACATGTGGAGGAGTCGCCACTGCTGCAGTGGCGTTGGCGTCGGATTATGCCAAGAAAGTTGGCGTCCACCGAATTGAAGCGACTGTGTTGGACAGCAATGTCCCGTCGATACGCGTGCTGGAAAACTGTGGGTTCGAGTATGAGGGCGTGGCGCGGGAAGCCTTCCATATGGATGGTGCGTGGCGCGATCATCTGACCTATGCGCGGGTGGGGGAGGACAGTGCAGTGGACCTCATCGTGGCGAGTGGTCGTGCGCAATATGAAGAGGCGGAGAAATACCCACCGCAACGGCGCGCCTGAGTAGTCTGAGCAGCGCACGCCGATAGGGTGATGACAACTCTACTATTGGGCGAGTTCGCTCTAGATACGCTGGCTGCCTTCGTAAATGCCTCTGTGGAAGGGCATGTGGGCGGTGTATTTGGGCCGGGGAGAGACGGCGAAACCCCGGGCGAAGTCGCAAGGAGACGCAGAATATGTCAACTTCTCTGTTGCTGATACTCATCGTTGTACTGTGGCTGTTTGTGCTGGCCCCGCTGGTGGTCAATACGCGCAAGCCGATTCGTCGTACATCCGATGCGCTAGGTAAGACCCGCGTGCTGCATCGTGGTGGCGAGGAGCTGGCCACGACGCGCCGCCGTCCGTCTTTTAAGGAGTCGGACGTGCGCGTGGCCGAAGAAGTCGACGATTCTCTCGAAACCGTTGACGCGCAGGTCGACGATGACTTCGATGTCAGCGACGTGCTTATCGACGACACCGTGGACGAGGCGGCCGACCCGGCCGTCGTCGACGGCGATATCGTCTACGAGCTGGAAGCAGCAGATGCAGAGGAGGAGGCCCCGCAGGCGGATGATTCCGCTACCGAGGAAGCCACTGCTGAGTCTTCTGACCGCTCTGACATGGACGTATCCGATGATGAATCTGCAGACCAGTCGCTACAGGCTGTCGTTGATGACGAGGATGCTGAATCTGACTCCGCCGTCGCCTCCGCCGAAGGTGACGTGGTTCGTGCAGATGAGTCTTCTTCCGATGTGAGCGTTGACGTTCGCCGTCAATTCGTCGACGCCGATGACTTGATGTTCGAAGATGCTGTTGAATCTGACGCTGATTCCGGTGCCGCGGCTGACGCTGAGCACGTTGACGCTGAGGCTCTCTCTGAGACTGAAGAGGAAGTAGACACCGTAGACGAGCAGGCAGAACTCGATGCGACCGTCGAGAACGACAGTGACCACGCTGTCGAGTCCAACGATGACGCAGTCGCTGTCGATGACACCTTGACCGAAGATGATTACGCGTTCGCTGAGAAGCGCCGTGGTCGCGGTGGGTTCGATCCGATTTCGGATGCCCAGTACGCTGAGACTCGCTTTGCTCGCCGCCGCCGTTCTGTTGCTGGGCTGGCAGCGTTTATCGCAGTCACGGTCATCATCGCTGCTTTCGCCGGTGGTTGGACCTGGTGGATTCCACTGGTCGGCGTCGGCTTGATGACCCTGTACCTGGTCAACCTGCGCCGCACCGTGCGTGCAGAGCAGGAACTGCGGGCTCGCCGAATTCGCCGTATGAAGATGGCCCGCCTCGGTGTGCGTAACCGCGAGGATGATGAGCTGGGAATTCCACAGCGACTGCGCCGTCCCGGCGCGGTAGTAGTCGAGCTTGATGATGAGGACCCGGATTTCGCAGATCTGGCCTACACTGACTACCGCTTTGATGACGACGATTACGACGAAATGCCGCAGGCTCGCGTGAGCTAGTCCTGTGAGCTGAGCCGTAGAACAACCTTAAAGTTGTCTGAGCACGTCAGCGCGATTTTTTGTTAGAAACTCGGCCTGTTACGATGTCACTACCTAAGACATGACACACCGGGTGTGTTTGGCGGAAGGCTTCTCCCGAGGGGTTGGGAGAAGCCTTTTTGCATGTTAAAGTCGCTGGCCTTTCGCTGCCGCAGTGCTACCGTGCTTTGACCGTGCCGTCGGGTAGCATGTCCCTCATGGATCGACCGGTAATGCGCGATATCGCGCTCGTGATTCTCCGCCTAATACTCGGAATTATCTTCATCTGCCATGGCTGGGACAAGATTTTTATCACCGGTATTGACAAGACGACCGGTTACTTTGTCGCTGCGAATATCCCGCAGGCGCACTTGACGGTCTGGGTTGTCGCTCTAGTCGAACTGGTCGGAGGCGCGTTGCTGATTCTGGGACTCTTGGCCCCGACGGTGGCGATGGTCTTCATCATTGAAATGATTGGTGCCTGGTGGTCGATGCACCTGGGCAATGGTCTGTTTATCCGTGACAACGGTGCGGAGCTCGTGATGTCACTCATCGGTGGGCTGGTGATGATTTTCGTTTTCGGAGCCGGCCGTTTCAGCTTGGACAGGCAATTCATCAGATAAGACCTCATTAGGTACAACCCCCTTAAGAGTTAAAAGCGGAGGAGATTCCCCGTGGAGTGCGAGGAAATTCGCGCAGCATTGTCAGCTCGCCTCGATGGCGAGCAGGCAAGTATTGCCGATGAAGTCATCGATGCCCATCTTGGGGCCTGCGAGGAGTGCCGAGCTTGGTACGAGCGAGCGGTGCGGCTGAACCGCGCCCTTACGGTTGGGCCTGCCGATGGTATGCCGGAGGTTTCCACGGATGATCTCTCGGAGCGCATTTTGGTCTCCATCGAACCGGAGCGCCGCCGGCGTGAGCGCGCATGGCTGCTCATAGCCGGCACCGCCCGCGGGGTGCTCATTGCGTTGGGACTTTGCTGGGCGGTCTGGGGGATTGCGACGCTGGTAGACGCCTCCGACATGATGACGCTTGGACTTTCCTCGACACAGCCGCAGGACGGTGCAGGAATCGCAACAAGCACGGGAGCGCCTATCGACGGTTCCACTGCCACCGTTGACCCAATGGAGCTCGGAGCACGCCTTGCCATTCAACTCGCGGCAATTCGGCTTGCATTGGCAGTGGGATTGTTCTGGGCTGCTTGGCGGCCGCGCGCTGCCATGGGCATGGCGCCGGTCTACGGTGCCGTCGCCACGTTCAGCATCGGTTTTGGTATTCGTGACATTCTCATCGGTGCCCAGGGAGCATCAGAGATCGCTGGCCTGGCATTGATGTTTGTCTCCGCTTTGACGCTGGCCGTTGTGTGGCTGGGCGGCTATACGCCGACGGCAATCGCACAGGCATGGCGGGCCGCCTCGGGGTTGCCGGTCACAGGCGTGCCACCACAGCGGGACTAGCTCCAAGATGGCAACCAGAACCGCCATTCAAAGTGGTTGAGAGGCAGCGGGTAGCCGGTCAAAATTGGCAGCCAGAACACAAACGCGGTCACCACTAGTGCGGCGTGCGTGCCAACGATTACCAACCCCACCGGCTTACCGCCGGGCCGCCAGTGTGAGAGATCGTCGGCAAGCAGAGCAAAGGCGATGAGTACGAATGGAATCAGCGCGGTGGCGTAGAAAAAGTACATCTGCCGGTCGTAGCCGATGACCCACGGCAGCCACGAGGCGAGGAAACCGATGACGGGCAGCGCGTAGCGGCCGTCGCGGCGGCCGAGCCAACGCCATGTGGCCCACAGGACCACGGGGACCAGCAACCACCAGATGGGCGGGGTGCCAAAGAGCATCATCCAGCCCTTGCACTCCTGGCCGCCACTGCAGGTGGTTTCGGTGGAGTAGTAGAGCATTGGCCGCCAACTGACCAGCCACTCCCAAGGCTTGGACTCCCAAGGGTGTTTGTGGCCATTAGAGGTGGTCAGCTCGGCGTGGAACTTCAGCACGCTGTTTTGGTAGTGCAGGTAGTTCTGCAGGGCCTCGGGAAGCCAGTCGGTGCCGGGGAGTCCCGTATCGCGGTCTTCGGGTGAGACATGGCGATAGACCGACGTTTCTTCGGCGAACCAGGAACGCCAACTTAAGAAGTAAACGCCCAGCGGGACTACCACCAGATCACGCAACGCCGGGGCGGTATCACGGGAGAGTGCGCCGAGCACGGGTTTGTGCGCACCGGCATTCTTGCGGGAGACCAGATCCGTGAAGACGGACCACAGACCGAATGCGGCCATGTAATACAGGCCAGACCACTTCACCCCGGTGGCAAGCCCCAGCATGATGCCGGCGAGCAGTCGCCACCAGCGATAACTGAGATAGGGGCCGAAACTACCTAGCTCCGTGGCGGATTCCAGGCGCTTGCGGGCATCGGCCTGGTCGATGAGAAGTGCCCACGCGGCCGCAGTGATGAAGAAGGTCTGAATCATGTCCAGCATGCCGACCCGGGAGGAGACAAACAGCACTCCGTCGGCAAGCGCATAGAGACCAGCGATACCCACTGCCAACCGCGAGCCGCGAGAGATGCGTCGGACGATGTCCATGAGCAGCAGTATGACCAGCGTGCCACACACCGCCGACATAAACCGCCAGCCCATTGGTGAGTAACCGAAGATCCATTCGCCCAAGGCGATGACCTGCTTGGCCACTGGCGGATGCACAATCAGACCGTAGCCGGGATTGTCCTCAATGCCAGACGAGATGGGGTCGCGGGTGGACTCCAGAATCTGCCATGCTTGCGGCACATAGTGCTTTTCATCGAAGAGCGGGGTGCCATTGTCGGTCTTGGCAGCAAGCCCGATGAAACGGGTTAGCGCTGCGACGATTCCGAGAACCACAAAAGTGGCGGTATCCCATTTGTCCCACCGCCGCAGTGGCGGCAGCGAGGGCACCGGGGGAATCGGGCGCAGGAAACGCTTTTTCGCGCGGCGCTCGGTTTCCGGTGGTGGGGTTAAAGCGGCATCGGTCACGAATGTCAGTTTAAGCTATGGAATCATGACGCATTCGGCATCGAACTTCCAACCGCACGAGAACGCGCCTCTTAGCGAGGCAATGACGCTGGCTCCTGGCATCACTCTGGTGGCAACGCCGCTGGGCAATATCGCCGATGCCTCCGACCGCTTGCGCGGTGCGCTTATCGACGCCGATATCATCGCCGCGGAAGACACCAGGCGGGCACGCAACCTGGCCACAGCGCTGGGCATTTCCCCCAAGGGGAAGTTTGTTTCGAACTTCGATCACAACGAAGAGAGCCGCACTGAGTCGCTGATTCAGGCGGCGAAGGCGGGACAGAAAGTCATTGTGGTGACCGATGCGGGGATGCCGGTGGTGTCGGATCCTGGCCTGGCTGTGGTGGCGGCTGCACATGATGCGGGCGTGCCGGTGTCCTGTGTACCAGGACCGAGCGCGGTGACTACCGCATTGGCTCTCAGTGGTTTGGGTGTCGGCCACTTTTGCTTCGATGGTTTTGCACCTCGTAAACAGGGGGCGCGCCGGGCATGGTTGGAATCACTGAAGACAGAGAAGCGGGCCTGTTGTTTCTTTGAGTCGCCGCATCGGTTGGCTGTTACGTTGGCCGATGCTGCGGAGATTTTGGGTGAGGAGCGGCGCGCGTCGGTAAGCCGTGAGTTGACCAAGCGTTTTGAAGAGACTCGCCGTGCGACGCTGGGGGAGTTGGCGGCGTGGGCGGAGGAAGGTGTCCGCGGCGAAATTACGGTGGTGATTGAAGGCGCGGGGCAGCAGGCAACGGAGGTATCCACGGAGGGCTTGGTTGACCGCGTGGAGGAGCTCGTGGCTGATGGCATGCGACTGAAGGATGCCGCGAAGCAGGTTGCAGCAGAGGCGGGAATGACGAAGCATCGAGATCTCTACCAGGCCGTTTTAGCAGCTCGGGACGAAAATCGTTAACTGATTGTTACTTTGTGGCGGAAAATGTTCAAGCGCACGCCAGTGAACAGGGTAAACTCCGTTATTGGAAGTTTTTTGCAACCCATAAAAAATGAGGAAAACCTGAGAGAATCCACATCCTGAGTTGAAATCCCAGGTCAATGGTGGACATGGTGGAGGAATGACGAATCCACCAGAGCATGAAATACAACAAGAAGTAGGGGAGTCAGTCGTCGGCGAAGTCAGGGCCGACGATTCTCACGCTCCCGTGAACCTCGGGGTTACCATCCCCGCCGTTGTCGCAATTCTGGCAATCATCGTCTGGGGCCTGGCGTGGCCGGATAGTTTCTCTACGTTCGCATCTAGCTCTCTGAACTGGGTCGTGGAGAACATCGGCTGGCTGTTTATCTTGGCCAGTACCGTCTTTGTCTTCTTCATTGTGTCCATCGCGATTTCCAAGTTCGGTCACATCCGCTTGGGCAAGGACAACGAGAAACCCGAGTTTTCCACGCCTAGCTGGATTGCCATGATGTTCGCCGCCGGTATGGGCATCGGTCTGATGTTCTACGGTGTCGCTGAGCCGCTGACCTTCTATCGCGATGGCGTGCCGGGCCACGAGCCGAAGGAAGTCGGTACCGCCATGGCTTCGACGATGTTCCACTGGACTCTGCACCCGTGGTCGCTCTACGCCATCGTCGGTCTCGCAATTGCTTACTCGACCTACCGCCTCGGCCGAAAGCAGCTGATTTCGGCGGCGTTCATCCCGCTCATCGGCGCACGTCGCGCTGAGGGATGGTTGGGCAAGCTTATCGACGCGCTTGCGATTTTTGCCACCGTCTTCGGTACGGCAGCTTCTCTCGGTGTTGGCGTACTTCAGATTTCCGCCGGTTTGGAAATCAACGGGTTCAACGCCATCAAGGGCGCACCTTTGTGGATTGGTCTTATTCTCGTTCTGGGCTGTGCCTTCTTGGCCTCTGCACTGTCGGGCGTGGGCAAGGGCATCCAGTACATCTCGAACTTCAACATGGTTGCCGCAGGTCTGCTGGCTCTGCTGGTGTTGGTCCTCGGCCCTACCGTGGTGATTCTGAACCTGATTCCGACCTCCATTGGCAGCTACCTGGATTCCTTCTTTGAGATGGCCTCCCGCTCCAGTGCTTCCGCTGACGGCACCGCCGGTGAATGGCTCTCTTCCTGGACAATCTTCTACTGGGCCTGGTGGATTTCCTGGTCGCCGTTTGTCGGTATGTTCATCGCACGTATTTCTCGCGGCCGTACTATCCGTGAGTTCGTCTTCACCGTCGTCGCAGTTCCGTCGATTGTCTCTGCAGTGTGGTTCTCCATCTTTGGTGGCACCGCCATTACCCACGAGCAGCAGGGTGCGTCCATCTACGGTGACGGTTCGGCCGAGAGTCAGCTGTTCAATCTGCTGGAATCCTTGCCGGGTGGCGCGATTACCTCGGCTATTGCAATGATTCTGCTGGCTACCTTCTTCATTACCTCGGCGGACTCCGCCTCCACCGTGATGGGCACCATGAGCCAGTTCGGTCGACTCACAGCGTCGCGCACGGTCACTGCTATGTGGGGTATCTTCACCGCTCTGATTGCCATCGTCCTATTGGTCACCGGTGGCAGCGATGCCCTGTCGAACCTGCAGAACATCACTATTTTGGCGGCAAGCCCGTTCGTCATTGTTATCTTGGCGCTGATGGTTGCGCTGGTTAAGGGGCTTTCCGACGATCCGATGTACCTCGATGACAAGGAACAGCGTCAGTTTGCCCTGCGCATGGCTCGTGAGCGCCGCTTGGCGGAAGCGGCCGAACAGCGCGAGCGCCGCCGTGCTCGTAAATTGCGCAATTAGCTTTCCAACAGCAGCGGTGCGGCCTTGGCCTCAATCTCGGCCCATTCGCCCTCGGGTGTAGACCCGATGGTGATGCCACCGCCGATGCCAGCTTCGACCCGAACTCTCCCCGAGTTCGGGTCTTTTGTGTACTCAGCGGTACGAATACCGACATTGAGCTCAAGTGCATCCCCATGGGCCGCACCAATCGCGCCGCAGTGAGCGCCACGGGGTTCGGGTTCCCATTCGCGCAGAAGCTCAATCGCTCGCAGCTTCGGTGTACCGGTGACTGAGGCCGGTGGGAAGCAGGCTTCGATGAGCTCAGCGTGGCTGAGCTGATCGGGAAGTTCCGCGGAAACTGTGGAAAAGAGGTGCCACACGCCCGGTGCCGGACGCACACTGAGCAGGTCTGTGACCTTCACGGTGCCGGTCTTGGCAACTTGACCGAGGTCATGGCGCACCAGGTCGACAATCATGATGTTCTCGGCGACATCCTTGTCGCTGCGCAATAACTCGTTCGGGGACCGGTCAGCGGGAATCGTGCCTTTGATGGGAGTTTCAGTCACGCTTGTGCCTGCGCGGATGAGGAACTCCTCAGGGCTCAGCGAGGCCAGGATTGGAATTCCAACGTCGAGATTGCCGGGCAAGAATGCTGCTCGAGCCGGTTGATACCGCGCCACGCGGGAGGAAAACCACGCGCCGGCGTGGGCTAGTGCAGAGTCGCTCGCTGCCAGCTCCGCGTGAAAGCGTGTGGAAATGCAGGTTTGATACACCTCGCCTGCGGCAATTGCCTCCTTACAGTTTGTCACCGCAAGCTGGTGGTGTTCTCGGTCGCCTTGATCCCACTCCAGTGGTGTGGCCGCGGGGAGCGCGTCGGCACGCGTGTCTTCGTGCGAGTAGTTGATGGCCTCCTGAAGGGCTTGGAAATCCGGATTGAAGGGGTCACCGGTGCCGGGGCCGTCGAAATGCCACGTGCCGTCGTCGGCAAGCAACGCGACGCAGGTAGCGACCCCGTGCGCGCTGGTGCCGGAGTAGGGGCGGAACCCAAAGATCCACGCATCGGGGTCGGGGCTGGTGAAAAGCGCTGCCGACTCGCAGGCAGTGAGCTCGACGTTGGCGGCGAGAACCGCGCGATAACCGAACCAGGAGCCGATGAGTGCGGCGGGACGATGACCGGCAGCGATAAGACGCGCCAGCGCAGTGGTCGCACGCGAAGTGAAGTCAGCAGCCGAGCCGGAGGAGGTAGACCGAGTGGACATAGAACATAAGCGTAGTGACTGCGCATGCGTGCGATGATGGTAGGGGACAGTTCATGTGGACTTCATGAGGACTCCGTAAGGGACACAGTTCATCGCGATGGCAGGTCATCTATTACCCTGTTAGATATGTCTCGCATTTTCACAGCAGTTGCGTGGCCGTACGCTAACGGTCCGCGACATATCGGCCATGTTGCAGGTTTCGGAGTCCCCTCGGACGTTTTCGCTCGCTACCAGCGAATGATTGGCAATGACGTGCTGATGGTCTCCGGTACTGATGAGCATGGCACGCCGCTGCTTGTGCAAGCAGAGAAGGAAGGCGTTTCTGTCCAGGAATTGGCCGACCGTTACAACCGCCAGATTGTGCAGGACCTCGCGGGTCTGGGGCTTTCCTACGACCTGTTTACGCGCACTACCACGCGCAACCACTACGCGATTGTCCAGGAGCTCTTCCGCGGGCTCTACGAAAACGGCTACATGGTCAAGCAGACCACGATGGGGGCGATTTCCCCGTCGACCGGGCGCACGCTGCCGGACCGTTACATCGAAGGTACCTGCCCAATTTGTGGCGCTTCCGGTGCCCGTGGCGACCAGTGTGACAACTGCGGTAACCAGCTTGACCCGGCCGATCTGATTGATCCGGTGTCGAAAATCAACGGCGAGACCCCGAAGTTCGTTGAAACTGAGCACTTCTTGCTCGACCTGCCAGCGCTGGCAGAGGCCTTGACCGAATGGCTTCAAGAGCGCAAGGACTGGCGCCCAAATGTGCTGAAATTCTCCCTGAACATCCTGAAGGACATCCGTCCGCGCGCAATGAGCCGCGACATTGACTGGGGTGTTCCGATTCCGCTGGAGGGCTGGTCGGAAAACGGAACCAAGAAACTCTACGTTTGGTTCGACGCTGTCGTCGGTTACCTATCCGCTTCCATCGAGTGGGCCTGGCGCATCGGTGACCCGGAAGCGTGGCGCAAGTGGTGGAATGACCCGGAGGCGCTGTCCTACTACTTCATGGGCAAGGACAACATCACCTTCCACTCCCAGATTTGGCCGGCTGAGCTGCTGGGCTACCGTGGCGAAGGTTCCCGCGGAGGCAAAGTCGGGGAGCTCGGTGAGTTGAACCTGCCGACGGAGGTCGTCTCCTCGGAGTACCTGACCATGTCGGGCTCGAAGTTCTCCTCTTCCAAGGGCGTTGTCATCTATGTGAAGGATTTCCTGGCGGAGTTCGGTCCGGATCCGCTGCGCTACTTCATCGCCATGGCTGGTCCGGAAAACCAGGACACCGACTTCACCTGGGATGAGTTTGTCCGCCGCGTGAATAACGAGCTGGCCAACTCCTGGGGAAACCTGGTCAACCGCACCGTGTCCATGGCTTTCAAGAACTTCGGTGAGGTGCCAACTCCGGGCGAGCTCACCGACGCTGACCGTGAACTGCTCGACCTGGCTGAGCGCTCCTTCGCCGAGGTGGGTGACGCACTTGCGCTATCCCGTTTCCGCGCTGGTATCACTGCCGCAATGCACCTGGTCGGGGAGGCGAACGCCTACATTGCTGCGCAGGAGCCGTGGAAGCTGGCGAAGGACGAGTCCCAGCGTGAGCGTCTCGCCACTGTGTTGTGGACAGCGCTGCAGGTAGTCAGCGACGCCAATGTCCTGCTGACCCCGTACCTGCCGGAAAGCGCGCAGAAGGTCTTCGAGACCCTGGGTGGCGAGGGCATCTGGGCCGCAATGCCAGAAGTCCAGGAAGTCCAGGACGACATGCCGGTCGAACCGGTCGGCGCAGACTTGCCGGCAGAGGGCAGGAGCTACCCAATCATCACTGGTGATTACGTCAATCAGAAGGCCGCCTGGCATCGCTTCGACATTGAGCCGGGTACGCAGCTTGCAAAGCCGAAGCCGGTTTTCTCCAAGCTCGACTCGGAGTTGGCTGAGCACGGCCCTGAGTGGGCACAGGTGAAGTAGGGGCGCAGTAGAGGAATGGGAAAGCGCAAACGCAAAATTGCAGAACCCGCGGAGTATCTCACTCCGCTGTTTGACGCCCACACGCATCTCGCGTCCTGCGGGGCGCAAACTCCGGAGGAGATTGCGGCTCTCATGGACCGTGCCGCCGCAGCGGGCGTCGTCGGAGTTTGCACGGTCGGCGATGGCATGCCGGAAACCGAACTGGCCTTTACCGCCGCACACGCGCACCCCAACGTCTGGGCCGCCGCTGCCATCCATCCGACGCGCGCACACGAGCTTGACGACGACGCCAAGGCCCGTCTGACCGAAATGGCTGCCGACCCCAGGGTTGTGGCCGTGGGCGAGACGGGATTGGATTGGTACTGGTTGGATTCTCTCGACGGCTGCGCGTCGAAGAGCGAACAGCTGGCTGCGTTGCAGTGGCATATGGAGCTCGCAGCAACCGTCGGCAAGCCGTTGATGATTCATAACCGCGACGCCGATGAAGATCTGATGGCGGCGTTGGACGGCTATGAGAACACGGTCATCTTGCACTGCTTCTCCTCGCCCATTGAGGTTGCCCGCGAGGCCATTGCGCGCGGTTACCTGCTGAGTTTTACCGGAAACGTGACCTTCAAACGCAATGATTACCTGCGGCAGGCTGTGGCTGAGGCGCCGGCGGAGCAGCTGCTGGTGGAAACCGATGCCCCCTACATGACCGCGGAGCCGTTCCGAGGTGCGCGCAATGAGTCAACTTTTATCGGTCATCAGGCGCGTGCGATGGCTGCGGCCCGAGAAATCGGGGCGGAGGAGATGGCGCAGATTTTGACGGATAACGCACGTCGGGTGTACGGCATTTAAGCACGTGTCGGCGTATTGTCGCCCTGAGCTGTGGAAATGCAGCCGGGGCGGTTTGTTGTATTTCCCGTCACTTTTATCGATATATTTTAGACAACACTGAATCTTTACCGTACTGTTACAAACTGTATTTCTTTCATCTGATAGCTGCCCATCCTCCGAAAGGCTGTGACGAACCCCGTGAGTGCTGCGAAGAAGCGTCATCTCAATCGTGCTAACGACGGAGTCTCCACTTCGTCCAAGATCGCTGCTGGCGGTCTGGTCGCTGCTGTTGCTCTGGGTGGCACTGTCGCAGCATCCAACTACGACACCATCACCGTCGAAATTGACGGCAAGGTCGAGCAAATTGCAACCTGGTCCAAGGATGACAAGGCCATTTTGGAGAAGGCTGGTGTCGAAACCACCGGCGGAGACCTGGTTCAGCGTCAGGGCGACCTCACGGACGGCGGCAAGCTGGTCTACCGCTCTGCCAAGCCGGTCACGATGATTGTCGATGGCAAGCCGCAGGAGCACAAGACCAATGCCATCACTACCGATGAGCTGATTGAAGGTCTGAAGAAGCAGGGGCTCATCTCCGATAAGGACAAGGTCGAGGTCGAAAAGGGCGAGATTTCCGCTAAGGGGGTCGAACTCGACGTCGTTCGTGCCAAGAATATTGTGCTTCACGACGATGCCAAGGACATCGACCTGACCGTCCCGGCTATGACCGTCGGTGATGTACTGGCACAGCGTGGCATTGAGCTGCGTGAAGACGACACCGTTGAGCCGGGTCTGGATGCGCCGGTCACTGAAGGCATGCGCATCGCGCTGTCTCGTCTGATTGATAAGACCATCACCGAGACTGAGGAAATTCCAGCTCACGAGAACATCATTGAAGATGATTCGATGTTCGAAGACGAGCGCATCGTTGAGCAGGAGGGTGAGCCGGGCCAGGTAGAACGTCAGGTCAAGGTCACCTCTCGCGACGGCGAAGAGCTCGGACGCGAGGTCCTGGAAGAAAAGGAGCTAAAGGCTCCGGGTATCTCCACTATCCGCCAGGGCACTAAGTCTCGCATCGCAGCTCCGGCCGCTGGCTACGGTGTGTGGGATCAGCTGGCCCAGTGTGAGTCCGGCGGTGACTGGGCTATCGATACCGGTAACGGTTTCTCCGGTGGTCTACAGTTCACCGATTCCACCTGGGCAGCTTACGGCGGTACTGAGTACGCACCGCGCGCATCGCAGGCTTCCCGCGAGCAGCAGATTGCTGTCGCTGAGCGCGTCCAGGCTGGTCAGGGTTGGGGTGCATGGCCCGCTTGTACCGCTTCCATGGGGCTTCGTTAAAGCTAGTTCAGACTAGCCAAACGAGCTAAACCTATTTTTTCTTTTGACCCCGTAGTATCTAACTGTGACTAAAGCAGAAGTTTCTTTCCTGGGGCCGGTCGAAGTACGTGACCTGGCGGCGCAGTTGGATATTGTCCCGACGAAGAAATTGGGGCAGAACTTCGTCCACGACGCCAACACCGTGCGTCGAATTGTCGCTGCGGCGGACTTGCCGGAGGATTCCTACCCTGTTGAGGTCGGTCCCGGCTTGGGCTCGCTGACCCTGGGATTGCTCGAACACTGCGGCCGTGCCGCGGCTGTCGAAATCGATCCGCGGTTGGCGGAGCGTTTGCCCCAGACAGTCGCCGAGCGCGCCGAGGGCTGTGAACTCGAGCTCATTGAGAAAGATGCGCTGAAGGTCAGCCGCGAGGACTTTCAGACCTCGCCGGATGCACTGGTGGCTAACTTTCCGTACAACGTTTCGGTACCGGTACTGCTGCACATGCTTGCCGAGCTCCCCACCATCCGCCGCGTGCTCGTGATGGTGCAGTCTGAGGTCGCTGACCGGCTGGCGGCTCAGCCGGGCTCCAAGATTTACGGCGTCCCCAGCGTCAAGGCCGCCTACTACGGCACAGTGCGTCGCGCCGGTGCCATTGGTCCGCACGTCTTTTGGCCGGTCCCGAAGGTTGATTCCGGGCTCGTTCGCATTGACTGCTACGCCCGCTCCGACGCTCCTGAGAACTCCAATGCCGCCGATGCCCCCGAGGCTCCGTGGGAGATTTCGCCGCAATTTCGCGCGCGCCTTTTCCCGCTTATCGACGCTGCTTTTGCGCAACGCCGCAAGACCCTCCGTGCGGCCCTATCGGGGATTTACGGATCTGGTGCCGCAGCCGAAGAAGCGCTTATGGCAGCGGGGATTGACCCCAAGCAGCGAGGAGAGAAGCTCGAAATTGCCGATTTCGTTCGCCTCGCTGAGGTCTCACGAGACTAGCGCTTTTAATAAAGGACAGGCGATCTTTCCCCATGCACCGTGATGACACCCCCAGTAGGGCCGAGATCGGCCGGCGCGAACCGCGCAGCCTGGCTTGGACTAAGTTCTGGCCTGACGACGACGGCTGGGTGTGCAACTGCATAGTTTTCCGAGGTGACCGCTTGCTGCTTCTGCTGCGTGAATACGAGGGCTTCCTCGGGGGCCAGTGGGATTTGCCCGGTGGCAAGCTAGACGCGGGGGAGGAGCCCGTGGAGGCCGCTGTGCGCGAACTGCGTGAAGAGGCCGGCTTGCGCGCAGCGGAGGTCAGCGAATTTGCCCATTATTCCAATCCGGACTTGGGCGGGGAGAATTTCCGCTTCCACACGGTGACCTTTCTAGTACGCGAGGCCGACGACACGCAGAATGTCCAGCTCAGCGGCGAGCATCCGGAATTTAAATGGGTAACCCGAGAGCAGTTCGAGGAGCTGCCGGTGGCTTGGTATGTTCGGCGTGTGCTTGGCAACGTCGAATGGGGCACAATAAATACTCATCATGGCAAATCTGATTAATTGCGAGAATATTTCTAAGTCCTTCGGGCTCAAGACTCTGCTCGACGGCGTCAGCCTCGGCGTTCAAGAGGGCGACCGCATCGGCGTTGTCGGTTTGAACGGTGGCGGCAAGTCCACACTGCTGAAGATTCTGGCAGGCGTGGAGCCGGCGGACTCCGGACGTATCTCGCGAGCCAACGACATGGCCATGGCGCATGTCACCCAGGGCGCCGAGCTCGACCCGAATTCCACCGTGTTTGAGTGCGTCATTGCACCGCTGGGACTCGCTGAACACGAGTGGGCGGGTAACGCTTCCATCCGCGAGGTCCTCGATGGCATCGGTATCAATGACCTCGGTATGGATACCAAGGTCGCTAACCTCTCCGGTGGTGAGCGCCGTCGCGTTAACCTGGCGGCCGCACTGGTCCGAGATCTGGATCTGCTCATTCTCGATGAGCCAACGAACCACCTCGATATTGAGGGTGTGCAGTGGTTGGCCGATCATGTCCTTTCGCGCCGGGCAGCCCTGGTCGTCGTCACGCACGATCGTTGGTTCCTGGATACCGTTGCCACGAAGACGTGGGAAGTCCACGACGGCACCGTCGATTTTTACGATGGCGGTTACAACGACTGGACGTTCGCGCGTGCCGAGCGTGCGCGCCAAGCCGATGCCGCCGAGCAGCGTCGCCAGAACCTTGCGCGTAAGGAACTCGCGTGGTTGCGCCGGGGTGCGCCGGCCCGCACCTCGAAGCCTCGCTACCGCATCGAAGCAGCTGAGGCTCTCATCGCCGATGTCCCGGCGCCGCGTGATTCCGTGGAGTTGATGGCGTTTTCGCAGCGTCGACAGGGCAAGGTGGTCGTGGAGCTGGAGCATGCGTCCCTGGAAACGCCCGATGGTAGGGAATTGCTTAACGACGTCACGTGGCGTCTGGCCCCCGGCGAGCGCATTGGCCTGGTCGGTGTCAACGGCTCGGGTAAGACGACTTTGTTGCGCGCATTGGCGGGAGACTACCCCTTAAGCGATGGCAAGCGGATTGAGGGCAAGACGGTGCGCCTGGGTTGGCTGCGACAAGAGCTCGATGATTTGCCGCTGGATATGCGTGTGCTCGACGCTGTGGAGGACGTGGCGACCTACATTGACCTGGGCAAGAAGCAGATTAGCGCCTCGCAACTGGCGGAGCGACTGGGTTTTTCCCCGAAGCGGCAGCGCACCCCAATCGCAGACCTCTCCGGCGGTGAGCGCCGTCGCTTGCAACTCACACGCGTGTTGATGAGTGAGCCGAACTTCCTGCTGCTCGACGAGCCGACGAATGACCTGGATATTGACACGCTGCAGGAATTGGAAGACCTGCTGGACAATTGGCCGGGCACGTTGGTGGTCATCTCGCACGACCGCTACCTGATTGAGCGTATTGCCGACTCGACCTGGGCCCTCTTCGGCGATGGCGAGCTGACGAACTTGCCAGGCGGGATTAGTCAGTACCTCCAGCGTCGCGCACAGCTGGCTGACTCGGCCGCTAGTGGTGGTGCCTCTCAAGCAAATGCCGGTAGTCCGCAGACCCGTGGCGCAGCTTCAGAGGAGGATACCTCGAAGCTCTCGGCTGCGGAAGCTCATGCTGTCCAGAAGAAGATGAGTGCCCTGGAGCGGAAGATGGCGAAGCTCAGCCAGCAAGAAAGTGAACTGCATGCGCAGATGGCGGAAGCGAGTGCTGATGTAGCCAACTTGGACACACAAAAGCTGGCGGACCTCGATCGCCGTGCTGCGGAGGTGGCTGAGCAGAAGGCAGAGCTGGAGATGGAGTGGCTGGAGCTAGGCGAGCAGCTCGAGGGCTAGCACCTTACTTCAGCTACTAGCCGAACAAACTAGGTATGAGCCGGGTACTCGTGGTCAGCGTGCCCGGTTCTTTCAATCTGCACCGTGGCGTGTTCAATCCCGTGGACGTCGTGAAGCAGTGCCTGCGCGCGGTCGAGCAATGCGTGCTCGTCGCCGTTGGGGAGCGTGTCGCAGCGCACGAGATGGACAGAAGCCAACAGGTCATTGCCGTTGAGGGACCAGACGTGGAGATCGTGGACATCGACCACTCCGTCCAAGTCAGACAGGTCAGCAGTAATTTTCTCGGTGTCGACGCCCTTCGGGGTGTACTCCAGCAACACGTGGAGACAGTCGCGCACCAGAACGGCGGCTCGGGGGACGATGAAGAGCGCAATCACGATGGAGACCACCGAGTCGATGGCAGTCCAACCGGTGTATGCAATAGCGATAGCGGAGATAATGACGGCGACCGAACCAGCGGCGTCGACAAGCACATGGAGATATGCGCCGCGGACGTTGACGCTTTCCTTGGCAGCACCCGCGAGCAGAAACGCCGCAATAACGTTGGTCAGCAGGCCTATGACCGCGATGATGAGCATCGACATGGTCTGAATTTCAGATTGTTCCACTGACCCGAATCGCCGGATTGCGCCCCAGAGAATCACGGCGGCAATGATGAAAACTGTCAGACCGTTGACGAGAGCAGTCAGAACCTCAACACGACGGTACCCGTACGTCGCGCGGTGATTGGCTCCGCGCTGGGCGATAGCCAAACCGGCAACTGCCATAAGCAGGCCTGCGGAGTCCGTCACCATATGGCCGGCATCTGCCAGCAGCGCCAGTGAACCCGAGACCAAGCCGCCGATGAGCTCGGCGAGAAATACGACAAGAGTTAGACCCGCAGCTGCGAGCAGGCGACGGGCAGGAGTATTCGCGGGGTCAATATGAGCGTGGTCATGGCCGTGTGAATGACCGTGGCCGTGTGAGTGGCCAGAGTGTTCAGTTGTGTCCATAACCCCTAATGATAACAGGGCTATTCAGCCTCCGGAAGATAGCTATCCGCCCACGCATAAATCAGGTCAGCAGCGCGCGCGGCGGACTTAGCGCGAGTGAGCAAGTGGTCCGCGCGATCCAAACTCATCAGGGATTTTGGATAGCGAGAGACCTGGAAAATCTTCTGGGCGCTATCGATACCAACAGTCTGGTCGGTCGGGGAATGCAGAATAAGCAGCGGCTTGCGCAGCTGGCTGAGATAGACCTCCGGGTTGTAGTCCGCCAACACTTCCAGGAACTCACGGGAAATCGGAATGCCACGACCTTCAATCTGCAGAACCTGCGTGCCGTGCTCATCGACCGTCGAAATGTCACCGGCGATGCGCACAATCGAGTGTGCCGGATCGAAGGGTGCACCGATTGTCGCAACCGCCTTGACCTTCGGCATATCGTGGCCGGCGTTCAGCGCCGCTGCGCCACCGAGCGAGTGCCCAATCAGTAGCGAGGGGGCCTCGAATTCTGCCTCCATGAACTCGTAGGCGGCCTTAAGGTCATCAATGTTGGTCTGGAACGTCGTCTCGCCGAAATCGCCAGTGGACTGCCCAAGGCCAGTGAAGTCGAACCGGAACGCTGCAATGCCCTTCTTCGCCAGCGCCTTACAGGTGCGTGACGCGCCGGGCACCATCCGATTACACGTGAAGCAATGACCAAATAGCGCCCACGCGCGTGGCTTACCGTCCGGCAGATCAATCGATGCAGCTAGAGTCTCGCCTGTCGATCCCGTGAATTTTAGGTGCTTTGTTGGCATAGGTTATATCCGCGTCTCAGTGTGTGCTCAATGTGTGTACGTTTTCGCTTTACGACGCCCGTTGTGGTGGCGACCGTACGCAATATTAAGCCCGGGTGCCACAAATAAGTGAGGGATTGGGCGAAAAATTCGACCAATCCCTCAATCTCCTAGTGGCTGTGAGTTAACGCACCGGAACCCCTGGCCCCAGCGGAATGCCCGCGAGGTACCACACGACAAAGAATAGGAACCAGCCCACCATCATGCACAGCGAGTACGGGATAGCCAGCGACATCAGCGTGCCGACCCCCGCAGGCTTGTAGTACTTCTGCAGGAAGGTCAGTGCCAGCGCAAAGTACGGCGACATCGGTGTAATGATGTTGGTCGGGGAGTCACCAATACGGAATAGCTGCTGGGAGACCTCCGGGGAGACGTTGACGTACATCAGCATCGGCACTACGACCGGCGCCATCAACGCCCACTGTGCGGAGCCCGAGGTAATCAGCAGGTTGAGAACAGCCACCATCAGGACGAAGGCAGCAAAGAGCAACAGCGGCGGCAGATCCGCCTTGGTCAGGAATTCGGAGCCCTTGATAGCGGTCCACTGGCCGATATTGGACCACTTGAAGTAGGCCGTGAACTGCGAAACAGCGAAGAAGAGCACCATCATTGTGGTCAGTGTGCCCAGGCCACGTTCCATGAAGGCGGGCACATCTGCAGAGGAGGTGATGGTCTTGGCGCCGATGCCGTACGCAATACCGACCACGGCGAAGAAGAGGGCAATGGACACCACGACGTCGGTAAGCAGCACGGAATTCAAGATGCCGTCGCCTTCGCCGCGCAGAGGCGAACCCGGGATGAACAGAGCGGCGAACCACAGCGCAAGGAAGATAACAGCGGCGATGTTGCCGTAGCGCAGGCCATGGCGTTCGGAGTCGTTTAGAACGAGCTTATCGCGGCCGCTGTTGGAGCTGCTAGACGCGGTGTCCTGCTCCTTTTTCTTAGCGTTTTCCTCAGCAGCCTCCTCCGAAGCGCCCGGCTTAGTGAACTCGGCAGCTTCGTGGTCAATATGATCGTCGTGGATGGTCTTTGCCACGTGCTTGGTGATGAACAGCTCAGTAACAGCCGTAATAATCAGAGCCAGCACAATGGACGAAGCCATGGTGAAGAAGTAGTTGGCCAGAGGTGAAACCACGTATTCCGGATCCACGAAGTGCGCCGCATGCGTGGAGATACCCGCCAGCAGCACATCGGTGATGTTGAGCACCAGCGACGAATTGAACCCGGCTGACGAGGCGGCAAAGGCGACCATCGCACCGACAATGGGGTTACGACCAACTGCGGCGAATGAGGCGGCACCCAGCGGAATGAGAATCACGTAGACGGCATCAGAAGCGATCGAACCAGTCACGCCGGCCAGTGCGACAATGAATGTCAGCAGGACAGGGGAGTGCACCTTGGAAATTGCCGCGCGGATTGCCGAGCCGATGTAACCGGAGTACTCCGCAATTGCGACACCGAGCATGCACACCAGAATCAGGCCAACTGGTGCGAAGTCCGTGAAGTTCGTTACCGCCTCAGAAACCATCTTTTGCAGGTACTCTGCGGTAGCAAGGCTTTCCACCTCGATGATGTCACCCGACGCGGGATCCTTGGCCTGCATACCCGCAGCCTCACCGAGCCACGAAGAAACGATGACTACACCGGCAAGAATCACGAATAGCCAAAATGGATTTGGCAGTGCGTTGCCGATACGTTCCAGTGTTGCTAGGAACCCCTTTGGCTTCGGTGGCGCTTTGTCCGGTTCCAACGTTTTTGACTGTCCCATATATATAAAGATCCCTCTGTGTTAGACGTTGGTAAAAGGTTAGGGGAAAGTAAGTTGCGTCACAACGTAAAAGGCCAGAGGCATATGTATGTCGGGTGCGAGCAGGCGCATAAGGGAAAGTTAAGGGAATAGCTAGGGAATAGCTGTCGTGCACCTTCTTCGACTAGAGTTAAGCAGGTTATGGGCAAGAAGAAGTCGAAGAAAGAAAAGGTCAGCGCCAACAACGCGGTGGTGGCCACCAATCGTCGTGCCCGCCATGACTACAACATTCTGGACACCTACGAATGCGGTGTCGTTCTCGTGGGCACTGAGGTCAAGGCGCTGCGCGAGGGCAAAGCATCGCTTAACGACGCCTTCGCGACCATCGACGACGGCGAAGTGTGGCTCCGCGGGCTGCATATCCCGGAGTACTCCTACGGTTCGTGGACTAATCACTCACCGCGTCGCTCGCGCAAGCTGTTGTTGCACCGCAAGGAGATTGACACCCTGTGGGGCAAGGTCCGCGATGGCAACAACACGCTTGTGCCCCTGAAGCTGTATTTCACCGACGGCCGCTTGAAGGTCGAGCTCGCACTCGCCCGCGGTAAGCAGGACTATGACAAGCGCCAGGACATCAAGCGCCGCACGGAGGAGCGCGAAGCTACTCGTGCGCTGGGCCGCCGTGTAAAGGGCATCAAGGGGTAGCGTGCTTTGCGACGAGGTTTGTTGACTTTTCTCGTCGTAAAGCGTTATTCTTGAACATCCTTTGAGTGCTACGCACATTCCCGCGCTTGAAGGCATTGTATGGGGCTGACATGGTTTCGACACCGTACAGTGAGCCAGGGGAAGCGTGCCGGTGCAGGCTAGAGACCACCGTTTAAGCGTCGTAGCAACTGATTAAGCGCCGAGAACACTCAGCGCGACTACGCTCTCGCTGCCTAATTAAGCGACTAGCGTGTCTGTCAGGCCGGGCTTGCCCTTTGGCCCGGACCCTGGCATCGACTTAAAAGGGCTCGCCCGATGGGTGTGCCGTAAGGCTCATCGGGGATCTTCTTACTTGCGGCTGGACCCGTCATTCGGACATGTTTGCCTGAGCCGAAGGGTCGAGTAGAGGCGATCGTGCGAACTGCGCACGGAGAAGCCCTGGCGAGTTGGCGGTGGACCCGAGTTCAATTCTCGGCAGCTCCACAGATTAAAATCCCCGGTCATTACGGCCGGGGATTTTGCTTTTATATTTTTTATATCGTGTAGTCGCTTTTCCCATCATCCGTCAATGGAACGCAGACAATTCGGATCCAAGCCTCCAAGTCGGCGGCAGATTCGCAGTACCAGAAGATTATTGCACTACTGCAGGAGGTTATCGACTTAGCAACAATTCTCTACGCCCTCCGCGCGCTGAAGGGAAGAGAACGCATTAAGGTCACTGCAGAGGCGGACGTGGTGGAAGCGAAAGTGTAAAGACTGGGCCCGCGGCGGCAACAGACAGCAAAACCCTCGACCACACTTTTCAAAGCGGGACCGAGGGTTTTTACATTCCAAAACGCCTGAGCGGCGTCGGGCAACCTTAGAAGGTGCTCTTGTAGACGTTGGCGATGGTGGTGCCAGTAACTGCCGAACCGTGGAAGGTCGGGTGGTTGGTCATGTTGTAGGAAGCAACGTCAGTATCCAGAATTGCCGAGACTTGACGCTCACCGTCCGGGCCGCACATTGCGACATCGATGTTGGCAATGTTCTTCATGTTGACGAAACCGATGCCGGACTCATTTGCAGCGCGCTCCTGACGGTTCTGCAGAGCCATCTCAAACTGGTGCATGCCGGCAGCCGGAATGTGCGGTGCAAAACCTGCGGCGTTGACCGGGCAAGCGTAGTGAGTCGGATCATTCGAGGTGAAAGCTGGGTAGCCAATCAGCATGACGCGAGCAGTTGGGTTAGCGGCCTTGATTTTCTGCACCGCGGCAACAACGTTGGTGGTGTACAGGTCATCCTGAACCGGCATTGGCAGCACAGCGCCCTGCATTGCGTCATTGGCGCCAACGTAGATGGTCACCAGCTGGGTAGCCGGGCCGAGGGAGCCCTGGGCGATAGCGTTGTCAACCTGGCCCATCAGGGACTTCTGCGGCTGAGTCGGCATGAAAGCGGTAGTGCCGTTGCAGGAGTAGTCGTGCAATTCAAGGCCAGTCTCGCGAGCAACGTGAGAGCCGATGTTCGAAACCGAAATTGGGCAGCCACCACGGCCCGGCACGGCCGGATCGGACTGGCCCGGGTTAGCAGCGAAGGAATCGCCGAAGGCAACGTAGTTACCAGTAGGAAGAGCGTTGGCAACACCACCAGTCAGGAGGGAGGCTGCCAGCGCAGAAGCTGCAGCTGCCGAGGCTGCTGCACGGCGAACAACGTTGTTCTTCATAATTAAAAACCTCTTAGTTGAAAACCAATAGAAGGAAAAACTCGCGCTACACTCGCGATTTCTTCGCCACATTCGCCCGTCCCTGGAAGAATCCGAGTCCAACAGAACCAAGTCCAACAGAACCCTGAGCGGAAACTTAGAGACGCGCCTTTATCACTTTGTTATACAACTAGGTTCTAGTCCTGATGTCAACCGGAATCAGCTAGTTATAAGGATATTCGGCGCTTTCAACGCCTCTTGTCTGTCTCTTATCGCTGGTAGGTGGAGTTATGAGTTACTTCCGAACGTGGAGTACAGCGCAGCGATGACACCATCGGCTACCCCAGAACCATCCTTTAGTTCAATCTCATCTTCAGCGAAGGGACCACGCTCATCCAGCTCCGCTTCCGTGGGGCGTGGCTGAATCAGCGTTAGGTGTGGCCCCTCGCTGATAACGCCACTGAAAAGACGTGCCTGACGAGCCGCCTCGCCATCCGCCTGCGCCCGCACCTCGTCTACGGATGCTCCCTCAAAACTGTTCGCCCGCTCCGGGGCGATGACCATAATTTCCTGTGCTAACACGGCACCGACGACACCTGCCGGCCACGATGTTCGAGCGATAAAGTCCGCCAACTCAGGGCTACCACCTTCAATTCCCTCGGGGAGGGGCTCCTGCGCAACGACAGTCAGCGGGGCGCTGTCGATCAGCTCGTCGGCAAGCACGTCGGCAAGCGCGGCGGTGGGGACGAGGGCGAAGAGACTCGGAGCACGGTCCCAACCTTCGGCGTGGACGTATTCGACAGCCTCGCGCACGGCGCGATTGAGTGCCTGCTGGCTGAGATGAGTCTGTGTGCCGTTGTTTTCGCTCATGACGCTTGACGACGCCCCTTTCCTGGCAACGCTGTTTAAACAGCATCCTTAGTCAATTGTTAGGAACTTTATTTAGAGTAGATGACAGATAAGCGTACGTTCGGCTTGCCAGCTCGCTGGTAAGTCAAGCTCAACTTGAACAGGAGAGACGTTGTCTCTAAACCAGACTCGACCGAGACGATCGGCGGGTGGCCGCCCGGGGTGGCTGGCAATTACCGTGTGGGTGATTGCCGCGCTGACCTTTGTTATTCCCATCGCCGTCAATTTTTATACGGACTTTCAGTGGTTCGGTGAAGTGGGCTATCGAGGGGTATTCGCCACCACGTGGCTCACTCGTATTGTCCTGTTTATCACCGTAGGCCTAATAACGGGTGCACTGACATTTCTATCTATGTGGCTGGCGTGGCGCTCGCGTCCCGTCGACCTCGGGCTGACGGATCCACGCAGCCCGCAGGCAGTGTACCGACGGATGGCTGAATCTGGTTCGAAGTCGATGTTCACCACGCTGCCCGTTGTATTCGGCGTACTCGGTGGCCTTGTGGGGCAGGGCAATTGGCAGACGGTGCAGCTGTTCTTAAACCGGCAGTCCTTCGGTGAGACTGACCCGCAGTACGGCAAGGACTTGGGCTTCTATGCATTCCAGTTGCCGCTGTGGTCGTACATCGTTTCGACGCTGGTTGTCCTGGTAGTTATTGCGTTCCTGCTGTCGCTGGTGACACATTACTTCCTTGGTGGCATCCGCCCAGGTAACCCGACTACAGGGGAGAAGACCCGCGTTTCCAATGCGGCTCGTGCGCAGTTGGCGTGCTGGGCCGGTGTTTTCATGCTGCTCAAGGCTGTGTCTTACTGGCTGGACCGCTATGAGCTGCTGAATAACAAGCAGAAAACCTTCACCGGTGGTTCCTACACCGATATCAATGCGCTGCTGCCGGCAAAGATTACGCTGCTGGTCATCGCAATTGTCGTGGCCGCTGCATTCTTCGCTTCTATCTTCCTGCGCAACCTCTCCATTCCGGCGTTTGCCACAGTGCTGATGCTGGTCTCCGCGGGGCTGATCGGCGTGGCCTGGCCGATGGCAGTTGAGCAGTTCTCGGTTAACCCGAACCGCGCTTCCAAGGAACGTGAATACATTGCGCGCAACATTGAATCGACGCGCTACCACTACGGGCTTACCGACGACAAGGTGAAGGTCGAGCGCGACTGGGGCGTTCCGGCTGAAAAGGAAGGCGATAAGGAGGCAGCAAAGGAAGGTGCGGATTCGATTTCGCGCGATGCCGCGACATTGGCCAATATCCGAATCCTGGATCCGGAGGTCCTGCCGCGTACTTTCACTCAGCAACGTCAGCTGAAGAACTTCTACGGTTTCTCCGATCCGCTTGCCATTGACCGCTACCAGATTGATGGGGAGTCCCGTGACTTCATTGTCGCTGCTCGTGAGCTGAACCCGCAGACTCTGCAGGGCAACCAGACTGACTGGATTAACCGTCACACGGTCTACACTCACGGCAATGGTTTCGTTGCTGCGCCGGCTAATAAGGTTGACGAGGTTGCCTCCGAGTCCGGTTCCGCCCGCGGTGGTTACCCGCTGTACACCGTGGCTGACCTGTTCGAGTCCGAGGACCCGAACGGCATGAACCTGAACCTGAAGCAGCCGCGTATCTACTACGGTCCGGTTATCGCCAACAGCGATGCCGACTACGCGATTGTCGGTGGCAATGGTGACGGCAAGGACTACGAGTACGATGCTGACGGCCGAAACTTCACCTACGACGGTGAGGGCGGTGTTGGCGTTGGCGGACTTGCCAGCCGCATGATTTTCGCCACCCGTTACCAGGAACTCAACATCCTGCTGTCCGACCGCATTGGGTCGGACTCCAAGATTATCTACAACCGCGATCCGCGTGACCGTGTTCAGAAGGTCGCCCCATGGCTGACTACCGACACCAAGACGTACCCGGCTGTAGTCGATGGCCGTATGAAGTGGATCGTCGACGGCTACACCACGCTGGCCAAGATGCCGTACTCCCAGCGCATGAGCCTCCAGGAAACCACGCAGGACTCCATTAACCCGGATGGCACTCCACGCCCGCTGCCGAACAGCGAGGTCAGCTACATCCGCAACTCGGTCAAGGCAACCGTTGACGCCTACGATGGCACCGTTGAGCTCTACGAGTTCGATGAGAAGGATCCGGTGCTCAAGGCCTGGGAAGGCGTCTTCCCAGGTGTGGTGAAGCCGAAGTCGGAGATTTCCGAGGAACTGCAGGAGCACCTGCGTTACCCGGAGGACTTGTTTAAGGTTCAGCGCGAGCTGATGGCCAAGTACCACGTCAGCGATCCGGGCGTGTTCTTCGCCAATGACTCCTTCTGGTCTGTCCCGTCCGACCCGACCGCACCGGAAGACAAGAACCTCTCTCAGCCGCCGTACTATGTTGTCGCTTCCGATCCGGAGAGCGGCAAGCCGAGCTTCCAGCTGATCTCTGCATTCCGTGGACTGGAGCGTGAGTTCCTCTCCGCTCAGATGAGTGCTTCCTCCGAGCCGGAGACCTACGGCCAAATCACTATTCGTGCTCTGCCGACCAACACCCAGACCATGGGTCCGCGTCAGGCGCAGGACACGATGATGTCCGCAGATGAGGTCGCCCAGGACCGTACCCTGCTCGAGGGTACGAACGTGGTCACCAACGGTAACCTGCTGACGCTGCCGGTCGGCGATGGCGAGATTCTCTATGTCGAACCGGTCTACACCCAACGCAAGGGGCAGGAGACCGCATTCCCGAAGCTGTTGCGTATTCTCGTCGCTTACCGCGGTCAGGTGGGCTACGGCGCTACGGTCACTGAGGCTCTGAGCCAGGTTGGTATCGATGCTTCCGCCGTGACCAAGGTCCGCGGTGAGGAAGAGGCTGAGGAGCAGCCGTCGGATAAGGACAAGGACGCCGCCGACGCTGAGTCCGACGACGAGGCACCGAAGGAAGAGCGCAAGGTTGATGTCGCCGCGCGTGACGACGCCGCTCGCCGTATCTCCGACGCGCTAAAGAAGCTTAACGACGCCCAGAAGAACGGTGACTACGCAGCCCAGGGCCAGGCACTTGCCGAGCTCGACCGCGCTGCCGCTGACTACCAGAAGGCCAACGGCCAGTAAGGTTTACAGAGAGTAAGGCTTGCAACGGGAGATTAGCCGAGAATCATAGGTTCTTATGGTTCGCAGAGTCCCCAGGTTGTAGCGAAACTGGCTATGACCTGGGGATTGGTCTTTGTTGGGGGTGCCGTGCTACAGTTACATCTCGTTGGCCGGAGAGGTCAGCACCCGCTGTGAGTGCTTGTAAAAGCCAGGACAGTTGACGCGGGGTGGAGCAGCTCGGTAGCTCGCTGGGCTCATAACCCAGAGGTCGTAGGTTCGAATCCTGCCCCCGCTACCAACTTCCAAGCCCCTACCAGGAGAAACACTGGTAGGGGCTTTAGTTATTTCTCTTAAGGCGCACGTCCTGGGACTCAAATCGGGACTTTAGCGATGGCATTTTGTCACTTAAGCCGGTTTGGAAGTGATGGGGTTAAGTGACAATTTTCGATTTTGTGACCTTGGATGACTGTGTCGTTTTGAGGAGTCGTCTGCACGGATTTCAGAAGTCCTCTGTACTATCGCCATCCACTCCGGAGAGGCCGCGGGCGTTCGTCCACTTCATCTGGAACGCGATTCGACAGAGCGCATTCAATACGATGGTCTTTTTCTCCCTGCGAAGGATGGGGGCAGTTTAGGGTGCCAGGGTGTTGACCAGATCGAGGAATTCCTCAGCGTAGGCAATTTGCTTGCGTAGCTTTTCGTAGCGGGTGCGCGTCTCCTCACGAATGTCGGCAAGGGTGGCCTTGGCATTACTCCGTGCCTGCTGTGCGGTATCACTGTCCTGCCCGCCATCTGAACTATGAAGAATCTCCGCAGCTTCCAGGAATTCCCGCATCTGATCCAGAGTAAACCCCAGCGGTTTCATCCGTCGCACCAGCAAAACACGACGTACATCAGCCTCACTATAAAGCCTGAACCCACCAGGGCTACGCCCCGATGGGGTAATCAGGCCGACGTTGTCATAATAACGCAAGGTGGGAATCGACAACCCCGTCTGGTCAACGACCTCGCCGATCTTGAAATTACTGTTTTGCATTGCCTGTTCTCCTTCACGGTGATGTTGCCCACGGGTTCCTGTGCCTGGGTTGGCGGTTGAGTAAAACTCCCGCTACCATGACCACCATCACCAAACCTAAAGTTACTAGAGGGTTGGATTCCTTTCGGGCGTTCGCCCAGTTACCTATCCCCTCAAAGATTGGACATCTATGACTGAAACTAGCACGGCGGCCCCCCGCCCCCTCCTGAGTCCAGACGGCGCTGATGCCCCTACCGGGATCATCGCATCCTTCCGTTACGCATTTTCTTCCCCCGCCCGTATCCGTATAGAGATTCTGGCCGGACTGGCGGTATCCCTGGCGCTGATCCCTGAGGCCATTGCCTTTTCCATCCTTGCCGGTGTTGACCCAGCCATGGGTCTGTTTTCCTCGGTAGTCATGGCCATTGCGATCGCCTTTACCGGTGGCCGCTCGGCAATGATCACCGGCGCCACCGGGGCTATTGCCCTAGTCATTGCTCCTGTGGCGCGTGGTTACGGGATGGATTATTTCATCGCCACCGTCCTGTTGGGCGGTGTCCTACAAATCGTGCTCGGCGCCCTCGGTGTGGCGAAACTTCAGCGTTTTATCCCCCGATCGGTGATGCTGGGTTTCGTCAATGCACTGGGCATTATGATTTTCACCGCCCAACTCGAACACCTCATTGATGTGCCTTGGATAGTCTACCCACTCGTCGGCTTGGGTGTGGTGATCATGATTTTCTTCCCCAAGCTCACCAGTGTGATCCCCGCCCCGCTGGTCACGATTATCGTGCTCACCGGTTTGGTCATTGCCGCCGGTTTGACTGTCCCGACGGTCTCGGACATGGGCAAGATGCCGGAGACCTTACCGTCCCTGTTTATTCCGAACGTGCCGTGGACGTTGGAGACCCTGCAGATCATCGCGCCTTATGCCCTGGCCATGGCCGTGGTCGGTCTCATGGAATCGTTGATGACCGCCAAGCTCGTCGATGACATCACCGACACTCATTCCGATAAAACTCGTGAATCCTGGGGACAGGGGGTGGCTAATATTGCCTCCGGTTTCTTCGGCGGCATGGGTGGCTGCGCGATGATCGGTCAAACCATGATCAACGTCCGCGAATCCGGGGCACGTACCCGCCTATCCACCCTGTTAGCCGGTGTGTTCCTGCTGGTCCTGGTCCTGGCACTGGGCGACATCGTTGGCATGATCCCGATGGCTGCGCTGGTGGCAATCATGATCATGGTCTCGGTCGGCACCATCGACTGGCACTCGGTGCATCCACGCACCCTTAAACTCATGCCGGTCTCTGAGACCATTGTTATGGCCGTGACGATTATTGCCACCCTAGCCACCAGCAACCTGGCCATTGGTGTGGTGTTGGGTGTGGTCACCGCGATGATCATGTTCGCCCGTCGGATGGCACATATCGCTTCCATTGAAAAGGTCTCCGAGATCGACGGCGACGGCGATGGCGAGATTGATACTCGTACCTACCGGGTGCATGGCCAGTTGTTTTGGGCATCAAGCAATGACCTGGTTTATCGCTTTGATTACACCGATTCTGCCCGTCATATCACTATTGATCTCACTGAGGCGGAGATCTGGGATGCCTCCACGGTCGCGACCTTTGACGCGATTACGCAGAAGTTCCAGGACAGAGGCAAAACCGTGTCCATTATCGGGCTCGACGGTCCCAGTCAGGACCGGCTGAACCGCCTGTCTGGCCGGCTTGGCACCGGCCACTAACATCCCCCGACTCGAGCACATCGACTTGGCGCCCCAACTTATAACCGGGGCGCCAGTTTATTGGTGCTGTTGCAAAGTTGGGGCATAGGAAGAGCATAAAAGAAGCGTAGCGGTTAACCGCTACGCTGTGTTGTGGGGATTTTTACTTTTTACGGTGCACGTGTTCTAGTTAGTGGTTCGTTTCTTTCCTCGGGTGATTGCGACGGTATTCCTCGACTAAGTGAGCAATACCCGGCGCAGCCTGGGACAACATCCAGGTCATAAGCGCTATAAGAACCCCTATGACGATAAGTGTTAACGCCAACCAGCCCAGTGTTGGGCCGATGCCGTTGGCCTCCTGGACGTGACCCCACAAGGCAGACACGCCGTCGGGTATGCCGAGCATACTTAGCAGCCCGTTCCCCAAGGCTCCGACAGCAACGAGTGCGATAGCAACGAAGAGAACACTGGCTGCAATCCACGAGGCAGACATGCAGGCCTTAATAAAGTTCGTGTTCGACTTTTCCATGTCGTCGTTGTACTTTTTGCGCTCTGCACGTATCTTCTCCAGCAGCTTTTCGTTGGACTCCTTCTCCTGGAGCAGGGCGCTGCGAGCCTTCTTAGATGCTTCTGCTGCCTTGTGCAGGCTTTCGGACTCTTTCGACATTGCCTCAGATACAGCTACTTCTACCAGCGGTTCCAGGCTAGAAGTCAGGCTCGAAGTCATCTGAGCGTTCAGGCTCTGGGCTACTGCTTGGCTGGAATCCTTGTCGAGATGGATGGGGCTTTCGGCTGCTTTGAGTACCAGCTGTTGCATCCTTGTCAGACGCGACATCTGCTCGCTTATCTCGATTAGGTACCCTTTTACCCCCTCCAGGCCGTTGGGCAGATCCTCGATGTTCCTTATCAGCCCGGTGATCATCTGCTGCACTTCCATCATCGTTACTTGGAAGTGACTGCTGCTCACGTAGTTCTTGTTTGCGGCGAGATTGCTTTTTACGTTCCTTAATTCGCTTTCCGCTTGCGTCAACCTCGTCGAGAAGTCGCTGGGCAGAGAACTGAGAATGTCCCCTGTATTCTCCGGCAGACTCTTCAGTTTCTCCTGCAGCGTCTTGATAGCCTTCTCCGCCTTGTCCAGGCGTGGGCTGAGAACCTTCAAGACGCTGTCCATCTTGCCTTTCGCCGCTGCTTGGGCTAGCTTCGTCATCTCGGTCACTGACACCATGATTGAATACCTCCTGGTTGTTATAGTTTTCTTCCTCCTCGTCATCGAGAAGGCTGGAGCCGTATTTCGCCTCCAGGTCGTCATCGGTTGAATTGGCTTGAAGTGCTGCAAGCTGCCGCGCAAGAAGGGCTGATTGGGCCTCGTTAACGCGTTCGGTCACACCCTCTAGCGAGTAGCTGCGGCCCAATTTTGAGCCAGCTTTAGCTGCTTTACGCTTTCGAGTACGTCCGGCCTTCGTGGTGTTCGTGAAGTAGGCATCCTCGCCGTCGTCGTCGACCAGGGCCACGGTTAGCGACTCACCCTCGGTTTTTGAGTTGGGCTGCACTTTTAGAGACAGGTTGTATTTGCCAGCAATCTCTACTGCCTTCGCCAGTGGGTCGTCAGCATCTGCCACCTGTTTATCCGCGCACAGCTCATCCATGCGCTTGCGGGCAAAATCAGCCCACGTGGCTGCGGTCAGCTCATCCACGCCCAGGCCCGTCGAGTCTGTGGACTTGCCCTCCTTGCGTGCCCTGCGCTCAGCAGGAAGCAGCGATATTTCCGGCTCTCGCTCCAGGACACGCATCCCCAAATCGCGCATCAGCTCGTCGTTGATATTGCGCAGCTTGTACCAGTTGCGCATATCCCGAGGTGCAGCCTTCTTTGTCTGCGTATCGTGGTTGGCAAAGACGATATGGTTGTGGACACAGCCGCTTTTACTGTCGGTGTGCGTAGCCACGGTAAACGGAACTCCCGTGCCCTGCGTCAGCCGCATCGCCAGCTCTGAGCCAGCCGCATTAGCCCGAGCTACATCGGCCGGGTTATCCTTATCCAGCTCGTCTTTAGCCCACGATTGGATATAAATAATTGCTTCGTCAGTGCGCTGAGCCGGAGCATATCGCTCCATTTCTTCCACACTGGCTTCCATGAAGTCCACACCCGACCAACGGCCAGCCGTAGCCTCCGGAGAAAACGATTCAGCGTTAGGTTGAACCGTGCATAAAGCATCGGCTCGCACCTCACCCTTGCGGGCATTGTCTGCCGTTCCATAGACGGCGTAGACCGTTGCCGCGCGGATATTCTGGCTGTAGTTAATCTTGATTGTGGACAAAGTCCTTCACCTCTTTGCGAAGAGAAGAAACCTCGGAGCCAATGCTTTCTACAGCCTCAGACACGGGGGCCACGCCGTCGATATTCGCGCGGCGAGCCAACTGGTTTAGATTGACGCCAATCCGCCGCAGTTGGTCGTTCATCTCGTCCAGGCGGCGCAGCGTGTCCGGGGCCAAACGCTTTTGCGTCAGCACGCTCTCCTCCTCCGCGAGGACATAGAGAGCTTCCCGGAACACGACGGCCTTTTGCACCCCTACGACCCGTGCGACCTCCTCGACAAATCGGTCTAAATCCTTATCGAGGCGCACGGTTGTACGCGAATATGTCGAGAACTTGTCTCGCATATCCACCTCCTACTTATCGTGCTTACTGTGGCAGGGTGGCCCCGACTGCTGATGCAGCCAGGGCCACAGTCTGTTTGTAAGGGTCACGCTTCTCCGGTGTCGGCCCCCTGAATCTGCGGGGCAGATTCAGGCGTACTCGCCACCGTCAAAGACGGCCCTCACAAACAGGCGGCAAACAGGCGGCAGGCGGCAAACAGGCGGCCAGCAAGCCACTCGGGCACCTCCGGTGCCTCGTGGCGCTGGCGAGGGAGATTCTCTCCCTCGACCCTCTGGCCCTACGCTTGCAGACCATAAGGGTCTGCGTGCTCCGGGCCTGCGGGGGATTCCTCTGACTCTGTAGAGTCCTCGGAATCGACTTCGAAGCCTTTATCGGCTCCTTCGTCCGCCCCGCGATGTGCGCTCTCGTGTTCCTCGGACGCTTCACAGGAGGTTTCCTCCCGTATACCGATTTCTGCGAACAGTTCCCTTACGGAACCGCCGCGAAATTTGGACCACTTGCTTGAAGGCTCATAAGCGCAGGCGTAGAGAACTTCGCCTAATTGACGCTTAAACTCCTCAACCTTCTTGGCTTCTTCGGCTTCTTTTTGCTCCCGCTCCTGGCGGAGAGCTTCAATCTTTTTTACCGACGAAGCGGTCTGAGACTTCGTAATCATAGTTCTGGTTCCCATCCTTTACTGGTGTCTTTTTCTTCTGGTTCATTCTGGAAAAGTGGGGTGAATCGCGGGTTTTTGACCCGAGGGACACGAGGCTTCTTTTCCCGCGGCGGCTGCGGTGGGTAGCCACCTTGATTCTGCTTTTTCCGCCGCGACTGAGCGCGCTCATCGAGGGTTTGCTCTAGCTGATCAAGCTCAGCGTCAACCTTTTCTCCCTCCGCTTTAAGCTGCTCCAAAGACACTTCTTCTTTTGGGGCGTGCTGGGCAAAATCGTCCAGAATCTCCTGGACTCGGTTGGAACGACGGATAATATCGGCGCGGTCTAGACCAACCAAACCGGCGATAAGCCCCTTCGCAGACTCCTCCGCGGCGTACCTGCTCTCCTCCATTTCCGCGCCTGTTTTAGCTCCACTGCGCGGCGCTCGTGGGGCGCTCGGCATCCGTGGTGCTCGGGGCGATTGTGGCTCCATATGTTCCTCCTTATCTTGGGTTGCGGTGTATTGGTGCCATCGGGAACTCGGTCTAAGCACCCGATGGTTCAAGACTTAGCTGGGGTGCTGTTGCTTGCATGGTTAGCGTCTCTGTGACGATAAAAGTGCCTATAGGAGGGCCGCGAGAAAGCTTCATACCAAACCGACCAGGGGGAGGGGTGCTAGACATAGCCATCACCGCGATTCAGCTCATCGGCAAAGGCACGAACAGCATCCATATCGGCATCGCGTAGCACCGTCGAACGCCGAACCTTCTTGCTCATGTGATCCCACTGCGCCCGGGTGAATTCACCCATCCCCAAAGAGGACAACCAACCCACCTTCTGAGCCACGGAAACGCGAACAGCCAAACGGTCAACGACGACAAGACCAGCCTTATGCGCGGCAACGAGTTCGGTGAGTAGGGCACTGTCAGCCGTACGGATACGACGACCCCGAGCAGACTCAAAACGCTTAAACCAGGTCTCCCAATCATGACCCGTGCGCAGACACCCAGTAGGACGGTCAACACCTGTGGTCCCATACCGAACCAACTGCATGTGACCAGCGATCCCACGTGCATGCTTATAGTCGTCGACTGAGTCCCACGCGCAAGTGTCGAACCCCGCCATTTCGTTGCCGTCAATCACATCAACCCGGAGCGTGCCACGTAGAGGCTGCCGTTTTAGGTCAAAGTCCACCGTTGAGACCTCAGGCGTGCGATCCACCGGGTGGAAGTCCAACCGGTTTACGGACCGCGACAACTCCCGAAATGTTGGGAAAGACGTGTAGGGGTTAGGTATCTTTCCCCGGCGTGAAAGAGCGGTATCGCGAAACCAGCGACGCTCCGCGACGGTCCCACGTTCAACCTCCTCAGGAACTTTCAACCCAGCCTTAGCGAGCACACCGTGTTCCAGCAAGGACACATTGCCACGCGTCGAGAAATTCACTAGATCGTCCTGGTAGTGCTTGATCTCCCAGACCGTCGGATCACCTACCAACGCACGACGAGCGGCACGGAACACATTCGCGATGCCAAAGCAATCAAAGTGCTCAATCTCTTCAACAGGCGTGATGAAGCCGTCAGTCGTGACAGACAGAATCGGAATCGTATTGGCCATCGCCAGAAGAAGAGCGCGAACAAGCGACGTTGTCATCGACGCGTGATAGGGAGAGGTTACGGACGACCCACCAATAGACTCCATCTCCTCAGCCCATGCACCCCACCCGTTACGCTCGGAGACGTCCTGGGCCAGCTTCCCGTAGACCGAGTTTGTCGCAACCTTGACGGTCTGCTCTTCCAGCGACCCCTTGCCGAAGATCTTCTTCGCAGTCGCACGGTCTTCAACCATCTGTCGGAGGGCGAAGCGCAGTGATCGGGACGGAGTACTATCAGACTGCATGCGCAACCTCATGCGGTAGCCAATCTGAACACGCACCGTCGCCCCCAGCTTCAACGCAAGGTACAACTCAGGTCCAGCGCACCAAGCACCATGAAACCCGTCATACCCCCCAACATCGTCACCTTGCGCGGCTCCAGCACCGTCAGACGTTCGTGGATATAACACGCAGTCACCGACGACCACCGGCAAGCAAGGCGCAACAACATCATCCGGGAAATTCCAACTCACATAGGCAACTAACGGGGTGATGGGACCTAACGGAAAGTCGTCCAGTGTAAGTACCCGGTCCTTCACAACCTCCTCGATACAACCGCCCACATAATCCACATCAATCACCGATGCCATCGCAGATGGGTACGCAGATTGGATATCGTGATCGAAGGTCGGGTAAGGGTGGTGACCAGGAGACAGACAACTGTTCCAGCCTCCGTGAAACGCCATTTTCCACGCAGTGTGGGATTGATTGGCATCGCCGTCCACGGGTACCAACTCTCGTGTGGTGTAATACGAAAGTTGGTCATGGTCTAAAAACGGTTCAGGGTCCGTCAACCGCACGAGACCGCGAAAGTTGATGAGGAAGTCCTTCACCACCTTGTCGCCCATGTAGCGCATGATTCCGTCGCGGACAGCACTGGCACCCGCACCCGAAAGGGTGACAGGCGGAACGATGTTGAGACCCCACAGCATCGCCAGATACTCAACAACGATGACCGCGTCATTCACCCCATATTCGAGGAACGACGTCAGATCGTCACGACGCATTGAGGTCATATTCTCGATTGAGGAACCAACATCAAGCTTAGGAACACCGCAAACATCGCCAAGAGCAGCGAGACTCTTATGACCGGGTGCAGCCTGACACATCGTGTCACGAACGGTCACAGAGAACGGCAACCAGCGATAGCTGTTGGAGCCTTTGCCAGACTTGCGCATGAAGCGGGCAGGTTGCAGCGAAACTAAGCCCCCCGAAGCAGAGGTCACGCGGCGGAGGATGTCATAATGTTTTTCCCCACCATTGCGCTGCTCGGGAGGGCGCCGAAAAGCGGTCAGATCGGCGTTGCCGAAATGACACGCCAGGACGACGGCAATGCGAGCCTTGAACGCCGCATCTCGCGTGGCGGAGTAGTCAAATTTTCCCCGAGGGTTGAGTTTCCTTACATCGCGGACGAGCACGCCACGAGGATCGATAGGCTCCCGAGAGGGTGACAGGACATGCAGACCGCCTGCAAGACTGACGATGTAGAGAGCATCCTCAAGGTAGATGCGATCACCCGCCAGAGGCAACACAACCACCTGTACGAGAACACCATCATCGAGAGCATCAGTACAGGCGAACTGATAGCTATCGATGACGCGCTTAGCGGGGTCATCTTCGCGGTAGGTGAACTCAGTATCAAACCCGATCACTTGAGCCCGGCGACCGCCACTACCCATCGACCTCACAGTTGGTAGCTGGCCGAAACTCTTAACATCGACACCGGCATCAACCCCTGCAACCGCAGCGGCTTCCACCGCTGCTGCTGCTGCGGAGTCACGGTGGCCGGAGTCACGATGGCCGGACTCTCCGGTCCGGCCATTCTGCCTCTCCCCTAGGGGATTTTGGCCTGAAACGACTTTAGGGTCTTGACCAGCAGGAACGTCCGTAGAACTGCCTGAAATCGTGGCCAAGGTCTCCGAGACCTTAGCCACAGATCGAGGTTTACGACGTACCAAAACGGTGAAGTACGACGGGTCAGAACGCCCAGGAACGTCGACGGCAGTGTCGACGAGGCGTGATTGCCACTCGGTGCCATTCACGTCAAGCTCGATGAGTTCATGCTCATGACGCACCGTGTCGGGCGCGTCCTTGGGGGAGATCTCTATGCTCCACGCCTCGTTCGCTGTCGTCATGGCTTCTCACCACCGACAACATGCTCATCTAGCCACGCCTCAATATCAGCGATTCTGTAGACGACGAGGTTGGTACCCACGCTGGCGTATCTGGGCCCTTTGCCCTGAACACGCCAGTTGTTGAGAGTTTGAGGGGCAATTCCGATCAGGGATGCCGCTACCGAACTTTTAACCGCAATAGGCTCGGCATGATCGACCAGTTTTAAATTAGAAACACCTTTCAAGGTTTGCTCCAGACATGCTGAAAGGGCCCCGGCCTAGCGGTTATCCGCTTTGGGGGCCTGCATATCCGAGTTGCAAACCTTGGGTTCTTATTGTACCCGGTGCCTCGGTGGCCAACCGTCGCAGGTACGGCTGGTTATATTTTAGCCTACTTGTGAGGGAAAATCAAAGACCGGCGGAAACATCGTAGCCACGACACTGTCCGGTACAGGGTCGATAAGATCCATCGTCAGTCCTTCACCTGCGGCGAAGCGTCGTCCTGCGTTAGGCCGATAAAAGGTGAACGGCAACGTTCGATCAGCTTCGTTCTCCAGAAACTCGAGTCGTGCCTGGAGGTGTTTGCGGACAGCGTGCAGACGCGGGTGTCGCTTCTGACGACCTTTCGTATCATTTTTCACAATGGGGTCCAGATACCTTAGTTCACGAGCTACCGCGCGGATTTCACAGTAGGTTTCAAGGGCGGTAAGCAAGAGCTGTGTGACCTCCTCGCGGGAAAGTGGGGGAGTGAACAATTCGCGAGCGTCAACATAAAGCGGGTGATTATCGTCAACCAACGTGCACAACACTTCCTGGCGTCTGCGCGCGACGTCATCGGTAGACCAAATTGGAAGACGTTCTGAAGGATCCATACCAGCAATGATAACAAATTCGAACCTATTGCAAAAGTGGGTCTATAGTGGTGTGTATGTCCAAGCAAATACGTGCCGCCAGAACGAAACTAAGCCTTGGGGAAGATTCCATCGACCGCGTCGTTGATGCTTTACCGCCGCGAGGTCCATACGAAGCGAAAATCACGGTCCGACTATGGGACGGAACGACTTACCGCCCGACAATCCGGGCAAGGACAAAGGGGGAATTCCGGCGAATTGCCGTCGAGAAGCGGGATAGCAAGCTCAACTCGACGTCGACCAATTGGGATAAGAGCAAGAACTTCTCGGCGTTCATTACCGACGTCTCTAAGCCGGCCATCCGGGCGGCACGTCTGCGACCGAACACGCGCGCCCGGTATGAGCTCGCATTAAAGCAGGCCGAAGCACAGCTAGGAAAACACGCCATTGGCGAAGCTGTGAAATTCCGAACTCTCGAACACGCATTGCAGGCCATCGCCACCGCAAACGGGTCGGAATCTGCACGGCAGGCCCGCACCGTCGTGAGCAAGTACATTCTGGATCAGCTCATCCGCGAGGGTGTTATCGACCACAACCCGTTACGCGGAATCAGCATCGACCTCGGCGAGGTCAAGAAGGGCAATAAACCACAAGGTGGTCACGCCCTGACGAACGCCCAATACGACGCCGTTGTAGACCATCTCATTGCACGCGATACCGCCAGACCGTTACCACCGGGCACGGACAGACGAGCAAGCTCCATCGCAAAACATGACAACGTGGTCGCGCTGGCACTACTGCAAGCGGGGACGGGACTTCGCATCTCCGAGGCACTGGCAGTGACGAGGTATTCTGTAAAAGTCGCTAATGGGCAGATCGCTATCAGCATTACATCTGAGCAATCTAAAACGCACAGAGACCGTTCTATCCCGTTCCTGGACAAGCGTGTCGAAAAGTTCTGGTTAAACCGGCTCGACGGACTAGAAACGACCGATCCACTGATCCCTTCGCCAGGAGACAAGAAGGCGCACTGGCGCACCGACAACGCCGTGAAAGCGTCAGCGGCTCTGTTTAAAGATGTTGGCGCGCAGCTCCAGGACAACCACATCGCTTTAATGAGATCCCATGACTGGCGCACGGTGCTCAATAACCGGGCCATCGCGCGAGGGGTACCCGCCCAGGTGCGTGCAGCCTATTTCGGGCATGACGTCGACGTGAACGCGCGCAACTACACGGATTGGACTGATGTAGACGCTATGCGGGGCGCCTTGAATCTCGGTGAAGAAAGTGGGACTCAAAACGGGACTTAAGAGTCGGTAATCTGCGGTAAAGACCAGTAGGCGCCAGTATACTGATACCTCTCTAAACAGCAGGTAAAAGGGCAATAACTGCAGGTGGCTCGAACATGAGGGTGAGAACCCAGAGGTCGTTGGTTCGAATCCAGCCCCCGCCACTAAGAAGAGACCCCTACCGGTGTAAACGCTGGTAGGGGTCTTCGTTATTCGGGGGTCAAATCACCGCTTGGGGCTTAAGCCGTTGGGCAGTCGTTGGGTCTGACGAACTCGCGCACTTCACAACCGGGCATTGAAGGACGGTCGTCAAAATGCAGCGTGAGGCGCTGCTCGATTAGTCGGCCTGAAGGTACTTAGCTTGAGGAGTTGCTGGGTTGATTCTGGCCGATTTGCCTCAGCTCATGTACGCGCTGCTAGCTTTCGGTTTCACATATCGATGAGTTATTCACTTATGGATACGCTGGAGCGCATCGATGGGTGAATCATGCATCGATAAGTGAGCGCAATACTGGCAAAACGGTGGGCAGACAGCTGACAGACAGCTGCCAGACAGGCTTGGACTCCCACGGTGGGCTCGAAATGTGGGCGGATGTGGAGTGACTCGTTCCTTTTTTTCGCCCCTTCATAAAGAATTCTACGAAGTCTTGGCTTTCGATTTCTTCAGCCAGATCATTGGCGGAATCAACAGAGCCAGGCCACCGATAAGTGTGACCTCACCGAATCGTCGATTCTTAGAAAAATTGGAATAAAACCATAGGATTATCTCACGATTGTACGTCAGTTACCGAGAGATTTTGTGGCTTCGGTCACTATTAAGTTCCTCGCATGCACGATAAAAGCCGCCTACCCAGTACTTTCCGGGGAGGCGGCTTGTGGTTGTGGTTAGACGGTTCTACTGTCGGCCATTCCTAATGCGCGACCAGGCTGCTGCGACAACCAGGCCAACGCACGCGATGGCGAGGTAACCCCACATGTGATCGGCGCTGGTCTGAATGGTCTTTGGCGGAGCAGGAGTGTTCTCCGCGGTCAGCACGCTTTCTGTGTCTCGGCCAGAGGTGATGTCATCGATCCAGTCAGCCGTGCCAGCGAGGGTGGTGATAGCTGCGCTGGGGGAGGGTAGGTCAGGATCGCCATTGGAGGTTCCGGCAGTAGCCAGGCCCGCGAGCTTGCCGTCGACGAAGAACGGGCCGCCGGAGTCACCGCCCTGCATACCCGCGCCAGAGACGGAATGTGCGTCCAGGATGGCGCTTTGAATCATTGGCATCATGGCAGCGTCGGCTGGGATGCTTTCCGTTCCTGCGGGGATCGACTCGGTTTTGGAGTCATCTGGCTTTACTGCATCCGGCTTAACTGCACCCGGCATTGCTCCGCCTGGCTGCATCTCCATTGATTCCATGGCATCGCCCGGAACAGCTTCGCCCGGAACAGCCTCACCTGGAGTGGCCCCATCTGGAGCAGCCTCACCTGGAGTTCCATCAGCCGGTGCTCCGCCCAGCAGTTCCTTGACGACCATCTTGGTCATCGGGAGCTGCCCTGATCGCGCCATGGACGAGCTGCTGCTCCATCCGTAGAGGGTTCCCGTCTGCCCAGGTGTTGGGATATCGCGGGAAACCTTCGCGGGTGTTGCGTCAGTGACCTTTTGAGTCAGGTGAAGCAACCCCGCATCAGACATTGGAGACAGCGCCCAAGAATCGGCATCGTAGACCTTCCCGCCGATGCGGGCCTGGGTCCCTTCGTTGTTCACAGACTCCAGGCAGTGGCGTGCAGTGAGTACCCACTGGTCGGCAACCAGCGTTCCGGTGCAGTCGCCGAAATTGCCGATTTTGCCAATCTTCAGCGCGGCCACAGAACTGCTTTCAGCATTTGCGGGTGCGGGTTCGCCGTTTTCCAATGCAAGAGCTGGGGTTGCAGATAGAAGCAGGGTGCTGCTAACAATTGCTGCGATGGAAAAAGATGTTTTCTTCACGGTTATTTCCCTTTCCCAGAAGGAACAATGGCCTTGATTGCGGTGGCAACGAGTTTTTCGGCAGGGCCCTGTCCGACAAATTTCTTCCAGAGGCTAGCAATGACGAGGAAGAATACGATGAAACCTGCTGCGGACAACGTGGAATGCAATAGCACATTCTGTTGCCAATAAAACGCGGTGAGAACGTGCAGGATGTAGATAGTCAGTGACATTGTTCCCATAGCCGCGAATGGGTAAACCACAGCTGGGAAACGATCGCCTACGAACAGGCACAAGTGCAACACAACAGCGGCAACAGCGACGGAGAGAATGATTTCGCCGAAGACGCCAGTGTGTCCGGTAAAGCGGAGCCAGCCAGCAATCTCGGGATTAAATCGGAAGTACATGCCGACGGCAGTGATGACAACGCTGACAGCGGTAACAATCCAGCTCAACCGAGTATTGGCGCTGGTCTCAGAGGTGGAAGTGCTTTGCAGACGACCGCGTAAGTAGACGTCGTAAAGCAGCATGCCGCCGATGAAATATGCAATCCACGCGAGTAGCGGATAAATTTGTGGCAGCGTCATAGGCGCGTACTTGATTGTGGCGGCGATGGTTGCGGCGATGAAGAAGCCGACTCGCCACCAGGTTCCGAGCGCTGGCATCCAGGAAACCAGCATCATTACCAGGCCCATGATGACGAGGACCACCTGAATTTCTCCACCGACCGGCAATAGTGCCAGGCCGATGAGAATGATAAGGGCACCGCGGGTGATTAGACGCAAGAAGGTAGTGCTGCTGTAATTACGGCCGATGATCATCATTGTGGCGCCGGCGATGATGGCGAACAGTGATGAGGGTAGGCCAGAGAGCACAACCTTTGTGCTCCAAAGTAGTGAGGCCATATGGACAATAATCATGCCGATGATGGCGAGTGAGCGCGCTATATCAAGCCCCACGATTCGGGTAGGTTTATTCACCCCAGATTTCTCCTTTACTACAACTTATAGGGAGGTGCTCTTTGGTAAAAAGCACTCTCTACAAACGGCGTATTGAAAACGACTTTCTAATTGTAGTAGCTGAATCTGGCAATACATTAAGTGAGCATGTGTAAAACGCAGTGTTTTGTCTGTGTTTTTACTGGGAAACTAGCGCGCTCAAAAGCTAAGAGGCAGGCGTAGCCTGGTGGCATGACATCGATGCTGACGAGTTTCACCTGGGCTGAGGTGCCAGGAGTCTTCCTCGCGTACCTGTTGATTATTGCCATCCCCACCGCTCTCGCGTGGGTGGGTACCGCGTGGCTGGCCAAAAAGTCCGGCGAGCGCATCGCATATGGGCACACGGTTTTCGTCTTTGTCGCCGCATTCTTAATCTGCTTTTGTACGCTCGCGTGGATGCCCGAGGGTGAATACAACTACTCGCCATGGCAGGTTTTCTGCAGTGGCTTCGCGATGGTCATCCTCACTGCCTCTGCCATGATGCGCGTGCCCGCCCCAACTCTGAACCTGCTGCCCACCTGGTGGGCAGCGGTCGCCGGCTATACCCTGTGCTGGAGCATCATCGCCGGCACTGACGACATCACCGGGCTTTGGGGAGTCGGTCTGATATTCCTGCTCCTCGGTCTCATCGCAGGCGTCGGCGCAGTCGTGTGGCTTACGCTGGCGATAAGGAGGCTTTTGTTGGATTCTGCCGCTTAGGGATTCTTAGTGGAACGGAGTTCGACAGCTAACTTGTCGATACGGCGCTCGAGGTCATCGCGAATCAGGTCCATGCGTTCTTCTCCGTCGATGCCTCGTTTTGAAGGCTCGTCAGTAAGCCAATGCTCGAGTGAGCCTTGAGCGTCCGAGGGGAGCTCTACATGAGCGGCATCGCCGATGATGACAACACGATCTGCAGTCCGGAGAATCGTGGAGTCAATGGGCTTTGGTGATGCACCGTCCATAGAGGCGCCGATTTCTGCAACTGATTTGGCTGCAAGCGCATTGGTAGTAGTTTTGGGGTTCGTTCCTGCTGAAAGGGCGGTGAACTGCGTGGCATATTTTGCACGCGCAATGGCCTCGGCCATCTGGGATTTACCGGCATTTGCCACGCAGATGAAAAGTACCTTCGGGATTTCCTTCATTTCAGAACCCTTTTTCTATAGTTTGTCCGGTACGGAAAGGTCATTGGGGAAAAGGCGCGGCCCGAGCCAGCGGGTGACGTAGACAAGTGCAACGAGTACGGGTACTTCAATAAGTGGTCCAATCGTTCCCGCAAGTGCTTGCTGGGACAATGGGCCGAAGGTGCCAATCGCAACCGCAATTGCCAACTCGAAGTTATTCCCGGCAGCCGTAAAGGCAATCGATGCGGAGGTTGCGTAGTTCATGCCCGCGGCCTTGGCCGAAGTGAGAGCGATTGCGAACATGGCGAGGAAGTAGATCACTAGTGGTAGCGCCACTTTCGCAACGGTCCAGGGATTCTCAAGAATCTGCTGTGACTGAAGCGCAAAGAGCAACACGATTGTGTATAGAAGGCCGGCAAGCGCCAATGGCGAGATTTTGGGCAAGTACTCATTTTCATACCAGTCGCGACCACGGGTGCGTTCACCAATTATGCGTGATGCTGCGCCAGCTAGAAGCGGAATACCGAGGAATACCACTACGGATAGTGCGATTGCCCAAAAAGAAAAGGTGGCGGAAGTGGTTTCCAGTCCCAACCAGGAGGGCAGAATCTGCAGGTAGAACCACCCTAGAGCGCCGAACATGAGAATTTGAAATAGCGAGTTTACGGCCACCAGTACGGCAGCGACTTCAGTATCGCCGCAAGATAGGTCGTTCCAGACCAAAACCATTGCAATGCAGCGGGCGAGACCGACGATGATCACGCCAGTGCGCAGTTCTGGACTATCACTGAGGAATATCCAGGCAAGGGCGAACATCAGTGCGGGGCCGAGAATCCAATTGAGGAAGACTGTGATGCCCATCAGCTTCCTGGATGTCAAAATTTTGCCCGTTTTGTCGTATCGAACCTTTGCGAGCGGTGGGTACATCATGACCAGCAAGCCGATGGCGATTGGTACGGAAATTGTCGCAATTTTTGCCTCTGCCAGCCAGTTCACAAGTGACGGTGCAATTTTGCCCAGAATGAGGCCAATTGCCATTGCAGCTGCAATCCATAGCGGCAAGAAGCGATCTAGGAAGCTGAGTGACTTTGTAGTCTGTGTCATAGTTTCCTGTGTAACCAATATATCGATGATTGTCAATATATTTAGAGGGGAGGCCGTGTAGCCTCAACAGGTATGGACGAAATCTCAGAATGCTGTGCACTTGGCGGTCGGCCTCTCGACGCGGCGGAAGCGCAGGCTGCGGCAACGCTCTTCAAAGCGCTGGCGCAACCGGCGCGCCTGCAAATTTTGTCTCAGCTCGCTGCCGCTGGCTGTAGCCCGATGACCGTGGGGGAGCTGGCCGCTGTTTCTGGGCTTAGTCAGCCTACGGTGTCGCATCATTTAAAGACCATGGCGGATGCCGGGCTGCTAACTAGATCTAAGAGTGGACGGGTAGTAACCCATGAGGTACGCCCTGAGGTATTTGCTGAGCTGCGACGTATCCTGGATATCGGTCACGCGGACGGGAGGTAGTGAGCCGCTCGTCGCAAATTGCGATAGGTTGGAAAACTCTGGTTACCTATTCAGGCGCTTGACGACGGCGTCGTGAAGCAACCCATTCGTCGCAACCGCGTCCCCGCCGTGCGGCCCGTTGACACCCGCTAGAGAAGTGAAGCGGCCGCCAGCTTCCTCCACCAGAATCGCAAGAGCTGCCAGGTCCCACAGGGAAACCTCCGGCTCCGCGGCGACATCGACCGCACCCTCCGCTACCAGGCAGTAGGAGAAGAAGTCGCCATAGCCGCGCAGGCGCCAGGCGTCATCGGTGAGACCGATGAAGTTGTCGCGCAAATCGCGCTCGGCCCAACCTGTGAGCGAAGAGTTGGAGATTGAGCAGTCCGCGACATCTGCTACCTTCGAGACTTCAATGCGGCTCTCAGCGGCTTCCCGGCCGCCGACCTGCACGCGCTTGAATGCGCCGTCGCCCTTGGACGCCCACCAGCGACGTCCCAGCGCAGGGGCGGAAACCACGCCGACAACCGGCTTGCCGTCTTCCAACAGGGCAATCAAGGTGGCCCAGACCGGGACATTGCGCACGAAGTTCTTCGTGCCGTCGATGGGGTCGATGACCCACTGACGGCCCTCAAACACAGCTTCGCCACCGAATTCTTCGCCGAGGACCTCATCGCTCGGGCGCTTGTCCGACAGAATCTCGCGGAGCAGCTTTTCGCACGCGATATCGGCATCGGAGACCGGTGTGAGGTCGGGCTTGGACTCGACGACTAGGTTGGCCGCCTCGAAGCGGGACATTGTGAGGTCGTCGGCTGCGTCGGCAAGCGAGAGTGCGAGGGCGAGATCTTCGGAGTAAGAGGTGGTCATGGCCGAAATTCTAGCGCAGAACCTCACGTAACTCTGCGACCTGGCCGCTTGAGCCCGCGAGCTTCCAGCGCCCCACCGACGTGCATTCGCCGCCTGCGCCCTTAATAAGTGCGTATCCCGGCAGCCAGTCCCAGGCCGCGACGTCGCGCTGGAACCATACGCCGATGCGGCCATCGGCTACGCCGGCCATATCCACCGACGCTGAGCCCAGCATGCGCCAGGTAGCGCTGCGAGACACCGCATCCAGCCAGGACTTTGTGGCCGTGACCTCGGATTCCTCGCTCGAGTTCACCACCGCGGTGTGGAGGTAGGTCGCTGCGCAGACTTCCGAGAGCGGATGGTCAGTGACTCGAAGGTCGTCAATAGTGCCGTCAATGTTGATACGACTGGTCGGCAGATTGGGGCCGCCAATCCAGCTTTCGCCCGTTGCCGGGCGATGCACCGCACCGAGGATGACCTCATCCGGATTGCTCGCATCGCCCATAACCAGCGCCAACGCACTGCACCAGTAGTCCGAACCAGTGGTGAAATTGTAGGTGCCATCGACAGGGTCAATCACCCACGTGCGACCCGATTGGGATTCCTTCGCCGACCCTTCCTCGCCAAGAATGCCGTCCTCCGGGCGGAGCGCGGCCAAGGCCTCGACGACGAACTTCTCCGCTGCGCGGTCGGCCGCGGTGACGACGTCGGAAATCGATGTCTTGTACTCCGTGACCAGGCCTTCGTCGCGCATGCGAGCAGCAATGGCAGCGGCACGCTTCACGATGGCAACCGCAACACTGGTATCCGATGCCACAATTGACTCGGAAACTTGGGAGAGAAAGAGTTCTAGGTCTTGGCTGGAATCTTGGCTGGCGGTGGATTCAGACATACGTCCTATTGTGCACCGAAACAGGAGGTATAGCTAAGGTAGTACCCGTGAACCCGGATCTGAATGCTGACCTCAAAGAA